>NZ_JBNWDQ010000005.1:0-655902 GCF_053521805.1 Rhizobium sp. A22-96
AGGAGTTAACACTCGGGACCACCCAGTTCGCCCGCCTACCGCTCCGGATTAAGAATGCAGCACTGTTCGGGCACAGGCACGAGCGTCGCCGCACTACCTGCGGCCAGCGGCTCGGACAATGCGCCATTGGCAACAAAATCGCCCGCCGGCGTTGTGCATTGATATTGATAGGCGCGGCCGAGATAGGTTCTCATTCCGAGGGTCGCCGGCAATCCATTGCCCTCCTGCTGCACGGAAAGCCCGTCGGCGCGGCAGCCGAGGATGAAATCATCGGGGATCGGTCCGAAATCATCCTGCGAAAGCGTGATCTTTGCACCGCCTGCACCCTCTGCCGTCACAAGGGCGCCATCGCGCGCGACCACTTGCAATGGCAGCAGGTTTTCGAAGCCGACGAAACGGGCAACGAAGGCATTGGCCGGTTTGCGGTAGAGGACTTCCGGCGTATCGAGCTGCATGATGCGACCTGCATTCATGATGGCGACCCGATCCGAGATCGAGAAGGCTTCTTCCTGATCGTGCGTGACATAGAGCGATGTCGTGCCGTTGGCGCGCTGCAGCTGGCGGATCTCGACGCGCATATCAATCCTGAGCTTGGCGTCGAGATTGGACAGCGGTTCGTCGAACATCAGAAGCGGCGGCTCAATGACGAGTGCACGCGCCAATGCGACGCGCTGTTTCTGTCCGCCGGAGAGTGCGGAGGGTAACCGGTCGCCGAGGCCTGAGAGGCCGACGCGCTCCAGCATGGCTGCAGCCTTCTGTCGGCGTTCCTGCGTTGCGATGCGGCGCTGCTTCAGGCCGAAGGCGACGTTCTCCAGCACCGTCAGATGCGGAAACAGCGCATAGTTCTGGAACACGAGGCCGATATCGCGGGCATGTGCGGGAAGCGTGGTCAGATCGCGTTCGCCGAGCTTGATGGCGCCGCTCGTCGGTTGCAGGAAGCCCGCGACGAGCCGCAGCGTCGTCGTCTTGCCGCAGCCGCTGGAGCCGAGCAGCGACACCAGCTCGCCGGCTGCGACCGACAGCGAAAGGTCTTGCAGAACAGCCGTCTTGCCGTAATGGGCGCTGATGGATTGGATGGTAAGCGATACGGTCACGGGCGGCTACTTTGTCAGGAAGGTGAGGCCCAGGGTGGCTTCGACGACCGCCATGACGGCGACGGTCACGAGCATCAAGAGCACGGAGACCGAGGCGATGGTCGGGTCGAAGAACTGCTCCATATGGGCGAGGATCTGGATGGGAAGGGTGGAGATGCCGGGGCCGGTCAGGAAGACCGAGACGGAGACATCGTTGATGGAGGTGATGAAGGCGAGAATGAAGGCCGCGATGACGCCGGCGCGGATATTCGGCAGCACCACCGTCAGGAAGGTTTTGAGCGGCGGGCAGCCGAGGCTGATAGCGGCTTCCTCGATCGAGAAATCGAAGCTCGCAAGGCTGGCGCTGACAACGCGCACCGAATAGGGCAGTACCAGCAGCGCATGGCCGATCAACAGGCTCGGAAAGATCGGCAGCCCGAGGCCGATGGTGATCGATTTCATCAGCGAGAAGCCGAAGACGATTTCCGGAACGAGGATCGGAAGAACGAAAAGCGTCGAAAGCCAGCTCGGCAGCTCGACCCTGTAGCGGCTGATCGCATAGGCGGCGGGAACGCCAAGCAGCAGCGAGAGCCCAGTTCCAAGGAAGGCTAGTTCGAAACTGGTGATTGCCGTCGTGCGAAAGGCCTCGATCGCAAAGATGTTCGAGAACCAGTGCAGTGTCAGGCCCTGCGGCGGGAAGGTGAGATAAGTCGTGTCGCTGAAGGCCGCGCCGATGATGATGACGAGCGGCGCCAGCAGAAACAGGAAGATGAGACCCGTGAAAGCGATGAGTGCGGGATGAACAGATTTCGCCATGATCACACCGCCATCGGGTTCAGTCGCCGCGCGATGCGGCTCATGATCGCGACAATGCCGATCGTCACGACCACCATGATGGCGGCGATCGTCGATGCCCCTACCCAGTCGAAGGTGACCATGGCGCGCTGATAGAGGAAGGTACCCATCATCATCTGCTTTTCACCGCCAAGCAGCTGCGGCGTGGCGTATGAGGTGAAGCTGCCGGTAAAGACCAGCACGGCGCCGACGATAAGGCCGGGCGTGGCAAGCGGCAGGATCACCTGCCGGAAGGTCGCAGCCGGCGTTGCACCAAGCGAATTCGCCGCCTGGATCAGGTCCTGCGGTATGCCCTCGAGCACGCCGACGAGGGTGAGGATCATCAGTGGCACGAAAAGATAGACCATCGCGACGATCACCGAACCCTCGGTATAGAGCATCGACAGAGGCTCGCTGATGACGCCGACCGAAAGCAGCATGCTGTTGAGAATACCGTTCTTGCCGAGAATGATCAGCCAGGCGAAGGAGCGGACGACGACGCCGGTCAGCAGCGGAAAGACGGCGGCAATAATCATCGCGCTTTTCAGGCGGCCCGGCATCTGCGCGATCACATAGGCGGCGATGAAGCCGATGATGAGGGAGATGGCCGTTGTCACCAGGGCGATCTCGATTGTCCTGAAGAGCACCGTGCGGCGAAAGCCGCTGGTGAAGAAGGCGACATAAGGAGAAAACACACCCTTGGCTTCGCCGAATGTCGCAGCGATCGTGATGATCACCGGAACGAGCAGGAAGAGGACCACGGCGATAATCGCCGGCGCCGTCAAACCCCATTTTGCAAGATGCTTCATCAGACGAATTCCGTGGGAATACCGCAGGATCGCCGCGGCATGCCCTGTTACATGCCGAAGATTTCGTTCCAGCGATCGACCCAGTCAGACTGCGCGTCGATCAGCTTTTCATAATCGATGCGGTTGAGTTTGGCGATCATCTCGGCGCCATAAGTCCAGAGCTTCGCTTTTTCCGGCGGCAGCAGGACCTTGGTCGAAACGGCCGCATCGACGCCCTGTTCGGCTTCCGCCTGCTGCACGTCCTTCGACAGGATGAAGTTGATGAACTGATGCGCAAGCTCGACGTTTTCCGAGCCCTTCGGAATATTGACTGTATTGAGGACGGCGATATCGCCCTCCTTCAGATTGGCCCAGGTCATCGTTGGAACGGCAGCGCGCAAGGATGTCAGAACAAAGTCCTGCGTTATCGCCACCTTGGCTTCGCCTGTCGAGATCAGGTTTACCAGCTCGGAGCCGGTATTGTAGTTCTTGACCACGCTCGGCTTCAGCGTCTCGATGGCTTCGAAGGTCTTGTCGGCATCGGTATAGGGATCGACGCCGGCATGCTTGCCGGCTTCAAGCACTGTCAGCGGCCCGCCTGTGGTCGTGATGCCGGGAAGCGAAACAGCCCCCTTCAGATCGTCGCGCCAGAGATCATTCCAGGAGGTAATCGGCGGGTTCACCTTCGCGGTATCGTAGACGATTCCCACGCGGCCGATTGTGTAAGCGGGACCGTAATTGCCCTGCGGCGCCTTGGCGATGTCGTAGAGATCGGCAATGTTCGGGATCTTGCTGCGGTCGATCTCCTGAAAGAGGCCCTGCTGGATGCCGGCCTGCGAATAGCTATCGGTGAGGTAGATGACGTCGACACCCTTACCCCCGCGCAGCTTCAGCTTGTTGAGCCGGTCGGCATTGTTGCCGGTTTCGAAGACAACGTCGCAGCCGCAGATCTTCTTGAAGGGCTCGATGATATTGGCCTGCATCTTCTCGCCATTGTAGCCCCACCATGAAACGGTCAGGGTCTTTGCCTGGGCGAAGGCTGGCAAAGCGGCGGTCGCAGCTAGAACGGCGAAACCCGCGACGTGGGCGAAAGAGAGGCCCTTCATGATCGAAATCCTTTGGTCAATAAAATCAGCCATATGCTTCAAGCTTGCAGGATACTATTTTTCGAGCATCCGCTTTACAAGCCCAACAATTGGGCAGGGGTGAGTTTTTCGATGTCACGCCCGGCAATCCACATATTCCGGCGCGCATCATGGCTGGAAATGCAACCCATTGAGATGGTTTGGTTTCCCGCATCCGAGCCAAGTCGCTTTACACGGTGGACCGCCATCTTTACCCTCGGCCGATCGAATTTCCGCAGGCATCTTTCTCATGACATCTCCAACGAAAAATCTCCCCGACGATCTGCTTGTCAACGCGGCAGACGAGGTGTTGATCCGCCAGGATCTCACTCTGACGGCGCTCGGTCGCCGTCCGGCCGACCGGCTGCTGCGTGTCGGCCGGTTGCTCGATGTACATAGCCGCACCTGGCTCGATGATCAGGAGATCGTCATCAAGGGCAGGCGCGTCGCCTATGTCGGTCCGGCTGGCAGCTACCAGGGCGAGGTTGGCGAGCGCATTCACGAGCCAAATCTTGCAGCCGTTCCCGGCTTCGGCGAGGCGCACAAGCACATCGAAAGCTCGCACCTGACGCCGGAATGGGAAGCTGCTTTGGTCATGCCGCACGGTGTCACCTGGGTCTGCGAGGCGAGCCACGAGTTTTCCAATGTCAACGGCGCTCGCAATCTCGAATTCTGGCTGGAGGCACGCCGCCGCGGCTCGCCGATGAAGATCTTCCCTCTGCCGGGCTCGGCCGTGCCGCCGACCGCCTATGAATGGGGCGGCGGCCATTTCGGCTATGACGAGCAGAAGGCCTTTCTCGGCGAAAGCCTGATGGTTGCCGGTCTCGACGAGGTGATGGATTGGCCCTCGGTCAGCAATCCGGACAATCCCGCCTATGATCGCCTCTGGGGCATGATCCGCGCCACCTTCGAGCAGCGTGGCGTTGTCGAGGGGCATGGCGCGGGCCTGCGTGATCTGGCCTCGATCAATGCGTTTGCCGGCGCGGGCCTCGCCTCCGATCACGAAGGCTGGTTCCTCGATGAAATCTGGGAAAAGCTGACGCATGGCCTGTTCATCGAGCTTCGGCCGCACTCCCTGCCCGAAGTCATCCAGGGGCTGATGGAAAAGGGCCTGTCCGACTGGTCGCAGATCGCTTTCGTCACGGACGATCGCAGCGCTTCCGATACGCTGAAAATCGGAGCGACTGATCACAATGTCCGGTTAGCGATCGAAAATGGATTGGCTCCTGAGATCGCCATTCAATGCGTGACGATCAACCCGGCGCGGCATATGCGGCTCACGCCCTGGGTTGGCTCGATCGCGCCCGGCCGCTTCGCCGATATCGTGCTTCTGGACGATGTTGCGACGCTGTCGATCGCCAAGGTCTGGGCCGATGGCAGGCCGGCTTCCGAAGGCAAGTCTTTCGTCGGCGTCCGCCCCGAGATTGATTGGCCGGATTGGGCGACGAAGACGGTCCGGATCGACAGAGTTGTGACGCCAGAAGATTTCCGTATCGCTGCGCCCTCGGATGCGGCGACGGCGAAGGCGGCGCTGCTGCGACCATTCCACTGGGCCGATGATTTCATCACCATGGATCTGCCGGTTATTGGCGGTGCTGTGCAGCGCGACCCGGATCGCAACGTCACTAAATTCGCAATCGTCGACCGTTTTTCCGGCGACGCCAGGGTCGCCAAGATGTTCTGGCTTGGCACCGGCCCACGCACGCCGCATACAGCACTTGGCGCCACGCTCGGCCATGACAAGCACAATATCTGGGTCGTCGGTTCCTCGGACGAAGCCATGGCGATGGTCGCCAATGCACTCAACGAACAGCAGGGCGGCTGGGTGCTGGTATCGGGCGGCAAGGTCGTCGCTCGCGTCCGCTACGAAGTCGGCGGCCTGATGACGGCACGATCGGCGCAAGAGTTGGATGCGGAGATGCAGCTGCTTTACAAGGCCGGCGCCGATATCGACTGGATGTATGAGCCGACATTTTCGCCGCGCTGGTGGCCGGGCTTCCCCGAGCGCCTTTCCTTCGCGACACTGACCTGCGCACCCTGGCGCTGGGTTCTTGTGGCTCCATCGGAAAGGGCTCCGGAGGGCTTCGTCAATGTTGCGACCGGAGAGACGCATCCCATCGTCTGGTGAGGGATAGCTGTAGGCCCTTTTTGGATATCCTGCACTGATCCTGCGATGAAGGTCAGTCGCGATCTATCGGTTAAAGGGTGTCGGCTCTTGACGGCCGAGTGCTGCTTCGTAATTATCCGTTTGGTTACTTATGTCGTGCAGCTGGAGAGGGCACACCCTGTCCGGCGGCTCTTGGTCGACATTAAAAAATCTGGCGGAGGAGGGCGTAGTGGTTGCCGTTGACAATAATGTGCCGCGGATAAAGCTGGCATTTTCGACGCTGGGATGCGCGGATCTTGAATTGGATGAGGCTCTCGCCCTGGCAGCCCATCACGGGCTCGCCGCCATCGAAATTCGCGCCCTTGGCGGTACGATCGATCTGGTCAGCTATTTCATCGAGAGGTTCGGTTCGCCGTCAGGTCTCGCCCGAGCGCTGGCAGCGTCGCCAGTAAAGGTTTGCGCCTTCAATACTTCGCTGCGCATTGTCGGCGCGACATCTCAGGCCAAGGAAGAGTTTTTGCGCTATCTTCCCTGGGCGGAAGCCGCGGGCATCAAGTCTCTGCGGGTTTTTGACGGCGGCGAGAGCGGTGATGCCGGAGAGTTGGCTGAGGCACTGGAGACGTTGCAATGGTGGCGTGAAACGGCCAGGCGAGAAGGATTCGGCGCCGAGATGGTCGTCGAGACGCATGATTGCCTCGTGAGGCTCGATCCTATCGCACGTTTCCTGGAGGCTGCCCCTGATTGTGCATTGCTCTGGGACACCCATCACACATGGCGCAAGGGTGGTCACGATCTCCTGGAGACCTGGAAACTGGTCCGCAACAACACCCGGCATCTTCATGTGAAGGACAGTATCTCGCAGCCGGGACCGAAGCTGCCCTATAGCTATGTATTGCCTGGTAGTGGGGAGTTTCCCATGGCCGCGCTGCGTTCCGCGCTTGCCGCCGATGGTTATGCCGGCGTCATGAGTCTCGAATGGGAGAAGCTGTGGCACGCCGAATTGCCGTCCCTGGATTTGGCCCTTCAAGCAGCGCGGCAGAACAGATGGTGGCCTCATGAGTGAAGTCGGTAATGACAGATGAGACTTGTTAATGTTTTAGTTGAATTAGATATAACAAAAAACGCGTAGAGATTGACTTTTGCAGTGAGATGCTAATTAGTGTATTAGCAATAGATAAAAAGCACCATCGGTGTGGCGGCGCCGAATAGACTTTGGTCTCTGGTGTAATATTTCCGGCTCGGTGCAGAGGACCTCGATGATATGAGGTTTAAGGGTGTCTGGAAGATGGAAGACGCGGATTTACAGCGCCAGAAATCTCATGTTTCGAAGCGGATCGCGCCGCTTTCAATCACCCCTGCTTGTTTTCAAAACTTTGCCCATGGTCGTTCCCCCGACGAGGGGAGGTTCGATGAACGGTAATGCTCATCGCAACGAGGAAGGTCATAAGGCCCTGATTTTAAAGGCTATCGCCGAGGGTGGCCTGGGCTTTGCTGCCCAATGGGTTCACGACGCGGTGAATGCCGAACAGGTATTGTATGCCGAAAGCCTGGCGCGTGTGACGGAATCGGACGGGACCGTGCATGGCGCCGGTACCTTTGTGTCGCTGCTTGAACGGCAGGATCGCTGGTTCGCGCTCGACCTGCGTATTCTCGATATGGTGTTGTCCGCGCTTGCGGCGGACGAAACACTCGTCCTCGGCTGCAACCTGTCCGTCTCCAGCCTGTCCCACCCGGATCGATTCGCCGATATTTTCGCCCGAATCACTCATCAGCCGGAGCTCTCTTCTCGCCTTATCGTGGAGGTCACCGAAACATATCCCCTGGTTGGCACCGCCATCGAGCGGGTGAAGATGATCCGTTCGCTCGGCTGTCGCATCGCCATCGACGATTTCGGCTCGGGCTTCGCCACGCCGGCATCGCTGCTGCAAATCACCAGCGATATCGTCAAGATCGATGCGGCTTTTCTCAGGGACAACAGGCGTGGTCGCGATGGGCGAGACAGCCTTTCGCATCTCGTCGGATTTGCTGCCTGCTTTGCCCCTTTTGTCGTCGTCGAAGGCATCGAGACGGAATCTCAGCTCGAAGCAGCCCGTGCGGCTGGTGCGACCCACGTCCAGGGTTTCCTCTTGTCTCGACCGGTATCGCTGCCGCAGCTGTGCCGGCGGAACGGCAAGGCCGGACTGAGGGGGGTGGGATGAGCGTTCATGCAATCGTCTCGCGATCCCAGAAGGTCGCAACCCCGATGGTTGATATGAGGAAGGCCAGTGCCGATCGTTCGGCGCTGTCCGCATCGGTGTCGCCATGATGAGGAAATCGCTTCCCGATTCGGATTATCAGGTCTCGGTTGTCCGGGAGACGCCCAACCTGAAGGCAAGGGCATTGTTGACTGGTCTTACGGGCCGTCTCCGAGGCAGGCTTCATTCGGTAGACCGGACCCTGTCGGTGATATTTGGCGGTGATGCCTCGCCGCATGTTCTCATTCGTCATCAATCGGCCGAGATCGCGGGGCGCGTGACGATCGATGCCGAAAGCGGGCTTTATGTCTTCTGCGAATTTGGCGACTGCCACACGGACATCGTCATAGCCACGGCGAGTGAGGAGCGATTGATCGAAGAGATCGCTCTCCACCTTTGTGGCGATTATCCGGGGCAGCGAACGGTCGATGCGGCCGTCGATATCCTCGTCGGTCAGACTATCGAGGATGTCGAGCGCAAGCTCATTCTTCAAACGCTTCATCATTGCGAAGGAGATCCGACACATACGGCATTCATGCTCGGTATGCCGCTCGTCGCCCTCTGTAACAGGCTGGCAGTTTATTTTGCGGACCCTGCCAGCGAGCAGCCGCAAGCTGCCGCGGATGCAGGGCTCGAGGCGAGAGGCTACAGGCTATGATCGCGGACGCACCTGGTGCGAACGCATTCTACCTCGGCAATTGTGCCGGGGATCAGGCGCCAGCAAAATGGCGTCACTTGAAACGGCGGGACGTTCGGCAACGGACGTCGCGCTTTATACGATCGGGCGAGGCGGCGCACGAGGAACCTACGAGATCCGGGAAAAGATCATGGATTCTTTCAGCGAGAGACAAAAACCTACGCCCCCGCAGATGCATTCATTGTTCGATGGTTGTGTGAAAATCGTTTCGGCCTATGTCAGTCACAATGCGATTCCGGTCGTCAGCCTTCCCAGGTTGATCAAGGACGTGCACGACGCGTTGCATGCGTTGGATGCACCGGCACCCGCCGTCGAGCGGGCCAATCTTGTGCCGGCGGTGGATTTGAAGAAATCGGTAACGAGCGATTACATCGTTTGCCTCGAAGACGGCAAACGCTTCAAAACGCTGAAGCGTCATCTGCGTGTGCATTACGGGCTGACGCCAGAGGAATATCGACAAAAATGGGGATTGGCCCCCAACTACCCGATGGTTGCGCAGAATTATGCAAACCGGCGTTCCGAGCTGGCAAAGCTGTCCGGCCTGGGCGCCAATGGCAGCAGGAGAGAAATCGCTCGCTAGAGCGCTTTCGGAAGGTCGTTGCGGTGGTTGAATGACGCAACCGCCGCAGCGGCTGTGCCGAAGGATTTCGGGGTAACTCTGAGAGCCGTTACGGCGATGAGCGGCGGCATGTAACCGTGATATTCAATGGAAATGGCGCCCGCGAGGGGCGCCATTGTGCTTTGGGGATATTTTCAGGCAAAGGCTGGAATATCCAGCCGGTATGCCGATCAGAAAACCTGGCGCAGGATGATGAACAGCACAAAAGCGAGCGCTATCGACGCCGGCAGCGTCAATATCCACGCCATCAGCATGTTGCGCACCGTCGACCACTGCAGGCCCGAGCCATTTGCCGCCATCGTCCCGGCGACGCCGGACGAGAGGACGTGGGTGGTGGAAACCGGCAAGCCGAGATGGTCGGCCGCACCGATCGTCAGCATGGCGACGACTTCGGCGGCAGCGCCTTGGCCATAGGTCAGATGCGTCTTGCCGATCTTTTCGCCGACGGTAACGACGATGCGCTTCCAGCCGACCATGGTGCCGAGGCCGAGCGCCAGCGCCACAGCGACCTTGACCCAGAGCGGAATGAACTTCGTCGCGTTGTCGACGGCAGCGTGATACTGCGTCACCGCCTTCAGGTCGTCGGCGCTCATCGGCAACAGCTTCTGCTTGTCGATCAGCTTCAACGCTTCGCCGATGAGGTAGATGTCGTTGCGAACGTTGCTGACAAGACCGTTCGGCAGCTTCTCTACCGAAGGATACGAGGCGATTTCGACGCCGGTGGCGTGAATATAGGCTTGGAGTGCCGGTGTCGTGGCATCCGTCCAGCTCTTGTTCTTCACCGCGTCGCTGACGGCGGCTTTCGGATCGGCGGGGGTGGCGACGCCGGGCTTCACATATTTGCCCAGCACCGTCTCGACCTGTGTCGAAGCGGCCTTGTAAGCCTCGAGATAGTTGATGTCAGGCGTGCGGTTCAGCGCGAAGGCGGTCGGTACCAGGCCGATGAGGATGAGCATGATAAGGCCCATGCCCTTCTGTCCATCGTTCGAGCCATGGGCGAAGCTGACACCGGTGCAGGTGAAGATCAACAGGCAGCGGATCCACAGCGGTGGCGGTGCATTGCCTTTCGGAGCCTCATAAAGCGCCTTGTTGCGGATCAGTACCTTGGCAACCAGCAGCAATATGGCTGCGAGGCCGAAACCGATGATCGGCGACAGCAGCAGCGACATGCCGACGCTGCTTGCCTGCGACCAGTCGACACCGCTGGTGGCGGAGCCGGCCGGCGCCAGGAACTGATTGGCGAGACCGACACCGATAATGGAGCCGACAAGCGTATGCGAGCTCGATGCCGGCAGGCCCAGATACCAGGTGCCGAGGTTCCATATGATGGCGGCGGTCAGAAGGGCGAACACCATGGCAAGGCCCGAGCCGGAGCCGACCTGAAGGATCAGTTCGACCGGCAAGAGCGCCAGGATGCCGAAGGCAACCGCGCCGGAAGAGGTTAGAACGCCAAGGAAATTGAAGAAGCCGGACCAGATGACGGCAAATTCGGCCGGCAGCGAACGGGTGTAGATGACGGTTGCCACGGCGTTGGCCGTATCGTGGAAGCCGTTGACGAATTCAAAACCCAGCGCGATCAGGAGAGCAAGACCGAGCAGAATCCACGGAACCGCCGCAGCCTCGGCAAGTTCGCTGCCGAGCGCATAGCCGACATAGGCCAGGCCACCGAGCACGACGACACCGAAGAGCGGCAAGAACCATTTTGCCGAGCCGCTGGCCCCGTGAATTGGGTGATTGGTATTGCCACCCTCTGAACTGTTGGAAGCGAGGTCGACCATCCCAAACTCCTTTATGGCAAACGATATCTTTGGTGTAAGCCTCGTTCATGAAACTCTCGTGACGCGCGAGGGAGGTCGAATATCCTTTGCTGGCAGGCAGAATCGGGGCGTGAAGGATTGACGCCGACAGCTTCTGGTCGAGTTAGCTGTCTCGAAACCAATCTTGTTTCTGCCGCCAAATGGCCTTTTTCGGTTCAGCCAGCGTTCATGCGGCGGGGCTTTAAATCCGGCTTGTAAGGGACTTGGTTAGAGGACCACCAAAATGAGATCGTCCGTTTTTGCCATCGCTGCTTTGCTTGGTGGCCTGGCTGTATCTTCGGCAGAAGCAATGCCTATACCCGCTGTCGGGACAACGGCGGCGGTGCCGGTTGTGAAAGTTGACTATGCCTGCGGTCGTGGCTGGCATGTGACCCGCTGGGGTGAGTGCCGCCCGAACAGATGGGGACCGCCGCCACCGCGCTATGGCTGGGGTGGAGGATATCATAGACCGCCGCCGTGGGGCTGGCACGGTCATCGTGATGGCTGGCGTGGTGACGGCGGCTGGCGCAGCGATCGCTGGCGTGATCGCCATCGCGACTGGTAAGATGAAAGACACCGCCGCGTAGAGCGGCGGTGTTTTTTATGGGCGAGGTTCGGTCCGCAAAGCCCGTGCCGTCAGCCATAGTCCGGCGCCGATCGCCAGAAGGGCCGACAGGAGTGCCAGGAGACTTTGGGCATGACGGACGATGTCGGCTAACTTTGGCCGGATCAGATCGGCCGTATTGAAATTTTCGCTGCTGAACTGGCAGAGAACGAGCGACAGATTGTTGCGCACGAGCGCGGCATCGATCTCTGAAGCGAGATCATCTACCGGGGCCGCATCGCTTTTCATCGTCCGCATCTTCAGCAACACCGCCTTGGCGGCGGCGAGATAGGCGTGCGAGCATTCGTTGAACGGGCTTTCCTCGTCGCTCACGCTGCCAGGCATCATGCCCCAGAGACAATAGGCACGCTGGATCTGCGTGAAATTCAGCAGTCGGCGAAAGGTCTCGTCGGTATCGGACACATCCTCGGCAATCGCAATGATCCGCCCGTAATAGGGTGCGATCACGGCCATTTCACCATGTGTGAGGCTTGGTATCGGGATGCCGGCCTGGCTCCCGGAAGAACCTCCATGAGCCGAAACCAGCGTCGGCCAGCTCGAGAACATGAGACAGAGGACTGCGAGCAAGACGCCGCTTCGCAGTCGGCGTTTCCCGCGCACGCTGGCGTGCGCGGGATGCGATAGATATGCCATTTCAGGCGCGGCGCAGCGTCGCGTTGCTGCGATAGCGCGTCTGCGGCAACTCGCGTTCCGCCCAGGCGCCGAAGCCAAGAGCGAGCGTCGTCCACAGGATGACATGCATGCCAAGCGAGGTGACGCGGAACCGCCAGAGCACGACCGCCGAGAACTGTTCTGGCACTTCGTTGACAGATGGAAGCAGGTACTGGATCAGCGCGATGAAGACGATGTAGCCGATGCCGCCGATGATCGTCCCGTTCCATGATCCGTAGCGCGCCGCCAGCCGGCGGCCGAGCCCGATGGCAACGATCATGCCGACGATCGAGGCGACGATCATGATGAAGAACAGTTCCGTTCTGGCGCCGATCGTGTCGGGATTGCCGACTGCCGGCGGATTTGCCGGATACTTGATATCAGGAACGAGCGAAATCGTCACGAAAGCGGCGATTGCGAGCAAGACTGCGGTGCCGCGTGCGCCGAGGGGGCTGATGCGGCCGTAGACGAAGGAGAAAACCAGCGCGAACAACCCGCCGATCGCCGTCGAATAGACCATGATGCCGGTGAAGAGACCGAAGCCAGCCTGGGTGGCGCGGCTGACGATTTCCGGTTCTGCGGCTTCTCCAGCTGCCTGGGCAGTTTTTTCTTCAAAGCCGATTGCCCAATCAACCAGCGGTTCGCCGAAGGTGTGGGCGAAAGCGAAAACGAGAATACCAGCGAGCGCCCCCACGATCATGCCGCGGAGCAAAAGACGTCCAACCATGTGCCTGATCCCTTAGTGGCAGGGGAAACCGAGGAGATGGCGGCCGTCATGCACGAATTCATGCACATACATGCCTGAAATCAGCGAGGCCGCGCCTTCTTCTGCGCCGACGAAATAGATCGCGAGCAGCATCAGCAGGCCGGCAAAAATAGCCCAGGGCAGGATTTGGCCGAGCGGGATCGGCTGCGGGATCGCGGTAGGGGCGAAAGCGGTATCGGACATTGTATTTCCCTCTAGAAGAAAAGCGCGTTCCATTTGCGGAAGGGTTTTGCGGGAAGGGTCTGGCTCTCTGGGGGCGGTATCCGCCCGTCGATTACAGTGGCGCGACCGCGCCGGGATTACACCGGCTTCCACACCCGCAAGTGCAAGTTTATAACTGTCGGCAAATATGGTTGTCAATCAACCGCCATCGTGATGCGAAATCGCGACAATCAATGGAGATATCGGCTGTCATGAAGGCGCGTTTGAGCTGGATTTGCCATGGTCCGACCGAGGCCAATCGGAAAGGCTGCTTCCCGGACGATGAGCCGCTGGAGGATAAGGCGGCGCAGCGGACCGGATTGGCCAAGCTTGGAACGATTGATCGGATGTGGACGAGCCCGGCACTGCGCGCGCGCCAGACGGCTGCCATCCTTGGCTCTGACGCCATCCTGGATGCCGCCTTGCGCGAGTGTGACTATGGCGACTGGAGTGGAAAGTCGCTTGCCGAGCTTCACGCAAGCGACCCGCAATCCCTGGAACTATGGATGACTGATTTGGACGCAGCGCCGCATGGCGGCGAATCGCTATCGTCAGTCATGCTGCGCATCGGCGAATGGATGGGACATCATCTTCACGATGCCGGTCATACCGTCGTCGTCACCCATGCGAGCGTTATCCGCGCTGCCGTGCTGCATGTGCTGCAGGCGCCGCCCACGGCATTCTGGACGATCGACGTTGAGCCATTCGGCCTTGTCGAGATGACGAGCGATGGCCGGCGCTGGCAGCTCCGATTTCCGAAGATGATTCGATAGAGCAAGTCCAGGAAAAGTGCGAAGCGGTTTTCCGTGCGGAATTGCGGCAAAACAAAAACATGCACGGGTCAGTCGACCGCAATTGCCCGCCGCCGCTCGAAATAGACAAGGAATACTGCAAGGCCGAGCGTCATGGCCGCCAGCCCGTACCAGGTGATGGCGTAGACCAAATGGCTGTTGTGGAAGACGATCTGCGTCAGCCCGCCCACCGGCAGGCCGCCTGGATTTTTCGTGTCGTCGGCGTCGATGAAGTAGGGCGCGACATTCTGCAGGCCGCGGACATCGGCGATTGCCGTGACATCCCGTGAATACCAGCGTTCTTCCGCAGGCACGTTGGAACGCATCAATGTGCCCTTGGGCTCGTTGATGCGCAGTAGGCCGGTCACCGTCGTCTCGCCGCCGATCTGGCCTTCAGGTCGCGTCGTCGGCTGGCGTTTATCGGTGGCAACGAAGCCGCGATTGATGATGACGGTCGTCCCGTCAGCCTGCTTCAAGGGCGTCAGCACCCAATAACCGGGGCCAAGTTCGGTCGAGGCATAGACCTGCGTTTCCTTGTCATTGAGGAAAGTGCCCTTTGCCTGCACGTGCTTGTATTCGGAATTTTCGGCATTGATAGCAGCCCATTGCGCCGGGCCAGGTGCCGCAACCGCCGGCGCATGCACACGGGAATCGACTTTGGCGATCAGATCCAGCTTCCAATGCAGCCGTTGCACCTGCCAGGTGCCAAGTCCGATGAGAAGAACGGTCAGGAGCAGAAGCAGCGCCAGCCAGATGGCAAGGCCAAGCATCGAGCGTGATTTGCCGATAGATGTCTTCGAGGAAATGTCGGTCATGGCGCAGGTCTCCGGGGACGCGCTGCCGCATGATTTCGGGAGGTGGGAAATAGCCTTCGCGGAAGATCATGCGTTGTCTGGAAAAATCGGCTGCGATCTCGGGCATTCCCGAAAACATTTAGCGCAGCATCCGGTCGATATCATCGCCGGCAAGAGGGTGGGCCTTCGCTGAAAGGCCCACCGCTCGATCTTATGGCATGTTGCGCATCATATCGGGCGACATGGGCATCATGTTCGCATTGAGATGATGCATGACCCAGAGCGAGCCGGAAAGCGCGATGATGACGAGCACGATGGTGAAGATCAGCGCCATCATGTTCCAGCCGCCTTCCGAGCGGGTATTCATGTGCAGGAAGTAGATCATGTGGACGACGATCTGGATCGCACCGAGGATCATGACGATCGCGCCGGTGATGGCCGGATCGGAGAACACCTTGCCCATGACCAGCCAGAAGGGAATGGCGGTCAGGATGACGGAGAGAATGAACCCCGTCATGTAGCTCTTGTAGGTGCCGTGAGAAGCCTCATGGCCGCCATGGTGGTGGTCATGGCCGTGGGCGTCGCCGGAATGCGAATGGTTTGCGTTCGAGCTCATCCGAGAACTCCCATGAGGTAGACGAGGGAAAACACGCCGATCCAGACGACGTCGAGGAAGTGCCAGAACATCGAAAGGCACATCAGGCGGCGCTTGTTTTCCGCGATGAGGCCATAGCGGCCAACCTGCGTCATCAGCGTGATCAGCCAGACGATACCGACGGTGACGTGCAGACCGTGCGTGCCGACCAGCGTGAAGAAGGCCGAGAGGAACGCGCTGCGCTGCGGACCGGCGCCGTCGAGGATCAGGTGATAGAACTCATAGAGTTCGAAGAAGATGAAGATGGCGCCGAAGATGCCGGTAATCGTCAGCCACATCAGCGTGCCCGACTTGTTATCCTTCTCCATCGCCAGCATGGCGAAGCCATAGGTGATGGAGGAAAGAAGCAGCATCGCCGTGTTGACGGCGACCAGCGGCAGCTCGAATAGGTCGGCCGGGGAAGGGCCGGCCGCGTAGTTATGGCCGAGTACGGCATAGGTGGCGAAGAGGACTGCGAAGATCAGGCAGTCGCTCATGATGTAGATCCAGAAGCCCAGCATGGTGCTGCCTTCCGGATGATGTTCCTCCGTCAGATAGAAAGCGGGTGTTTCGCCGTCCATGGGAGCCTTTGCAGTGTGGGTCGTCATAGGTCTTACACCTGTCCTGCGAGCTGCTTCGTACGCTCGTTCTCGGTCTTCACCACCTCCTCGGCGGGAATGTGGTAGTCGCGCTTGTAGTTGAAGGTATGGCCGATCGTAATGACAAGCATCGCGACGAAGGTGATGGCGGCAAGCCACCAGATGTACCAGATCATCCCGAATGCGAAGGCGATCGAGAGAGCGCCGAGGATGACGCCCGTGCCGGTATTCTTCGGCATGTGGATCGGGATGAAGCCTTCGGTCGGCCGGACATAGCCACGAGCCTTCATGTCATACCAGGCATCGTGATCGTAGACGATCGGCGTGAAGGCGAAGTTGTAGGCCGGCGGCGGTGACGAGGTCGACCATTCCAGCGTACGGCCGTTCCAGGGGTCGCCCGTGTGGTCGCGAAGCTCTTCGCGCTTCATGAAGCTGACGGCGATCTGGATGAGGAAGCAGGCGATGCCGATGGCGATCAGGCCGGCGCCGAAGGCGGCGATGATGAACCAGATCTGCAGAGACGGATCGTCGAACTGGCTGACGCGGCGGGTAACGCCCATCAGGCCGAGGATATAGAGCGGCATGAAGGCGAACCAGAAGCCGATCTGCCAGAACCAGAAGCTCATCTTGCCCCAGAAAGGATCGAGCTTGAAGCCGAAGGCCTTCGGGAACCAGTAGTTGACGCCTGCAAACATGCCGAAGAGCACGCCGCCGATGATCACGTTATGGAAGTGGGCGATCAGGAAAAGCGAGTTGTGCAGCACGAAGTCGGCCGGCGGAATTGCCAGCATGACGCCGGTCATGCCGCCGATGGTGAAGGTCACCATGAAGCCGACGGTCCACAGCATCGGTACTTCGTAGCGGATGCGGCCGTGATACATCGTGAACAGCCAGTTGAACAGCTTCGCTCCTGTCGGGATCGAGATGATCATCGTGGTGATGCCGAAGAAGGAATTGACGCTGGCGCCCGAGCCCATCGTGAAGAAGTGGTGCAGCCAGACGAGGTAGGAGAGGATCATGATCACGCAGGTGGCGTAAACCATCGAGGCGTAACCGAAGAGACGCTTGCCGCTGAAGGTGGCGACCACTTCCGAGAACACGCCGAAGGCCGGCAGGATCAGGATGTAGACTTCCGGGTGGCCCCAGATCCAGATGAGGTTGACATACATCATCGGGTTGCCGCCGAGGTCGTTCGTGAAGAAGTTCGTGCCGGCGTAGCGATCGAGGGTGAGCAGTGCGAGCGTTGCGGTCAGGATCGGGAAGGACGCAACGATCAGGATGTTGGTGCAGAGCGACGTCCAGGTGAACACCGGCATCTTCATGAAGGTCATGCCCGGCGCGCGCATCTTGACGATGGTGGCGACCAGGTTGATGCCCGAGAGCGTCGTTCCGATACCCGCGACTTGCAGGCCCCAGATGTAATAATCGACGCCGACATCGGGGCTGTAGGCGATGCCGGAGAGCGGCGGATAGGCCAGCCAGCCGGTCTTCGCGAATTCGCCGATGAAGAGCGAGATCATGATCACGATCGCGCCTGCCGTCGTCATCCAGAACGAAAAATTGTTCAGGAAGGGGAAGGACACGTCGCGGGCGCCGATCTGCAGCGGCACGACCAGGTTCATCAGACCGGTGACGAAGGGCATCGCCACGAAGAAGATCATGATGACGCCGTGGGCGGTGAAGATCTGGTCGTAGTGATGCGGTGGCAGGAAGCCTTCAGAACCGTTGAAGGCAAATGCCTGCTGCATGCGCATCAGCAACGCGTCGGAAAAGCCGCGCAGCAGCATGATGAGCGCCAGCACGACATACATGATGCCGATCTTCTTGTGATCGATGCTGGTGAACCATTCTGTCCAGAGATAGCCCCAGAGGCGGAAATAGGTCAGCAGGCCGAGAAGGGCGATGCCGCCGATCGCGACGCCGATGAAGGTCACGACGAGGATCGGCTCGTGGTACGGGATCGAGTCGAGCGTCAGCCGGCCGAAGATGAATTTATAGAGGTCCGGGTTGGAAAACATGGATTGCCTCTGTCCTTATAAATGTCTTGTTACTAAGCGCACCGGATCAATGACCCTGGTGCTGCGCCGAACCGGTCGACGAATCGGAAGAAGAGCCGTTGCCCATATCCATGCCTTGCATGGACATGCCCTGCATCGAGTTGTCTCCGTGCTGCATGGAATGGTCGGCGCCGCCATCGGCCTTGACAGGCGTGGCGTGGAGCGGGCTGCCATCGCGGTTGTCGTAGATCAGACGCTCGCGGTTTTCCTGGCTTTCCTTGCCGCCGCCACCCTTGGCGTCGATATGCATCATTTCGCTCATGCACATCTTGCTCGGGTCGGCGCACATGTTGAGGATGGCATTGTAGAGACCATCGTCGACGGCATTGAAGTACTGTACCGGGTTGCGTTCGCTCGGCTTGGCAAGCGCCAGATATTCGGGGCGGCCAAGTGCGGTGCCCTGGCTCTTGGCCTTCTGGACCCACTGATCGAAATCAGCCTGATTGAGGCCATGGAACTTGAAGCGCATGTTCGAGAAGCCGGCGCCGCTGTAGTTGGCGGACAGGCCCTGGAATTCGCCGGGATGATTGATGACGGCGTGCAGCTTCGTCTCCATGCCCGGCATGGCGTAGATCTGGCCGGCCAGTGCCGGCACGAAGAAGGAGTTCATGACCGCCGAAGCCGTGATCTTAAAGTTGATCGGCCGGTCGACCGGGGCAGCCATCTCGTTGACGGTGGCGATGCCGTAATCCGGATAGAAGAAGAGCCATTTCCAGTCGAGTGCGACCACTTCGACGGTCAGCGGCTTGACGTCGGCGCTGAGCGGCTTGTCGGCTGCGATCCGGTCGAGCGGACGGTAGGGGTCGAGCTGATGGGTGCTGATCCAGGTCACCGCGCCGAGCGCGATGATGATGGCAAGCGGAGCGGACCAGATGACCAGCTCCAGACGTGTCGAATGATGCCACTCCGGCTCGTAGGTCGCCTGCGTGTTGGACTGCCGGTATTTCCAGGCAAAATACAGCGTCAGGAAGATCACGGGGATGATAATGATCAGCATCAGCACGACCGAGATAATGATCAGGTCTCGCTGCTGCATGGCGATATCGCCGGAGGGAGCCATCACAACGAAATTGCAACCGGAGAGCAGCAAAAACAGTGGGATGACGGATAAACGGCTGAAAATCTTCGCTAGTCTTAGCACGTCTTAAAGCTCTTTTTGTTTCGACCCTACCGCGACTAAAGGACGGCGGTCATGAACGATATGAGGTGTTTCGTCGCACCGCAGCAAGTGCGAGTGCAATGCGGTATGGAATGCGGTCCCACCTATCGGGAAAACCTGCTGAAATCCAGAAGGTTTTCCATCGATCATTCGCTTTTGTCGTGGCTAATATACCTGGATCGGAACAAATAACCATCGGTCGCCTTTTCCCATATTCAGATGACAGGGCGACAAAGCCGGATAAGGGCGGGTTTGATGGCTAATTTGCGAATTATTTCATGCGCGACACTTGATATGTTCGCACGTTTGATAAACATTTTGATTATGCGTGAATTCGTGGAGGAATTCGCGCTTGGAGAGGGAGGCTCCCATACATGGTCAGCGTGACACATGAAACTTTAAACCCCACATCTTCAACACTCGAAAGTGATGCTCGCAGCATGCATGCTGGCGGCTCTGTCGCTCCCGGCAACATCGCCATCGGCGTGATCATCGGTCGCACCTCCGAATTTTTCGATTTCTTCACCTATGCCATCGCATCGGTGCTGGTTTTCCCGAAATTGATGTTTCCTTTCGCGGACCCGCTGCACGGCACGCTGCTTTCCTTCCTCGTGTTTGCACTCGCCTTCGTCGCCCGGCCGATCGGTTCGTTCATCTTCATGGCGATCGATCGTCGATATGGGCGTGGCGTCAAGCTCACCATAGCGCTGTTCCTGCTTGGCGGCTCGACGGCCGCGATGAGCTTCCTGCCGGGTTATTCTGAGGTCGGCGCCTATGCGATCATCCTGCTCGCGCTCTTCCGCATAGGTCAGGGCCTTGCGCTCGGCGGCGCCTGGGACGGCCTGGCTTCGCTTCTCGCTCTCAATGCTCCGACGAACCATCGTGGCTGGTATGCGATGATCCCGCAGCTCGGCGCGCCGATCGGCTTCATGCTCGCAAGCGCACTGTTTGCCTATTTCGCCACGAGCCTGACGACAGCCGACTTCCTTGATTGGGGCTGGCGCTATCCGTTCTTCTGCGCCTTCATGGTCAACGTCGTGGCGCTGTTCGCCCGGCTTCGCCTTGTCGCCACGCCGGAATTCGGTGCGCTGCTGGAACGCCACGAGCTGGAGCCGGTCAAGATGACCGAACTGCTGCGTGTCCATGGTCGCGACGTGCTGATCGGTGCCTTCGTGCCGCTTGCAAGCTTTGCAACCTTCCATCTGGTCACCGTCTTCCCGCTGAGCTGGGTGACGCTGTACAGCGAGCAGACTCCCGGCTCGTTCCTTCTGATGGAATTCGTCGGCGCCATCTGTGGCATTGTCGCCATCATCTGTTCCGGTCTCATTGCCGACCGGATCGGTCGCCGCAATCAGCTCGCCCTCGGCGCGGTGCTGATCGCCTGCTTTGCCTTCATCGCGCCGTGGCTGCTCGATGGCGGAGTGACTGGCCGTCATATCTATGTCGTCCTCGGCTTCACGCTGCTCGGCCTCTCCTTCGGCCAGGCGGCAGGTGCCAGTGCCTCGCGCTTCAGCCGCAACTATCGTTACAGCGGCTCGGCCCTGACCTCGGATCTGTCCTGGCTCATCGGTGCCGGCTTTGCGCCCTTCGTGGCGTTGAGCCTCTCCAGCCAGTTCGGCCTCGTCTATACCAGCCTCTATCTGCTGTCGGGCGTCGTCTGCACGCTGGTCGCGATCTTCTTCAGCAAGACGCTGGAGACGAAGGACACCTGATCCCGATTTTCGGATTGGCAAAGGGCCGTAGCGTGTGAACGCCGCGGCCCTTTTTCATTCAAGTCGGATGCGTGAATGAGCCAGGCGATCAGCGGTCCAGCCACCACATTCGGCAATCCCACCAACATCATGACCGGACCGCAGCCGCCCGCTCGGGCACGCCAGCTGCGCCCGGCTTCGGCCCGCAAAAGGCGTGACGGTTAAATCTTGACTCCATTCTCAAACTTTTGTGATAAGCAGGGACTGAGCGTAAACTTGAAAAAAACGGTCAGGAAAAATATACGCTATCGCATCGCTGCCGGGGGTAGCGACTTTCAAGCGAGAGGACCTATGGCTTTTTCCTTTTCTCATCTCACCAGCATGCTGGCACTGGCGGCAGGTCTTGCCGTTGCTCCAATGATCGCGAACGCCGCCGAATCCGAAGGGATCGTGGTCTACAATGCCCAGCACGAGACGCTGACGCAGGCATGGGCGGATGGCTTCACCAAGGAAACCGGCATCAAGGTCACGATCCGCAATGGTAGCGACATGCAGTTCGCCAACCAGATCATTCAGGAAGGCGCTGCTTCCCCCGCAGACGTTTATCTGACCGAGAATTCACCCGGCATGACGCTGGTCGATTCGAACAAGCTTTTCGCTCCGGTCGATGCCGCGACGCTCGCGCAGGTGCCGGGCACCTTCAAGTCGGCCGATGGCAACTGGGTCGGCGTTGCCGCCCGCTCGACGGTCTTCGCCTATGACAAGACTAAGTTGAAGGAAGCTGATCTGCCGAAGTCGCTGCTCGATCTGGCCGATCCGAAGTGGAAGGGCCGTTGGGGTGCTTCGCCGGCCGGCGCCGATTTCCAGGCGATCGTCAGCGCGTTTCTGGAGCTGAAGGGCGAAGACGCCACCCGTTCCTGGCTGAAGGCAATGAAGACAAATGCCAGCTTCTACAAGGGCAACAGCGTTGCCATGAAGGCTGTCAATGCGGGCGAGATCGAAGGCGCGGTGATCTACCACTATTACTGGTTCGGCGATCAGGCCAAGACCGGCGAGAACAGCAAGAACGTTCTTCTGCACTATTTCAAGAACCAGGATCCGGGCGCATTCGTCAGCATCTCCGGCGGTGCGGTTCTGGCCTCCAGCCAGCACCAGAAGGAAGCTCAGGCATTCCTCAAGTGGATCACCGGCAAGAGCGGTCAGGCCGTTCTGCGCGACGGCGACTCCTATGAATATGCCGTCGGCACCGGCGACGCATCCAATCCGAAGCTGGTGCCGATCAAGGACCTGCAGGCACCAAAGGTCGAGCCTTCCAAGCTGAACAGCAAGAAGGTAACCGATCTTATGACCGAAGCCGGCCTTATCTAAGCTGAAGGCCCGGACGGAAACGCGTTTGAGCCGTTTTCGGAAAGGCTTGCGCCTTGATCCCGGGCTCTGCACTTGCATCACTGTCGCATGCCCTGCTAGGGGCATGCGAATGGCCTTTTAGGCTGACCATCGGGCAATCGCCTTTCAACGGCGGTTGCCTTCCTATTTCAGGGCGTGAAAGGCAGCTTGGACTTGCTGCAGAAGAACACATATGCCGCGCCGGCCGCTGAGGCCGCCGCCATGCGAATGCCCCAGTTGACGGCTGCTCCCCGCAACCGCATTCGGCATGCCTCCGTTGTCGCCTTCGCTTCCGTCGTCGCCCTTCTGAGCCTGGTGCCGCTCGGCTTCATCATCTGGATCTCGATTGATACCGGCTGGGCAGAAGTGGTCGCCCTTGTTTTCCGCAATCGCGTCGGCGAGCTGCTCGTCAATACCGTCCTGCTTGAAGTCTGCACTATCCCGCTCTCCATCCTGCTGGCGGTAACGCTCGCCTGGCTGACGGAGCGCACCGATCTTCCCGGTGCCCGCATCTGGTCCTGGTTGGCCGTTGCGCCGCTTGCGGTGCCCGCCTTCGTGCACAGCTATGCCTGGGTCAGCCTCGTGCCGAGCATGCGAGGCTTGTGGAGCGGCGTGCTGGTATCGGTGCTAGCCTATTTCCCCTTCCTCTATTTGCCCGTCGCCGCGACCCTGCGCCGGCTAGACCCGGCGATCGAAGATGCTGCCGCTTCGCTCGGCCTCGGCCCCTGGCGCGTCTTCTTCAGAGCGATACTGCCGCAGCTCCGCCTTGCCATCTGCGGCGGCTCGCTGCTGATCGGCCTTCATCTCCTGGCCGAATACGGCCTCTACGTGATGATCCGCTTCGACACTTTCTCGACCGCGATCGTCGATCAGTTTCAGTCGGCCTATAACAGCCCTGCCGCCAATATGCTCGGCGGCGTCCTCGTCTTCTGCTGCCTGCTGCTGCTCGGCATCGAGGTATTGGTGCGCGGTAATGAGCGCTATGCCCGCGTTGGCTCTGGCGCCGCGCGCCCGGCAGATCGCCGCCGCCTCGGCTGGTTCGTGGCTCCCGCTATCGCTCTGCCTGTCGTGACCGCCGTGCTCACGCTCGGCGTCCCCTTCGTCACCCTGGCGCGCTGGCTCTATCTTGGCGGCATCGGCATCTGGCGGATCGATACCGTCGGCTGGGCTCTGCTGCAAACCATCGGCCTGGCGGTTGCCGGCGGTCTGCTGACGACGATAGCAGCTGTCCCCATGGCCTGGCTGTCCGTGCGCGCGCCGGGCCGGCTGCAGCGCATCCTCGAAGCCTGCCATTATTATGTCGGCTCGCTGCCGGGCGTGGTCGTCGCCCTGGCCCTGGTCTCGATCACCGTCCGGCTGATCTTGCCGCTCTACCAGACATTTGCCACGCTCCTGCTCGCCTATGTCCTGCTGTTCCTGCCACGCGCCATGGTCGGCCTGCGCGCCAGCATCGCCCAGGCGCCGGTTGAGCTCGAGCGCGCAGCCATGGCGCTCGGCCGCACGCCGGCCCAGGCCGTGCGTCAGGTCACCATGCGCCTTGCCGCACCCGGCTTTGCCGCTAGCGTCGCGCTGGTCGCGCTCGGCATCACCAACGAGCTGACGGCGACGCTGATGCTGTCGCCCAACGGCACGGAAACGCTGGCGACGAAATTCTGGGCACTGACGAGCGAAATCGACTATGTTTCCGCCGCGCCCTACGCCTTCATGATGGTCGTGCTGTCGCTGCCGCTCACCCTTCTTCTTTATGTGCAATCCAAGCGAACGGCCGGGCAATGACCTTTCTGGCGATCAAGAACATCAGCAAGCGTTACGGCCCGGTGCACGCGCTCGACAGCATCGATCTCACCGTGGCCGCGGGCAGCCGCACGGCCATTGTCGGCCCCTCGGGTTCCGGCAAGACGACGCTGCTGCGCATCATCGCCGGCTTCGAGATACCGGATGAGGGTCAGGTGACGCTGGAGGGCCAGACACTGGCGGACGGTCCGGCCATTGTCCCGGCGCATCGCCGCGGCATCGGCATCGTCTCGCAGGATGGCGCGCTGTTTCCGCATCTGAGCGTCGCCGAGAATATCAGCTTCGGCATGGAGCGCGGTCAGGCGGATCGCGCCGAGCAGATCAATGCCCTCATCGACATGGTGGAGCTCGATCGCGGCATGCTCGCCCGCCGCCCGCATCAGCTTTCCGGCGGCCAGCAGCAGCGTGTGGCGCTGGCGCGCGCCCTTGGCCGCAAGCCGAGGCTGATGCTGCTTGACGAACCCTTTTCCGCACTCGACACCGGCCTGCGGGAGAACATGCGCAAGGCCGTCGCCCGTGTGCTGCAGAATGCCGGCATTACCACTGTGCTCGTGACCCACGATCAGGGAGAGGCGCTGTCCTTTGCCGATCAGGTCGCGGTGCTGCGGGAGGGCAAATTGGTGCAGGCCGGAACGCCGCAGGCTCTCTATCTATCTCCGTGCGACCGCGAGACAGCGACGTTCCTGGGCGATGCCATCCTGCTGCCGGCGGAATTGAGCGATGGTTTTGCCGATTGCGCGCTTGGCCGCATCGCGACCCATACGAATGGCCGAAGCGGGTCTGGAGAGATCATGCTGCGCCCCGAGCAGCTTCGCTTCAGCGCGATTGCCGAGGCGGATTCCGCATCCCTATGTGCCGGCAAAGTTCTGGACGTCGAATTCGGTGGTGCCGTCTGCACGGTCACGCTGGCGCTTGCCGAGGCATCCGGTTTGGCGCCGCTGACGATCAAGAGTTCCAGCGTCGATCTGCCAGATGTCGGCGCTGCCGTTCATGTCAGCGTGATCGGCAAGGCACACGTCTTCGATCCCTCGGGCAAATAAGTTCTTTCCCGTTGAAACTGCCGTGCCTTTGCGAAAGAAAGGCGTGATCGCTTTTCGCAATTGCGCCCGGTGCCGAAGGAACGCCCATGTCTCTGTTCGATGAGATCGCCCAGGATCTCCCTTTCCTGACGTCGCTTCGTCATAATCTTCACGCCCACCCGGAGCTCGGCTTCGAGGAGGAACGCACCAGCGGCATCGTCGCCACTCTGCTGGAGGAGGCAGGTCTGACGGTGCATCGCGGCCTCGGCAAGACCGGTGTCGTCGGTACATTGCAGATCGGCAACGGCACCCGCCGCATCGGCCTTCGCGCCGACATGGACGCGCTGGCCATGCCGGAAAAGGCCAATCGTCCCTACAAGTCAACCATTCCCGGCAAGATGCACGCGTGCGGCCATGACGGCCACACGACCATGCTTATCGGTGCTGCCCGCCATCTCGCCGCCAAGCGCGGATTTTCCGGTACGGTGCATTTCATCTTCCAACCGGCCGAGGAAGGACGCGGCGGCGCCAAACGCATGGTGGAGGAGGGCCTGTTCGATCTTTTCCCCTGCGACGCCGTCTACGGCCTGCATAATATGCCCGGTCTCGACGTCGACGAGATGGCTGTTGTCGAGGGGCCGCAGCTTGCGTCTTCGGATAGCTGGCGCATCACTTTTCGCGGCACCGGCACTCATGGTGCCAAGCCGCATCTCGGCAAGGATCCGATCACGGCCGCCGCGACCTTCCTGTCTTCGCTACAGACCATTGTCGGCCGTGTTGTCGATCCGCTGCAGCCGGCTGTCGTCAGCGCCTGTTCACTGCAGGCCGGCGATCCCAATGCGCTAAACGTCATTCCCGACACTGTCGACATCGGCGGTACGGCGCGCGCCTATACGCCGGAGGTTCGCGATCAGCTCGAACAGGAGATCGGACGTCTGGCGCATGGTACGGCCGCCATGTACGGCATTGCGGTCGATTATCAGTTCGAGCGGCGCATTCCGCCCGTCGTCAACGATACCGATGCCACTGCGCGGGCGCTGAAAGCTGCCACCACCGTCTTCGGTGAGAAGGTGCTGACCCGCTTTCCACCCTCGACCGCCGGCGACGATTTCGCCTTTTTCGGCCAGAAAGCGCCGGGCTGCTACGTCTGGCTTGGCAACGGCCCCGCCGTCGATGGCGCGCTGCATCACAACACGGCCTATGACTTCAGCGACGATGCGATTGCCTCCGGCGTGGCGTTTTGGGCGACGCTGGTGCGGCAGGAGTTGGGGGAAGGGGAGTAATCCTCACTATGCCGAGGGTCTGATACCCCCCTCTGTCACTATCGTGACATCTCCCCCACAAGGGGGAGATTGGTAACTCGCAGGCACTCTTTACCTCAATCGAATATCGAATCCGTTGAAAATGCAGCCTATTGCCTAACGGGTAACGAGCCGCAAACTCCCAACGATCTCCCCCCTTGTGGGGGAGATGTCACGAAGTGACAGAGGGGGGTGCACACTCTCCGCAAACGCATAGTTGATACTGGATAAGGAAGCCTAAATCACCCCAAGCACCGGCGTCTCCAACACCCGCCCCGTCGCGACATCAGCGATCCCGCGATCCGTCTGGTGCGGTCCGGCATTGCAGGCAAGCGTCGCGCCAAAGCAGGCCTTGAAGACGAGGTAGGGCGGGCTCCAGTCGACGATACCGTCGATTGCGCCACGGATAGCGCGGAAGGCATCGGCGATTTCGTCAAGCGGGGCATCGCTCACCAGCCCGGAGAGCGGCAACGGCAGCAGCGCCTCGACCTTCCCATCGCGCGCAACCGCCATGCCGCCGCCGGCCGCGATAACGGCATTGGCGGCGAGCGTCATGTCACTGATATTGCCGCCGAAGACCGCGAGGTTATGGCTGTCGTGCGATACCGTCGTGCAGAAGGCACCGCGCCATTCGCCCCAACCGGTGAGAAAGCCGATCCGTGGCCGGCTATCGGCTTTGCCATGGCGGTGGGCGACGGCCAGCATCATGGTTCCGGCCGGCGGTACGACGAAACCGTCTTCCACATCAGCCTCGACCTCACCCCATTGGGTGAAGCGGGGCCGGTCGATGGTCGCGAGCCGCACGCGGCCGCCCGTTGCGGGCACGCGGAAATCATTCTCGCTAAGCGCTGCGAGCTTGATCGAATCGCGCAGTGGCTGCGGATCGATCCCGGCAATGGTGCCGACAATCCGGCCGTCTTCGGCCGCCAGCACGCCGTTGGTGATCACATGCCGGGCCTTGAAGGCCTCAAGATCTTCGAAGAGCACGATATCGGCACGGCGCCCGACCGCAATCAGGCCAAGGTCGTTTCGGCCAAGCCGCATGGCACCATTCAGGGTCGCGGCTCTCAATGCCCATTCGGGCTTCAGCCCATAGCGCACGAGGCGGCGCATGACGTCATCAAGGCCGCCGCCGTCCTGGAGTTCGTCGGGAAACACGTCGTCGGTGCAGAGCGTCACGGTCTGCGGCAGAAAGCCGAGTTCGTTGATGGTCTCGACGAATTGCGGCATGAGATGATCATGCGAACCGCGCATCTCGATCGTCAATCCTGCCGATAGCTTGGCAAGCAGATCGGCTCCCGACGTCAGTTCATGGTCCGAGGTGACACCGGCCGCCATAAAAGCGTTGAGGTCGCTGCCCTCTAGGCTGCGGGCATGGCCGCAGATCATCTTGCCCGAATGCAGCCCGGCATTGACGATGCCGATGGCGCGCGGATCGCCGTTGATCACCTCGCGCATTGTCATGACTTCGGCGATACCGCCGATCTCGGGCCACGAGAGCATCTCGGTCATCGCCGTCGCGTCGAAATCGGCGCCCGCCAACTCGAGCCCCGGAGCGGAGGGCACGCAGGAGGGCGCTAGCGGTATCACGCGGATCGGCAATTGCCGGCTTGCGTCGATTGCCCAGCGCACGCCGTCGAGCCCATGGACATTGCCGAGTTCATGCGGATCCCAGACGATGGTCGTCACACCGCGCGGCAGCACGGCCTTGGCGTAAACAGCCGGCGTCACCATCGAACTTTCGATGTGCATATGCGTGTCGATCAGGCCGGGCGAAAGAAAGCATCCGGCTGCGTCGATCGTCCGCGCCGCATCCACGCGGCTGCCCGACGCATGCACGCTGGCGATCAGCGGACCGACAATGCCGATATCGGCGGCGCGGATCCGGCCGGTCACGATATCGACAATGAGGCCGCCTGCGATCAGCAAGTCAAAGGGCGCATCGCCTCGGGCGGCGGCGACTGCGCGTGCCCGCAGGTCGGGCGTGTTGAGATCGGCAGGCTCGCCGGAAAAATCTCGGGTCATCGGCCGGCCTCTCGCTGCAGGGCATCGAATATGATGGAACGCGCCCTGTCGGCATCGATTTCGGCCGCGAAATGGGCGTTGAAGGCACCATGCGAGGCGCGCGTCTCGACGACGGTGCGCCCGCGCGTGTGCTGCCCGTGCAATTCGGCTTCGATCCGTGCGTGGCGAAGCGTTGCTATCTCGGGCGCGACGAAAATGGCCGCCGCCGTCGGATCGTACACGGCCATGGCCGGCCGGCCGCGGCTGATGGCGATGTTGACGTAACCTTCGAGAAGATCGGCAAGCAGCTGCGCCTTTTCGCCTGATGTTTTGCGCAGGCGGGCTACATCCTCGGGCCAGGCCAGCACCTTCCGGCAGATGTCGAGGTCGATCATCCTGAGCGGCAGGCCATGTGCCAGCACGATTGCCAGCGCCTCTGGGTCGGCGAAGGCGTTGAACTCTGCAGAGGCAGTGTGATTGCCCGAAGTGACGCCGCCGCCCATCCAGGTCAGCTCATCGATCTGGGCGGCCAGTTCCGGGCGGGCGAGCGCGAGGGCGGCGATATTGGTCAGCGGACCGAGCGCGAGGATGCGTTTCGGTCCCGCGCCATCGGCAAGCCAATCGCAGAGTGCGGTAAAGGCATTGCTCAACGGCAACGGATTGGCGGGCGGCAGGCTCCGGCCCGTTGTCGGAATGCCGGTCTGGCCGAGAATGCTTTGCGCCGTCTCCAGCTTGCAGAGCACCGGCAATTCGCGGCCGGTGTGAATGGGAAAAGACCAGCCGAAGACGGCGGCGGCACTCGCCGCATTGGCTTGGACATGCGATAGCGGAGCGTTGCCGCTTACCAGCGAAACACCGTCGATAGTAAGCTTCGAATGCGCGACAACCAGGATGGCGGCGATGTCATCGAACCCCATGTCGGTATCGATCCAGATTCCCATGTTCTATCTCATCGATCGTGGCCAAAAGACGCGAGAGCAGGCCTGCCGTCGCTCGGTCCGGATGACAGCTTAAACGTCATCGAGGCGGGAGTGAGGACGGGACGCGCAAAGAGGCACGCGTCCCGGCCGATCGTTTAGACTGCGAGCGCGTCGAGGATGCGGATCCAGGAGCGAATGCCCTTGTGGTAGGAGCGCAGCTCGTACTTTTCGTTCGGCGAATGGATGCGGTCGTCGGAGAGGCCGAAGCCGACGAGCAGCGATTCCATGCCCAGCATCTTCTGGAAGTCGCCGACGATCGGGATCGAGCCGCCCATGCCGATGATGAGGGCAGGCTGCGGCCACTCGCTGGAAAGCGCCGTCTTCGCTTTAGTCAGCACAGGCGAATCATAGGAGAGTTGGATTGCCGCCGAACCGCCATGCTCATGGAATTCCACCGAGCAATCCGCCGGTATCTTGGAACGCACATAGGCGCGGAAGCTTTCGCGGATGGCCGCCGGGTTCTGCTGGCCGACGAGCCGGAAGGAAACCTTCGCCGATGCTTTGGCCGCAATCACCGTCTTGAAGCCAGCGCCGGTATAGCCGCCCCAGATGCCGTTCACTTCCGCCGTCGGTCGCGCCCAGGTGAGTTCCATCACCGAGCGGCCCTTCTCGCCCGAGGGGATCGACAGGCCGACTTCGCCGAGGAATTTCTCGGCCGTCATGCCGAGCTTCTCCCACGAGGCCTTGATATTGGCGGGTGTTTCCTCGACGCCTTCATAGAAGCCGGGAAGCATGATGCGCCCCGTCTCGTCATGCAGGCCGGCGAGGATATCGGTGAGGATATGGATCGGATTGGCGGCAGCGCCGCCGAAGAGGCCCGAATGCAGGTCGCGGTCGGCAGCCGTGACGACGATTTCCTCGCCCACAAGGCCGCGCAGGCCGGCCGAAATCGCCGGCGTATCGCCGTCCCACATGCCGGTATCGCAAACCAGGGCGAAATCCGCCTTCAGTTCGGCGGCATTGGCTTCGAGGAAGGGCTTCAGCGAAGGCGAGCCGGATTCTTCCTCACCTTCGAACAGGATGGTGATGCTCACGGGCAGCGCGCCCCTGGTTTCCTTATAGGCGCGCACCGCTTCGACGAAGGTCATCAGCTGACCCTTGTCGTCGGAGGTACCGCGACCGGTCAGGATCTTGCGGCCATTGCCCATGTCCTTGATCTCGGGCGCGAAGGGATCGCTTTCCCACAATTCGATCGGGTCGACCGGCTGCACGTCGTAGTGACCATAGAAAAGTACATGCGGAGCGTTGGCGCTGCCGGCATCGTGGTGAGCCACCACCATCGGATGGCCGGGCGTGTCGCGCACCGAAGCGGTGAAGCCCAGCGAATTCAGGTAGCCGACCAGCCATTCCGCCGCCTTGCGGCATTCCGCCTTGAAGTCCGGATCCGTGGAAATGGACTTGATGCGCAGCAATTCGAAGAGCTTGTCGAGGCTGGAGGGAAGGTTCTGATCGGCGCGATCGAGAACGGGCGATAGATCGGTCATGTCCGACTCCTTACATGAGATTTGGAGGGACGATAGACCAAAGCCCTGTCGGTTTCGAGGCGTTAAAACCGAAAATTTACCGTAGCTTGCGTCTTCGGATCGGGGGGAATGTTTATGTGATTAGTTGCGTATGTAGTTTACAAGTTTTTTAGAGTATTAGAAATAACCTCAATCCAGAAGAGTATTCTGGAGACTAAAAATGTTTTCAGTGATTGCATGCATTCGTGACGAACACGACATCCGGTTGATTCTTGTCGCGGCGATTATTTGCCTGATCGGCAGCCTTGCCACCATGCTTCTCTTTGCACGCGCGCAGGAGTGCCGGTCGCACCAGCGTCGATATTGGATCACCGCCGCAGCTTTTGCCAGCGGCGTCGGCATATGGGCGACGCATTTTATCGCGATGCTGGCATATGAGGGCAGCCTGCCCATCACCTATGGTCTTTCACTGACCGTGCTGTCTGTCGTTTTCGCGATCGCCGGTTCGTGGCTTGCCATTGCTGTTGCGTTCGAGTGGGATAACGCGGCCTCGTTCACCGTTGGCGGTGTGCTGATGGCGCTGGGCATAGCCGCCATGCATTTCACCGGCATGCAGGCCATCGAAGCGTCCGCAGAACTCTCCTACAGCATGCCGCGCGTCGTTGCTGCCGTTGCCGTCGGCGTCGGCTTTGCCTCATTTTCCTTCCTAGCCTTTCGCGGCCTTCACGGCGTCAAGCGCATCCTTGCCGGCACTCTTCTCCTGGTCTTGGCGATCTGCGCGCTGCACTTCACGGCGATGAGCGGTGTCACGTTGACGCCAGAGGCGGGCACGGAAGTGATGCCTCTTTCCATCGACCGAAGCATCCTTGCCGGCATCGTTATGGCGGCGGCGACCGGGCTGATCCTCATCGCGCTCGGCGCTATCTTCGTCGACCGTCACCTCACTGACCTTCGCGGTTTTGCCAATGCCTCGCTGGAGGGACTGCTCGTTCTTCGCGATGGCCGGGTGATCGATGCGAACGAGCGGTTCTTCGCCATTTCCGGATGGTCCGCCCAGCAGGTCATCGGCGCACCGGCCGAGGCCTTTCTGATGATCGATATGGACACCTATGCGGAGACCGCGATCCCGCTCGAGACCACGCTGTCAGGGCGGGACGGCAAGGCCATCCCTGTGGAAACCGTGATCCGCTCCATCACCTATCGTGGCCATGATTGCAGCGTGCTTGTGGTGCGCGACCTGACAGAGCGCCGGCAGGCGCAGCAGATGATCGAGCATCTGGCGCATCACGATATACTGACGGATCTTCCCAATCGCTCGCTCTTCGACCAGCGCATGCGCCAGGCGCTGCAAATGGCAAGCCGCAAGGGCGGCGAAGTCGCGATCTTCTGCCTGGACCTCGACCGCTTCAAGGCGATCAACGATGTCTTCGGTCACGCCGAGGGCGATCGGATCCTCTGCAAGGTCGCCGGCATCCTGCAGCGCGCCTCCGAGGAGGGGGACACGGTGGCAAGGCTGGGCGGCGACGAATTCGCCATCATCCAGCCGTTGCGTCAGCGATCTGACGGCGCCACGCGCCTTGCCGAGCGCATTCTTGCGGAATTTGCAGTGGAGATGGATACTGCACGCGATCCGACTGCGGTCGGCGTCAGCCTCGGCATCGCCATCTACCCGCGCGACGGCGCCAGTGCCGAGCAGCTTTATGCGAATGCGGATACGGCGCTTTATCGCGCCAAGCGTGGCGGCCGTGGGCATGCCTGCTTCTTCGACGCTGAAATGGACAAGGCCGTGCGCACCCGCCGCCAGCTCGAAAACGACCTGCGGCAGGCCATCCTGCGCAAGCAGCTCTATCTTGAATACCAGCCGATCTACGATGTCGGCAGCGACGGCGTCACCGGCTACGAAGCCCTGCTGCGCTGGAAACATCCCGACCGGGGGATCATCGAGCCGGAGACCTTCATTCCGATCGCCGAGGAGAGCGGCTCGATTGCGGCAATCGGTGAATGGGTACTGGAGCAGGCATGCCAGGAAGCCGCCCTCTGGAGTGAGCCGGCAAGCGTCGCCGTCAATCTGTCGCCGCTGCAATTCATGATCCCGACGCTCTACGACCAGATCGAGCGCATCCTTCGGAAAGCCGGCCTCGATCCGAAACGGCTGGAGCTGGAGATCACTGAGGCGGCTCTGATGCGTGAACGCACGGCTGTCATCGCGACGCTGCAGCGGCTGCACCGCCTTGGCGTCCGGGTCGTCATGGACGATTTCGGTACCGGTTTTTCCTCGCTCAGCAATCTGCGTTCCTTCCCCTTCGACAAGATCAAGGTCGATCGCAGCTTCACCGGCGCTCTGGAACATGATCCGGCGGCACGCTCGATCGTGCGCGCGATCATCGGTCTCGGCCACAGCCTGAACATGCCTGTTGTGACCGAGGGTGTGGAAACCGAAACCCAGCGCCGCATCGTCATCGAAGAGGGCTGCGCCCAGCTGCAGGGGATATTCTTCGGCAAGCCGGATGTTGGTCCGAGCGCACAGTTCCCCATGCCGGAGAAGGCCGTGGGTTAAGCCTAGAGATGCTTGGCGTTCTCCAGGATACGCCTGACATATTCGAGCAGCAGTTCGCGCTCGAAACTGCGGAAACCCTTTAAAAGGTTCGTGTCGGCAGCCGTTGCAGCCTCGATAGCCTCGGCCTCGATAGCAGCGGCTTTCTCCGTCAGGAAGATCAGTTGCGCCCGCTTGTCCGACGGGTGCGGGCGGCGCTCGACCAGCCCGTCACGTTCCATGCGCGACAGCGTGTTGGCCATCGTCGCCTGTTCGATATCGACACGCTCAAGCAGTTGTTTTTGCGTCAACCCGTTCTCGGACCACAATTCCAGAAGGATCGGAAACTGGCCGGGTGAGAAGCCGAGTTTGGCTGCGCGTTGCTGTAATGCGCGAGCAAATGCCTTCGCCATTTGACCGGCAAGATAAGCCGCGGAGTCCATCCGATTAAATCCCATGATTGCAAGTATGCCGATAATTCATAACCAAGACAATCAGCAAATCTTGGGTACGGATAGGCCTGAAATCAGCAACTTTGTCGAATTTTTTTACAAGCAAGAGGTGTATTTTTCTCATGAAAAAGCCGCCATGGCCTGGAGGGCGCCATGGCGGCTCAGAAAGGGGGACAAAGGCCCGGAGAGGGGATAGGCCTTTGTCCAAGTCTGACATGGCGGGGGACAGGCCGGTTGTCAGACCCGCGGCGTATCAATCGCCGGTGAGTATGATTTGAGGTTTCGAATGTGGTTTTTCAAGGGAATGCGCAGATTAGATCAATTAAAACTTAGTAACGTTTCGGTGAGAGATTTGGCTCTCCCGCAAGGGTGCAAAACACAAGTTTATATGGACGTTGGAGGTGCGCCACGCTATCCATGCTTCCATGAAAAAAGGTGATCATCTCTTCCTCGTCGACGGCTCCGGTTTCATTTTCCGGGCCTTTCACGCCCTGCCGCCGCTGACGCGCAAGTCCGATGGATTGCCTGTCGGTGCCGTCTCCGGTTTCTGCAACATGCTGTGGAAGCTGCTGACTTCGGCGCGTGATACATCGGTCGGGGTGACGCCGACCCATTTTGCGGTCATTTTCGACTATTCCTCGAAGACCTTCCGTAAGGAAATTTTCCCCGATTACAAGGCAAACCGCTCGGCCCCGCCAGAGGAGCTGATCCCGCAATTCGGGCTCATCCGCCAGGCGACCCGCGCCTTCAATCTGCCCTGCATCGAGACCGATGGTTTCGAGGCCGACGACATCATTGCCACCTATGCCCGCCAGGCCGAAGCCACAGGTGCCGATGTCACGATCATCTCGTCCGACAAGGACCTGATGCAGCTCGTCACCCCGACGGTCCACATGTATGACAGCATGAAGGACAAGCAGATCGGCATTCCCGACGTCATCGAGAAATGGGGTGTGACGCCGGACAAGATGATCGACCTGCAGGCCATGACCGGCGATTCGGTCGACAACGTGCCCGGCATCCCCGGCATCGGCCCGAAGACGGCGGCGCAGCTTCTGGAAGAATTCGGCGATCTCGACACGCTGCTTGCCCGCGCCGAGGAAATCAAGCAGCAGAAGCGCCGCGAGAACATCATCGCCAACGCCGAACTTGCGCGGATTTCCCGGCAGCTGGTGACGCTGAGAACCGACGTGCCACTGGAGCTTGAACTCGACGCTTTGGTGCTCGAGCCGCAGAACGGCCCGAAACTGGTCGGCTTCCTGAAGGCAATGGAATTCACCTCGCTGACGCGCCGCGTCGCCGATGCTTGCGATTGCGACCCGGCCACGATCGAACCGTCCGAAGTCAAGGTCGAGCTTGCTGACGCCGCGCATGGCCCGGATCTCGATGTCGCAGACAATGCCGAACCCGTTGCCGGCAGCGCAGTTGCCACCGAGGGTGCTTCCGCTCCGGCGCCGGCGGTAAAGCCGCGGCTGGCTGTCGAGGGACAGACCGAGCCGACCGACCTTGCCACTGCGCGCGCCGCAAGCTTCGCCACCGCGCCGATCGATCATTCGAAATACGTGACCATCCGCGATATCGCTACTCTCGATCGGTGGATCGCCGATGCCCGCGAGACCGGCATCGTCGCCTTCGATACGGAAACGACATCGCTCGATGTCATGCAGGCTGAGATCGTCGGCTTTTCGCTGGCGATCGCGGATAACAAGAACGATCCCACGGGTGCCTCCATTCGCGCGGCTTACGTGCCCCTCAGCCACAAGACCGGCGTCGGCGATCTGCTCGGTGGCGGGCTCGCCGACAATCAGATTCCGCTGCGCGATGCGCTGGCGCGATTGAAGGATCTGCTCGAGGATAGCTCCATCCTGAAGATCGCGCAGAACCTTAAATACGATTACCTGCTGATGAAGCGCTACGGCATCGAGACCAAGGCCTTCGACGATACGATGTTGTTGTCCTATGTGCTCGACGGCGGCTCCAATGCCCTTCACGGCATGGACAGCCTGTCCGAACGCTGGCTCGGCCACAAGCCGATCGCCTATAAGGACGTGGCCGGCAGCGGTAAATCCAACGTCACTTTCGATCTCGTCGATATCGACCGCGCCACGGCCTATGCCGCCGAGGATGCGGATGTGACCCTGCGTCTGTGGCTGGTGCTGAAGCCGCGGCTTGCGGCGGAAAAACTCTCCGCCGTCTACGAGCGGCTGGAGCGGCCTCTGGTGCCCGTACTCGCTCATATGGAAGAGCGCGGCATCACCATCGACCGGCAAATCCTGTCACGCCTCTCCGGCGAACTGGCGCAGGGTGCTGCGCGGCTGGAGGATGAAGTCTACACGCTGGCTGGCGAACGCTTCAATATCGGCTCTCCCAAGCAGCTAGGCGACATCCTCTTCGGCAAGATGGGGCTGGCCGGCGGCAGCAAGACTAAGACAGGCCAATGGTCGACCTCGGCGCAGGTGCTGGAAGACTTGGCGGCGGCCGGCTTCGAGCTGCCACGGAAGATCGTCGACTGGCGCCAGCTCACCAAGCTGAAATCGACCTATACCGATGCACTGCCGACCTATGTGCATCCGCAGACGAAGCGCGTGCATACGTCCTATTCGCTGGCCTCGACCACGACCGGGCGTCTGTCGTCCTCCGAGCCAAACCTGCAGAATATTCCGGTGCGCACCGCGGAGGGCCGCAAGATCCGCACGGCCTTCATCTCGACCCCAGGCCACAAGCTGGTTTCGGCCGATTACAGCCAGATCGAGCTGCGCGTGCTGGCGCATGTCGCCAACATCCCGCAGCTGAAGCAGGCCTTCGAAGACGGCATCGACATTCACGCGATGACGGCGTCCGAAATGTTCGGCGTGCCGGTCGAGGGCATGCCGAGCGAGGTTCGCCGCCGCGCCAAGGCGATCAACTTCGGCATCATCTACGGCATTTCCGCCTTCGGTCTTGCCAACCAGCTCTCCATCGAACGCTCGGAAGCGGGCGATTACATCAAGAAGTATTTCGAGCGCTTCCCCGGCATCCGCGATTACATGGACGGCACCAAGCAGACGGCGCGCGACAAGGGCTATGTCGAGACCATCTTCGGCCGCCGCATCCATTTCCCGGAAATCCGTTCCTCCAATCCGTCTGTGCGTGCCTTCAACGAGCGCGCCTCGATCAACGCGCCGATCCAGGGATCTGCCGCCGATGTCATCCGTCGCGCCATGATCAAGATGGAGCCGGCACTGGCTTCGGCCGGACTTGGCGATCGCGTTCGCATGCTGCTGCAGGTGCACGACGAACTGATCTTCGAAGTGGAGGATGCCGATGTCGAGCGCACGACGCCGATCATCGTCTCGGTCATGGAAAATGCCGCCATGCCGGCCGTGGACATGGCCGTGCCGCTGAAGGTCGATGCCCGCGCTGCCAATAATTGGGACGAGGCACACTGAGGCCATATCGGGCACGGCGAGGAGGTCACTCCTCATGGTGAGGTGCGCAGGCTCTGAGCTTGTCGAAGGGCCGAAGCCTCGAACCACGAGGGCGGGTGGAGATATTCTACCGGGCCACCTCGTACTTCCAGGCCTTGACGCTTGCGCGCCAAGGCACCTCAGCATGAGGTAGGGGAGGCTCGCGACCCGACATAGCTACGAATTCACTGCTATGATCCGGGCCTGACACAAACGCCTATTTCCGGATCAGCGTTTCCAGCGCGGAGATGATTGCCTGTTCGGCCTCTTCGAGCGTGCCGCTATTGTCGATATCGGTCACGTCGTAGCTGCCTTGAACGGTCAGCGCACTCCGTTCCAGGCGCTTGAGCACATCTTCACGGTTCTCGCGCCCGCGTGCGATCAGCCGTTCCGCAAGCACTTCGCGCGTAGCCGTGATGTTGATGATCTTCAGGCGCGGGAATGCGGCCTCGAAATGATGTAACGCCGAGCGCGAGCCGTTGGCGATGACCAGATTGCCGCGCGCAAGCTCATCGAAGACATCGGCGGGAATGCCGTATTTCAGCCCATGTGCCTCCCAGGAAACGGCAAAGGCGCCGGCCTTTTCCATGGCATCGAAATCCGCGTCGGAAACGCTTCTGTGGTCCTCGTTGCCGGCATCGCCATCGCGGGTGATGACGCGGCGGACGAAGTGGATATCCGGCCGGCCGGCGAAATGCCGGGCGGCGAGGTTCATCAGCGTATCCTTGCCGGCGCCGCTCGGGCCAACGACAACGGCCATGACGCCTGTGGCTGCATCCGGCAGGCCGTGATTAGCCGGCTTGATGTTGGCGTCCGCGTTCATGCGACCCGACGTCCTTCTCGCCATACTGCGCGGGTAACCGGCACACCATGATCGCGGCGAACGCGAACCAGATCGGCGCGCAGGCCCTCGGCGATGCGGCCGCGATCGTTCAGGCTGACCGTCCTTGCCGGCGTTGCCGTGACCATGGCGATGGCCTGCGGAAGCGAGATACCCTCGACTTCGTCGGCGAGGATGAACGGCGCATGCAGCAGGCTGAGCGGCACATAATCGGAGGAGAGTACGTCCAGCACGCCGAGTTCGGCCAGATCGCGGGCGGCGATATTGCCGGAGTGCGACATGCCGCGCACGATGTTCGGGGCGCCCATCAGCACGCTCATGCCGGCGCCATGCGATGCCTTGGCGGCGTCGATGCTGGTCGGGAATTCCGCCAGGCGGACGCCATAGGCAACGGCTTCGTCGACATGGGCAAGCGTTGCGTCGTCATGACTGGCGATGGTGATGCCGCGCTCGGAGCAGACCTTGGAAATCGCATCGCGGTGCGGCTTGGCATATTTGGCCGATTCTTCCTGGCGCTTGGCGACGAAACGGGCAAAGACCTCGTCGCTGAGGCCGCGCTTCTTCTGGTAGTAGAAAATGTATTGATCCATGGTCTGGAACTGACGCTGGCCGGGCGCATGGTCCATCAGCGAGACGAGCCGGACATAGGCGTCTTTCTCGAAGTCGTGGAAGTGATCGAGGACGTTGTCGGAAGAGACCTCGCAGCGCAGGTGGATGAGGTGATCGGCGCGCAGCCGGTCTTCGCGCTGGGCCGCCTGAATGGCGTCGGCCATATCGCGCATCTCGCCCTTTTCGAAACCGCCATCTTCGTCGGAGCCCATGCGCAGGCAATCGAATACTGTCGTGATGCCTGAGGTGACGATCTGGGCGTCATGCGCCTGAATGGCTGCCGTTTTGTTCCAGCGCACGCCCGGACGCGGCGAATAGTGGGATTCCAGATGGTCCGTATGCAGCTCGACCAGACCGGGGATCAGAAAATCGCCCTCGAAATCCTCGCCGATGTCGGACTTGCCTTCGGAGATGCTGGCAATGCGTCCGTCGCGGATCAGCACCGAGCCTTCGACGATCTTGTCTTCGAGGACGATGCGGGCATTGGAGAGGACGGTTTCTTTGGTCATGTCTGGTCTTTCAGGTTTAGGCGTCGGCAAGCGGCAGCCAGGAACGGACGGTAAAGGGTGCCCCACGCTCTTCTTCGACGAAGATGGCGAGGCCGGAAATGTCGAGCGATTTGCCGGTATGGTCGGCGAAACGCTCACGCAGTGCCTCGTGCATTTCAGCCTGACGCTCGGCGGGGACACGCCCTGTCAAAGTCATATGGAAGCGAAACTCGTCGTTGACGTAGGGATAGCCCCAGCGCAGCAGATTGGCGCGATGCGGTTCGGTCATTTCTTCGGGGTTGCGGCGGGCGATGTCATATTGCGAAAGTGGCGCGCGGAACGGCTCGAAGCTCTTCACGACGCTCGAGGCGAAATCCTGCAGCGGCTGGTAAAGCGAGCCCGGCACGAGGGCGAAGAAGTGGCCGAGCTGGCCAAGCACCAGCTCCGGAATGACGAATGCCTTGGTCCGCGAGGCAAAATCGGCGGCAACTTCGAGCAGGTCGCGCTCATTCACCGATGTCGCAAGCTCGAAAGGCGCCTTCAGCGTGGCATGGAAGCCGTAGCGGCGGGGATCGGCGGTCAATTCCGCATGACCGTCCGGCACCGGGCCGATCGCCTTGTCGGAAAAAATCTCATTGGAAAATGCATCGCGACCCAGCCAGCGAGAGGCAAGCGACGTCAACGGATCGTCTTTGGGCGGCGTGAAATAAAGAGCATAGCGCAATGCTGTATTCCCTGGAAAAATCGGCTGCGCGGGACACTGTTGGGTGATTTGCGACAAACCGCAAGAGCAGCAAGGCAGCCTCGGACCGAATCCGGCTAAATCCGGTTCGGCCGATACGATCTTGCCGGGCCTGCGCTACCGGATTCCCGTGACAAAATGATGATCTCTGGAGATTTTTCTCGCTGTTTTTTATTTAACCCGCGTGCCCATCAGGCGAGAGCGCAAAGCATTGGATGCGGCGTCGAACAGGAAGACGACGAGCAGGATCAGCAGCACCATGTAGGCGACGTTTTCCCAATTGGCGTTGGTGCGCATCGCTTCCCAAAGTTTCAGGCCGATACCGCCTGCGCCGACGGCGCCTATGATGGTCGCGCCGCGCACGTTGGATTCCCACTGGTAGAGCGTCTGGCTGACGATGACCGGCACGATCTGCGGCATGATGCCGTAGCGATGCACCAGGATCGTCGACGAGCCGGTGGATTTCACGCCTTCGCGCGGCTTGTTGTCGATGTTCTCAAGGCCTTCGGAATAGAGCTTGCCGAGCGTGCCGGTCTCCGTGAGGAAGATCGCGCCGCTGCCGGCAAGCGGGCCGGGGCCGAAGGCGCGGGTCAGGAACAGCGCCCAGATCAGCATGTCGACCGAGCGCAGGAAGTCGAAGGAACGCTTCAGGACCTGATTGAGCAGCCGGTTGGGCGTGATGTTGCGGGCCGCGAGGAAAGCGAGCGGGAAGGCCGCGAGCGAGCCGAGGAGCGTGCCGAGGAACGCCATGACGATGGTCTGGAACAGCTTGGTCCAGACATCGCCATGCTGCCATGCGCCATTGTTCCAGACATTATCGAACGCCAGTGACAGATTGGATTGCGCGGGATCGAGCCGCGGCCCGGAAACGATCAGGCCGATGACCTCGCCCGCCGGCTTGTCGAAGAAGGGCGAATGCGTGTCGAAGACGAAATTGGCCCAGCCGATGAACCGCTTGCGGATCTTCACGCGATCAGAGGAAATGCTGGCGTCCCCGGCAAAGCCGAGATTGACCAGGATATTGTCGTCATAGACCGTCATCCAGCTGGGAACAGGCTCAGAGCCGACAAGCTTCGGTGTGTCGCCGGTAATGTCGATCGGGATGGTGATGCCATGCGCCGTGACGATCGCCTGCGTCTTCGTCACCGTCACCATGCGGCTCGTGCCGCTGACGGAGACCGTCATGCTGCCATCGGGGTTGGTCTTCACCCAGTCCGGGTTCGGATTGTCGCCCAGCGGCGAGAAGCGCGGATATTTGATGCTGATCTTGTCGCCGGAGATGCGGAATTCCGGCTGAACATCATAGCTCACCCACTCGCTGAGATAGATGCCGACGCGCTCCCAATGCGCCTCAGCGATGACTTTCGGCAGATCGAAGAACCAGACGGCATAGAAGCCATAAAGGATGACGCCGATGAACATTATCAGCGCGCCGAAGCGATGGCGGAACGACCGGTGAAGAATCTCCGGGTAGCGCGCTTCGATTTCCTGCATACGGCCGGCGTCGATGACGGACATGGTCAACCTCAATGCTGCAAAAGAAAGGCATGCTCGCCGACGAGGCGGCGGCGGAGCCATGCGGAAAACTGGTCGACGGCGATGATGGTCACGAAGAGCAGCAGCACGAGCGCCACTGTCTTGGCGCCGAAGCCGCGCGAAATCGAGAGCTTCAGCTCCTCGCCGATGCCGCCGCCGCCGACGGCGCCGATGATGGTGGAGGCGCGAACGTTGATCTCGAGGCGCAAGAGCGCATAGGACATGAAGTTCGGCAGGACCTGCGGCAGGGCTGCGAAGCGGACGCGCTCGGTCCAGCTCGCGCCGACGGCGCGCATGCCCTCGTCGGGCTTCATGTCGATATTCTCGACGACTTCGTAGAACAGCTTGCCGAGCGCGCCGATCGTGTGCAGGCCGACGGCGATGATGGCGGCGATCGGTCCGATGGACAGGATCGCCGAAAACAGCCCGGCGATAACGATTTCCGGGAAGGCGCGCAGGAATTCCATGATGCGCTTCGTCACCAAGCGGACGGGATGGGACGGTGACATGTTGCGGGCGGCATAGAAGCTCATCGGCACCGCGAAGACGAAGCCGATGATGGTCGAGACCAGCGCCACATTGATGGTGATGATCATCAGCTCGAAATATTCAGGGATGTAGAAATCGCCCCAGACATAGACGCGGCCGAGCGGAAAGTTGAATTCCTCGCCGCCGGCGCCGTTTGCCCCGTTCGGGCTCGGCAGGTCGAAGAGCGCGCGATAGACGTCGCTCCAGTCCTTGGGGATAAGCCAGCTCAGGAAATCGAAGAGATGCGGCAGACGTTCGAAGAAATGGCCGGCATTGCTTTCGTCGGCAAAGCGCACGGAACTGACGAAGGCGACAAGCAGGATCACGAGGCCGATGCCGGTGTAGAGGCGCCGCTTGGCCACCATCTTGCTCCAGGCGTCGCCGATCTCCTTGGCGCTCTGCGGCGCGCTTTGCATGTTCGGGTGCGTATCGGCGATCGTCATGAATTCTGCCCTTGTGATAGCAAAAGGGCGGCCGTTGCCGGCCGCCCCGTCATTGGAATGCGGATCAACCGCCGATGGCAGCCTTACGAACGTCGATAACAGCGTTGTAGAAGTCCGGGGTCACCTTGACGTAGCCCTTGAAATCGCCGCCTTCGACAGCATTGAAGCACTTGGCGTCAGCCGTCGGGAGCTTCATGAAGAAGTCCGAAAGCTTTGCCTGCCATTCGGTGCCGAGAGCGTTGCGAACAACGAGCGGGCCGTTCGGGATGAGCGGCGAACGCCAGACTTCGACGAGCTTGTTCGGGTCGACTGCACCCTTGTCGACTTCCTTGCGGAAGGTACCGGAGGTGAAGCCGTCCTTGAAATCGCCAACGCCCGAGGAGTCGTCGACAGCAACGTCGACCTTGCCGTCATAAGCGGCGAGCAGGTTGTTCTCGTGGCCGCCGTTGAACTGGGTCGAGGCGAAGAACTTGTCGTTCGGAACGCCGGTGGTCTTCGGGATCTGCGTCAGCGGAACGAGGTAGCCCGAGGTGGAGTCCGGATCGGCATAGCCGAGCTTCTTGCCCTTGGCGTCCATGATGGTCTTGATGCCGGAGGACTTCAGAGCGAGGCCGATCGAGTAGTAGCCGGTCGAGCCGTCGGTCTGCTGGGTCGTCAGGATCGGGGTAACGGCCTTCGGGTCCTTGATGGCAACGGCTGCATAGCCGGAAGCACCGAGTTCTGCGAAGTCGAGCGTGCCGCCGAGAAGGCCCTGGATAACGCCGTCATAATCGGCGGCCGGGAACAGCGATACCTTCTCGAAACCGAATTCCTTCTTCAGGTGGTCGGCAAGGCAGGCATAGTTGCGCAGGCGGTCGGCTTCGTTTTCGCCGCCGAGAATGCCGACGCGGAATTCCTTGAGGTCTGCGGCGTTTGCAGCGCCGCCAGCGAGCGCGAGAAGCGCCGTGGCTGCGAGAAGAGTCTTCTTCAACATTGGGTTCGTCTCCTGATTAACCGGTGTCCCCGGATGCCTTCGGTCTAGAAGAATGTGCCCTTGACGCGGGCTGTCGATCCCGGTCCCTCTCAGAGACCGGCCAGTGCCAGCGGTTGCGGGCCGGCAGATTCGATGGCCGCTGCCTGTGCGGCCGGATCGGCTAAATTGATTGATGTCGACGTCATGGTTTCGTCGATCCCGGCACCATCCTTGTCGGTGCCGTAGATTTCCTTGACGGCCGCAGCCGTCAGTTCGGATGCCTTGCCGTCGAAGACGACTTTGCCGGCCGCCATGCCGATGATGCGTTCGCAATAGTTGCGGGCCGTATCCAGCGTATGCAGGTTGGTGATGACGGTGATGCCCTCGCGCTCGTTGATGTCGCGCAACGCGTCCATGACGATCTTGGCATTGAGCGGATCGAGCGAGGCGATCGGCTCGTCGGCGAGCATCATCTTCGGTTGCTGCATCAGGGCGCGGCAGATGGCGACGCGCTGCTGCTGGCCGCCGGAAAGCGTGCCGGCCATTTGCAGTGCCGTCTGCTCGATGCCGAGGCGTTCCAGCGCGGCGATGGCTTCGATGCGCTCTTCGCGGGTGAAGACCGACAGAAGGCTCATGATGGTCGAGCGCTGGTTGAGGCGGCCGAGCATGACGTTGGTCAGCACGTCGAGGCGCGGCACCAGGTTGAACTGCTGGAAGATCATGGCGCAGTCGCGCTGCCAGCTGCGCAGCGCGCGGCCTCTGAGCTTCGAGACTTCGACGCCGGAGAAATGGATGGAGCCGGAGCTCGGATCGGCCAGGCGGTTGATCATGCGCAGCAGGGTCGACTTGCCGGCACCGGAGCGGCCGATAACGCCGACCATCTGTCCCTGCGGTATGTCCAAAGTCACGGAATCGACAGCGAGCTTGTTGCCAAACCGGCGCGAGACGTTCCTGAGTTCGAACATAGTGCTTCCCTTTCGCGGCTGCCGGGCTGCAAAAATTTCAGCGGTACCGGTGCTAAGAATGGGCGCATGACCCTGCCTCGAAAGGAGTTTCGAGGGGGTTGGCGCCAACCACAAGGCAACCGATTAGTCCCGCTTCATGAAGCTCCAATGTCAGTTTTATGTAAGTGCTGTTACAATTCTCGCCGATTTTGCAATATTAGCCGGCTGAGAGCTTTGCTTGTCTTTAGCCGTCAAATAAGCCCGTCGGCAAACCATCCATACTGAGGACATTCTTCTCGCGCCGGTATTCCTCAATACCGTCCGGACCTTTGGCTTTGGCCCATTGATCGAGGCTCGGTCTTTCGCCCTCATAGGAAAACAGCGGCACGCCGAAACCGCATGATGTCTGCACGAGATCGATGTCCAGCCACACGATCTGCCGAGCGCCGAGCGGCTCGTCTCCGGCATAATGTGCGTGCAGCAATTCGCGGTATTCGGGGAGTGGTCGATGGATAATCCTGCCGCGACCATAGAGGCGCAGGATCATCGGCGGCCCCTGCATTGCGCAGAACATGATGGTCAGCCGGCCATCGGCCTTCATATGGGCGGAGGTTTCGTTGCCGCTGCCGGTGCGGTCGAGATAGATGGCCGTGTTCGGCGAGATGATGCGCAGGCATAGCGTCTCGCGCGGCGAGACATTGACCCGCGAATTGGCAGCCGCGGATGCCGTGAAGAAGATGTGTTGCCGCGCGATGAAATCGCGCAGCCGGTCGTCGATGCTGGAAAACTGCTTTGCCATGAAGAGGCCTCCCCTAAACTCGGGCTCGACAGATAGCCTGAGGCTGTGACGCCTGCCGGCCCCGTGCAAGCCCGGTCAGGGCGAAAACCGTCCTTAGGCGTCGTAACGATCCAGAAAATCCTCGGCCGAAAGGGCGCGGAAGTCGGCCAGCGCCGTGCGCAGGCGATCATGATCCCAATCCCACCAGGCGAGCTTGTCCATACGTGCGCCGACCTCGGGAGTGAAACGCTCGCGGATCAGCTTGGCCGGAACGCCGCCGACGATCGCATAGGGAGCGACATCCTTGGAGACGACTGCACCCGCGCCGATGACGGCCCCGTTGCCGACCGTGACACCCGGAAGCACGGTCGCCCCGTGGCCGATCCAGACGTCATGGCCGATGACGACCCGGTTCTCGCGACGCCAGGTGAAGAAGTCGGTCTCCATATCGGCGTCCGGCCAGTAGTCGGCGGCGCGATAGGTGAAATGGTGAAGCGTCGCGCGCCATGTTGGATGGTTGGTGGCGTTGATGCGAACGGCAGCGGCGATGTTGACGAACTTGCCGATGGTCGCACACCAGACCGCGCCGTCCTGCATGATGTAGGAATAATCGCCGATCTCGGTTTCGTCGATGCGGCAGCGGTCGGACACCTCGGTGTAGCGGCCGAGCGTCGAATTGTTGACGCTGGCCGTCGGGCTGATGAAGGGCGTCTCGCCCAGCTTGCGGCTCATGCGGCTGCCTTTCTCGGCGAGAATTGTGAGACGTCGAGAATGCGGCTGCCAACGGCTTCGCGCACTTCCTCGTCATGGAAGATGCCGAGAAGGGCAACGCCCGCCTGCTTTTTCTGCTCGATCATGTCGACGACGACGGCGCGGTTGCGGGCGTCGAGCGAGGCTGTCGGCTCGTCGAGGAGCAGGATGGCGTGGTCGGTGATGAAGCCGCGCGCGATGTTGACGCGCTGCTGCTCGCCGCCGGAGAAAGTGGCAGGCGGCAGTTGCCAAAGCTCCTGCGGAAGGTTCAGCTGCGCAAGCAGGCCGGCTGCCTTTTCGCGGGCATCGGCTGCCGCCACGCCGCGAGCGAGCAGCGGCTCGGCGACGACATCTATGGCGGCGACGCGCGGCACGGTGCGCAGGAACTGGCTGACATAGCCCATGGTCTGCCGGCGCACTTCAAGCACGGTGCGCGGATCGGCGGTGGCGAGATCGACGATCTTACCCTTGTGCGTGACGAGGATCTGGCCGTTGTCGACGGCGTAATTGCCATAGATCATCTTCAGCAGCGAGCTCTTGCCGATGCCCGACGGGCCGCCGAGCACGACGCATTCGCCGGATGCGACCGAGAAGGAGACATCGGCGACGACGGGCAGACGCAGGCCATCACGCAGATGCATGGTGAAGCTTTTGAAGACTTCGGAAACGACGAGTGGGGTTGCCATGATATTTCCTCAGACCTGCAGGATCGAAGAGACGAGCAGTTGCGTATAGGGTTCGCGCGGATCGTCGAGCACGCGGTCGGTCAGACCATGCTCGATGACGTATCCGTCCTTCATCACCATCATGCGGTGCGACAGAAGCCGGGCGACGGCGAGGTCGTGCGTAACGATGATCGCCGACAGGCCGAGATCGTTGACGAGGCCGCGAACGAGGTCGAGCAGGCGGGCCTGCACCGAAACGTCAAGGCCGCCGGTCGGCTCGTCCATGAACACCAGGCGCGGGCCGGTCACCAGATTGCGGGCGATCTGCAGGCGCTGGCGCATGCCGCCGGAGAAGGCGCGCGGCTGATCGTCGATGCGGTCGGCGTCGATTTCCACCCGTTCCAGCCAGTCGATGGCCGTGTTGCGGATGTTGCCGTAGTGGCGATTGCCGATGGCCATCAGCCGCTCGCCGACATTGGCGCCGGCAGACACCGTCATGCGCAGGCCGTCGGCCGGGTTCTGATGCACGAAGCCCCAGTCGGTACGCATCAGGAAGCGCCGTTCGGCCTCGCTCATGCGGAACAGGTCACGATAGGTCTCGTCGCGCATATGATATTCGACGCTGCCCGTTGTTGGCAGCAGCCGCGTCGAGATGCAGTTGAGCAGCGTCGTCTTGCCGGAGCCGGATTCTCCGACGATGGCGAGCACTTCGCCCGGCCAAAGCTCGAAGGACACATCCCGGCACCCGATGCGGCTGCCGTAGAATTTCGAGATGTCCTTGACTTTCAGAAGCGGTGTATCGGTCATTCGGCAGCCTCCTTGCTACCAGGCAATCCATCGGCTGCGAGCATCGACCCAGCATGGCCATGGGCGCGGCGGTCCTCGCAGAAATCGGTGTCGGAGCAGACGAACATGCGGCCGCCCTTGTCGTCGAGGATCACCTCGTCGAGATAGACCTGCTCGGCGCCGCAAAGGGCGCAGGGCTTGTCGAAGCGCTGCACCTCGAACGGATGATCGTCGAAATCGAGGCTCACGACTTCGGTGTATGGCGGCACGGCATAGATGCGCTTTTCACGACCGGCGCCGAACAGCTGCAGCGCATCCGACAGATGCATTTTCGGATTGTCGAACTTCGGCGTCGGCGACGGGTCCATCACGTAACGGCCGGCAACCTTGACCGGATAGGCATAGGTGGTGGCGATGCGGCCGTTGCGGGCAATGTCCTCGTAGAGCTTCACATGCATGAGGCCATATTCCTCGAGCGCGTGCATCTTGCGGGTCTCGGTCTCGCGCGGTTCGAGGAAACGCAGCGGCTCGGGGATCGGCACCTGATAGACGAGCACCTGGTTCGGGCCGAGCTTGGCTTCCGGGATGCGGTGACGTGTCTGAATGATTGTCGCCTCGTCGGTGCGCGTGGTGACGGCGACGTTGGCAACCTTCTGGAAGAAGGCGCGGATCGAGACGGCGTTGGTCGTATCGTCAGCACCCTGGTCGATGACCTTCAGCACATCGTGCGGCCCGATAATGGCCGCCGTCAGCTGCACGCCGCCGGTGCCCCAGCCGTAAGGCATCGGCATTTCGCGCGAGGCGAAGGGAACCTGATAGCCGGGAATGGCGATCGCCTTCAGGATAGCTCGGCGGATCATCCGCTTGGTCTGTTCGTCGAGATAGGCGAAATTGTAGGTGGCCAGTTCGGTCATTCGGCTGCCTCCGTCATGGGGTCCATGCCGCTTTCGCGAGCGGCTTCGAAATCGCGGCGCATGCGCCTCACCAGGTCGAGTTCGGCCTGAAAGTCGACATAGTGCGGCAGCTTCAGATGTTCGACGAAGCCGGTCGCCTGCACGTTGTCGGAATGCGAGATGACGAATTCCTCGTCCTGTGCCGGCGCGGTGATGTCCTCGCCGAGTTCTTCGGCCCGCAGCGCCCGGTCGACCAGCGACATGGCCATGGCCTTGCGCTCGCTCTGGCCGAAGACCAGCCCGTAACCGCGGGTAAATTGCGGCGGTGCCTTGGCCGAGCCGGCGAACTGGTTGACCATCTGGCATTCGGTCACCTGGATGCGGCCGAGCGAGACGGCAAAACCGAGTTCCGGCACGTCGAATTCCACTTCGACTTCGCCGATGCGGATTTCGCCGGTGAACGGATGGTTGCGGCCATAGCCGCGCTGGGTCGAATAGCCGAGCGCCAGCAGGAAGCCTTCGTCGCCGCGGGCAAGCGCCTGCAGGCGAAGGTCACGGGTCATCGGGAATTCCATCGGCTCGCGCGTCAGGTCGCCGATCTCGTGGTCGAGCGGCATATTGCCGTCGCCCTCGATCAGGCCTTCCTGGCTGAGGATTTCCGAGACGCGCATGACGCGGCCCTGTTCGGCCGGCCGCTGCATCGGCTCGTCCACCTGCTCGTCGGTGAGTAGGCTGGGATCGAGCAGGCGGTGCGTATAGTCGAAAGTCGGGCCGAGAAGCTGGCCGCCCGGCAGGTCCTTGTAGGTGGCGGAGATGCGGCGTTCGATCTTCATGGCTGCCGTGTCCAGCGGCTGGGAATAGCCGAAGCGCGGCAGCGTCGTGCGGTAGGCTCTGAGAAGAAAGATCGCTTCGATCATGTCGCCGCGGGCCTGGCGAACGGCAAGTGCCGCCAGCGCGCGGTCAAAAAGCGAGGCTTCGGCCATGACGCGATCGACCGCCAGCGCAAGCTGCGCGACGATCTGGTCGATGCCGACAGCCGGCAGCGAGCGGTCGCCGCGGCGACGGTCGGCCAGCAGCCGGTGAGCATTGGCAATGGCGGCTTCGCCACCCTTAACGGCAACATACATATGTCACAACTCCGTCGCGGTGATCTTGGTGGTGCGCGGCAGGCAAAGGAATTGCCGGCCGGCGGTCAGGATGAGATCGACGCCGCGCGGGAAGAGCGCGCGATTGTCGTTCCAGATGCGCAGGAATGCATCAGGCAATCCGATCGGGGCGATCATGCTGACGCCGTTGATGCCGGGACCGGAAAGCGCCAGTTCCTTGCCGCCTTCGAGACTTTGGATCTCCAGGACGAGCGTCGTCGAGCGATCGGGATATTCCTGGGTGCCGATGCCGAACTGGTTGAAGGAGGAAAGCGCCATGCCTGCCTCGATGAAGGCGAACATCGCTTCCAGTCGTTCCTGGATGATGGGGGCGCCGGTGTGAAAGCTCAGCCATTCCGGCAGGCTCGACCGTCCAAGGCTGGTGGAAAGCCAGACCGGCGTATCATGGTCGCAAAGGGTGAGCCCGATCGCGCCCGCAGCAATGCCGAGGGGCGCGGGCGGGGTGATGTCGGCGGTAACCGTCTGCAGGATGCCCGGGCGCGCCATCGCGTCCATCATCATCTTGAAGACGCTTTGGGCGTCGAACACCGGATCGGTAAAGCCGCCGATCAATGCATCATTGCCGAAGGTGGAGGGGGTGGTGATGCTCATCAGTCTTCTCCGCGAACCATGGTGAAGAAATCGACGCGGGTGGCGGCCGTTTCTTCGGCGCGTTTGCGATCATAGTCTGCGATGCGTTCGGTGACCGGCTGCAGGATCGCCTTCTCGACGAACTCCTTGGTGGCCGATTGCTGCCAGAGGGCATCGAAGATGGCCGAAAGCCGTGCCTTCTCGCGATCCGTTCCGAGCGCATGCGCGTGGCCGATCGTGCCGGACGCCAGCCGGATGGTGGCGCGCGTCACCGTGACCTCGCCGAGGTTGAAGGGAGAGCCGCCGCCGCCGATGCGACCGCGCACCATGACAAGCCCGGTTTCCGGGCCGCGCACCGGCTGCACCGCCGGCTTGCTCGGCAACGCTTCCCAGGCCGCATCGAGCTCGTCGCGCTGGGCCTGCGCCAAGAGATCGGCAACGCGCTTGCGCTCCCGGCGCTCCTGCGCGGCCGCTTCCTGCCTCTGTGCTGAATTCATCGCATCTTCCTTTAAATGTCTATTGATATAGACAACCATACAAGATAGGATTATATCTATTAGTGAGTCGTGACAAGCGTGTGACAGGGCGAGTGGGCGAAATGGCAGGGCAGAAGATACAGCGGCAAACAGGCGTGGCGCTCTGGCGGCAGATCGCCGACCGGATTCGCACCTCGATCAACCACGGCGACTTTGACGAAAGCGGCATGGTGCCGCCGGAAACGACGCTGGCGCTGCAGTTCGGCGTCAATCGGCACACCATCCGAAGCGCGCTCGCAGCACTGGCGCAGGAGGGTATCGTCAGGGCCGTGCAGGGGCGGGGAACGCTGATCGAACGCAAGGAACGGCTGAGCTTCCCGATTTCGAAGCGGACGCGGTTTTCGCAAGGCATCGGCGACCAGGTGCGCGAGACCCGCAGCGTTCTGCTCGGCGACGGCGAAGAGGCGGCAAGCGCGGAATTGGCCCGGCACCTCAGGATCAAGACCGGCGCGCCGCTCGTGCGGCTGGAAACGCTCGGCCAGGCCGATCATCGCCCGGTATCGCGCGCCACCAGCTGGTTTCCGGCCGACCGCTTCGGCGGGATCGCCGAGACCTATCGGGCGACCGGGTCGATCACCAAGGCTTTTCGCGAGTTCGGCGTGCCTGACTACGTGCGAATGGTGACCGAAATTACCGCAACGCATGCCGACGAGAACGATCTCGCCGATCTCCAGCTATCGCCAGGGGCCATCGTGCTGATCACCCAGGCACTGAACACCGATCTCGACAATTTGCCGGTGCAATATTCGATCTCCCGCTTCGCCGCCGACAGGGTACGCTTCACGATCGAGAATTGAGATTGAATTCAGGCTAGGAAAGCGGCTGAACGTCGTTCGGCGGCCATTGCTGTGCGGCATGAAGAATGCGGATTATTCGCACTGTCTCATCCGCAAGATCGTAAACCAGCAGATAGTTTCTATGCACGACGAGTTCTCGGGTCCCGGATACGCGGCCGGGTCGGCCCGTCATCGGATGTGTAATAAGCTGCGTTGACCGTTTGGCAAAGAGTTCATCAAGCGCGATTGCCGCTGAGGCATTCTCCGCCTCGATATAGCTAAAGATTGCGCGTCGGTCGGCTCTTGCTTCGGGCGTCCAAGCAAGCTTCACGAAGATTTGCCGCTGAGCTTGCGGCGTGTTTCTTCTCGCAAGGCAGCGAATTCGGCTTCGACGTCATCGGCGGGGATGAGATTGCCTGCATTGGCGGAAACGAGACCAGCCTGAACCTGCTGGCGAAACCATGCGTCATAGTCAGCTGCATCTTGCTGCCGTTTCACATAGTCGCGCATGAAGCCTCGAAGCAATTGCGCCCCGGTTTGATCATGTGCTTTTGCAGCCTCGCTGAAGGCGGACTTCAAGTCTTCTTCAACCCGAAACGTAAATGTAGCGTCCGTCATATCAAGCCTATGTGTTACATATGCAGTGCAGTGTAACACATTTCGCTGCATTTTCCACCCCTCAACCATTCAGCGTGTGAGGGGTGGCGCTTCTTTCAGGAACTCAATGAGCGCCCGACATGTCGCCGAGGACTTCCTTCGAGGCGACGGTGGAGTCGGCCTTGAGCTTGTAGACCATCGGTACGCCGGTCGCGAGGTTGAGCTCAAGGATCTGTGCCTTGCTCAGGCGATCGAGAACCATGACGAGCGAGCGCAGCGAATTGCCGTGGGCAGCAACCAGCACGTTCTGGCCGGCGAGCACGCGCGGCAGGATTTCCGTCAGGTAATAGGGCCATACACGGGCGCCGGTGTCGCGCAGGCTTTCGCCGCCGGGCGGGGGCACGTCGTAGGACCGGCGCCAGATGTGAACCTGCTCTTCGCCCCACTTGGCGCGGGCATCGTCCTTGTTGAGGCCCGAGAGATCGCCGTAGTCGCGTTCGTTTAGCGCCTGGTCCTTGATGGTCTCGAGACCGGCCTGGCCGATTTCATCGAGGATGATCTTCAGCGTGTGCTGGGCGCGGGTGAGATCCGAGGTGAAGGCGACGTCGTACTTGATGCCGTAATCGGCCAGCGCCTTGCCGCCCGTCTTGGCTTCCTCGATGCCGAGCGCGGTCAGATCGGGGTCTTTCCAGCCGGTAAAGAGATTCTTCAAATTCCAGTCGCTCTGGCCATGACGAACGAGGACGAGAGTACCGCTCATAAAATTTCTCCTTAATGAAGCAATTCCAGGAAAAGTCTGTAGCGGTTTTCCGTCCGGAATTGCGAGACAATAAAAGGCTGGAGCGGATCGGCAGTTCCGTGCCGATCCGCTCCAGGGGTCAGGTCAACGTTTGGAAAGCCCGAGGACATCGAGCATGGAATAGAAGCCGGGTTTCTTGTCGCGCGCCCAGAGAGCGGCTTGCAGCGCGCCGCGCGCAAACAGCGAACGGTCGCCGGCACTGTGCGACAGCGTCAGGCGCTCGCCTTCACCGGCGAAGATGACGGAGTGATCGCCGACCACGCTGCCGCCGCGCAAGGTCGCAAAGCCGATGGTGCCAGCGGGCCGCGGGCCGGTGTGGCCATCGCGCACGCGCACGGAATGGTCGTCGAGATCGATGCCACGGCCCTTGGCTGCGGCCTGGCCGAGCAGAAGTGCAGTGCCCGAGGGCGCATCGACCTTGTGCCGATGATGCATCTCCAGCACTTCGATATCCCAGTCTGCCGAGGGAAGGGCGCGTGCCGCCTGCTCGATCAGCACACTCAAAAGGTTGATGCCGAGGCCCATATTGCCCGATTTGACGATGCGGGCATGGCGTGCGGCGGCCTGAAACTTCGCTTCGTCCTCGGCCGAGCAGCCCGTCGTGCCGATGATGTGGACGATGCGAGCCTGAGCGGCAAGCCCGGCAAAGGTCACACTGGTTGCCGGCGTCGTGAAATCGATGACGCCTTCGGCATGCAGGAAGGCGGAAAGCGGATCGTCGGTCATGGGGACGCCGATCGGCCCCAGCCCGGCGGTCTCGCCGGCGTCCTTGCCGATGAAGGCGGAGCCAGGGCGGGCGACGGCGGCGTGCAGCGTCAGGCCATCGGTGGCATGGATGAGGCGGATCAGAGCCTGTCCCATGCGGCCCGCCGCGCCAACCACCACCAGCTTCATCGCATTGTCGCTCATGTCGTCTCTATCGTCTTATTTGCGGGAGTTGCTGGAAACGGCCGGCCGCTGAAGGTTGTTGAGGCGAGCGTAAAGACCATTATCGGCCTCTGCAAGCGTCTCGTGGTTGCCCTCTTCGACCACGCGTCCGTTCTGCATGACGATGATCTTCTCGGCCCGGACCACCGTCGACAGGCGGTGGGCGATAACGACGACCGTGCGGCCGCTCATGGCTTCGTCCAGCGCCTTCTGCACGGCCGCTTCCGATTCCGTATCGAGCGCTGAGGTCGCTTCGTCGAGCAGGAGGATCGGCGCATTGCGCACCAGCGCGCGGGCGATCGACAGACGCTGCCGCTGGCCACCGGAGAGCGTCACGCCATTTTCGCCGACCGGCGTGTCGTAACCCTGCGGCTGCGCCATGATGAAATCATGGGCGTAGGCGTGCCGGGCTGCCGCTTCGATCTCCGCGTCGGTCGCCTCGGGGCGGCCATAGCGGATATTGTCGCGGATCGAGCCTTCGAAAAGATAGGGCTGCTGCGAGACATAGGCGAGATGCTGGCGCAGCGACTGCTTGGTGATGTGGCTGATATCCTGCCCATCAATGAGGATGCTGCCGGCCTTCGGGTCGTAGAAGCGGGGGATGAGATTGATGACCGTGGACTTACCGGCGCCGGAAGGGCCGACGAGCGCCGTCGTCTTTCCGCCTTCCGCCACGAAGCTGACATCGTCCAGTACGGTGTCGTCGCCATAGGCAAAATGGACACCGCGGAATTCGATGCGGGCTTCAGTGACGACGAGCGGCTTCGCATCCGGCAGGTCGCGCTGGCGCGGTTCCATGTCGAGCAGTTCGTAGATCATCCGCGCGTTGACGACAGCGCGTTCCAGCTGCACCTGCAGCTTGGCGAGACGGCGGGCCGGATCATAGGCGAGCAACAGCGACGTGGCGAAGGAGAAGAACACGCCGGGCGACACGTTGTCGTAAATCGATCGGTAGGCTGCATAGGCAAAAAGGCTGGCAATCACGAGGCCGGCGACGCTTTCCATCAGCGGTCCGTTGCGCTCCGAGAGGCGGGCGATGCGGTTCTGCCGGTGTTCGGCTGCCGTGATGAGCTTGTTGATCTTGCGCTCCAGCTCGTTTTCCATCGTGAATGCTTTCACGATGGAAATGCCCTGGATGGTCTCCTGCATCGCGCCGAGCACGTGGCTGTTGAGAACAACAGCTTCGCGTGTCGCGGCGCGCAGGCGCTTGGAAATATAGCGAAGTGCAAGGAAGAGCGGTGGCGCGATGACCAGGAATACGATGCTCAGCACCGGGTCCTGGAAGATCATCACGCCGAGCAGGGACACGAAGGTCAGGAGGTCGCGCGCCGTCGAGGTGATCGTCAGGTTCATGACGTCGCGAATGCCGGAGACGTTCTGGCTGACCTGGGCCGCAAGCTGCGCCGAGCGGGCCTCGTTGAAGAAGCCGACCGACAGGGACATCAGGTGATTGTAGAGCCGTCGTTGATAGCGGGCGATGATGTTGTTGCCGATTTTGCTCAGAATGACCGATTGAAAATACCCGGCGAAACCGCGCGCCACGAAAACAACGAAGATGCTTCCGCAAATCAGCCAGGCATCGATGAGATCGCGATCGACAAAGGCCTTATCGATGACCCATTTCATGATGTAGGCGATATAAGCCGTCGAGGCCGCTACGAGGATCAGGCAGGCAATGGCGACAGTATAGCCCCAGATATGATCACGGCCGTTTTCACCGATGATGCGCTTCAGCATGCCGGAGATAGCTTCGCTGTCGACGTTTGTTTTTTTTGTATCGGGCGATTTCAAAAATCGGCTTCCTGTCTCAAACCAAGCGAGCCGAATGTGGCATATGCTTTCGCGGCTCTATAAAGAGTTAGGACGGCTTTGGCTAGGGACGGCCGCCACACTGGTTAAGGCCGGCCCTGAAGCCGACCCCATTATAGAGGAAGGCCGCTGCTTCAAAAAGGCATGGCGTGCCGGAAGTTTCGGCGCGCCATCCGTTGTAGAAAGCGCTCAACGACGCCAGCGGCGGCCGTCGGTCGCAAGTCCGAAGCTCGACGGCTTGCGGGCATAGGCGGCAAGGCCGGAAAGCGCTGCCAACGGATTGACGACGACATAGGTCGGGATCGTCTTCATCATTTCGGTATGCGGCGCCTTGTCTTCGAAGGCTGCGCGGAATTCCGGCTTCTGCAGCGCCGGCAGGATCTTCTGCGGGATGCCGCCCGAGAGATAGACGCCGCCGCGCGCCATGAAGATCATCGCGATATCGCCGGCAACGCGGCCGAGATAGGTGACGAAGAGCGTCAGCGTTTCCTCGGCCTGTGTATTGGTGCCGGCAAGCGCATGGTTGGTGATATCGGCCGGCTCTTTCAGGCTCGGTTCGATGCCATCGGCCGCGCAAACGGCGTGATAGAGGTTCTGCAGCCCGCGGCCGCAGATGATCTGCTCGGCCGAGATGCGGCCCTCGATGGTTTCCAGGTGCGGCCAGATCTGCAGGTCGCGCTTTGTGCGCGGTCCAAGATCGATATGGCCGCCTTCACCCGGCACGGGTATCCACTGATGCTGGGTATGGACAAGGCCTGCAACGCCAAGCCCGGTGCCCGGTCCGAGCACGGCGCGCGAGGCGCTCTTGTTTTCCGAGGCCTTGCCGATGGTTTCGCGGTGCTCGTCGGCAACGTCGGAGATTGCCAGCGCCTGCGCCTCGAAATCGTTGATGACAAGCACATCCTCGATGCCGAGATTGGCGATCATCGTCTTCGGGCGGATCACCCAATCACAATTGGTGAGCGGAATCTCGTCGCCCTGCACCGGGCCTGCCATCGCAAGGATCGCGGCGCGCGGCTGCACCCTGCTCTTTTCGAGGGTCTGCTTGATCGCATCGTCGATCGTCGCGAAATTCGCCGTCTGCACGACCGGAAAATGTTCCTGTTCGGCTTCGGCGTCGACAAGGATCGAGAAACGCGCATTCGTCCCGCCGATATCGCCGATCAGGATGGGAAAAGGCAGTGGGGCATCGCTGTGATTGAGCTCGGGCATGGCCAGGTCCGTGGTCTGCCGCCGGCAAGGCGGATTAATGATTCAGTGTTTTGATCAGCCGCTCGGCGGTGGATTCGTTGAGCGCCATGGGAATGTCGTAGACAACGGCAAGCCGCGTCAATGCCTTCACGTCGACATCGTGCGGCAGGGGCGTAAGGGGATCGATGAAGAAGACGAGCATGTCGATCTCGCCAGTGGCGATCAGCGCACCGATCTGCTGGTCGCCGCCGAGCGGACCGCTTTTCAGGCGGGTGACCTTGAGAGTGGGACAGGCGTCGAGCACGCGGCCACCGGTCGTGCCGGTTGCGACGATGTTCCAATCGGCAAGGGCTGCCTGATTGCGCCGTGCAAATTCTGCCATCGCATCTTTTTTCTGATCGTGCGCGATCAGCGCGATGCATTTGCTGCCGGCCATGAAGTCCTTGCTCCGCCCAGTGCTTTCAATCGATTTATCCGCCTTCTATACTAAGAGGATGAGCTTTGAAAGACCGCTCGGGCAAGGACTGCCCCTGCCTCACTGCTGTGGAATCTGGCCGGGCGGCGTGTTGCCGGAGGCGGGCATCATATCCGTTTCGGCAGCCGCGCCGGCACCTTTGGCGCCATAGGTAGCGGCGCGCACGGAGGCGACGGGCGGCGCGGCCAGCACGGCCTCGCAAGCCCTAGGAAGATCGGAAACCATGACCTCCCGCGGCTTTACCGGCGGCTTGTCACTCGGTTTCGGCTTCGGCTTTACCCAGGGTTCCGGCCCGAGCCACCAGGCAAGCGTCTTGTCGCAGCCGTCGCCGGCGGCAACCGGCGCTTGTCCCGTGCAGCCGACGGAGCCCGGGGGGCAGCGTAGGCGGATGTGGAAATGCGAGTCGTGCCCATATTCCGGGCGCAGCTTGCCGAGATTGCTGCGGTCACCCGTCCAGCTGTCGCACATCTTCTTCTTGATGGCCGGATTGACGAAGATGCGTTCGACCTCGGGATAGCTTGCCGCGCGCATCAGCAGGCGGGCATGCGCCGGCGTCCAGACCCTGTCGTTGATTGTCAGGAATTTGTCCTTGGCGAGCATCGAGGTGAAGGGCAGGGCTTCGCGATCAGCAGCCGATAGCTTGCGTTGAGGCATCGGCGTCAGCCAGATATCGGCATCGAGGCCGATCTGGTGCGAGGCATGACCGTTGAACATCGGGCCACCGCGGGGCTGCGAGATGTCGCCGACGAGCAGGCCCGGCCAACCGTCATTCTTCGCGGCATCGCGCGACAGGCGTTCGAGCAGGCCGATGAGCTCGGGCCTGCCCCAGCGGCGGTTGCGCGAAAGGCGCATGGCCTGCCATGTCGGACCATCGGCAGGCAGTGCGACCGCGCCGGCAAGGCAACCCTTGGCATAGAAGCCGATCGACTGCGATGGCCCCTGCGTCGGAAGGGTGACGCCGCCGAAGATCGCCTTGGCGCTGCCGGGCGAGGGGGCCGTCTGCTGCGCCAACGCATCGCCGGCGATGAGGCCCATGCCGAGCGCGGCGGCGAGGGAGAATTTGCCGATAGTCTGGAAGGTGCGAACCAGTGGGGAAACCATGCATATCCTTGAAAGGCGGTCGGAACGGGCCGAAGTGATTTGCGGCAAGACTATCCTGAAAAATGGTCCAAGTTAATCCGCGACAATCACAGGTGGCCGATCAACGGCCACCTGCTTGCCCGTTCTGGCCGTCAATGCGGACGGATCAGTTCGCCAAAATTTCCGCCGTCTTGCGAATGCGCGACAGTCGCGGCAACACCTTCGTGCAGGAGAAATCCTGCATGTCCTGCGAGAATGTCGTCACGGCGTCCTCGGCGACGATGACGGCATAGTTTGCCGCATAGGCATCACGCACTGTCGATTCGACACCGAAATTGGTGGCGACGCCGGTCAGGATCAGTGTCTTGATGCCGCGGCGGCGAAGCTGCAGATCGAGTTCGGTGCCGTAGAACGCGCTCCACTGGCGCTTGATGACGGCGACATCGGGCGTCAGCGCGGCAATCTCGGCAGGCTGCGCGAGGGCAGCTGCCGGCAAGCCACCGGGGGGAAGCGTGAAGGTTTCGTCAGTCGGCTGGTTGACAGCGTCGGCATAGTCCGGGGAAAATCCAACCGTGACAAAGACGGTCGTTCCGCCATCGGCCTTCAGCTTGTTTGCGATGGCGACAGTGTTGTCGACGATCTGCTGGGCGGAATAGGGTGCGAGCTGGCGGCTGAGAACCAGGCCCTGCAGGTCGATGGAAACGAGAGCGGTGGTCCGGGGGTCGTAAAGTGGCATTGGGGGCTCCAAGAGAAATATGAGGATATCCTCGCAATGGAAAATATGAGGATGCCCTCACAAAAATCAAGTGAAGAATTGAAGACGCGCACACCGAAGCGGCAGCGCGGCCATGACCGTGTCGTGATCCTGCTGGAGGCCGCTGCAAGGGTCTTGGCCCGAAAGGGGTACGACGCTGCAACGATGACGGAGATCGCGGCCGAGGCTCGGTCCTCCATCGGCTCGCTTTATCAATTCTTTCCGACAAAGCTCCTGCTCGCCGAGGCGCTGCATATCGATCGCCTGGAGCGGCTGAAGACGGGTCTTCGGGAAGTGGCGGAGCAGAGCACTGGCCTTTCCGCAGCCGATAGCGGTGAAGCGATTTTCGATGCGCTTGGCGCATTCATCGAAGAATTTCCGGAATTCCCGGTGCTCGGCGCGCGCCGCGATATTCCCAAGGAGCGCAAGGCACGCTCCCGCGCGGAGCTTAAGGAGCTGATCGCCACTATTTTGCGGCGTGCTCAGCCGCCGATATCGGACGATATCGGCTTGATGTCGGGGATCGTACTTGAACTGCTGCGCATCGCTCTCGTCGTCGCCAACGAACCGGACGCTGCCGAGGACCGGCGCGTCGTTAGCGAATTGCGGCTGATGCTGCGCAAGCGCCTGGAAGAAGCCGCCTGCAAAAGCTGATTTCGAGACGCCTCATACGGCTTAATGCCAAAGAGATGAGCAATTGCGTCCTGCTTTTTGCCCTCATTTGCCTTATGCTGATTCTCTAGAAATCATCGGGAGATCATGAATGGCATTGACGCGGTTGAAAGCAGGCTTGGTCGTTTCTTTCATGTGCCTGCTGGCCTTGCCGGTAGCTTCTCAAGCTGAAGAGCCGCAATTCCGCATCGGCACCGCCATTCTCGGCGATCTCAAATACCAGCCCGGCTTCAAGCATTTCGATTATGTCAATCCCGATGCGCCGAAAGGCGGCGAGTTGAAGATGTCGACCGAAGGCACCTTCGACACGCTCAATCCCGTATTGTTCAAGGGAAACCCCGCAAGTGGATTGTCGATGGTTTTCGACACGCTTATGCAATCGTCCAAGGACGAGATCGCGACCTCCTATGGCTTGCTCGCCGAGGGTGTAGCCTATCCCGACGATATATCGAGCGCGACGTTCCGCTTGCGGGCCGAGGCCAAATGGGCAGACGGTACACCCGTTACCCCCGACGACGTCGTTTTCAGCTTCGATCGTACCAAGGAGCTCAATCCCTTGGCGACGGGTGTCTATTCCCATGTGACGCGGGCAGAAAAGACCGGCGACAGAGATGTCACCTTCTACTTCGATGAAAAGAACAATCGCGAGCTTCCCTTTATTGCCGGCCAGCTTCAGATCGTGCCGAAAAAATGGTGGGAAGGCACCGGACCGGATGGCAAGCCGCGCGATATATCGCGCACGACACTGGAACCGGTCATGGGCTCCGGGCCCTACAAGATCGCCGCCTTGCAAGCAGGCTCGTCGATCCGATACGAACTGCGCGACGACTATTGGGGCAAGAACTTGCCTGCTAACGTCGGCGAGAACAATTTCGGGGTGATTTCCTATACCTACTACGCCGACAAGGATGTGCAATTCGAAGCCTTTCGTAGCGGAAACACCGATTTCTGGCAGGAGCAGTCAGCAAGCCATTGGGTGACCGCATATGACTTTCCAGCCGCCAAGGACGGCCGCGTCAAGCGCGACGAGCTGCCCAACTCGCTGCGCTCGGTCGGCATCATGCAGGCGGTGGTGCTCAATCTCCGGCGCGATCAATTCAAGGATCAGCGTGTGCGTGAGGCACTGAACTACGCCTATGATTTCGAGGAGATGAACCGGGCGCTTGCCTTCGGCCAGCTGACGCGCGTCAACAGCTTCTTTTTCGGCACCGACCTTGCCTCTTCGGGTCTCCCCACAGGCGAGGAGCTGAACATCCTGAACAGCATCAAGGACAAGGTACCGCCCGAGGTTTTCACCACGCCCTATGCCAATCCGGTCGGCGGCGACCAACAGAAGGCCCGGGACAATCTGCGCAAGGCGATCGAGCTTTTCAAGGAGGCGGGCTATGTGTTGAAGGGCAATCGCATGATCAACGAAAAGACCGGCCAACCCTTCAAGATGGAAATCCTGCTCGGCAGTCCTTCGATGGAAAGATCAAACCTGCCTTATGTACAGAACCTGCGCCGCATCGGCATCGATGCGACCCTCAGGACGGTCGATTCATCGCAATACATCAACCGCATTCGCAGCTTCGACTATGATGCGACCTGGAATGTCTGGGGAACGTCGCTGCCGCCCGGCAGCGAGCAGATCGATTACTGGGGCTCGGCTTCCGCAAACCGCCAAGGCTCTCGCAACTACGCCGGCATATCCGATCCGGGTGTCGATATATTGATCGGCAAGCTTGTTTCTGCCGCGACCCTCGAAGAAAAGACCGCTGCCGCCAAGGCGCTCGATCGCGTGCTGCTCGCCCATCACTATCTTGTCCCGCTGTTTTATGGGACGACGAACAAGATTGCCTATTGGGACAAGTTCGAGCATCCGCCGGAACTGCCTTACTATTCGATTGGCTTTCCCGATGTCTGGTGGTCGAAAAGCGCCGGAAAGTGAGCCTCTCTTGCAATGATGAGCCCGCTGGGCTCCAAATGCTCGAGCTGATTCGTATAGTTTCAAGCTGAAATGACTGCGCCGGTTGTCATCCGGCGGAAGGGAATATGAATTGATCGACGGATGGATTGAGACGAAGCGGAATATACCCTTCTTTGAGGGAGCGGCGGACTGATGGGCGCCTACATTCTGAGACGTCTCCTGCTGATGATCCCGACCATCGTCGGCATCATGGCGATTTCCTTCACCATCGTCCAGTTCGCGCCGGGCGGCCCCGTCGAGCAGGTCATCGCACAGCTGACGGGCCAGGCCGACAATGCCACCGGACGCCTGTCCGGCGGCACCGATATGCTGGCCCAGCAGGCCTTTGATGACAGCAGCTCGAAATATCGCGGTGCGCAGGGGCTCGACCCTGAGCTGATCGCCAAGCTCGACAAGCAGTTCGGTTTCGACAAGCCGCCGCTCGAGCGCTTCGGCCAGATGATGTGGAACTATATCCGCTTCGATTTCGGCGAGAGCTTCTTCCGCAACACCACGGTCCTCGACCTTATCGGGCAAAAGCTGCCGGTGTCGATTTCGCTCGGCATCTGGATCCTGATCTTCTCCTATGCGATCTCGATCCCGCTCGGGATCCGCAAGGCGGTGCAGGACGGATCGACCTTTGACGTCTGGACCTCGGGCATCATCATCATCGGCTATGCCGTTCCGAGCTTCCTCTTCGGTATCATGCTGATCGTGCTGTTTGCCGGCGGCTCCTTCTTCGATTGGTTCCCGTTGCGCGGCCTCGTCTCGGATAATTTCGCCGATCTCAACTGGTGGCAGAAGATCCTCGACTACGCCTGGCATCTGGTGCTGCCGTTGATCTCGCTGTCGCTTGCTGCCTTCGCCACCACGACGCTGCTCACCAAGAATTCCTTCATCGAGGAAATCAAGAAGCAATATGTCATCACCGCCCGCGCCAAGGGCTTGAGTGAACGGCGCGTGCTCTATGGTCATGTCTTCCGCAACGCCATGCTCATCGTCATCGCCGGCTTTCCCGGCGCCTTCATTTCCGCCTTCTTCACCGGCTCGTTGCTGATCGAGAACATCTTCTCGCTCGATGGCCTTGGCCGCCTCAGCTATCTCTCGGTCGTCCAGCGCGATTATCCGGTGGTGTTTGCGACGCTCTTCATCTTTTCGCTGCTCGGCCTCGTGGTCAGCCTCGTTTCCGACCTGATCTACACCTGGATCGATCCGCGCATCGACTTCGAGCGGAGGGATGTCTGATGGACGCCGCCAATCATCCCACGGCGCCGATCACGGTGAAGCCGCCGCGCAAGGGGCTGTTCTCGCCGACCAATGTGCGCCGATGGCAGAATTTCAAAGCGAACCGTCGCGGATACTGGTCGCTCTGGATCTTCGCGATCCTGTTCGTCCTCACCCTCGGCGCCGAGTTCATCGCCAACGACCGGCCGATCCTCGTCTCCTATAAGGGCGAGATTCTGACGCCGATTTTCGTCGATTATCCCGAGGACAAGTTCGGCGGCTTTCTGGCACAGACGGATTACCGTGCCCAGGATATTCAGGACGAGATCAACGCCAATGGCTGGATGATCTGGCCGCCGATCCATTATTCCTATCAGACGGCCAATTCCAATCTCCCGCAGGGAAAGTCGGCGCCGACACCGCCATTCTGGGCGATGAGCAAGGAAGAGCGGTGCTCGGGCTATGCCGCTGGCGCTGCCGATCGCAATTGCAACTGGAGCAACCTCAACTGGCTCGGCACAGATGATCAGGCGCGCGATGTGCTGGCCCGGTTGATCTACGGCTTCCGCATATCGGTGCTGTTCGGCCTGGTGCTCACCATCTGCTCGGCGGTCGTCGGCGTCTGTGCCGGTGCCGTGCAGGGCTATTTCGGCGGATGGACAGACCTGTTGATGCAGCGCTTCATCGAGATCTGGTCGTCGATGCCGGTGCTCTATATCCTGCTGATTATCGCTTCCGTTCTGCCGCCCGGCTTCTTCATCCTTCTCGGCATATTGCTGCTGTTCTCCTGGGTGGGGCTGGTCGGCGTCGTACGTGCCGAATTCCTGCGGGCACGCAATTTCGAATATGTCCGCGCTGCTCGCGCCCTCGGCGTCGACAACCGCACCATCATGTATAGGCACCTGCTGCCGAATGCGATGGTCGCGACGCTGACCTTCGTTCCCTTCATCCTGTCAGGCTCGATCTCCACTTTGACTTCGCTCGATTTTCTGGGCTTTGGCATGCCACCCGGTTCGCCGTCGCTGGGTGAGATGATCGCCCAGGGCAAATCCAACCTGCAGGCTCCCTGGCTCGGGCTGTCGGCCTTCTTCACCATGTCGATCATGCTGTCGCTGCTGATTTTCATCGGCGAGGCCGTGCGTGACGCCTTCGATCCAAGGAAGACGTTCCGATGAGCGAAAATTCCACACCCTTGCTCTCTGTCCGCAATCTGTCGGTCGCCTTTCATCAAGGCGGGCAAACCTCGATCGCGGTCGATAACATCTCCTTTGATATCAGAAAGGGCGAGGTACTGGCATTGGTCGGCGAATCCGGCTCAGGCAAGTCCGTCTCGGCCAATTCGATCCTGAAGCTGCTGCCCTATCCCTCCGCCAGCCACCCCTCGGGCGAGATCCTGTTCAAGGGCAAGGATTTGCTGAAGGCATCGGATAACGAGCTGCGCGCCGTGCGCGGCAACGACATCACCATGATCTTCCAGGAGCCGATGACCTCGCTCAATCCGCTCCACTCGATCGAGCGGCAGATCAGCGAAATCTTGGCTCTGCATCAGGGCATGAGCGGCCACGCCGCCCGCGGTCGCACGCTGGAACTCTTGAACCAGGTTGGCATCCGCGAGCCGGAAAAACGCCTCAAGGCCTATCCGCACGAGCTATCCGGCGGCCAGCGCCAGCGCGTGATGATCGCCATGGCGCTTGCCAACCGCCCGGAATTGCTGATCGCCGACGAGCCGACGACGGCGCTCGACGTGACGGTGCAGGCGCAGATCCTCGAGCTATTGCGCGATCTCAAGGGCGTGCACGGCATGTCGATGCTGTTCATCACCCATGATCTCGGCATCGTCCGCAAGTTCGCTGACCGCGTCTGCGTGATGACCAAGGGCCACATCGTCGAGACCGGTGCGGTGGAGGATGTCTTCACCAATCCACAGCACGAATATACGCGCCATCTGCTCGCCGCCGAGCCGCGCGGCGAACCGCCGGCCAGCGACGCCGAAAAGCCCGTGGTCATGGAAGGCAGCGATATCCGCGTCTGGTTCCCCATCAAGGCCGGCTTCATGCGCAAGGTCGTCGACCATGTGAAGGCCGTCGACGGCATCGATCTGAAACTCAGGGCCGGCCAGACGCTCGGTGTCGTCGGCGAATCCGGTTCCGGCAAGACCACGCTCGGCCTGGCACTCGCCCGGCTCATTTCCTCGCGAGGCCGCATCGCCTTCGTTGGCAAGGATATAGCCGGCTATTCGTTCCGCGAGATGCGGCCGCTGCGCAACCAGCTGCAGGTGGTCTTTCAGGACCCTTACGGCTCGCTCAGCCCGCGCATGTCGGTTGGCGAGATCATCGCCGAAGGGCTCAAGGTTCACGAGCGCTCGCTTTCTGCCGATGAGCGCGACAAGCGCGTCTGCTGGGCGCTGGAGGAAGTCGGTCTCGATCCGTCCACCCGCTGGCGCTTCCCGCACGAGTTCTCCGGTGGCCAGCGTCAGCGCATCGCCATTGCCCGCGCCATGGTGCTGAAGCCGCGCTTCGTCATGCTCGACGAGCCGACTTCGGCGCTCGACATGAGCGTACAGGCGCAGGTGGTCGACCTTCTGCGCGACCTGCAGAAAAAGCACGATCTCGCCTACCTCTTCATCAGCCACGACCTGAGGGTGGTCAAAGCGCTCGCCAACGAGCTGATCGTCATGCGCTTCGGCAAGGTCGTGGAGCAGGGCGCCTCGGCCGATATTTTCCGCGCGCCGAAAGAGGATTATACCAAGGCGCTTCTCGCCGCCGCCTTCAACATCGAAGCCGTGCCCACCGCGACCATCCAGCAATGAAGACCATCGCCATGTCTGCCAAAAGCCCCGTTCTCGTCGATCTCAAATTCAGTCCGGCGACGGTCGCCAAGGCGCTCGAAGCAGCCTTTGCCGATCGCGGCAGCATCAATCTGGCCGACCCCTCCAGCAAGGGTGAAGATCTCAGCCATGTCGACTACGCGCTTCTGTGGAAGCCCGATGCCGACCTCTTCAAGCGGGCCCCCAATCTGAAGGTCATCTTCTCCGGCGGCGCCGGCGTCGATTCGATGATGTCCATTGCCGGCCTGCCCGATATACCGATGGTCCGTTTCGTCGACCGCAGCCTGACGACGCGCATGAGCGAATGGGTCGTCATGCAATGCCTGATGCATCTGCGCGATGTTCAGGGGCACCTCAGGAGCCAGCGCCAGCACGCCTGGGCCCAGCAACAAGGTCCCGAAGCAGCCGATGTCACCGTCGGCGTCATGGGTCTCGGCGTTCTCGGCTGCGATGCCGCCGCCAAGCTCAAGGTCATGGGTTTCAACGTCATCGGCTGGTCGCGCAACAGGAAGCAGATCGACGGCATGCAAACCTTCGATGCCGGCGAGCTGGATGCGTTTCTTGCGCAAACCGATATTCTTGTCGGCCTGCTGCCGCTGACGCCGGAAACCACAGGGATCTACAACGCCTCACTCTTTTCCAGGCTTCGCCGCGATGGCGCTCTTTCCAAGCCGGTCTTCATCAATGCCGGGCGGGGCAAGAGCCAGGTCCAGGCAGACATCGTATCGGCGATCCGCACCGGCGTCCTCGGCGGTGCCTCGCTCGATGTCTTCGACGTCGAGCCTTTGGCGAAGGGCGATCCGCTCTGGGACCTCGAAAATGTCATCATCACGCCGCATGATTCCGCGGTATCCGAGGAAAAGGCGCTGATGCGCCATGTCGAGGAACAGATTGCCCGCTTCGAGCGTGGCGAGCCGCTGCAGCACCTTGTGGATCGCAGCCGGGGTTACTGAACTTGCATAAGATGGCGGCAATCGGGACTTTTTGTTCGGTTGTTGCCACCATACGCGACCCGTTAAGTCTGGTATCAAATTTCTTTCAGTGACTGGACTTTCGCTCAACATTTTTTGATAACAGGGCACTGTAGGCACTATATATGCGTGCCGGCCTGCCAGCCGGTGAGAAGCATGACGTCCGCAGGGCAGGAGACGGGGCAGGAACGACATGACCAAGACGGATATCGCCACCCGCGTCTATAACCATACCTGGAAGCTCGATCCGATCATCCGCAGCTTGATCGATACGGATTTCTATAAGCTTTTGATGCTCCAGATGATCTGGAAGCTCTATCCCGATGTCGATGCCACTTTTTCGCTGATCAATCGCACCAAGAGCGTCCGTCTTGCCGAGGTGATCGACGAGAAGGAGTTGCGCGAACAGCTCGATCACGCCCGTACGCTGCGGCTCTCCAAGAAGGAGATGATCTGGCTTGCCGGCAATAGCTTCTACGGCCGCGCCCAGATTTTCGAACCGGAGTTCCTCACCTGGTTGTCGAACTTCCAGCTGCCGGAATACGAACTATCGAAGCGCGACGGTCAGTATATTCTCGACTTCCACGGCTCGTGGAAAGAAACGACGATGTGGGAAATCCCCGCGCTCGCCATCATCAACGAGCTGCGCTCGCGCACGGCGCTGAAGGCGCTCGGTCCTTTCACGCTCGATGTGCTCTATGCCCGCGCCAAGGCGAAGATGTGGGAAAAGGTGGATCGCCTCAAAGAACTGCCGGGCCTGCGCATCTCCGATTTTGGCACCCGCCGCCGCCATAGCTTCCTCTGGCAGCGCTGGTGCGTCGAGGCGCTGAAGGAAGGCGTGCCGCACGCTTTCACCGGCACGAGCAACGTGCTGCTCGCCATGGACTCGGATCTGGAGGCCGTCGGCACCAACGCGCACGAACTTCCGATGGTCGCCGCCGCGCTTGCCAAGAACAACGAGGAACTCGGCAAGGCGCCCTATAAGGTGTTGCGCGACTGGAACCGTCTCTATGGCGGCAATCTTCTTGTCGTTCTGCCCGATGCTTTCGGTACGGCCTCGTTCCTGCGCAACGCGCCGGAATGGGTGGCCGACTGGACCGGCTTCCGACCCGACAGCGCCCCTCCGATCGAAGGCGGCGAAAAGATCATCGACTGGTGGAAGAAGATGGGCCGCGATCCCCGCCAAAAGCTGCTGATCTTCTCCGATGGTCTCGATGTCGAAGCGATCATCGATACCTACAAGCATTTCGACGGCCGCGTTCGCATGAGCTTCGGCTGGGGCACGAACCTTACCAATGATTTCGCCGGCTGTGCGCCGGTCGAGCTCAAGGGGCTCAACCCGATTTCGATCGTCTGCAAGGTCATCGAGGCCAATGGCCGCCCGGCTGTCAAGCTCTCAGACAATCCACAAAAGGCGACGGGGGAGCCAGCGGAAGTCGAGCGTTATTTGAAGTTCTTCGGCGCAGAGGATCGCGTCGATCAGGAAGTGCTGGTTTAAGCAGTTTTCCGTCGGGAATGCGTAAAAGCAAAGAGATGGAGCGCTTTCGCGATTCGAAGAAAAGCTAAAGTGCTCTAGTGGTGGATGGGGGCCTCTATCCGCGCCACGCGCTTGAACAGCGTCCAGCGGCCATTCTCCCAGCGATACTGATCCGGCGAAATAACGTAAGGCACGTCGCTGAGATCGGCGCTGATCAGCTCCAGAAGCTGCAGGCCCTGAATGTCGTTCTCATGGGTGAAGAAGACCTTGTCGCGGGACAGGAACGCCGCGATCGGCGCGGCACCACCGGACTGTTCCTGCACCTGGGCCCAGAAATTCGGCAGGAAGGCGACGCTGGATTCGAATTGGCCGTCGACCTCGACATATTGAAACTGGCTGCGCTTGGCGATCTGCAATCCGGTCTTGGACAGGAATTTCTGCAGGTTGCCCTGCGCCACTTCGGCCAGTTCACGCGCGTCGATGCCCCATTCATCCAGCGCCGTCGACATGACATAGCTGACCGTAGTCTCGCCATTGACGACGAAGAGCTTGATCAGGCCTTCCGCCTCGTCGAGGTAGACGAAATGCGGCGGATCGGGTTCGTCCTTGACGGCATGCAACATCTGTTGCCGCGCTACATCGACGAAATCGCGCGCCTTCAGCACCGGGAGGATCTGGGCGAGTTCCTCGCTGCCGGCGATGGCTTCGGTCATGTTGAGATAGTTGAGCAACGCCTCCGCCCGGGCCTGCCCTTGCTTTTCGCGCAGCGCCAGTAACGCGTTGCTCAGGAATTTTGTCATGGTATCGCCGTTGCGGCTGTGTAGCGTCAGGCTGCCGGCGCCGGCATCGTAGTCGATCCTGATCAGGTCGCCGAAAAACGGCAGCCGCTCCTGCAGATAGGCCGCAAAGCGGGCTTCGTTGTGCAAGGCTTCGTCCGGAATATTCAGGTCGAGCATCTTCACTGGTGTGATGTTCGAGGCCTCGGGTATCGGCGGCCCCTCTTCAGCGCGCGCCTTCGCTTGTCTGCCTCTACCGAAGAGCCTTTTCAGGAAATTGAACACGAGCGTCCCCGAGCATCGAACGGCATTGTCGCGGAAACTAGCGCGACAATGCCTCCAGGGCAATGGCATCAGGCGATGATCACGCCGCCCGCGTAAGTGCCTGCTTGCTCGCATGAAAAAGGCGTATAGTCTGCAAAAACGGGCCGGCGGTCCGATTGCGGGAAGGGTGACGTGTATGAAGGATGTCGGGGCTGGCAGGCAGCTGATGGGGATGCTGTTTTTATGTTTCTTTGTGCTGGCCGCGCCGCTCACTGTGCTCGCGCAAAATACGACGGCGACCCAGCAGGCGGCGCCGCCACCCGAAAAGGTTCGCGAACTCATCCAGCTGATGAACGAACCGGACGTGAAGCAATGGCTCACCTCGCAGCTGAACACCCAGCCCACCGTCGTCAGTGATCCCGCACCGGCCGACAACGATCAGATGTCCGTTCTATCAGGCATGCTCGGCCACACCCGGCATCATCTGGAGATAGTCTCCGGCGCGGGGATGACCTTGCCCTATGAGGTGATGGCCGCCTCAGAAAAGCTTGGCCGTGAGGGCCGGGCGGTCGGTCTCCTGCGTATCATCATCCAGGTTGTGATCCTGTTTTTCCTGGGATTGGTCGCGGAGCTGGCGGTCGCGCGCTTCATCAATACCAAGCACATGCAACGCACCGAAAGGGCTGCCGGCACCGAGACCGAGCTGCAGGCCGCGCGGTTCCAGTTTCTGGGCGGCGTCGTGCCTGCCATCATCCATGCTCTGGTGACGCTGATTCCGCTGCTCGCTTTCGACTGGCCGCCGGCCATCGAGAGCTTCGCCATCGCCTGTGTCATTGCGCTGGTGTCCATCAGACTGGCGATCTCGATCGGCAAGCTGCTGATGGAGCTGACCGCCATGCGCCGCGCGACCGATGTTCTGGACGAGGATGGCGGTACTGCCCGCATCGCTGAACGCAGGCGCGTGGCAACCTATTGGTATCGGCGCTGTACTCTGTTTGCCGTCTATTTCGCCTGCGGTTGGGCCGTCATGCAGGCCGTCACCTCGCTCGAATTTTCAGCCGGTGCCCGGGATCTCATCGGCTATACCCTTGGTATCGGCCTGTTCCTGATCGCAGTCGCCGCTGTCTGGTCGAGGCCCGTTGCGCCTGAAAGGCGCGGAATGAAGACCGTTTCCTGGTTGCTGACGATCTTCTTTGCGGCGCTCTGGGGCCTGTGGGTGGCCGGTTTCGACGGTCTTCTGTGGCTCGGCATCTATGCGGTCCTGCTGCCACGCGCACTCTCGGTTTCGACTCGGGCGATCGAGGCTCTGCATGATGCGGCCGACGGCTTCTTCGGCGCCGGCAAGGTGGCGACCGTGCTTCTTGATCGCGGCGTGCGGGCATTGATCATCACTTTCGCGGCGCTCTGGCTCGGCCGGATGCTGGGGGTCGAGGCCCACGCGATGATGAGCGGCAGCGAATCGATCATCGGCCGTATCGCACGCGGTCTTCTTGGCGGCATCGTCATCCTGTTGATTGCAGATTTGGTCTGGCAACTTGCGAAGACCTATATCGACGCGAAGCTGATGGAATCGCTACCTGCTGTCAGCGATTCCGAGGAGATGAAGGCGAGCCGCGCCCGGCTTCAGACACTGCTGCCTATCTTCCGCAATATTCTTGCGGTGGTGATCGGCATCATCGCCATCATGATGGTGCTGTCTGGGCTCGGCGTGCAGATCGGACCCTTGATCGCCGGTGCCGGCGTCGTCGGTGTCGCCGTCGGCTTCGGCGCGCAGACCATCGTCAAGGATGTCATCAGCGGCGTCTTCTATCTCTGGGATGATGCCTTCCGTGTCGGCGAATACATCGAAAGCGGCCATTATAAGGGCGTGGTGGAATCGTTCAGCCTGCGCTCGGTCAAGCTGCGCCACCAGCGCGGCCCGCTGGCGACCATACCTTTCGGCTCGCTCGGCGCGGTCAACAACATGAACCGCGACTGGGCGATCGACAAGATCATCGTCAAGGTCACCTATGATACCGATCTGGTGAAGCTGAAGAAGATCGTCAAGGATATCGGCCAGCGCCTCCTTGAAGATCCCGAACTGGCGCCGAGCATCATCCAGACGCTGAAGATGAAGGGCGTCGAGCAATTTGGCGATTTCGCCATCGAGATCAGGCTGGCGCTCACCGCCAAGCCCAACGAGCTGTCGGTCATTCGCCGCAATTCGCTGGCCCTGATCAAGCAGGCTTTCGACGAAAACGGCATCCAGTTTGCCTTCCCGACCGTGCAGGTGGCCAGCGACAAGGACGCATCCGCTGCCGCCGCCCGGCAGCTCATCGAGATGCGAGCCGCAAACGTCGAGGGCGCGCAGCAGGCGGGTTAGCGAGCGGGATATGCGGCGGCGGCCAATCCCCTGAGTTTTCGTTGTCGCGTAGGCTATTGCTTTGGCGGTGCGGTGCTGCCGCGCACGACGAGTGCGACGCCGATCATCTCGCGTTCGCTGGGTATGGCATCGTCCAGTACCGCTCTTACCGCGCGCTCTGCGATCCGGGCAAAGGGCTGCGCCATCGTCGTCAGGCCCGGCTCCACCATGCCGCCTTCCGGCACGCCATCGAAGCCGACGATGGAGACGTCTCCTGGAACGGAAAGCCCCCGCGCCTGCAGCCAGCTCATGGTCAACAGGGCGATATAGTCGGACATTGCGAGGATCGCGGTCGGCGGCTCCGGCGCGGAAAACAGGTATTCCAGACCGGCCTCGACGCTCGCCTTTTGGTTATCCGTCTCGTAGACCGGAACATCCTCGCGCGGAATGCCGAAGGTTTCGAGTGCCTGCCAATAGCCGGTGGCGCGATCGCGCGACGTCGAATAGACGGCCCGCTCGATCTCGCCAATGCCAACCGGCCCGACATGATCGTAGGAGAACTCCGTCGCAAGCACAGCAAAGCGCCGATGGCCCAGTTCCGCCAGATGCCTGGCGGCTGCCGCAGCCCCGCCGAGATTGTCGACGCTGACCGATGGGACCGAGGGATCGTCGTCATTCAAGGCCAGGGCAATGAAGGGCAATTGCCGCTCGCGCGTCAGCTGCACCAGCTTTTCGCCGCCCTCCACGCAGAGCAGGATGAAACCGTCGACGAGGGCGCTCTTGATAGTCCAGTCGAGCTTCTGCCGATCCTTGGCCGAAACAAGCGCTAGCCCGGTGCCGCTGGCATCGCAGACCTGGGCAACGGCTGCCAACAGCGCTCTCGCCCATGGATCGTCGAAGAAATAGGCGAGCGGTTCTGCGGCGGCGACGCCGATGGCATTGACCTTTCCGGCCCGCAGCAATCGTCCCGTCAGGCTCGGGCCGGCATAGCCGAGCTGCCTGGCGGTCTCGAGCACATGCTCGCGCACCTCCTCGCGGACCACATCGGGCCGGCTGAAAACATTCGATGCGGTTCCCTGCGATACCCCTGCCGCCTTGGCGACATCCGCGAGCCTGATCGTGCCCTTGGCCAATAGCCTCTCCATTTCCGTTGCCGCGCAGTTTAGCAGGAATTTGTATCGGTTCAATTCCGCTTGACACTGGAATTATTGAGTGTAGGTTTGAACCGATTCAATAAACAAATCTGAATCGCAATTGAATCGATTCAAAAGGTAGTGACAATGTCAACCAATCACTTCTTCAAGGATCTCTATTTCGATCGTTGGGGTGATCCAGAAAACCCGAATGCCGTTGAGCCGTGCAGCGCTGCGGATAAGGATCGGGTCGCCACGCACGGTATCCTTGACCGTCTCCGCCACCTCTTCCGTCGCAGTCGGAAACGTCCGTCCGCATGGTCCTTTACGATCACGAGCGAAATGTCCTTGACCGAAAGTCGTGCCGATGTCGGTCATTGCAACCCAGGCGATGCCGCCCAGCCAAAATTCCTCGCCATCGCGAAGGCGCTGTCACGGAATTGCTAGGATCTGCCTCGGCTAGCGGCCTCAGAAATTTTCCTTGTAGGGGCGCAAATCCAGTTCTTGCGTCCAGGCCGAAGGATGCTGGCGGTGAATGTGCCAATAGCTTTCGGCGATGGCGTCGATGTTCAGCAAGCCGCTGGCGTCCATATCGGGTCGCCGCGCGCGCAGCCGCTCGCCATCAATGCCGCCATCGATAATGGTATGGGCGACATGCAGTCCGAGTGGTCCGAACTCCCGCGCCATGCTCTGGCTGATCATTCTCAAGCCTGCCTTGGCGGCGGCGAATTGGGCATAGCCCGCCTTGCCGCGCAGGCTGGCGGAAGCGCCGGTGAAGATCACGGTGCCGCGGCCGAGCGGCGTGAGATGACGAGCCGCCTCGCGCCCGACGAGAAAACCGCCGAAACAGCAGATGCGCCAGAATTCCTCGAACTGGGCGGCCGTCAGATCGCGAAAGCCGATGGGGCGGTTGATGCCGGCGTTGAAGACGATGAAGTCGGGCGCTGCTATGCCATCCCGGGCCGTAAAGGCGTGCTCGAACAGCCGCACGACAGCCGCTTCGTCGGTCGCATCCGTTTCGATGGCTTCGGCACTGCCGCCGGATGCCCTGATGGTTTCGGCGACCTGATCGATCTTGGCCGGTGTCCGCCCAGCGATGACGACATGGTAGCCCTTGCCGGCGAGAAGCCGGCAAAGCGCGGCGCCCAGTCCCTGTTCTGCCCCCACCCCAACGATAATGGCGCTTGGCATACTCATTCGGCGGCCTCCCTGGCATCGAGTGTTGGATAGTCGGTATAGCCCTCGGCGCCACCGCCATAGAAGGTTGGGCGATGATAGGGGTTGAGCGGGGCGCCGCGACGGATACGCTCCGGCAGATCGGGATTGGCGATGAAGAGCCGTCCGAAGGCGATGGCATCGGCGTGGCCTGCGGCAAGCGCGGCTTGAGCACTCTCGGGCCGGAAGTTTCCAGCCGCGATCAATGTGCCCGACCAGGCGGGACGAAACAGTTCCGCCGCCGATGGCACGTTCTTGTGGTCGACCTCGGCGAAGCCGGCACCACTGGCGCGCGGTTCGATCAGATGCAGATAGGCGAGATGCAGCCGATCCAGCTCGCGAATGACATGGCCGTAAAGGCGCAAAGGGTCGTCCTCGCCGCTGTCATTGGCAATGCCGAAGGGCGAAAGACGGACGCCGACGCGGGTTGAACCCCAGACCTTGGAAACCGCCTCGACGACTTCGAGCAGCAGTCGCGTGCGGTTGTCGATCGAGCCGCCATACTGGTCGGTGCGCTGGTTGGTGCGCGCCTGCAGGAACTGCTCGATCAGATAGCCGTTGGCGCCGTGAATCTCCACGCCGTCGAATCCCGCCTGCTTCGCATTGGCGGCCGCTTGCGCATAGATGTCGATCAACAGCGGCATGAGATCGATGTCGATCGCCTGTGGCGTCTCGAAGGGCACGCGCTCGAACGAGGCGGTGAAGGCCTGCCCCTTGGCGGCGATGGCGGAAGGGGCAATCGGCAGAGCGCCATCGGGGTGGTGCGAGGAATGCGAGATGCGGCCGACATGCCAGAGCTGGAGGAAGATCTTGCCACCCCTACAGTGGACCCCATCGGTTACGGCCTTCCAGCCGGCGATCTGTTCGGCGGTGTAAATGCCCGGCGTTGCCGGCATGCCCTGTCCGATGGGCGAAACCTGCGATCCCTCGGAAATAATCAGCCCGCCCTCGCTGGCACGCTGCGCATAATATTCGGCGTTCAAAGCCGAAGGCACATTGCCGGGCTGGCTTGCCCGCATGCGGGTCACCGGCGCCATGACGATGCGGTGCGATAGTTCGAGGGGACCAACGGCAAGCGGTGAAAACAAAGAAGCTGTCATGAAATTCTCCTGCCTGGAGCTGATTTTGCTCCCCGGGGCGGAAGGGCCTGTCAGTGGCGAATCGGTCACCGGAGTGTCGAATAAGATGATGCTCATCATTTATTCCAACAATCGGACGTGCGCAACTGAATCTCGTATCAGGCCGAAATCCGAGCGAGGAAGGCGAATAAGGCCGCGTTGAATTGCGCTGGCCGCTGCAATGGCGCGAAGTGGCTGACGCCGGGGAGAATAACGAGTTCCGCGCCCGGAATATGCCGCGCAAGATAGTCGGCATGTTCGCGTTTGATGAACTCGTCATGCTCGCTGTGAACGATGGCCACGGGTACATGGATCTCGGCCAGATCGTCCGTGCTATAGTTCGGCTCCGTTTGTTGCATCAGGCTGACGGCTTGAACAAAAGCATCGAACGCATCAGGCGTCGGCGACAGGGCGGCGTAATCCTTGGTGTGACGAGAGAAGCAGTGCTCGACGATCGGCGTGAGCACAAATTCCTTGGTGCCGCTCGGGTCCATGTTGCAGGCAAAGAAGAAGACCCCGGAAATACGCTCCGGATGGGTTCTTCCAAGGATCATGCCCGTGCAGGCACCATCGCTCCACCCGGCGATGGCGGCTTTTGCGATCCCCAGCCGATCCATCACGGCCAGAACGTCGGACGCCATCAGCTCGTAAGAATAGGGCCGCGCATCCCGCGTGCTGCGACCATGGCCGCGACTGTCGATGACGATGACGCGATGGCCGGCGTCAATCAGCGCCGGCACCTGATAGCCCCAGTTACCGCTGTTTCCCAAGCCTCCATGCAGAAGGATCACCGGTGCGCCGCTGCCATAGGACGCGTACCATATGCTGATACCGTCATGGTCGACGTGGCCGCTCGCCTCCGTGTCCGGCAGGGGTGCTGCCCCCTCCGCCTCGAATCGATCGAGATCGTCGTCCTGAATTTCCATGTTGACCTCCCAACGAACTGTCTCCCCCAGACAGCCACGCGGGCGAGCCTATTCGATCAGCCATTGCTTATTCAATAAGGAGTTTTGGTCAGCGCGCCGCCAGATGCTCGAAAAGATCCAGGGCCGGCGGCGGCAGCTCTTCCAGCGAACGTGTGCAGACCGACAGCTGGCGCGTGGCCCAGCCGTCTGTGAGCCGCAATGCGACAATCCCTGCGGATCGGCCGCACCGCCGCGCCGCCGTTTCGGGCACGATGCCGAGGCCTATACCCTGGGCGGCCATCTGGCAGATGCTCTCGAAGGTCCGCATCCGCACGCGCATCTTCAGCCGCGTGCCGAGCCGGGCAGCCTGCGCGTCGATATGATCCTGCAGCGCGCCGCTCGCGAGCCCGACAAAATGCTCGTGCAAGATCTCGGCAAAAGCGATCTTCTTCTCCGCCGCATGCGCATGGTCACGCGGCATGACCACGACAAGCCGGTCGATGGCGAAGGGCCGCAGCACCAGGCCCGACGTGTTGACGGCATCCGAGAGAATGCCGATCTCCGCCAGCCCGGACGAAACGGCCCTGGCGATCTCGATGCTCTGGCGCTCCCTGAGTTCGATATCGACACGCGGATGCGCAGCCATCCAATCTCCAAGCCGCTGCGGCAGGAATTCGGCAATCGAGGCGGTGTTGGCGACAAGCCGGATGGTCGCCCGCAGGCCGCTTGCATGTTCGCCAAGCTCGCCGCGCATCTGCGCCAGTTGCCGCTGGATCAGCCTGGCATGATGCGCCAGTGCCTCACCGGCCGGTGTCGGTGTCACACCGCGTCGCCCGCGCTCCAGAAGCTGCACGCCGCCATTGGCCTCCATGTCGCGCAGCCGTTCGCTGGCGGCCGGCAGCGAAAGTCCGACATCGGCCGCCCCATGAGTGATGCTTCCGGCATCCACGACGGCGAGGAAGAGGCGAAGGTCGGTCAGATCGAAGCGCATGAAACGAGAATATCGCATCTCCAGCCTTCGGCATAGCCGAAGCCTGACTTCGCTTCATCCGCATTGTGCCCGGCTCCGGATTTGCTAGGGAAGGGCATGATGGATCATTCGATACCGCTCATTGCCGCAATCTTCGCCACCTTCTTTGCCGCCGGCATCGTCAAGGGCGTGACCGGCATGGGGCTGCCGACGGTGGCGATGGGCGTGCTGGGCGCATTGATCTCGCCGCTGACGGCAGCCAGCCTGCTGATCGTCCCGTCCTTCGTGACCAATGTCTGGCAATTGCTGGCGGGTCCGAGTTTTGGCAAGCTTGCGCAGCGGTTCTGGCTGCTGGTGCTGGCGGTCGTCATCGGCACCTTTGTCGGCTCATCCTTGCTCACCAGCGGCAATTCGCTGGTGACGACGGGTGCCCTGGGTGCCGCGCTCGCGCTCTATGCAGCCCATGCGCTGCTCGCCCGCCAGATCCGTGTGCCGCCGAAGCTGGAGCCGATGCTTTCACCGGTCATCGGCCTCGTGACCGGCCTGCTGACAGGTGCCACAGGCGTCTTCGTCGTGCCTGCAGTGCCCTATCTACAGGCGCTCGGCCTCGAAAAGGACGATCTGGTGCAGGCGCTCGGCCTCTCCTTTACCGTTTCCACGGTGGCGCTGGCCGGCGCGCTGGCATGGCATGGCGCCTTTCGCATCGACAATCTCGCACTGTCGGCCCTTGCGATCGTCCCGGCGCTGGCGGGCATGTGGGCCGGGCAGATCATCCGCAACCGCGTCAGTCCCGCGACCTTCCGGCGCTGGTTTCTGGTCTGCCTTCTTCTTCTCGGCGTGGAAATGGTCGTGAAGGCCTTTTTGTAAGGTCTTCATCATTGCCTGACCGCCGATGGCCCACTTGGAAGCGATGCCGAAGGCTTTGAACTCTCATTGCGCGGCATCCATATGGTGTGGAGCTTCGGAACACTAAGCAGGCGTATCGATGGAAGAAAAGCACGAATTGACCCGCGATCTCGGCAAGCCGGTCGATGCCCTGCTCGTCGTCGATGTGCAGAATGCCTTCGTGGAAGGCCCCGGTGCGGTTCCCGGCCATGCTACGTTGACATCAATGGTGGAGCTCCTGCTCGAGAAGGCCCGGTCCGCCTGGGCGCCGGTGATATTCCTGCAGAACGATGGCCCGGCAGGCGCACCGGACGAGCCGCTTCAGGCCGGATGGAAACTCCATTTCCCACCACGATCCGGCGAACTCGTCATCAGAAAGACCAATGACGATGGCTTCGACGGCACCGATCTCGACGCCATTCTGACCTCGTTCGGCGTGCGTGACCTGGTGATATCAGGCATGCTTTCGGAGATGTGTGTCGCCGCGACGGCGCGCGCGGCCCTGCAGCGTGGTTATGGTGTGCTGCTGCCGCATGATGCGCATGCCACCTACGATGTCCCGGCGGGACCAGGGTCCGAAGCTGTTCCGGCGACTATGGCGGCACGAGCGGCTGAATGGTCGCTTGGCGATGAGGTGCGCATCTGTGCCTCGGCGAGCGGTGTCCGTTTCCTGGAACGCAATGGGAAATAGTTTTGCTCTTGAATGTCGCTTCGAATCGTAATAATTGAAGTTACATGAAAAGAGACAGCCGACTTTCCTCCGTCCTCCACGCCCTGCTCCACATGGCTGAGCAGGATGGCCCCGTCACATCCGAAACCCTGGCGCAATGCATGAACACCAATCCGGTCGTCGTGCGCCGCACCATGGGGCTCCTGCGCGAGGTCGGCATCGTTCATTCGGCCAAGGGGCATACCGGCGGCTGGACGATTGCCAGTGATCTTGGCACGGTAACCCTGCGCCAGTTGCATGAAGCGCTCGGCGAGCCTGCGGTCTTCGCCATCGGCAATCGTAACGAAACGCCCGAATGTCTGGTCGAACAAGCGGTCAATTTCGTGCTCGACGATGCCTTTGCCGAGGCCGAGGCCTTGCTGCTCAAGCGTTTTGAAACCGTCACCCTTGCCGACCTCGCCGCCGACTTCGCGCGGCGTCATGCGGATTGGCGTGAAACAAGGAAATTGTCATGACCCATGACGTTATCGTCATAGGGGGCAGCTACGCCGGAATGGCAGCCGCCCTCCAGCTTCTCCGTGCCCGCCGCAAGGTGCTGGTGATCGACGCCGGCCAACGCCGCAATCGTTTCGCCGCAGAATCACACGGCTTTCTCGGGCAGGATGGCGTCGACCCCGCCGAGATCGCCGGCAAGGCGCGCGAACAGCTTCTGGCCTATCCGACCTTGACCTGGGTCGAGGGGCTGGCCGAGCGGGTCGAGGGGGAAAAGGACGCTTTTGCCGTCACGACAGCCGATGGCGTTCGCCATGACGGCCGGCGTCTTCTCTTTGCGACCGGCGTATCCGACGCATTGCCCGCCATCGAGGGCCTCGGCGAGCGCTGGGGCAAGAGCGTGTTCCATTGCCCCTATTGCCATGGCTACGAGCTTGATCAGGGCCGCATCGGCTGTATCGCCACCGGGCCGATCTCGGTGCATCAGGCGCAGTTGCTGCCGGAATGGGGAGAGGTGACGCTGTTCCTCAACGGATCCTTCACTCCGGATGCCGAGCAACGCGCCGATCTCGACGCTCGTGGTGTTACTATCGAGGAAACATTGGTCACAGGGCTGGAAGGCAAGGCCGACGTGCGTCTTGCCGATGGCCGCCTTCTCCCGTTCGCCGGGCTCTTCACCGCATCGCGCGTTTCACCCGCGACCCCGATCGCCGAACATCTCGGTTGCACCATCGAGGAAACGCCCTTCGGCACGCAGATCCAGACTGATGCCATGAAGGAAACCACCATCCCCGGAGCCTTTGCCTGCGGCGATGCCGCCCGCATCCCGCACTCGGTAACGCTCGCTGTCGGTGATGGCGCTTGGGCCGGCGCGCAGCTGCACCGATCGTTGGTGTTTTGATGATACGTTTGGGGAAGCTTATTCTTCCTCGGGCACCTTCAGAATAACCGTTTCATCCGGGCCGATGGACCGGCCGTCCTGTGCCTTGATGTCAAGGCGGACGGGCTGTCCGCTCGCCCGATCCACCAGCAGCGAATGCTCTTCCGCCGGTGCAAAGAGATGGCGTTCGCCAAACTGGCGAAGCGCCACCATCACGGGGAAGAGATCTTTTCCCATCGCGGTCAGGCGATATTCCATGCGCGTGCCGCCTTCGCTTGTCGGAACGAGCTCCAGAATGCCGCTCGACACCAGCGTCCGCAGCCGCTCCGTCAGAATGTTCTTGGCGATGCCGAGGCTCTTTTGAAACTCGCCGAAGCGCGTCAGCCCGTCGAAAGCATCGCGTACGATGAGCAGCGACCACCAATCGCCGATCACGTCCAATGAGCGCGCGCTCGGGCAATAATCGCCTTTGAGACTCTTTCGCGCCACCATTTGCCTAGCTCTCTCCATCATTTGCTTGCGAGATCGGTTGCATTATTAAACCAATAATGTTAGTCGATCGATGGTTTTATTATTAAACTAAAAGCACGGGAGTTTGCAATGACCATCAGGCAAAACGTGCCGCCGGCAGGCGGCGCGAACGATATCGCGCGTCTCGATTCTGAGCAGCCCTTCGCCGAAAGCAGTTCGCCGTTAACGCGCGCCACCATCCTCCTGTTTGCCGTGGCCAGTGGCCTGGCGGTGGCCAACGCCTATTTCGCCCATCCGCTTCTCGATGTCATGGCCGATGATCTTGGCCTCTCGCGCACAGTCGCGGGGCTTATCGTCGGCGCGACGCAGCTCGGCTATGGATTGGGCCTGATCCTGCTGGTGCCGCTCGGCGATCTGGTTGACCGGCGCAAGCTCATCATCATCCAATCGCTGCTGACGGCCCTCGCACTGGTGTCTGTCAGCCTTTCCACCGATGCGACAATGCTGCTTGCCTCGATGGCTGCCGTGGGCTTCCTGGCCGTGGTGACGCAGGCGCTGGTCGCCTATGCGGCGAGCCTCGCCCACCCTTCGGAGCGAGGTCACATCGTTGGCATGGTCACGAGCGGCATCGTGCTCGGCATCCTGTTGGCGCGAAGCGTCGCCGGAACGCTGACGGATATCTCCGGCTGGCGGACTGTCTATATCGTCTCGGCGCTGCTGACCTTGGTGATCGCGCTGTTGTTGTGGCGGGCACTGCCCCGCCAGCAGAGGCCGCAATCGGGCCTTTCCTATGTCGGCCTCATCCGCTCTCTTGCGACGCTGCTCGTAGAGGAGCCCATCCTGCGCATCCGTGCCGTCATCGCCATGCTGATCTTCGCCAACATCACGACCTTGCTGGCGCCGCTGGTCCTGCCATTGACGGCAGCACCCTACTTCATGTCGCACACAGAGGTTGGCCTGTTCGGCCTTGCCGGAGCGGCCGGCGCGCTCGGTGCCATCAGGGCAGGGCGCTGGGCCGACCGCGGCCATGGGCAGAGAATAACGGGGATAGCGCTTGCGCTGATGTTGTTTGCCTGGCTACCGATCTCGATGCTGGATCAGTCGATCCTGTGGCTCATCGTCGGCGTCCTCGTCATCGATTTCGGCCTGCAGGCGACGCACGTCACCAATCAGGGCATGATCTATCGCGTCAGGCCGGACGCGCAGAGCCGGCTTACTGCCGCCTATATGGTGTTCTACTCCATCGGCAGCGCTATCGGTTCCTCGACATCGACGATCATCTACGCGCATGCAGGCTGGACCGGCGTCTGCGTCTCCGGCGCCGCCATCAGCCTGGCAACGCTTCTCTTCTGGGCTCTGACCCTGCGGGCGACACCCGCTATAGCGACGCAGAAGATCGGTTAGCGTGATGCCTAGCTGCCGTCGAGCTCACACTCATCTTGATGACATCAGCCCGGCAGGATTGTCGGTAGCTTTTCCTCCAGCAGAGACAGCATCGCCCTGATCCGTGGCGGAACGGGCCTGATGGCTGGATAGAGGGCGTGAAGATCGAAACCCGGCACGATGTATCCGGGGAGCAATCGCTGCAATCGACCGCTGGCCAAATCTTTGGCGCAGACCGGTTCCTGCAAGACGCCGATGCCTGCTCCATCCAGCAGCATGGCATGCAAGGGCCGCCAATGGCTGGTGCTGACAACGTTATCGATGGCGGCAAGTTCGGTTTGCTGATCGGGACCGACCAATGGAAGCCGCCCATTGTTGAACAGGCCGCTGACTCGCAGAAAAGGATGGTCGGCGAGTTCGTCGGGGCTTGCCGGCGCTCCGTGCCGCTCGATGTAGCTCGGTGCCGCCACCAGCACGCGGCTGACATGGCCGAACTTTTTCGCAATGAAGCTGCCCTCGCCAAGATCGCCGAGGCGCAGCGAGATATCGACGCCTTCGGTAACGGGGTCGACGATCCGGTCGTTGAGGATCAGTTCGATTTTCAACAAGGGATGAAGCTCGCGCATCTGGCGCAGGATCGACGGCAGGATGACTTCGCCCACACCATGAGGCGCGGCGATCCGCAGCATGCCGCGCAATGATTGGTCGCCATTGACCACAGTCAGAGCGTCGGCCGCGCTTTCGAGAACCTGCTTGCTGCGCTCGTAGAAGGCCGCGCCGACATCGGTGACGGACAGTTTGCGGGTGTTTCGCAGGAGCAGCCGCGCGCCGATATATTGCTCCAGCCGATCAATACGCTCGCTGACAGCGGGCTGACCCATGCCGAGATCGCGCGCGGCCGCCGACATGCTGCCACGCTCCACCACCCTGACATAGACGCGCATTGCCACCAGCAGATCCATGGAATCAATATATCGGCTCAACCGATAAATGAAAATGGACGATGCCGCCTACCGGCCGCGCCGCCTATCGCCGAAACAAGGGATATGACGTCAACGAAATCCACCAGAGGTAGGGCGATGAGCGACATCAGGCTATACATGTTTCAATCGGGCACGCAGAGGTGCAAGGTCCACAATATCAGGATGGGGGAGGGTAACGGTGTCGACTATGAGATACCCGTGCCGTGGTTTCTTCTCACCCATCCCAAGGGCCATGTGGTGATCGACGGCGGGCTTGCCGCCGAAGGCCTGGCCGATCCCCGCGGCTATTGGGGCGATGCCGTCGACAACTACAAGCCCGTCATGGTCGAGTCTCAGGGATGCGTGGCGCAATTGGCTGGCATTGGCATTGCGCCCGAAGACATTCGCTTGGTCGTGCTGTCCCATCTCCATTCCGACCATACGGGTGCCATCGGCCGCTTCCCCAACGCGACGCACATCGTCCAGCGTCGGGAGTATGAATACGCCTTTACGCCCGACTGGTTTGCCGCCGGCGCCTATGTCCGCCGCGATTTCGATCGTCCCGAGTTGAAATGGCAATTTCTGGAGGGCGCTGCGACGGATGGTTATGACCTTTACGGCGACGGCACGCTGCACATGCTGTTCACGCCGGGTCATAGCGTCGGCCACCAGTCCTTTCTGGTAAACCTGCCGAAATCAGGCGCAATCCTGCTGGCCGCCGATGCCGCCTACACGCTGGATCACTGGAACGAAAAGGCTCTGCCCGGCTTCCTCGCTTCGGCCGTGGACACCGTGCGGTCGGTTCAAAAACTGCGCGCCGTGGCCGAACAGGTTGGAGCGATGATCGTTACCGGGCATGATCCGGAAGCCTGGCCCCGCTTCAGGCAGGCTCCCGGTTACTACGATTGAGGCTCCCGTTTCTCGGAGCCGTGGCAAAGACCCCGTGCTTCTCAAGAGCACGTGGGTCCTTGCTGTTATCGATGCGTCTTATCTAGGCCTGGCCGTCATAAAACTCCGCCCTATGCTGGCGAACCCATTCCTCGATACCCGTTGGCTGGAAATCCTCCAGGCTGGGTTGCGGCTTGAACGCCCCTGACAATATCGCATCCGCTTCCTCCCGATGCGCTGCGAAGAAGCGGAACTTGGATGCGACGCGGCGTCCGGTTCCCGGCCCCATCGCGGCATCGACATCCCGCTCGAATTCATCGAGTTGCTGGTGACGATAAATGACACTGCGCCCGAGCCCCGCGCCGATCCTCAACGCCAGTTCATCGCCACCAACGCTTTCCGGCCCGGCGATACGGTGATCGCCGGCATCGACGCCACGTTCGAGCAGGGTCACGGCCGCCCGGGCACAATCATCCGTCGATGTCCATGCGATCCGCTGGGACGCGGCAATGGGCGGCGCGAATATTCCATGCTCGACAATGTCAGCTCGCGCCGAAGGCTTCAGGAGATTGTCGAGATACATGGTCGGTCTCACGATGACGAAGGGCAGGCCTGAGCGGCGGGCCACGTCCTCGATCATCGCATTTGCGACGAAGCTCGGCTCCTCGCAGGGTACAGGACGGCTGGCGCTTGCGAGCTTCAGGATGATCGAGGTGAGACCGCTGACGAGCGACGCCGATACAGCATTCTCAGCCTGAATGCGCATGTCTTCCAGTGATCCGATCGGGATCTGCAGCACGGCATGGGCAATGCCCGCGCTGGCGGCGCGAAGCGATGCAGGATCGCGAAGATCGCCTTCCACAAGCTCGACGCCAAGCGCCGCCAGTGCCGGAACCTGCGTCCGGTCCCGGACAAGCGCCCTGACCTTGAAGCCGCGCTGACGTGCGGCGCGAACGACGGCGCCACCCTGCACGCCGCCGGCGAGATAGACGAGGATGGGCTTAGATTTATCGACTGCGAACATAAAATGACTCCTTCGAATACGGTCTGCCAAAGGAGCATCGTCGGATGGCCACCGGGCAGACCCAGAACGCGCGCAAGGCGCCGGGACTGTCGGGGGATCTCACGCAGAGCGTGGGAAGAGAGCTTCTCGTTTAGGAGAAGGGCCTGGGCCTACCGAGACCAAGCCAGCCATTTTCGACGGAGAGAATTTAGAGCGGAGTTAGTGCCGGCGTCAATCGAAAGATGGGCCATGTGCCGGCACGGAAGTGCCGTCGTTACCTCTTGCGGGCCACGATGTAGGGCCGGTTGTCGTTGCCCTTCGTAGCGTGATTTTCCGTGGCGATGATATCGAAGCCAGCGGCAGATATTTGCTTGCTGAGTTCCGATGCCCGAAAAACGCCTGCATAGGGCGCCTTCCCGATCGCCTGCATGGCGGGCAACAGGGCGAGCCGGACGAGTGGGTTCATCTCACCGACGCAGGGTGTCTTGGAGATGAACAGGCCATCGGCCGTGAGCAGGTCATGGATGTGGCGCAGCGTGCCCGGGAGATCGCGGACCAGATGCAGATAATTGAATCCCAGAACGGCATTAAATGGCACCGGGCCGGGCGTCACGGCTTCCGCCGTCGTGGTGCGGAATCTGAGGTTCGCCATGGGATTGTCGATCCGACGCTCCCTGGCAATGGCAATCATCTGCGCGGAAATATCCGTCGCAAGATAGTCTTGAACATCGCCCGCAAGCCTGAGCGCCGTCGTTCCGGTTCCGCAGCCCAGTTCCAATATCCTGTCGCCTGAGTTCAACAGCGCGCGGGTGCTCTCCAGCGTGCGCTCATACCCTGCCTGATCCGCGATCGCACCCTTGGCGTAGTTGCTTGAAGCCCGGTCCCAGAAACGGGCGTCGCTTTCTATGCTCATGCAGGTCACTCTCCCCCGTTTATGCTTGCCGGCAGCCCTATATGCTCGCCGAGTTAATTGTTCCCCCAGCTGGGTCTGGGACTATCAGGATTTCAGGGCGTGCCAAACGCCCTCGGAGGCGACGGGAGCCGACGGCGAGATTGACAATAGCGAGCTGATCCGCTCGGCATCCTCAGGCGTTGCAGGGTTATAGACGACCATGCTGAGGTCCGTTCGGCCGTCGACGGAAAAGGCCGAATATTCGAAAGAGAGCGGGCCGAGAACCGGATGGTGGATATGCTTGACGGCTTCGGTATGGGTGCCGGGAACATCATTGTCCCGCCACATGGCCCGGAACTCCGGGCTGAGCCGGCACATTTCGGCAACGAAAGGCTCGATCTGGGTGACGGCGCCTGCGCGGGCGGCGTCGATGCGGAATGCACCGAGGGTGAAACGGGCCACGCTTTCCCAATCATATTGCGCGGCACGGGCGCGAGGATCGAGAAAGATGAAGCGCAGGATATTGCGCTCGCCCGGCGGCAGGGATTCGTAATCCACCAGCATCACTCGCGACGCCTGGTTCCAGGCAACGACATCCCAGGTTGCGGTTCTGATAAGTGCGGGACATGGCTCGAGGGCATCGAGCACGCGCTGCAGCCGCGGTGTCACGCCATCATTCTTGCGGTAGTGAGCCTCTGGCGGGCGGCCGAGACCGAGGAAGAACAGATGTTCCCGCTCGACCTCCGTCAGCATCAATGCGCGGGCGATGCGGTCGAGCACGTCGGCAGACGGCGCGCCGCCGCGCCCCTGCTCAAGCCATGTGTACCATGTCGGACTAATATTGGCGCGCTGCGCCACTTCCTCGCGCCGCAGCCCCGGCGTCCGGCGCCGCTCTGAGGCGAAGCCGAGGGCAGAGGGGTCAAGCTTGCTGCGACGGTCCCTGAGATAGGTCCCGAGCGGGTTTTCCGTGTCGAGGAGATCGGCCATCCTGTTAGTTCTTTTACTATGATAAAGTCACTACTTTACCAGAATAAACGATTGGCAGAGATTTGTCTCCAGCAAATAAGGAGACTGTGTCAATGCGTGTGTTTGTTACTGGAGCCACCGGAAATATCGGCTCTTATGTTGTGAAGGAATTGATCGCGTCAGGCCATCAGGTGCTTGGCCTCAGCCGCTCGAAAGAGAAGGCGGTAGCGCTTGCTGCTGCCGGTGCGGAGGTTCTTCAAGGAACGATCGAGGATGCCGAAATCCTGAAAAGCGGCGCGTCGCAAGCGGACGGCGTCATCCATCTTGCTTTCAACCACGACTTCTCGAATTTCGTGGCCAACTGCGAAGACGACCGCCGCGTCATCGCAACCTTGGCTTCGGCGCTTGCCGGTACGGCCAAGCCGCTGGTCATCACCTCGGGAACGCCCATTGCCAATACGGTGCCGGGCGAACCCGCCCGGGAAGACAATGCCATCGCCGGCTCCGACCAGCATCCCCGTGCGGCTTCGGAGGAAGCGGCAATCCTCGCCAGCGAAATCGGCGTCAACGTCTCCGTCGTGCGCCTTCCGCAAGTGCATGATCCGCTCTCGCAGGGGCTTATCACCCCCTTGATCGAGATCTTCAGGCAGAAGGGCGTCTGCGCCTATGTCGGAGATGGGATCGAACGCTGGCCGGCCGCGCATTTCTCCGACGTCGCGCGCCTGTATCGCCTTGTCGTCGAGCGTGCCGAGCCGAATGCCCGGTACCACGCGGTTGCCGAGGAAGGCGTGGCGATGCGCGATATTGCCGAGGCCATCGGCCGCCGCCTGAACCTGCCGGTCAAATCCATCAGCAGGGAAGAGACGCAGGACTATTTCGGCTGGCTCTCGCTGTTTGCCGGACGCGACATGCATGCCTCCAGCGCCAAGACGCGTCAAAAGCTCGGCTGGGAACCCACCGGCCCGAAACTGCTCGAGGATCTCGCGCAGTTGCCGCTTGGGGCGTGAGGCTCGCCTTGATGATCTGATCCGCTGGCGGATTGGAATTTCAGATAGCGCTTAATCGAGGGCTCGGTCGACATTGTTGGCCGGGCCTTTTGGCTGCTGTGACCGGGCGGCTGGCTCAGTCTTCAGGATCACCCTGGCCGCTTGATGACAGATCTCGAAAGCAAGAAATGCGGCTATATCTGAATGCGCGGAAGAAAGGTCGTCATCACGTTCGGCACGATACCGTCACTGACGTCTCCGGTGCGAGCGGGGATAGATGGCGGACAAGGTGGGATTCGAACCCACGGTACGCTTTCACGCACACACGCGTTCCAGGCGTGCGCCTTAAACCACTCGGCCACCTGTCCATCTGCACTTTCGCATCCGATAAAGGAGCTATTGTGGGAACGGCGCGATATATACCGATGAATTTTCTGGGATCAACCCGAATCTGACAGTTTTTTGACTTCTGGACAAAAAACTACGCGCTTGCCCTCCATTGCGTTTGTTTCATTCTCAACTTATCTACAATGAAGGACGGAAAAATAGTGCAACCGGCCAAGCGTGCATGGCCGAGGATAGTTGAGTATCCGGAGGAGTTTATGCGTTTCCTGTTGCGTTTTGCCAGTCTCGTCGCGCTGGTGGTTGCGGTCATCGCCGGGACCATCGATTCCATACAGTCGGTTGCTGCCTCGGCAATAGTATTGACCCCGATGGGCGACGCATGGAGTGACGTCAGCCCATCATCGCTTGCCACGGTCCGCTCCGCGATCGCCTATTATGTTCACCCTCGCTTCTATGACATGGCGATACAATGGCTGCTTTTTCAGCCGGCTTTCGCCGTATTCCTGGTGATCTCGCTGCTGCTGTGGATGATCGCTTACAAACGACCGCCGCTGATCGGTCGGTTCAGCGCCTGACGCGTCGTAAAGCGCCTCCGGGAGCTATGCTGTTCGGGGAGTTCGGGCTTCCGGAAAAGGCGCTCGCGGACAGGTCTGGCTGTGGACCGCAAGGAAGTAAAAATCGCCTCAATGACTATTAAAATCGCAGTTTGAAAGCAAAATTGTTTAAAAAACGGCTCCTTTGAGCGGGTTTTCAGCAATTCCCACAAAATTTTACCAACTGAAAAATTTCTCGTGAATTTTTCATGCAGCCATGCAAGGATGCTCGCTAGCTTGGCCTCGGGGGAGGCCGGCGGTTCCGCAGACATGCCCGGTCAACGGGCTTGCGGGAGGACCCAACAAAGATAGCAACAACAGGGCTGCGACTCATGAAAAAATCCCTTCTGACCCTTTTCGCCTTGGCCGCCATGTCGGCGACGGCGCTTGCGGCCGATATCAAGCCGGCGATCGTCTACGGAACCGGCGGCAAGTTCGACAAGTCGTTCAACGAATCTGCCTATAACGGCGCTGAAAAGTTCAAGAAGGAAACCGGCATCGCTTATCGCGATTTCGAGCCGACCGGCGACACCCAGGGTGAACAGGCGCTGCGCAACTTCGCCAGCAAGGGCTTCAATCCGGTCATCGCCGTCTCCTTCGCCTGGACCTCGGCTCTCCAGAAGGTTGCTGCCGAATATCCGAAGACCGAATTCGTGCTGATCGACGACAGCCTTGATCTGCCGAACGTCCGCTCTGTCAAGTTCAAGGAAAACGAAGGCTCCTACCTCGCAGGCGTCATGGCTGCTCTGTCCTCGAAGTCCGGCAAGGTCGGCTTCGTCGGCGGCATGGACATTCCGCTGATCCGCAAGTTCGAATGTGGCTACGAGCAGGGCGCCCGCGCCACCAATCCGAAGATCGAAGTCTTCCAGAACATGACCGGCACGACCGGCGCTGCCTGGAACGACCCGGTTCGCGGCGGCGAGCTCACCAAGAACCAGATCGACCAGGGCGCCGACGTTGTTTACGCGGCTGCCGGCGCGACCGGCCTTGGCGTGCTGCAGACGGCTGCTGACAACAAGAAGCTTTCGATCGGCGTCGACAGCAACCAGAACTACCTGCATCCGGGCTCGGTTCTGACCTCGGTCGTCAAGCGCGTCGACCTGGCCGTCTACAATGCCTTCTCCGATGCCAAGAACGGCAAGTTCACGCCCGGCACCCAGGAGCTCGGCCTGAAGGAAGACGGCGTCACCGTTGCTATCGACGACAATAACAAGCCACTCGTCACCGCGGCTATCCAGGCTGCTGTCGACAAGGCTCGTGCCGATATCGTCGCCGGTACCGTCAAGGTCCACGACTATACGGTCGACAACGCCTGCCCGAAGAGCTGATATGAAACAAGGGCGTATGACGGATCAAAACGTCATACGCCCTTTTCTTATCCTGAATCCGGTTTCGGGAGCCTATTATTGTGAGCCAGACCTCTGCCATTGAGCTCGTGGGCATCGACAAGAAGTTCGGTGCTGTCCACGCCAACAAAGATATCAACCTGACCGTCGCCAAAGGTTCGATCCACGGGATCATCGGCGAGAACGGTGCCGGGAAATCGACGCTGATGTCGATCATCTACGGATTCTATCAGGCCGACAGCGGCGAGATCCGCGTCAACGGCAATGCCATCACCATCCGCGACAGCCAGGCGGCGATATCAGCCGGCATCGGCATGGTGCATCAGCACTTCATGCTGGTCGAGAATTTTACCGTCCTTGAAAACGTGATGCTGGGTGCCGAAGGTGGCGCGCTGCTCGCCAAGGGCGTTGCCGCCGCTCGCGCCGAACTTAGCCGGCTGGAAAAGGATTACGGCCTGGACGTCGATCCGGATGCGGTGATCGAAGAGCTTCCCGTTGGCCAGCAGCAGCGCGTCGAGATCCTGAAGGCGATGTATCGCGGCGCCGAGATCCTCATCCTCGATGAGCCCACCGGCGTTCTGACACCGGCCGAGGCCGACAATCTGTTCCGCATTCTTCGGGTGCTGCGCGACCAGGGCAAGACGATCCTGCTCATTACCCACAAGCTGCGCGAAATCATGGCGATCACCGATACGGTGTCGGTCATGCGCCGCGGCGAGATGGTCGCCACCCGCAAGACGGCGGAAACCACGGTGGAAGAACTGGCCGAGCTGATGGTCGGCCGTCGCGTGCTGCTGCGCGTCGAGAAGGGCGCCCCCAATCCCGGCGATGTCCTGCTTTCGGTGCGCAACCTCACCGTCAAGGACGGTCGTGGCGTCACCATGGTCGACAATGTCTCCTTCGATGTCCGAGCCGGCGAGATTGTCGGCATCGCCGGCGTTGCCGGAAACGGTCAATCCGAGCTGCTGGAGGCCATTGCCGGCATCCGCAAGCCGGCCTCGGGCGAAATCCTCCTGCATGGCAAGCCGATCGGCAACGCCGATCCAGCGGTGCTTCGCGACCTTGGCCTTGCCCATATTCCGGAAGATCGCCACCACATGGGCCTCGTCCTCAAATTCGAGGAATATGAAAATTCCATGCTCGGCTATCACCGCGACCGCAAATACGGGCGCGGCGGCATGCTCGATCTCGACGCCATGCGCAAGGACGCGATCGAGAAGATCGAGAAATACGATATTCGCCCCCCGAATGCGCGGCTGAAGACCGCCAACTTCTCCGGCGGCAACCAGCAGAAGATCGTCGTCGCCCGCGAAATCGAGCGCGATCCGAAGGCTCTCCTCATTGGACAGCCGACACGCGGCGTAGATATCGGTGCAATCGAGTTTATCCATCGCCGCATCATCGAGATGCGCGATGCCGGCAAGGCGATCCTGCTGGTCTCAGTGGAACTGGATGAAATCCGCGCATTGTCGGACCGCATCCTTGTCATGTTCGCCGGCCATGTGGTCGGGGAAAAGTCGGCCGAGGCCGGTGAACAAACGCTCGGCCTGATGATGGCCGGCATTGCCGCGTGAGGCCTTGATGAGTACCGCTTCCGTTCCGCTTCCAAATTGGATCAATTACGGCCTGATCCCCATCCTCAACCTGATCGTTGCTTTCCTGATCTCGGGCCTCGTGGTCTGGTTCATCGGCGAGAGCCCGCTTGATGCGCTGGTCCTGCTCCTGCAGGGCGCTCTCGGCAGCGGGGAGGGCATCGGCTTTACCCTTTACTATGCCACGAGCTTCATCTTCACTGGCCTTTCGGTCGCCGTCGCCATCCATGCCGGCCTGTTCAATATCGGCTCGGAAGGCCAGGCCTATGTCGGCGGCCTTGGCTGTGCTCTGGTCGCTCTGACCCTGGACAGATATGTGCCCTGGTATGTGACGATGCCCTTCGCGGTGATCGGCGCAGCCATCTTCGGTGCGCTCTGGGCGCTCATTCCCGCCTGGCTTCAGGCCAAGCGCGGCAGCCATGTCGTCATCACCACAATCATGTTCAACTTCATCGCCTCGGCGATGATGAACTTCATCCTGGTGCATGTGCTGATCGTGCAGGGCAAGATGGCGCCGGAAACCCGCACCTTCCTCGAGGGTGGTCAGCTGCCGAAGCTCGACTGGCTGATGGCCATATTCGGCTCCACCATCGGTGCCGCACCCTTGAACGTGTCGTTCCTGATTGCTCTGGTCATGTGCGTGCTGGTCTGGGTGCTCGTTTGGCGCACCAAGCTCGGTTATGAGATGCGCACGCTCGGCCTCAGCCCGACGGCCGCCGTCTATGCCGGCATCCCCTATGCCCGTACAGTCATCATCGCCATGCTGATCTCGGGCGGTCTCGCCGGCATGATGGCGCTTAATCCGGTCATGGGCTCGTCGGCCCGCCTGCAGGTCGAATTCGTGCTCGGTGCCGGGTTCGTCGGCATCGCCGTCTCGCTGATGGGCCGGAACCATCCTTTCGGCATTATTCTGGCGGCGATCCTGTTCGGCATCCTCTACCAGGGTGGCGACGCGCTATCCTTCGATATGCCGAACATCACGCGTGACATGATCGTGGTCATCCAGGGTCTCGTCATCCTGTTCGCGGGCGCCCTGGAATATATGTTCCGGCCGGCGCTCGTGCGTATCTATCAAACATTCGCCAGGACGTGAGGATCACATGACTGACTATTATGATCTTCTCATCAGCATACTTGGCTCGACCATTCGCCTGTCGATTCCGCTGATCTTTACCGCATTGGCGGGCCTGTTTTCCGAGCGTGCCGGCATTTTCGACATCGGTCTCGAAGGCAAGATGCTGGCATCAGCCTTTGCGGCAGCCTGTGTCGCCTCGATCAGCGGCTCGCCATGGGCCGGGCTTGGCGCCGGCGTCTTTGTGTCGGTTTCCGTCGGTCTGCTGCACGGCTTTGCCTCGATCACCAATCGCGGCAATCAGATCGTCTCGGGCGTCGCCATCAACTTCCTGATGGCCGGCTTGACCATTGTTCTCGGCCAGGCCTGGTTCGGGCAGGGTGGTCGCACGCCGACGTTGCCGGCCACCTCACGCTTTTCCGCCATCACCCTGCCGGGCGCCGATGCCATTCGTGACGTACCCTTCATCGGGCCGCTCTATGCCAATGTCATTTCCGGCAATAATATCCTGACCTATCTGGCCTTCCTCGCCGTGCCGATTTCCTGGTGGATCCTCTATCGCACCCGTTTCGGCCTGCGGTTGCGTGCCGTCGGTGAAAATCCCGGCGCCGTCGATACCGCCGGCATTTCGGTCGAGTGGCTGCGATACAGGTCGTTGATCGTCGCCGGCGTTCTTTGTGGCTTTTCCGGCACCTATCTCTCCATCGCCCAGTCGGCCGCCTTCATCAACAATATGTCGGCCGGCAAGGGGTATATCGCTCTTGCCGCGCTGATCTTCGCCAAATGGAAGCCGGTGCCGATCATGTTCACCTGCCTCCTGTTCGGTTTCCTCGATGCCTTCGCCAATTTCATGCAGGGCAAGACGATTCCGGGCATTGGCGAGGCGCCGGTACAGATTTTCCAGGCGCTGCCCTATATTCTGACCTGTATCCTGCTCGCAGGCTTCATCGGCGTCGCCAAGCCTCCGAAGGCCGGTGGCGTGCCCTATACCAAGGAGCGCTAGTCCATGTCGCACGATCTGTTCGAAGCCGCGCGCGGAGCGATGGCTTTCGCTCATGCGCCCTATTCGAAATTCCCCGTCGGCGCGGCGATCCGCGCCGAGGACGGCAAGATCTATGCCGGCGCCAATATCGAGAACCTGTCCTTCCCACAGGGCTGGTGCGCCGAACCCACGGCGATCAGCCATATGATCATGGGCGGCGCCAAGAAGATCGTCGAAATGGCCGTCATCGCCGAAAAGCTGCCGCTCTGCCCGCCCTGCGGCGGCTGCCGGCAGAAGATCGCCGAATTTGCCAGCAAGGAAACGCGGATCTATCTTTGCGACGAAACCGGCGTGAGGAAGACCATGACCATGGACGAGCTGCTGCCCTTCAGCTTTGAAACCGAGATACTCGGATGAGTGCCGCCATCGATATGCTCGGGGAGAAGCTCGGCGAGCTGAAGCCGCGCTATGGCATCATCCTCGGCTCCGGCCTTGGTTCGCTAGTCGATCAGGTGAGCGATGCCCTGCGCATCCCCTATGCCGAACTGCCGGGCTTTCCCGTCAGCGCAGTCTCGGGCCATGCCGGCACGCTGGTTGCAGGCAAGCTTGGCGATGTCCCGGTGGTCATGCTGTCGGGCCGCGTGCATTATTACGAAAAGGGCGACGCCAACGCCATGCGCGTGCCGATCGAGACCCTGAAGGCGCTCGGCGTCGATACGCTGATCCTGACCAATTCGGCCGGATCGCTGCGCGAGGAGATGCCGCCGGGATCGGTGATGCAGATCACCGACCACATCAACTATTCCGGCATGAACCCGCTGATCGGCGAGGAAAGCGACAGGCGCTTCGTCGGGATGACCAGCGCCTATGATAGTGATCTGATCATGCGCATGCGCAAGGCGGCGGAAAAGGCCGAGATCAAGCTGTCACACGGCGTCTATATGTGGTTCTCCGGACCGAGCTTCGAAACGCCGGCGGAAATCCGCATGGCGCGTATTCTGGGTGCCGATGCCGTGGGCATGTCGACCGTGCCGGAAGTCATTCTGGCGCGTCTTTTCGGCCTGAGGGTTGCCGCTGCCTCTGTCGTCACTAACTATGGTGCTGGCATGACCGGCGGTGAACTCTCGCATGACGAGACGAAGGACATGGCTCCGGTCGGTGGCGCGCGTCTTGCCGCCATCCTGAAAGAAATGATTGCGGACGGAGGAGATTCCCCATGACGAGCCATTCCCTCAGAGAAACGGCGGCCGTTGCGCTTTCCCTGCTTGATCTCACCAATCTCAAGGATGATTGCACGCCCGAGCAGATCGAGACGCTTTGCGCCCGCGCCCAGTCGCCCTATGGCAATACCGCCGCCATCTGCATCTGGCCGCGTTTCGTCGCCCAGGCGCGCGGCATTCTCGGCACAGGCCATGCGGTCAAGATCGCGACCGTGGTGAATTTTCCGGCTGGCGACATGGAAGTTGCCGATGTTGCTGCCGAAGCCCGCGAGGCCATTGCCGATGGCGCCGACGAGATCGACCTCGTCATTCCCTATCGCGCGCTTCTGGCCGGCAATGAACAGGCCGTCACCGATATGGTCACCGCCGTCAAGGCCGAGTGCAAGGGACCGGTCATCCTGAAGACGATCCTTGAAACCGGTGAGCTGAAAGATGTTGCGCTGATCCAGCGCGCCTCCGAGCTTGCCATCGACGCCGGCTCCGATTTCATCAAGACCTCCACGGGCAAGGTTGCCGTCAACGCGACGCTCGAAACGGCTGACATCATGCTGCGGGCAATCCGCGCCAGCGGCCGCAAGGTCGGTTTCAAGCCAGCCGGCGGTATCGGTTCGGTGGCCGATGCGGCACTGTATCTCAGCCTCGCCGAGACCATCATGACGCCGGATTGGGCCATGCCCTCGACCTTCCGTTTCGGCGCATCGAGCCTGCTCGACGATATCCTCAGCGTATTGGCCGGCGGAGAGTCGAAGACGGCGTCGTCAGGCTATTGATCCGATGATCCCGCAAGAAATCATCCGGCTGAAGCGGAACGGCGGCACTTTGTCGGCCGCCGACATCGAAGGCTTCGTCGGTGCATTGGCGCGCGGCGAATTGGCGGAAAGCCAGATCGGCGCATTTGCCATGGCCGTATGGTTTCGCGGCATGACGCGGGAAGAGACGGTGGCCCTGACGCTCGCCATGGCGCGCTCGGGCGATACGCTCTCCTGGAAAGGCATCGGCAGGCCGATCGCCGACAAGCATTCGACGGGTGGCGTCGGCGACAACGTCTCGCTGATGCTCGCCCCCGTCGCCGCGGCTTGCGGCCTCGCAGTCCCCATGATCTCCGGCCGGGGCCTCGGCCATACCGGCGGCACGCTCGACAAGTTGGAATCTATTCCCGGCTATGGAATTACCCCGGATGCCGCCCGTTTCCGCAAGGTGGTTGACGAGGTCGGCTGCGCCATCATCGGCCAGACCAGCGCGCTCGCACCCGCTGACGGCAAGCTTTACGCGGTGCGGGATGTTACCGCGACCGTCGATTCCGCGCCCCTGATCACCGCTTCGATCCTGTCGAAGAAACTGGCGGCTGGGCTGGAAACCCTGGTACTCGACGTCAAGATTGGCAGCGGCGCCTTCATGACCTCGCAGGAAGAGGCGGAGACCCTGGCGCGCTCGCTGGTGGAGGTCGCCAACGATGCCGGCGTGAAAACGTCGGCACTGATCACCGACATGAACCAGCCTTTGGCCGATGCGGCCGGTAATGTCGTCGAGCTAAGCAATTGCCTGGATTTCCTGAAGGGCAAGAAGGCGGGCACACGGCTGGAAACGGTCGTGTTGGCCTTTGCCGTCGAGATGCTTGTTCAGGCCGGCATCGCCGCGAGCAAGGCCGAGGCGGAGGGCAGGGCACGCGACGCCATTTCCTCCGGCAAGGCAGCCGAGGTGTTTGGCCGCATGGTGCATGGTCTCGGCGGTCCGGCCGACCTCCTCGAAAACCCTGATCGATATCTGGCGGCTGCACCCGTGCAAAAGCCGGTTCTGGCCTCTTCTGACGGCTGGCTCGGCGCGTGCGACGCCCGTGCGATTGGCATGAGTGTCATCGATCTCGGCGGCGGCCGCCGTCGTCCGCAGGACAAGATCGACCATCGTGTCGGTTTCAGCGATATCCTGCCGCTCGGCACGAAGGTCAGCAAGGGCGATCGTATCGCGACCGTTCATGCGACGGACGAGGCGAGCGCGGAAAAGGCCGTAGCCGACCTGGCGGCTAACTATAGCCTCGTCGAAGCCGCGCCCGCTCTGCCGCCCGTCATCGTCACGCGGATCTGACACGCAGCTATTGCGTCAGGCGCATCGTGTCGTTCTGGACGCTGTAGGACTTCAATCTCTTCAAGAAGCTCATGCCGATCAAGGTCGACGTGACCAAGGCATTGTCTTTCGCCACCACAGCCTCGACATCGCGGACCCTTATATTGCCGATCTCCAGGCGATCGAGCTTGACGAGGGCGACCTTGGAAGCGCCGTTCGCGGTTTGGATCGTGTAGCGATAGTCGAGATCGACACTGCTGAAGCCAAGGCCGCGCGCTGTGCTTTCGTTGATGGCGACATAGGTCGCGCCCGTATCGATCATTCCGTGCACTGATCGGCCATTGATCGTGAAGTCGCCCTGATAGTGGTCGCCCGCATTGGCGCGCAGCAGAACGCTGCCATAGGAAACGGGAGCTTCGACCTTCTCCGGTGCAAGTGAAACCGCCTCTACCGTTACCGGCTTCTGAGTGGCTTTGTCGTATTCGTTCACGAGCATCGGCACCTGGGTAGCCCCAACGGCAATAACACCGGCAACGACAAGGAGACGAACGAGCATCGGCAAGGCCCCTCCTGCGGGCATCACCATGTGTAAGCCAGATTTGCTGAAATGCCGCTAAGGCAATCAATAAAAAGCCCGGCAGTTGAAGACTGCCGAGCCTTGAAGAAAAGTATAGTGCAGAGTTTACTTCGTGCCGTACATGCGATCACCAGCATCGCCAAGGCCGGGCACGATATAGCCCAACTCGTTGAGATGGCTGTCGATCGCCGCGGTGAAGACCGGCACATCCGGATGCGCTGCACGGAAATTGGCAAGGCCTTCCGGAGCAGCCAGCAGGCATAGGAAGCGGATATTGTGAGCGCCGCGCTCCTTCAGCTTGTCGATGGCGGCGATCGAGGAGTTGCCGGTTGCCAGCATCGGATCGACGACGATGATCAGGCGTTCGGAAACATCTTCCGGCGCCTTGAAGTAATATTCGACCGGCTGCAGCGTCTCATGATCGCGGTAGACGCCGATATGCGAGACGCGCGCCGAAGGTACGAGATCGAGCATGCCTTCGAGCAGACCGTTGCCGGCGCGAAGGATCGAGGCAAAGACCAGCTTCTTGCCTTCGAGGATCGGCGCATCCATCGGCTGAAGCGGCGTTTCGATGGTCTCGATCGTCAGCTCCAGGTCGCGCGTCACTTCGTAGCAGAGCAACGTGGAAATTTCCCGCAGCAGACGGCGGAAGCTCCCTGTCGACGTCTCCTTCTTGCGCATGATTGTGAGCTTGTGTTGCACAAGCGGGTGATCGATGACAGTGACGCCGTCCATGGGTTCAGCCTTCCAATAATTCCGTGATATGAGATGTTTCTTTCACGGAAATCGCCTCTGGTGCAAGAAAATAGGCCGTTTTGGGAAATGTCATCCCCAGTCTGCGGCCGAATTCATGCCTCTACAGTCTCGCCAGCAATGCAGCGCGTGTCGCCTCGTCCACAAAGGCCGCCTCGATCGCCGTGCGCGTCATCGCGTTGATCTCGTCGTCGCTAAAGCCGAAGGCTGACGATGCCAGCTCGTATTCGCGCTTCAGCGATGTGTGGAAGAAGGGCGGGTCGTCGGAATTGATCGTCACTTTTACGCCCGCATCGCGCAGCTTGCGCAGCGGATGCGACTGGAAATCCGGGAAGACGTTGAGCGCGATGTTGGAGCCGGGGCACACTTCCAGCACGGTGCCGAGATCGGCAAGGCGCTTGACGAGGTCGGCGTCCTCGATGGCGCGCACGCCATGGCCGATACGCGCCGGGCGCACCAGCTCAATGGCATCGGCGACCGAGAAGGCGCCGCAGACTTCGCCGGCATGGATGGTAATGCCGAGACCGGCCTCGCGGGCGATATCGAAGGCGCGGGCATAGTCGGCAACGCGGCCCATGCGCTCCTCGCCGGCCATGTTGAAGCCCGTTATCAGCGGATTGTCGCTTTTGGCTGCATATTCGGCCGCCTTCACCACACGATCCGGGCCGAAATGGCGTTCGCCGGTGACGATGAGCCGCGCCTCGATGCCGGTCTTTGCCTTGGCGGCACGGATGCCGGACGAAACACCGGCCATATAGGCGTCGGTACCAAGGCCGATGCGGTCGCCGTGGTCGGGCGAAACGATCAGCTCGCTATAGATCGTGCCGATGCCGGCAAGTTCTTCCAGATAGGTTTCCGTCAGCAGCGCATAGTCTTCCTCGGTGCGGTAGACCTCGGAAACCTTGTCGTAGCAGACGAGGAATTCGGCGAAGTCCTTCCAGAGATAGACGCCGTCCTTGAGGAAAGCGCTGGTATCGACGTTATACTTCTGCGCCTGTGCAAGCGTCAGCGCCGGCGGAGCCGCGCCTTCCAGATGGCAATGCAGCTCCACCTTCTTCAAATGCGATGTCAAAGGAAACTCCTCCCATGCGGCCCTGCCGCAATTCCCAGATGTTGTGCGACCGTCTCGCCGATATCGGCATAGGTCTGGCGGACGCCGACTGAGCGCGGGCGGATGCCCGGCCCATAGGCCATGATCGGCACGCGTTCGCGCGTGTGATCGGTGCCGCGCCAGGTCGGATCGCAGCCGTGATCGGCGGTGAGGATGACGAGATCGCCAGCCTTCAGCTTTTTGTACATGTCAGGCAGCCGGGCATCGAAAGCTTCGAGCGCCGCGGCATAGCCCGGCACATCGCGGCGATGGCCGTAGAGCATGTCGAAATCGACGAAATTGGTGAAGACGAGATCGCCGTCCTGGGCCTCGTCCATGGCCTTCAGCGTGGCATCCATCAGCGCCATGTTGCCATTGGCCTTGATGACCCTCGAAACGCCCTGATGGGCGAAGATATCGCCGATCTTGCCCACGGCATGCACTTTGCGCTCCGCTTTGACGATCCGGTCGAGCAGGGTGGGCTCTGGCGGCAACACCGAGAAGTCACGGCGATTGCCGGTCCGCTCGAAGGTCGCCACAGTCTCGCCGATGAAGGGACGGGCGATGACGCGGCCGATATTGTAGGGATCGAGAAGGGTACGCACGATCTTGCTCAGCTCTATCAGTCGATCGAGCCCGAAATGCTGCTCATGGGCAGCGATCTGAAAAACGGAATCGGACGAGGTGTAGCAGATGGGCTTGCCGCTGCGGATATGCTCTTCGCCGAGCCTGGCGATGATATCCGTGCCGGAGGCATGACAATTGCCGAGAATGCCGGGCAGGTCGGCTGCCTCGCAGATGGCCTTCACCAGCTCCGGCGCGAAGGCGTCGCCCTCGGTTGGAAAGTAACCCCAATCGAACGTAACCGGCGTTCCGGCAATCTCCCAATGGCCTGATGGCGTGTCCTTGCCGCGTGAAACCTCGCTGGCGCAGCCATAGAGGCCGTATAGCCTTTCCGGTTGCGGCATTCCAGCTGGATAATTCCCAGTCGCCGTCTTGGCGATCTCCAGCAACCCGAAGGCAGACATGTTCGGCAAAGCCAGCGGCCCCTGGCGCAGGCCCTCGCGATCGGCTGCCCCTGCGGCGCAGAACTCGGCGATATGGCCGAGCGTATCGGCACCCTCGTCACCATAGCTTGCCGCATCCGGGCCGCCACCGACGCCAAAAGAGTCCAGAACGAAAAGAAAGGCGCGCGCCATAGATCACCCGATAAAGATCACCGCACCCTGCAGGTTCTGCCCGGTGCTTTGGACGTCACCCATATAACGGAGGCATCGACTTGGCAATTTTCCGTTTGAAGCCGCCGCGTACCGTTGGCCGCGGCGCCGAGGGGGGTCAGCAATCGCTACAGCTGATCGAGCTACCGACGCGCTGGCGATAGTAATATTGCCGGCTGATCGTGATCTGGTTGGTGCCGTTTGGCAGGAAATTAGTTCCGAAACTGATGAGCTGATACGGTAGGGCAAGCTCGCTGCGTATGAGGAAGGTGCTTGCCTGGTTCATATTGTTCGGGACGGTGAGGGCGGTACCGGGCGAATAGGGTCTTGTCCCATCTTGCGCCCAGGACCATGCAACGGTGGCGTTGCCACCGGCGTCGACAGCGATTCCGGTGATCTTCAACGTCAGGCCGGTAGTGGCGTAGGGCGCAAAGATGGCGCCCACGACGGAGGGCATTGTCGCGAGGTCCGATTTGACAACGCTTGAGCGCTGCGAGAGGATATCCGCGATCGAACCGGCCGAGCGGCTGGCGCGCTTGGAGACGTTGAGGCCGACGGTAAGCTCAAACGCACCGAGGTAAAGCATCAGCAACACGGGGAAGAGAATGGCGAATTCGATCGCGCCGACGCCCCGCTGATCCCGGGCAAAGCGCCGCAGGATGCCGAAGGACGCGCCTTCTTTGTCAACCCTGGATTGCTCGCTCATGGATAGTTCTCATTCTGGAAAGCCGCTGTGGCAACGATGAGATAGGTCGTCGGCATCGAGCCATCGGAAGGCCTGATGTTGCTGAGATAGGGACGCAGCAAATCGGTGATGATCTGCCAACGGTAGTAGGCGCGCACCATATTCAAGGTTTTTGCGCCGCCGGGCGTGAAAGTGAACCCCGTTGTGTTGAGATCGGAATAGGGGTCCGTTGACGATTGGCGCGGAATGGTTGTCGGCATCGAGGCGAAGGTCGAATAGCTTTCGACATCGACATAGAGGCTGGCGGGTGTCGCCACTTCCGTCGACGAACAAGTGATCAACACCGAGATCTCATTGCAGAATGCCTGGCGAAACTGCTGCTGAGTCGTGTTGGCCGCGGTCATTTGCCCGGTTCTGATCTGGCGCGACAGGGTGTCGACCGCATTGGAAACGACTTGCTCGGCCGTAAAGGCGACGAAAGTTTCGATGATTGCAAAGACGATCAGGAAATAGGGAATGGCAAGCAATGCGAATTCGATGGCGGCAGTGCCATCGCGAGACCGGACGAATTCGCGCAAGCCTCCGCGGGCGCGTCGCCGCGCTGAACTATTGCTCCCGGAAATATTGTCGTCTGGTATCATCGAACATCCGCGGCGATTACACGCGGACGAAACTAGAGATGCTTTCTTGATAATCCGTTTCGCTTCTCTCTTTATATTTAAAGGAAGTCGAGATTATTAAGAAGAAGATAGTACTTATATAGTACTTTAGAATATTTGCGATAATAAATAAAGCTATTGCCCGGTCGGCGCGGCCGCTGCGGCATTGTTCTGTTGCTGCGCATGCTGCTCGCAATTGGGCGCGCATGACAATACGGCGCGATCCGTCTGGCGGAAGACGCGGACCGTATTGCCTTCATCGATCGAAACCAGGATTTGTTCGTCAACGATAGCGTTGCCGTCCGCATCGAGCAGGATGATATTCGTTGTTCCGAAGTTGCGGCCGGTCAAGACGATGGTTTTCGGATCCGCCACGGTCGCGTCGGCGACCTGGGAGTTCCCGACGATGACTTTGGCGACAGGGCGGTCAAGCTTCAATACGCGCGCGTGATCCATATAGACGCGCAGCATGCTTTCTCCGGCAGCGTGCGAGAGCTGCGGCGTCATGCCGGCCAGAGCGACGATACCGATAAGAAATGCGGTTTTGCCGCCGATTGGCATGGTTGAGCCCCTTGAAGCATATGACGAAAGGATTTGCCGGACAGAATGAGAAAGAATGGTGAATGAACGATTAAGACAAGCTCTGGCCGTTCGAATATGATGCAAATGTCCCATCTTTGGCTTCGGCTTCGGATTTTCTACACCAGGCATGCATTACTTTGGGGCAAGTCGCATATCGTACTAATATTCATACATCTAATAGTTTCTTTTTAGCTGAAGATTTTCTTTAAAAATAGATGGGAAGACATAAGCTCGCCATTAACTATTCTTTTTGAGCTTCGATATTTACAGCCTATTAACCCACTTCCTTAAAGCGATGGAAACGGCACGAGGCTACCGTGCAACTCATCCGATCAACGGCAACAGTTGGCGGACGTGCTGTCAACAAAGTGGAGTTAAATTTATGTCCAAGCTTTTTTCGCGCTTCCTGAAGGACGAATCCGGCGCGACTGCAATCGAATACGGTCTGATCGCTGCTCTCATCTCGGTCGCCATCATCACCGGCGCAACCACCCTGGGCTCTACGCTCAGCTCGACCTTCACGAACATCTCGACCAAGATGAACACCGCTTCGAAGGCCTACTAATAAGCCTCATATCTTGAACGACGTTCTTGACCTTGAAGCCGCCCAGTAAAATGGGCGGTTTTAGCTTCTGAGATAAGAGATTGGAGCAATGCCATGCTTGAAGTCGCGGCTTTACTTATCTTTCCGCTCTGCATGTCGATTGCAGCGATCTCCGATCTGCTGACGATGACAATCCCAAATCGCGCTTCATTGGCACTTGCGGTGTCATTCCTGGTATTGGCACCCGTTTTCGGATTATCGCTTCCGGAAATCGCTATGCATTTTGCCGGTGCCGGCATTGTCTTTCTTGCCTGCTTTGCATTCTTCGCGCTGAACGTCATGGGTGGCGGCGATGCGAAACTGCTGGCCGCCGCCACGCTCTGGTTCGGCTTCGACACCTCTCTTCTGGAATTCCTCGTCTATGTCGCGTTTATCGGCGGCGTGCTGACGGTGCTGATCGTTCTGCTTCGATCGCAGTCCAATATCATCATGGCCATGGGTCTTCCTCTGCCGAATTCGCTGGTGATCGCCAAGAAAATTCCATACGGCATCGCCATCGCGATTGGAGGCGTGCTCGCTTTTCCCTCGTCGCCACTCCTGATCGCGGCGACACGCGGAATGATCTGAGCGGAAAGACGGCCAGTTTAATTCAAATCATTGTATATGATTTTTCTAATACATATCAAGTATTGATGGTTAAGTAATAATAAATGTAACCTACCGTTAACCATAATTACACCAATTGCGGAGCATTCTACGGGGCGAAGAATCCTATTCCCCAAGGAATGACCATGAAACCCGCTCGCATAATGATACTCGCAGTAGCGGCCGTCGCGGCAGGTCTGGCCGGCATGCTGGCGATGCGTCTGGCCGGCAAGCGCGATATCGTACCGCAACAGATTGCGGCGGTTGTGGAAAAGGAAGCGACGGTCAATGTTCTCGTCGCAAGCGCCAATCTGCCCGTCGGCTCGCGGTTGAACGAGCAGATGGTCCATTGGATGGCATGGCCGGAAGGCGGCGTCGTCAAGGGCCTCATCACCGAAAACCAAAGACCTGAGGCACTGAAGGATCTGAACGGCGCGGTCGTCCGCCTGCCGATTTTTGAAGGTGAACCGATTCGCGAGGAAAAGGTCGCCGATTCCAGCAGCGGCATCCTCTCTTCATTGTTGCCATCCGGCAAGCGTGCCGTTGCGACCGAGATTTCCGTCTCCACCGGCGCCGGCGGCTTTATCCTGCCGAACGACCGGGTCGACGTCATCATGGTTCGCAAGGGTTCCCAGCAGCAACTTGTCACCGAGACCGTGCTCAGCAATGTGCGCGTTCTGGCCGTCGATCAGCAGATCGAAGAAAAACAGGACGGCGGCAAGGCTGTGGTCGGCGCCACCGCTACGCTTGAATTGACACCGGACCAGACAAAAGTCCTGGCCGTCGCGCACCAGATGGCGGATCGGCTGACACTGGCATTGCGTTCCGTCGCTGACGCGCAGCAATCCGATACGACCGCGGCCGACTATCTCCTGGCCGGCGACAATGGTGGCGGACTTGTACAGGTCATCAAGTCGGGGACGATCGTGACCGATGGCCCCGCAGGGCCGAAAGCACAATGAGAAGGGGCGGGATGATGTTCAAGATAAGCAAGAAGGCCAGCGTTCCCCTCGCTGCAGCTCTATCCTTCTCGGTCGCCTTTGCGGGATTGCCCCTGGCGAACATCCCTCTTTTCCTGCGCACGCAGGCGGCATTTGCGGCCGGTTCCGACAGCATCGTCACCATCGCAGGTCTTGGCACGAAGCGCACTTTGAAGCTCGGCCTCAACAAGGCTCTCGTGGTCGATCTGCCGGCCGATGCCCATGATATCCTTGTGTCAGACCCGAAGATGGCGGATGCCGTAACGCGCACGTCGCGCCGCATCTATTTGTTCGGCAAGACGGTTGGCCAGACCAACATCTTCATCTTTGGCGCAGACGGCAAGGAGATCGTCAGCCTCGATCTTCAGATCGAGCGCGACATTGCCGGCCTGCAAGGCAACATCAAACGTTTCATTCCCGACTCCGACATCAGCGTCGAGATCATCTCCGACAACATTGTCCTGACGGGCATGGTGCGCACGCCGCAGGATTCGATCCGCGCGCAACAGCTCGCCCAGGCCTTTCTGAAGGGTGGTGAAGCGACAACCCGCACGGAGACCGCCTCCGGCACCGGCGGTGACAGCTCGGTTGCGCTCTTCGCCGAAGGGCGCCAGTCCTCGCAGATCGTCAATATGCTGCAGATTGAAGGAGAAGATCAGGTGACGCTCAAGGTCACGGTCGCCGAGATCAAGCGCAGCGTGCTGAAGCAGATCGGTTTTGACAATCTGGTCAGCAACTCCTCCGGCCTGGGCGTGGCGCAGCTCGGCAATATAGGAAATACTGGAACCACGAATTTCGTGGGCGTGAACGGTGATCCGACCAACGCCACCGGCGCCGGTGGTCTCTCGACGCTCTTCAAATATGCTCTCGGCAAATACAATATCAGCAGCTATCTGAACGCTCTCGAGCAGGCAGGCGCCGTGCGCACCTTGGCGGAGCCCACGCTGACAGCGATTTCCGGACAGGCTGCAACATTCAATTCCGGCGGCCAGACACTCTATTCCACGACAGACAAGGACGGGAACACGACCATCACGCCGTATACCTATGGTATTACATTGGCGTTCACGCCCGTTGTTCTTGCCGGCGGCCGTATCAGTCTGCATGTGCAGACCCAGGTCTCCGAACCGGTCGCATCATCGGCAACCCCGACTTACAACCAGCGCGCCGCCAATACCTCGGTTGAGCTGCCGTCCGGAGGTTCGATCGCCCTTGCCGGCCTTCTGAGCGACAATGTGCAGCAGACCACTTCGGGAACGCCTGGAGCGTCAAAAATCCCGCTACTGGGTGCCTTGTTCCGTCAGAAGAGTTTTCAGCGTGATGAAAGTGAGCTTGTCATCATCGCCACCCCATACCTCGTGCGCCCGGTGGCACGCGACAAGCTCGCCCGACCGGATGACAATTTCTCGCCGTCGAACGACGCCGGCGTCTTCTTCATGAACCGTGTCAACAAGATCTACGGCCGCAAGGATGCGCCGCCGGTTGCCGACGCCGATTTCCATGGCACCGTCGGCTTCATCTACAAATGAGGGGATACGGATCATGACGCGCATCTTTCAAGCCGGATCAACCAGAGATCACAAGATGGTTAGCCTCGACCGCAATGCGCCTCGTACCGTCAGGCCCCGGCTTCCTGCATTGGCCCTTGTTGCTCCGATGTTCATCTTGACGGCGGTGCTCGGCGGTTGCGCCGGCTCCCCGGACGGCATGACCACAAGCGCCATCAAGGACGATTATCGTCAGCGCCACCCGATCGTGCTGACCGAGAAGGAACATAATATCGATATACCGGTGTCTACCAGCGACCGCCACCTGACCACGGGCATGCGCGATACCATCCGCGGCTTCGTCCAAGACTATCGGGCGCATGCAAGCGGCACCGTTGAAATCCTGTCGCCGCGAGAGTCGGTCAATGCCGTGGCCGCATCTGCTCTACGCCAGCAGATTCGCAGAGAACTCGTGACAAACGGCATACCCTCGGGTCGCGTCGTCGACAGCTACTATGTCGCCGGTGGCCTCGGAGATGCTGCACCGATACGACTGCGTTTCACCGCGACGACTGCCGCTACCAATGCATGCGGTCAGTGGCCCGATGATCTCGCCGACAATGCCTTCGACAATCAGAATTACTATAATTTCGGCTGCGCAACGCAGCATAATCTTGCCGCGCAGGTAGCCAATCCCACTGATCTGGTCTCGCCACGCGCCATGACGCCGATCGACGCCGATCAGCGCAGCAAGGTGATCAGTGATTATCGCACTGGTTCGACCCCAACCAGCACGTCAACACTTGGCAGCTTCGGTTCCGGAAGCGGAAATTGAGAGCAAGGGGCCGGCGAAACAGGATGAGACCATGAACGCCATCGATTACGAGATCGAATCGACTGAAGCGGACGCCGAAGAAGCCCCACGCTCCGGCAATCTTGATAATCTGCGGCCGCTGCCGCGTATTTCGGTGCACGCTTTCTGCGAAAGCGAGCAGCTGCAGCGGGTGATGGACCAGTGCGCCAACGATCGGCGCATGTCGAAGGTCAGTCTCCGGATCACCAGTGGGGGTAGTGCTGCCGCGGCGAACATGTTCGCTTCGACACCGACGCCGAACCTGATCATTCTCGAGACGCGCGCCAATGCGCGCAATCTGCTGGCAGAGCTTGCGCCGCTTGCCGCGGTCTGCGATCCGAGCACCAAGGTAATCATCGTCGGTTATCACAATGACATCAGCCTTTACCGCGAGCTCATCCGCAACGGTATTTCCGAATACATCGTGCAGCCGATGGACATGGCCGATCTCATGACGGCGATGGCGGGGATTTTCATCGATCCCGATGCCGAGCCGCTCGGCCGCAGCATCGCCTTCATCGGTGCCAAGGGCGGCGTGGGCGCATCCACCATCGCCCATAATTGTGCCTTCGGGATATCGAGCCTGTTCTCGACCGAGACCATTCTTGCCGATCTCGACCTGCCTTACGGTACTGCGAACATCGATTTCGATCAGGATCCCGCCCAGGGTATCGCCGAAGCCGTCTTTTCGCCGGAGCGTCTGGACGAGGTTTTCCTTGATCGACTGCTGACCAAATGCTCGCAGCATCTATCGCTGCTGGCGGCGCCTTCCATGCTGGATCGCGCTTATGATTTCGATGGGCCGGCATTCCTGCCGGTGCTCGATGTTCTTCAGCGCAGCGCGCCGGTCGCGGTCCTCGATGTCCCCCATGTCTGGACGGAATGGACGCGCTCGGTGCTTGCGGCGGTCGATGAGGTCGTCATCTGTGCGGCACCCGATCTTGCCAATCTGCGCAACGCCAAGAACCTGGTCGATGCATTGCGCAAACTGCGTCCCAACGACAAGGCGCCACACCTCGTTCTCAATCAGGTGGGCATGCCGAAGCGCCCCGAGATCAACCCATCGGAATTCTGCGCGCCGCTCGAGATCGATCCGATTGCCATCATCCCCTTCGACATCAATCTGTTCGGCAATGCCGCCAATAGCGGCCAGATGATCTCGGAGACGGATCCGAAGTCGCCGGTTACCGAAATCTTTTCGCAGATATCGCACATCGTTACCGGGCGCGTCGCTTTGAAGAAGACGAGAAAGGGCGGTCTGCTTGGCCTGCTGAAGCGGAAGTAGTCGTTTGATTTAGCATGGATTTTTGAAAGGCATCCCTTTCCTGAAAATCATGCTGCAGCATTAGAATTGGATTGAAGGCATGTTTGGCAAGCGCGGAAATGAAGGTCCAGCAAAGAGCGGTGGCGTTGTGCCGCAGCCGGCGCGTGCGCCCGCCGCAGCTGGTACGCCCGCTGCCCCTGCCGTGCTGATAGAGCCGTCTCGCGATCAATCGCAGCAGCGTCAACAGGTGGTTCCGCCGCCGATGCAGACGCCCAGCCGACGCCGGTCGGCACGCACCGAAGAATATTACGACACCAAATCGCAGGTCTTTGCCGCGCTGATCGATACGATCGACCTGTCGCAGCTTTCCAAGCTCGGCAACGAAGCCGCACGCGAGGAAATCCGCGATATCGTCAACGATATCATCACGATCAAAAGCTTTGCGATGTCGATTTCCGAGCAGGAGGAACTGCTCGAGGATATCTGCAACGACGTGCTCGGCTATGGTCCGCTGGAGCCGCTTTTGGCCCGCGACGACATTTCCGACATCATGGTCAACGGAGCTGGCCAGACCTTCATCGAAGTCGCCGGTAAAACCGTCGAATCTGAAATCCGCTTCCGCGACAATGCGCAGCTTCTCTCCATCTGCCAGCGCATCGTCAGCCAGGTCGGCCGCCGCGTCGATGAATCGAGCCCGATTTGCGACGCCCGCCTGCCTGACGGCTCGCGCGTCAACGTCATTGCCCCACCGCTATCGCTCGACGGTCCGGCGCTGACCATTCGTAAATTCAAGAAGGACAAGCTGACGCTCGATCAGATCGTCCGCTTCGGTGCCATCACGCCCGAGGGTGCGACGCTTCTGCAGATCATCGGGCGCGTGCGCTGCAACGTCGTCATTTCCGGCGGTACCGGCTCGGGCAAGACGACGCTTCTGAACTGCCTGACAAACTATATCGACCGCGATGAACGTGTGATCACCTGCGAAGACACCGCCGAACTGCAGTTGCAGCAGCCACATGTCGTGCGTCTCGAAACGCGTCCGCCGAATATCGAAGGCGAGGGCGAGATCACCATGCGTGATCTCGTCAAGAACTGCCTGCGTATGCGCCCTGAACGCATCATCGTCGGCGAAGTACGCGGACCTGAGGTCTTCGACCTGCTGCAGGCAATGAACACGGGCCACGACGGCTCCATGGGGACGATCCACGCCAATACGCCACGCGAATGCCTGAGCCGTATCGAATCGATGATTGCCATGGGCGGTTTCAGCCTGCCGGCCAAGACCGTGCGCGAGATCATTTCCACCTCCGTCGACGTGATCGTTCAGGCTGCGCGTCTGCGTGACGGTTCGCGCCGCATCACGCAGATCACGGAAGTGATCGGCATGGAAGGCGATGTCATCATCACGCAAGACCTGATGCGCTACGAAATCGATGGTGAAGACGCGAATGGCCGCATCATCGGCCGGCACGTCTCGACCGGCATCGGCAAGCCGCATTTCTGGGATCGTGCCCGTTATTATAACGAGGAGAGGCGCCTGGCCGCCGCCCTCGACGAGATGGAACAGAAGGCGAAATAGGAATCCCGATGTTCGGCGTTGACCCCGTAGTACTACTGATCGTCCTGCTTTCAGCCGTTTCCGCGGGTGCGATCTGCTATGGCGTCCTCTATTCGCGCATCGAGACGCAGAAGAAGGCCGAGAGCCGCGTCAACCGGGTCAAGCAGGCTGAGACCGACCGCATGAAGGTCAAGGCGACGCGTGACCGTGTTCAGGAATTGTCCAAGCGGCGGAAATCGGTTCAGGACACGCTCAAGGATCTCGAAAAACGCCAGTCGGAAAACACGAAGAAGAAGCAGTCGCTGAAAGCGCGCCTGCCTCAGACGGGCCTGTCGTTGACGCCGTCCCGCTTCTATCTTTTCAGCGTGCTGTTCGGCCTGTTCGTCATGTTCGTTTTTTTCATTCTCGGCGCGCCGCTCCTCGTCATTCTGGGATTGCCTTTTGCTGCGATTTTCGGGTTGCCGCGATGGGTCGTGAGTATCCTCATCAAGCGCCGGCAGAACAAATTTCTCGAAGAGCTCCCCAATGCGCTGGATCTCATCACGCGCTCCATTCGCTCCGGTCTGCCACTCAATGACGCCATCCGCCTGGTTGCGGCCGAGGCGCGGGAGCCTGTCAAGACGGAGTTCCGCCGGGTGGTCGAGGCACAACAGGTCGGCCTCAGCATGGCGGATGCCTGCGGGCGCATGGGCACCCATATGCCGTTGCAGGAGGTAAACTTCTTCGCAATCGTCATCGCCATTCAGGCCCAGGCGGGCGGCAACCTGTCGGAAGCCTTGGGCAACCTTTCGCGTGTCCTGCGCGAGCGCAAGAAGATGAAGGCGAAGGTCAAGGCGCTGTCGATGGAAGCAAAGGCGTCCGCCGTCATCATCGGCACTCTGCCCTTCGTTGTCATGGTGCTCGTCTATCTGACGTCGCCGCAATACATGCTGGTTCTGTTCACGGATCCGCGCGGTCACCTGATCATGATCGGCGCCGGCATCTGGATGTCGCTTGGTGTCTACATCATGCGCAACATGGTCAATTTCGAGATCTGAGCGGAGGGAGCCGCATCGCTAATGTCTGATCTGGCTGCCACTTTGACCAATCCGGAAACTCTCCTCGCCGTTGTCGTGGCGATCGCGGTTTTCGCCACCTTCTATACGATTGCCATGCCGATGCTGGAGCGCGGCGATCTCAGCAAACGACTGAAGGCGGTATCGACCGAACGCGAGCAGATCCGCGCGCGAGAGCGGGCGCGGCTGACCGCCGAAGGCGGCAAGGCAACGCTGCGCAACCAGAACAATCGCAACGTCCGGCAGATCGTCGAGCGCTTCAATCTGCGCAATGCACTCGTTGACGCCAACACCGTCAATCGCCTGCGGGCTGCCGGCTTGCGTTCGGAAAACGCGCTGAACATGTTTCTGCTGGCGCGGTTCCTTTTGCCGTTTCTGTTTTTTGCGGCTGCCATCTTCATCGTTTTCGGTCTTGGCTATTTCGCCTCAAGGCCGTTGCCGATCCGCATTCTCGGCGTCATCGTCATGGGTTATCTCGGCTTTTACGCGCCGAATATCTATATTTCCAATCTGGTGACGAAGCGCCAGAAGTCGATCAAGCGCGCCTGGCCAGATGCGCTCGACCTGATGCTGATCTGCGTGGAATCGGGCATATCGATCGAAGCTGGCATGCGCCGCGTGGCGGACGAGATGGCAGAAGAATCGCCCGCACTCGCCGAGGAAATGGTACTGACCACGGCGGAGCTTTCCTTCTTGCAGGATCGCCGAACCGCCTTCGATAATCTTGCCGCGCGTACGCAGATCGAGATTGTCAAATCGGTGACGCAGGCTCTCATTCAGGCCGAGCGTTACGGCACTCCGCTGTCGCAGGCCCTGCGCGTCATGGCCCAGGAAGGCCGAGACGAGCGCATGAACGAGGCGGAAAAGAAGGCGGCCGCGCTGCCGCCGAAACTGACGGTGCCGATGATCATCTTCTTCCTGCCGGTTCTGATGGCCGTCATTCTCGGTCCGGCTATCCTCAAGGCCATGGACAAGTTCTGACCAGCAAGCTTGCCGCCAAGGCGGGAGCGTGATTAACCTTCGATCCGAAGTCCCTGCAGCCTAAGCGGATGGCCCTCCCGAATGTGTTCGGAGGCTGGCGTCTGCGCCGGGCGGATTTGCAGACCCGTTGGAGGTGCCGCATGTCATCCATAGCCATATTTTTCAGTGTTATCGCCGCCGTTTTTATCGGGGCCGTCAGCCCCGGTCCGAGCTTCGTGCTCGTGTCCCGCATTGCCGTCTCCCGCTCACGCAAAGCCGGTCTTGCCGCCGCCTTCGGCATGGGAACCGGCAGCGTCATCTTCGCGACCCTGGCCCTGTTCGGTCTGAGCGCGCTTTTGATGAAGGTCGAGTGGCTGTACCTTGCCCTGAAAGTGGCTGGCGGGCTCTATCTGATTTATGTCGGCATTCGCATCTGGCGTCACGCGGCCGATGATCTTCCGATCGATGCCCCTGCCACACCGGCGGCTGCAGGCATCATGCGCAATTTCCTGTTCGCACTTGGGACCCAGCTCAGCAATCCGAAGACGGCCATATTCTATGGCAGTATCTTCGCGGCACTTCTTCCGGCCGCTCCTGCTCCTTGGCTCCTGCTGACGGTTCCGCCAGCAGTCTTTCTGGTTGAAGTGGGCTGGTACACCGTCGTGACCTTGGCCTTTTCGTCCAACCGCCCGCGTGCGCTTTATATCGGATCGAAGCTATGGATCGATAGAGTATCCGGCGCCATCATCGGGGCGCTCGGAGCGCGGCTGGTGATGGATGGCCTGCCTCGGCATATCTGGCGTTGAGTATTTGAGGAGCGGTCGCGCAGCCTCAAAAACGCGCGCCGCTCACTTTGCCGAATAGTTCTACTGAACGGCTTTCTTGGCATCGCCACTGGCGGCGAGCTTCTGCCAGGAGTTCTGCTGCGCCAACATGGAGCGCAGATAGGCGACGTTGGCATTTGCCTGCTGCGGTGTCAGCTCCTGCCGGGCGATCTGCTCGGCTTCGGCAAAGCGGCCCTGCAGACCGACAACCAGTGCCAGGTTCTGTCGCACGCGGCTATCGGCGCCGGGTTGGCCGACGGCCGAGCGAAGGTAGTTTTCGGCATTCTTGAGATCGCCTGTCAGCACATAGGACATGCCGAGGTTGGAAAGGATCGTCGGCTCGTTGGGTGCCAGTACCAGCGCGTCACGGTATTTGCCGCGCGCATCGGCAGAGCGGCCGAGCTGATCGAGGATTGCACCCTGTGCGGAGACGAGGCGCCAATCCGGGCGATCCGGTGTCTGGGCGCGATCGATGGTCGAGAGCGCCTCTTCCAACTGGCCGGCCGCTGCCTGCGCCTTGCCGTAAGCTGCCAGCACACCGCGGTCGCTCGGATTGGTGATCGCAACCTGTTGCATGACGGCGAGCGCCTGATCGTTGCGGCCGCTCATTCGCAGGGCGTTGGCGTAGTTGACGCCGGCGTTGCGATCCTTCGGATTGGCGTCATAGGCCTTGCCGAGGCTCGCGGTTGCCTGTGCCAGGTCGCTGCTGTTCATGGTGTCGAGGGCGGTCTTCGGCGCCGTCGGGATCGAGCCCGTCGTCATCTTGTCTTTCCCGGTTGTCGAGCAGCCAGCAAGCGCAAGCGCCAGAAGTGCCGCGGAAGCGCCCCGGAAAAGGAAGGTTCTAAGCAAAGACGTGGTTGAACCGGCGGACATGACGCTTATCCCTGAATCCCTAAATCTTGCGTCCGGCCTAGAATCGGAACAGGGAAAGGTTCGACGCAATGTTCGCTCCAGCAATAATCTGTTAACCCTAACAGATGGTTAACTCTCGATTCCCTGAAGTCATCGTCAAAGGATAGTCATGGCCCCCTATCAGTTCATCGAGCGCGCGACGCCCTTCAATTCGAAGGGTGGCGCAACGCTGCCGATCTTTGCCGTCACGCCGGCGCATATAGAAACCGGCACCATCGACCCCATCGCGCTCGATTGGGCCCGCAAGGCCGGCTACAAGGCGGATAGCGGCTCACTGCTCCTGATACCGACCGCCGAAGGCCACCTCGGCGGTGCATTGTTCGGCCTCGGCTCCAATCCGTCCGAGCAGCCCTTCCTGACGGGCAAACTGGCGCGCAGCCTGCCGGCGGGCGATTGGCATATCGAAACGGCACCTTTAACCGCGAACCGGCTTTCGCTCGGCTTCGGCCTCGGCAGCTATCGTTTCGATCGCTACAAGTCGGAAAAGGCGGCGGCACCGACGCTGATGATCCCGCGTGATGCCGATGCCGCCGATATCAAGCGCCAGCTTGCCGGCGTCTTCCTCGCCCGCGACCTCATCAACACGCCGACCAACGACATGGGGCCGGAACAGCTGGAAGCCGCCTTCCGGGCGCTTGCCGAGCATTATAAGGCCGAGATGTCCGTCATCATTGGCGACGATCTGCTGAAGGAGAATTTTCCGCTCGTACACACCGTCGGACGTGCCAGCGCCGATGCGCCGCGCCTTCTGGAGTTGCGCTGGGGCAAGAAGGGCCATCGCCGCATTACGTTGGTCGGCAAGGGCGTATGCTTCGACACAGGCGGCCTCGACATCAAGCCGGCATCCTCGATGCTCCTGATGAAGAAGGACATGGGTGGCGCGGCCAACGTCATGGGCCTTGCGTTGATGATCATGGATGCCAAGCTCAAGGTCGACCTGCGCGTCATCATTCCCGTCGTCGAAAACTCGATTTCGGCCAACGCCTTCCGTCCCGGCGATATCTACAAAAGCCGCAAGGGCCTGACGGTACAGATCGACAATACCGATGCAGAGGGACGGCTGATCCTTGCCGATGCGCTCGCCTACGCCGACGAGGATGCGCCTGATCTGATGATCGACATGGCAACCCTGACCGGTGCCGCCCGCGTCGCGCTTGGCCCCGACCTGCCGCCCTTCTTCACCGACGACAACGACCTTGCCCGCGACCTCACGGAAGCGAGCCTGGAAACGGACGATCCGCTGTGGCGCATGCCGCTCTACATGGGGTACGACAAGGATATCCGCACCAAATTCGCCGATATCACCAATGCGCCATCCGGCGGAATGGCCGGCTCGATCACCGCCGCCTTGTTCCTCAAGCGCTTCGTGACGAAAACTCCGAGCTGGGCGCATTTCGACATTTACGGCTGGGCGCAGAGCGAACGCCCCCACTCGCCCGGCGGCGGCGAGGCACAGGCGATCCGGGCGTTGTATCAGCATATCAGGCAGAGTGTGCGGTAGGGCCGATCAGGTTCTGAGCTTGCCGAGACTCTGATACCCCCCTCTGTCACTGTCGTGACATCTCCCCCACAAGGGGGGAGATCGTTGGGAGCATGCGGGTCGTCACTCGCAAGACAATAAACTGCAATCCCAACGGATTCGATGTTTGCTTGAGGTAAGGCGTTTCCGCGAGCTAGCAATCTCCCCCCTTGTGGGGGAGATGTCATGAAGTGACAGAGGGGGGCGCTCACCACGCACTGCGCAGTCACGTCTAACTAGGGATAATGTGGAAATTCACCCCTTGAATCCGCCACGATCTTGGCCGAGACTGGAACGGTAGCGTAACGATTTCGGGGTTGCCCTTGCCGCTAGATCTCTCTGCCTCGCAGGCTCTCGGCCTCTGGCATGGCGTGACGCTCGCTCAGGTGCGCCGCGAGGATCATGATTTGACGCTGCGGCAGACGGCGATCCTGCTGCAAATCTATCTCGTGCCGCCGCCGCATACGGTGCGCGGACTTGCCGCGACGCTCGGCGTCACCAAGCCGGTCATCACGCGCGCGCTTGACACGATGGGCGAGATGGGGCTGGTCGACCGGGTGCGCGACGATCGCGATCGCCGCAATGTCATCATCAAGCGTACCGTCACCGGCGCGCTCTATCTGGAAAAACTCGGCGATCTCGTTATCGAGCACGGCCGTAAACTATGAATTCGGGAACTCGTCATGACGCTCGACCGCCGCCTCAACGCTTTCAGACCTGACCTCGCCGAGGCCTCCCTCAAAGGCAAGGTCGAAGCCGAACGCTTCGTCGCAGGCAGCAAGGCGCAGATCGCAATACCCGTTGTTGCGCTGCGCCCGAAGCCTGATCTCGCCGCCGGTATCGATACCGAGCTGCTGATGGGCGAGGAGGTGACGGTTTTCGAGCGCAGCAACGGCTGGTGCTGGGTCAAGTCGCTGTCTGACGGCTATGTCGGCTATCTTCCCGAGGGTGCGGTCAAGGAAGGCGCGGCAGCGGCGACCCACATCGTTATCCCGCAACGCACCTTCCTCTATCCCGAGCCGGAACTGCGCAAGCCGCATGCTGCCATCCTCTCGATGGGTAGCCGCATCCGCGTCACCGGCAATGCCGAGGCGCGGGGCAATCATTACGTCGTCCTGGAGGACGGCACCGCCATCTTCGCCAAGCATGTGCAGCCGATCGGTCATGATGACGGCGGCGATTACGTCGACATCGCCCTGCGCTTTCTCGAGACGCCCTATCTCTGGGGCGGCCGCTCCGGTCTCGGCATCGATTGTTCGGGGTTGGTGCAATTGGCACTGGCGATGACCGGCCGTACCGCGCCGCGCGATACCGATATGCAGGCCGCCGGTCTCGGCGAGCCGATCGCCCGCGAGGAGCTGAAGCGCGGCGATTTCGTCTTCTGGAAGGGCCATGTCGCTATCATGGAAGACCCGGAGACCATCATCCATGCCAATGGCCATACGATGACCGTTGCGCGCGAGAATTTCGCTGCCGCCGTCGAGCGCATCGGCTGGCTCTACGAACAGCCAAATGGCTACCGCCGCTTCGTCGACTGATCGTCGCTGGGAACAGTCTTTTCGCTCGTTCGTTATTCCTTCTGATCGATAGGTCCTATCGAGAGGAGGAAGACACATGCCCGTTACGGCCATGGAAAAGACAGTCAGGGATATCCTGCGAGACAGCCATATCCGCAAGAGCCGCAAGATCTACAGGTTGCGCGAATTGCAAAGTGAGGCGCGTGGCATACAGCGCGCCGGCAGCGAAAGTTCGATGAGCGCTGATGATGGTCTTCAGGACGATTTGCGTGTCATCGAAAAGGCCTTGCACGATCTTGATGCCGACATCGAGCAGAAGGGCGCCGCAACGTTGTAATACTGCGGCACCAATTCATCTTGCGAAGCTCTACGGTGTGCGCGGCCGGGCAATCCAGATGCCTGCGACGATGACGATCCCGCCGAGCGCCTGTATCAGCGTGACGTTTTCACCGAACAGCATCCAGGCGAAAAGTGCTGCAGCGATCGTTTCCAGGAAAATGACGAGTGACGAGAAGACGGTCGGCAGGCGCCCGAGTGCTATCGACAGCATGCCTTGACCGCCGGCATGGCTGATAAGGCCAAGCGCCAGCAGAACACACCATCCAGATACCGACTGCGGCAAGATCCGCTGCTCGAAGAAGATGGCGACCAGAAACAGGATCGCCGAGGTGATGATGCTGAGCTCGAAGGTCACACGGGCGGCATTCGTCTTGCCTCGCGCCGCGCCGACCGCCAGGAAATAAAGTCCGAAGAAGGCGCCGGTAACGATGGCCAGGCTATCGCCGACTGCGCGGCTCGGATTGAACGCAAGGCTCTGCACGACAAGCGCCGTGCCGCCGGCCAGGCAAACGAGAAGCCCGACGAGTGTGGCTTTGCTGACCCTTTGCCGCAGCAGCAGCCAGCCGAAGATGACGACCCAGAGCGGCGCCATGGTTGCAAAGAAGGTCGCGTTGGCGATGGTGGTCTTCAGGATGGCGAGATGCCAGAAAAGCAGATCTCCCGTAAACGCAATGCCGGCAAGGATGGTGGCCATTGTGAAGCTGGCGCGGGGCGCATCAACCTCCGAAGTCTCGGCATAGCGCATCCAGATCCAGAGGATCGGCAGGGCCAAGAAGACGCGCCAGAATGCGCTGGCGAAAGGCCCGACATCGGCAAGGCGCACCAGGCTTGGAGAAATGCTCATCGCCAGCGCCGCAAGCAGCATCGCCACCAGCCCGAGAGCAAAGCCTTTCGAGTCGTGAGGCGCCGCCTTACCGGCGGCAAGGTGGTTTGCATCCGGCCTTTCGCCAAGATCTGGAGTGCGCGTATCGTAATTGGCGTCTGGCCGTGACATTCTGTTGCCTTTGCAAGTCAGGTGATTTGTGGCGCAAACCTAGTACATACGCGAAGAGGATTTGGCTCCATTTTGCCAGCTTTCTTGCAATTTTGTTTCCTCTTTGCGGTAAGGATGTTTTGAAATGCGCAAATCCGCCGATCTTGATGATTTCGATCTGGCGATTCTCGATATTCTGCAAAGGGACAATACCGTTCCGCAGCGCACGATTGGTGAGCAGATCAACCTGTCGGCGCCGGCCGTGCAGCGCCGCATCAAGCGCATGCAGGCTGATGGTGTCATTCAGGCGAATATCGCGGTCGTTGATCCGGTAGCCGTGGCATTGCCGATCACCATCATCGTAGAAGTGCAGATTGCCGACGAGCGCTATGATCTTATAAACGCGATAAAACGCAGCTTCCTCGATGCACCGGAAGTGCAGCAATGTTATCAGGTGACCGGCGAGGCGGATTTCGTTCTGATCGTGATGGTGGCCAGCATGTCAGACTATCAGGCGCTCTGCCGCCGTCTTTTCCACGACAATCCGAATGTCACGAAGTTCAAATCGTTGGTCTCGATGGATCGTGTGAAGATCGGCCTTTCCCTGCCGCTCATGCAGGATTAGCCGGCTTTCCGTCTGTCGCGCCTATCCCGGCTTCTTCGGCCAGTTGGTAACGCCGCCGGTCCAGTCCTCATAGGCCTTGGACAGACGAAGCACGAGCATGTCGCCGAAGCGCGGGCCGACGATCTGCAGGCCGATCGGCATGCCGGAACGAGAGAAGCCGCAATTGATCGAAGAGGCCGGCTGCTCCGACATGTTCCAGGGAACGGTGAAGGCGATGTGCTCGAAGGGCAAGGCGGGGTCGTTGGTGGGCGAGGCCCATTCGGCCGGATAGGAAACGATCGGGTTGGTCGGCGAAAGTACTGCATCCACCTGGGTGAAGAGCCTGCCGCAGCTCTTGCGCATCTCGATCGTCTGGTTGAAGCCGCGCACGGCCTCGACACCGCTGACATCGGCGCCGCTCTTCGCCCATGTATGGATGTAGGGGAGGATCGCATTACGGCGTTCTTCACTGAGACCGACGATGTCGCCCCAGAAGCGCGCGCGCCAGAAGACATCGAGGCCATCAAGCATCTGCCGCGTCAGCACCGGCGCGACATCGATGATAATGGCACCCACTTCCTCGAAGCGTCTGGCGGCAGCAATCACCGCATCGCGCACGTCGTCATCAACGGGCAGGCCGCAGCCGGCATCCAGCATCAGGCCGATCTTCATGCCACGCACGTCGATGTCGAGATCCATCCAGTCGATGTTATCAGGCGGCAGGCTGGTGCCGTCGCGCCAGTCGGGTCGCGACAGTGTCGCCATGGAGAAGGCGGCATCCTCGACCGTGCGTGTCATTGGCCCGGCGCAACGCCCGACATAATAGGGATCGACCGGGATGCGGCCATGGCTCGGCTTGAAGCCGAAAATGCCTGTCCAGCCGGCGGGCAAGCGCACCGAGCCGCCGATATCTGTGCCGATATGTAGAGGTCCATAACCGGCGGCGGCCGCCGCCGACGCGCCGGCGCTGGAGCCGCCCGGATTTTGACTTGGGTCCCATGGATTGCGGCTGAGCTTGTGAAAGCTCGAAAGTCCTGACGATAGCATGCCGTAGTCGGGGCAGGTTGTCTTGGCAAAGATCACCGCGCCATCCTCCCGCATGCGCGCGGCGATCGGCGCATCCTCGGTTGCGGGCACGAGCTCGACGGCAGCCGTGCCGAGTGGCACCGGCTGGCCCTTGGTGGCGATCAGCTCCTTCAAGGTAACAGGAATCCCATCCAGGGCGCCAAGCGGTGCGCCCTTTGCCCAGCGCTCGGTCGAAGCGGCCGCCTGCTTGCGGGCATCCTCGGGATCATAGGCATAGAGGGCCGATATGGTCGGCTCCCATGCATCGATATGCTGTTCGAGTGCCAGCCAGTATTCGCTGGGCGACAGGCTCTTGTTGGAGAATTTGCGCTTGAGGTCTCGGATGGAAAGATCGGTCGGTTCGGTCATGGTTCATACTCTTCATATCTTGATCAGCGCGCCGTCTCGCGGGGGTCGAGAAGGTCACGCAGGCCGTCGCCGAGCAGGTTGAAGCCGAGGACGGAGAGCGCAATGGCAAGACCCGGGAGGAGGGCGAGCCACGGCGCGGCATGGAAATAGGTCTGGGCATCGGCGAGCATCCGCCCCCAGGTCGGCTCCGGCGGCGGCACGCTAAGGCCCAGGAAGGCGAGCCCGGCTTCCGTCAGGATCGCCAGGCCAAGCTGGATCGTCGCCTGCACGATGATGCCGCTGATGATGTTCGGCAGCACATGGCGCATCGTGATGGAAAGCTGCGTATTGCCGATGGCGCGCGCCGCCAGCACATAGTCGCGGCTCCAGGCCTGCAGCGCTGAGCCGAGGGAGACGCGGGCGAACACGGGCACCATGAAAACGGCGATCGCCAGAATTGCGGTCATCCGCCCCGTTCCGAGAAAGGCCCCGAGGATCATGGCCGAGAGGATGGGCGGCAGTGCGAAGACCACATCGCAGGCACGCATGACAAGTGCTTCGAAAACGCCGCGCTGCGCCGCCGCCGTAACGCCGACGATCGTTCCGAGCGTACCGCCAATCGCGACCGCCAGGACCGAGATCGACAGCGAATTCCAGCAGCCGACCATCAGCATCGACAGCACATCGTGGCCGAGTTGATCCGTGCCGAGAAGCCCGAAGCCGAAAGGCGGCTGCAGCTTGTGAAGGATCTGCATCTTGGCCGGCGGCACCGGCGTCCAGAACAGCGAGAGAGTGGCGATGCCGACAAGGGCGAGGATGATGATTGCCCCGACGATCAGATTGGCACGGCGAAACCCACGAAAGCGGGAGGGGCGGGCGGCGGCGCTTTCGGTGATGCTCATCGCGCGCCTCCAGCCCGAAGCCGGGGATCGATGACGAGATAGGAGAGATCCACCAGAAAGTTCACGACGATGACAAGGCCGGCAAAGAACAGCACGACATCCTGCAGCACGATGATGTCGCGCTGGCTGAGCGCCTGATAGGCGAGACGGCCGAGGCCGGGCAGGGTGAAGACGTTTTCGATCAGCACCGCGCCGGCGACCAGAAAGGTGAATTGAAGGCCGAGAATGGTCAGCACCGGCACCAAAGCATTCGGCACCACATGCCCCCAGAGCACTTGGCTTCGAGAGAGACCCTTGGCAAGCGCCGTGCGGGCAAAATCCTCATGCAGCGTGTCGAGCACGGCCGAGCGCGTGACCCGGGTCAGCACCGCCGCCTGTGGTAGCGCAAGGGCGACGGCTGGCAATACCAGCGATTTCATCGCCGGCCAGAGCCCATTGCCCCAGCCGGGAAAGCCGCCGGCCGGCATCCAGCCGAGCGAGGTCGCAAACAGCAGCACCAGCAGCAACCCGACCCAGAAGCCGGGCACTGCAATGCCCATCTGCGAAAACAGCGTGGCGATGATATCGAAGACGCCGCCACGCCTGGCGGCTGCGGCAACGCCAAGGGGAACGGCGATAAGGACCGAAAGTATGACTGCGAGGGCTGCGAGCGGCAGGGTGACAGCGAGCCGCTCGGCAATCAGGCCCGCGACGGGGACGCCATAGGTATAGGACTTGCCGAGATCGCCTGTTAGAGTGCCGGCAAGCCATTGGCCGTAGCGGACGATCAGTGGCTGATCGAGGCCCATGTCGTGCCTTAGCACCGCAAGCGTTTCCGGCGTCGCCGACGTACCCAGCGTGATGGCGGCGGGATCGCCCGGCAGCAGCGCCATGACCACGAAGACCAGCAGCGAAACGGCGATCAGCGTCAGGGCAAGCCCGAAAATACGACGGATGAGGAGTGCGATCATAGCATATCCATGGCCGATCATGCCCCAGCATCGAAATGGGTGGCATCGAAATGGTTGGCAGCGGGCGAAACTCTCCGCCCGGCCGCCCTGCAGGCGAAAGCGGTCAATCTTCCCAGGATACGTTGGTCAGCACGTTCGAGGGGATGGGCTCGTTTTCCCAGAGACCTTTCAGCTTCTTGTTCCAGACGCCGAGCTTCGGCATGACGAAGAGGAAGAGCGCAGGCACATCCTCCGCAAGAATGGTCTGTGCCTCACCGTAAAGCTTGTTCTGCTCGGCCGGATCGGCGGTGAGCTGTATCTTCTTCATCAACTCGTTGAAGGCCGGGTTCTTGTAATTGAAGTAATAGGGATCGCGCGAATAGATATCGATATCCAGCGGTTCGGCATGGGCAACGATGGTCATGTCGTAGTTGCGGCCGCTGAAGACGTCCTGCACCCATTTAGCCGGAAATTCTGTCGGCTCGATATTCATCGTCACACCGATATCGGCAAACATCGCCTGCATCACCTGGGCGCTGCGCGGCGCATAGGCCATCTGCGGCGTCTTGATGGTGAAGGTAAAGCCATTTGGATAGCCGGCTTCGGCAAGCAGCGCCTTGGCCTTGGCGGCATCATAGGGCAGCGTGCCGGTCAGGTCCTTGTAGCCGGGGTCGTTCGGCGTGTAGTGGCTGCCGATCGCCGTGCCGAAGCCCGACCAGGCGCCTTCGATGATGGTCTTGCGATCGAGCGCCATCATCAACGCTTGGCGAACGCGCTTGTCGTCGAAGGGCTTGCGCGTGTTGTTCATGCCGGCCACGACCTTGAGCTCGGTATTGCCGACCTTGGTCATTAGCCTGGCATCGCCGTCGAAGGAGCTCATCAGCTCGGGCGCGGCGAACTCCGGAAACGCATCGAGATCACCGGCCTTTAGCGCCGCCGCCTCCGCCTGCGGGTCGGAAATGAAGCGGAAGGTGACCTTCTCGAGCTTCACGTCGACGGACTTGTTCCAGTAATCGGGGTTCTTGGCGAGGTCGACATGATCGCCCTTCGCCCAGGCTGAGAACTTGAACGGGCCGGTGCCGATGGGTGTCGTCTTGTCGTTGGCGGAGGATTTCGGCCCGACCATGACAGAGGAAGGCCAACCGAGCCAGTAGAGCAGGCTGCCAGTCGGCGAGGAAAGATGCAGCACCAGCGTTTCGGAATCCGGCGTATCGATCGAGGCGATGGTCGCGAAGAAGCGCTTCTGCGGGTTGACGGAATCCTTGCCGCGGGCGCGATCGAGCGCGAATTTCGCCGCCGCCGAATCGAAGGCCTCGCCATCATGGAATTTGACGCCGGTCTGCAGCTTGAATGTATAGGTCAGCCCATCGGGCGAGATCTCCCAGCTCTTTGCGAGCTGCGGCACGATCTTGCCGCTTTCGTCGATAGCAACCAGCCCCTCGAAGATATTCTGCCAGGTGACCTGCCCAATTGCGACGGGCGCGGCGATCGTCGGATCAAGCCCGGTCGGCTCAACGCTCATGCCGAGATTGAGCGTGGTCTTGGCAGCTTCGGCAGGTGTCAGGCCAAGCATCAGCAGCCCGACGGAAAATGCGGTGCCATAGGCGAGGCGGCGCGCGAAATCGCCGAGGCTCGGGCGTAAAAACGTGGTCATTTCAGTTCCCTTGCTTTTGCCCGCTAGTCCGGCTTCCCTCCGGCCCGCGGTCTTTTCCAGGATAGTGTCATCTCGCAAGCGCACACACAATTCCGAAAATGTGTGCTCGGTGTAGCCGATATCGCTACACCGGATTTCCTTAATTATGAGGGTTCGATCAACCTTGCTTCCCCTTGGCGGTGAGTTGCTGGCGCATGAAGCGCTCGATGAAATCAAGCAGTTTGCCCGCCGCAAAGGATAGCTGGCGATCGGGCGCGACGCAGAGGTCGATCGGCGTTTTAACCCCCTTGCCATCAGCGACCGGCAACGCGACAAGCTGGCCTGCCGCGATCTCCCGCTGCACCGTCAGCGCCGGCAGCATGGTGATTGCCGCGCCGCGCAGCACCAGCTCCTTCTGCATTTCCAGCGAGCCGGTCTCGAACACCGGATCGAGCGTCAATCCCTCACGCGCGAATAGCGCGTCGAAGGCCTGCCTCGCACCGAAGGAACGGTCGGGAACAGCAAGCGCGTGCATGGCGATTTCGGCGAGCGCGACCTCCTTGCCGTCCGCGAGCGGATGGGAGGCCGCAACGATCACGTCGTAGATCAGTTCGGCGCGCAGCCGCACCTTGGTTCCCGAAAGCGGCGGCGCAAACAGCGTCACCGCCATATCTGCCTCGGCACTGTTGACCGCTTCGATGGCGCCGCGGGCGCTGGTGATGGTCACCTCGAAGCGAAGCCTTGGATAGCGCAGGCTGAATTCGGCAAGCGCCGGCGCCAGGATATTGGCGACGGCAGCACCATTGGTATAGATGCTGACGCGGCCACGCTGCAGGCCCTTCAGGTCCTCGATCAGCTGATGCACATGCTCCAATTCGCGCAGCGTCCGGCCGGCGCGGGCGGCCAGAAGTTCGCCGGCCGCCGTCAGCTTGACGCCGCGGGCGCTGCGTTCGACGAGCTGCGTACCGAAGTGGTGTTCGAGATTCTCGATCTGCCGGCTGATGGCCGTTGGCGCCACATTCAGGTTTTCGGCGGCCTGGCGCATCGAATTGGTGCGCACCAGCTCATCGAAATAGATCAGCGCCCGGAGCTGCATGCGCGAAATCTCCGGTTAGGGGACAGGCTTGGTGAAGCGGTCCCGCCATGCCGGCTGCGTGCCCTCGATCGGCAGCGCCGTCGCTTCATAGACACCGCGCGCAATCGCGCGCGCCATGACGATCGTGGCGAGGTGGCAAAGCTCCATGAAGCCGGGCATGTCGTCGCGGGCGTGCTTGCCGGTGGATGCGGCGAAGATTGTATCGCCGTCGAGCGGCAGATGCGTTGGCAGCAGGGCGCGGGCAAATCCGTCATGGGCGCAGATGGAGAGGCGGTGCGCCTCCGCCTTGCTCAGCTGCGCGTCGGTGACGACGGCGCCGATGGTGGTGGCGGTGATATTGGTGCCCTTCAGCCGCAGGCGCGTATCGATGGCTTTTGGCATGCCGAGCCCACCGAATTCGCCGCTCTCCTCGAAGGGTGCTGCCCAGAAATGCTGGCTGTCGCCGATGGTGGCCGAGCCGAGCGCATTGACGGCGACGATGGCGGCGATCCGGTATCCCTTGCTGCTGACGGCGCTGGCCGAACCGAGGCCGCCCTTGACCGTTGCGGTAGTGGCGCCCGTGCCGGCGCCGACGGTGCCGAGCGCAAACGGCCCTTTGGTGGCCGCCTTGAAGGCCGCATAGCCCATGTCGCGATAGGGCGAATGCAGGCCCCAGTCCTTGTTGCCGCCATTGATGAGATCGAAGAGGATCGCCTGCGGTACGATCGGCACCAGCGCGTTACCGACCTGCAATCCTCTGCCGATATCCCGAAGGCCCGCCTGCACACCGCCGGCTGCATCGAGCCCGTAGGCGGAGCCGCCGGAGAGAACAAGGCCATCAACCGTGCCGACGGTCATTGCCGGATCGAGCAGGGCTGTGTCGCGCCCGCCCGGCGCGCCACCGAGCACGGTGCAGGAGGCGACCGCCGGCTCGTCGAAGATAATGGCGGTGACGCCGGAACCGAGCGCGAGGTCGGTGGAATGACCGACAGCGACGCCTTCGATATCGGTCAGGAGATTGAGAAGGTCAGCCAATGAAAAATCCTATCGCCGTGGCAGCGCGGGGTTGCCATGGCGATAGGACCGCAAAGAGGGGGAAAAGACAAGGTGGGTATGGGGTTGGTTGGGGCCGACCCTCGTGGTTCGAGGGCCCTTCGGGCCACCTCACCATGAGGGCGGAGCGACCATTAGGTCGAGCTACAACCAAAATCCGATCTTGGAAACGCCGGCAGGATAAGCCCGGCGGATTGAAGCGGAAAGATCAGCCCTCACCCTGAGGTGGGAGCATAGCGACCCTCGAAGGGCGAGGGCGGCTGATTGGAATGCAGTGATTGGAATGCAAAAGCGGCGGCTAAGCCGATCCATCAAACGTGGATCGGCTTAGCCTGTTGGCGAGAGAGGAGATCGCGGATTGCGAGTCTCACTTCGTCTGCGTTTCTGAAATGCTGCTCGTCCAGATCGTGGACGTGATATTTTACAGCGATGAACTTGAGCCGATCCTGATCGGGAACGACGATGCCGACGGGAACGCCGGCGTATTCGATAACTTGCTTCTTCATAAATAGACTCCCTCCGCACCGCTATCGGTGCAGATATGGCGAATTGACTGTTTGAATCCGATTAGGGGACGAACGTCACATTCGACAGCGCGGGCTGGAGAGCGCGCCCGAGCGGTCATGGCCAAGCACGGACCAGCCAAGGGTCGAAGCGATGATCTTAAAATTCTGCATGTCACGTCCCTGGTTGGTGTTGTACTTGTTAAGCTCCGAAAAGGAGCCGGTGAACGAGTGCGTCATTGTCTATTATATTAGTAGACAATAACAATTTTATCTCCGGAAACATATTCCTAAAGATGTCAAAATGTCGACGATCGGTAAAATAAAATTCCGTATCTGGCTAATTGCAAGGAAGGAGGCACTTATATCCATGCCATCTTCCTCTGCCGGAACGGCTTACCGATCACCGACAAGCAAATAGGAATTGCCGGGAGATTCGACAATCCCCCGGCGGCATTAAAATTCACTCGCCGCTAAATTACCCCAATGGTTAACGGCCTCATCTGGCCGATCAAAATCCGTCTTCGAGCACCTTTTCCAGGGCTTTCACGAAGAAGTCCGCACTATCGGCCGAAAGGCAGAGCGGCGGCTTGATCTTCAACACATTCAGGTGATCGCCGGTCGGCTGCATGATGACCCCAAGATCGAGCAGGCGCTCGCAGATCGCAGCCGTTTCTTCGGTGGCAGGCGTCAGCGCTTCCCGGTCGCGAATGAACTCCACGCCGAGGTAAAGACCGGTGCCGTGCACGGCGCCAATCAGCGGGAAGCGATCCATCAGCGCGATCAGCCCGGCTTTCAGCCGGTCGCCGACGACGCGGGCGTTTTCCTGCAGATTTTCGTCCTTGAGAATGTCGAGAACGGTAAGGCCGACAATGCAGCTCACCGGGCTGCCGCCGGAGGAGGAGAAGAAATAGCCCTCCCTTTCCAACGATTCGGCGATTTCGCGGCGGGTGATGACGGCGCCGAGCGGATGGCCGTTGCCCATGCCCTTGGCGATGGTGATGATATCAGGCACGACACCCTGCGTCTCGAAGCCCCAGAAGTGCTCGCCGAGCCGGCCATAGCCCACCTGCACCTCGTCGGCGATGCAGAGGCCGCCGCGCTGCCTGACGGCTTCGTAAGCGCCAGCCAGATAGCCATGGGGCAGGGCGATGCCGCCGGCATTGCCGTAGACCGGCTCCGCAATAAAGCCGGCAAGGCCTTCGCCCTTTTCGTCGATGGCCTGCAATTTCTCGGCGACATCGACAAGATAATCCGAGGCCGTATCGGGGCCGCGAAACGCGCCGCGATAGGTATTGGGCGAAATGACGGGATGCACCCAGTCGGGCCGCGTCGTCAGCGCCTGCGGGTTGTCGGCAATCGAGGTCGAGACGGCATCGCTTGCGACGGTCCAGCCGTGATAGGCCTCCAGCAGGCAAAGCATGTTCTTCTTGCCGGTATGCGCCCAGGCAAGACGGATGGCGAGATCATTGGCCTCCGAGCCGCTGTTGACGAGGAAGACGCTGTCGAGCCCTTCCGGCGCCAGCATCGCCAGCCGCTCGGAAAATTCCGCGACGGCGGCATAATGGAAGCGGGAGTTGGTATTGAGCAGCGACCATTGGCGGGCGACGGCAGCCGTCAGGCGCGGATGGGCGTGGCCGAGCGTCGTGACGTTGTTGACCATGTCGAGGTAGCAACGGCCCTGCGTGTCGAACAGGAATTCGCGCCAGCCGCGTTCGATCTGCGGCGGGAATTCGTAATAATGCTTCTGCGGCTTGGCGAAACGGGCGTTGCGCAGGGAAAGCAGTGAAGCGGCATCCGGCCTCGGCGCTTCGCAGGCTGCATTGAGGAGGGCGGCAGGCGAGGGGCAAATGGCCGACCAACCCTCCGCCTGGTCCGCTGTCGCAAAGAGCGGCGGTTCCAGTGTCGGCACACGGCAAAGCTGCACGCGCAATCCGCCAATGGCCGATCCTTCGCTGCCGATCGTGCCAAGCGTCGCGCCCTGCTCGATGGTCGCGCCGTCCTCGAGGTCGGTTTCAATGCCGTCGAGATGCAGGCTCACCTCTTCGCCGGCAAGGACGAGATGTTGTCCTTGACGTTGGAAAAGGCCCGGGAAGGGGGCCGCGACGGTCGCGCCGGCTGGCAGGCAAACGTCGCTGTGCAAGGCGAAATTCTGTGGTTGCGCCATGCTGAGCGGCGTGGCCAGCGACAGGCGGAATTCGCCGTAGCGGGTTGCCGCCGCGCCGGAGGCTATGGCCGCCTGTGCCAGCAGCCGCCAGTCCATGTCAGGCTTTTGCCAGTTGCCATCGACAAAATCGGCACTGGTGACGGAAAGGTCGACGGCGACGATCTCCTGCGCATCGATATCAGGCAGCAGAGCCGACCAGCCGTCCGTCGAGATCGGGGCGACGTCGAAGCCGATTGCGCGCAGGATCGCGGCTTCCATCACATCCGGCTGCGCTTCGGTTGCGACAACGAAGATCTCGCGCTCGAAATCGAGATTGCCGCGCACATACTCATTATCCGGATCGATGGCGAGCTGCTGTTCGGTGCTGGCGGCCAGGATGACCGCGCGCGCGACGATCAGCGGCCACAGCGCCTTCGCCTCCGCCTCCTCCAGCGGATAGATCGCGTGATATGCCCTGATGGCCGGAAGGATATGGAACGGGTTGCCGTCGGCGTGATGCAGCAGCGAAGCGCAGGTGACTGCGAGATCGCCCACCAGCCAACCCTGAATGATGTCGCCGAAATCGATCACCCCATCCGGCACCGGCTGCCCGTGGGCGTCAGGGTGGCTGACGACGTTGTCGTCGGTAACGTCGTGATGCACGGGCTGCACGCGCAGCGCTGTTGCCAGCGGCTGGATACGTTTGACCGCGGCCACCATTGCCTTGGCGATGCGGTCGCGCGCCTCGTGATCCGTTATCGCCGACAAAAGCTGCACGGCCACCGGTCCGGCGCGGCGCAGGTCCCATTGCAGATTTCGGTGCAGGCCGGGATGGTCGAAATCGGCAAGATCGCGTGCGAGCCGGGCGGAAAGCGCGCCGAGTCCGGCCGTCGAAGCATCCGGCAGATGCTTGCGCTGCGTCAGCGTCTGCCCGGGAAGGAATCCGAGCAGCCGGACGAGGTAATCCTGTTCGCGCACGGTAATGGCGAGAATGTCACGGCCATCCTGAGATGGCACGATATCGGGCACGCGCGGCGCATCCGGCTTGGCATGGAGATGGCGGATGGCCGCATTCTGCGCCTCCAGCTCGACCTCTTCGTATTCGGCCCGGCATATCTTCAGCACATAGGCCTTGTCGCCGGCGTCGATACGGTAGTTGCGATCCTGCTGGCTGCCGAGTTCGCTCAATGCCCCGCTCAGGCCGTAATGCGTCTGCAAGATTTCGGCTGCCTCTTCCGGCGTGATGTCCGGTCTTGGCAATTGCATACGATTTGCGAGCGTGGCGTCGGCCATGGCATCCCCCGGATGGTTGATTTGCGTCGACACTAAACCATTCCATCCTAAAGAAAATCACCCAAAACAGATAGGGTCGTCGAGCATTTAGGAAGAAGATAGGCCGCAGATCATGTCCGGCTAGGGATCGTCCCCTATTCGACCTCGATGGAATAGCTGCAACCGGCCAGCGTCTTGCCGGGATGGCTGTCATCCGTCGAGACATTGAGGGTGATGAGTGTGTGGAGCACGGTATCGGAATTTTCGAGCTGCTCTTTGCTCGACAGGATTTCTTTTGCACCGAGGAACTTGTTCGGCTTGTCGACCGCTGCCGTCACTCCGAGTGTCTTGGCAAGCGGATGCGGATCGGGCTCGTCGAGCACGGCCAAGGGTCCGGAGGAGGCGAAGGCAATCCTGCTCGTCTGCCGCCCGAAGACGCTCACCGGAGCTGCGAGCTGGAATTCGCGCAGGAAGGGGTTTTCCGACGGCAGTTCGGTCAAGCCGAACTGCTTCATGGCCGTGACACTTTCAGGCCCGGTCAGCCACATGCCGAAATTATTGTAACTCGGCACGTCGTAGGTCGTGCATTCGATCAGCTTGGCAAGATCGATCTTCGATGGATCCTGTTCCGCAGTGGCGGCATGCGCCGTCGCCGTACTCATAAGAAACGCCGCCAGCAGCAGCGTTCCCTTGCGATGGAATGACATGTCTTTTCCTTATTCCCGGCCGATTCGATACCGGCGGTATCAAATCGTGCTTCGGCGCAAAAGAAAAAGGGAATTGGCGGCAATAGTTAGGCCGCGCCTCAGCCCATCCGCTCGGACGCGTAGGAGCCCGGGCTCGCCGGGAAGACGACGGTGCGGTTGCCGTTGATGAAATTGCGGTGATGGATATGCGCATGGATGGCGCGCGCCAGCACCTGGCTCTCGACATCGCGGCCGATCGAGACGTAATCGTCGGCCGACTGCGCATGCGTGATGCGCGCCGTGTCCTGCTCGATGATCGGACCCTCGTCGAGATCGGCGGTGACATAATGCGCCGTCGCCCCGATCAGCTTCACGCCGCGCTCATAGGCCTGCTTGTAAGGATTTGCGCCCTTGAAGGACGGCAGGAAGGAATGGTGGATGTTGATGATGCGGCCAGACATCTTCTGGCACATCGAATCCGACAGGATCTGCATGTAGCGGGCAAGCACGATCAGTTCCGTGCCGGTCTGCTCGACAACATCCATGATCCGGGCTTCCGCCTCCGGCTTGTTGGCCTTGGTCACCGGAATATGGTGGAAGGGGATGTCGTGATTGACCACGACCTTCTGATATTCGAAATGGTTGGAGATGACGCCGACGATGTCGATCGGCAGCGCGCCGATCTTCCAGCGATAGAGCAGGTCGTTGAGGCAATGGCCGAAGCGCGAGACCATCAGCAGCACCTTCATGCGCTTCTTGGCATCGTGAAACTCTGAAGCCATGTCGAACTTGGTGGCGATCGGCTTGAAGCCCTCGGCCAGCGCCCCCTCGCCGATGCCTTCTTCGGAGATGAAGGAGACGCGCATGAAGAACATGCCGGTATCGAGATCGTCGAACTGGCTGGAATCGACGATGTTGCAGCCCTGCTCGGCCAGATAGTTCGAAATCGCCGCCACGATCCCGCGTGTCGACTTGCACGCAACTGTCAGTACATAGCTCTTCATGTCTCTTCTCTCTTACGCCGAGGATGCCGCCCACTTAAAGGAAATCGCAAGGGTGGGAAATACCTTCCGCCCCGTCAGCTTTCGACGCTAATTTAGGCAGGATGGCGGGAAAAAAGCCGTTCCCATTGCGCCTTCGGGCGGCGCATCCCCGCCTCAGCTGCTGGTCGCCAGCGAGAGCTTTTGTGGCTGCTTTGCCTGGGTGCCCTCGTTGAATTTCAAGAAGCCGACGAGAAGCCAGACCAGGCCTGCCGTCTTCATCGAGAAGATGGCGGTGGAACCGATCATGAGATTCAGGAACAGGAAAAGGGAAAGGGCATGGCCGAGGCGCCGCTGATTGACGGTCTCGCCCCCCGGATAGAGCGAGGCGTAAAGCCAGAACAGGATGAGGCCGAAGATGGTGGCTCCATATATGATGTACACATAGCCGCTGTCGAAGAATATGCCGACCTGATCGAGCTGCAGGCCGATGGTGCTCTGCAGGTCCATGCCAAGGAAGGCCTTTACCGTCCCGTTGATGCGCCCCACGAAATTATCGCCCGTAACCGTCGGCTTGAGCGAATGGATGACGAAGCCGACGACGATGATCACGGGCATCGTCAGGAGGTCGAGTATCTTCGGGAGCCAGGGATAGATGAAATAACCGGCGACGCAGATGAGGCTGAAGATCAGCATCGTGCGCGTGTCGTTTGTCAGCAGGATCAGCACGACGGTCGACAGAAACAGCAGCCTGTCGAGCAGCCGCAGCCGGCCGGAAAAGCTGATGAGATAAAGGACCATCACGCCGCAGAAATTGGCAAGCGAGACCTGTTCCAGGAAAACGGAAGATGAGCGGTGGTCTATCAGGCCAAAGGAGAACCGGCCCTCGAAGCCCAATGCGCCGCGGAAGAGGCCGATATCGCTGTAGGTGGCCGGCGGCACGCCGCGCGTATTCTGAAAATATTCGGCCGGATGAAACAGCGCCACATATTCCTTCACCGACACGATCTCGCAGATGAGCACCGCCAGCACGGCGAAGCAGGCGATCTTGAAAGCCAGCTTGAGCGTGCGCTCGTTGCAAAGCCTGCCCATGATGGAAAACGAGAAGATGATCATCACGTTGCGAAGGTGATCGATATAGGCCTGCTTGTTGATGGCGATGACGAAGACCGTGAGTATGATCGTCAGCACGAGATAGAGGAGCGGCGCGATATCCTCCTCGTAGATCCCCTTCGTCAGAATATAGGTGAAACTGACCGCCTGGAGCACGATTTCGCTCATCACGACGGCGTTTGGCGTCAATGGCGTGATGTTGTGATTGATGAAGGCGAGGATGCTATTGTACAGGACCGCGAGCAGCGAAACGGCAAGAATGACGAAATTGATGGGCTGCTTTTCGCCTGAACTTTGCATGAACTATCCGAGGTCGTGGGATCTCTGGCCTTGGCCAGCATATCAGGCCGATGATTCGCGGCAAAGAGTCGAGCCAGCGTCCCTTACTTCGGTTTGATCAGCGCACATGACGGCGCGAGGGTTGCCTTCTTGCTCAATCCCTCCACCAGCACTTTCAGTTGCGGCTTGTCGCGGCCATTGTGCGGCTGAATATTGAGCGGCTCCTCCAGCGGCCACCAATCGCCGGCCGCCCAGTAACTCCAGCCGAGCCAGACATCGCTATTGGTGTTCAGGACGTCGAGCACCTGTTTAAGGCCGTCGAGGCAACCGTCATTGGCGGCGACCCCGAATTCGCCGAGGAAGCCGCGCTTTCCATTCTTGCGCAGCCAGTCCGTGACATCGTTCAAGCCTCTTTTGGCATTGTCGGTGCCATCGCAGACCGGATGCGTGCCGGAGCTGTCCGAATCCAGATATTGATGGAATTCGAAGGCGTAGAAGTCGAGCGGATCCGTGACGCCGAGCATGACTGTCGCATTCGCGCCGCCGCCAAGGACATCAGCAGACCAGCTATGCGCGCCAGTCCAGTTGGTGCCGGGTACGAGGATGAGATTGCGCGCGCCGACGGTGCGGATGCTGCGGATGGCGGTATTGGCGAGTTCCAGCCAGTCCGGCGCCTTGATGTCGTGCGGCTCGTTCATGAGGCCGAAGGCGACGCCCTTTTGATTGGAGAATTCGACGGCAAGGCGCGCCCAGAAGTCGCCGAAGGCGAGCTCGGTTGCCGGCGGTTGCTTGAGTTGGACCTTGTCGTAATAGCCGTAATTGTGAGGGTCGAGGACGACCACCATGCCGTGCTTCTGAATGAGGGCGACGGCGTCCTTGAGCCTCTGGAGTTCGTCGCCGTTGAAGGGTTGGCCGAGCACCGGCTGCAGCCGCTCCCAGCGGAAGGGCAGCCGCACGACGTTCATGCCCTTGCCCGCAAAATAGCGCACGGTTTCTTCCGAGGGGTAGGTGTAGTTGACGTTGGCCACGCCGTCGCGCTCACCATATTCCGCGCCGGAGAGATTGACGCCACGATAGCAAAGCTGCGCCGCTGCAAAGCTGCTATCTGCCATTGTCGTGGAGGCAAGCAAGACTGCCGCAGCCGTCAGGCGCAGCAGAGCCTTCGTCATCGATGCGGTCATTGCACGCTCCTGCCTCCCATGCGGATCTGTCCCTTTCATAGGGGCGATGATGTTGAACAATGGTGAAGGCAGAGGGTCTGCCGGCCCCCGCACTGCGATTTCCTTGGAGCGTCCTTAATGGTCCGTTAGCCAAACATTTCTAAAGTCGAGACATCTGCGAGGCGGAAACCGCCTGCGGAGCACTGAAAGCCTGACATGAGCTCAATGGAACGAAGCAAAAGATCGGACCAGCTTCCGAGTTGGCGCGATACCGAGCCGTCAGATACACGGCGCGATGGCCTGCGCCTGCGCAGTCCGATCTTGCGCCCGCGGGATTTTGTCGTGGCGCCGGAGCCGGCTGCAGCCGCCGAACAGCCCGAAGCGCCAGGGCCTGCTGATTTCGCATCCGAAAAGCGACCAAGCAAAATTGATGTTGAGGTGGCCTCGCACGCCCCTGTCGAGCCGGCTGCGGTCACTGCCGCCCCCACTGCCCCTGTCGAGCCCAGCGCTGTCGCTCCGCCACAGATCATTGCCCAATCGGTCGTCCTGCCGTCGGCAGATTCGCCGTTGCTCGATCTGCGCTCCGCGATCCATTCTATTTGGGCGAAGAAATTTGTCGTTCTCGCCCTGGCGGTAATCTGTGGCGTCGCTGGCGCCGCCATTATTCCGCTCATCCCCCAGAAGTTCACGGCTGAGACCAGCCTTTACTTCGATCCCAGACCGAACGGCGGCGAATCCTCCCAGCAGGCTCCGACGCCGCCGGAGCTGATCACGACGATGATCGACAGCCAGACCCAGATCCTGTCTTCGGGCAAGGTGCTTGGCCGTGTTGTCGATACCCTCAAGCTCGACCAGGATCCGCATTTTTCTGGCGGCGCCACCGGCGAGGCAGCAAAATACATAGCGACGGCGGCTCTTGCGAAGGCCGTGCAGATCGCCCGCGAGTCGAGCACCTATGTCGTGACCGCGAAGGTGACGACGGGCGATCCGCAAAAATCAGCTGCGATCGCCAACCAGCTATTTTCCTCCTTTATCGAAGAAGAAAGCGGTGCCGTCGCCAAGAGCTTCAAGTCAAGCAACAGCGCACTGGACAGCAGGCTGGACGACCTGCGCCAGCAGGTGCTTTCGGCCGAGAAGGCGGTAGAAGCCTATCGCGCCGACAATGACATGGTGGCCGTCGAAGGCAATCTGATCTCCGACAAGCGTCTGACGGCGCTGAACGACATGCTGGTGACTGCCCAGCAACGCACGATCGAAGCCAAGGCTCGGGCGGACGCCGCCGGCAAGCTGAGCTTCGAGGATGTGGTTGCCAACAATCCGAACAACCCCAACGCCAGCAGCGGATCGACGGCGCTGAGCAGCCTGCGTCAGCAATATGCGACACTTGCCGCCAATGTCGGCAGCCTGCAGAGCCAACTCGGTGCCCGTCATCCACGCCTGCTTGCGGCCAAATCCTCGCTGGACAGCCTTGCCGCAGAAATCCGCAGCGAATTGCAGCGCCAGATGACGTCGGCGCGCGCCGATTATGCGCAGGCGCAGGGAGCTGAGCAGGATATCGCCAAGGAACTGGCGGTGCAGAAGGCATCGCAGGTCAATACCTCAAGCAAGCTGGTCGGCCTGAACGAGCTTCAGCGCAAGGCCACCGCAGCCCGTGATATCTACGAGTCGCTGCTGAAGCGTTCCGGCCAGACAAGCGATGCGCAGGATCTGTCGCAGAGCAATATCCGCGTGATTTCGGAAGCCGAGCCGCCGTTGAAAGCTGACGGCCCCGGCCGAAAGGTGATGATGGTGGCGGGCTTGATCGCCGGTGCGCTTTTCGGTGCTGGCCTTGGAATGGCCTTTGCCATTCTCCTCGGTCTGTTCCGTCATCCGGTCCTGCGCAGCTATCTTGGCAAGTGATCCCTTCCCATCTTTCTGCGTGAGCCGCCTCTCCAACATCGAGGATGCAATTGTGTGCCGGCTGTTCTACATGTAAATCGGCGCTGGAATGAATTGGAATCCGCCAATGAAAGTACGATGCAATTATCATGCGTCATGCGGTGCATTGTGAGACGATCTATGCGAGAGAAGCGGCGCATCGCTTTGATGACCGGCGCCAGGGAGAGCTGACCGATGGTGCCCTCCGATAAGCTCGTTTTGCCCTTTTTGGCATTGCCGCGCTCAACCAAGCGAGCGCTCGCCCTGCTCGTCGATGCCAGCCTCTGTGTATTGACGGTCTGGTTCGCCTATTGTCTGCGCCTCGATGACTGGGTGATCCTGGAAGGCGTCGAATGGCTGCCGGCCGTTGTCTCGCTTCTCGTTGCCATACCCATCTTCATCGTGCTGGGCCTTTACCGCGCGATTTTCCGCTATGCGGGTCTGTCGGCTTTCGTAACCGTGCTCAAGGCGGTGGCCATCTACGGGCTCGCCTTCATGACTATTTTTACCGCGATCAGCGTGCCGGGCGTGCCGCGCACGGTCGGCATTTTGCAGCCCTTGCTGTTGCTGATCTGCATCGGCTTGTCGCGGATATGGACGCGCTATTGGCTCGGCAATGCCTATCAACGGCTGCTCAACCGCAGCCAGCTCGCCAAGGTGCTGATCTACGGCGCGGGTGCATCGGGCCGCCAGCTTGCCGGCGCGCTAGCCAACAGCGCCGAGCTGAATGTCGTCGGCTATCTGGACGACGACCGCAATCTGCATAGCAGTATCATGGGCGGTCTGCCGATCTATGATCCTGCCGATCTTCCTGCTCTCACCGTGTCCGGCGATATCAAGGGCGTACTGCTTGCCCTGCCGAACGCCACGCGGCAGCGGCGCAATGAAATCCTTGAGGATATGCGCAAGGCGCGCGTCACGGTGCGCACCATGCCGGACCTGACGGCACTCGCCCAGGGGCGCGTCGCGGTCTCCGATCTGCGCGAACTTGATATCGAGGATCTGCTCGGCCGCAACGTCATCGCGCCCGACCGGGCACTGATCGAGAAGAACATCCGCGGCAAGGTGGTCATGGTGACCGGCGCCGGCGGTTCGATCGGCAGCGAACTTTGCCGCCAGATCATGAAAAACGGCCCATCCGCCCTGCTCTTGGTGGAACAGAATGAATTCGGGCTTTACGCCATTCACGGCGAACTCGAAAAACTGGCTACCTCCGCAGGATATGCCGATATCCGCATCATACCCTTTCTCGCCTCCGTCCGAGATGCGCGGCGTATCGGTCAGATCATGGCGGCATGGCATCCAAAGACCGTCTATCATGCGGCCGCTTACAAGCATGTGCCGCTTGTCGAGTACAATCCCGTCGAAGGTGTGCGCAACAATGTCCTTGGGACCCAGATAACGGCCGAGGCGGCGCGCGACCATGGCGTCGAGGATTTCGTGCTGATCAGCACCGACAAGGCCGTGCGCCCGACCAATATCATGGGCGCCAGCAAGCGGCTGGCGGAAATGGTGCTGCAGGCCATGAACGCCGACCGCAAGCCTGGTGTTGCCAGCACCAATTTTGCGATGGTCCGTTTTGGCAACGTTCTTGGTTCCTCCGGCTCCGTCGTGCCTCTCTTCCGCCAGCAGATCCGCGATGGCGGCCCGATCACGCTGACGCATCCGGATATCACCCGCTATTTCATGACCATTCCCGAGGCGTCGCAGCTTGTCATCCAGGCCGGCGCCATGTCGGCTGGCGGCGACGTGTTTCTGCTCGACATGGGTGAGCCGGTGCGCATTGCCGATCTCGCCCGGCGGATGGTGGAGCTTTCCGGCCTGACGGTGCGCGATGAGGATGAGCCGGATGGTGATATTGAGCTTGAGATCACCGGGCTGAGGCCGGGCGAGAAGCTCTATGAGGAGTTGCTGATCGGCGACAACCCACAGCAGACAAGCCATCCCCGCATCATGCATGCCAAGGAGGACTTCCTGCTGTGGCCGGAGCTTTCGCAGCGGCTTGTCGCGCTTGAGGCCGCGTTGGACGAAAACGACATACCACTGGCACGAACTCTGCTGGAGAAACTCGTATCCGGTTATGCGCCGAGCAGCGAAGTCGTCGATCTGGTCTATCGTGAGCGCGAGGCGGATCTGACTGTTGCCCAGCCAAATCTCGATAATGTCGCGCCGCTATAAGGCGGCCGCAAAAAAGCGCTTTCCGCTTTCCACCGGGACTGTAGACATCGGCCACATAGGCTGATGAGAGCTTCCGTTAGGTACCAGCGGCTCAGGATCCCGTCAGGGAACTACCATCCGTGGCTTAATACGGATGGCATACCGCCAACGTCGCAGCTGATCGCATGTGCGGAACCAGTGCGCCGTCATCCGCAACAGGGAGTGCCGCTTCACGGCGCGGTAATCCGTGCGCTTGCCGATCGTCGTATCGGCGCGATGCGGGCTGAAATCGGCAAGATTTTCAAGCGTCGCGAATGTCTCGACGCCGGTTGACCAGCCGCGTTCGAGAGCGACGTCATAGGGAAGAAGCATTGGCTTCAGCGTCACCAGCAGCTTCTTGGCAGCCTTGCGGTTGACGATATAACAGGCGGCAGATCCCTGCGGGCCGTGCAGGCAGCGGCCGATGACATCGTTTTCGGCTGTCTCGCAGATCTGCTTGAAACCCACCAGGCGATGATTGACCAGCTTGACGAGGCGGGCGCCGTCGACGCCATCCATCGTCGCAATCGCACGCGGGATCAGCTTCTCGTTCAACTCGATATCATCTTCCATGATGATGGCCATCTTGTCGCCGCTGGCAACGAATTGCTCAAGCGCGAGGAGATGGCTGCGATAACAGCCATATTCGCCGGCCAGGAGCTTGCGGCCATTGTGATAGACGAACGACTTGGGATGAAAGTCGAGGCGATCCTCCTCGGCGATCGCTCGGCCGTCAACAGCCGGTATTCGCGTGATATCCAGATCGTATTCCACGGCCTGGCCACACAAACGTTCCCAGCGATCGCGCGACTGATCCAGATTGATGACGTAGATGCGCAACTGCTGAGCGGCATCAGCAACAGTCAGCGGATCAGTGATAGGGGCGGTACGATCAATCTGTTCGAGAATGACTGTTACTCCTGCAAACAGAAATCGTGGCGATAGCAGTTAAAGCAATGGTTTTGCCATCATATAACATGCTTACGAATTGTCGCAAATTCGGAATGCGCGTCAATGTTGTATTTCCGGATAAAAGCATTTTATTTGGTGTAACGTTATGTGAACGCCCGCATCTTGGCCAAGAAACAGGCTTCGCGCCGTGATTTTGGCGGGTGCCCTGTTGGCGACGGACCTGCACTTTACTATATCTGCAACATGCGGCGCGTGGTCGTTGCGCTCGCATGGTTGAAGGAGCGTAGCAATTCATGTGGACCAAATCAAAAATCGCCATTGCCGCTCTGTTCCTTGGCTGCCTCATGCCTCTTGCCGCGATGGCCGATAACCCGCTTATACCGAAGCCATATGTCGCGCCTGTCTATCCCTACAAGAACCTGCCGGGGGTAACCGCGCCAAAAATGGCAGCTGACGAAAAATTCCAGTGCAGCACCACGACCTTATATCCGGATGACTTCTACAGAGGCTACTTCTATCGCGGTATGCCCCGCCTGGGATATGTGTGTGACCAGAACGGTGTGATTTCCAGCAGCACCAGAAAACCCAATTATCAATATTGGCAATACAACGGCCCAGACAGATAATGCCGGCCATCCTGCCAAAATAAATGGCAACGCGATCAAAACGGGCGCAGCTTCAGACTTGAAGGCTGCGTATTTTTAAGCGATGATCTGAAAATAAATTTCATGTTTTCGAGTAAATGCGCGAACGTCGTTGACGAATGCGAAAATTTGCCCCAAGCTTACGAAAATAAATTACGTAATGGGAACTGAAAAGTATGCGAGTTGGAATCATTGGGCTGGGATTCCGCCTGGGATATCTGGGCTATGTGTTCAAGGCGATCGATGAAAGCTTCGAGATCGCCGGCTATGTGGATCCGGCGCCGGCAGGCCTGCCTGGTTTGCTCGAACAGGGCATTTCCGTTGGAAAGGCCTATCGCACTCCTCAAGAGCTGATCGCCAACGAAAAGATCGACCTCTTGATGATCGGTTCGCCGAACCACATGCATCTCGATCATATCCGCATCGGCCTTGAGGCCGGCCTCAAGATTTTCTGTGAAAAGCCGATCGTCACGACGATCAAGGACAGCATCGAGCTCGCAAAGCTGATGGCAAAGTACGGCCATGAGCGGCTGAATGTAGGCTTGGTCCTGCGCTATTCGCCCATGTATCGCGATCTTTTGGCCGCACAGGCCGAAGGAAAGCTCGGCAAGGTCGTCTCCATTGAAGCATCCGAGCATATCGAACCCTACCACGGCGCCTTCTTCATGCGTGACTGGCGCCGCTACGAGCATTATTCCGGCAGCTTCATGCTGGAGAAATGCTGCCACGACCTCGACCTTTATAATGGCGTGGTCGGCGCGCGTCCGGAGCGGGTGGCGAGCTTCGGCGGCCGCAAGAGCTTCATCCCGGAAAACGACCCGGCACGGGAAGGCATCAACGATCTCGAACTTTTCCATCGCAAGCCGAGCGGCTGGATGGGATCGGACAAGGTGTTCGACAGCGATGGCGACATCATCGACTACCAGGTTGCGATCATCGAATATGCCAATGGCGTCGGCATGAATTTCCACACCAATCTCAACGTGCCGGACCAGTTCCGCCGTTTCGCCATCATGGGCTCGCGCGGCATGGCCGAAGGCGATTTCATTCGCGGTTATTTCAATGTTCACGAGGTGCTGAGCGGCAAGAAGGTGATCGAGAACACCTACGCGGCCACCACGCTTTCGCAGCACTACGGTGCCGATGAGCAGATGGCCGCCGACATCATCGCGAACGTCAAAACCGGCCTGCATCTGCCGGTTTCGACCCAGAATGCGCTTGAAGCGGGCATTCTGGCGCTCTCGATGGACGAGGCACGCATGAAGAGGACTGTCGTCGATCTCCGACCGATCTGGGACGAATTCGACGAAGCGCTTCATTCAAGAGCGGCCTAGGGAGGGCGCGGGATGGGTGTTCAACGCGGCACGGTCATCTTCGCCTGGGTCCTGCTTTTTCCGGCTCTCCTCTACGTCACCGTCATCGTCGCCTATCCGTTGGTCGACACGATAATCCTGTCCTTCACCGATGCGTCGTTGAAGAAGGTGACGAATTGGGTTGGCTTCGAGAATTACGCCAAGATCTTCAACGATACTTTCGCGGGCGTCATCGTCCGCACCTTCATTTGGACCTTCTTCTCCGTGTCGTTGAAGATGATCATCGGCACGCTGGGGGCGGCGCTGCTGAACTCGGCCGTTCCGGGCCGCTCGCTTTTCCGCGTACTCACCATGCCTCCCTGGATCGTGCCGATGGCGATCGGCATCTTCATGTGGGGCTGGATGTACAATGGCCAGTTCGGCATGATTTCCGGCCTGCTGCAACGCTTCGGCATTGTCGACAGCCCCGTGGCGTTCCTGGCCTATGGCAGCTCGGCCTTCTGGGCGACGATCGTCACCGACGTCTGGATCGGTGTCCCGATGGTCACCCTCTACATGCTGGCGGCGATGCAGGCAGTACCTCACGATCTCTATGAAGCCGCCTGGACGGATGGCGCCGGTCGCTTCTATCGCTTCCGCCGCATCACCCTGCCGTTGTTGGTGCCTTCCCTGGTTACCATGTCGATGCTGTCGCTCATCGCCACCTTCAATTCCTTCGATATTATCTGGATCTTGACGCGCGGCGGCCCGAACGGCGAGACGACGACGATGATCATCGACACTTATCGAACGGCGATCGGATCCTATAAATATGGCGAAGGCGCCGCTCGCGCAGTGCTGATCTGCATCTTCTTGTCGCTCTTCTGCCTTGCCTATTTCCGCGTGACCAGCCGCTTTTCCACGGGAGCCAAGCAGCGATGAGCCAGCCTACGATGATCCATCGCTACAAGTGGTACGAGCTCATCGGCATTTATGCCGGGATCCTGCTGTTCCTGACTTTCGTGCTGGCGCCCTTCGTCGAAGGCTTCCTGGTCTCGCTGAAGCCGCTCAGCCAGCTTTTCTCTTCGCCCTACCGGTTCATTCCCGAGAACGGCTCCTTTGCAGCCTATCGCACGATGTGGACCAGCGTGCCGGGCTTTGGCTGGTACATCTTCAATTCGTTCCTGATCTCAGGCTCGACCACTATTATCGTCCTGATCCTCGTCGTGCCCGCAGCCTATGCTTTCGCGCGTTTCGAGTTCAGAGGCGCCGGCCTGCTGCTCGGTGCTTTCCTGGCGGTCAACATGTTCTCCGGCGCCGTGCTGCTGATCCCGCTGTTCCGGCTCATGCGCTCCTTCGGTGTGCTGAACACCTATTTTGCCATGATCGTGCCGGGTGTCGCTTTCCTTATTCCCACCGGCATCTGGCTGCTGCGTACCTATATGATGCGCATTCCGAAGGAGCTCAATGAGGCGGCCTTTGTTGATGGCGCCAGCCATTTCTATACGCTGCGTCGCGTCATCCTGCCGATCGCCATGCCGGGCATCACCGTCGTCGCCATTACCACTTTCATCGGTTCCTACGCGCAGCAGTTCATCTACGCTCTTACCTTCAATTCGAAGACTGAATACATGCCGCTGCCGGTTGGGCTCTTTGCCTATTTCGGCCGGCAGGAGGTCGTCTGGAACGAACTCATGGCCGCAAGTTTCGTCGGCATCGCGCCGGCCCTGGTCGTGATCTTCTTCCTGCAACGGTATCTCGTCAGCGGTCTGACCGCTGGCGCGGTGAAGCAATAAAACCAATCAACAACCAGAGAAACGGGAGCTTAAACGTGACATTCCATTTCAAGACAGGGCTTCTTGCCCTTGCTTTGCTCGGCTCCACCGCGCTTGGCGCCGTGAACGCCCAGGCCGCCGACAAGGAAATCAGCTGGATCTATTGCGGCGACAGCATCGATCCGATCCATGTGAAGTACATCAAGCAGTGGGAAGACAAGAATCCCGGCTGGGCCGTCAAGCCTGAAGTCGTCGGCTGGGAACAGTGCCAGGACAAGGCAACCACGCTTGCTGCTGCCGGCACGCCGGTTGCCATGGCCTATGTCGGTTCGCGCACGCTCAAGCAGTTCGCTGATAACGATCTGATCGTTCCGATCCCGATGACGGATGACGAGAAGAAGGCCTATTATCCGGGCATCGTCGGTACGGTAACCTTCGATGGGAAGCAGTGGGGAACGCCGATCGCCTTCTCGACCAAGGCGCTTTACTGGAACAAGGATCTCTTCAAGAAGGCGGGCCTCGATCCCGAGAAGCCACCGACCACCTGGGCCGAAGAAATCGCCGACGCCAAGACGATCAAGGAAAAGACGGGCATCCCCGGCTACGGCCTCTCGGCCAAGACTTTCGACAACACCATGCACCAGTTCCTGCATTGGGTTTACACCAATAACGGCAAGGTCATCGATGGCGACAAGATCGTCCTCGACAGCCCCGAAGTTCTGGCAGCTCTCCAGGCCTACAAGGACATCACGCCTTACTCGGTCGAAGGACCGACGGCCTATGAGCAGAACGAAATGCGTGCCATCTTCCTTGATGGCAAGGTCGGCATGATCCAGGCCGGCTCCGGTGCCGCCGCTCGCTTGAAGGAAACGAAGATCAGCTGGGGCGTCGCGCCACTGCCGCTCGGTCCTTCTGCCAAGGGTCAAGGCACGCTGCTCATCACCGACAGCCTTGCTGTCTTTAAGGGCAGCGGCGTCGAGGACAAGGCAGCCGAGTTCGCCAAGTTCATCACGTCTCCGGGTCCGCAGGCTGAATACGAACTCCAGGGCGGCGCCGGTCTCACGCCGCTGCGTCCGTCGCCGCTGGTTGACGAGTTCGTCAAGAAGGACGCTTCCTGGAAGCCGTTCATCGATGGCATCGCCTATGGTGGTCCCGAGCCGCTCTTCAAGGACTATAAGGGCTTCCAGAACGTGATGATCGAGATGGTCCAGTCGGTCGTAACCGGCAAGGCCCAGCCGGCTGATGCCTTGAAGAAGGCAGCTGCCGATCTCGAGCAGTACAAGTAAGATCGCAGATCGCCGGGCCGCGCGCATCACGCGCGGCCTTTCGAGCCCTGCCCGCCTAGTAGCGGCGCCGCGCGGAGACAGAGTTTGGGAAAGCTTCACCTTAATCAGGTCAAGAAATTTTATGGTCATTTCGAAGTCATCAAGGGCGTCGAGCTTGACGTTAACGACGGTGAATTCATTGTCTTCGTCGGCCCGTCCGGTTGCGGCAAGTCGACCCTGCTGCGGATGATTGCCGGCCTTGACGAGGTGACCAGCGGCGACATCATGATCGATGGCGGTCGTGTGAACGATCTGGCGCCCGTCAAGCGCGGTATCGCCATGGTCTTCCAGTCCTATGCCCTCTATCCGCATATGTCCGTCTTCGAGAACATCGCTTTTCCGCTGCGGGTGGAAAAGATGCCGGAGGACAAGCTGAAGGCCAAGGTCGAGAATGCCGCCCGCATCCTGCATCTGGAGCAGCGGCTGCATCAGAAGCCGGGCAATTTGTCCGGTGGTCAGCGCCAGCGCGTCGCCATCGGCCGCGCCATCGTGCGCGAACCGAAGATATTCCTCTTCGACGAGCCGTTGTCCAACCTCGATGCCGCTCTGCGCGCCGATATGCGCATTGAGCTGGCAAGACTGCATCGCCAACTGCAGGCGACCATGATCTACGTGACCCACGACCAGGTAGAGGCCATGACAATGGCCGACCGGATCGTCGTTCTCAATGCCGGCGAGATATCGCAAGTCGGCGCACCGCTGGAGCTTTACCATAAGCCAGCGAATACGTTCGTTGCCCGCTTCATCGGCAACCCCAAGATGAACTTCCTGCCCGTGACCTGCACTGGTGTCAGCGATGCGGGCGTGGAAATTGAGTACAAGGGCCAAAAGGCGCTTCTGCCGGTGACGCCGCGCCAGGATGCGGTCGGTAAGGCCCTGACGTTGGGCATCCGGCCGGAGCATGTGCTGCTCGGTGGTGGCGATTTGACATTGACCATCGTGCCCACCGTCGTCGAGCATTTGGGCGCACAGACGGTTGCCTACGCTTCTGCCGAGGGGGTCGACGAGAATTTCTGCGCAACGCTGCCCGGCAGCGTAGCGATCCGCCTGGAGGCGCCGCTGAAGACCGGCATGCGTATCGCCGATTGCCACCTGTTCGATGAAAGCGGCATCGCTTTCGAGCGCAGGGTGGAACTCACGGACATCGACATGGAATTGCTGAGCTCGGTCGCCTCTTGAGGAGCGGCTGCTTGCAAGACCGGACCGCGTATAAAGCGCCGGTCCGGCTTTGAGATGCGACAAACAAAAACGGCGGCCCGAAGGTCGCCGTTTTTGTTTTAAACAATGTTTTCGCGCCTACCAGACCAGCCCGCGAGCGGCCACATCCTCGACGCGTGTCACCACGCCGTCTCGATGGAAGACCATCTGGTCGAAAAGGTTCGATACGACACAGGTGTGATTGGGGATGATGCGGATCTTGTCGCCGATCTGCGGGCGCGGACCGGTGCAGTTCGAGAGGTCGATCACCCCATGCTCTTCCGAAAGACCCTTGATGACAGCTTCCGGATAGTCGACCACATGGCCGAAATCGGCAAAGCCGAGGAGATCGGAGGTGAGCGCCTTCGAGCCGGCGTCGATGACGGCGCGGTCTTCGGTTGGCCTGGAGACAACGGTGGCGAGGATATGCATCGCGCAATCCTCCTCGCGGCAATGACGGGCGCGCACCATGGATCTGTCGTTATAGATATAGGTGCCGGCCCGATGCTCGGTGGCCGCCGTCACCAGGTGCGCCTCGAACAGGCTTGGTGTGCCGCCATTGCTGACGACAGGGCATGGGATGCCCTCGTTCTTCAGCAGCGCAACGGAGTCGGCCAGGAACGCCTGCGTCCCCTCGGCATTATTGGGCTTCGGATAGCTCATCAAGCCCCCGAAGGTGAGGCCGGGCTTGCCGGCGATATGCTTGCCGAGGGCGGCGGCTTGCTCGGGCGATTGCACGCCGCAGCGCGCGCCGCCGGTGTCGCATTCCACCAGCACGGTCAGCGGCTTGCGTTCGGCGAACCAGGCAGAGAGACCGTCGACGGTAACGGTGCTGTCGGCCACGACCTTCAGGCCGGAAATGCGATCGTTCAGCGCCGAGAGGCGAACAAGCTTTTCAGGGCCGAGAATGTTGAAGGTGATCAGGATATCTTCGAAGCCGGCATCGGCAAATGCTTCCGCCTCGGTGATCTTCTGGCAGTTGATACCCTTGGCGCCGGCGGCGACCTGGGCGCGCGCGACGGCTGGGATCTTGTGCGTCTTGATATGCGGACGGAAATTCAGGCCGTGCGCGTCCATGTAGGACTGCACGCGAGCGATATTCGCAGCCAGCCGTTCTTCGTCGATGATCGGGCGCGGGGTCGAGAGCCCCTCGATCCGATCGCCGGATTTGGGGCTGATTTCCGAGGCGATGTCGTGTGTCATATCAGGCGCCTTTGCGTTCTGTCGCATGCGGATCGGCCACCATGGGCCAGATGTCTTTCGGTGCGCGGCGATAGGGGGTGCGGGCTGGATTGTTCGGATAGGGTGTTCCGGCCGAGCAATAAAGGATCTCCGACGCGATCTTGGAGAAGGATGCGTAGAAGTGATTGGTCGATTTGATGACCAGGATCTTCTTCTGTGTCGGATCGATGCCCATGACGGAGAACAGGCTCGGGTCGAAGCTCTGTGCGCGCGTCGAATTCAGGATGATGTCGATACCCTTGTACTGGATATAGGCCGCATCGCCGAAGGGGGCGTAGCTCTCACCGAAACGCATCTCGGCATTGGCGACCAGACGGATGATCTTGACGTGGCCGTCGATGGGGTTGCCGGTACCCGGCGCCGATTTGGCACCGAAGCGCAGTGGGATTTCAGCGCCTTCGCCGGCGGCCATGCAGATCTGCACCGCCATCGGATCCCAGATCGTGCCGATCGCCGTATCGGTGGCGCCACGGTCGAGCAGTTCCTGCAGGATAACGGTGGCGTCTCCCGAAGTGCCGCCGCCGGGATTGTCCCAGAGATCGGCGATGACGATCGGGCCTGATGTGGCGGCCATGGCCTGGCTGACAGCCTCTTTCTCGTCGATCTGCGGCATGATGAACGTGCCGCGCTTGGAGAAGAGTTCCAGGCCGAGATCGCGGGCGATTGCAGAACCCTTATCCGGCTTATTATTGGTGACGACGAGCAGCTTGGTGCCCATCTCGGGGACGTCACCGGCCATGAAGCCATGGATGACGGAGATCGACAGGATGTCTGTGTCGCTCTCTTCCATCGCCATGATCTTGTCGACGAAGGAGCGCATCGGGTCGCGCGAGGTCGGGAAAACGTCGATCATGCGGCAATCGAATACCGACATGACAGGCTTCACGCGGCCTTCCAGCGTATCGACGGCGATGCGCCAGAGGTCTTCCGCCCGATCGACGAAATCCGTGTGTGGGAATTCCTTGAAATAGACGAAGAATTCGGCCGCTGCGAGACGCTTCTTCGTCAGATGGCTATGCGGGTCTAGCTCGGCGCAGACCAGAATGTCGGGTCCGACGATCTCGCGTACGCGCGACAGGAAATCACCTTCGGTATCTTCATAACCGTCGGCGACCATGGCGCCATGCAGGCCCAGCACGACGGCATCCACCGGCATGGCCGCGCGCAGCTGATCCAGGATCTCGTCGCGCAGGTCCTCATAGGTCCGGCGATTTACCAGACCGGCCGGATCGGCCCAGGTGGCGGTGCCTTCGATCAGCTCCCAGCCTTTTTGGGCTGTGACGCGTCGTCCGACGGTAATCGGAGCGGAACAAAGCGTCGGCGTTTCCGGATGCATGCCCGGAGGCGCATAGAGAGACGCTTCGAAAGCGCGCCGGTCGATACAGATGGGGGAGAAGGTGTTCGTCTCGGTCGCGAAAGCCGCGGTGAATATGCGCAATGCTGTCGCCTCTATTCCATGGGGTTCGGCAGGTAACCGGTGAAGCCGCTGATCTTCCAGCGTCCCTCATGCAGGCGGCAATAATAAAGCGTCTGCCATTTCATGGTGTCGACACTGCCATCCGACTTCTTCAGGCTGCCGTCGAATTTCTTGCGCACCAGCGCCATGTCGCCCTCGATCTCGATATCCTCGAGCGTCGTGGTGGTGAAAATCGCGGTGCGCGTATCCTCTGCAAAGGACTGTGTGGCGAAGTCGCGCGCCTGGCGCAGCCATTCGTCGCGATAGGTGGTAAGGCTCGGAAAGGCAAGGCGCCATTTGTCAGGGCTCACTTCACGGCGGCCGTCAATGCCGATAAAGCCCTCTTCGACGAAATCGCGTGCTACCATGGACCAGTCGGCTGCCAGAAATGCATCGATGTCGCGAGGGACGAGCATTTCCCAAATCGCGTGTCTGGGAGCGTCGCTGGCAGGAAAAGGATTCTTGAATGGATCACGCATTGTATCCGCCGTCATTTAAATTCTTTTCATAATTCTCGATTTTCACTGGCCAAATTCTGCTTTCTATGGTCATTTGTCAACGCATCAAGAAAATAATTTGCAGGAATCATATGATGTTCGTCGCTCAGTATGGTTCCCGTCAGATGGGCGCGAACGGCGAGCCGCGCCCCCTCGCACACTCGTAGGTAGGCATCGATAACGAGCTGCGAGATTGAGATGGCTTGCGTCACTTACTAAGTGTCGGACGTTTAGAACCCAGCGACAGAATAAAGGGGGAGCTGATGGATATCTTCACGACCATGCAGGACGAGAGGGGACGGCTTTCTCAATCGGAAGTCCGCATCGCCGACATCGTCCTCAATGATTTCGAATTCGCCGTCAACGCTTCCATCATCGAGCTGGCCGGCAAGGCGGATGTCTCGCCGCCGACGGTCACGCGCTTCTGCCGCCGCCTCGGCTGCGAGAGCTTTTCTGATTTCAAGGTGCAGCTAGCGCGCACGGCCTATGTCGGCATGCGCTATCTGAAACCCGAGCCGAAGAGCATAGCGCCGGCCGATGTCGCCCAGGACATTATTACCAAGGCGCAGAACGCGCTGTTCCTGCTGCATCGCGGTCTGGACGTTGGAGCCATCGAACGGGCGGCTGATCGGCTGGCTGGCGCTGAGATGATCTACGCCTTCGGCTCCGGCGGCAATTCCTCGATGATCGCCAGCGAGATTCAGAATCGCCTGTTCCGGTTCGGCCTGCGCATCACCGCGAGTTCCGACCACAGCATGCAGCTGATGATGGCCGCGGCGGCTAAGCCCGCGGATGTATTGATCGGCTCCTCTTTTTCCGGCCGTAATGCCGAGCTTGTGCGCGCCTTCACGCTGGCGCGTGACGCAAAGGTGCCGACCATTGCTTTGACGCAGAGCGACAGTCCGGTTGCTCATGTCGCCGATATCACCGTGCCGATCGACCTGCCGGAAGGTGACAATATCTATAGGCCGACGTCGACCCGCATCGCATATCTTGCCGTGGTCGATATTCTCGCCAGTCTCGTCGCCTACCGTTTGCGGCCGCAGGCCACAGTGATCTTGCGCCGTATCAAACAGCAACTCGTCACCCATCGCGACGGCGACGACCGTCAGCTTCTCGGGGACTAGGGCAATTTCAGCAACAGTGCGCAGCGGTTTCCGCCCGGAATTGCGCAGGGAACAACGACAATCAGAGGAAAACACATGAGCAAATCGGTTGCCATCGTCACCGGGGCCGCAGGCGATATCGGCCGCGCCATCGCAAAGCGCCTTGCGGATGACCATGATGTCATCCTGCTCGTCGATATCGACGAGGCCGCCGCGCAAAAGGCGGCGCAGGATCTGGGGCCTGCCGAGCGCTTCGTCGCAATCAAGGCCGACATCACAAACGAAACCGATACCGCCGCAATGGCGAAGGCGGCGTCGAGCCTGGGAACGGTTCGGACGCTGGTCAACAATGCCGGCGCCGCCCGTGCGGTCAGCCTTCACGATACCACGCCGGAAATCTGGCGCGCCGACAATGCGCTTAATCTGGAGGCGGCTTTCCTGTGTTTCCGCGCGGTCGAGGATATGCTGAAGGCATCGAAGGGTTCGCTGATCAACATCGCCTCCGTCAATGGCTTGGCCGTTTTCGGCCATCCGGCCTATAGCGCCGCCAAGGCAGGGCTTCTGCATTTCACTCGGCTGGTAGCCGTCGAATACGGCAAGTTTGGCATCCGCGCCAATGCGGTCGCGCCGGGAACGGTGCGCACCCAGGCCTGGGAAGTGCGCGCCGCCGCAAACCCCAATGTCTTCGAGGAAGCAAAGCGCTGGTATGCGCTGCGCCGTGTCGTCGATCCCGTCGATGTCGCCAATGCGGTGTCCTTTCTGGCAAGCCCGCTGGCTGGCGCCATCACCGGCGTCTGCCTGCCGGTCGATTGCGGTCTCACGGCAGGCCAGGCCGAGCTCGCCCACACCTTCTCGCAATCCGAACATTACTAAAGCGCGTCGCCAAAGAGGGACCATAGATGCAGCCGGCTTCCTTTCATCTTGAAAACACCTGGTCTCCCGAGGGCGGAAAGCATGGTCGCCTGACCCTGACGCTTTTCAATTTCTCGGATACGCCTCTTACGAATTTTCGCCTTGCCTATACGACGCTGACGCGCGTCGTCGATCCAGAGGCCTGCGACAATGCCGTCTTCGTTCGCCGCAACGCCAATTTCCATGAGTTTGCTCCGCCGGCCGGTCTCTCCGTAGGTCCCGGTGAGAGCTGGACGTTCAGTGTCTCCGCCCTTCACCGCATTGCGCGGCACTGCACCGACGGCGCCAAATCCGCCTATGTGACGCTTTCGGATGGCAGTCACGTCACGGTTTTCACCTCCGACCTGTTGCTCGAAGGCCGGGTCAGCGAACCGCCGCCGGTGCTGCTGCCGGAGGGCAGGCTGGAGCTTCCCTTCGCCATCCAGCCATGGCCGGCTGCTGTCGATGTGAAGCCGGGCGACGGCTTTCCGGTCGCGCTCTATCCGGCCAAGGGCTCGGACGCTGCAAGCGTGAAGGCGGTCGCCACGGCGCAGGCGCTCTTCCGCCGGCTGTTTCCCTCCAGCCATGTCCCCTTCAGCCTCATTGTCGCGCCGCAGGGCAGGGCGCTGCGTTTCGTCGAGCGGCCGGCCCTTGCGGCTGAAGCCTATGAGCTTGCCTTCTCCGCGGACGAAATCGTGCTGGTCTTCTCGACCACTGCTGGCCGCCTCTATGGTCTGACGACGCTCGGCCAGCTTCTGGATGGCGCACGCCGCGAGCCTGGCAAGTTCCGCTTCCCGGTTTCGGGCGTGATCGCAGATCAGCCGCGCTACGGCTGGCGCGGCTGCCATCTTGACGTCTCCAGGCAATTTACGCCCAAAGCCGACGTGCTGCGCCTCCTCGACATTCTGGCCTTGCTGAAGCTCAATATCTTCCATTGGCACCTGACGGATGACGAGGCATGGCGGCTGGAGATCCGCGCCTATCCGCAGCTGACCACGACAGGCGTATTGCGTGGACCGGACGAGCTGTTGCTGCCGCAGCTCGGCAACACCGCCGAACCTGTGGGAGGCTTCTATTCGCAGGATGACGTTCGCGAGATCGTGGCCCATGCCGCGGCACTCGGCATCGAGGTCGTGCCGGAGATCGATATTCCCGGCCATAGTACCGCGACGCTCGTTGCGTTGCCTGAGCTGACGGACGGGCAGGAGGCGCCCGATAGCTATCATTCTGTTCAGGGCTATCCGAACAATGCGCTGAACCCGGCCATTGAGCAGACCTATGAATTTCTCGGCAAGGTCTTCGACGAAATGGTCGAGCTCTTTCCCTCGCAGTATCTCCATATCGGTGGTGACGAGGTTGCCAACGGTTCCTGGCTCGCTTCGCCGCTGGCGCGCAAGCTTATGGAGAAGGAAGGCCTATCGGGCACCTTCGCGCTGCAATCCTATTTCCTGAAGCGCATCAAGGCCATGCTCACCGAACGAGGCCGCAAGCTCGCCGGCTGGAACGAAGTCGCCCATGGCGGCGGCGTCAATCCCGACAGCACGCTGCTGATGGCCTGGGAAAAGCCAGAGGTCGGCATCGAGCTGGCGCGCGAAGGCTACGAGGTCGTCATGACGCCGGGCCAGGCCTATTATCTCGACATGGTGCAGGCGGATGCCTGGCAGGAGCCGGGCGCGAGCTGGGCCGGCACGGTGCCACCGGCCCATACCTATGCTTACGAGGCGGAGGGCGATTTCCCGGATGAGCTGAAACATCTGATGAAGGGCGTGCAGGCCTGTATCTGGCAGGAGAACTTCATCTCGCGGGACTATTTCAATCGTCTGGTCTTCCCGCGCCTGCCGGCCATTGCCGAAGCGGCCTGGACGCCGAAGGCCGAGAAGGATTGGCTGCGCTTTGCCGCCATTGTCCCGCTGGGCCCGAAGCTCTAGCTCACGCTGCAAGAGCACCGTGCCAGAGACTGCCGAAGGAAGCTTCGGCGGTCTTTTTCATGTTTGGAATGAAGTGCGCAAGCGAAAGTGGGCAAAGCCAAACCGCATCAGCTGCTGCGCGGAACCTATCCGGCGCGCGCCGTCGTCATATCGGTCGGGAATACTCCAACCCAGGCCAGGACGGCCATGGCTGTGATGACGAGCAGATACCACATGCTCAAATAGTCTCCGACCAATCTCCTGTTCAGCGCGGCAAAGAGCAGAGCGACGCTGAAGGCCAGCCAGAGGAGGTTGCAGATATGGTCCATTTTATCGTTCCCTTATTTTATGTGCCTCCTCCCTGCGTCAAAGGTTAATCAGATGACAGGCCAAGAGGTAGCGCTCTAGCGGGATGGAGGGTTGCGCAAAATGGGAGACGAAAAGCGGAGATTCAGGAAAATGCAGGCACATGGCTATCCCACGCCGGTGCGCCACATTCGGTCGATCTCGCGGAGATCCTAAGAAAATCTTAACGAGATACTATCCGTCCAGGAACCTCCACGGCTGGTCCACGTTATCCAATCAACTGAGGCGAGGAGCTGGGTACATGGACTACTACACGACGATGGCCGCATGCGCCGGCACCGGATCATTCCTGATCGCAGCACTGATGGCGCTATACGGTTAAGGAGGCCAGCTATGGAATATGGTGATTGGAGCAGCCCCGTCATAGTCGATCTCGACGGGATCGGCCACTACGCGATCATTACGAACGCGCTCGATGCAGCCAACTGCATGAGCGAGGAATGGCCGGTACGCGGCGGAGCGGTGGTGAATGACGCGGTGCTGGTATGCCTCGATGCGCTCCTGGGCAAGGTTTCTGCAGAGGAGTCGCGAGACGCTTTCCTTGAAGCTGCGAGAGAGGCCGGGCTTTACGTGAAGCCGGACTCCGAGCGCTTTCACTAGGCCCATCCTGCATCAAGCAGGCAAGATGCTCAGTTCGGATAGATCATCCAGAAAATCACACCAACGATGACGATGAACGCAAGGATGGAACCCACCATCCTGCCCAGTCCCTCGTTGACGTTGCCGTTGCCAACAATCAGGTCGTACCAGTCGCGCTTGTGGCTCATCAAACATCCCTCAGAGTTCACCCTCTATTAGGTCGCCGTTTTCTCCACAGTCAACGGTTTAAAAGCAGCCTGGAAATCTCAGCCATTACCTCAGCTGACAGTGAGCTTGCCACGCCGTCGGGCGCTGTTGTCTGGAAGATTTGGGGGCCCTCTCGGGTATCCGCTTGCGATATCGTCAAGTCAGGATTTTTGTCATTTCCGCCAATTCCAAGACAAGTCCCATCGTACACATCCGGTGAACCGAATGTGTTCCAAAGGAACTCGTTAGTCTTGAAATTATTGAGAAATCTGAGTTTTTCAAAATGGAATGGTGCCCAGAAGAGGACTCGAACCTCCACACCCTTTCGGGTACCAGCACCTGAAGCTGGCGCGTCTACCAATTCCGCCATCTGGGCGACGGTCAGGCATGTAAGGGGGTGGCCGTCCGGTGTCAACAGGGTTTTTGAAGTTTTCGTGTCAATCGTGAAAAAAGCCGTTGAAGCCCGGGTCAGATCCGGGCGTTGGCCCATGCACGGATCAGGCCAAGCCCCTGTTCCAGCAAGGCCTTTGCCTCGCTTTCGCTGCCTGCTTCCACATAGCAGCGCATTTCCGGCGCATTGCCGGAAGGACGGAAATGAATGATTCGGCCATCCGCAAGCGTAACCCGCAGCCCGTCTATGTCGCTCTTGGATGCCACGCCGGCGATGGGGGCAAGGAAATCCGCAAGATTGGCGTCAGAGGCACGCAAAGAGGCCATCAGTGCTGCGCTCGTCTCAACTGGAAAGTTCTCCAGGCGGTCGGCGGCGGCAAACGGCAGGCGATAGCTGCCGGCAACGGCCGACAGCGGCTTTTTCGCCTGCGCGGACGCATAGAGCGTCGCAAGGATCGGCAGGAAGCTGTCGCGGGTCGGCAGGGCATCGAAGGGCCTGCCCTCGACGGTGAAACGGCTGGCCGTAAGCGTGCCGCCATTGGCCTCGAAGCCCATGACGTTGGCCTTGCCGGCGGCAATCGCTTCATCCATGCCGGCGATCACATAGGGCGAGCCGACGCGGGTGCGGGTGACGGCGTAGGAGCCGGCTGCTTCGATGCCCGAATTGGAAGTCACCGGAGTCACCACCACGTCCGCGCCGAGGAAGTTTGCCGCGATGAGGCCGAGCAGATCGCCACGCAGCGGCTCGCCCGTCTCGTCTGCAACGAGCGGCCGGTCGCCATCGCCGTCAGCCGAGACGATGGCATCCAGCCCGTGCTCCGGTGCCCAGGCTTTCATGAGGCTGATGGTTTCTGTGGAGACCGCTTCGGTGTCGACCGGAATGAAGCTCTCGGAGCGGCCGAGCGGCACGACGCGGGCGCCGTAATGGGCGAGCACCTGGTCGAAGAGATCGCGCGCGACGGTGCTGTGCTGATAGACGCCGATGGTCAGTCCGACAAGGCTTCCTGCTGGCAGCAGGCCCTTGTTGCGCTCCAGAAACAGCGCCTCTGTCTGCGCTGTACGATTTTCCGCCGTCTCGGGCGTTTCGTCGAGAAGCGTGTCGATGATCGCGGTTGCCTCCGCGCTGATCGCCATTTCGTCCTGCTTGTCGATCTCGCCATCCGGCCGGTAGAATTTGATGCCGTTGCGGTCGGCTGGAATATGCGAGCCGGTGATCATCAGCGAGGCGGCTTTCAGCTGCAGCCCGTAAAGTGCGAGCGCCGGCGTCGGCAGCGTGCCGCAATCGATCGGTGTCAGGCCTGCCCGCTTCAGGGCGCCGATGCAGGTCGCAGAGATCGCCGGGCTCGATTCGCGAAAGTCCCGGCCGACGAGAATGAGATCGCCGCGCTTGGCATGGCCGCTCTTCAGCAGATGGTTGGCGAAGGCTGTGGCATAGAGGGCGGACGCCCGCCCGACGAGGTCAACGGACAGGCCGCGAAGGCCGCTGGTACCGAATTTCAAGCTGCTCACAGGCAATCTCCTTGGAACGATAGCGCTTTTATGGAGCAAGCAGCCCGAGGGATCAACTCATCGTGGGTCGAGGCTTTCCCGTTGCAGTCGCACTGGTTTTACCGCTGCCATCGCCCCAAATAGAGAGTGAAGCGTTGCGGCAGGCATATTCATTGGCGGCGTTTCGCATAGGAGTTTGTCATGGCTGTTTTGGACAGAATCGCGCTTGGCTGCGCTTTGGGCTTTGCTCTGCTGGCGCAGACGGGCCTGGCCGTCGCCGCATCGAACCCTCCGAGAATGGGCATTCCGCCGAGTACCACGAATTCCGTCATCTGCGATTCCCGTGGCTGCTTCGGTTTCGGACAGAGACAGTTCTATACTCGGCCTGGCCAGCCGCTTCCGATCACGCCGCCCTATACGGGAGGGGTGAAACGCTATGACGCCCCGCGCGTCCAGATGCCCCCGCGCGAAACCTACGCGCCGCCGCCGCGTGCCGTCTATCCGTCGCCGGCGCAGCGGCTCAGGCAGCATCAGACATGGTGTGCCGAACGCTACCGCACCTATAATCCCGGCACCAACAGCTATACGACGATCAACCGCGGCAACCAGGCTTGCCGTTCGCCTTTCGACTGATACACCGGGTAGGCGCTTAGCTCTCCAGTGACGCCCGGTCCGTATGGCCGAGGTCGCGCTCGGGATCGATGACATCGCGCACCCGCTGCTTCAGTTCCTTGGGGCCGGGGAAGCCGCCGTCACGCTTGCGCTCCCACAGAAGCTCGCCATCGATGCGGATTTCGAAGACGCCGCCGGTGCCGGGGATCAGCGCCACTTCGCCCAGGCTATCGGTAAAGGTCTGCAGCAGTTCCTGCGCCATCCACCCGGAGCGCAGCAGCCAGTTGCATTGCGTGCAATAGAGAATGGTGATCCGCGGCTTGTCGCTCATCGTCCTGATCCTTCGCTGTTTGCTGACATCTAGGCATAGCTTTGGGCGGCTGCAAGCCAAAGCCATTCCAGGAAAAGCGCGAAGTGGTTTGGAAAGCTTGACCGCTCTGGCTCTTGCCTGACTGGCTCCCCCGTGTTCATCTCAGCCGGAGACATGGTTCAGGAATCATCGGCATGCGCGTCGCAATCATCGAGAACATGAAGAACACCCCGCTTGGCGCTCTGGGCATCGCGCTGGAGGAGGCGGGAGCAAGGATCGAATGGTTCCGTGCGTGGGACGGCGAGGCCCTTCCCAAGGACACATCAGCCTATGATGCGCTTGTCGTGCTTGGCGGCGAACAGAATGCCCGCGCCGATGAAACCCACCCCTACCTGCCGGAATTAGCGGGCTTGATGCGTCGTTTCGAGGGTGAGGACAAGTCCGTGCTCGGCATCTGCCTCGGCAGCCAGATCCTTGCGCGAGCCTACGAGGCGGACAATCTGATCGGAACCGCCCATGAATTCGGCTGGAAGACGGTCGGCCTTACCGAGGAGGGCAGGGTGGACCCGCTGCTGACCGGCGTCGGCGACGAATTCACCATCTTCGAATGGCATGGCGACACGTTCACGCTACCGGCCGGCGCTGTGCGCCTGGCCACCAACGGCGTCACGCCGAACCAGGCTTTCCGCATCGGCCGCGCCACCTACGGTACGCAGTTCCATTTCGAGGCCAACGCCGCCGTGGTCGAGCGCTGGCGCGGCGAATTCAAGGAAACCATCGAGCGCAAGGCGCCGGGCTGGCTGGAGGCCTATCCGGAGCTTGTCGCCAAGCACGCGGCAGCGGCGGAGACTGCGGGGCTCGCCATAGCGCGTGCCTGGGTTCAGACGATCGGCGCGCGCCAGGCACTTCCTCAGGCTGCGGAAGCTTGAGCAGCTGATTTGGCGGAAAGCGGGCGCGGGCATCGGCGCCAATATCATCGAAGACGGGAGGAGAAAAAATCATGACGACGCTGGAATTACCCTGCGAAGGCGGCTGCCGTTGCGGGCAGGTACGGCTGAAGATCAGCGCCAAGCCCCTGCTGACCATGGCCTGCCATTGCACCGGCTGTCAGAACATGACGGGCAGCGCCTATTCGCTGAGCGCCGCGATCCCCTCTGATAGTTTCGAGGTAACGCAGGGCGAGCCTGTGATCGGCGGCCTGCATGGCGACACCATCCATCACTATTTCTGCCCGCATTGCATGAGCTGGATGTTCACAAAGCTCGACGGCGTCGACTGGTTCGTCAATATGCGCGCTACCATGCTTGACGATGCCAGATGGTTCACGCCCTTCATCGAGACCTGGACAAGCGAAAAGCTGCCCTGGGTGACGACGCCAGCCAAACACAGCTATGCCGCGCTGCCGCCGATGGAAGAATATGAGGGTTTGATCGGGGAGTATATGGAGCAGGCTCCTTGACGCGAGGCGACCGGCTTCAAAGCCGGTCGCAAATTGTTACAAAACTAGCCCTTTGGCGGGAAGGGGTCGTTTCCATAGGAGTCACGGGCACGAATTCGTCCGTTTTCCCCATGGATAAGCAACTCACTTTGCTGATTACGCGCGATATCGCGAGCGGCGGCAATCGCTTCTTGTTGGGTTGCTGTAACTTTCGTTGCCCTCTCAGCACCAGCGCCTTTCACGGCCCAGCCATTTTGATGCGGAACAACATGCTGATTTCGCTTTGTCATGATGCGCAATTCCTTATGAGAGTGAGAGAATGACCAGTGCCCGTGGGAGCACTGGTCTCCAGCCGTTAGGCGGCCTGCTTCTTCAAAGCGATTTCCCGACTGCCGATATGCTTCCGTTCTTTCAGAACTTCGCTCACGCGGCCGGGATTCACGTCGAAACTTGCGGCAATCCTATTCTGGAATTCGCCATTCCAGCTACGAAGCCAAATTTCGACAGCGTCGTCAAAGGTGAGCGCATAGCTCGGCTTTTCATTATCATTCATGAGAATAGTCTCCGATTAAAAGTGCCCTCTTGAAACGGAGACTCAGAAATGCGACTCTGAATAGGCAAACGGTTCAGATATCGGCATTCCGAGTTACTCCGCCCAGCGGATTCGGGCATGTCCACTGGACACCATGGGTCACATTGCAAGTTGGTGTAGGAACTGACTTGTTTTGTGGCCCTTTTTGTTACTGCCAACCGCGACGGTGCTCGATGGTACGGTTGGCTATGGCTCTGCTGCTCATCTAAATTCTCCTTTGACTTTAGTATTCGATGGTCATGCGATTCTGTCAAGGTCCTATCGACCCTATCGACCAATCACTAACAAGATGTTGCTTGCTTGATGTCGTTATGCTATCAACGTGACAGCAGATGGAGATTGGAATGTCTGAAGAGTTCGAAAATGAAATCGACCAACGACGCGAGCGCAGCCCGTCGTTTCCATATCTTGAACTGTCCGTAGCTTTGGATCTCGCTCGACGACTTTTGGTTGCTGCGAAGCAGTCAGAAGTAAGACTTTCAGAAATATCATCCGCGTGGGGTACTACCCCAACAAGCGGCTCGTTATTGCGATATGTCGCTGCCCTTCAAGCATATGGTCTTATTGATAGTTCTGGTTCCGGGCCTACCAGAAAGATAAGGTTATCCGACGCCGCTCGTCGTATATTATCCGATGCTAGGCCTGGCATCAAAGAGCGGCTTTCAGCCGAAGCTGCACTCAAGCCACGTTTGATGTCAGAGATTTTTGCACAGTGGGCAAGCGATCGCCCTGATGACGATATTGCGAAAAGTCAATTGCAATTTGACTACCGATTTACTTCTGATGCCGCTCGCCGATTTCTTGTCGTGTACGATTCGAATTTGGAATATGTGCGTAATGCCGATTTGCTCGAACCTTCACGCAACGAAGCTTCGGAAAGCGTGGAGAAAGAATCTAACGACGCAAACCTGATTAAGACAGTGGCCGAAACTAGCGATGTCGCGAATCCTAGCCCAACGATGATATCCAACCGCAATGACGCTGTGCGCCGAGATGTTTTCACCTTGGAAGAAGGGGAGGTTGTACTTATAATGCCATCCTTGATTAGCCACTCAAGTTTTGAGGATTTCTCAGATTGGCTAGATCTAATGAAGCGAAAGATTCAGCGCAATTTGAAGAAAATCGAAGATTGATATGAGGCAGAGCCTCACTCATCCCCCATCTTCAGCGCAGCGATAAACGCTTCCTGCGGGATTTCGACCTTGCCGAACTGCCGCATACGCTTCTTGCCTTCCTTCTGCTTATCGAGCAGCTTGCGCTTGCGGGTGGCGTCGCCGCCGTAGCACTTGGCGGTCACGTCCTTGCGCAGCGCCTTCACCGTTTCGCGGGCGATGATGCGTCCGCCGATGGCAGCCTGGATCGGGATCTGGAACATGTGCTGCGGGATCAGGTCCTTCAGCTTTTCGCACATGACGCGGCCGCGCTTTTCAGCGGCGGAGCGGTGCACGAGCATCGAGAGCGCATCCACCGGCTCGGCATTGACGAGGATCGACATCTTGACGAGGTCGCTCTCGCGATAGTCGGTCAGGCTGTAGTCGAAGGAGGCATAGCCCTTGGAGATCGACTTCAGGCGGTCATAGAAGTCGAAGACGACTTCGTTGAGCGGCAGGTCGTAAGTGATCATGGCGCGGTTGCCGACATAGGTCAGCTCGGTCTGGATGCCGCGACGGTCCTGGCAGAGCTTCAGAATCGAGCCGAGATAATCATCCGGCGTCAGGATCGTCGCTTTGATCCATGGTTCGCGGAATTCGGAAATCTTGACGACGTCAGGCATGTCGGCCGGATTGTGCAGTTCGATCTCGGTGCCATCGGTCATGGTCAGCTGGTAGACGACCGAAGGGGCCGTCGCGATCAGATCGAGATTGAATTCGCGTTCCAGGCGCTCCTGGATGATTTCCAGATGCAGGAGGCCGAGAAAGCCACAGCGGAAGCCGAAGCCGAGAGCGGCAGACGATTCCATTTCGAAGGAGAAGCTGGCGTCGTTGAGGCGCAGCTTGCCCATGGCCGAACGCAGGTCTTCGAATTCGGCCGCATCGACCGGGAAGAGGCCGCAGAACACCACAGGCTGGGCCGGCTTGAAGCCGGGCAGGGCTGAGGCGGTCGGGCGCTTGTCTTCGGTAATGGTATCGCCGACGCGCGTGTCGGCCACTTCCTTGATCGAGGCGGTGATGAAGCCGATCTCGCCAGGGCCGAGGCTTTCGACGGTCAGCATCTTCGGCGTGAGTACGCCGACCCGCTCGACCTGGTATTTCACGTCGGTGCCCATCATGCGGATGGTCTGACCCTTGGTCATGACGCCGTCGATGATGCGCACGAGAACCATGACGCCGAGATAGGTATCGTACCAGCTGTCGACCAGCAGCGCCTTCAAGGGCGCCTTTTCGCCGCCCGGGCTCTTCGGCGCAGGCAGCTTGTGGACGATGGCTTCGAGAACATCAGGGATGCCAAGACCGGTCTTGGCGGAGATCAGCACGGCCTCTGAGGCATCGATGCCGATGACTTCCTCGATCTGGGCCTTGATGCGGTCCGGTTCGGCCGCCGGCAGGTCGATCTTGTTGAGGACGGTGACGAGCTCGTGATTGTTGTCGATCGCCTGATAGACGTTGGCGAGCGTCTGCGCTTCCACGCCCTGGGAGGCGTCGACAACAAGCAGCGATCCCTCGCAGGCCGACAGCGAGCGCGAGACTTCATAGGCGAAGTCGACGTGGCCGGGCGTGTCGATCAGGTTGAGGATATAGGTCTCGCCATTGTTGGCCTTGTAGTGCAGGCGCACCGTCTGGGCCTTGATGGTGATGCCGCGCTCGCGCTCGATCTCCATATTGTCGAGCACCTGCTCCGACATCTCGCGTTCGGCAAGACCGCCCGTCGTCTGGATCAGACGATCGGCCAGTGTCGATTTGCCGTGGTCGATGTGGGCCACGATCGAGAAGTTGCGGATATGCGAAAGCGGAGTGGTGGAATTAGTGCTCATGCGCGCCATATAGCAGCGCCGCCCCGCGCCGCAAAGCGGAAAAGCGGGGTTTTGGTGGCTATCTTCACCTTATGTTAGCCCTTTCTGGCCCGATACCGCTGGGTATCACAACAGGCTTGATTCCATCATCCGGTCATGTATTTCTTAGATAGTGGAATCATATGCGAGAGATACGGCGATGTCGGACGATGATCTGGAACTGACGATTGGGGCGCGCATCAAGCAGCTACGCATCGATCGCGGCCTGACGCTGGATGAGTTGGCGAATGCCTCCGCCGTCAGCCGTGCGATGATCTCGCGCATCGAGCGCGCCGAGGCGAGCCCGACTGCATCCCTGCTGTCGCGCCTCTGCGCCGCGCTCGGCCTGTCGCTCTCCGCCTTCTTTGCCGAGGAAGACAAGGACGTATCGCCCTTGGCCCGGCGCGATCAGCAGGCGATCTGGCGCGATCCGGAGACCGGCTATGTCAGACGCGCCGTCTCGCCACCGGGAACCGGCTCGAAGGTCGATGTCGTCGAGGTCGTCTTCCCAGCCGGCGCGCGCGTCATCTTCCCGCCGAACACTGCAAGTCTCGGCATGACCCAGCACGTCTGGCTGTTCGAGGGCGAGATGGAGGTGACACACCGCGATGTCACGCATCGCCTGATTTCAGGCGATTGCCTTTTCATGGGCGTTGGCGACGGCCATGCCTTCCACAATCCCGGCGAGGGATCGGCGCGCTATTGCGTCATCCTCGATCGCGGCCGCTGATAATCATCAAGGACCTTTTCCATGCCTGACATTCGCCTTTTATCCGCCGCTGACGCCCGTGCCGTCCTTGCCGATCTCTGCGAAGTGCTTGCCGATTGCGTCAATGGCGGCGCCTCGGTCGGCTTCATGCAGCCCTATGGATTGGCTGACGCCTTGCCCTATTGGCAGGCTGTCGCCGATAGCGTCAAGAGCGGCGCGACCTTGCTGCTCGTTGCCGAGATTGAAGGCAAGGTCTTGGGCACCGTGCAGGTCGGCGCGGCGCAGATGCCGAACCAGCCGCATCGCGGCGATCTGAAGAAACTGCTGGTGCATCGCTCCGCCCGCGGCAAGGGTCTCGCCCGTCTCTTGATGGAGGCGGCGGAGCGAGAAGCTGCCCGCATCGGCAAGAGCTTGCTGGTGCTCGATACGGCGACGGGCAGCGATGCCGAGGCGATCTATCCGCGCCTCGGCTGGCAGCGCGTCGGCGTCATCCCGGATTATGCGATGTGGCCGGAGGGAGGCCTCTGCGACACGACCTTGTTTTATAAGCGCATCGTTGCGTGAGAGGGTAGGCTCAAACGGAAAAGGCGGCGATGGCGTCTCTAAGCTTGGTGCCTGATGTCCACTGCATCGCCTTCCAGCCGAATTGCTGCGCCGCTTCGATGTTGGCCACGACATCGTCGATGAAGCCGATCTCATTGGCGGCGACGCCCACGCGCTCGGTCGCCAACTGGAAGAATTCTGCTGCTGGCTTCTGATGACCAAGAGCGGCGGAATAGAAAATGCCGTCGAAGCGCGCGGAAAGCCCTAGCTGATCCATCAGATAAGCGGCGCGCAGATGCTCCTGGTTGGTGGCGAGGAACATTCGCGTTCCGTTTGCCTTCAGCGCGGCTAGCTCGTCCAGCAATGTTTGGTCGAGGCGGGAATCGTTTTCGAACCAGTAGTCGATCAGCGTTCTAGCGCTGAGATGGGGAGCGATTGTGCCGAGAACTTCCGTTAGCTTCGGCTCCAGTGCCTCGCGGCCGGTGACGATATCCCGCCAGCAAGTTTTGAAGAAAGCTTCCCGCAGTATGTCCAGCCGCAGTCCGAGATCGCGCTCGAGATAGGTGAAGAGCGGCAGGCCATCGCTCGGCCGGCCATGGACCAACACGCCGTCGACATCGACCATCAGGATTTTCATGCCGGCTGCCTCCGCTTCGTTAAACACGACGGGAAGGTGCTGTTGTTCGCGGTTGCATTCAAGGCCGCGTCTCACCCTTTTTTCTTGGTGACGATGCATGTAAGCCTTTGCGTCAACATAAGTTAGAGGCGATGGAGGAGGAGACGATGCGGGTCATTTACTCGGAGGATCATAAGCTCAGGGATGCCAAGACCGAGCTGCATGACGGCCAGCTCGTCACGCCCTTCGAAGCGCCGTTTCGCGCCGAATGGATCCTTGCCGCCGTCAAGGAGGCCGGCTTTGGTGATGTGGTCGCGCCCGATGCCCATGGGCTGGAGACGGCGCGCAAGGTGCATGATCCGGCCTATCTCGATTTTCTCGGTGTGGTCTGGGATCGCTGGATTGCGGCCGGCCATACGGGCGAGGCAATCTCCAATTCATTTCCTGTCAGGCGCACCAGCCAGCGCATCCCGGAAAACATCGTTGGCCTGATCGGCCATTATGCCAATGCCGCCGACACCTCGATCACCAAAGGATCCTATGAGGCGGCAATCGCCTCGATGCGCTGCGCTTTGACGGGTGCCGATTGGCTCCATGCGGGTAATCGCTTCGCCTTCGCGCTCTGCCGCCCGCCCGGCCATCACGCCGGCATCGATCTCTTCGGCGGCTATTGCTTCATCAACAATGCCGGCGTCGCGGCGCAACGTCTGCGCGACCAGGGTGCTGCCAAGGTGGCGGTGCTCGACGTCGATTTCCATCACGGCAACGGCACGCAGGATATATTCTATAAGCGCGGCGACGTCTTCACCGCCTCGCTCCACGGCGACCCGATCCACGCCTTTCCTTACTTTCTCGGATACGCCGACGAGGAGGGCGAGGGCGACGGGCTCGGTGCGAACCGCAATTATCCGATGCCGCGCGGCACGCCCTGGGAGGTCTGGTCGGCGGCGCTGGACGACGCGCTTTCCCGCATCAGGGCTTTCGGCGCGGAGGCGATCGTGCTCTCGCTCGGCGTCGATACCTTCGAACGCGATCCGATTTCCTTCTTCAGGCTGGCGTCGGAGGATTTCATCCGCATGGGTGAGCGCATCGCCACCGCCGGCTTGCCGGTTCTCGTCTGCATGGAGGGCGGCTATGGCGTGCCGGAGATCGGCTTGAATGTCGCCAATGTGCTGAAGGGCCTCGAAGCCTGACGAATTCTCGCATCAAGACATCTGATCGCAGGATGAAAAGTTTGAATTTGCCAGTGCCGGGCATGGCTTCTAAAAACCACGCCTTATGGGAGAGGTCATGAATCAGAAGATCATCGAAGGTGGCACAGATGGCGGCGCGGCGCTGATGCCGCATCCGGACGTGGCGCCGTCTTCCGGCGGCATTGCCGCCGGCGTGTTCATGTGCGTCCTGTCCATGTCGTCAATCCAGTTCGGCTCGGCATTGTCGTCTCCGATTATCAACGCCTATGGGCCGGCCGGAGCCACATGGCTGCGGCTCGTCTTTGCCTCGGCTGCGCTGGCGATCATCGTTCGGCCGAAGATCCTGAGCTACAGCCGCTCGCAATGGCTCGGCGTGCTGGCGCTCGGCACCGTATCGGCGCTGATGACGACGTCCTTCTTTTCGGCGATTGCCCGCATTCCCCTGGGGCTTGCCGTCGCCATCGAATTTCTAGGGCCTCTGCTGGTCGCAACCCTCGGCTTTGGGCTGAGCCGCCAGCTTCTTTGGCCGATCTTTGCTGCCATCGGTGTCCTGCTCTTGGCCTACGACGGCGAGGAATGGGTGGGCAATCTGCCGGGTATCCTCTTTGCCATCGGTGCCGGCGCGGGATGGGCCTGCTATATCCTGCTGACGAAGAGGGTCGGCAATGCCTTTCAGGGTCTTGAAGGGCTTTCCATGTCGTTGCTGGTTGCAGCCGTCGTCTCGACGCCCTTCGGCTTTGTCTCCGCCGCCCCGCATCTGACGGGTTTCGGTCTTCTCGAAATAGCCGGCCTGGCGCTCCTCGTTCCCCTTCTTCCCTACGTGCTCGAAATGGTGGCACTGCGGCGCATGCCGACCTCGTCCTTCGGCATTCTCATGAGTCTCGAACCTGCCATCGGCGCCTTTGCCGGCTTTATCATCCTGTCACAGCCGATGACGCCGTCGCAGATGTTCGGCACCGCACTTGTGGTGGCTGCGAGTATCGGGGCAACCATTTTCGCGACAAAAGGCTGATTGGCGGCGGGTTGGTCTGCCGTCGCGTCAGTGGGTTTTGCGTTTATGGGGCGTGCGCGCATCCCCCTCCACGAATTCACGCCCAACTGATCACCCGCCCTTAGCGCGCCGCATTTTCCAATGCACACTTGGGGTCAATCATATCCTCCGCGGAGCCGCGGGCTTTGTTTGCGCCCATTATTCTCGCCAGAATATAGAAGCCGTGCTGCCCGTCTGGCATTGTGGTGCCGAAGACGCCAACAACAACGTTTTCCATGTTCGAGCGGGCTCCCTCGACACCATCCGCGACAAGCTTCAGCGGGTTCAAGTTCGAGAGGTCATCGGCCGCCTGGAATGTTGCCCACCAACCGGCCTTGGTCCTCAACTTTGTGAACCGACCGTTTCTGATATCCGCCGCATGGGTCTTCAAGAGGGTACGAAAGCGCGGCGTCTCGCATCCCATGTGGATGTGAAGCCGATCTTGCGTGCGCCAATTGGCGGCGTTTATCGCCAGTGCGAAATTCCGTGAGGAATCCTTCCAGGCGTCCAATCCCAGTCCGTCGGATCGTTCTTTCCATGCGTCGTCGAAATAGTTCGGTGCGTCCGCCGCCAGAAGACGAGGATCTTCGATGCCGGGCACATCTGCGAGCGGGGCAAGAATGGTTCGCTCCTTGTCGGTCGGCTCGCGAAGAACGACGTAGGAAGACAATCGGTCCTTTGCCCAGACTATTTTAAGGCACGGATACGGCGATCCCGTGAGGGTAGAGTTCACCTCGCAGGCCTTGACGACCAGCCCCAGTGCTGAGCGGCTGGCAAAGGAGCTCATGATGACGACGGCGATACCGAGGGAAATGGAGAGAACGATAAGCCGATGCTTCATGCGCGATTTCGATTTCCTGCTGAAGAGCCAACCATTCCCGGAGACCTGCCTCTGATGACATCTTACCTATCGGCACACTGATATTTCCAGAAATCCTGTCTGGCAAAACAGAAAATGTTGAAGCTGCAACGCCGTCAATGGACCGCTTATAGCGCAAAGTTGCCCTAACGATGTCGCCTTGACCAGCGGCATCATCGAGCCGTGTGTTTGCTCATGCCGCGCTCTAAACGGTCTTCCTCGTCGGATCATCCAACGCCGGATTATAGAAGAGCGAGAGCGTCAGGCTCCTGGCGATACGTTCGGCGGTTGCCATGAACCAGTCCTTCGCCTGCTGCGAGGGCGCGATATCGTCCAGCGTCTGCGAAAACAACGCCAGCCACTCGGGAAAGAGATCTGCCGCAATACCCTCGACGCCGAGATGTGCCTGCACGGGTTTGCCGCCATAGGCGCCATTCTTGAAAGCGACCGACGACCAAAAGCGTTTCATCTTTTCCATATGGTCGGGCCAGCGCCCGGCAAGGCGCCCATCGAATACCGGGCCTAAACGCGGATGCGCCTGGATACGCCCATAAAACGTGTCGACCAGCCTGTCGATGAAAGCAGCATCGATCCCCATGCGCGCCATCTCGGCCTCGGCCTTTTCACGGATGCCCGCGAGATGGGCGGCCCGGCCCTGGATGTCGTTTTCCATATCAAGCTCCCGCCGGTAGTATCCGGCGTATTGTCGTGACCGGCCTTCTTACCGGCCTATCTATGCAATTTCACGGCATATCCAAGACGTCATGCGGGCGTTGCGGCAATCTGTCAAAGTCGCATCGCGAATTTTCGCATCCCTTGGTCCCCGTCACGCACGTTCTGAGGCTCGATTTTCAATCGAGATATCGTCTCGGTGCTTGACCAGGATGGCGGCTCACTTTAGAATTAGAATAATTCTAAAGATAAGAGGCTATCTCCCATGCTGCTGGGTTTCTTCCGTTCGCCGAAACGCTCTTTCACCTCCTTGTCCGAGCAGGAGATTCTTGCCGTCGCCATCGCCGCGGAAGAGGACGATTCGCGTATCTATCTCGCCTATGCCGATAGTCTACGCGCCAATTATCCCGAGTCCGCCAAAGTCTTCGAAGATATGGCCGAGGTCGAGGACACGCATCGTAAGACGCTGATCGATATGCATCGCCGGCGGTTCGGCGAGCGTATTCCGCTGATCCGGCGTGAGCATGTCAGCGGTTTCTATGAGCGCAAGCCGGATTGGCTGCGCAAGAACCTGTCTCTCGAAGCTATGCGCGATGAAGCCGAGGCGATGGAGCAGCAGGCCTATAATTTCTATGTCGAGGCAGCCAAGCAGGTTTCCGATGCCTCGACGCGGCAGCTTCTTGGCGACCTGGCGCTGGCCGAGCAGGGGCATGAAGACGTTGCCCGCATGTTGGGAGACAAGCACACGCCGGAGACGGTCAAACACGAAGAGGACGCAAAGGCGCATCGCCAGTTCGTGTTGACCTATGTGCAGCCGGGGCTCGCTGGCCTGATGGATGGTTCAGTCTCCACTCTGGCGCCGATCTTTGCCGCCGCCTTCGCCACGCAGCAGACCTGGCAGACCTTCCTTGTCGGCCTCTCGGCCTCGGTCGGTGCCGGTATATCGATGGGTTTCACCGAAGCCGCGCATGACGATGGCAAGATTTCCGGACGCGGCTCGCCGATCAAGCGTGGTCTTGCCTGCGGGATCATGACCGCGCTTGGCGGCCTCGGCCACGCGCTGCCCTACCTCATTCCGCAGTTCTGGACCGCGACGATCATCGCTGCCATCGTTGTGTTCTTCGAGCTCTGGGCCATCGCCTTCATCCAGAACAAATATATGGAAACGCCGTTCCTGCGCGCGGCCTTCCAGGTCGTGGTTGGCGGCTCTCTGGTGCTGGCGGCAGGTATATTGATTGGAAATGCCTGAGGCGGCGGCGCCGTCTCGCCTGAACCAGCTCAATAAAAAGGCCGGCTCATTCGCCGGCCTTTTGCATCTGTTCGAGTGTCTAGTGGTTATTTGACCGAGCCGACCAGAACGTCGTTGCCATTCTCGATGGTCACCCAGCGGCCGGCGTTGAAGCTCGCCTGGCGCTTCAGGTAGGAGTAGGGGGTCTTGGACCAGAGCTTGATCTCGTCCTCGAGGTTGTCGAGAACATAGTCGCCCTGCTTGGTGCGCAGCGTCAGCACGGCATGGCCCTCGCCATCGGGCTTGCGCACGACCGTCATCAGCAGATTGGAAGCGGAAATGCCGCTCTGCATCAGCATCCTGCGCTTCAGCAGCGCAAAATCCTCGCAGTCGCCGGCGGTCTTCGGATATTCCCAGTATTCTTCCTGGCCGTAGACTTCCATGTCCGTTGCCGGCCGGATGGTCTTGTTGACGCGCAGATTGATCTGGTTGACCAGCGCCCAGGCGGCGGCATTCATGTCGACGGGACCGATATTGCGGGTCGGGCCGCATTCGTCGGTGTGTCGCTGGCAGAAATCATAGTGCCCGATAGGCTGGGAAGTGACGTTCCCGACCGTCATCGACGCTGTCTGTTGGGACGCCGGCATCGCCGACGACGACATCGCAATTATAGCAGCGAAAGCAACCAAAAGGCCCTTAATACGCACGCCCACTATTCCTTGTATCGTCCCTACATTTATTAACAAATTGTTAATGTAGGGGGGCGTGCGAAGTCAATCGTTACTTAAGTGTTAACGGCGGAACCGGCCTCTATGGTTAATTTCGGCACAATCAAAGGGCTAGTTGCCATATTCCTGTGCCTCCTGCGGTAAGGAAAGCGTAGGCGGACACTGGGCGGCAAAAACACTGCTCAGCGATCGATCCCTGATGTATCTGTTTGTTTTTACGTGAGATTATGCAGCGCCAGCGTTTCTGCAACGCTCAACATGCGCTCGATATCCTGCGGTCGCGACAGGCGATGATCGCCATCGCGCACAAGTGTTAACACCACGTCGTCGGCGGGCAGATGCTCGACCAGTTTTAACGAATGGGCAAAGGGCACGTCGGCATCCTCCATGCCCTGCAGGATGTGCACCGGGCAGCCGGTTTCGATGATGCCGGTGAGCACGCGATTGGCGCGGCCGTCCTCGATGAGGGCGCGGGTGAAGATGTTCGGCTCGGCACTGTATTCCGATGGCTCTTCGAAATAGCCACGCTCCTCCAGCGACCGTCGCTCCGTATCCGAAAGATTGGGCTCGATGAGATCGATGGTGAAATCGGGTGCCGGCGCGATGAGCACGAGACCCGCAATGGCGGGCGTCTTCTTGCGCTTGCGCAGTTCCTGGATGGTCCTGAGCGCGATCCAGCCGCCCATCGATGAGCCGACGAGGACGATCCGTTTGGGTTTGGTATGGTCGATGACGGCAAGCGTCTCTTCCAGCCAGCGCGATATCGTGCCGTCGGTGAACTCGCCGCCGGATTGGCCATGGCCGGAATAGTCGAAGCGGATGCAGCCGAGGCCAAGCCGTTCGGCAAGCGCATCGAGCTCGACCGCCTTGGTGCCGCTCATGTCGGATCGATAGCCGGATAGCCATACGAAGCTGACATTCTTTGCGCCCTTGCCGGCGGCACGTTCGCTGATGGCAATCTGGCGCTGGTTTTCGCCTTTGCCGACGGACAGGAAGGTCGGCTGGGGGGCCGTGGTTGCTTCGGACATCAAGAAACTCCCGGAATTTTTGCCTTATAGAACAGATTCGCGCGCGCGTTACCCGAAAAATCCGCGGTTTGCTGTCAGGGGTTTTGGCGCTATTTGGCAGCGATACTGTGTCCTTCGCGCATCTCGCGCGGCCGCGACACTATATTGACACGTGGGAGGTGATTTTTTCCTGATGTCATGCTATTGACTTCAACACAGCTTTTACGACATTTCCGTCAGTTGCGCCGACGGGAGAGATAGGCTGCATCTAATCCGAAACAATTCGTGGAGAATACGACCATTCGCAGACCCTTTAAAACCGATGCGCCCGTAAAGGACGGGCCACGTTCCAACAGGGAAATCCGCATTCCCAAAGTACAGCTTATCGGAGCTGACGGCGCGAATCTGGGCATCGTCGCGACGGACCAGGCCTTGAGAATGGCAGAGGAGGCCGGTCTCGATCTGGTTGAGATTTCCCCCAATGCTGAGCCGCCTGTATGTAAGATTCTCGACCTCGGCAAGCTGAAGTATTCTAACCAGAAGAAGGCAGCCGAAGCGCGCAAGAAGCAGAAGATCGTCGAAGTCAAAGAAATCAAGATGCGTCCGAACATCGACACCCATGACTATGAGGTGAAGATGAAGGCGATCGGCCGTTTCTTCGAGGAAGGCGACAAGGTGAAGGTGACCTTGAAGTTCCGTGGCCGCGAAATGGCCCACCAGGAACTCGGTATGAAGCTTCTTCAGCAGGTCAAGGAAGACACGCTCGAGATCGCCAAGGTGGAAGCCGAGCCCAAGCTCGAAGGCCGCCAGATGATGATGGTGCTTGCGCCGAAGTGAGGCGCAGGTTGCAGTAATAGAGGCCGGAGCCGTCCCTTGGGCGGCTTTTTCCTTTTAAGCCGCCGGTTTGACGCTGTCATCGATCTGCAAAGATTCACGCGTCCGGCCCGTTGCACTCTGAGGCAACTGCGGTTATAAGCGCGCGTCCGAACTGACCGGCAGGGCATGCCGTGGCAGTTCAGAATGCTGGCGGGACGGTTCGTCGCCGTATCCGCCGTTCAACAACAAACGCTCCGGCACCTTGTCGCAGCCCGGCCTAGCCGGATCTGTGGGAAGGGCTTTTTAGCAAAGCACGCCAGGAAGCATCGAAGGAGTAGCAAAATGCCCAAGATGAAGACGAAGTCCTCAGCCAAGAAGCGGTTCAAGATCACCGCGACCGGCAAGGTCAAGGCCGCCGCTGCTGGCAAGCGCCACGGCATGATCAAGCGTAGCAACAAGTTCATTCGCGACGCCCGCGGCACCATGGTTCTCGCAGAACCGGATGGCCGTAAGGTAATCAAGAACTACTTGCCGAACGGTCTCTAAGACTATTCGTAACGCTATAGACTAAGGAGATCATGAAATGGCACGCGTAAAAAGAGGCGTTACCGCCCACGCCAAGCATAAGAAGGTTCTGAAGCAGGCTCGTGGCTTCTACGGCCGCCGCAAGAACACCATCCGGACCGCCAAGGCTGCTGTCGATCGTTCCAAGCAGTACGCTTATCGCGACCGCAAGGTTAACAAGCGCAATTTCCGCGCTCTCTGGATCCAGCGTATCAACGCTGCCGTCCGCGAACACGGCCTGACCTACGGCCGCTTCATTGACGGCCTCACCAAGGCTGGCATCGAAGTTGACCGCAAGGTTCTCTCCGACATGGCAATCCATGAGACGGAAGCTTTCGGTGCGCTCGTTGCAGCATCGAAGAAGGCTCTTGAGTATCTCAAGGAAGCCGGCACGACGAACGAGTTCGAAGCTGCCGTTGGCTAAGGCCGACTTTTAGACAGATTTTTGTCACATTTGTGAAACCCGCGCTTGTGTAACCGGCGCGGGTTTTATATTTTTCGGGCCATAAACAGTTGTGACGATCACCTTAGGGACTCTCGCCACCGAGGGTGGGTGAAATTATTGAACGGCCAGACTAAGGAACTAAGCTCCATACCAAACCTCACCGGCAAGGATATCCAGGCTTTGCTGACAGTGCTGGTGAATGGGTCCGGCCGGGTTGAGCGTGTTCCTCTTTCGTCGCGTCTTGTCTGGATCAAACGATTTGGGACTGAGAAAACGCGGTTCTGGCGCTACTTGCAGGCCGCTTTGTCGTGCGTCATCCCCTTAGATTTTCTTCGCCCCTGTGCATGCCTCACACCGCAGGAGATGGCGGAACGCGAGATCAGGCGCATAGCCATGTTTGCAGAGCAGGGCATTGCGGTTCCGAAAGTTCTCTATGCCTCGAACAGTGCCATCATGCTCGCGGATGCCGGCATCACGGTGCAGGGACGTCTCGAGCAGCTGAAAGAAAGCGACCCCGTCGCTCATGACGATCTCATGGTTGCTTGCGCCACCGAGCTTGGCCGGCTTCACGCTAGCGGCCTTTGCCACGGCCGCCCCTATCCGCGTGATATGTTCTTTGCCGGCAGGCGGCTCGGCTTCATGGATTTCGAGGAAGACCCGCAAACGGTGATGCCGCTTGAGGTTGCTCAGGCGCGCGACATCTGGCTTCTGTTTCTCCAGATCGCCACCGGTGCCCGCCTCGGCATGGAGACGCAGAACAGGGCCTATGAGGCCTGGTCGGAACAGGCGCCGGCCGCCGCTCGTGTCGAGCTTCAGCGCATGATTCGCTTTCTTGGTGGTTTTTTGTTCCTTGCCCGGTTGATTGGCCGCGTGCACATGGGTAGTGATCTGCGACGCTTCATCGTTGCGACCAGCTTTCTGATGCATGCGTTTACCACTTATTCGGTGGACTGAGCGGCGCTATAGCCTACGGTCCGCAAGGCAGGACCAGATGACGGAACTCGTAACACTTGAAACCCAACTCATGGCCGACGTGGCCGCGGCAACCGACGAGCAATCGATCGAGGCCGTGAGGGTCGCCGCGCTCGGCAAGAAGGGCTCGGTTTCGGAACTGTTGAAGACACTGGGCTCGATGTCGCCGGAAGAGCGGCAGACACGCGGTGCTGCGATCAACGCTTTGAAGAATTCCGTCACCGACGCGATCAACGAGCGCAAGGGCGCGCTGCGTGATGCGGCAATCGATGCAAAGCTGAAGGCAGAGACGGTCGACGTCAGCCTGCCGGTCCGCTCCTCGCCGGCCGAGCGTGGCCGCATTCATCCGATCAGCCAGATCGTCGATGAGATCACCGCCATCTTCGGCGACATGGGCTTCTCGATCGCCGAAGGTCCTGATGTCGAGACCGACTACTATAACTTCACGGCTCTGAACTTCCCCGAGGGGCACCCGGCGCGCGAGATGCACGACACCTTCTTCTTCCAGCCGGATGAAAAGGGTGAGCGCAAGGTGCTGCGTACGCACACCTCGCCGGTGCAGATCCGCACCATGGAAGCGCAAAAGCCGCCGATCCGCATCATCATCCCCGGCAAGACCTACCGCCAGGACAGCGACGCCACGCATTCGCCGATGTTCCATCAGGTCGAAGGCCTCGTCATCGACAAGACGGCGAACGTCGCCAATATCCGCTGGGTGCTGGAAGAGTTCTGCAAGGCCTTCTTCGAGGTCGACAACGTGACGATGCGCTTCCGCCCGTCGTTCTTCCCGTTCACGGAGCCCTCTTTCGAGGTTGATATCCAGTGCGACCGTTCCGGCCCGATCGTCAAGTTCGGCGAAGGCACCGACTGGATGGAGATCCTCGGCTGCGGCATGGTGCATCCGAACGTGCTGCGCCATGGCGGACTCGATCCCGATGAATATCAGGGCTTTGCCTGGGGCATGGGCCTCGACCGTATCGCCATGCTGAAATACGGCATGCCGGACCTGCGTGACTTCTTCAATGCCGACGTCCGCTGGATGAACCATTACGGCTTCCGCCCGCTCGACATGCCGACTTTGTTCGGCGGCCTGAGCGCGTAAGCAAGGATTGATCAGATGAAATTCACACTCTCATGGCTGAAAGAGCATCTTGATACCGATGCCACGCTCGACGAGATCTGCACACGCCTGACCCAGATCGGTCTGGAAGTGGAGGATGTCGACGACAAGGCGGCGTTCAAGCCCTTCGTCATCGCCAAGGTTCTGTCAGCCGAAAAGCACCCGCAGGCCGATCGCCTGAAGGTGTTGATGGTCGATATTGGCAGCGGCGCGCCCGTTCAGGTCGTCTGCGGCGCTCCCAACGCGCGCGCCGGCCTCGTTGGCGCCTTTGCGGCTCCCGGCACCTATGTTCCCGGTATCGACGTGACATTGGCCATCGGCAACATCCGTGGCGTCGAAAGCCGCGGCATGATGTGCTCGGAAAAGGAACTGGAAATTTCCGACAGCCACGACGGCATCATCGACCTGCCCGAAGATGCACCTGTTGGCACCAGCTTTGCCGCCTATGCCGGCCTTGACGATGCGGTGATCGAGATCAACCTGACGCCGAACCGTCCGGATTGCACCAGCGTCTTTGGCATCGCCCGCGATCTCGCCGCCTCCGGCCTCGGCACGCTGAAATCGCCCGCGGCGCCGTCCTTCGCCGTCGAAGGCGAGACGACGACCGAACTCAAGATCGATCTGGATGACACGCGCCTTTGCCCCGGCTTCGCGCTCCGCCTCGTGCGCGGCGTCAAGAATGGCCCGAGCCCGAAATGGATGCAGCAGCGTTTGCTCGCCATCGGCCTTCGCCCGATCAGCGCGCTGGTCGATATCACCAATTACATGACCTTCGATCAGGGCCGGCCGATGCACGTCTTCGATGCCGCCAAGGTCAAGGGCAATCTGGTGGTGCGCCGCGCCAAAGACGGCGAAACCGTGCTGGCGCTGGACGAGCGCGAATACAAGCTCAACCCCAGCAATGTCGTCATTTCCGACGATAATGGCGTCGAGTCGATCGGCGGCATCATGGGCGGCGAACATTCCGGCTGCGACGAGAACACCACGGATGTGCTGATCGAATCGGCGCTCTGGGACCCGATGAACATCGCGAAGAGCGGCCGTGGCCTCGGCATCATCACCGATGCACGCTATCGCTTCGAGCGCGGCGTTGATCCGGAATACATGGTTCCGGGCCTTGAGCGCACCACCGAACTGGTGCTTGCCTGCTGTGGTGGCACGGCTGCCAAGGCTCGCGTCGAAGGTTACAAGGGCTACGAGGCCAAGGTCGTCGATTTCCCGCTGTCGGAAGTCAAGCGCCTGACCGGCCTCGAAGTCTCGGCCGATGAGAGCAAGTCCATCCTGACGAAGCTCGGCTTCTCGGTTTCCGGTTCGGGCGAGCGCATTTCGGTCGCCGTTCCCTCCTGGCGTCCGGATGTCGACGGCAAGGCCGATCTCGTCGAAGAAATCATGCGTATCCACGGCGTCGACAACATCAAGCCGCAGCCGCTGGCCAGCCACGCTGCCGTCAACGGCAAGATCCTGACGACGCTGCAGATCCGCACCCGCACCGCCAAGCGCGCGCTCGCATCGCGGGGCATGCTGGAAGCCGTCACCTGGTCCTTCATCGCCGAAGATCAGGCCAAGCTCTTCGGCGGCGGCTCCAACGCCCTGAAGCTTGCCAACCCGATCGCGGCCGATATGTCGGACATGCGTCCGTCGCTGCTGCCGGGCCTGCTGTCCGCAGCGCAGCGCAATGCCGACAAGGGCTATGGCGACGTCGCGATCTTCGAAGTGTCCGGCACCTATGAGAACGATACGCCCGAAGGCCAGCGTCGCGTCGCAGGCGGTATCCGCCGTGGTACGGCAACGCTCGCCGGCGCCGGCCGCATGTGGTCGAACGCTGCCAAGGGCGGTGGCAAGCCGGTTGACGTTTTCGATGCCAAGGCCGATGCGCTCGCCGTCATCGAGGCCTGCGGCCTGCCGATGACCAATATCCAGATCGAGCAGGGTGGCCCCGCCTGGTATCACCCGGGCCGGTCCGGCACCATCAAGATGGGGCCGAAGGTCGTGCTCGGCTATTTCGGCGAATTCCATCCGAAGACGCTGGAAGCGCTCGACGTGTCGGGCGCTCTCGCCGGCTTCGAAGTCTATGTCGACGCCATGCCCGAGCCGAAGAAGAAGGCAACCCGCACCAAGCCGGCGCTGGAGCTTTCTCCCTTCCAGGCCGTCAAGCGTGACTTCGCCTTCGTGGTCGACAAGTCGGTGGAAGCCGGTGCAGTCATCCGCGCTGCCGTCGGTGCCGACCGCAAGCTGGTGACCGGCGTCAACGTCTTCGACATCTTCGAAGGCGCATCGCTCGGCGAGGGCAAGAAGTCGATCGCCATCGAAGTGCAGATCCAGCCGGCCGAGCGCACGCTGACGGACGAGGATTTCGAGGCACTGACGCAGAAGATCGTCGCCAATGTGACGAAGTCGACGGGTGGGGTGCTGCGCGGTTAATCTGCTGCTGCTGAGTTCGCGGAGGGCGCGTCACCCCCCTCTGTCACTGTCGTGACATCTTCCCCACATGGGGGGAGATCGTTGGGAGTTCGACGCACGCCTTCGTTAAAGCAGAAGCTTCGATTTCAACAGATGCGATATCAGCTTGGGGCAAGATAATGCCGCGAGTTACCAATCTCCCCCCATGTGGGGGAGATGTCCCGGAAGGGACAGAGGGGGGTATCAGAGGCTCGGCATAGACGGAGCAGCCTCGAAACACATCACCGATGCAGATGATAGACCTTGTTCACCACACTCCACCGCCCATCGATCTTCACCAGCGATAGATAGTCCGAAAAGCGCATCCCTGCGAATTCGTCGACGACCTTCACGCTAGCCGCATCGCCTTCGATGTCGATCAGCTCGATGTCCATCAGCGGTATGGTGCCGGGCGGAGCGCTGCCTTCCTCGACGATTGCCGAGATGAATTCATCCCGTGTCATCCATTCGACTGCGCCCTGATAATTGCCGATGATTTGGGCTCGTGGATGGAAAGCCTTTCGCAGCGCGGGCTCATTCGCGAATGCCATGCCATCGACATAGAGGTGAACAACCGCGCGGATTGCCTGCTCTTCCGACATCTCGCCATTCCTCATTTGAGTCATGCCTAAGATAGCATGGACGCTGCCGGCTGACAAAAAGGCGATGGCATGATCGCGATGATTTGACGCCTCTACTCGACGAAAACCCGTACGCTGGCGGCGCGTCCGGCCGCATCGATGACGGTGAGCGTCGAATATCCCGCACCGTCAGGCGTCCATTGATTGGTGCGGCGGCGAGACAGATCCGGCAGCGGCTTGCCATTGGCGAGCCAACGGAACGGAGCGCGTCCTCCCTGCAGCTTCAGCGCCAGCGGTGTGATCTGGCTCGCACCGCCGCTGGCGCCGAGATCGACGCGCGCCCCTTCCGGCGGATAGACGATCTGCGGCGCAGGCTCCCGGTTCGAAGCCGCCAGCAGCCCTGCGGCGGTCACGGAGAAGCGCCGCTGGCTGATCGGCAGCTCGGTCGCGGAAATGCGCACCGCACCCATGGGAGGCGGCGGGAAGGGTGTGATGGCCACGCCCGACTTGGCAAAGGCTTCGAACAGGATGGGTGCTGCCGAAACATAGCCCGCCAGTCCCGGCACGGCGCCATTGTCAGGACGGCCGACCCAGACGCCGAGCACGTGTGCGCCGTCATAGCCGATCGACCATGCATCGCGATTGCCGTAGCTCGTGCCGGTCTTGTAGGCGATGCCGAGCTGCTTGCTGCCGCGCGGCGCGATAATATCGGAGAGAATGTCAGTGATGTTCCAGGCCGCGACCGGCTCCATCAACGGCTCGCTGTCGATCGGACCCGGTTGGTCCTGAACCCCGTCACCGATCCGCATCGGCTTGCCGCGATTGGCAAGCCCGGCATAGAGCTGCACGAGATCCTTCAGCGTAATGCCGACACCGCCAAGGCCGATGGCAAGGCCTGGGGCTTCGTTCGGCGGCAGCATCGGCTTCACCTCGGCGCGACGGAAGCGCACCAGCAGCCGCGTCGGACCCACGGCGTCGAGCAGGCGGACGGCTGGTACGTTGAGCGACAGCTGCAGCGCCTGGCGCACGCTGACATCGCCCTGATAGCTCATGTCGAAATTGCGCGGACGGTAGCCATAGAAATCGGCCGGGCGATCCTCGATGATCGTCTCCTGCGCCACGTAGCCTTGCTCGAAAGCGAGACCATAGATGAAGGGTTTCAGCGTCGAGCCGGGGGAGCGCAGTATGCGGGTCATGTCGATCCAGCCCGAACGGCCGGAATCGAAGTAGTTGGCCGAGCCGACTTCGCCGATGATCTCACCGGTCTTGGCATCGGCCATCACCATGGCGACGGATACCTTCGGTCCAAGCCGCTTTGCGGCCGCATCGGCAACGGCTTCCAGCCCCTGCTGGACACTGCGCCGTAGCGTGGTTCGGTGCTGGATGACGCCGGGTTGCTTCTTCAGCGCCAGTTCGGCCAGATGGGCTGCATAGGCGGGCAGTTGCCGCCGTCCGGCGGGTATGGGCGTCAGCGCGGCGCGTTCGGCTTCCCCCTCGCCGATGATGGTAGCGACGGCGGCGCGTTCCAGCACGCGGTGGCGGGCTGCTTGTGCGGTTGCGAAGTTGCGGTCAGGCCGCCGCTTTTCCGGCAGCTGGGGTAGCGCTACCAGCAAGGCTGACTGCGCCACGGTGAGGTGTCGCGGCTCCTTGCCGAAATAGGCAAGGCTCGCGGCCCGAACGCCCTCCAGATTGCCGCCATAGGGCGCATGCGTCAGGTAGAGATCGAGGATCTGCTCCTTGCTGAGCCGCCGTTCGATCTGGATGGCGCGGACGACCTGCAGAAGCTTCGCCGTCATCGACCGCTGGCTGCGTGGCTCGATCAGGCGGGCCACCTGCATGGAAAGCGTGGAACCGCCGGAGACGATGCGGCCATGGGTGACGAGCTGGAGGAAGGCGCGGCCGATCGCCATCGGGTCGACGCCGTGGTGATCGTAGAAGCGGCGGTCTTCATAGGCGACCAGCATGCGCAGATATTGCTGGTCGACGTCGGAAACCTCGGTCTTCAGCCGCCAGCGTCCCTCGGGCGTGGCGAAGGCACGCAGCAAGTCGCCATTGGCATCAAGCACTTCGGCGGAGACGACGCGGGCATTGTCCAGCGGCGGTGGATAGGCGCGGTCCGCGGCCTCAAGGCCGAAGACCAGCGCCACCGCCGTCAAGGCCGTGGCTCCAAAGCCAATCGCAATCTTCCATCGCGTCTTCATGACGGCTCTTACTTCTGTGCAGCCAGCACCTCCATGCGGCCCATCGCCGTGCGGGCGGAGAACTGCGGACGATACATGTCCTCGACGGTTGCAGCCGGATGATCGTAGACGCCGGGGGTCACGGCGCGCACGACATAGGCGAAGGTCAGGTCGCGGTCGGCGCCAGCGGCCTGATCGAAGGCCGAGACGAAGCGGTCGCTGCGGAACTCGACATGAGCCGGCTGAATGTCGCTGAGAAAGTCGAAGTTCGACAGTTGAGCGCTGTTGACGATGCTCGGATTGTCGATCTCGAAGCCGGCAGGCAGCAGATCGGTCACAAGCAGGCGCTGCGGCCAGTCATTGTCTTCGGTCACATGCAGCACGACAACATAGCGTTCGTTCTGCTGCGCCTGGGTGACGTTCGCCTCCTCGCCGTCGAGCGTGTAGTACTTGCGCTCGATCTTGAAGCCGTTGCCGCCGGCCGGCAGCGGAGCGACGGGAGCCGCGACCGTGGTCACGGCCGCAGACAGCGGCTGGCGCGTGGTGTTGGTGACGGTCAGCGGATGGCCCACCAGGGCGTCGCCCGTCATCTGCGCCATGTAGGTGCCGGTGTGGGCGGCGCCGTTGACGTCGAGCATCAGCCCGTCATCGCCGTTCTGCAGCGCGCGAGCTGCCAGCAGCATCCAGGTCTGCTCCTGGGTGCTGGTATATTTCTTCGTCTGCCAATCCTTGGCGACGACACCAGCCAGATCCGGAATGATCGGCGGAACCGGACGGCTTTCGGCGGCAAGCGCCAGCACCGCGGCACCATCTCGAAGCGACGAACCATAGTCGGAGCGGACGAAACTGACCTTCGTGGCCACCGCCTTCTGCGACATCTGCAATGCATCGATGAAGATGTTGCGCGAGCGCTGCGCGTCTCCGTAGAGCGCCAGCGCCGCGGCCAGATGCGCCTTGGAGAGCGGCGTCTGGAAGTCGTTCAGCATCGTGTCGGCGTAGTAGCGCAGATCGCTGATCGACGCCTTCTTGTTGCGCGCCAGCACGTAGAGCGCATAGGCGATCTCGTTGCCATTGTCCTTGACGTTGGTATTGGCGCTCAGCGAATTCTGGAGGTTTTCCAGCGCCTGCACCATCGCCTGATCCGGCACGGTATACTTCTGCTCGCGGGCCCGGGTGAGGAAATCGGTCACGTAGGAGTCCAGCCAGAGATCGCCGGAGCCGGGAGCCCAGAGGCCGAAGCTGCCGGTCGAGGACTGATAGGACAGTTCACGATAAATGGCATCCTGTACGCGCTTGCGGATTTCGCCGTCGTCGGCAAGGCCGTTCTTGACCGCCATGTCGCTGAAATAGAGGAGTGGCAAGGCGCCGCTCGCGGTCTGTTCGGCGCAGCCATAGGGATAGCGGCTGAGGCTCATCAGCAGGCCCGGCACGTCGAAGGCACTGGAGCGGCTGACGTTGACGCTGACCGAGGCACCGGGCAGCACGCTGTCGGCGAGAAGATCGGCATTGACGGTCAGGCTCTTGCCGGGGGCAAGCGCGATGACCCGCTGTTCGGTGACCGGCAGCTGCGCCGGGCGAACGGGGATATCGACCGATTGATCGAGCGATAGTCCCGAAGCATTCGAGAGCTTGATCGCGACCGTGCCGGCACCGGGTTGTCCGCCCGTCAGCGGCAGGGTGATGTTGTATTTGCCGCCGGCCTCCAGCTTGATCGTCTGCTGCGTGGCGCTCGCATCCACGGTCACGGCGCTGTTGCCAGTGACCGCAAGCGTATAGTCGCCGGCAGGGGCATCGGTGTTGGCGACGTCGAGCCGCAGATTGGCCTTGTCTCCAGGGGCGAGGAACTTCGGCAGGCTCGCGGTGACGACGACCGGGTCGCGGATGATCACATCCTGGGTCGCGTGCCCGACGCCAGCCTTCGACCAGGCAACGGCCATAAGGCGTGCCGTGCCGTTGAACTGCGGAATGTCGAAGCTGACATTCGCCTTGCCGCTGGCATCCAGCTTGACAGGGCCGGAGAAGAAGGCGACCAGCTTTTCCGTCGGCGGGCTTGCCTGCAAGGCTGCCTGTCCGCCGTCACCGCCGGTGCGCAGCTTGCCCGTCGCGCCGAGCGAGCCGTCGATCAGGCGACCGTAGATGTCGCGGATTTCGAGGCCGAGCTGGCGTTGGCCATAGTACCAGTCATCCGGTGCCGGCGGCTGGTAGCGCGTCAGGTTGAGGATGCCGACATCGACGGCGGCAACCGTGACATAGGCGTCTTCATTGGCGCCGGCGCCGGAAACCTGCACGGCAACGCTCAAAGGCTGGCGTGGCAGCGTCTTGGCCGGCGCATCGAGCGCGATCTGCAGCTTGCGCTCACCGGGATCGACAGGCGCCCATTTGATGCCGATGGCGCGCATCGGCATGCGGCTTTCCTGGGCATCGCCGGGCCGGAACAGGGTGGCGGTCAGATAGGTGCCGGCTCCCCAATCGGCTGTCACGGGAATATCGACCTCGCCGCCGGTGGCACCGATATCGGCATTGTTGACCGAGATCAGCGTCTCGGCACCGGCCGTCACCATCAACTGGCCGGCATAGCGCGAGGTCACCTTCAGCTTGGCGATATCGCCGATCTTGTAGCTCTGCTTGTCGAGTGCAATCTCCAGCGCGTCCGGCGTTTCCGTGGAGGTGGAAGCGACATACCAGCCGGCGTTGAATTCGACGCTCGATTCCGGGCCGCTCGCATCGGCGCTCGAAACTTCCAGCCGGTAGCGGCCCCAGGTGACGGGCACGGAAATCGTTCCGCCATCGGTCGTGGCGTTGACCGTGCCGACAGCCACCTGCTTGGTGGACATGATCGGCTCATATTTCCAGCCATTGCCGGAGCGATACCATTGATAGTCGCGCTGGACGCTGAGCAGCTTCCACGTCAGGCCTTGCATGGCCTGCTTCTGGCCATTCGCGTCGACGCCGATAACATGGAAGTTGCCGACAGAGTTTTCGCCGAGATCGCCGTCGAATTGCGGCTTGATGCCGATGCGCGGGCCATCTGATTTGACCGGCAGCGTCAGCGAGCGCTCGACGGCGCGGCCGCCGGCTTCCTGCATGCGCACGGTGATGTTGGCGTTCAGAAGCTGCGTGGTCGAAGGAATATCGTTGATGGTGACGTCGAAGGTGGTCTTGCCGTTTTCGTCGAGCGCCTGCAGGTCTTCCAGCGGCACCTGTGTGCTCTCCGCCTTGCTGTCACCGCTGCTGCTATCGTCGCCGTCATTATTGTCCTTGCCGGCGCCCTCGTCGGCGAGGCCGAACTGATAGCCCTTGTAGGCATCGCTTTGCCGGGTTGGCTTCAGCGTCACTTCGCCCGCAAGGCTAAGGCCGGCTGCCGGCGCGCCATAGAGATAGCGCCCGTCGACATTGACAGGTGTCGGCTGGCCGACTTCGATCTCCTTGGCGTCGCTCTTCATGTCGAATTCGATGCGGTCGGGCACGAAGTCGTCGACGAGGAAGGTCTGCGAGCCGATGGAGGCGCCCTTCGGGTCGGTGTAGATATTCATCGTCCAGGTGCCGCGCATCGAGGTCTGCTGCAGCGGCATGTCGACAGTGTAGCCGCCAAGCTTGCCGCCATCGGTGACGATGCGGCGGTCCTCGACGCCATCGGGGCGCAGGAAGACGAAGGTGAGCGGCAGGTTTTCGACCGCTGTCGAGCTGACGTCGCGGGCAAGCGCAGAGGCATGCACCGTCTCGCCGGCGCGGTAGATGCCGCGCTCAGTCCATGTCAGCAGGTCGATCGCGCCGGGCGCGGTCCGGCCGGCAACGCCGCGGTCGGAAAGATCGAAGCCGGCGCGCGTCATGTCGAGGAAGACATAATCCTGGTCGCCGTTCTGAGCGGTGATGACCGCCGGTGTCATACCCGCCGTACCGCGCATCAGGCCGGCGCTGAAGACTGCGCGGCCATTGTCATCAGTCTTCGCGGTGCCTAGGACTTCATTGTTCTTGGCAAGCAGCTGCAGCTGCACGCCGGCGAGCGGCTTGGCGCTGGCGAGCGAGCGGGCAAAGACATTGAGCCCGTCCGTGCCGGCATAGGTGGTGACGCCGATATCCGACACCACGAACCATTGCGTTGCCTGCGGATCCCATTCCTGGCCGCCGCTATTGGGGGCAACGGCCGTCAGCACATAGACGCCCGGCTTGCGCTTCGGCAGCGCTTCATCGACCGGGAAGCTGGTGGCGACGTCCTTGTTGAGCTCCTGCTGGATATCGATCGAGCCCTGCCAGACCAGTTCACCATTGGTGTCCTGGATCGTCTGGGCGCTGTAGCTGTCCATCTGCGTCAGGAACTGCGAGTTGTTGAGGAGCTGCGCAATGTTGCGATCGCCGATGCGATAGAGCTTGAGATTGGCCGTGGTGGCATTGACCGAGACGATCGGAATGCCGCGCCGCGCCGTGGAGGGCAGCACGAAATTGTCGCCGGTGAAGCGCAGCGACGCCGTGCGGTCCTTGACGTAGACATCGACATTGACCTGCGCCGGAAGGTTTTCACCGACCGAGGAGGGGAGACCGGCACGCAGCGAAACGCGGTAGTGCTGGCCGAATTCCAGGCCTTCGACGCAGATCTGGTTGTCCTTGGCATCGACGCCCTTCGGTGCTGCGCCATTGACGGTGACGAAAGGCGTATAGTCGACGCCGCTCTTCACCAGCTTTTCGGAGAACTGCACGCAGGCGCGTGGTGACGCATTGTCATTGTCGAGCGTGTTGCCGGAGACGCGGAAGCCCTGGCGGGCACGCAGATCGTCATAGGCGGCCTGGACTGCGGCGGAGCTGACGAGATTGAGGCTTGCCTTGTAGGCGTTGAGCGCCGGGCGATAGTTCTGCGCGTTCTTCAGCGCTTCAGCGAGAACGGCAAGCGCGTCGGCGCGGCTGCTCGTCGTGCGGGTCAGCTGGTAGCCGTTGAGCGCCGCGTAGGCGGCTTTGGTGCCAACGGCGGTATCGTTGGTAACCGTGTTGGCGGCCCGCGCCATTTCGATCCACAGATCGCCATTGTCGGGGCTGAGCGACAGGGCGCCCTGGAATGCGTTCAAGGCATTCTCGACATTCCCGGACGTCAATTCGATGCGACCGAGGGCTATCAGGCTTTCGACGCCTTGGCCCTTCAACTCGTCGCCGAGCGTCAGCGTGCTTTTCGCATCGCGCGCGCTTTGAACGAAGTCCTCGGAGAGGAAGGGGAGGGCTGGTGCCGCGCCGATATCGGGCTCGTTGGCGGCCGCAGTCTCGACGATCTTGCCGGCGATGGCGCCCGGGAAACTGTTGAGCTGGTTGAAGTCGGACTTCATGAAGCACCACTTCACCTTGGGATTGTAGGTGAAGGCCTTGCAGGACTTGTCGCCGATGCAGGAGGCGGAGCACTGGTCCAGCGTCACATTCTGCTCGGTGCGCAGGTCGAAGCCGAAGTAATCGCCGTCCTTGGTGGTGACCACCTGGCGCTTGACATCCGCGGCCGCCGAAGGGCTGAGGGATGCGAAAGTGGCGAGAAGAAAAGCGGAGAAGCCGATAAACGCGCGCTTAGACATAAGTCCTCCCAACGCTGCCCGTTTTGATTGGCGGCAATCTTCAAATTTCGGACCCGTTTGTCAACCGAGCGTCGAGCTCTGGCATGCGCTTTGCGCCCATGACGATTTGTCTAGGAAGTTGAAAGAGCCTGTAAATCAGGCGATTCGCATGTTCTTGCGGTCGCTGGTGAGGCTTCACTTTTATTTTCAACCCCAAAATGACACCGGCCGTGATGGCCGGTGTCTCTGTTTAGACAGGAGAGGCGGTCAATTCGTCATATATTCGTCATGGCGAGAGACGCATCGCTGTAGCGCTTGCCGGCGACGCTTTCGAGCGGGATGATCGCGCCAAGCTCTTCCACCTCGCGCGGTGAAAGCACGATATCGGCGGCGGCCGCGTTCTGCTCGATATGGTGCAGTTTGCGGGCGCCAGGGATCGGGACGATGTCGTCGCCCTGGTAGAGCACCCATGCGAGCGCCAGTTGTGCCGCCGTGACGCCCTTTTCTTTGGCAAGGGCCTCGAGCCTGGCGACCAGCGCCGCATTGGCGTCGAAATTTTCACCCTGGAAGCGTGGCAGGTTGCGGCGGAAATCGTCGTCGGCCAAGTCGTCCACCTTGCGGATCGCGCCCGTCAGGAAGCCGCGGCCGAGCGGGCTATAAGGTACGAAGCCGATGCCGAGTTCGCGGCAGGTGGCGAGCGCCTCTTCCTCCGGATCGCGGCTCCAGAGTGAATATTCGCTCTGCACGGCAGCGATCGGATGCACCGCATGGGCGCGGCGGATGGTGGCGGCACTGGCTTCCGAGAGACCCAGCGCCCGCACCTTGCCCTCTTTCACCAGCTCCGCCATGGCACCGACCGTATCTTCGATCGGCACGTTCGGATCGACGCGATGCTGGTAGAAGAGGTCGATGACATCGGTGTTAAGCCGCTTCAGGGAGGCCTCGGCGACGTCCCTGACATGCTCCGGACGGCTGTCGACGCCGATCATGGCGGCAAGACCGGTTTTTGTGTGGTCGAGCTTGAAACCGAACTTCGTGGCGATGACCACGCTGTCGCGAACAGGCTTCAATGCCTGACCAAGCAGCTCCTCATTGGTGAAGGGGCCGTAGGTTTCGGCGGTGTCGAAAAAAGTGACGCCGAGCTCGACGGCACGATGAAGCGCTTTGACGGATTCGTTGTCGTCAGTCGCTCCATAGGCGAAGCTCATGCCCATGCAGCCGAGCCCGACGGCGGAAACGGTGAGATCCTTGCCAAGCTTGCGGGTTTTCATAATCGCGTTCCTTTTGAACCTTGTTGGATCGGTGGCGGGCCTCAAGGCCGGCCGACAGGTTCAAACTAGGTCTCGGCATAATGAATGAAAATCCATGCAAATTCTCACAACCTGTTCTATAATTTAGATCAATGAACAGGACCCAGCTCTCTCAATTGGCGGTGTTTGCCGCCGTGGCCGCCCATCGCAGCTTCCGCGCCGCCGGCAAGGAATTGTCGATCGCGCCGTCGGCGGTCAGCCATGCCGTCTCCAGCCTCGAGGCAAGCCTCGGCGTGCGGCTGCTGGCGCGCACCACCCGCAGCGTGTTGCCGACGGAGGAGGGCGAGGCGCTGCTGCAGCGGCTGGCGCCGGCGCTGGAAGAGATCGATATCGCGCTGGAAGATACGCTTGCCACCCGCGGCCGCCCGGCCGGCACTCTGCGCATCACCGCCCCGCGCTTTGCCTCGGACCTGCTGATGGCGCCGCGGCTCGGCGATTTCCTCAACACCTATCCGGACATTACGCTGGAGATCGCCAACGAGGACGGCTTCAGCGATATCGTCAAGGAGGGCTTCGATGCCGGCATCCGGCTGGAGGAGAGCATCGAGGGCGATATGATCGCGGTAAAGGTCTCGCCTGATATACGCACCGTGATCGCCGGCTCTCCAGCCTATTTCGCGAAAAATCCGAAGCCGCTCCATCCGCGCGATCTCGTGCATCACCGCTGCATCAAGCGGCGCTTCACCGATGGCTCGATTTATCGATGGGAGTTCGAGAAGGACGGCCGCGAGCTGATCGTCGCCATCGATGGTCCCTTGATCGTCATCGAGGATCGGCTTGCGGTTCTGGCGGCACTGAACGGTGCGGGCCTGTCCTATCTGTTCGACATCCGCGTCAAGCAGGAACTGGAGGACGGCAGCCTGATCCGCGTGCTGGAGGATTGGTGCCCACCCTATCCGGGCTTCTGCATCTATTATCCGAGCCGCCGCCAGATGCGCCCGGCACTGCGAGCCTTCATCGATTTCTTCAAATATACCGGGCCATGACGAGAGGGCGTCGTCGCCGATCCGGCCAATGATCGGCACTGCTGACAGAAATCGGGTGGCTTCCATGCGATATCTGGTCTGCACTGGTCGGATGGACGGAAGAAGGAGTTGAGACGATGAGAAAACCGGGGTCGATGAAGGGCTTGGAGGAGCTCGGCCGCGTCAGGCTGTCGAAGAATTTCTTCTTCCGCGATTTCCTGCATTCGGAAATTGCTGATTTCTATCGCATTCCCAATATTCCCGAAGACCCCGATCTGGCGATCGAGTCGGGCCGAAGACTGTGCGAGGAATTGCTGGAACCATTGGAGGCGACCTTTGGCCGGCTACATATCCGTTCAGGCTACCGCTCGCCCGAGGTGAATGCCTTCGGCAACAAGAACGGGCTGAATTGCTCGACCAATCCTCATACCGCCGCCCATCACATCTGGGACATGCGCGATCTCGATGGCTGCATGGGCGCCGCCGTCTGCATCGTCGTGCCCTGGCTGATCGACCATCAGAGCCAGGAGGGCGATTGGCAGAAACTCGCCTGGTGGATCCACGACCATCTGCCTTACGCTTCGCTGTGCTTCTTTCCGAAACTATGGGCCTTCAACATCCAGTGGCACGAGCGGCCGATGCGGAGCATCCAGAGCTTTGTCAGCCCGCGCGGCATGCTCACCAAGCGTGGCATGGCGAACTGGGAGGGCGATCATTCCGCTCTCTATGAGGGGTTTCCGAAGCTCAGATGAATTCCGGCAAAAGTGCTCGCAGTTTTTGAATCGGAATTGGCATATGCTGTAGATCGGAATGGCGAAATGATTGGGTATTTGGGTGAGTGAAGCGCAAAGAATAGGCTCGGTCGCTATATACATGCATGGCGATAACCTTGACCCACGGCGAGTGACGGAGCTTCTGGGAATCAAGCCGGATGCAAGTTGGACATCCGGTGAGGAAAGGCGCCTGAGCAGCGGAGCGTCTGTAAGCGCAAAAACAGGAATGTGGACGTTGTCCGTGCCGCTTGCAGACGACGATATAGATGACATACTCAAGAAATTGACGGGTGCCCTCGGAGAAAACTTCTCAAGAATTTCATCCGTGCCGGGCATAGAAAGTGCCTACGCGGATATATTCGTTTGCATTAGCCGCGAGCAATCTGACGCAGGCTATACATTGAAGCTGCCTAATTCTGAGTTATCAACCATCGCTAATGCAGGTTTAGACCTGCAAGTGACGGTGTCAGTCGTTGATTGTGATGTTTAGATCGTCCCAATTCACAGCTAGATATTAACGCGGTAGCGGATATGGCCGTCGCTCTTGACGTAGGTGTCATAGAGCTTGCGGGCGGTCGCGTTGGTTTCGTCCGTATGCCAATAGAGGCGCGCCCAGCCGTTTTTCTTGCAGAGGTCGACGAGATCGTCCAGCAGCGCCCGGCCGACGCCGTGGCCTCTGGCGCTTTCGTCGACGAACAGGTCTTCCAGATAGCAGTCCGGCGCGCGCGTCCATGTGCCTTCATGTGTCAGGCAGAGCGTGAAGCCTTTCACCTCGCCGTCGACTTCGGCGACCCGCATGAAGATGGTCGACGCCGGATCGAAGACCCGGCGCCAGGTCGCATCGGTGATGTCAGGCGCGATGGTGACGCCGTAAAATGCCAGATATCCGTCCCAAAGCTTGCGCCAGCGCGCTTCGTCTTCGGGTCTGGCATCTCGGATCGTCACGGTCATCGGCCTGCCTCGGTTTATTCGCCGGCTTTGTCGAGCAGGCGCATGGCTTCATCGGAAAGCGAAAGCTTCGCCGAGTTGATTATCGCGTCGAGTTGGCCAAGGCTAGTGGCGCTGGCGATCGGTGCGGTGACGCCGCGCTTGCGCAGCAGCCAGGCGAGCGCGACCTCGGCAGGCTTCGAGCCGGTTTCGGCCGAAACCGTATCGAGTGCCGCGAGAATGCGCAGACCCTTGTCGTCGAGATAGGCCGAGACCCGGTTTTCGCGAGCGCGGCCTTCCGTATCCGCCTTGGTGCGGTATTTGCCGGTCAGAAAGCCGGCCGCGAGGCTGAAATAGGTGATGACGCCGATATCTTCTTTGACGCAGAGATCCGCCAGCGGGCCTTCGAAGCTGGCGCGGGCATAGAGATTATATTCCGGCTGCAGCACGTCGTAGCGCGGCAGGCCGGCCTTGGCGGCGGCATCGAGCGATGCCTGCAATTGCGTCGCATCAAGGTTCGAGCAGCCGACATGGCGGATCTTGCCTTGCTCCTTCAGCTTGGCATAGGCGGCAAGCGATTCCTCATGCGGCGTCTCGGGATCCGGCCAATGCGACAGATAGAGATCGATGTGATCGGTCTGCAGCCGCTTCAACGAGGCTTCGACGGCTTCGAGGATGTAGTTTGCCTTGAGGCCCTTCCTGCCAGGGCCCATCTCCGAGCCGACCTTGGTGATGATGATGGCCTTGTCGCGGGCGATGCGGCCCTGCTTCAGCCATTTGCCGATGATCTCCTCGGAATCGCCGCCCTTATTGCCGGGAACCCAGCTCGAATAGACATCGGCCGTGTCGATCGTGTTGAAGCCGGCGTCGAAGAAGGCGTCGAGCAATGCGTAGGAAGTCTTCTCATCGGCCGTCCAGCCGAAGACATTGCCGCCGAAAACGATAGGGGCGACCAAAAGATCGGTTCGTCCAAGCTTGCGCAGGTCCATGATATCTCTCCAAATCAATTGAGCGGGAAGCCGGCGTCAGAGGCGCCGGACGGAAGGGACAAGGCAGGCTAGCGCTACGGCCAGTGAAACTCCACTAACGATTTCTTTATTCCGGCGTCGTGCGCCGATAGTGGCTTGGCGGCAGCGTATTGTATTTCGACCAGACGCGCCGCATGTGCCTTGGAGAAGCGAAGCCGGATTTTTCCGCCACGCGCTCCATGTCGAGCCGCGAATTGGCGAGCACATCCCGCGCCAACGTCACGCGCATCAGATTGACATAGGCCGTCACCGACAGGTCCGCATGTTCCTGGAACAGGCGTGAAATATGCCGTGCGCTCATGGCGCCAATGCCGGCAAGCTCGGCGAGCGACCAGCTGTGAGCGGGATCGGCCATGATCGCATCCTGAACGCGGTGGATGGCGGGATGCACATGGTTTCGGCCGCTGAGCCAAGGCGAAAGCTGCGGCTCGGCACCGGTGCGCCGCATGTAGACGACCATATGGCGAGCAATAGTCAAAGCTGTCATCGGCGAGGTCAGTTTGGAGGCGAGGTGCAACATCAGGTCGGTGCCGGTGGTGATGCCGGCGCTGGAATAGCGTTCCCGATCTTCGACATAGAGCCGGTTGTCGAGCACGCGCGCAGTCGGGGCATGGTGCCGGACCTCGTCGAGGCAGGCGGAGTGAGTAGTGCAGGCATAGCCGTCCATCAGACCGGCACGGGCCGCGATCACCGCGCCGGAGCAGATGGTGACGAGGGTGATGCCCGGGCGGATGACGCCCGCCAGCCAGCGCGCCAGCGTGTCGGTTTCGGGCTCGACGTCCTCGGCATCGTCAGGCGGCGTGACGCTGCCGGATATGATGACATAGGCACCGTCTGGAATGTGATCCGGCAGAGGGGCGAGATTGGTGAGCGTCAACCCGACCGAGGTCGTTTGCGACGGCTGGGCAGCGATGAAGCGATAATCGAACAGGACATCGTCCTGTTCGATATTGGCGCGGCGCAGCACCTCCACCGGCCCGGCCACATCCATCAGCAGCGTATAGGGCGGCAGAAGGACGTAGACGGGAATGATCCGGCGTTGGAGGTACCTGTCGTTATGGCTCATGCAGCACTCCGGATCGGGGCACCGGCAAGCGCTTCCTCGACCGTCGCGATGCGGGCGAAACGGCCTGACAGCACCAGCTCGCTGCGCTTCTTGATATCGTCGACGCTGAAGACCGTGCCCGAAGCATGCGTCATCGGGAAGGTCAGCGTCGCCTCGGTCACATAGTCGACTTCGTAGCCAAGATCGGATGCATGTCGCGTCGTCGTCTCGCAGCATTGCTCCGTGCGAATGCCCGAGACGATCACCTTGCGGATGCCGTTCGCCACCAGCCAGACATCCAGCCCGGAGCCGACGAGGGCCGAATGGCGAGCTTTGTGGAATACCGCATCGGCCTCCAGGGAGATTTCATCGAGCTTGCGCACGTAGCCGCTCTCCAGGCTGAAATGCGGATCGTCGTCGACATGGAATATCTGGACAACGGGGATGCCCTTGGCCTTGGCACCATCGATCAGCGCCTGCAGGCGGTTGGTGAAGGTAGGCAGGTCGTCTGCCCGCCAGTAGGGACGCTGGCGAAACGATTCCTGGGCATCGATGACGAGCAGCGCGGTGTCGGCATGGGACATTTTCGTATCTCCTGTGATTGAAGGATAGCCGAAACTAAGCGCCAGTCAAAAGCTACGAAAGCCACCTATCGGACAGAAAGAGGACAGATCCGGACATGCCTTGAGGCCATTTGGCTCGATGTCCTTGAGCAATCATTGCCTCAAACCGTTGCGCCGTCTGCACCGGCCGAATAAGGTTGCAGTCGATTTCGTCTGGAGCGGAATGGCCTCGTTTCGCTCTCCATCCACCGTATTGACAAGGGATCCCGCTGGAAGGCCGTGTCGCGACCATCGCTGTGCGGCCGTTCGCCTCGGGACAATGCTTCGGGAGAAAGATCATGTTGCGTTTCGGAATTCTATCGACGGCAAAAATCGGTCGCGACCTGGTGGTGCCGGCCATTCAGGACGCGGAAAATTGTGTCGTCACGGCAATCGCCAGCCGTGATCTCGATCGTGCCCGGCAGATGGCCGACCGCTTCTCCGTGCCGCACGCCTTCGGTTCCTACGAGGAAATGCTCGCCTCCGATACCATCGATGCCGTCTACATTCCGCTGCCAACTTCGCAGCATGTCGAGTGGACGATCAAGGCTGCCGATGCCGGCAAGCATGTGCTCTGCGAAAAGCCGATTGCGCTGAAAGCGGATGAAATCGACAGTTTGATTGCAGCCCGCGACCGCAACAAGGTGCTGGTGACCGAGGCTTACATGGTCACCTATGCGCCGGTGTGGCGGAAGGTCCGTTCGCTGCTCGCCGATGGCGCCATCGGTCGCCTGCGCCATATCCAGGGAGCCTTCACCTATTTCAACCGCGATGCCGGCAACATGCGCAATATCCCGTCGCTCGGCGGCGGTGGTCTGCCCGATATCGGCGTCTACCCGACGATCAGCACCCGTTTTGTCACCGGCCGCGAGCCGCTGCGCATCCAGGCGGTGACCGAGCGCGATCCGGAATTCGGCACCGACATCTATTCCAGCGTCAAGGCCGATTTCGGTGATTTCGAAATGACTTTCTACATCTCGACGCAGATGGCCAATCGCCAGGTCATGGTCTTCCACGGCACGGAAGGCTTCATCGAGGTAAAGTCGCCCTTCAACGCCGATCGTTATGGCGCAGAGGAGCTGGAACTGACCAATCGCGGCCATTCGGAATCGACGATTTTCCGTTTCCCCGACAGCCGCCAGTACAAGCGCGAAGCGGAAGCCTTTGCTTCCGCAGCACTCGGTGAAGGTGCGGAGATCGTGCCGCTGGAAAGCTCGAAGCTCAATCAGAAGGTCATTGACGCCATCTATCGCGCCAGCGAGAAGGATGGCTGGGAAACCGTCTGAGCGAAGATCTCAGGGATTTTGCCGGTGGCGGAAGACGAAGCGTGAATAGCCGAAAAAGCTGAACGCCGTCGCCGCCGCCGAGCCGAGCGTCAAAGCAATGATCGGCCGCAACGATGGCTCGGTCATCAGTAGCGAGCTGAACAGGGCATAGTTCAGCACCGCAGACGTCAGACCGACCGAACCATAGCGGAAACCTTCGGCCGCCAGCGAACGGTCGGAGCGACCGAAGGTGAATTTGCGGTTGAGGATCCATGTGGCGAGCAATGCGCTGGGTATCGAGAGTGCCCGTCCGATAAACGGACCAACGGGTGTATACCAAAGCAGCAGATGCAACACGCCGGCATCGACCACGAAGCCGACACTACCAGCGAGCAGGAAGCGAAAGAGCTTCTTCATGCAGCCTTGGGCCTTTTCTTGCGGCTGCTTGCCGGCTTTTCGATTTCCACCATGGAGATTGTCCGCCTGTCGCCGATTTCGCCGGATGCCGGCTTTGTCAGACTCATATAGTGAATGCGCAGCTGCTCCGCACGGGCGCGGGCGACGGAATCCAGGATCAAGCCGGCCGTGAACAGCATGAAGGAAATCATCATCAGTGCCATGGAGAGCACCCAGGTCGGCATGCGCAATACGAGACCGGTTTCGAAATATTCGATGAGAACCGGGATTGAGAAGCCGATGCTGAGCTCCATGGAGATGGCGCCCAGAATGCCGAAGAAGGCGAAGGGTCTGGTTTCCTTCATCAGCATCGCAAACATCCAGAGGATCTTCCAGCCGTCGCGGAAGGTGGAGAGCTTCGAATGCGAGCCTTCCGGCCGTCGGCCGTAATCGAGCTCCAGCTCGCTGACGGGCAGCTTCAGCCGGGAGGCATGGACGGACATTTCCGTCTCGATCTCAAACCCACCGGACACCGCCGGGAAGCTCTTGACGAAGCGGCGCGAGAAGGCACGGTAGCCGGAGAAGATGTCGGTGAAATCAGCACCGAAGATGGTGCGATAGAGCCAGTTGAAGATGCGGTTGCCGAAGGCGTGGCCCTGGCGTCCGGCATCGTTGTGAACATTGCGGCGCGTGCCGACCACCATGTCGGAGCCTTCGGTCAGCAGCGTGCGGATCAGCTCTTCTGCATCATCTGGCGCATAGGTGCCATCGCCATCGGCCATGAGGTAGATGTCGGCATCGATGTCGGCGAACATGCGTCGCACGACATGCCCCTTGCCCTGGCGGCGTTCACGCACCACGGTCGCGCCGGCAAGCATGGCATGCAGCGCCGTGCCGTCGGTGGAATTATTGTCGTACACATAGATGCTGGCATGCGGGAGCGCCTGACGAAAGCCGCGAACGACATCGCCGATCGTGGCCGCTTCATTATAGCAGGGCAGAAGAACAGCGATGTTCAGCTTCTCATTCCACATGGTCTTGGCCGGTTCCTACGCGTGATATCAAGTCGAGGCCTGATGGACGATCCGGACGAGAGCTTATCCCGTTGGCTGTTAATAAGACGCTATGCTTGCGAAGAAAAAATGGCGTGATGTCGCCCCTGCGAAAAACATTATCGTGAAGAATATCGCTATCGGCATCAGCTTTACTTTTTTTTGATGGGCAGGCGTTAGCGTGCTCTCCAAACATCCTTCGAATACAGGATTTATCTACATGGTGGAGACGCTGGCGATGTCGTCTGAAGCAGTTCCGGCGGCAAGGAAAGCGTCGTCACGTTGGTCGCATCCCATCCTTGTGCCGCTGATCTACGGCATTCTCATCATCGTCGCGCAGCTCGTCATTCATCGTCACCTTACTGACTATGTCGGCCCCGATAATGATGACGCCATGCGTCTGGTCGAAGTCCGAGACTTCCTTGCCGGCCAGGGCTGGTTCGACATGATGCAGTACCGCCTCGGCCTTGACGGCGGGACGCTGATGCATTGGTCGCGCTTCATCGATCTGCCGATCGCGGGCCTCATTGTCTTCTTTCGGATGTTCTTCTCGCCGGAAGGCGCCGAGGCCGCAGCGCTGACTGTCTGGCCATTGATGCTTATCCTGCCGCTGATGTTCTTCATGAGCCTAATGGGCCGCCGCATCGCAGGCGTCGAAGGCATGCATTTTTCGCTCATCCTGACGACGTTTTTCATCCTGTTCTCGCCGCGTTTCGTGCCGGGATCCATCGATCACGACAACGTCCAGCTCGGCCTTGTCGCCCTTACCGTCGCCATGCTGGCCGATGAAAACTACAGGCCCCGCAGCTTCGCCATTGCTGCCGTCGCCCTCGCCATCCAGCTCGGCATCGGTGCGGAGACGACGCCCTTCGTGGCTGTCGCCTGCATGGCGGTGGCCTGTTTATGGGCTTGGGATGGCGAAGCATTTGCGCCGGCCGCAAAAGCCTTCGCGCTGACGATGACGCTTGCCGTTGGGGGCGCCTTCTTCTCGCTGGTGCCGCCACGCCTCTATTCGATGGTCACCTGCGACAACCTCTCGCTTGGCTTCTATAGCATTGTCAGCGTCGGCTGCGTGGGCCTTCTCCTGGCCGCCTTTTTCGCCAGCCGTCTGTCCCGAATTGGGCGTATGGTGGCGCTGGCGGCCATCGGCGCGGCGGTCTTCGCCACGGTAGTGGCAATCGCGCCGCAATGCCTGCGTAACCCGCTTGCCGATCTCGATCCGATGCTGGTGGATCTTTGGCTCAGCAAGGTGACGGAGGCGCAGTCGATCTTTTCGGTCTTCCGCACGCAGCCCGATACTTTCGCCGCGTTCTACGCGACAGGTTTTCTTGCGATGATTGTCTGCTCGTTCCGTATGCTGCGTGGCGACAGGGTTCGCTTGCATGCGGTGCTGATGGCCTTGATTGCCGTCAACTGGGCGATCACGCTGGTGCAGGTCCGTGGCGCGGAGTTTTCCAATCTGCTGGCCATTCCGCCGTTGGCATTGCTGCTGGCGGAGCTGCGCCGGATATCGGCGGCCGATAGCGAAGATGTGGGAGCAGCCTTCTTCTATGTGGTCACGGCATTGATGTCGGTGCCGGCTGTGTGGGCTGTCGGCGGCGCGCTTGCTCACAAGGGCGTCGTCAACAGCTTCAGCGTCGCCGCTCCGGCCAAGGCAGAAGAGACGGCAGATTGCGCGTCACGAGAAGCGCTGGCGCCGATCGCTGGTCTTCAACCCGGGGTCATAGCCGCCGCATCGAATATGGGAGCGCCGCTCCTGCGCTTCACGCCGCATCGCACCCTCTCCGGCCCCTATCATCGCGATCCGGATGGGATGCTGGCCGAGCTGCATATCGGCCTTGCAAAGCCGGTGGAGGCTGAAGTGCTTCTGCGTGAGGCGCATGTAACACTTGTCGCCTTCTGCAAGGGCGATCCTCAGGTGGGGCTGTTGTCAGAGCGGAACCCTCAGGGCCTCTACGCCCAGCTCAGCGCCGGCCGCGTGCCGACCTATCTGGAACCCATCCCCGCATCGGCAAAATCGGATGTGGAGTTCTTCTATTTCAAACCGCAGAAGTGATTCCCCGCCAGTCTCGGGAAAGTGCGAGGTGGTTTCCGTCCGGAATTGTGTTGAGATAGCAATCTGGAGCGTCTGTGCGATCTAGGCGCGGCGGCCGTGTTCCATGCTGTCGGCGGCAACGAGATAGCCGATGAAACCGAGATTGTAGCCGCCCAAGGTGATAAACAAGGTCGTCAGCGGAGGCGGGACGAGGGACAGGACGACGGCTGCCATGAAGGCGATGCTCAACAGCGCCACGCCGAGCATTGCTGATATCGTCGAGCGCTGCAGGCCGGCGGCAATTCCGATGATCGTGGCGGTCACGAATATCATCGATCCATATCCTCTTTACCAAGAACCAGTTTGCACAGGTTTACGCGTGGATGGCTAAGAAAGGCTTTGTCGACAGGGTTAACGTTTGATGAAGCGCTACTGTTCCGCGTTTCCTGCGGGACGCGCAAAGGACGCAGCAGCACTTTAAATCTGCGCATAATCCTTTTCTTCCATCGATTCCGATCGAGCGAGCTGTGCGCTAGGCTCCGCATTTCCGGCAACATCGGTTAGAAAAAGTCATGAGCAGCTTTTTTGAGAATGATTCGCCGTCGAACCTGACGGAATATTCCGTCTCGGAACTGTCCGGGTCGATCAAGCGCACGGTCGAGACCGCGTTCGACCAGGTGCGTGTGCGCGGCGAAATCTCCGGCTATCGCGGACCGCATTCCTCGGGTCATGCCTATTTCTCGCTGAAGGACGACAGGTCCCGCATCGATGCGGTCATCTGGAAAGGCACATTTTCCAAGCTGAAGTTCCGCCCCGAGGAGGGAATGGAGGTCATCGCCACGGGCAAGGTGACGACCTTCCCCGGCTCCTCGAAATACCAGATCGTCATCGAGACGCTGGAGCCGGCCGGCGCTGGCGCGCTGATGGCGCTCTTGGAGGAGCGCAAGCGCAAGCTTGGTGCCGAAGGTCTTTTCGACCCCGAGCGCAAGCGCCGGCTTCCCTTCATGCCAAAGGTGATCGGCGTGGTGACGTCGCCGACCGGCGCCGTCATCCGCGATATCCTGCACCGTATCTCCGATCGCTTCCCCGTGCATGTGCTGGTCTGGCCGGTGAAGGTGCAGGGCGAGGGCTCCGGCGACGAGGTGGCAAACGCCATTCGCGGCTTCAATGAATTCGCCGTGGATGGCCCGATCCCGCGCCCCGATGTGCTGATCGTTGCGCGCGGCGGCGGCAGTCTGGAGGATCTCTGGAGTTTCAACGACGAGGCTGTTGTCCGCGCCGCTGCCGCAAGCAAGATCCCGCTGATCTCCGCCGTCGGCCACGAGACCGACTGGACACTGATCGATTATGCCGCCGACGTGCGCGCGCCGACGCCGACGGGCGCGGCCGAAATGGCCGTGCCTGTGAAGGCCGAACTGGAAGCGCAGCTCGCAAGTCTTTCCGCCCGTCTTCAGGGCGGCGTCAGCAGGCAGATGGACCAGCGCCGCCAATCGGTGCGGGCTCTGCTGCGGGCTCTGCCTTCCCTCGATCAGATCCTCGCCTTGCCGCGCCGCCGCTTCGATGAGGCCGCCGCAGGCCTCGGCCGTGGTCTGGAACTGAATACTTTGAACAAGCGCCGTTCCTTCGAGCGCATGGCCTCGCAGTTGCGGCCGGGCATCCTGTCGAACCGCATCGCCGAGCGGCGCCAGCAGCTCAATGAGCGCATGACGCGGGCCGAACGCACCATCGAGCGCATGATCGATCGTTCCCGTGCCCGCATCGGCCGTGCGGACGCCGTCTTTGCCACGCTGCCATCCCGCCTGGAGGCGCAGACCGGCCGCGCCCGTGATCGTCTGGGCAATCTCACCCGCCAGGCCGATACGGCAATCCGCCATCAGCTGGCTCGCGCCCGCAGCGAACTCGTCGCGCAGGAGCGTATCCTGCAGTCGCTCTCCTACAAGAATGTCCTGAAGCGCGGCTATGCCGTGGTGCGAGATGAGGATGACCGGCCGGTTTCCCTTGCTGCCGCGCTTAACGCGGGTGCCGCGATCTCGATCGAATTTGCCGACGGCCGCATCGGCGCCGTCACTGGCGAAGACGCCGCAACACCATCGCCGGCCGGTGGTGCACCGTCGCCGAAAAAGCGCAGCGCAAAGCCGGCTGAAGGAGCTGCTCCGCCAAAACAGGGAAGCCTGTTCTGATGCGTATTCTGCTGGTTCTTGCTCATCCGCTGGAAGATAGCTTTGCCGCGTCAGTGGCAAAGCTTGCCGAGGAGACACTCGCTGCCGGAGGACATCAGGTCGATCTGCTCGATCTCTATCGCGAGGGCTTCGATCCGCGCCTCTCTGAAGCCGAGCGGCGCGGCTATTTCGACCAGCCCTATGATACGTCTGATGTCGACGGTATCGTCACGCGGCTGCGGGCCGCCGAGGGGCTGATACTGGTCTTCCCGCAATGGTGGTTCAATTTCCCGGCCATTCTCAAAGGCTTCTTCGACCGCGCCTTTGCGCCGGGCGTCGCCTTCACCCACGATCCCGCCGGCGGCCGCATCGTGCCGAAGCTGACCAACATCCGCCTGTTCTGGGCGCTGACGACGACCGGCTCGCCCTGGTGGGTCGTGCATCTTTACATGGGCAATCCGGTGCGGCGCTTGCTGAGGCGCGGCATTGCCGCCTTCTGCGCCAAGCGGCTCAATTTCCGCATGCTGGCGCTCCACGACATGGACCGCGTCACCGATACCGCCCGCAAGGCGCATCTCGCCCGCATCAGGAAAGCGCTGGCGACGATCTGATGTCGCGGTTTCCGTCAAAAAAGATGCCGCGGTAGGGGATACCGCGGCACGATCGCATTCGAATATCCGGGTCTCCTCAGGCCCACTCGCCCTTGCGCAAAACAGGCACGCGCGAACCATCCGGCTTGATGCCGTCGACATCGACCTTGTCGGAGCCGATCATCCAGTCGATATGGATCAGGCTGGAGTTGCCGCCCTGCGCCTTGATCTGTTCCTGGGAAAGCGACGCTCCGTCGAGGAAGCACTTCGAATAGCACTGGCCGAGCGCGATGTGGCAGGAGGCGTTTTCGTCGAACAGCGTGTTGTAGAACAGGATGCCGCTTGCCGAGATCGGCGAGGAATGCGGCACCAGCGCCACTTCGCCAAGCCGGCGCGCGCCTTCGTCGGTGTCGAGCACCTTGTTCAGCACTTCCTCGCCACGCGTCGCCTTGGCCTCGACGATCCGGCCGCCTTCGAAGCGCACCTGGATATTGTCGATCAGCGTGCCCTGATGCGAGAGCGGCTTGGTCGACGACACATGGCCTTCGACGCGCAGCGCATGCGGCGTGGTGAACACTTCTTCCGTCGGAATGTTCGGATTGCAGGTGATGCCATTCTTGGCCGTCGAGGCACCGCCATGCCATTCATGGCCATCGGCAAGACCAACCTTCAGGTCGGTGCCCGGACCCTGGAAATGAAGGGTGGCGAAGCGCTGGCCATTCATCCATGTCGAGCGCTTGCGCAGATTGGCATTGTGCTCGGCCCATGCTGCGATCGGATCTTCAACATCGACGCGCGAGGCGGAGAAGATCGCCTTGGCGAGCTTGGCGACGGCGATCGCTTCCGGATCGTTCGGGAATACCAGCTTCGCCCAGGAGGGGTTCGGATAGGAGACGATGTTCCAGTTGATGTCGAAATTCGAGATCTTTTCCAGCGCCGGCTTATAGGCGGCTGAATTGGCGCGATTGGCACGGGCTACCTTGGCCGGGTCCTGATTGGAGAGCAGCATCGGGTTGTCGCCGGCGATCGCAAGCCGCGCGGTGTTGTTGGAGAAAGCCTTGGCCATGCCCTCGTAAAGCCAGTTGGCGGCACGGTCGAAGCTTGCATCATGACCATATTCGTAGCGGGCAAGCGTCGTCTCTTCATCGGCATAAAAGGTCGATACGAGACCGGCGCCGGCCTTGTAGGCCTCGCGCGTGATCAAGCGCACCAGCGGCATCGCCGCGACCGGCGCGGTGATCAGCAGGTCCTGACCAGACTGCAGCTGCAACCCGACCTTGACGGCTACCTCCGCAAGCTTCTCCAGCTTGGCGTGATCGACGGGATGATGGTTCTGGGAGGCTGATGTCATGGTGGGACCTGCGTGCTTGATATCGGACGATGGTCTGAAGACTTAGACCGCTTTGCGGCGAAATTGAAGGCGGTTTGTCAGTTTGCGTGGCCGATCAGGCAATCAGCGAAGCCGCCTTTGCTTTCAAGGCGGTCAATGCGTCTTGCGGGCTGAGCCGCACCTGCAGACCGCGCTGGCCGCCGTTGATATAGACATAGGCTTCGGTCATCGCCTGCGCTTCGATGGCTGTGGGAACAAGCTTTTTCTGGCCAAAGGGGCTGATGCCTCCGACATGGTAACCCGTCAGGCGCTCGGCATCGGCAGGCTTCATCATGCTTGCCGATTTACCGCCGAAGGCCGCGGCCAGCTTCTTCATACTGACTTCGTGGTCGGAGGGAACGATGACACAGACCGGCTTGCCGTCGACCTCCGCCATCAAGGTCTTGAGCACCCGATGCGGCTCTTCTCCAAGCGCTTCCGCCGCCTGCATGCCGACACGCTCCGCATTTGGATCGTAGTCATAGGCATGGACGGTGAAGGCGACTTTCGCCTGGGTCAGAACTTGCGTGGCACGGGTTGTTTTTGACATGGGCGTGTCTCTAGGCGACCTTGCCGAATGCAGCCGCGTAAATATCGGGCTTGAACCCAACGAGCAACTTGCCGTCCGCTTCCAGCACCGGGCGCTTGATCATCGAAGGTTGCGCCAGCATCAGCGCAATGGCCTTGTCTTTCGATAGGTCTGTGCGGTCTGCTTCCGGCAGGGCCTTGAAGGTCGTGCCGGCGCGGTTGAGCACGATCTCCCAGCCGGCTTCCGTCGTCCAGCGTTCCAGATGGTCGCTGTCGATGCCAACGGCCTTGTAGTCGTGGAAATCGTAGGCGATGCCGTGGCTTTCGAGCCAGGTGCGCGCCTTCTTCATCGTGTCGCAGTTCTTGATGCCGTAAATGGTGATCGTCATGGCGAATCCGTCTCTTGCTGTTGGTTAGCGGCATAGCACGCAAGTAAAGTCGGATAAAAGCCGGGCAGGGGGCGAAGCGGTTCGCTGCCGGTTGCGACAACGGCCGATTTTCCTATAAATATGCAGAATACATATTTATAGCGGCGGAACAGGGCATGGCGGCGGATAAGGAAATATTGCGGCTGGAAAACCTCTTCGGCGCCATGAGCCTGGCTCTCGTAGATAAGATGGAAAAGGCCTTTGCCGACGAAACCGGCCATGGGCCGAGTGCGATTGCCGCCATCATCCAGATCGGCACCGAGCCGGGCCTGACGATCGAGACGTTGCGCAGGCTGATCGCGCTCTCCCATTCCGCGACCGTCCGCCTTGTCGACCAGCTCGTAGCATCCGGTCTCGTGTTGAGAGCCGGCGGCGTCGAAGGCGACAAGCGCGCCCGATCACTGCAATTGACCGAGAACGGGCAGGCACTTTTCGACAAAAGCCTCGCCGCTCGACGGGCCGTCATTCACCGCGCCTTCAAGGTTCTTGGAGCCGAAGAGACCGAGCAGCTTGGCCGCCTGGTGGAAAAACTGCTGCCGTCCCTGGTCGATCTCGGTGACGATCAGGATGTCGTCTGTCGCGTCTGTGACCAGGGCGTTTGCGATCAGGACCGATGCCCCATCGCCTTCATGGCATAGCGGCCGAACGAGCGGCCTTGACATCCAGGTAATATTTATGCAGACTGCATACATATATATTGGGGTACGCTTTCAGCCATTGCCGTCGCCACTGTGAACATCGCCTGCATCATTTCGATCGGAGGCATGATCGTGTCAGGAAAACGCACAATCTTTCCCATAACGGCCCGCGCCGGCCGCGCGGCGATGGCCGTCGCTCTGGATCAAATTCGTTGCTTCGGTGCGCTTCTAAGGGACGCGGCCGCCATCGCCTTCACGATGCGATGCAAGGTGATCGACGGCCGCTAGGGAAGGGCTAGTCTTCCAGCGTGCCGGGCTTGCGGGTGGCGGCACTTGGCCGGTCGCAGGCGATCTTCATCAGGTCGCCGCGTCGGCGCACCAGCCGGTCCGAGACGCGGGTGACGATGAGGCCGGCTTGCGGCGCAAGGACATCGATGGTGCCATCCGGCATTCCGGGCGCAGTGATGATCGTCGCCAGCAGATCACCTTCCTCGACGCGTTCGCCGATATTGCGATGAAAGAGCACCGTGCCTGTCTGCGGCGCGCGGATCATCTCGATATTGTCGAGCGGCACCGCCGGTCCGGTGAAGGCCGAGAGATTGACGCTTTCGTCGCGCACGGCGCCTCGGGCGGCGAGGAACTGCCACAAACCCTCGGCATCCCGCTTTGCCATGTCGGGATAGACATCGCGTGTCCCACGCAGCTCGACCGTCACCGACAGTTTTCCCGGCAACGGCACTTTCTTCTCACCCGGCACTTCGTATTTCCAGGCAAAACTCACGGCCTCTTCGAAGGCCGAGCTTTCGCCATCCGACAGCAGCACGGCTTCCATATTCAAGGCCGCCGCGAGGTCGGCGGCCTCGGGCCAGAAAGCCTCATCGATATAGGCATATTGCAGGGATTCGTCGTCGCAATGCAGGTCGATCACCAGATCCGCACCGAGCGCCATGTGAATCAGCTTGCGCTTAAGCCGGTCGACGGCGGGATAGCGTTCCAGATTTTCGATCAGCAGATCGCGGTCGCGCAGCGAGATCAGCGGGAAATCGCGGTTGAAGTTGGTGCGCGAACCCAGATCAAAACGACCCTGCATCTCACCGAAATGCGATTGCGCCGCGCCGATCGGGTTGGCATGCGGTACGACAACGATGTCACTCAGGATCGTGCCTTCCGTTTCCGCCTGCCGCAGCCGCTCGCAGAGGAAATGCGCAAGCGCCGTCCCCGGCAGCTCGCCGGCATGGAGCGCGGCCTGGATGTAGATCTTTGGCGCATCGGGCTTGTTGCCGGAAAAATGCAACACCGGCAGCCGCCAGGCGATCCCCGGAGTATCGCCCTCGATGACAATTTCGGTAATGTCCATGTTGGCGCTTCCTCCTCATTGTTATGATTGCCGACCCTACCAAGCGGCAGCCGCATCCTGCAACCATTGCTGCCATCGGCGATGCTGATGGCTTTGGAGAGGTGTCATGGGTTGCTGTGTTTGCGCAAGCCGAGGCTGAGGACAAGGCTGAGCAACACGGCGGCGACCCCGACGAAGAAGGGAGCGGCGTAGCCGAGATGATCGGCAAAGAGGCCGGCGATTGGCCCTGTCGTGCCAAGCGAGATATCGAGGAAGATGGAATAGAGGCCGAGCGCCACGCCGCGGTTCTGCGGTGGAATGCGGATCATCGCCTCGTTGCCTAGTGCCGGAAAGACCGGTGCGAAACCGGCACCGGCAAGGGCTGCGCCGATGATGGCGACGGTCGGCGAGGGTGCGAATGCGATTGCTGCGAGGCCGATGATTTCAACGACAAGCGAGATGCGCGTAAGCGGCAGACCGCCAAACTTGGCAACGGCTTGAGCAAGACCAAGCCGGACGCCCATGAAGGCGAGGCCGAAGGCGCTGAGTGCAAAGGGGGCGCCCTCCCAACCGCGACTGTGGAAGAACAGCGCGATGAAGGTCATGACCACGCCGAAGCCACTGGAAGCAAGCGCCAGCGCCACGCCGAACGGCGCCACGCGGCTCAGCACCTGGCCAGTACCGATGCCCTTTTCCTTGACGCCAGCGACCGGCGGCCGCGTTTGCGCCAGCATCAGCCCGGCAATGGCGAGCCCGACGGTAAATATGCCGATGGCGAAGAAGCCATATTGCCCCTGCAGCCAGGCGCCGAAAGGAGCTGCCAGCGCGATGCCGCCATAGGTGGCGATGCCGTTCCAGGAAATAATGCGCACGGTTTCGCGCGACCCCATCAGGCCGATCGCCCAGGTGATGGCTGCGGTGCTGACCCAGCTTTCGCCGATACCGAGCGCCAGGCGTCCGGCAAGCAGGAGGGCAAGACTGGCCGCCGGAACATGGACCGTGAATGCGGAGGCGAGTGTCAGGATGCCGGAGAGGCCATAGGCGAGGAAGCCGAGCAGGACAGAACGGCGCGGCCCGTATTGATCGCACAGCCGACCCACCTGCGCGCGACTGACGATGGTCGCCACATATTGCGTGCTGATGGCAATGCCGGCCCAGACGACGCCGAAGCCGAGGCCGCTATCGACATAGGTCGGAAGCACCGCAAGCGGCAGGCCGATGGCCAGATAGCCGAAGAATGTCAGCGCAACAATGGAGAGGAGGCCGAGGGTAGAATTGGACCGTATGGTCTGGGAGGCAGTGTTCACGGGATATCGCCTGCGGGCACCGGGAAGCGCGGTGTCCATGCTGTTTGCCACGAAGGCTCGGGGGTTCGTATCGGATCAAATGGCGGCGATAGCCGAATGGCCGCGCGTCGTCATGGCAAACGAATATCAGGCAAAAGCCAGCAAGGTCAACGAATTGCTGCCTTGCAGCAAAAACCATTGACGGCATGGGATGAATATGCGTGTAACCGAAAATTCTGTCGTTCGAACGGGGCCGGCGGCCGGCCCCGTTCGGATGAGGCTTACATCGTCAATATGACGCTGGCTGTCGTCCGCCCGGCCTCGAGGTCGGCATGTGCCCGTGCGGCGTCCTTCAGCTCGTATTCGGCGCCAATCGGGTTGATCAGCCCAGCCTGCAGATATCCCATCAGGGCCTGGGTGCCCTGGCGATAGAGCTCGGGATCATTGGCATAGGTCAATACGCTGGGACGAGACAGGCCGATCGCGCGCGGCGCGGTCAGTTCCTCTATCTGGATTGGCGGGATGGGCCCGGCCGCCTGGCCGAGGCTCGCAACCATTCCGAAGGGGCGTACGGCGGCAAGCGTTTGCGACAGCATGGTGCCGCCGATCCCGTCGATGGCGAGATGGACGCCGCGGCGATCTGCGATCTGACGGGCCTCTTCCACCCAATCCTCCGATGTGTGCAGAAGCACGGTATCGGCGCCGGCCTCATAGGCAAATCCGGCCTTGGCTTCCGAGCCGACGGTGGCGATGACATTGGCGCCAAGCCGCTTGGCAAGGCGGGTGACGAGTTGGCCGACGCCGCCGGCTGCCGCATGCACCAGTACCCATTCGCCGGCTTTCAGCGGATAGACCTTCTGCAGCACCATATGGGCGGTGAGCCCGCGCAGCATCGAGCTGCCCGCCACCCGTTCGCTGACGCCATCGGGCAGCTTCACCAGCCGCTGCGCCGATAGCGTGCGCATCTCGGCATAGCTGCCGAGCGGATGGCCGATATAGGCGACGCGGTCGCCCACCTTCAGCTCTGCGACATCGGGGCCGATCGCGTCGACGACACCTGCACCCTCGAAGCCGAGGACACTCTGGCCGGGCGGCAAGGGATAGAGCCCGGAACGAACATAGATATCGACGAAATTGACGCCTGAAATGCTTTGGCGAATTCTTGCCTGGCCGGGGCCTGGCTCTGTCACGGGGAGATCAACGGCTTTCATGGCCTCGGGTCCTCCGGGGCCGGTGATGGCAATCGCTAGGGGCATCAAGAAGTCTCCTTTCCGGAGATCTTTGACCACAAAGTTCCGCCTGAATAAATTCGGTATGAGCTCACCGTATCTGTGCAATAATGCACAGATGATCGACTGGCAGGACTTGCATCATTTCGCCGCCCTGGCGCGGACAGGCTCGCTCTCGGCGGCAGCGCGTGAACTCGGCGTGGATCACGCAACCGTCGGCCGCCGTATTGCCGCGCTGGAACGCTCGCTGGACCTGCGCCTGATTGACCGGCGGCCGCGCACTTCGCCGCTGACGGCGGATGGCCGCGCCATTGCCGAACTGGTGGCGGGCATGGAAGACAATGTCGAAGCGATCCGGCGCTATTCGAAAAGTGCTGTCGCCGGGCTTTCCGCCGCCGTGAAGATCAGCGCGCCACCGTCGATCGCCGCCCATCTTCTGGCTCCCAAAGCGGTCGCCTTTCGGGACGAGCATCCGGATATCACCCTGACTATCGCGGGCGTTACGCGCCGCGCCGCCCTCAATTACGGAGAAGCCGATATCGCCGTGCGCATGACCCGGCCGGAAGAGAGCGATCTGCTCGTCCGGCGTATCGGCGTCATGCGTTTCGGCCTCTATGCCATCCCGGCCGTGGCGCAAATGCCGGAGGAGGAATGGTCTTTCATCGGCTACGACGCGGCCATGGAGCATCTGACGCAGCAGACCTGGCTTCGCAGCCTGCTGGAGGGGCGTCCGATTGTGTTTCGTGCCACGGATGTTTTCGGCCAGCTCGAGGCGGCCCGTGCGGGCCTCGGCGTCGTCGCGCTTCCCGCCTTTCTGGGGGATGCCGAGGCGGGGTTGACCCGTCTGCCGGTGGCTGTTCCCTCACCGACACGCGATCTCTGGCTCGTGACCTATCCGGATCTACGTCGCTCGCTGGCTGTCCGCGCCGTCATGGATTTCGTCACCGATGTCATCGGCAAAAGCTGCCCCTTGCGCGATGGCGCCGAGGCGGCGACCTGAGGCCCGGTTTCTGCGACCATATTTTCTTGTTGCAGCTTGGCGGCGAATCTCTATCCATAAATGGATGAGCCATCCTTTTGGTCGGTGATCGATGACGAAGCTGGGCAGTTGGTTCGTGGTGGACAAGGCGGATCTGGTCGCCGGCATATCGGTTGCCGGCCTGATGCTGCCGGAAGCCGTTGCCTACGCGGGTATCGCCGGCTTGCCGCCGCACCGCGCCATCCTTGCCGGCATTGCCGGATGCTTGATCTACGCCATATTCGGCCGCAGCCGCTTCGCCATCGTCTCGCCGACATCCTCGTCCGCCGCGATTCTTGCCGCAACGCTGGCGGTCGTGCCCGGTGACGCCACGGTCAAGGCCGGACTGGCCACCGTCGCCGTTGCGCTCGCCGGCGTTTTGTTTGTGGTTGCCGCCGTGCTGCGCCTTGGCGGCATCACCGGCTTCATCTCGCGGCCGGTGATGCGCGGCTTTGCGCTGGGCCTCGCGATCACCATCATCCTGCATCAGCTGCCCATTCTCGTCGGCGTGCCCGCGCAGGGCTCGAATATCCTCACCTATGCGGCATCGCTGTTCGGTGCGGTTCTGCAGTGGAACCCCATTAGCGTTGCGGTCGGCGTCGTCGCGCTTGTGGCATTGCTGCTGCTCAAGAGGCTGCCGGGCGTTCCTGCCGCCTTCCTCGTGCTCGTTGCCGGCATTCTCGCATCCTACCTGTTCGGCCTCGAGGCACATGGCGTCAAGCTGGTGGGATCGATCGAGATCCTGCCGCAATGGCCGTCGCTGCCGGATGCCGGCTGGGCCGCCTATTCGCGGCTGGTGCAGTTTACCGTGCCTCTCGTGCTTATTCTCTTTGCCGAATCCTGGGGTACCATGCGGGCGCTGGCTTTGCGCTATGGCGAGACGCTGCAGGTCAACCGCGAGCTCGGCGCGCTCGGTGCCGCCAATATCGCCAGCGCCCTTGTTCAGGGCATGCCTGTCGGCGCCGGCTTTTCGGCAGGCTTCGCCAGCGAGGCGGCAGGTGCCAAGACGCGGGCAACCACCGTCTTTGCCGCCATCGGCCTTGCGATCCTCATTGCCTGCGCAAGTCCGCTTGTGGCGCTGTTGCCCGAGCCGGTGCTGGCTGCAGTCGTCATCGCCGCCTTGACACATGCGCTCGATCCCAGTCCGATCCTGCATCTGCGGCGGCTGCATCGCGATTTCTACGTCGCGCTCGGGGCTGCGGCAGGGGTGCTGGCTTTCGGCGTGCTGAACGGCATGCTGCTGGCGATCGCGCTTTCGCTCGCTGCCATGATGCATCGATTGGCCTCGCCCTATGTCGCCCGTCTCGGACGCCTCGGCAGCAGTCACGACTTCGTGGACGTCAGTCGGCATGGCGATGCGACGGAAGTACCGGGCATCGCCATCTGGCGGCCCGGCGAGACCCTGTTTTTCGGCAATGCCGATACGATCTTCGGCGACATCCTGTCTGGCAGCCGCGGTGAGGCCGGGCTGCGGGCCGCTATTCTCAGCCTCGAAGAAAGTTCCGATATCGACAGCACGGCGATGGACGCCTTGATGGAGTTTGACAGCGCCATGCAGCGCGCCGGCATCCGCGTGCAATTCGCCCGCGTCCATGATCGCGTTCGCGATCTCATGGCCGTGGCTGGCGTCACCGATCTCGACAGCCGCTGCAGCTTCAGTGTCGATGATGCTGTGGCGGTGGTGCTGGCTGAAGGCAATCAGCCGAAAGTTTGAACGGGCTTTTCAGTCTCGCAAAGTCCAGTAGCAAAGATGATCGTGGATTGATTGACCCTGCAGGCTGTTGATGAGGACGAAATCCTTGGCGGTCCATGTCACAGGTTCTTCAAGCATGATTTCCGGAACGAGATGGCCCCGATACAGCAGCGTCATATGCGGCTCGACCGACTTTTCACCAATCCTTTTGAACCCGGTCATCCGCATTGCGTCATCCAACTCCCGATGGAGCGCTTTCAATTCGGCATTTCCGTCCTTGTTCCAAAGCACCAGTGGGCGATTGTCTTTGCTGCCAAAGCTCACAGCCCGGTCGAATGCGACTTGAAACGACGACTTTCCGATGGTCGATGCAGCCTGCATCGCCGCGAACGCTATTTCTTCAGGTATGTCGTGAAACGCTCCGATCTCATAGAGCGTGATATGCAGTAGATCCACGCGTGGTGGCTTTGCCGAAAAACCGTATTGTCCTCGGAAACCCCACGCAAGTTGATGACTGTGCGTGGCAATCACTGGATCGGGTAGGATCGCGAAATAAAGCTTGCTGATGGGTGCCTGATCGGGCTGTGATCTTTTCCTCCGCGATCCGCCTCCAAGATTAAGCGAAAGCTGTCCGTTGTTTTTCACGGAATTGCAACAAAGCCAATTGGCTCTGCCTCCTCCTGGTTTGTTGATCCCACATGGTAAGGCGGCATTGCAATGAAATCAAGAACAAAAAGAGAACATAATTGAGGTGACCAGCTTGACGGAAAGTGGTCGGCCGCACCTCAATTTTGCAAGCGCTGTCGAATAAAACACCCGCTTGACCTGTTCGCCGTCTGCCAGGGGTGTTTTCGCCTTTTTCAAAGGAAGGGTCTCACATGTTGACGAAAGCCATCTTCTCGATTGCCTTGCTCGCTCTCATCGGTCTCGGTATTTCAGCTTGCTCCACGTCGGATCAGCATGGGTCCGGTAGCGGCATGACGCTGAATTCGCCTCCGACCGGCGGTGGATATTAATCCACTGAACTGCGAACTGGATTTGGGGCGCCGCCCTGCCAGCGGCGGCGTCTCACTCAATAGCTAAAGCAGTGGTAATTCCGCTCCGGCGCAAGAATCGGGTTGAATTCCCCGCCTTGCGGTACGATTTTCATGACAAGTGGAAACACGGAGCTTCGGTCATGAACGAGACAAGGCAAGACTATCTGATCTTCGAAACCGCTGGCGGTTTTTGCGGTATCGCCTGGAGCGATCTCGGCGTCATACGCTTCCAGCTGCCGACGAAGGATGCCGGCGCGACCGAGCGGCTGCTTCTGCGCCGCGTCCCCAATGCGCATCCCGGCACGCCGACGCCTGAGGTTGCCGAGGTCGTTGCCAAGGTGAAGCGGTATTTTGCGGGCGAAGAAATCGATTTTTCCGGCGTCAGGCTCGATCTTGGCGAACAGGATGAATTCTTCAAGCAGATCTATGATGCCGCGCGGCAGATCAGTTGGGGTCATACCACCACCTATGGCACGCTCGCCAAGCAGCTTGGCGCTGGGCCGGAGGCCGCCCGCGATGTCGGCCAGGCCATGGCAAAGAACCCGGTCGCACTGATCATCCCCTGTCATCGCGTTCTGGCGGCAGGCGGCAAGATCGGCGGCTTTTCAGCGCCCGGCGGCTCGAACGCCAAGGCCCATATGCTGGAGCTGGAGGGCGTTCAATTGGCGCCGCCAAAGCCGGTGCAGCAGTCGCTGGGATTCTAGGCGGCAGTATTGCGCCGGACGTGTCCCGTCAGTCCTTCGCCAGCCGGCGGGCGCGAGAAAACAGCAGCGTTTCCTTGTCGTTGAGGCGCACCGGTTTCGGGTCTCCGTAGCCGGCCTTTTCGGCGACGCGGATCGAGGCCGTGTTATCGGGCGAGATCAGACAGACGCTGTGTTCGAAGCGTGGCTGCTCGTCGAGCCAGGCGGTGGCCGCCGTCAGGGCTTCTGTGGCAAGTCCCTTGCCATGCGCCCATGCCGAGAAGGCCCATCCAGCCTCCGGAATGCTCTTGATAGATGGTTCCATGATGCGATGGAAATCGGCAAAGCCGAGATCGCCGACATAACGGCGGGATGATTTCTCGCGGACCGCCCAATATCCATGCCCCAGAAGCGGCCAGAGGCCGTGATAGGAGAGCATTCGCATCCAGGATTCCCGTGAGGTCGATACCAGATTGCCGAAGATGTGCTTCACAACAAGCGGGTCGCTCCACATGGCCGCAAGCGGTTCGAAGTCATCAAGCGTATGGCCCGTCAGGAGCAATCGCTCGGTTTCGAGTGTCGGCGGAGATGTGGCTGGTTTCATGCGGGCTACTCTTTCCGGTTAGCTCGGGGAGTTTTGCTGCAGGCGTTCGGCGAGAGCATTCAGGTCCGGCAGGAACCAGACTTCGCGCCCCTTGTTGGCTTCATAGACGAAATCCCGCAAGGCATTGCTGCCGGCGACCCATCGGGAGATATCGCCGATGACGACGAGCTGAGAGCGGTAGTTGACGAATTTCTGGATAATGCCGCCAGCAATGCGGGTGGAGAGCTGGAAGAACTCCTCGTTCAGCCGCGATACCGGAACGACCACGAGGGTGGCCTCGGCGTCCCATGCCGCGCTGATCCAGTCGTTCACGTCTCTTTCGCTTGTGAGAAACGTGCCGCTGTCGTCGCCGATAATGGCCTTGCGGCCGGAGAAGTCCTTGACTGTAAACATGCTATTCGACTTTGCCTGCTGTTATAAAGATCAGCTCTCGCCATCATCCCGTGTGCGGAGGGGCGATAGCTATCATCTAGGGCGCCCATAGCCTAGAGCCTAGATTTAAGGCCTTGGCGCGGATGAGGTGTTGTCGATCGGGCCCGATCTGCTCGAAACTAGGCGCGATCGCCAGGCTCCGATGATGTCGGAAGCCCCTTGCCGGACAGTCGCAATACCGCAGCGACCAGGGTATCAGGATCTGCGCCCGGATCGAATTGACCGTCGATCATCAGCAGCGACAGGCCGTGGGTCAAGGACCACAGGAACAGCGCCGCCGTGCTGACTTCGCTGGCTGGCACACGCTTTGACAGGCCGGTCTTCAGGACCTCGTAAGCGTCGGAGCGCAGCGCACGAACCCTCTCATCGGCTGCGAAAGCGCCCTTGAAGCCCTCACCGAACATCAAGCGGTAAAGTCCCGGATTGTCGCGGGCAAAGCCAACATAGGCCATGCCTGCCGGTCCCAGCTGCCCCTTCGCATTGCTGGGAGCGGCCTGCAGGCGTTCCGCCAGCTCGGCAAATCCGCGCTCGGCAAGCGCCACCGCGATGTCGTCCAATCCGGAAAAATGGTGATAGGCGGCTGGCGCGGAGACGCCAACCCGCCGGGCTATTTCCCGAATGCTGAGTGCAGCCGGCCCTCCTTCCTCCAGCAGGGCACGTCCGGCTTCAAGGAGGGCATTTCGCAAATCTCCATGGTGATAGCGCGCCGGCGTGCCGGCCTCTGCTGTCGTCAATGCATTTTTCTCCTATCTTTACGTCGTTAAGATTATCGGCTAATTCTCGTCCAACCGCAATCCTGCGGCTACGGAGTTCCGGCGATGACCCATATTCCGGCCTATGTCTATGGCCTGTTTCTGCTGCTGATATGGATGGGCGTCTCGCGATGCCTGCCGCGTACGGTCCGGATCGAACGTCTCGCCATAATGCCCATCATCATGGTCGTTCTCGGTATCCGCGGCTTCGAAGGCCTTTTCTCGCAGCCGACCCTGCTCGACCTGCTTCTGGCGGCGGTGGGCCTGGGCATTGGCATGGCAGTCGGCTGGCGCCACGTCAGTGCCTGGAAGATTGGAGTCGACAGGACGAAGGGCTCGCTCTCCCTTCCCGGCGATATCATGATGCTTGTCATCATCCTCGCGACTTTCGCGTTTGAATTTCTGTTGCATGCCGCGGCAGAGATGCATGCGGCCTGGTTTTCGGCGCCGGCCGCCCCGCCGCTTGCCGCGGCGATCTGGGCCGGCTTCATCGGTATGACGCTCGGCCGGAACCTGCACCTGCTGTCACGCTACATGAGTGTGCCCGAGCGGTCTGCCGATCAATTGGGCTAGGGGTCCGTCCGTCATCGCCTACCGGCCGAGTCTGTCGATCACGAGGTCCATCAGTGCGCGCAGGCGCGGCATGCGGCGCATGTCGCGATGATAACCGATCCATGTATCGCGGCCGGGCGGCGGTTCGCCAAGGTCGACGAGCTCCACGCCAGGCGTGGCATCACCCAATGGACGCGGGAGAACAGCGACGCCGACCCCGGCGGCGCAGAGGCGGGCCTGAACCTCTCTGTTGTTGCTTCGGCTGATCACCGAGGCCTTCGGCAGCTTTTGCTCGATCCAGGCTACGTCGGGCATGCCGCCGAAGGCGGTGTCCATGAGGATGAGACGGAAGCCGGTGCCGTCGCCTGCATCTGGATGTGTCTTGCCGCTTTTGATGTAGACCCCATAGGGAATATGCAGCAGCCGGCGTGAGACGACCTCGGGCTCATCGAAAGCCTTGATCCGTAAAACCAGATCGGCTTCCCGCCTTGGCAGGCTGTAAAGGCGGGCATCGGTCAGAAGCTCCACGACGACCTTGGGATGGAGGCTTGCAAATTCTGTAAGCACGGGCGTCAGCATGGTGACACCGAACCAGTCGGAGCACGAAACCCGCAGCAGCCCGCTGAGTGCTGTTTCGGCACCCGCCAGTTCCCGCCCGATGGCGATCGCTTCCTCTTCCATCCGTTCGGCATGGACAAGGACGGCCTGGCCCTCGTTGGTCAGCACAAAGCCGTCGCTGGTGCGCTGAAACAGCCTTTGCCCCACAGCATCTTCCAGCACCCTCAGCCGTCGCCCCATGGTCGGCTGGGTTTGCCCCAGCGCGCGGGCCGCCGCGCCAAGCGTGCCCTCCCGCGCTATGGCGAGAAAAATGCGAAGGTCGCTCCACTCCATAGCTTCCGTCCAAACAAAAATGCATGTTAAACGAACAATACTTATGATTTCCATGCAGACAAGAGAAGGGCATCCTTGCAACCAAATTAGAAAGGTTGCTCCCATGAAAGCTCTTATTGTCGAACATGCCCAGGGTCCGTTCACGATCAAGGACGTTCCCAAGCCCACGCCAGGACCTGGCAAGGTCCTGGTCAGGATCCACGCAAGCGGCGTGAACCCGCTCGATACGAAAATCTGGGCGGAGGCAGCCGCCCATGCCCGCCATCCCCTGCCAGCTATTCTCGGTATAGATCTGGCCGGCACCGTCGAGGCGGTCGGCTCTGGCGCCGAAGGCTTCTCTATCGGAGACGAAGTCTATGGCATGACCGGCGGCGTGGGTGGAGTGCAGGGATCGCTGGCGGAATATGCTGCCGTCGATGCCAGATTGATCGCCCACAAGCCGGCAAATCTCCCGATGCGAGAGGCGGCCGCACTTCCGCTGGCAGTCATCACCGCCTGGGAAGGTATGGTCGACCGCGTCGATGTCAGGGAAGGCGAGACTGCACTGGTGATCGGTGCTGCCGGCGGGGTAGGGCATGTCGCCCTTCAACTCGCCCGCTCGCGGGGAGCCATAACTTACGGCGTCGATCGCGCCGAAGCCGCCGATTATCTGCGATCGATCGGCGCTACGCCGGTCGACCGCGATACCGCTGTCGGGGACTATGTACGCGATCTGACCGGCGGCAAGGGCTTCGATGTCGTCTATGATTGCGTCGGCGCGCTGGACGACGCCTTCCTCGCGGTCCGTCGCTTCGGCCGGGTTACCAGTTCGCTCGGTTGGAGCACGCATTCCCTTGCGCCGCTTTCTTTCCGGGCAGCCACCTATGGCGGCGTTTTCACCTTGCTGCCGCTTCTGACCGGTGAGGGTCGCGAGGCGCATGGACGAATTCTTAGTGAAGCGGCAAGACTCGCCGAAGCCGGAAAGCTCATGCCTCGTATGGATGATCGCCGCTTTTCGTTCGATCAGGCCGGCAATGCCCATGCGTTGGTCCGTGAAGGATCCACGCGCGGCAAGATCGTCGTCGAAATAGTTGCCGATAGTCCCCGCTGAAAGCTGGCTCGCCTATTCAGAAGGCGCTGATACCTGGCCAATTGCCAATTTCATCTCGCGATAATGCTCCGTCAGTCTTGCGAGATCGAAAGCCCTGTTGAGGCCGCTCGGATTGGGAAGCACCCAGATCGTGGCGCCGGCAAATTCGTCCGGCTGCCGGCCCCATTCGATTTGGGGGCGAAGGCTGATCGCCGCATAGGCGGCCTTGCCCAGAAATGCGAGGTTGGCGGGAGCGAGCCTCCCGATCTTCTCTTCCAGTATAGGAGCGGCGGTGACGTAATCGCGCTTCGTAAGCTCGCTCGCGCTTTTCGTCGGACGCGAGACCGCCGATGTCAGGCCCAGGCCATATTGCAGCATCTCGCGCTCTTCTTCCGCGCGCAACAGGCGAGGGGTAAAACCGGCGAGATGCAGGACCCGCCAGAAGCGGTTGCTCCGGTTCGAGAAGTTATGCCCGTCCCGTTGGGCTGTGAGCGCAGGATTGAGGCCGCAAAAAACCACTGAAAGGTGAGGCGCGAGGATTTCAGCCAGCCCGCTCGCCTGGGCTGCGGCCTTTGCCTGACCATCCATGCCCTCGGCTATGGCATCATCTTGCATATCAAATTCCCTGCGGGAGCGGAGGCGAGGCGTCGTGTTTGTCGCCTCGCCAAGCTAGCCGATAAACCATCGCTCGGCCACGGGCGCCTAGGCTTCACTTGCGGCTGAGGGGCTTTCCCGGCGGTTTCTGGATAGTTTTCTGGCAGTTGGGACAATGCCATAGATCATCGCCGTCACCATCGGCGGAACGACGACTGCCGTGGCTCCGGCCTGTCCCAGGCCTTCCGTCACATGAAAAAGAAGCAAGTTCAGCGCGTTGACGAGCATATATCCCCCCGCAATGGCTGTGATCAGAAATCGAGCTTCGAGAAAAAGGGTTGATGAGAAAAAGCGTCTCATAAGACCTCCAAATAACGGGATGTTGCAGAGCAATTTTTATCTAAACGATACGGATCGTTTCGTAAAGCCGCGGCAGGCAAAAAACTGCACTTGCGGGCAGCGGTGCCTGTTCAGTCAGGATGTGAGATGGGTTGGCAGTCCGGCGATCTGCGCCATCGCGGATCGGATCCCGTCTTCGCGATGCAGGTCGCCGGTCAGTAGATGAAACCAGCTGAACCCGACCCAGAGCGGGAGCTTGCCGTCGATGTCTTCGAGGCGAACCTCGCCGCGGGCCGCGGCGGATGTCAGCAGGTGTCTGACGTCGGCGGTACGCTCGGGAAGGAACCTGTCGCGCAAGGCCGCCAGTGCCTCCTTCGTGCCCTGTGCTTCGGCAATCAAGCCTCGCAAAGCGGCGCCGGCAGGATGGGACGCCCAAAATCGCCAAAGGCTGGTCGTGTATTGCTCGAGATCGTCGATCAGGTTTCCCGTATCCGGCACCTGCACGAAGGTCGTTCGTTCGGTGGTATAGATCGCGATGAACAGGTCGGCCTTCGTCGGATACCATCGGTAGATCGTCGTTTTCCCCGCGCCTGCCCGGCGTGCGACTTCATCGACGGAAAATCCGGCATAACCCTTCTCGCCGATGAGTTCCTTGGCGGCCGCAAGCACGGCCGCCTCAGTTTCCGGGCTACGGCGCGATCCGATGGATGTTCGTTTTTTCGCGGCAAGGGGCGTTGTGCTCATTCATCAGGCCTAGCTCAACTCGATGCCGTCGATCAACAGCGAAACGACCCAATGTCTCCGAACCTGCATATCGGGCGACCCGAGTCGAGGCCAGCGGCCTATGCCATCATCGGCGCTCCGAACCAGGTGGTTAGCGCGTCTGTGAGCCCTAACTGGGTTAGCTCTCCCACCCAGGCCACATGTCCGTCAGGCCGGATCAACACGGCCGAGGGGGCGGCAACCGTTCCGATCGCCGGAAGCTCCCATGGACCAACATATTGGGCGTCGACCAATTGGACCCGATCTGCCCATGGTGCGATGTCCAAGCTGCCGGGCTCACCAAGATTGAGCAGTACTGGCCGAGCACTATGCAGCAGGGAGAAGACCCTGAGCGGGCCTTCGGTCGTGATCAGGTCGAGATCGGGCATACGGCGCCCAAGCAGCGGGTTTCCCGCGCCAAGATCGTAGTGGATGTCCAGGCCGGACATGACGGCGGCATATTGTCTGCGTGGCTCGTCCATGTGGAGTAACTCCGCAACAGTGTCACGCAGGGCCTTTGCGCGTTCATCGGGGCGGCGAAGCGCGACGGAGGCCATAGTGTTGCGCAGCACGCGGGCAGCAACCGGATGACGCTCGGCATGATAGCTATCCAGAAGGCTCTCCGGCGAAGTCCCCTTGACCACCTGCGCCAGCTTCCATCCCAAATTCACTGCATCCTGCACTCCGGTATTGAGACCCTGCCCCCCATCCGGAGCATGCACATGTGCGGCGTCGCCGGCGAGCAGTACGCGGCCGCTACGGTAGGATGCCGCCTGGCGCGTCGTATCGGTGAATCTGGAAATCCAGATGGGATTGTGGGCACCGTAGTCGGTGCCGTACACGGCGATGAGAGCTTCGCTTAGATCACGCAGCGTAGGTTCGCTCGAAGCGCCCACCTGCGGCTCGGTCACCATCACCCCTACTGGCCCCTTATCCTTAAAGACGACTTTGCCGTCGCGGACCTCATATTCGAGCCTGCCAAGGGAGTGCAGACCGAGGGCATCGTGGCGGATGCCCAACTCCGGTTCCTCGGTCATCTCGACTTCGGCGATGAGATTGCTGACGGTTGGATCCCAGCCCGGGAATTCGATGCCGGCTGCTTTTCGGATAAGGCTGCGTCCTCCGTCGCATCCGACGAGATATTGCGCCCGCAACGACTTGCCGTCGGCCAGCCGGATATCGACGCCCGTATCGTACTGCTTGAAGCCGGTGACTTCACTACCGTAGTGAATTGGCACCGCCAACTCGCCGACCCAATCTGCCAATATGCGTTCAATATGTTTCTGCCACAGCCCAAGCCCGTAATTATGTCGTGTGGGAAAATCGCTGATATCGAGGCGCATGGAGGCGAAGCTCGCGACCTGGGCTACCTGCCCCTCTGAGAGAAACCGATCCGCAATCCCACGCTGATCGAGGACTTCGATGGTGCGTGAATGCAGACCGCCCGCGCGCGATCCGACAAGCTCCCGATCGGGACGCCGCTCGACAATCACAACGTCCACACCCGCCAACGCCAATTCCCCCGCCAGCATCAGTCCCGTAGGGCCGCCTCCTGCAATTACCACTGCATGTTCCGTCGTGGATATACCCATCTCCGCACTCCCTTTTTTGGCCGAGGCCAAGGCTTATACGGGAGATGCCGGGTCTTGACGCAAGCCCCTTGTGCGCCACATATGTAGACTAGAGGGAGACGTATTCGTTTCTTTTTGCGGTCAGCAGATGACCGCCGGCCTCATCGGAAGGCGCGTTTCCTCATTTCCGCTCATTTATTTGAATGTCTTCTAACACATTGTTTTTAGCGTGCTTTGGAACCAATAGCGCGCAAGATCGTTCATCTGTAACTTTTATACGACGGTGACGTCGTGCCCGGCCGGCTGGGTAAGCGGCGCTCTTGAGGAATAGCTCATCATGAAGATTTCGTCCGGATTTCGCTCAGTCGCGGTTGCCGCCATCGCCACTGCAGGAATTAGCTTTGCCAGCGTCGCGCATGCTGAAAGCGGCACGATCCGTTTTTCCGTCTATAAGGCCGCCTTCTTCGTCGGCGGCTCCGGAGGCGAGGGCACGCTGACCTTCCGCGGTCACCGCTATCCCGTGTCGATCGGCGGTATCTCGGGCGGTCTCGCCTTCGGTGCCTCCAAGACCTATTTCCAGGGTACCGTGCGCAACATTCGCCGCGCTCAGGATGTATCGGGGATCTACGGTGCAGCCGGTGGCGGTGGCGCGGTCGGCAAGGGAGCCCAGATGATTGTCATGACCAATGACAAGGGCGCTCAGCTCGAGCTGACGGGCCGCCAGGTCGGTCTGCAGGTCAATGCCGATATCAGCGGTCTGAGCATCAAGGTTAAGTAAGGGCGTCACTCCAGTCGCCAATTCCCCGGATGAGCCCGATTTGCTAAATTCGGCAAATCGGGCGCTTCTGGGAAAGTCGCGTTTAGGGATGCTGCTCGCCCTTTATTCCCACTCGATCGTGCCGGGTGGCTTCGAGGTCACGTCGTAGACCACGCGGTTGATGCCGCGGACTTCGTTGATGATGCGGGTCGCGGCGCGGCCGAGAAATTCCATATCGTAGTGATAGAAATCCGCCGTCATGCCGTCGACCGATGTCACGGCGCGCAGCGCGCAGACGAATTCGTAGGTACGGCCATCGCCCATGACGCCGACGGTCTGGACTGGCAGCAGCACGGCGAAAGCCTGCCAGATGGCGTCGTAGAGGCCGGCCTTACGGATCTCGTCGAGATAGATGGCGTCGGCTTCGCGCAGGATCTCCAGCTTTTCGCGGGTGATGCCGCCCGGGCAGCGGATGGCAAGGCCCGGACCCGGGAAGGGATGACGGCCGATGAAGCTATCTGGCAGGCCGAGCTCCTTGCCGAGCGCGCGCACTTCGTCCTTGAAGAGTTCACGCAGCGGCTCGACGAGCTGCATGTTCATGCGCTCCGGCAGGCCGCCGACATTGTGGTGCGACTTGATGGTGACCGACGGGCCGCCGGTGAAGGAAACGCTCTCGATCACGTCGGGATAGAGCGTACCTTGACCGAGGAAATCGGCGCCGCCAAGCTTCTTGGCTTCCTCTTCGAAGGTCTCGATGAACAGACGGCCGATGATCTTGCGCTTGGTCTCGGGGTCGCTCACGCCTTCCAGTTCGCCGATGAAACGGTCGGAAGCGTCGACATGCAGCAGATGCAGATTGTAGTGCTCGCTGAACATGGCGACGACATTGGCCGCCTCGTCCTTGCGCATCAGGCCGTGGTCGACGAGGATGCAGGTCAGCTGATCGCCGACCGCTTCGTGGATCAACAGGGCTGCGACGGAGGAGTCGACGCCGCCTGACAGAGCGCAGATGACGCGCTTGTCACCGACCTGATCGCGGATCGCCTGGACCGCCTTGGCGCGATAGGCCGACATCGACCAGTCGCCCTTGATCCCTGCAATATTGTGGATGAAGTTGCCGATCAACTTGGCGCCATCGGGCGTGTGCACGACTTCCGGATGGAACTGCACACCGTAATATTTACGCTTCTCGTCGGCGATGAAGGCGTAAGGCGCGTTCGAGGAGGTGGCGACGACTTCGAAGCCATCGGGCAGCGCGGTGACGCGGTCGCCATGGCTCATCCAGACCTGATGGCGCGAGCCGGAGGACCAGAGGCCCTCGAACAGCGCGCAATCCTTGTTGACGTCGAGGAAGGCGCGGCCGAATTCGCGGTGATGTCCGCTCTCCACCTTGCCGCCGAGCTGCATGCACATGGTCTGCTGGCCGTAGCAGATGCCGAATACGGGGATACCGCTGTCGAAGATGATCTGCGGCGCTCGCGGCGAGCCTTCATCCACGGTCGAGGCCGGGCTACCGGAGAGGATCACGGCCTTCGGCTGCAGCCGCTTGAAACCGGCGTCTGCGGATTGGAAGGGGACGATTTCGCAATAGACGCCCGCTTCGCGCACACGCCGTGCGATGAGCTGCGTCACCTGGCTGCCAAAATCGACGATGAGAACGGTGTCTGGATGTGCTGTCTGGGTCATGGCGAGCCTTTAATGAAAAGCGCTTTCGCTGGCAATCGGGCAAATCACGCCGGAGCCGATTTTATTGTCCCGATTGTCCTCACATAGGGCGGTTTTGATCCGTTAAAACCAGAATACGCCATCTTCCAGCGCGGTAAACAGCCCGTCGACGGCCTCGGAAAGCTTACGGTCGATCACATGCAGATATTCCGTCCAGTCGGAAATGCGCTGCAATTCGACCTGCCCATCGGAAATCCCACGCAGCCCGATCAGCGGCCGGCCGTAGATCTGGCAGGCGCGCAGCACGGCGAAGGTTTCCATATCGACCATGTCGGTGCCGATGCGCTGATAGGCCTCCGCGCCGGAAACGATATTGCCGCCGGTCGAAAGGCTCGCTTCGGCAATCGCGGGAATGCGCAGCGGCAGTTCGAGTGTGGCCGGCAGGTCGAGGAAGGGCGTGCGCCCCTTCTCGAAGCCGAGCGGCGAAGCATCCATATCGCGGTAGGAGACGGAGCTGACCTGATAGACTTCGGTTTGCTCCAGCCTGGCGGAGCCGGCCGAGCCGAGCGAAACCACGAGATCGGGCAGGTCGTCATGGGCTTCGAGCTGGGCGAAGGCGCGGGTCAGCGCGATGGCCGCCTCAACGGGCCCGACGCCGGTCATCAGCGGATCGATGCGCGAGCGCAGGAAGGGGCCGTATTCCGCGTCCGCCGCCATGACGAACAGGATCGATTTGCCCGAGACGCGCTTCAATTCGAATTTCATCCGCTAATTCCCTCTCTGCCCCGAATGACCATCATCGTCCCGGTCATCGAGGCAATCAGCTTGGCCGGTCCGTCGCCGATCGCATAGCCGCGGCCGTCGGCGACAATGATCGTCGTGCCGGGCTTGGTGACATCGCCGCGAAACAGGAAGCGTTCGCCGCGTCCCGGCGACATCAGGTTGATCTTGAATTCGATTGTCAAAATAGATGCGGAGGGATCAATGACGCTGTAGGCAGCAAACCCGCAGGCCGAATCCAGCGCGGCGGCGATGATACCGGCATGCAGAATGCCGTGCTGCTGTGTCAGCTTCACGTCGAAGGGCAGCTCGATCTCGACGGCACCATGTTCGACGCGTGTCAGTTCCGCGCCGATGGTCGCCATCGCTGCCTGCCGCTCGAAGCTTGTTCTGATGCGGGCCCGAAAGTCGCCGCTGTCTGCCTCTGTCATGCCGTTCCCCTTCGCGGGTGCGAAATTGGCATGGAGAGGCGGTTTGGACAAGGGTCAAGACTTGGAAAAGAAGCGCCTCTGACGGGACTATTGCTGACGTCGAATTTCCTCCGTCGCCGGGGCATGCTATCCGGAACAGGAAAACTTGCTGCAAGGAGCATCGATGACCACGATTCTGCAATCGGTGGCGGCATACGAGAGCTGGATGAAGGCGCAGCTCGGCAGCGATCTGGTCGAGGCGGGCCTGGCGAAAAAGCACAAGCTGATGAAGAGGGACAGCTTCTCCTTCCTGCGCGGAACCTATTGGCGCTGGGCCGAAACCATCCTCGGTATTTGCCCTACTCTCGCCAACGCGCCGCAGGTACTGGCAATCGGCGACACGCATCTGGAAAATTTCGGCACCTGGCGCGATGAAGAGGGTCGGCTGGTCTGGGGCGCCAATGATTTCGACGAGGCGGCCGTCATGCCTTATGCCCTCGATCTCGTGCGGCTGGCGACGAGCGCAATGCTGGCGCGGGGCAATGTCGGTCCGACGCCGCGCGCCATCGCCGCTGCTATTCTTGCAGGCTATCGCCGCGGCTTGCAGCAACCATCATCAGTCATTCTGGAGCGTGACTACAAATGGCTGCGCAATGAGGTGCTGCTCTCGAATGCCGAGCGCAAGGCCTTCTGGGAGAAGTATCGCAGCCTGCCGTCGGCGAAAGATCCTGTGCCGGAACCCTATCTGAAGGCGCTGCGCCGGGCGTTGCCGGATCCGATGACCACATTCGAAGCCAAGCCGCGCACGGCCGGCACCGGCAGTCTCGGCCGTCCGCGCTTCGTCGCCTATGTCGAGTGGCGCGGTGGCCCGGTCCTGCGCGAGGTCAAGGCGCTGCTGCAGTCGGGCTGGTCGCTCAAGCATAATCCGTCGGACGAGGCCGTTCATACCGGTGTTATCGCGGTCGGGCGGGCGCGTTCGCCCGATCCACGCTATCAGGTGAGCGGAAAACTGCTGGTCCGTCGCCTGTCGCCCAACAGCCGCAAGATCGAAGTCGATGGCGACGCCGAGATGCTGCTGTCGACTGATATGCTGGATCTCATGGGCTTCGAGATCGCCAACTGCCACGCCGGCGATGCCTCGCGCATATCGGCTATTCTCGCCGATCTCGATACGCGAGGGGCGGATTGGTTGCGGACAGCGGCCAAGGCAGCCGCTGTCGCCGTAAATGCGGAGCAGGCTGAGTACGCCAGGAAAGGCTAGCTCAGCGGTAGCCCATCGGCCTAGTGCCCGGCAGCTTCGAGGATCAGGCCGGCGATCGTATCGGGGTGGGAGATCAGCGCGAGGTGGCTCGCCTTCACCTCGATGGTCTTGGCACCCATGCGCTTGGCCATGAAACGCTCGAGGTCGGGATTGATCGTCCGGTCTTCGGTGGAAACCGCATACCAGCTCGGCTTTGAATGCCATGCGGCCTGGGTCGTTTTGCCGGTGAGGAGTCCCTTGTGGAACGGCTCCTGTACGGCATAGAGAACCTTGGCCTTGGCTTCGGGCAGATCGCCGGCGAAGTCGCGCAGGAAGGCTTCCTCGCTCAAGCGGCCCTCGTCACCGTCAAAGACGATGCCGGCCGATGCCGGCGGCGTCGGATAGGTCTTGGCGAGCGCCGTGTAATCTTCGCCTGCATCCGGCGCGCGGGCCGCGACATAAACCAGCGAAGAGACCTTCGGGTGCATGCCTGCCTCGGTGACGATCATGCCTGAGAATGAATGACCGACGAGCACGGTCGGGCCATCCTGGCGATCGAGAACGCGCTGGGCCGAGGCGACGGCGTCCGGCAGCGTGGTCAGCGGGTTCTGCACTGCGGTGCAGTTCAGCCCCTTGGCCTGCAATCGCGCGATGACCTCCGACCAGCAGGAACCATCGGCAAAAAGCCCATGCACCAGCACGACGTTGCGCGCCTTTTGCGCTGCGGAGACGGTCGAGCCAGAGCCAGCGGCACTGGTGGCGGCCATGCCGTGGGTGGAAACGAGAGAAGCGGCGGCACCGGCGACAAGTGCGGCCGAGAAATTCCGTCTGGTTATCATCATGGTCCTGATCCTTTGCGTGGGAGGGGCGAAATCGACGGCAAAGGGCCTTCCGGCCGAGATGCTGGGCGACTGGTCTCTCGGGATGTCATCGTGGTGGGAAGCTCATTCCGTCCGAAGCCTCCGGATGAAATGGGCTCTGCTTGCATTCTGATTTGGCGCTCCTGCCACTCTTTGTATGCGGAAGATGGTCGAATGAATGTTTTTGTATTCTCGTCGTTGATAATGGTCAATGATTGGATGCGTAACAGTTGCGTGATGACATTTTTGCATGCAAGATGCGTCAATGGTGGCGCTACCGCATACAAGGTAGTGCCAAAATGCCTTGGGGTGGAAAATGACGAATGAGCTCGAAGATGCCGCCGACGACCGCGAATTGCTGTCGGACCGTATCCGCAATGCCCTGGCGGATGAGATCGCGGCCGGACGTCTGGAGGCGGGCGCCGCCCTTGACGAGCAGCATCTTGCAGATCGTTTCGGTGCCTCGCGCACGCCGGTTCGCGAGGCGCTGCGGCAATTGGCGGTGAGCGGTCTGGTCGAGGTGCGGCCACGGCGCGGGGTCGTCGTTGCCCGCATGACGCCGGAACGCATCATGGAGATGTTCGAAACGGTGGCGGAGATCGAGGCCTTGTGCGTGCGGCTCGCCACTTATCGCATGACGCCGCTTGAGCGCAGCCATCTGATCGAGCTGCACGATGCCTCAGAGGCGATCGCGAAGAAGGGTGACTTCGATGCCTATGATGCGTTCAACCGCGCCTTCCACGAGGCGATCTATCGTGCGACGCATAACGGCTTTCTGGCCGAACAGGCGATTGCCATTCACAGCCGCCTGACCGCCTTCCGCCGGGCTCAGTTACGTCAGGACGAGCGCCTCGATCGTTCGCGCGCAGAGCACGAGGCCATCATGCAGGCGATTGCCGAAGGCGATGGCGAGCTGGCATCGCGGCGCATGCGAGCGCATATGCTCAACGCGGCGACGGCGCTCCGCCGCTTCATAGAGGCCAGCAAGCCGGTCTGAGCCGGGATCCAATCAACCGCGGGCGATCCGGACGATATGCTGATCCCAGGCGACGTCGCTATGCTCGCCCAGGAAGTCGCCCTGATAGGAGGACACGGCAAAGCCATGACTGGCTGGCGCGATGCCGGCCGCATCGGGCACGCTTTCGACCTTCAGCACCTTGCCGGTTCTGGCATCCAGCGTCACCGAGGTCCCCTCGACCGGCGACGTCACGCCCACGAGGCTTTCGGCACGGTTGACGGCGATGGCACCGACATAGTTGCCGAGCGCGCGAGTGGTGTCATCGGGCAGGGAGACGAAGGTCAGATCCTCGCCCCTGGCGAAATGGCCGACGAGCGGCGGCAGATCGTTGCGATGGCCCTCATACTGACAGGCAAACCAGACCCGGCCGCTCGCGTCGATATCGACATGCCGCGTCGAAACCTGCGCATATTGCGCCGGCAGGACATGTTTCTCGATCAGCCGGCCGCTTGCCGCATCGATCAGCGTCAGCGACGGCTCCATATGGTCGAGATTGAGCTTGGTGCGTCCGAAATCCGGATGCGTTTCGATACCGCCATTGGCGACGATCAGGTACTTGGCGTCATCAGAAACGGTCATGTCATGTGGCCCGACGCCGTAGGTCTCATATTCGCCGATGCGGGCAAAGCGGTTGCGCGCATCATAGAGCCCGATGATGCCGCGATTGTCGTCGAAGTCGTTCTCGCTGGCGTAGAGCAGCCTGCCATCCGGCGAAAACGTGCCGTGCCCGTAAAAATGCCGACCTTCTCTAGCGCTGATGACGATCGGTTCGGCCTTATTCCAGGGATCGAAGATCATCGCATAGGTGCCCGGTCGACGCGCGAAGGCGACGGTCTTGCCCGTCGCCTTCGAAAAGGCCATGCCATGAGCGCGAGCGGGCAGGGCCACTTGATCGACGATCCGGCCCCGTTCCGTCACCGTCGCTACGGCAAAGGAGCCGTCGGCGGCGCGAATGCCCGAGGCATAAACGGCATCGGCGCGCTCGAGAGCCATCAAGGCGCCGGGCTTAAGCGCCGCGAGGAAGGTCAGCCCCGCAGCCTTGACGAAAGCTCTCCGGTCGATCAGCCCGCTGCGCATCGTGGTCAGTCCCCGTCGGCGAAGGAGAAGCCGGCGGAAAGGCCGATGGCGCCGCCATATTCGTCGCTGAAGGCGGTGGTGAGATCGCGGCTGACGGCGAGCAGCTTATCGATCTTGGCGCGTTCCGCATCGTTGCCGAGGGCCGTCTCGATGTTGGAATTGATCGTCGGTGCGGTCGTCGCAAGCTCGTTCAGCAATCCGTCGATCTTGGCGGCGGCGTCACGCTTGTTCGCCGGCAGCAGGCTTGCCATGTCGGCTTTTTCCCAAAGGGTCTTGAGGCCTTCGATGTTGCCGGTGAACGAGGTCCAGGTGTTGCCGGAGCGCCAGTAGATCGCCATCTTCGGCCGCGCCGACGCAGGGTCGCCCTTGTAGAAGGTCTCCAGCCGCTGATCGCGGACATTGGCCGCACCATGCACGAGGATGCCGAGGAGCGCCGTGACCGCTTCCTTGTTGTCCATGAAATCGTCACTGGACTTGCCCGGATATTTCCAGGATTTCTGCACGCCATCGGGTGCATCCCATTCGTCGGCGATTTCCTTGGCCGTGTTCTCGATATTGCCGGCGACGGCTGCGCCATAGCGGCAACGGAAGCCTTGCTTCTGGCTGGCAAGAACGTCCGAGCCGGTGCCGTAAAGCACATATTCCAGCGCCGTCATGCTCATCAGCGCGACGCTCTTGCCGGCGACGGCCTCGACCGTCGTGTCCTTTTCGTCGGCCTTGGCGATCAGCGCCTGCACCTGCTTGAGGCCGACGCCCTTGCGGTCCGGGTAGAACAGGATGTGCTCGAAGCGGTTCTTGTCGATGATTGGGCCGGTATCGACGATTTCGATGCGCGACCAGCTCTTCACCGTGTCGCCGAAAGCGGATTGGGCGCCGGTAAGCGTTGTGGCGGAAGGATCGGCGCAAAGCGCCTTCATGGCCAAAGTCAATTTCGAAGTGGACTCGTGCATGGCGCGGTAGCCCGGACGAATGACGTCGTCCACCGCCTTCTGCAGGGTTGCCGGCACCGCGGCTTCGTTCAAGCCGGCGCCGTTGGTCGTCGCGTCCTGCGCCTGAGCGGGCAAGGCGGCGGCTGTGAGGAGAAGGCTGGCTGCGAGACGTTTCCAGTGGCGCATCAAAGTGACTCCAGGAAGTTGATGAGGGCTTGCCGATCGTCCTTCGAAAGGTCGGCGAATGCGGTACGGGCTTTTTCCGCCTCTCCTCCATGCCAGAGGATGGCTTCGGTCAGTGTGCGGGCGCGGCCGTCATGCAGATAGGCCTGCCGACCGCTTACCATTTGTGTGAGGCCTATACCCCAGAGCGGTGGCGTGCGCCAATCGCTGCCGGACGCGACGCCCACCTGCTGGCCGTCGGAAAGGCCTTCACCCATATCGTGCAGCAGGAAATCGGAATAGGGCCAGATCAGCTGGAAGGCTTGCGGAGAGCCCTTGCCGTCGCCGCCCTTGATGTCGTCGCGGGTGACGAATTTCGGCGTGTGACATGAGGCGCAGCCGGAGCGATAGAACATCTCCTTGCCGTGCAGCACATCGGGAAAGCTTGCCTTGCGGCGGGCGGGCACAGCGAGGTTTTCGGAGTAGAAGGTGACGAGCGGCAGGATCGGATCCGGTGCCTCAGTATCGCCCAGGCGCTTCTGTACGCCGTTCGGCATGGCAAGGCATTGCGGTTCCTTCGCCGTGCAGTCGCCATAAGGGTTCGGCCGGTCCGGGGTGGAAATGCCGATGTCGACCGAGAAGGCATCCGCCACCTGGTCGCGCACGCTTGCGTTCTGGGCCTTCCAGCCGAAGCGGCCGAGCGCGATTTCCCCCGTGCGGTGATCGCGGACAATGGCGGGCTTGCCGCGAATGCCGGTGCCGTTCTTGCCGTCCGGGTCGGCATTGGCGAGAATGTCCGCCTCTGGAATGGCCTCGATCAGGCCGAGGCCGATCATCGGCGGCGCGATGCGGGGCGAGAATGTGGTGGTCGCGTCGAGCGGCCCATAGGCGAGATCGGTCACGCCGTAATGCGGCTTGCGCAGCATCACGGTCTCGCCGCCGGCAAGCGTCACGGTTTGCTCGCTATAGCTCACCGTCACCTTGCCTTCGGCGGCAAGGCCCGGCACGGCGAGGTCCTGCAGCTGTTTGCCATAGGTCGAATCGGGGAAGTTGAGCGCGCTGAAATCCTTGGCTGCCTGCTCCTCCTCCGGCGTGGCGGCGGGCCGAGCCAGACGCAGCACCATCGAGGTTGCGGCGGCTCCATCGGCGTCCGGCGGATGACCGCGGCCGTCGCGGATGTGGCAGCTCTGGCAGGAGCGGGCATTGAACAGTGGCCCCAGCCCGTCGGAGGCCTGCGTTGAGGAGGGCGCCGAAACCCAGAGCTTGCGGAAGAGGGCGTTGCCGAGATGAAAATCCTGCCCTTGCTCTTGGCTCAAATTGGCCGAGGGTTGCGAGAAGATATCGCGATTGACGGGATCGATCGACGTCGAGGCACCGCCCTGCATCGCTTCATAGGCTTCGGCCTTGAGGAAATTGGTGGTCGCGCGGGCCACGTCGCGCACCCGCTTCAGCTGTTCGGCGGAAAGATCGGTGCGAGCAGTCGGAAAATCGAGAATGGCCGCGCCGGCCAGCGTGATGGAGAAAACCAAAAAAACCGCAGCTAGGGCGGGCAGCAGGGCGCGGTTGGCCGGGATGCTTGTCATGGGTGTCGGGGCGACAGCGCCTTTTAGCGCTGCCGCCATTCCCTATTACTTCTTGGTGAAGACGGCGTTCGGGTTGTCCAGGCTGTCCGAACCTTCGAGCTTGATCGTGCCGAGATCCAGAGAAGCGATGACGCGCTGGATGCTCTTCGTCTGGTCGAGCAGGCCGTCGATGGCCTTCTGAACAGTCGCGTTGCCTTCCTTATTGCCTTCGCCAATCATCTGGTCGTACTTCTCGACCGTCTCGCCGCGATGCACCAGCGCCTTCATGGCTGCAAGCGTCGTGTCAAGCTTGCCTTCCATTTCCTTGTCGAGCGCTGGATCCTTGGCCTTCACCAGATCATGCAGGGACGGGCCCTTCAGCTTGGTGCCGTCGACGCGGGTGTAGTTGCCGGTATAGGCAGCCGCGATGCCGATGGCGTCGCCATTGTGCTCGTTGTAGGTGTTGTCAGAGAAGCAATCCTGCTCTTCTTCGGGATCGTGCAGCAGCAGGCCGAGCTTCATGCGCTCGCCGGCAAGTTCGCCGTAAGAGAGGGAACCCATGCCGGTGAGGATGGCGGTGAGACCAGCCTTCGGATCGGCTTCTACATGCTTGGTGGCTTCGCCTTCCGGCGCCCATTTGTCGGTCATATCCTTGAGATCGGCAACAAGCAGCGTCGAAGCGGATTTCAGATATTCGGCACGGCGGTCGCAATTGCCATGCGTGCAATTCTTGAGGTCATAGTCGGTTGCGGGGCGTTCGCCGGCGCCCGGTCCGGTGCCATGCAGGTCCTGGCCCCAGAGCAGGAATTCGATGGCATGGTAGCCGGTCGCGACGTTGGCTTCGACACCGCCAGCCTGATGCAGCGTGCCGGAGAGGAATTCCGGCGTCAAATGCGAAGCGTCGACATCCTTGCCGTTGATCTTGATCGTCTTGTTGGCGATGACATTGGCGACATAGAGCGCGTTCTCATCGCTTTCCGTGCCGTAGGAAGCGTCGACATAGTCGATCAGGCCTTCATCCAGCGGCCAGGAATTTACCTTGCCTTCCCAATCGTCGACGATCGAGTTGCCGAAGCGATAGGCCTCCGTCTGAGCATAGGGAACGCGAGCCTTGATCCAGGCAGCACGCGCCGCCTTCAGCGTCTTGTCGCTCGGGTTGGCGAGCAGGGCGTCGATCGCCTTGTCAAGCGCCTGCGCCGTCGTCAGCGAGTCCTGATACTTGGCGTGAGCCACGTCCGCATAATGCTTGAGGGCAGCTGCCGGCTCGGGAGCGGCGGCAAGGGCTGGCAGGCCAGATGCGGCAGTCGTAGCAAAGGCGACCGCAAGCACGGCGCCAAAATTGATCTTGAGTTTCATGTTCCCTCTCCTAATGACAGCGGGGGCACTGTCAAAAACTTGGCGTTTTGTGTCATGTATGAAAAATAAACTTGTGTCAAACGCTCTAGTTTAGAATGGTTTTAAGGCCGAATATTATTGGTTTCGGCTGTATGAATGGAATGGATTTGCTTGAAAAAGCGGCAGATACAGGTCAAAAAACAGGCAAATAGATTTCAGCCGAGTTTTGAAGATCTTCCATGCATCGCCATTTCAAACATTTCCTTCACCGTCATGAACCGAAAGGCCATTGGCACGGGCATCTGAAGTCGGGTGTAGGCGCGGTTACGGGCATGACCGCCGTCGGCGCCCTGGCGATTGCGACCGGCATTCCCCTGTTGATCGCGCCCTTCGGTGCGACGGCCGTATTGATCTTCGGCCAGCCGAAGAGTCCGCTGGCGCAACCGGCCAATGTACTTGGCGGCTATCTGCTGGCGGCCCTTGTCGGCAGCCTTGCCATGGCGCTGCTGCCGGGTCTGTGGTGGGCCGCCGCCATCGCGGTCGGTCTCGCCATTGCGGCGATGCTGATTTTGAGAGTGACGCATCCGCCAGCCGGCGCTGTGCCGCTGGTGGCACTGGGATCGCATCTGTCGGCGTGGACGCTGTTCACGGTGGTCGGCCTCGGCGGCCTGCTGCTCATCGCCATTGCCGTGCTGCATCATCTCATTCCGCCACGGCAGCAATATCCGCTGCGGGCGGATTGATAGCAGCTCAGATTTTTCGCTGCAGGCGGCAGAAGAAGAAGCCGTCCGTATCCGTGGAAGCGGGTGTCAACGTAATGGTCTTGCCGTCGGACGAGAGCGGCTGCGGCGTGTCCTTGCCAAACAGCTTTTCCCAGGAGCTCAACGCGTCCACCACCTCGAAGTCCGGATTTTGGGCTGCGAAACGGTTGACTTGCGCCTCGTTTTCCTCAGGCAGGACAGAGCAGGTGACATAGAAGAGCGAGCCGCCGGGACGGACGAATTCACCGGCCTGGGCCAATGCTTCCTGCTGCTGGCTGGTGCGCTCGTCGAGATTCTTCTGAGTCAGTCGCCACTTCGTATCAGGCCTGCGGCGCCATGTGCCTGTGCCGGTGCAGGGCGCATCGACAAGGACCTTGTCGAACTTGCCGCGCAGGGCCAGCAGAGCATTGCGTTCGTCATGGACCTGCACATTACGGGTGCCGGCGCGCTTCAACCGTTCGATGATAGGCGCCAGCCGCCGGCGGTCGGAATCGTAGGCGTGGACCTGGCCCTTATTGTGCATGGCAGCCGACATGGCGAGCGTCTTGCCGCCGCCACCGGCGCAATAGTCGAGCACCTGGTCACCCTCTTCGGGCAGAACGAGATCGGCGACGATCTGCGAGCCTTCGTCCTGCACCTCGAACCAGCCCTTCTGAAAGGAAAGCTCTGCGGTGACGTTCGGCAGGCGGGATGCGCCTTCGCCGGCGGGAATGCGGATGCCGAAACGGGCGATCTTCGATGCCTGTGCTCCGGCACGATCCAGTGTCTTCACCACCTTGGCGCGGTCCGCCTTCAAGGCATTGGCGCGAAGGTCGAGCGTCGGGCGTTCGGAAAGGGCTTGAGCCTCGGAAAGCCAGTCTTTGCCGAAGGCGCGTTCGAAGGAAGGCTCGACCCATTCGGGAATGTCGCCTTGGATGTATCGGGGCGCATCGTCTAGCTTGCGGCCGGCAAAGGCGGCCAGCGCCTCGGCGCTCGGCGCCTCGGGGGCGAACTTATCGCCATCGAGTTCTGCGGCCAAAGCTTCCGGCGTCAGGCCCCACTGGCGAAAGAGCACCGCATGGGCAAGCGCGGAGGGGCTGTCGTCGCCCATCAGCCAAGCATGGGATAGCCGCATGCGCAGCGCGTCGTAGACGATATTGCCGATCGCGGCGCGGTCGCCGGAGCCGGCGAAGCGATGGGCAAGGCCCCAATCCTTCAGGGCGTCGGCCACCGGTCGCTTGCGCGCTTCGATATCGGCAAGAACTTCGATGGCCCCCTGTAATCGGCCGCCCAGACGCATTCACACTCTCCTGCTTGCGCGCCGTCCCAAACTCGACTGAGTTTACCGGGAAACGTAACGCTCTACCAAAATCGCTGACACCTCATCAATCCGCACGAATAATGCACATGGTGGCGGATTATTAAGACGTCCCAACCGCGTGGTAGCCGCGATTGACGGAGAGAGCAAGCGTCGCGCCGAAATGCACTGCGCTTCCGGCCATATCGAGCGATTACTTCGAGGCGACGACTTCGTAGCAGACGTTGGCGGTGCCGGAGGCGACCATGCCGATATCCTGCGCAGCGGCGCGGGAGAGATCGAGGACGCGGCCGCGAATGAACGGACCACGGTCGTTGATGCGAACGACGACGCTACGACCATTGTGCTTGTTGATGACCCGCAGACGGGTGCCGAAAGCAAGCGAGCGATGAGCGGCAGTAAGATTTTTGGAACTCATACGTTCCCCGGAAGCAGTTCGGGAGCTTCCCCCGTACCATGAAGCGCCTCCGCATCCAGTCGAGGCTATTGCCTGAGTCGAAAGAAGAGCAAAGGAGGCGGATATAGTTGCGGCGATTGCCAAAGAACGTTTGAATTTCGTCAAACCGAGTTTTCCCTCAAGCTATTGAACTTGCGCCTTGGTGGGCGGCGGGGGCTTAAATCCGGCCAAAAATGGCGAAAAAGTGCCTTTTTAGATCACGGAATGTTACAGGTTGTAACATTTGCGGATCGCAGCAAATACTGTGACTATTCAGTGGATTTGCTGAGTTACGGAAAAAACCTAATAAAATCAGTTAAAAATGGAACGATTATTCTCACGGTCGTGCTGCAATGCAATAGATCACGAAATCAGGAAAAATAATTTTGCTGCTTTGCCATAATCGCTGCCCCATTTGAGCCAATTTAGAGGTCGTTAACCTTAAATGGGGAGAAAATTGAACTATGGTAGCCGGCCAAGTAGGAATTTTCATGCGATTACACTTGGTTGCAGGGCCGAATTTTCAACCCCGCCAGCGCCCCGAAGACCAGAGTTCGGCAAGCGACATGCGGTATTCGGGATAGCGAAACGCAAAGCCGAGCGCGCGCAGTTTCCCGTTCGAGACACGCTTGTTCTCGCCATAGAAGGAGCGCGCCATCGGGGTCAGCTCGGCCGTCTCGAAGGGCTGTTCGGGTGGCGGCTCGATGCCCATGAGCCGGGCGGCCTCTGCCACAACGTCCTGCGGCGGCGCCGGCTCATCGTCGGTGACATTATATATGCCGCCGAGCTTGCGATCGGACAGGAAGCGCGCGCAGCTGCCGATATCCTCGACGCGGATGCGGTTGAAAACCTGGTTTGCCTTGATGAGACGCCGCGCGGTACCCTTGTCGAGATTGCTGAAAGCGTTGCGGCCGGGGCCGTAGATGCCAGAGAGTCTCAGCACGGCGACAGGACGATCGAGCCTGATGCCGACGCGCAGCCAGCCGTCCTCGGCCTCGACCCGCTCGACAGAGCGCGCCGCGATCGGATGCAGTGACGTCTCTTCGCTGATCCAGGCGCCCTTATGGTCGCCATAGACGCCGACCGTCGAGAGATAGCAGACCCATTCCAGCTTCGGCATCAATGCCCGCAGATTGAGCTGCGCCAGCCGCAGCAGCGGGTCGCCAATTTTGCCGGGCGAGATCGATTGCACCAGATGAGTCGCTGAGGCCATCGCTTCCGCCAGAGCCGGGTCCAGCGTCTCGCCGTCAAAGACGAAGGCTTCGATGCCTTCCTTGGCCAGCAGTTCTGCCTTGTCGGCGGAGCGGGTCGTGCCGGTGACGCGAATGCCGGGCCCAGCGAAGGCCTTGGCGATGGCCGTTCCCGAATAGCCGCAGCCGAAAATCATCACATGCATCACGCAACTCCCGCCATTTTCCATTCCGCGCGAACTTCTTCGTCCGGCTCATCATCTCTTTCTGCAGCAAATATCAGGAACTCGCCAGCCGTCATCAACCGCGATAGTGCCCAGACAGCCATGCCTCGCACGGTGGGCGAGGGGTCCCTTGCCAGATCGCGGCAAGCGCCGATCAGGCTGGATTCGCCCGAATTGCCGGCGGCGATCAGTACATTGCGGATGAAACGATCACGCCCGATGCGCTTTACAGGCGAGCCGCTGAAGAACGTGCGAAAGGCGGCGTCGTCCAATGTGAGCAGAAAGGCGATCGACGGCTCCTTCAGGTCTTCGCGGGCGACCAGCTTCATCTCCGAGGCAGCACTTGCGAACTTGTTCCAGGGACATGCGGCAAGACAGTCGTCGCAACCATAGATGCGGTTGCCGATCAAAGGCCGAAGCTGCGGGTCGATCGGCCCCTTATGCTCGATGGTCAAATAGGAAATGCAGCGGCGGGCATCGAGCTGATAGGGTGCCGGGAAAGCAGCGGTCGGACAGGCATCCAGACAGGCACGGCAGGAGCCACAATGGTCGGGCTCAGGCTGATCCGGCTCGAGGTCGGCGGTGGTGAACATCGAGCCGAGAAACAGCCAGGAGCCGAAGCTGCGGTTGACGAGATTGGTGTGCTTGCCCTGCCAGCCGAGGCCGGCCGCCCCAGCCAGCGGCTTTTCCATAACCGGTGCGGTATCGACGAAGACCTTGACGTCCTCTTTCGAGCGCGCCGCAAAGCGCGTGGCGATCTCTTTCAGCCGCCCCTTGATGACATCGTGATAGTCACGGTTCCGGGCATAGACGGAGATCGCGGCCTTGTCGTTCTTCTCCAGAATGCCACGCGGATCTTCATCGGGTCCGTAATTGAGGCCGAAGACGACGATGGAGCGGGTCTCGCTCCAGAGCACGCGCGGATCGCCGCGCCGCTCTCGCGTCTCTTCCATCCAGCTCATGGTGCCGTGATGGCCCTGTTCCAGAAACTGGTCGAGCCTGACGGCAGCCTCGGGAATGGCGTCCGGCCGGGTGATGCGGCAGAGATCGAAGCCCTGGGCGCGCGCCTCGTCGCGCAGGAAGGTGGTCAGCGCGCTTCGTCGCTTGTCGGCTTTCTCTGCTTGGCGATCATCGGGCATATCCAGCCCTCGTTAGAGCATTTCCAGGAAAAGTGCGTAGCGATTTTCCGTTCGGAATGCGTAAAAACAAAGAGATAGAGCGCTTTCGCGATTCGGAGAAAAGCGAAAATGCTCTAGAAATCCAGATCGGCGTAGTGCGAAACCGGAGTGACCCCGCGCACGCGTTCCGCCAGGATCGGCCGGAAGGAGGGGCGCGACTTCAGCCGCTGATACCATTCCTTGGCGATCGGAGACTCCGTCCAGTCGATCTCGCCGAGATAGTCGAGCACGGAAATCGAGGCGGCCGCCGCCAGATCGGCATAGCTCAGCCGCTCACCGGCAAGCCATTGCCGGGAGCCCGCCAGCCAGGACAGATACTTCATGTGCTGACGGATATTGCCGCGCGCCATGCGCATCACCTTGGAATCGGGTGCGCCGCCGCCCTGCTCCGCGGTCATCTGCAGCTTGAACACGCGCTCGCGTGTCAGCGGCCGCGTCACGTCCTGCTCCATCTTCTGCATGAACCATTCCGTCAGCCGGCGAATTTCCGCGCGCTGGAACGGGTCTTCGGCGAGCAGCCGGCGGTCCCGCTTCAGGACCCCGTGCGTCTCGTCGAGATATTCGGAAATAACAGACGCGCCACACAGCGCCCGCATGCTGTCATCGACATAGACGGGCAGGGTTCCGGCTGGGTTGAGCGCCAGGAAATCGCGGCGCTTTTCCCATGTCTGCTCCTCTATCAGCTCCGTCTGATAGCCATATTCGGTCAGGATCAGACGAACGAACCGGGAAGAAGATGACATTGGGTGGTGATACAGCGTCGGCATTGATACTCAGGTGTTTCCAATTGGTGCTACGGCGTTTTTCGGGTCGCGATCGCACGGCCCTAGTCATTTGTCATGGGTTGAAGCTATAGGAGCTTGGCCTAGTTTGCACAAGCGAATCGGGCCGCCCTGCCGTTTGACAAAGGACACGATATGGCTGAACAAATTATTATCGCGCTGGTTTTGGGTCTTGTGGAGGGGCTTACGGAGTTCATTCCCGTCTCTTCCACGGGCCATCTGATATTGCTCGGACATTTTCTAGGCTTCGAGGAAGCCGCCACTTTCGACGTTCTCATCCAGCTCGGTGCGATTCTCGCCATCCTGCTCGTCTATTTCAACCGGCTTGTTCAGATCGCCAAGGCGCTGCCCGTCAGCGTCAAGGCTCGCCACTTCGTGCTTGCCATTCTCTTCGGCTTCCTGCCGGCCGCCGTCATCGGCGCGCTTGCGCATGACTTCATCAAGACGGTGCTGTTCGACTCGCCGAAGGTGATCTGCGTCTCGCTGATCCTCGGCGGCATCGTCCTGCTCGTCGTCGACAAGATTCAATTCAAGCCCAAATATACCAGTGCCTATGAGTTTTCCTGGCCGATGGCAGTAAAGATCGGCTTCTTCCAGTGCCTGGCGATGATCCCGGGAACGTCGCGTTCCGGCTCCACCATCGTCGGTGCCCTGCTGCTCGGCGCAGACAAGCGCTCGGCCGCCGAGTTTTCCTTCTTTCTCGCCATGCCCACCATGGCTGGCGCTTTTGCACTGGATCTCTGGAAGAGCCGGCATGATCTCAGCATGGACCAGGGCCTGCTGATCGTCATCGGTTTCGTCACCGCCTTCATCTCGGCGCTGCTCGTCGTCCGGGTATTGCTGGATTTCGTTTCGCGCCGCGGATATGCCCCCTTCGCATGGTGGCGCATTGCCGTCGGCACTGTCGGTCTGATCGCACTCTACTTCGGCTGAGACCGATCGTCCGACGACGCAAGCCCAGATACAATGAAGGCCGGTGAAAACCGGCCTTTTTCATGCTCGATCAGTTCGAGGAGGAGGCGTCGATAGAGCCTGTCGTGCAAGGGTCGACGCCGTAGGTCGGCGCACATTCGCCCTTTACCGAGGCGATGCTGCCGCGGGCCATGAAAGAGCCTGCGAGAATCACCAGTGCCGCGCACGCAAACAAAAGCGCGATAGACTTGCCCATCGAAGAATGCCTTTCCGCAGAAGTGTGAAGCGCGCCACGAACCGGTTCATTGTCCAAGCTTGTGACGCGCGGCTTTGTTAGTCAGTGAAATGAGCAATAGCAATAAATGTTCATCTTAAATTTGACGTTAATGCTACTATTTCCAGACTGCGTCTTTTAGGCAACGTTGAGCTGTGAACGAAGGAGCCTTGCCCGCGTCTCGAAGTCTATTTTTGTGCTCCATAGGCAACAAAAAGCGCCGCTCGGGGAGGCCCGGCGGCGCTTGTATTTGACTGACGCGGCGAATCGTTAGGCGGCTTTGCCGGAACCGGTGAACTGGCCCTGCGGGCGATAGCGCACCAGATACGACGGCAGCACGGAGACGAGGAGCGTCGGCAGCAGGCCGATACCCTTCAGCGTGCGCCCATCCGCCTCGGCCTGCTTGGAAACGACGTTGTCGCTCTTCAGGAGCGTCACCTGGTCGGAAGTGATCGGCGGCGTGATAAGCGGCACCAGCGAAGCAAGCGAGCCGATAAGCGAGGCGACGCCGAACGGGATGGAAACGAGCGGCTTCTTCCGGTTGATGACGGAGAGCGTGGTCTCGAGACATTCGCGGAAGGAAAGCACTTCCGGGCCGCCGAGTTCGTAGGTCGTGCCGGCCTTCAGCTTGCCATCGACGCCGCGTGCAACTGCCTCTGCGATATCTTCGACATAGACGGGCTGGAATTTCGTCTTGCCGCCGCCGATCAGTGGCAGAAAGGGAGCCGTGCGCGACATGTCGGCGAACTTGTTGAAGAAGCCGTCTTCCGGCCCGAAGACGATCGAAGGCCGCAGGATCACGACATCAGGCTTGATCGACAGAATGGCAGCCTCGGCGCGGGCCTTGGTGCGGGCATAGGCCGAAGGCGAATTGGCATCGGCGCCGAGAGCGGAAACATGCGTCAGCGAAGCGCCGACGCCACGAGCGGCCTCGGCAATAGCCTTGGCGCCAAATTCCTGCACGGCGTCGAAGGTGTTGCGGCCGCTTTCGGCGAGGATGCCAACGCAATTGACGACATGCTGTGCGCCTTCGACGGCACGGTCGATCGAGTTGCGGTAGCGCACATTGGCCTGGACGATGGAAATCTGGCCGAGATTGCCGGCAGGCACCAGGAAACCGGCAAGATCAGGGCGGCGCACGGCGACACGAATGCGATATCCGCGCTTGGCAAGCGCACGCACGACATGCCGCCCGATGAAGCCTGATCCTCCGAACACGGTAACGAGCGGCGGGAGGTTGGACAGGGTCATGGCAGGCTCCTCGAAAGGCTTTGGATTGGGCTTATCTTGTTTCGTCTTAGCCGATCCGAACGCCGAGGTGAAGTGCTATCACGCTGCATCGCAGCGTCGCATTTCGAAGGGATCAGATCCCCTCGACGACGACCATTTCCGCATCCGCTACTTCGTGGCGGATTTTGGCGGCCGCCTGGTATTCCGGCGAATTGTAGCAATCGACGGCGTGCTGCAGCGATGGAAATTCGATCACGACGTTGCGGCCGCGCGCCTGCCCCTCAAGCGGGGTGAATGCACCGCCGCGAGCAAGAAAGTTCGCGCCGTATTTCTCGAAGGCCGGCTTGGCGGTGGCAATGTAATCCTTGTAGCGCTCGAGGTCGCGAACATCGACGCGCGCAATCCAGTATCCCTTTGGCATATCGGCCTCCCTGTTTCCTGCAATGATCTACAGTGCGGCGGCGATCTCGGCGAGGATGGCGCGTGCCGCCTCCTTCGGGTCGCTTGCCTTGACGATCGGCCTGGCGACGACGAGATGGCTCGAACCGGCCTTGATGGCATCGGTCGGTGTCATCACGCGCTTCTGGTCGCCCTTGTCGCTGCCGGCAGGCCGGATGCCGGGGGTCACCAGCGCCATGTCAGGCCCGATGATCTTGCGGACTGCGGAGGATTCCTCCGCCGAGCAGACGATGCCGCCCATGCCGGCGAGATGCGCCTGTTCGGCGCGGCGCAGCACCAGTGTATGCGGATCGTATTCATAGCCGGCGGAGATCAGGTCCTCTTCGTCCATCGAGGTCAGCACAGTGACGCCGAGCAGGCAGAGATCCGATCCCTTGGCCGCGGCGACCGCCGCCTTCATCGCCTTCGGATAGGCGTGCAGCGTCAGCATCGACATGCCCATCTTGACGATGTTCTCGACGCCGGAGGCGACCGTGTTGTCGATGTCGAGCAGCTTCATGTCGAGGAAGATCTTCTTGCCGTCGGCGGCAAGGTCGCGGGCAAATTCCAGGCCGCCGGCAAAGGCGAGCTGGTAGCCGATCTTGTAATAGAGAATATCGTCGCCGAGGGCGCCGACCACTTTTTCGGCCTCCTGAAGGTTTGGAACATCCAGTCCAACGATCAAGCGGTCGCGTGCGGTCATATCAAGCCCATCCCATCCAGTCTTCCATGGGTGTCCAGTCGCATGAGACGGCGCGCTTCGCAAGATCGAAACAGAAAAGATTGCCGCCGCCGGGCGGCTGATCGCCTTGCCGCGCGATCGGTTTTCCCTCCAGGTGGCATTTCAGCAGCGTGCCGACGCCGCCATGCCCGACGAAGGCGATCGGCATTTTCGGATCGTGCCGCGAAAGAACGGCCTCGACATTGGAGACGATCCTTGTTTGCGCGTCGATGGCGCGTTCCCAGCCCTTGAAGCTCTCATGCGGGTGCGCAAAGAACCAGTCCGCCGCCTTCTCGAATTCCGGCGGAGCCAGGAAGCCGGTGGCGCTGCGGTCGTTTTCGTGCGTGGCCTCGACGATTTCGACCGTCGCACCGCTCGCTGCCGCGAGAATTTCCGCTGTTTCTATCGCCTTGCGCTCGCCGCTGGAGACGATTAGGCCAAGCGTCTGCGCCCATGGATGGGTTGCCGCCAGTCGCGCTCTTGCCGCGCCAATTTCGGAAAGTCCCCATTGCGGCACCGGAACGTCAGGATCGATGCGCACCTGCGGGTGCGTGATATAAAGAGCGTACATGGATTGATTGCCTCAGCCGCGGCTATAGACCCAGAGCTGGGCCGGCGGAATATTGCGGACGATGAAGTCGAAGTGGCGGATATGATAGCGATCCGGCCGCGCGATGATCGGCGACACCGGCCCGTAGGAGATCTGTATCACGGGCCGGCCGGCCGGCATGCGGTCCAACAGGCTTTCCAGCAGCGCCACGCGCGCCTTCATCGGGAAATTGAGGAGAGGGATGCCGGACACGACGGAATCGAAAGTTTGGCCGCGTAGCACGCCGAGCGTCGTGTCGAGATCGAAAGCGTCACCATTGATGAAGTGGACGCCGGGATAGAGCTTGCCAAGGTGATTATAGAAATCGGTGGAATATTCGATGGCGACGAGGTTCTGCGGCTCTACGCCGCGCGCAAGGATCGCCTTGGTGATCGCGCCTGTGCCCGGTCCGAGCTCCAGTACGGGCAAGCCGGATTGGATGTCGATGACGCTCGCCATCTTGCGGGCCGTGATCGACGACGTCGGGGCGATCGAGCCGACAGTCTTCGGCCCTTGCATCATGCCCTTGAAGAAACGGATTTCCTCGTCGAATTTCTTGCCCAGCCGTTCCTTGAGACGCAGCGCCATGCTCTCCCCCACCAGTATGTTTCGGTTACGACTTACATATCGCTCACAGCGAATCTTGCAATGCGATGGCGCAATAACAAGAGAAAATGTCGCAATCCACAAAGGACAAAAGAAAAGCGCCCTTTGCGTCGGAGAAACGCATGAAAGGGCGCTTTGGTTTCTTTAGACGCGCATCGGCATCAGAACATAAAGCGCATCGTCGCCTGCCGTGTCGCGAATGAGCGTCGGCGAGCCGGCATCGGCAAGCAGGAATATGGCGGATTCACCCGAAAGCTGCGCGGTGATGTCGAGCAGGTATTTGGCGTTGAAGCCGATTTCCATCGCATCCATCTCGTAGCCGACAGCCACTTCTTCGGTCGCGCTTCCCGAATCCGGGTTGTTGACCGTCAGCAGCAGCTGGCCGTCCGAAAGCGCCAGCTTCACCGCGCGGCCACGTTCCGAGGAAATGGTCGACACACGGTCGACGGCCTGGGCGAAGGACTGGCAATCGACCCGCATTTCCTTGTCGTTATTTGTGGGTATGACGCGCTGATAGTCGGGGAAGGTGCCGTCGATCAGCTTCGACGTCATGACGATGGAGCCGATCGTCAGGCGGATCTTCGCATCGGAAACCTCGACGGTGACGATCGTATCCGGCGAATCCACCAGTTTCTGCAGCTCGCCAACCGTCTTGCGCGGGATGATGATCCCCGGCATGCCTTCGGAGCCCGAGGGCGCCGTAACATCGGCGCGGGCAAGGCGGTGGCCATCGGTTGCAACAGCCCGAAGCTTCAGGTCGCCGTCGCTTTCGATCGTGTGAAAGAAGATGCCGTTGAGGTAATAGCGCGTCTCCTCGGTGGAGATCGCAAACTGCGTGCGGTCGATCAGCATCTTCAGATCCGCAGCCTTCAGCTTGAAGGAGTGGCTGAAGCTGCCTGCGGTCAGATCCGGAAAGTCGGATTCCGGCAGGCACTGCAGCGAGAATTTCGAGCGGCCAGAAGCAACCGTCATAGAGCTGCCATCGGGATTGGTGGCCAGAAGCACTTCCGATCCGTCCGAGAGCTTGCGCACGATATCGTAGAGCAGATGCGCGGGAACGGTGGTGGCGCCGGCCTGCTCGACATTGGCGGGCGTTGCCTCGGTTATTTCGAGATCGAGATCGGTCGCCTTCATGTCGAGGCTCGTGCCATCGGCTTTCAGCAACACGTTCGACAGGATCGGGATCGTGTTGCGACGCTCGACCACGCGATGGACGTGGTTCAGCGACTTCAGGAGGTTCGACCGCTCAATTGTAATACGCATGGATGCTACCGCTTTCGACCGTGACTTGCCGGGCAGCCCGAGGCGCCCGAGCGACATGTTTTCGGACGAGGCCCGAAAGATTGGACAGGCAACTTGGCAGACTTCTCCATCCGAATGCAAGAGGCATGGACCAATTGCCAAGCGCCAATTCGATATTTCGTCGACAATGCTCCACAGGAATTGCACCGCTCTTGTCGTCAGCCCGCGCCTCGCCCATAAAGGCTGTGAATCCGACGCGAATTCAGGACAGGCATGAACGAAGACCAATCAGGGGGCGGGACACGCAGTTTCCGCCTGCACAACAGCAACATTCCGGCCCGTCCCCTCGAACCGGCGCTCTATCTCGTGGCCACCCCCATCGGCAATCTCGGCGATATCACGCTGAGGGCATTGGAGACGCTTGCGGGCGCCGACGTTCTCGCCTGCGAGGACACCCGCGTTACCCGCGTCCTGCTCGATCGCTATGGCATCCAGAACAGGCCCTATGCCTATCATGAGTACAATGCCGATGAGGCCGGCCCTCGTCTGCTGCAGGCGCTGGAAGCCGGTCGTTCGGTGGCGCTGGTCTCCGATGCCGGCACGCCGCTGGTCTCCGACCCTGGCTATCGGCTGGCGGTGCAGGCGATCGAGGCTGGCTACAAGGTCGTTCCCATTCCCGGCGCTTCGGCGCCGCTTGCCGCCCTCGTCGGCTCTGGCCTTCCCAACGACGCCTTCTTCTTTGCCGGTTTCCTGCCGGCCAAGGACAAGGGCAAGCGGGACCGGCTGGCGGAACTTGCCGGCATTCCGGCGACCCTCATTTTCTTTGAATCGCCGCATCGCATCGCCGCTACGCTTGCCTCCGCCGCCGATGTGCTCGGAGTCGAACGCCCCGCCGCCGTCTGCCGGGAGCTCACCAAGACCTTCGAGGAATTCCGCCGCGGCACGCTCGCCGAACTCGCCGCCTTCTATAGCGAGGTCGATAACGTCAAGGGTGAGATCGTCTGGCTCGTCGGGCCGCCGGCCGAAAGCGTGACAGCCGAAGCTGATATCGACGCCATTCTTGCCGACCTCGCAGGCACGATGCCGACGGCAAAGGCGGCAGCGGAAGCCGCCCGCCTGACAGGCCTGCCGCGCAAGGAGCTTTATCAGCGACTGCTCGACATGAAGGAGAGCCATGGCTGAGACAGGCGAGAGGCTGAAGCGGCAGAAGGCGTGGCGACGTGGCCATGTGGCCGAATATCTGGCCGCCGCCTTCCTGCTGCTCAAAGGCTATCGCATCCTGGCCATCCGCCACCGCACCAAACTTGGAGAGATCGATATCGTCGCCCGCAAGGGGGATCTTGCCGTCTTCGTCGAGGTCAAATCGAGGCGGGGGGCGCAAGAGGCGATCGATGCGGTTTCCTTTTCTTCGCAGAAGCGCATCCGCGCCGCCAGCGACCTGTGGCTGGCGCGGCAACCGGATTTTGCCCGTCTGTCGCAGCGCTACGATATCGTCGCCATGCTACCCGGCCGCTGGCCGCAGCATTTTCCGGATGCGTTTTAAGGCTGGCGTTACAGAAACGTCACAAAATCAGCCTATTGCCGGGCCGACATGCGCTTGCAGTCCCCCCACCGGCGCTTCCCATCTCTTTTCGACAGGCCTTATCATGATCCGCAGCACCGTTTCCGCCTCCACCGTTCCCTCGCAGGAGGAGCGCAAGAGCTTCGTCTCGCTGGAGAAATCTCCTGCCGTTCATGCCTCTATCCTGGCATCGCTTGCCTGCATGAACACGGTGCGGGTCGGTGGCGCGGAAGGCAAGGTCGCGGCTCTGTCATTCCCCTTCACCGTTGCGGCCTGGAACCTCGAGCGTTGCTTGTTTCCGGAGGAGACTGCGGCGAAGCTGCGGGCGACAGGCGCGCCGCTGGTTCTGCTTTCCGAGATGGACGATGGCATGGCCCGCACCGAGCAACGTGATCCCACGGCCGTCGTCGCCGGTGAACTCGGTATGAACTATGCCTATGGCGTCGAGTTCCTGGAACTGAGCCTCGGCTCGGAAATCGAGCGTTCCTACTGCCGCGACGATTTCAACGAGAAGGGCTTTCACGGCAACGCCCTGATGGCGTCGGCCGCCCTGAAGGATGCTTTCCTCTTCCGTCTTCCCGGCGAAGCAGTCTGGTTCAATGACAGCAACGAGCAGCCGCGTATCGGCGATCGCTGCGCTGTCGGCGCTATCGTCGAAACCGAAGCCGGACCTTTCGTTGCCGTGTCGGTCCATCTCGAAAGTGTCGCAACTGCTGCATACCGCGAGCGGCAGACGGCGGCGCTGATCGATGCCGTCGAAGCCTTTGCGCCCGGCCTTCCGATCCTGATCGGCGGCGATCTCAACACCGGCAATCACACTGGCGGCGATTTCTCGACCGACACGCTGTTTGCCATGGCCGAGGGCCGTGGCTTCGAATGCCATGGCGGCCCACTCGACCAGACGAGCACACGTCCAAGCCTCATCACCCGCTTTCCCGATCGCGCCATGAAGCTCGACTGGTTTCTGAGCCGGGGTCTGAAAATCAGCGAAAGCCACCTTGTTTCCTCCCTCAATGAAGAGAGCAAACCGCTCTCCGATCACGACATGATCCTCTGCACAATCGAAGGTTTTTCCGCCTGATCCCTGCAATCGTTAAAATGCGCCAGGTTTCATGAACGGCGCCGTTACCCCTTCCATGCGATGGAGATTGAGACGCGCATGGAATTGGGGGATTGCATGGTCTTGAAACTGATGTTGGCGAGCATGGCGGCCTTTGCCGCGCGTGCGGTGCCTGTTGTCGTGGCGATGCCGCCATCGAAGAACTTCGTAGCCGATGCTGCGGGCGCGATGGAAATGAAGCCATCGCCGATCGAACCGTCGTGGATTCTCGCAGGCGAGCCGGTGGCTCGCATCGCCGAACATTCCCGCGGGCAGGACGATGCCGCGCTGACGGCGCTGTGGGACTGCACGGCGGGCGAGTTCCGCTGGTATTTCGGCTGGGATGAAACGGTGATGATCCTCGAAGGCGAGGTGCACATCACCACGGAAGATGGCGTCGAACGCACGCTGACTGCAGGCGACGTCGCCTATTTCGCCGGCGGCACCTGGGCGACATGGCGTATCGATCGCTATCTACGCAAGGTTGCCTTTTTGCGCAAGCCGTTCCCGAAGCCTTTGACCATGGCCTATCGCCTGCGTGATCTCGTCAGGCAGGGCGGCAGCACCCAGGGACTCGCCGCCTGAGTGCGGCGAGCTTTGCCTGAAGCCCTTGAATAGCCGTTGCGTTTGAAGGCGGGCCGACCTACATCTGTCGGCGAATTCGAGCGAGGGCTGACTATGGCGAAGATTAAGAATGTCGCGGTCCAGATGGACCATGTCCGGGGCATCAACATTGCGGGCGACTCGACCTTCGCCATGAGCCTCGAGGCCCAGAACCGCGGCTACAAACTCTTTCACTACACGCCCGAGCGGTTGAGCATGCGCGACGGCGAGGTCTATGCCTCCGTCGAGCCGATGATCCTGCGCGATGTCAAGGGTGACCACTTCGAGCTCGGCGAGCCCGAGCGTGTCGACCTTTCGACCATGGATGTGGTGTTGCTGCGCCAGGATCCCCCCTTCGACATGGCCTATATCACCTCGACGCATCTCTTGGAGCGCATCCATCCGAAGACTCTCGTCGTCAACGATCCGGCCTGGGTGCGCAACTCGCCGGAAAAGATCTTCGTCACCGAATTCGCCGATCTGATGCCGAAGACGCTGATCACCCGCGATGCCGGCGAGATCCGCCGCTTCCGCGAGGAGATGGGCGATATCATTCTGAAGCCGCTCTATGGCAATGGCGGCGCCGGCGTCTTCCATTCGACGCGTGACGACCGCAACCTCTCCTCGCTGCTGGAAATGTTCGGCCAGCTCTTCCGCGAGCCTTTCATCGCCCAGCAATACCTGCCTGACGTGCGCAAGGGCGACAAGCGCATCATCCTCGTCGATGGCGAGGCTGTTGGCGCGATCAACCGCGTGCCGGCCGAGCATGATGCCCGCTCCAATATGCATGTCGGCGGCCGCGCCGAAGCCACCGAGCTGACGGCGCGCGAGCAGGAAATCTGCGCCCGCATCGGCCCGGCTCTGAAGGCCCGAGGCTTCCTTCTCGTCGGCATTGATGTCATCGGCGACTACATGACCGAGATCAACGTCACGTCGCCGACCGGCATCCGCGAAGTGAAGCGCTTCGGCGGTGCCGACATCGCCAGCCTGCTCTGGGATGCGATCGAATCCAAGCGGGCCTGATGGCTGTTTTCGCCGGGGATCGGTGAGAGGTCGTTTGCGCTCGCCGCAACACGAATTATATCGCTATGCCCATGCGGCGGCAGGTCAGGATCACCGCTGACTGCCCGGTCGAGCTGTCATCCGCGATGACGATCGGCACGAAGCCGAAAAGCGGCTTCACGTTGACCATCATGCCGACGTAAGGCCGCTTGTTTACAACGCCGCCATAGCCACCCATGGCGGTGATCGTGCCGCAGACGCTGACATGGCCCTTGCTGTTCTTGGAAGCCGCCATAGGCCCGAAAAGCAGAAGGCCCTCGTAAGGAAGCTGCTCGCGCAAACCCTTTTCCACCGCAGCCGTTTCCTTGGCGCTCAACGAATAGGGAATGCCCCTTTCCAGATTATCCCCGCCATCGATGGACTGGCAGCCGCCGAGAAGTACGGTCATCAGAAGGGATAGCGATATCGCAAGTCTCATAATTTTCCCCCAATTGTAAAAACCGCCCCTTTGTTCTTTTATTGTTCTTGTTTCATTTCATTTTTTCTGCCACGTTGCAACCCATGGTCTGCGGTGAAGAATTAATAGCGGCAAGCGAGTTGGGCGAGGGCAAGGCATGGTGGCGCGCGTCAGTACGGTTGCGTTTCAGGGTATCGAAGGCGTGCCCGTCGAAGTTCAGGTGATGATCGCGCCCGGCAAGGTGCTGATGCACATCGTTGGCCTGCCGGACAAGGCGGTGGCCGAAAGCCGCGAGCGGGTGCAGGCCGCACTCCATGCCTCCGGCCTCGCCCTGCCGCCGAAGAAGGTCACGGTCAATCTCGCGCCGGCCGATCTGCCCAAGGAAGGATCCCATTTCGATCTTGCGATTGCGCTTGGCCTGATGGCGGCGCTCGGCGCCATCCCGGCTGACGCCTTGTCTTCCTACACCGTTATCGGCGAACTCAATCTCGACGGCACGATTGCACCCGTTGCGGGCGCCCTACCGGCTGCGATCGCTGCCAATGCCATGGGCAAGGGGCTGATTTGCCCGTTCGAGAGCGGGCCGGAAGCCGCCTGGGCGGGCAAGGAAATCGATATTCTCGCGCCACGCAGCCTGATCGCGCTTGCCAACCATTTTCGCGGCACCCAGGTGTTGTCACGCCCGGAGCCAGCAGTGCGGGCCACCGCCGCCAACCTGCCAGACCTTGCCGACATCAAGGGGCAGGAGAGCGCAAAGCGGGCATTGGAAGTGGCCGCGGCCGGCGGCCATAATCTGCTCTTCGTCGGCCCGCCCGGTTCCGGCAAGTCGATGCTGGCCTCGCGCCTGCCGTCGATATTGCCGCCGCTGTCGACATCGGAGCTGCTCGAAGTATCGATGATCCACTCCGTTGCCGGCCAGCTTTCGGGCGGCAAGCTCTCCGATCGACGGCCCTACCGTGCGCCGCACCACTCCGCCACCATGGCGGCGCTCGTTGGCGGCGGTCTGCGTGCAAGGCCGGGCGAGGTTTCGCTTGCCCATAACGGCATTCTCTTCCTCGACGAGCTGCCGGAGTTCTCGGCGCAGGCGCTGGATGCGTTGCGCCAGCCGCTGGAAACCGGCGAATGCGTCATCGCCCGCGCGAACCACAGGGTTTCCTACCCCGCCGGCATCCAGTTGATCGCGGCGATGAATCCCTGCCGATGCGGCATGGCCGGCGAGCCGGGGCATACCTGCGCCCGAGGCCCGCGTTGTGTCAGCGATTATCAGGGGCGCATTTCCGGCCCGCTGCTCGATCGCATCGATATCCGCATCGACGTACCGGCCGTTTCCGCCGCCGATCTTATCCGGCCGGCAGCGGCGGAAAGGAGCGCCGATGTGGCACTGCGTGTCGCCCGCGCCCGGGAGCGGCAGCGCGAGCGTTTCGAAACGGCCGGCATGAAGGGCATCCTCACCAATGCCCGCTGCTCAACCTCGATGATCGAAACCATCGCCGAGCCGGACGCAGCTGGCCTGCAATTGCTGCGGGATGCTGCGGAGAAGATGAAGTTCTCGGCCCGTGGCTATCACCGCATCCTCAAGGTGGCGCGGACGCTCGCCGATCTCGACGACAAGCCGACCGTCGGGCGCATCCATCTGGCGGAAGCCATCTCCTATCGCATCGCGGGTGAGCGGTTGACTGCGGCTGCCTGATCTCATGGTGCGGCTGAAGGCGCTCGATTTGGACGCCTGCCACCGAATGCGATAGGACCGTCTGCATCGCTGATCGAATTGGAAGATGTCGTCTCCGCATGAGTGCAGAACTGTCCATTGATCCAGGAACCGGGGCCATTTGCATCGGTGACGCTGTTCGATTCACGGCATCTCAGGATAAATCGAGCGTACTAGCGCTCGCCTCTCAATGGGTTGGTGGATCGCGCGATCTACAGAATGGTTACGAATGGCTGCAACTGCATGGCCTGTCCTTCGGACAACAACCGGCCGGCATCGCGTTATGCTTTCATGATGGCAGGCTGATGAGTGCCCATTGGGGCGTTTCCTTGCCGGGCGCGACGCTGGAAGAGGGCTGGCCGACCCAGCAGGCAATCAACCAGGAGATCAAATTCGTGCGCAAGGTTTTGGTTGCCATGTTCCAGACCGAGTTGACGGATGGCGGGCTTGTGTTTCCATGGGGCACCGTCTGGAGCAGGTTCGACCTGAAAGGCTTCAGTGCCAGCCACGGCGTGCGCTACCATGAGGCTATCGCTTTACCCGAATGAAACAGGGGTGCCGCAGCACCCCTTTCTCAATCAAAATTATGGTTGGCTGTTTCAGCCGCCCAGACCTTCGAACAGCGCCGTCGACAGGTAGCGTTCGGCGAAGGAGGGGATGATGACGACAATGGTCTTGCCTTCGTTTTCCGGGCGCTGGCCCACCTTGATGGCTGCCGTCAGCGCCGCACCGGAAGAGATGCCGACGGGCACGCCTTCGAGCTTCGCCACGAGCCGGGCCTGCTGGAAAGCCTCGTCATTGGAGACGGTGATCACCTCGTCATAGACATGGGTGTCGAGGATCTTCGGCGCGAAGCCGGCGCCGATGCCCTGGATCTTGTGCGGGCCGGGATTGCCGCCGGAAAGAACCGGGGAATCCGTCGGCTCGACGGCGATGACCTTCACGTCGGGCTTGCGGGCCTTCAGCACCTGGCCGACGCCGGTGATCGTGCCTCCCGTTCCGATGCCGGAGACGAAGATATCGACCTTGCCCTCGGTGTCGTTCCAGATTTCCTCAGCCGTCGTCTTGCGATGGATTTCCGGGTTGGCCGGGTTCTCGAACTGCTGCGGGATGATGGCATCCGGCAGCGTCGAGGCCAGTTCCTCGGCCTTGGCGATCGCGCCCTTCATGCCCTTCGGCCCTTCGGTCAGCACCAGTTCGGCGCCGAGCAGCGCCAGCATCTTGCGGCGCTCGATCGACATGGTCTCCGGCATTGTGAGGATCAGCTTGTAACCCTTGGCGGCGGCGGCGAAGGCGAGCGCGATGCCGGTATTGCCGGAGGTCGGCTCGATCAGCACCGTTCTGCCCGGAGCGATCTTGCCCTGAGCTTCCAGGCTCTCGATCATGGCAACGCCGATGCGGTCCTTCACGGAGGCAATCGGATTGAAGAATTCGAGCTTTGCCAGGAGGTTGGCCTTGACGCCCTTTTCCTTTGCCAGCTTGTCGAGACGCACGAGCGGCGTATCGCCGATGGTCTCGGTGATCGAGGCATAGACGCGGCCGCGGCCTGGTTTGCGGGTGTCGGACATGGGTTCTCTCCCTACATTGGAATTATGGAGTGACAATAGGATCAAATGCTTGCGGAAACCAGAGTGCGGGCGTCCTCACCGCTTGCCGCACGTGAGAAAAGAATCTCTCAACTGACTTCTTCAGAGAAGATTTTTTCAGGCCACGCGGGCGGCGATGAAGGCGGCCGTGCCCGCGAGGATGCTTGCCGCGACCCGGTTCAAGATCTGCAGGGCTCGCGGCTTCTTCAGGAATGTGCGGGCTCGCGAGGCAAGCAGCATATAGGGGACGAGAACGACAAGCAGTACGACGAAGGTTGCCGCCAGCAACATCGCATATTCGCGCAGGCCGATGCTGCCGATATCGATCAGCGTCGGCACCAGCGCGACGTAGAAGAGCATGGTCTTCGGATTGCCGAGCGTCACCAGCAGGCCCGAGAGAAAAGACATGCCGGCGCTATTGGATTTCTTTGCCGCGATATCGGCTGCCAGCAAACCGGCCGTCCATAGTTTCCAGGCGATATAGCCGAGATAGAGCGCACCGGCGATCTTGATGACGATGAACACCTCGGTGAAGGCCTGCGCCACAAAGGCAAGGCCGAGGATGACGGCCGTTAGGTAGATCGTGTCGCCGAGCACGAGGCCGAGGCCCATGAAAAAGGTCTCGCGAAAGCCGGAGCCAAGCGCACGCGCCACGATCGCCGTAATGCCAGGGCCGGGAATTGCCGCAGCAATGAAGAGAGCGCCGCAATAGGCGAGCAGGGATGCAAGCGTCATGGCAATTTCCTCCTCAGATGGTGTTTGCTCTAACGCACCACCCTTGCGTTTTCAAGCGATTGCGCTGGCGCTGCGAACAGATTACCAAGGGGTTAACGGCGCGTCGAAACTGCTTTGCCCAAGGATATCATGTCTTCTGCATTGCTCCTGATCGATCTTCAAAATTCCATCCTGACCGGCCTTGGCGCTCCGGGTCGGCAGCCGGCCATCGATGCTGCGCTGGAAGCGGTTGTCGCCAAGCTGGCGGGCTTGAAACACAGGGCACGCGCTGCCGGCATTCCGGCCTTCATCGTCCAGCACGACGGCAATCCGGGCCATCGGTTAGTGAAGCGCAGCGAAGGTTGGCAGTTGCGCCGGGAGATCGCACCCGAAGCCGGCGATGTCGTGGTGCACAAGACGAGCTGCGATTCCTTCTTCGAAACCGATCTTGAGGCGAAGCTGCGTGCCCGCGGCATTACCCGTCTTTTCATCGGCGGCTGCATGACGCAATTCTGCGTCGATACGACGGCACGCCGCGCCGTTTCGCTCGGTTTCGACGTCTCGCTGATCTCGGATGGGCACACCACGGCGGATATGGGCAAGTTGGCTTTCGAAGAGATTGTCTCCCATCACAATATGCTGCTTGACGGTTTCGACGCCGGGCCGCATGAAATCAGGCTGATCGCATCCACCGAAATTCTTTTCTGACGCCTTCCCGCCCGGAGCTCCCCGATGCCGCACGTGACCAGCATGATCGCCTTTGCCCTGATAGCGCTCGGCATGGTGCTGACGCCCGGGCCGAACATGATCTATCTGGTATCGCGATCAATCTCGCAGGGACCAGCGGCAGGCTTGATCTCGCTCGGCGGCGTCGCTTGCGGCTTTATCTTCTACATGCTGTCAGCCGCGCTCGGCATCACCGCCTTCGTTCTTGCCGTGCCCTTCGCTTATGACGCGCTGCGGCTGGCGGGTGCGGCCTATCTCGGCTGGCTTGCCTGGAATGCGCTGAAGCCCGGCGGCCGCTCCGCCTTTCAGGTGCGCGAGCTGCCGAAAGACAGCACGCGCCGGCTTTTCTCCATGGGGCTGGTGACCAGCCTGCTGAACCCGAAGGTCGCGGTGCTTTATCTTTCGCTGTTGCCGCAGTTCATCGATCCCGCCGCCGGCAGCGTCTTTACGCAATCGCTCTTTCTCGGCTTCGCGCAGATCATCATCAGCGTGACGTTCAATGCCATGTTCGCGCTAAGTGCCGGCTGGATCGCGATGTTTCTCACCCGGCGCCCATCTTTCGCGCTGGTGCAGCGATGGCTGATGGGTACCGTGTTGGCAGGGCTTGCCGTCCGCATGGCGTTTGAGGCGCAACGCTGATGCGAAACGTGGCGCAAACCGTCACCGCCGGCCTTTTGGCACTCGCCTCGTTCGCAAGCGTCGCGCCACTCGCTTCGGCGGCGGAGACTGGCACGCAAACAATCGTCTTCATGCGCCATGGTGAAAAGCCGGAAGCAGGCCTCGGCCAGCTGAGTTGCCAGGGCCTCAACCGGTCGCTGGCCCTGCCGCCGGTGCTGACAAAGCTCTTTGGCAAGCCCTCGGTGATCTTTGCCCCGGATCCTTCCAAGCGGAAAGAAGATTCCGGCGTTTCCTACGATTACATCCGGCCACTCGCCACCATCGAGCCGACGGCCATCGCGCTGGGTCTGCCTGTCGATACCAGTTTCGGCTATGAGGATATCGACGGCCTTAAGGCCGCGCTGGAAAAGCACGATTATGCCGGCAAGCTGATCTTCGTTGCGTGGGAGCACAAGCAGATCGTCGATCTCGCCCGGCAATTGATGACCGACAATGGCGGCGACGCCAAGGCGGTGCCGAAGTGGCACGGCAAGGATTTCGACAGTCTCTACGTCCTGCATCTCGGCGCAGATGGGGCCAAGCCGAGTGCGCGTTTCGAGAAGCTGGCGGAAGGTCTCGACGGCCAGCCGGAAACCTGCCCGCAACCAGCCAAGTAATCTCAGAAGACCGGCCGCATGAAGCTGCGCTCATAGCTGACGATGCAGCGCGTTTCCTCGCCATAGGCAAGGGCGGCTTGGCATTCCGCGTCCTCGGGTATTTTCAGCCGATACTCCTCATAGGCCGTAAGGCTCGGGAAGCTGAATAGCGCGAGCGCGATGTTGCTGGCGCCTTCATGCGGCATGAAATAGCCGTGATGCGTGCCGCCAAGCCGGTTGACCAGCGGGATCCAGAGCTTTGCGTAATGCTCGAATTGGGCAAGCTTGTAGGGGTCGATGACGTAGCGCAGGTAGCAGGTGATCATTCGGCTGTTCCCTTCGAAAGATCACTGCTTTTAGGACGGGGCAGGGGGATCGTCCAGCCGAGATTCATGCCCGCTGCCGCCCCCAGAATGACGATGGCACCGATGATTTGCGCGACGCCGAGCACATGGCCGAAGGCAAAGCGATCGACGACGATGGCGGCGATCGGATAGATGAAGGAGAGCGCGCCCGTGAGATGCGTCGGCAGCCTCTGGATCGCTCCATAGAGCAGCACATACATCAGGCCGGTATGGACGATGCCCATGGTAATGAGAATGGACCAGCCGCCGGCATCATGCGGAGCGGCGGAGAAATCGGTAAACGGGATGAGCATCAGGACGCCGGTCGAGACCTGGATGAGCGCGATGAGATGCGGCGGCGTGCCCTTCAGCCACTTCGCGGCGATGGCGGCCAGTGCGTAGAAGAAGGCAGCGCTGAGCGAAAGCAAAATGCCGATCGCATAGCTTGCCGTCCCGCCCGTTTCCGTGGGCTTACCCTCGACGATGACGACCATGCCGGCAAAGGCGAGGCCGAGCCAGAAGAGCTTGGTAAGCGTGATCTTTTCACCCAGGAACAGCGCGCCGAGCCCGAGCAGCATGAAGGGCTGTGTGTTGTAGACGGTCGTGGCGATCGAGATCGAGGCATGCGAGTAAGCAGCGAAAAGCAGCAGCCAGTTGAGGACGATGGCAACCCCGCCGGCAACGGCGATGGAGAATGTCTTCACGGTCAGTATGCCGGGGCGCAGCAGGCCCATGACGGCGCAGACGCCAAGAAGCGTCATCGCGCCGAAGAGGCAGCGCCAGAACACTACGCCGGTCACCGGCTGCCCCGACATCAGAACGAACCAGCCGATCGTCCCCGAAATCAGCATCGCCGCCGTCATTTCCATCGTACCGCGTCGTATCTCGCTCATTGCCCGTGCTCCCGTATGTGGCACCAGATGATATTGCGGCGAGATTATCAGTGATATAGGTTTAATAAGGTGATGTAGAGTTTCCTCCTAATTAAATGAGGTGATGGAATGGGCGTGCCTAATGCGGCGATTGGCTTGGATGAGACGGACCAGCGGATGCTCGAAGCGCTGGCGCGCAATGCCCGGATATCGCTGAAGGAGCTGGCGGAGGCGGCCGGCCTGTCGTCACCCAGCGCCGCAGAACGACTGCGTCGACTGGAGGAGCGCGGCGTCATCTCGGCCTTCACCGTGGATATCGCACCGGAGGCCATCGGCTATCCCCTGCAGGCGATCGTTCGCATCCGGCCTTTGCCCGGCCAGTTGCACGTCGTCGAGCGCATCATTCAGGAGACGCCGGAATTCATCGAATGCGACAAGGTCACCGGCGATGATTGTTTCATCGGCCGTCTGGTGGTGCGCTCGATGGGTGAGCTTGATGGCATATTGGACAAGATCACCGAGCGGGCCGAAACGAATACGTCGATGATCAAGGCGACACCGGTCAAGCGTCGGCTGCCACCGCTTTCGCGCTAGAGCAATTCCAGCAAAAGTGCGGAGCGGTTTTGCGTCCGGAATTGCGTGAAAACAAAGAGATAGAGCATTTCGGTCACTTCGATTAAAACGGAAATGCTCTAGAACTCGGCCATGGGTGACAGCAAGATCGGCCCGGCAATATCGTCTGCAGCCGCGCCGCGCGCCAGCAGCATCGTGTAGCCCTCATAGGGCTCCAGCGATACCTCGCAATCCAGACGATCCGGAGAGAAGCAGATCTCGATACGATCGGGCTCGAGGTCAAGTGCGGACATGATTGCGGCGAGGGATGGCATGGTCGTTCCCACGACGTCGAGAAGCCAGAAAGTCGCGCCATCAAAGGTCCATGCAATCACCGTGTCATCGCCGAGTGCCGTCAGGCGGATCGCGGTATTGAAGCTGGCATTCAGCAGAAACATCTCCGTCTGCCTGGTGACGGCAAAGCGAGCGGAGACCGGCTGCCGGCTTTGCAGGAGCGTCTTGATCAGACGCACATCATCACGCGCTTCCAGGGAGAGCTGCCGGGCAGTCTGCCCGGATTGCTGGGGTTTCGCAGTCTGCGCAATGAAGACATGCTGCTGCAGGGCTCGAAAACCGTAACGCTCATAGAGCGCCGGCTTGTCGGTGAGCAGGAGATCGAGCTCATAGCCCTCGGCCTTCGTTCGCGCAAAGGTGCGCTGCATGAGGTCGCGATAAAGACCGCGCCCGCGCCATTCGGGCCGAACCGCTCCGGACTGATATCCGGCCGCCTTCACGGGCCGGCCATTGATGATCATCGGCATCGAGAAGGCGCTGAAATTGGCGACGCAGCGGCCATCGGCGTCGAAATAGCCTGAGGGCATGCTGCTGGGATCGGGGCCGCCGAATGAAGCCTGCAGGTTGATGTCGATGGAAAACGTGTCCTGCAGCAGATCGACGAGAGCGTTCCAGGCGGAAGGATCGGCGAAATAGTCCTGGCGGAGCGTCAGGCCATGCTGTTGGGCAAGATCGCTCATCACACGCCGGTGGAGCCGAAGCCGCCGGCGCCGCGCGCGGTCTCGCTGACTTCGGTGATCTCGGCGACCCGCACCTGCGTGACCGGAGCGATGATCATCTGGGCGATGCGCATGCCGCGGGTGATCTCGAACGGCTCGTCGCCGAGGTTGATCAACAGCACCTTTACTTCGCCGCGATAATCGCAATCGACCGTGCCGGGCGAGTTCAGGCAGGTGATGCCGTTTTTGAACGCGAGGCCGGAGCGCGGGCGGATCTGCGCCTCAAAACCCTCTGGGATCTCAAAAATGAAGCCGGTGGGGACGAGGGCACGTTTGCCGGGCGCGAGCGTCAGTGGTGCGCCATCCTCGACGCCGGCGCGCAGGTCCATGCCGGCGGCGCCCTTGGTCTCGTAGGCGGGCAGTTCCAGGCCTTCGCCATTCGGCAGGCGGATGAGGTTCAGGGTCGGGCGAGTCTCGGTGTGAATGGTCATGCGGCATTAGTTTGCGCTCGGATGCCCAAGGTCAATTGCAATCCGAGCCCTGAGCCGCTAGATACGGCCGCAATTCACAGGATTTACACGCATGGCCGAAAGTCTCGCCGAGGCGGTCTCCCGCCGCCGCACATTCGCTATTATCGCTCACCCGGACGCGGGCAAGACGACGCTCACCGAAAAGCTGCTGCTGTTCGGCGGCGCCATTCAGCTCGCCGGTGAAGTCAAGGCCAAGAAGGATCGCATGCAGACGCGGTCCGACTGGATGAAGATCGAGCGCGAGCGCGGCATCTCGGTCGTGACCTCGGTCATGACCTTCGAATATGAAGGCAATGTCTTCAACATTCTCGACACGCCCGGCCACGAAGACTTCGCCGACGATACCTATCGCACGCTCACCGCCGTCGATGCCGCCGTCATGGTCATCGATGCTGCCAAGGGCATCGAGCCGCGGACGCTGAAGCTGTTCGAAGTCTGCCGCATGCGCGATATCCCGATCATCACCTTCATCAACAAGATGGACCGCGAAAGCCGCGATCCCTTCGAGATTCTCGATGAGGTAGAAGAGAAGCTGGCGCTCGACACGGCGCCGATCACCTGGCCGATCGGCCGCTCCAAGACCTTCTGCGGTTCCTATCATATTGCCGACAATACCGTGCGCGGTTCCGATACCGAAGTCGAGGCGACCAAGGTCAACGGCCCGCAGGCCGTAGCCGACCGGTTGCCGGAAAACGAGCGTCAGGCCTTCATCGACGAGACGGAGCTGGCGATCGAGGCCTGCCGTCCCTTCGATCAGGAATCATTCCTCGAAGGCCATATGACGCCGGTCTTTTTCGGCTCGGCCCTGCGCAATTTCGGCGTTCGCGATCTCATCAACGCGCTGGGCGCATTCGCGCCGCCTCCACGCGATCAGGTCGCCGATATCAGGACGGTTCACGCCACCGACGACAAGATGACGGCCTTCGTCTTCAAGATCCAGGCGAACATGGACCCGAACCATCGCGACCGCATCGCCTTTGCCCGCATCTGCTCCGGCAAGCTCGAGCGCGGCATGAAGGCGCGCCTGTCGCGCACCGGCAAGCAGCTGGGCCTCACCGCACCGCAGTTCTTCTTCGCCTCGCAACGCCAGCTTGCCGACACCGCCTATGCCGGCGATGTCGTCGGCATTCCGAACCACGGGACGCTGCGCATCGGCGATACGCTGACGGAAGGTGAATCGCTCGTCTTCCAGGGCGTGCCGAACTTCTCGCCGGAAATCCTGCGCCGCGTGCGTCTTGAGGATGCCATGAAGGCGAAGAAGCTGAAGGAAGCGCTGCAGCAGATGGCCGAAGAGGGTGTCGTGCAGCTGTTCTCGCCCGAGGACGGCTCCCCCGCCATCGTCGGCGTTGTCGGCGCGCTGCAGCTCGATGTCTTGAAGGAGCGGCTGATGGCCGAATACGGCCTGCCGGTTTCCTTCGAAATGTCGCGCTTCTCCGTCTGCCGCTGGGTGTCGGCCGACCAGCCCGCCGACCTAGAAAAATTCGTCACCGCGCGTCGTGGCGATATCGCCCGCGATCTCGATGGCGACCCGGTTTTCCTCGCTCAGGACGGCTTCTCGTTGCGCTACGAGGCGGAACGTTACCCGGCTATCAAGATGGTCGCCATCAAGGAATATCACGCCGTCAAGGCGGCGTGATATCAACGACCATTCTCTGATCCTGTCTTTTTATTGGGCGGCGCTCATCAGTTCGGCGTAGTGAACCTCCGTGGTTTCATCCAGTGGAAACATGCATTCGATCCGCAATTCCTGGGTCGTTATCATCTGCGCGGTACCGACCGTCGTCACCAGTGAGAAAAATCTCAGGAGCTGCCCGTCCTTTGCGAACGACAGCGGGATGACGGGTGTGTTTTCGGCCGTTGCCGATGTCTTCCATTCCGCATCCACATCCGGGTAGGCAAGCAAGCTATCGATCAGTTCTTTGGTCCGTGCGTCGATGGCGCGGCCGACGGACTCCCGAAGGACGCGCCCGAGAAGGCTCTTTGCCGTCAGATCCCAATCGGGAATGAAGGGCCGCATGCCCGAGGGATCGAACATGAGATGCAACAGATTACGCGGCGCCGGACGTGCGGCCATATCGATGAAATGGCCGAAAAAGCGAGGGGTCGCATCATTGGTCATCAAGACGTTCCAGTAGCGGTCCATAACGACGGCCGGGAACGGTTCGTGCTGGCGAAGCATGCGCTTGAGCGCATTCGTCACGCCTTGCATCTCGCGATCGTCGAAGCTTGCTTCCGAATAGATTGGCGCATAGCCGGCGGCAAGCAGCAGGCTGTTGCGCTCCCGGAACGGCACGTCCAATGCTTCGGCTAGGCGCAGAACATTCTGGCGGCCGGGAGTGCTCCTGCCGCTCTCGATGAAACTGATCTGTCGCTGCGAAATGCCGGTGTCGAGGGATAGATCGAGCTGGCTCTTGCCGCGCGCGCCCCGCCATGCGCGCAGCTGTGGGCCGAGTTCGTTTGGCATTCTTGGATCTATGCGGGAAGCACTCATGATGCAGGGGCCTCGCTTCATTCGTCTCATTGTGGCGGGGCGTGTTCAACCGCCCCGCCAGCATGGATTGCCGTCAGAACGCGACGGGTCCGACTGATCCGTACCAATGACGCACTTTGGCAGGATCGACCTCGTCCATGTAGAAAAAGTGCGTCATGACCGGCTTGACCACCGCCTGTGTTCGATCGTCGGGCGTCATGGTGACTGTTCCACGGAACACTTTGAGCGATCCGCCATCCCAATATTCGGTAACATCATGCAACGCGGTGAATCCGGTGTCGATGAAGGCGCGCAGGTTTTCGCGAATGGTCTCGCGGCCTTTCCAGTCGGCAATGCCGAGATTGCATGTTGCGTCTTCCGCGAAGCAATTGAAGCCGTCGCCAAAGGTCTTGTCGTCAATTTCCCGCCAGAAGGTCAGCAGCCATTGGGGAGCGTCTGTTTTCGTAAATGACATCGTGGTCATGGGTTTCTCCTGAGCCTGCCGTTGGAACCGGGGTCGCGGCCGCGACATTGTTCCGGGCCAGGGCTCCGTCTGTTGAAGGGCTTTGAAATGCTCTTCCTGCAAGAAGACGGATGTTGGATACCGCGAGACAAACATCTCCTCAATTACACGCGATGTAATGAAAGCCTTTCCATCATGGCGGAGATTGGGTGTGAGACAAGCAGACCGGCCGGATTGCGCGCCGCTTGAAGCGGGACGTCAGCTCGCCATCAAGGCGTCGTGATTGTCGACGGTATGTTTCATTCTGGAATAGTGCCTTCGAGATGTTCCATCCAATATAGCGCTATGCCATAGTGCCGCCCCGGGGATCTATTCGATCATAGCGGGCGGCTTTTATGATGAAATTTCTTGCGGTTCTTGCTCTGGCGTTTGTCGGGCTGCTTCCTGTCTCCGCGCAGGCACGGATTATCACCGACGCGGCCGGACGCACGGTCTCGGTACCGGACAAGATCAACCGCATTGTCGTTGCCGGACCGCCGGCCGCCGTGCTGGTTTATGTTCTGGCGCCGGAAAAGCTGGCCGGCTGGGTGCACGCGCCTGACGATGCCGCCAAAGCCTATCTCATGCCCTCGGTCCAGGCACTTCCAACCGTCGGTCGTCTGACAGGCAAGGGCGGCACGATCAGCGCGCAGGCTGTGATCGACGCCAAGCCGGATATCATTCTCGATGCCGGCACGGTCGACCCAACCTACAAGGCGCTGGCCGATAAGGTACAGGTGGAGACCGGCATTCCCTATGTTCTGATCGACGGCAGCTTTGCCCGCACTGCCGATACGCTACGTGACGTCGGCGCGCTCATCGGCGTTGGCGATCGCGCCAACAAGCTGGCCGACTACGTCGATTCGACGATCAAGGACCTGAACGACAAGCTGGCGACGCTTCCCAATGATCCGCGGCCGCGCGTCTATTATGGTCGCGGCGCCGATGGTTTGGAAACCGGGCTTTCCGGCTCGATCAACCTCGAAATTCTTGATGTCGTGGGCACCATGAACGTCGCAGCCGCCGCCGGAAAAGGCGGATTGACCAAGGTGACGCCGCAACAGGTTGCCGGCTGGAATCCGGATATCATCATCGCCGATGATGAAAAATTCGCCGCATTAGCGAAGAGCGATCCGCAATGGGCTGCTATCAAGGCCGTCAAGGACGGCAAGGTCTTCGTGCCGCCGTCGCTACCTTTCGGCTGGTTCGATTCGCCGCCCGGCGTCAACCGGCTTCTCGGCGTGCGCTGGCTGGAAAAGCTGCTCTACCCGAAGCTTTTCAGGAGTAATTTCACCGATGACGTGAAGGCCTTCTACAAGCTGTTCTATCAGGTCGAGCTGACGGATGATCAAGTGGCAACCCTGCTGAAGGGCTTAAAGTAGCCGGCATAGAAAGAGGAAGACGTTCATGGTGCGTGAGAACGAGATTCGCGAAAACGAGGTGGTCGTCGAGCCGCCTGCGGCCTCGGATGCCGGCCTCACCTTCATCGGCCGCATTTCCACGCCCTGGACATCCCGTATGGAAACGCCGCGCCAGGGGCGGCATGACGGGCCGATCTGCCGGATCGAAATCTTCGAGCCCTGGGTGCTGGCGCTGACGGGAGTGGAGGCTTTCGAGCGCCTGGAGATTCTTTATTGGCTGGATAGATCGCGCCGGGATCTCGTGCTGCAGAGCCCCGCCCGCAATGGCAAGGTGCACGGCACCTTCTCGCTGCGATCGCCGGTGCGGCCAAACCCCATCGGCACATCCATCGTCAAGCTGGAGGCCGTGGAAGGACCGGTCCTGCTCGTTCGCGGTCTGGATTGCCTGGACGGAACGCCGCTGCTCGACCTGAAGCCGGATCGCACCCTGTTCAAACCCATCGCGCCGCCGCAGTCCGGCGATTTCCAGACAGGCGACGGCGAGACGGCACATTACTGCCAGAAGGCTTAGGCACGATCCCGGAAAGCACGAAGCGGTTTTCGGATAGAGCATTTCCGCTTTTCTTCGAATCGCGAAAACGCTCTATCTTTTTGTTTCTTGACGCATTCCGGACGGAAAACCGCTACGCACTTTTCCTGGAAGTGCTCCAAGATCATACCTGTTCTGGTTGTCAGTCGACGGCAACCATGACGTCGGATGCCTTGATGACGGCATAGGCCGAAGCGCCGACCGTCAGGCCCAATTCGTCGACGGCTTCGTTGGTGATCGAAGAGGTGACGATCGAGCCGTTGCCGATATCGATGCGGACATGCGCAGTCGTTGCACCCTTGGTGACTTCGACGACCTTGCCCTTGAGGCGGTTTCTTGCGCTGATTTTCATGGATGTTTCTCCCTATTTGCGACGCGACAATATCGTCTCGACGGGCGGCGGGCTACCCCGAAACCCTATTCGCCGCGCGGAAAGCGCTGGTTTTCCTCCAGCACATTGAGATCCATGTGGTTGCGCATGTATCGCTCCGAGGCCTTCTGCAGCGGCTGATAATCCCAGGGATAATAGGCGCCGTTGCGCAGCGCCGCATAGACGACCCAGCGCCGCGCCTGGCTTTCGCGCACGGCAGCGTCGAAGCTGGCGAGGTTCCAGCGCTCCATGGCCTGCGCGCTCAACCGGTTCAGTGTTTCGGCGTAGGCGGGATCGCTGGCGAGATTTTTGAGCTCCTTCGGATCGGCATCGAGATCGAAGAGCATCGGCGGGTCCTTGTCGCAAAGCGTCAGCTTGTAGCGACCGTCACGGAGACCAACGAGTGGGGCTTCGGACCCTTCGGCGGCATATTCCATCGGCACCGGGCTGCGGCTTCCCGTTCCGTGGGCGAGGGGAGCCAGATCCTCACCGTCGGTCCAGCGGCGCAATGAGGTGATATCGAGCCCGGCCAGGCCCGCCAGCGTAGGTGTAACATCGAGCGTCGACACCGGCTGGTCGATCCGCTTCGGCCGCCAGCCGGGAGCCGCGATCATCAGCGGCACGCGGGCGGAGCCTTCGAAGAAGTTCATCTTGAACCAGAGGCCGCGCTCGCCGAGCATGTCGCCATGGTCGGAGACGAAGAGGATGATGGTGTTATCGGCCATGCGTCCGCGTTCGAGCGTTTCGAGGATCTCGCCGATCTTCTCGTCGACATAGGAGATATTGGCGAAATAGCCGCGCCGCGCCCGGCGGATCTGCTCCGGCGTGATGTCGAAGGCGGTATGATCGCACGCCGTCATCAGCCGCTGGGAGTGCTGATCCTGCTGGTCGAAGGGGATCTCACCGACCTCCGGATCGAGCGCCGGGCAATCCTCGTAAAGATCCCAGAAACGGCGGCGCGCGACATAAGGATCGTGCGGATGGGTGAAGCTGACCGTCAGGCACCACGGCCGTTCGTCGTGCCCACGCGAGAGGTCATAAAGCTTGCGGTTCGCGTGGTAGGCGACCTCGTCGTCATATTCCATCTGGTTGGTGATCTCGGCAACGCCGGCCCCGGTCACCGAGCCGAGATTGTGGTACCACCAGTCGATGCGCTCACCGGGCTTGGTGTAGTCAGGCGTCCAGCCAAAGTCGGCGGGATAGATATCGGTCGTCAGCCGCTCCTCAAAGCCGTGCATCTGGTCCGGACCGACGAAGTGCATCTTGCCCGACAAAGCTGTCTGATAGCCGGCGGCGCGCAGATGATGGGTGAAGGTCGGAATATCAGAGCAGAATTCGGCGGCGTTGTCGTAGACGCGGGTGCGGCTCGGCAGCTGCCCCGACATGAAGGAGGCCCGCGCCGGCGCGCAGAGCGGGCTTGCCGTGTAGCTGTTGGCGAAACGCACGGAGCGTTTCGCCAAAGCTTTCAGGACCGGCGCATGCAGAAACTCGGCCGGCCCATCGGGAAACAATGTTCCGTTGAACTGATCGACCATGAGAATGAGAATATTCGGACGCGACATTCGGGTATTTCCTTGAAGATCAGAGGCCGATGGCGGCTTTGACGGCATCGAGACCGGGTTTGCCATCGATAGTGGTGACGCCGGTAAGCCAGGGCGTCAAGGCATCCGGGTGCGCCTTCAGCCAGGTGGTCGCCGCATCCTTGGCGCTCTCGCCGCCGAGGATCGAGCCCATCAGGGAATTCTCCATGCCGATATCGAAGGTCAGATTGTGGAAGAGCTTGGCGGCATTCGGGCATTGCGCCGCCCAACCGGTGCGCGCCAGCGTATAGACCTCGGCACCACCGTAGTTCGCACCGAAATAGGCATCGCCGCCCGCGAGATAGGCGATCCTGAACCGCTCGTTCATCGGATGTGGCGCCCAGGCGAGGAACACGATCGCCTGCTTGTCCTTGGAGGCGCGCTCTACCTGTGACAGCATGGCCTGCTCGCTCGATTCCACCAGCTCCCAGCCTTTCAGGCCGAAGTCGTTGGCATCGATCATCTTCTGGATATTGGCATTGGCGGGTGCGCCGGGCTCGATGCCGTAGATCTTGTGGTCGAAATCCCCGGCATGCTTCTGCAGGTCGGAGAAGTCCTTGATGCCCTTGTCGGCGACATAGGTCGGCACTGCCAGGGTGAATTTCGCGCCTTCGAGGTTGCGGTTCAGCACCTCGACAGCCTTCGCCTTGTTGAGGTCGTCAACGAAGGCCTTTTGCGCCGGCATCCAGTTGCCGAGGAAGACATCGATCTCGCGGGTTTTCATCGCCTGATAGCCGATCGGCACGGAGAGGGTCTTTATATCGGGCTCGTAGCCGAGAGCGGTCAGCAGCACGCCGGTCACGCCGTTGGTCGAGGTAATGTCTGTCCAGCCCGGGTCGGACATATGGATCGTGCGGCAGCTGTCGCCGTCGGCGCGGGCGATGCCGGCAAAGGAAAGGATGGAGAGAAGGGCGCCGGCGGCGAGCCGACCCATTGCAGACATGCGCATGACGGTGTTTCCCTCTTGTTATTGGATTATTTTATTGAACATCACTAGAGTTCACGCTGTGAAGCAGGCATTTTTCAATAGATGCCAAAAGGAAATTTTATGGCTGAACGTTTGGTGGATCTTGGCTGGCTGCGTATTTTTGTGGAGGTCGGGCGCTCCGGTAGCCTCTCTTCCGCAGCTTTGGCGCTTGGGTTGACGCAGCCGGCCGTCAGCTATCAGATCCGCCGCATCGAAGAGCAGATGGGCGTTTCCCTGTTCCACCGCCAGCATCGCGGCGTCAAGCTTTCGCCTGAGGGGCGGCGCCTGTTCGAGATGGTTGAAAAAGCGGTAGGCGGCGTCGATACGCTGGTGCGCAGCTTTCGTGCCGAGGCGGAGCGGCCGTCCGTCCGGCTGAGAACCGACTATGCGTTCTCCGCTCTCTGGCTGATCCCCCGTATGCATGCCTTCCGGCTGCTCCATCCGGAGGTAGATATCCAGATCGTCGCGACGCAACGGCTGGATCGCGGTGCACCTGACAATGGCGACATCGCCGTTTTCTTCGGATCGCGAAATGAATTCGGCCCAGGAGCGTCGCTGCTATTGCCGGAAAAGGTCGTGCCGATCTGCACCCGCGGCTTTGCCGAGCGTCATGGCCCGTTCACCGATCCCTCGCAATTGGCGCGCGCCACCCTCGTGCATCTCGATTCAGAGATGCCATCGCCATGGTTCGATTGGGAAAGCTATCTCGCAGCATTCGGCATTGCCCATGACAACTCTGCCGGCCGTGGCGACCTGCGCTTCAATACCTATTCATTGGTCGTGCAGGCAGCGCTCAGTGAGCAGGGTGTGGCGATCGGCTGGATGGGCCTCGTCGATTCGTTACTCGCAGCCCGCACATTGGTGACGGCCGGTCCGATGCTGGAAGCATCGGAGCGCGGCTATTGGCTTCTGCCGCCGGCAGCGCCGAGTCCGCATGCGGAGCGGCTGGCGGAGTGGCTGCTGGCAGAAGCGGCTGCGGCTAAGCAGCCATCGCTTCCTCTGCCGTGAGATCAGCCAGGAAAGTCTCGCACCAGTGCAGGACATCGTGCTCCAGCAGATAATCCATCATGCCGCGCCAGCGTTCCTGCCGCTCCTGTAGCGGCATGTTGACGGCGCGCGCCAGGGCATTGGCGGTGCCGTCGACGTCATAGGGGTTGACCAGCAAAGCACCGTGGAGCTTGCGCGCCGCGCCGGCAAATTGCGACAGCACCAGCACGCCGGGATTGTCCGGATCCTGCGCGGCGACATATTCCTTGGCGACAAGGTTCATGCCATCACGCAGCGGCGTCACCAGTCCGACCTTGGCGAGCCTGTAGAGACCGGCCAGGATCGGGCGGCTGATCGAGCGGTTGATATAGCGGATCGGCACCCAGTCGACCGTGCCGATGGCGCCGTTGACCCGGCCGGCCTGTTCGGCCACGGCGTGCTGCATCGCCTCGTATTCCGGCACTTCCGAGCGCGATTTCGGGGTGATCTGCAGATAGGTGACGTTGCGCTGGTGCGCGGGGTTGTTGGTGATGAACCGCTCGAAGGCATCGATGCGCTGCGTGATGCCCTTGGAGTAGTCGAGCCTGTCGACGCCAAGGATCAGGTCGCGGCCCTCGATGCTCTTTCGCGCCTTTTGCACCATGCTGTGCGACGCGGCCCTGCGGGCGAAGGCGGCGAAGCCTGCCGTTTCGATGCCGATGGAATAGGCGCCGCCACGGAAATCATGGCCGTGGGCGCTGAAATGGCCAGGGCTTTTCTCGATACCCATGCCCTCGCGCTTCAGGCAGCCCGCGAAGTTTTCGAGGTCATGATCGGTCTGGAAGCCGAGCAGGTCGTAGGAGGTGAGGCCGCGCATGATCTCTTCATGAACCGGCATGGCCTGCACCACGTCGGCCGGTGGCCAGGGAATATGCAGGAAGAAACCGATGCGGTTCTTCAATCCCATCTGCCTGAGCTCGGCTGCCAGCGGGATGAGGTGATAGTCATGAACCCAGATGACGTCATCCGGCTCGATCAATGGCGCCAGCCTGTGGGCAAAGAAGCGGTTGACGCGGAAATAGCCGGTCATTTCCTTGCGGGCATATTCGGCAAGATCAAGCCTGTAATGGCAGATCGGCCAGAGCACGCGGTTGGCAAAGCCCTGGTAATATTCCTCGACATCGGTCTGGGTCAGATCGGTCAGGGCATAGGTGATATTGCCGTCCTGCGTCATCTCCAGAGACTCCGGTTCGGCCTCGCCGCTCGATTTACCGGACCAGCCCATCCAGATGCCGCCGCGCTCGGCAAGGGCTGCCTGCAGCGCTACCGCAAGGCCGCCTGCAGCCGCAGCGCCCTTGTGATCAGGCACGGAAACACGGTTGGAAACGATGATAAGACGACTCACTGATTATTCCTTTCAAGAGGGCTGGGAGGGCGCCGCAATGATCGGTGGATCATTTGACGAGCGTTGCCAGCACGTCCCTTAAACGCGCGGGTGAGCCAATGGATGCACGAGCCAATGTTTTTCCGTTGCCATCGCTGATGCGCACGGATTGACCGCCGAGGCGATTGGCGGCGGCGAACATCGTCTCATCCGTCACGTCGTCGCCGATGGTCACGGGACGGCGGCCCTCGAAAGGCGCTTCGGTAAGGAATGCCTCGACAGCGCTTCCTTTGTTGGCGTGGGCAGGGCAGATCTCGACCACCATCTTGCCCCGCTGCAGGCTCCAGTCCGGCCCGGCTTCATTGAGGTAGCGTTGCATGGCCTCGACAATGTCAGCCTCGCTGCCGGGTGTTTGCCGGTAGTGGATGGTGACGGCCGCACCCTTGTCTTCGACAATGGCGCCCGGCCAGGCCAGGGCCTCACGGGCGATAGCCTGCTTCATCTCCTGGAAGGCAGGCGGGATATGCGTGCGCCGCAGTCGACCCGCCGCATCGCGCCGTTCTGCGCCGTGCAGGCCAGCTACCGGAAAGCGGAAGGGTGCAAACAGCGGATCGACGAATTCGATCGACCGTCCCGTCACCAGCGCCAGGGCGCCGCCGAGCTGGCGTGAAAGCGCATGGAGGGTCGCGGGAAGATCGTCGGGCACGACGATCGCCTCGGGCGTTTCGGCAAGATCGACCAGGGTTCCGTCGATGTCGAGGAACAGTGCCCAATCGTGAGGATAAAGTGAGAGTGCGGTGAGGGCCGGCTCTTTCAGCGGCCTCGGTGTGGCTTCGCCCTGTTCGGGCTGTTCCTGAGAAGACATGTCGTCTTAGCTAAGGCGCTATTCTCATACGGCAAGGAAAAAAGCGAAATCATCATAAGCCAAAGCCAACAGCGATCTGCTGAAATCGAGGTCCAGGAATGCAAAAGGGGCCGCGCTAGCGACCCCCCATGAGCTTTGGCCCGTAACTGGCCTGAAGCGCTGAGCGCTTCGGGAAGGTGTTGATCAGTGTGAGGGCTGCCTCACAACGTTCACGACCATTTCCATGCCATATACCAAGACCGAAATCCCACTAGACATTGGATCACCTTCCTTTCGTTACGTTTCAGACAAGCTAAACGTAGCTCAAATTTGAGCCGATGCAAGGGGTTCGTTGTTATGGAACTTCATTCTTCTTGTCGCAGCGAAATCTCCCGCATCGCCGCGTCGGCTGCCAGAGCCCGCCGCATCGGGCTTCACGAAGAAAATGTTGCGATGCGAAACGTGATCGGACGAAGCGTCAAATATCTGTCATCTTCGCTGTGAGGGCATGAAAAATTAAGAGTTTGTTACCCATTCCGCATCAACAATCGTCCAAGATTTGCCATTCTCCCGCGGGACAGGAAAACAACGGGAATCGGAGTTAGAGACGCATGTGTCGCTGGGCAGCCTATCGTGGAGACCCCCTCTATCTGGAGGAGCTGGTATCTTCGCCTGCCCACTCCCTGATCGAACAATCCCATTGCGCCACGCGCGCCAAGACGGCGACCAACGGTGATGGCTTCGGCATCGCCTGGTACGGCGACCGGCCGGAGCCGGGCCGCTATCGCGATATCCTGCCGGCCTGGTCCGATTGCAACCTCAAAAGCCTGGCACGGCAGATCCGCTCGCCGCTCTTCCTCGCCCATGTCCGCGCTGCCACCGGCGGCGGCACGCGGCGCGACAATTGCCATCCCTTCGTTCTCGAGAACTGGTCGTTCCAGCACAATGGCCAGATTTCCAACTTCGAGCGCCTGCGCCGTCCGATGGAATCGATGCTCGATGACCGGCTGTTCCATGCCCGCAGCGGCACGACCGATTCCGAGCTCTTGTTCCTGCTGGCAATGCAATTCGATCTGGTGAGTGATCCGGTCGCGGCGATCGCCGAGACCATCGGCTTTGTCGAAGGTCTATCGATCGATCTGACCGGTTCGGCGCTGGTGCGCTTCACGGCCGCCTTCTCCGACGGCAAGTCGCTTCATGCGATACGCTATGCGACAGACCGCAAGGCGCCGACACTCTACGCATCGCCGGTCGGCTCAGGATATTGCCTGGTGTCCGAACCGCTGAACGATGATATCGACGCCTGGCGGGAAATTCCCGATGGCAGTGCCGTGCTCATCGACGATACCGGGGTTCATGTCACGCCGTTCCAGCCGCAGGAGCGCAGGGCCGACAAGCCTCGGATCGCAGCCGCTATCCCTGCTTGAACTGCTCTGATATCAATGCCGCCAGCCTGACAGCCACTTCGTCCTTGTCGAGATCAGGCCATTGCTCGACGCTGTCGTGACGGATGATCTTCACACGATTATGCGTGCCGCCCATGATACCGGTCGCGGGTGAGACGTCATTGGCGACGATCATATCGGCGCCCTTGCGCTCCAGCTTCGCCTTTGCATTGCTCTCGACATCCTGCGTCTCGGCGGCAAAGCCGATGACAAGCTTCGGCCGTTGTGTGTGATGGCCGACCGTCTTCAGGATGTCGGGATTTTCGGTGAGTGCGAGCGTCGGGATGGATTCGCCCGGGTGCTTCTTGATCTTCTGGTCGGAGGCGGACGCCACCTTCCAGTCGGCAACGGCGGCCACCATCACGGCGATATCAGCCGGAAGAGCCGCCAGCACGGCATCGCGCATCTCATCGGCGCGTTCGACATGGATGACGCGCATGCCCGCCGGATCGGGAATGGTGACAGGGCCCGAGACCAGCGTGACGTCGGCGCCAAGCGCTGCAAGTGCTGCGGCTATGGCATGACCCTGACGTCCGGATGAGCGGTTGGCGATGTAGCGCACAGGGTCGATCGGCTCATGCGTCGGACCCGAAGTGACGATGGCTTTCTTGCCGGCAAGCGGCTTGGCGCCGTCATCCAGCCGCATCTCGACGGCAGCGACGATATCGAGCGGTTCGGCCATGCGCCCCGCGCCCGCTTCACCGCTTTCGGCCATTTCGCCCTTCATCGGACCGATAAAGGCGATGCCATCGCCGCGCAGCGTCTCGACGTTACGCTTCGTTGCGGCATGAGCCCACATCTTGGGGTTCATGGCAGGTGCTGCCAGCACGGGCCGGTCGGTTGCAAGCAATATGGTCGAGGCAAGATCGTCCGCCAGCCCGTTTGCCATCTTGGCCAGCAGATCGGCCGTCGCCGGCGCGATCAGCACGAGGTCGCAGTCGCGCGCCAGCCTGATATGGCCGACATCCTGCTCGTCCTGGCGGGAAAACAGATCGGTGAAGACGTGATCGGCGGCCAAGGCACCGACTGCGAGCGGCGTGATGAACTCCTGGGCGCCCGCCGTCATCACGGGGCGCACGCTTGCCCCGCGCTCGCGCAGCCGGCGGATGAGGTCGAGGCTCTTATAGGCCGCGATGCCGCCGGAGATGATGAGAAGGATGCGCTTTCCTGCGAGAACCATGGTTCAACCCGTCGCCTGTTCTTTTGGCAATTAGCCTAAGCCTTTGGCGGATAATAGGCAATCGCAGCGTGCGACTACGGGCACCCACGGGTCGGCGATCACATCGACATCAACTACTTGTCACTTGCTGTAGCTCTTCGGCTCGACAACACTGAACACGTTAACGATCGAAGGAGCAACGCCTTGAGACTGATGAAAATCGCAATGATCGCCCTGCCAATCATGGCCGCCGCCGCGCCGGCATTTGCCGAACGCGCCTATTCGCCGCAAGAGCAGAAGAACAAGGAGATCGTCCTGGATTTTTACCAGAAGGCGCTGAACGACAAGGACTTCGACGCCGCCTCCAAATATCTCGGCAAATATATTCAACACAATCCGATGGCCGCTGATGGTCCGGAAGGTCTGCGCGGCTTCCTCGATTACCTGAAGAAGAACTATCCGCAGTCGAAGAGCGAGATCAAACGCGTCATGGTCGACGGTGATTTTGTGATCCTGCGCGTTCACGCCATTCGCCAGCCCGGCGACCGCGGCAGTGCCATCGTCGACATTTTCCGCGTCGAGGACAACAAGATCCAGGAACATTGGGACTCGGTGCAGCCGATCCCCGAGACATCAAAGAACAACAATACGATGTTCTGAGTGAAAGGGCCGCAAGAGATCCAGCTCTTGCGGCCCGTTCTTACTCATTCAAAGCAGGCCGGCGACGATAATCGCGCCGTGAAAAGGCGCCGTCAGGTCCGCGTGATCGACAGACCGCCGTCGACCAGCGAAGCCGTGCCGCTGACGAAGCTTGCATCATCGGAGGCGAGATAGAGGACCGAGCGCGCAATCTCTTCCGGGCCGGCAACACGCTTCAGCGCATGCAGGTTGGTTATAAAGGCCTGCTTTTCGGCCGTGTCGTTCATGTCGCGATACATGTCGGTATCGACGGCACCCGGCAGCACGGCATTGACGCGCACGTTCTGCGGACCGAATTCGGCGGCGAGTGTCTGCGTCAGGCCGATCAGGCCGGACTTGCTGGCGGCATAGGCCGCAACGCCCGGGAAGCTGACGGTATGGCCGACAAAGGTCGACGTGAAGATCACCGAGCCGCCGCCGTGCTTTACCATTTCGCCAATCTGGTGCTTGGCGGCCAGGAACGATGCGGTGAGGTTGATCGCAAGTGCATCGGCAAAGCCTGCCTCGGAAACCTCGGTGCTGGGGCCAGATTCGCCGAGCGTGCCGGCATTGTTGAAGGCGATGTCGAGCTTGCCGTAGCGCTCGACCGCAAGGGCAACCAGCGCCTTGTGGTAGTCTTCCGAGCGCACATCGCCGGCCAATGCGGCGGCATCACCGCCTGCGGCTTTGATATCGGCAACAAGGCTTTCCAGTTCCGCGCTGCGGCGCGCACCGACGATAACCTTGGCGCCCTCTGCGGCGAAGAGCTTTGCAGTGGTGCGACCGATGCCGGAGCTGGCGCCGGTGACGATTGCGACTTTTCCATTCAAACGGTTCATTGTTCCATCTCCTATATGAAGACCTGTCTTTGGGTCTGTACGATACATGGAAGATGGCCTTTTCCAATCGTTCGGATTAGTCTTCAAATCATGGAATTCGAATTCGGAATCACCGAACGATGCTAAAAATAGATGGAATTGTTACTTTCGTTGCCGTTGCCGAGGCGGGATCGATCAGCGAGGCGGCGCGGCGTCTGCGTCTGTCGAAATCCGTCGTCAGTGAACGCCTGTCGGAAATGGAGAAAGCATTGGGCGCGACATTGCTTCACCGCACGACCCGCAAGCTGACCTTGACCGAGGATGGGGCCGCCTTTCTGGAGCGCGCGACCCGCATCGCACAGGAGGTGCGCGAGGCCGCCGCCGATCTCGCCGAGCGGCGCGGCACGCTGATGGGACCACTGCGCATCGCGGCACCCGTCACCTTCGGCCGCATGCATCTCGGTCCGGCTCTCTATCCGTTTCTATCCGATCATCCCGACATAGAGCTGACGCTTGATCTCGATGATCGCCGCGTCGATCCGTCATCGGATGGTTATGACGCGATCATCCGCCACGGCCTGATCGCAGACTCGCGGCTGGTCGCGTGGAAGCTTGCAAGCAGCCGCCGCCTTCTCGTGGCGTCGCCGGATTATCTGAAGCGCTACGGTCGCCCCGCCTCGCTATCGGACCTCGAGAACCATCGCGGTATTTTCTATACCAATCGCGGCGTGGCTGACTGGCGGTTCCAGGGCGCGGACGGGGCCGTCGTCATCAGGGGGAGGCTGGCGCTGGGGGTCAACAATGGCGACGTCCTTCACGATGCGGCCATTGCCGGGCTCGGAATTGCTTTGTTGCCGACCTTCATCATCGGACCCTCCGTCGGGGAAGGGCGGCTTGTCGAGATCGATATCGGCCATCGGCCCGAGCCGGAGTTCATCTTCATGGCCCATCCGGAGGGGCGCAATCCCTCGGCGAAACTCAGGGCCATAGCCGAGCATCTGAAGAAGGCATTCGGCGATCCGCCCTATTGGGACCGGGGCTAGTTACGCTATCAGGCTCATGAGATTGGCAACGATGGGCGATCGCTGTGCCTTGAGGCTGGCAAGACCGAGACGTGCCACGATCGGCGGCCCATCGATCGGCCGATAGGCGACGCCGTCGAGCTTGATCTGCGCGATCGACGCGGGAACGATGGAAACCCCGAGATTGGCGGCGACAAGATTGACGATCGACGGAATCTGCGGCGCCTCCTGCGTCACCACCAGCTCGAAACCCGCCTCGCGGCAGGCCGCGACGATATCGTCATAGAGACTGAGGCCGACCATGCGCGGAAAGAGGATAAAGGGCTCGCCGGCAAGCGCTGCAATCGGCACCCGATCTCGCGCCGCAAGGGGATGGCGGGCGGGCAGTGCAATCATCATCGGCTCGTCGGCAAAGCGCTTCAGCCGCACGTCGCGCGTATCTTCAAGGCCGGGTCGGATGAAAGCGGCATCGATCTCGCCGCGTACCAGCCGTTCCATCAGTGCATTGGTGTTCATCTCGGTGAGCGATAACAGCACGCCGGGCCAGTGATCGCGAAACTCTCGGATGGTCGCCGTGACGATGCTGTTGAAGGCGGAGGAGGCGGTAAAGCCGAGCGACAGGCGGCCGATCTCGCCGCGATTGGCGCGCTGGGCCGCGAGCTTCGCTTTTTCCGCCGCATCGACAGCCGTCTTCGCCTCGGCCAGAAAGGCTTCGCCCGCGACGGTCAGTTCGGCGCCGTGGGGCACGCGGTGAAACAACTGCACGCCAACCTCGTTTTCCAGATCCTTGATCTGCTGGCTGAGCGGCGGCTGGCCGATGCCGAGATTGGCGGCGGCGCGGGTAAAATTTCCCTCTGCCGCAAGCGCCAGAAAGTAGCGGATATGACGCAGTTCCACGATATCTCCAAAACCTATTGAGATCGCCTGTTCCATATATTGGACTAATGAAGCGCTATTGAATAGATTCTTGGGGGTAAGAAAGATTGGATGCCCCATGTTCCGCCCCGCCAACAGGCAAAAGACCACCGCCTCCGAAGTCCCGTCGCGTCCGGAATTGACGCTTGTCAAAAGCGAGCCGCTGGTCGAGCCGCGCCAGTTCCTGACGCGTGGCACGCCCGCCTTCCGCCGCGCGACCATCGCCCTGTTCCTCTCCGGCTTTGCCACCTTCTCGCTGCTCTATTGCGTTCAGCCGCTGATGCCGATCTTCTCGCAGGATTTCGGCGTTACGCCCGCTGAAAGCTCGCTGTCGCTGTCGCTTTCGACCGGTTTCCTGGCCTTTGCGATTTTCGGGGCAGCTGCCGTTTCCGAAAGCCTCGGGCGCCGCAGCCTGATGTTCATTTCGCTGCTGGGTGCGGCTCTTTGTACGCTTGTCTGCGCGGTATCGCCCAACTGGCATGTACTGCTGATTTTCCGCGCGCTCGAAGGCTTCCTTCTGGGCGGCGTGCCGGCGGTCGCCATGACCTATCTGGCCGAGGAAATCGAGCCGCGCGGTCTTGGCGGCGCCATGGGTCTCTATATCGCCGGCAACGCTTTTGGCGGCATGGCCGGTCGCGTTGTGACGGGTACGATCGCAGAATTCTTCAGCTGGCGGCCAGCGCTGGCAGCTATCGGCATTCTCGGCTTGATCGCCGCCACCGGCTTTCTCTATCTGCTGCCGCCATCGCGCAATTTCACGCCGCGCAAAGGGTTCGATATTGCCTTTCATGTGAAGGCCTGGAGCGGGCATTTCAGCAATCCGGCACTGCCGCTGCTGTTCGCCATCGGCTTCCTGGTCATGGGCTCCTTCGTCACGGTCTATAATTATGCCGGATTTCGCCTCGTCGTCGCGCCGTATAATCTCAGCCAGACCGAGCTTGGCCTGATCTTCACCGCCTATCTCTTCGGCATCGTTGCCTCTTGGGCCGCAGGTCTGCTTGGCGACCGCATCGGTCACTTCGTCGTGCTGCCGGCTGGTGTGTTGATTGCCGCTCTTGGCGCTGTCGTCACGCTCTCGACGTCGCTGCCGCTGATCATCCTTGGCATCATTCTGGTGACAATCGGCTTCTTCGTCACCCATTCCGTCGCCAGTGCCCTTGTGGGACGGCTTGCCCATGGCGCCAAGGGTCATGCTTCGTCGCTCTATCTGCTGGCATATTACCTGGGTTCCAGTATTGCCGGCTCGCTCGGCGGCTATTTCTGGCTTGCCGACGGCTGGAATGCCGTGGTTGCCTTCATCCTCATTATGCTGGCCATCTGCCTTGTCAGCGCAGTTGCGATCGCAAAGTTGGCTCGCCGCTAAGGCCGGAGATTGAAAATGATCCGCATCGACCATCTCGATCACCTCGTGCTGACGGTCGCAAGCATCGAGCAGAGCTGCGACTTTTATGGCCGTGTCCTCGGCATGGGCGTCGAAACCTTCGGCGAGGGCCGTAAGGCGCTGACTTTCGGTAGCCAAAAGATCAACCTGCATCGCGCGGGCCACGAATTCGAACCGAAGGCCAAGCGGCCGACGCCGGGCTCCGCCGATCTCTGCTTCATCAGCAAGACGCCGATCGAGGACATCATCGCTCATCTGCAGGTGGAAGTTATTGCGATCGAGGAAGGGCCGGTTCGTCGCACCGGTGCGACCGGCCCCATTCTCTCGGTCTATTTCCGCGATCCCGATCACAACCTGATCGAAGTCTCCAACGCCATCTCCTGAGATTGTGCGCCACTATGTGCTTCTTGACATACTCCGCTTACGCGTATATTAAACCAATAGGTTAATTAACTCGTTGGTTTATCATCCTCATGGATACGTTGAGCATGACCCTCTCTGCCCTTGCCGACCCGACCCGCCGGGCAATTCTGGCGCGGCTTTCGAGCGGTGAGGCCTCGGTTTCCGAGCTGGCGGAGCCGTTCGATATGTCTTTGGTCGCCGTGTCCAAGCATCTGAAGGTGCTGGAGAAGGCCGGTCTGATCTCGAAGGGCAGGGAAGCGCAATGGCGTCCCTGCCGGCTGGAGCCCAAGCCGCTCAGGCAGGTGGATGACTGGCTGGAAACCTATCGCCAGTTCTGGAACGACAATCTCGATCGCCTGGAAGCCTACGCAGCTCTATTGCAAAAGGGGGAAGCCGATGACCGCAGCAAATGAGGGTGGCGGCATGAGCCCGCAGCGCGAGATCGTGCTGACACGCGATATAGCCGCGCCGCGCGCATTGCTGTTTCGTCTCTGGACGGAGCCGGAACATCTGATGTGCTGGTGGGGGCCACAGACCACGACCGCCTCATCCGTCTCCGTGGATTTGCGCGAAGGCGGCGCCTGGCGGCACTGCATTCTTACGGCAGAGGGTCGGGAATATTGGAGCCACGGGCGCTATCTGGAGATCATTCCACCGGAACGCCTCGTATTCACCTTCGCCTGGGAAAACCGGGAGGGCAAGCCCGAGCACCCGATGCAGGTCACCGTGGAATTTCGTGAGCTTGGCGAGAAGACGCGTCTCATGTTTCGCAAGGCCCAACTGCCCGATGATACCGAACTGAAGCTGCAGACCGGCGGCTGGGAACAGGCTCTCGATAAATATGTCGCCTATGCGGAAACCACATCAAGGGAAGGATGAGTGTGATGAAGAAGACCTATCATGGAAGCTGCCATTGCGGCGCCGTCAGCTACAAAGCCGATCTCGACCTGCAGGGCGGCACGTTCAAATGCAATTGCTCGATCTGCAAGAAGAAGCGCAATTGGCTGGCTGTCGCCACACCCGCCGATTTTCACCTGACCTCAGGCGAGGAGAGCATCGGCGAATATCAGTTCGGCCAACGCGTCCTCCATCATCTCTTCTGCAAGAACTGCGGCATCAGTTCCTTCAACTGGGGTGAAAATCCAGCGCTTGGCGGCAAGTTCTATGCGATCAGCATCAGCTGCCTAGACGATGCCAGCGATGAGGAACTGGCCTCGCTCCCCGTGGGGTACTTCGATGGCCGCGACGACCATTTTGACAGGGCGCCCGAGGAAACGCGCTATCTTTAACGTAGGACTTAGCCTTTGGTGGCCAGCCAGATGACATGACGCGCGCCGCTCTTGCCATTGGCGCGCGTATGGACCACTTCGGCGACAAAGCCGCTCTCGCGCAGGCGTTTCGTGAAGCGCTCGTCCGGTCCGGAAGACCAGACCGCCAGAATACCGCCTGAGCGCAGCGCGCCATGGGCAGCCTTCAGGCCTTGATAGTCGTAAAGGCCGTCATTGGCCTCCGACGTGATGCCATCCGGGCCGTTGTCGACATCGAGAAGGATGGCGTCATAACTCGCCTTGCTCGCGCGGATAAGCGGGCGGACATCGCCTTCGTGGATGGCGACACGGGGATCATCGAGGCAACCATCAAAGACCGTTGCCATCGGCCCGCGTGCCCATGCAACGACCGCTGGGACCAGTTCCGCGACAGTGACCTTGGCATCCGTGCCGAGTTCGCCGAGTGCCGCCCGCAGGGTAAATCCCATGCCGAGGCCGCCGATCAGCAGATGCGGCGCCTTCCGGCACTTGATCTTGTCGCAGGAGAGCGTGGCAAGCGCGCGTTCAGAGCCGCTCAAGCGGCTGTTCATCAGCTCGTTGGTGCCGAGCATGATGGAAAATTCCTGGCCGCGCTGCTTCAGGCGCAGCTCGCCGCCGCCGGGGATTTTCGCAGTGTCAAGCAAGGTCCAGGGGATCACGGGCAACTCTCAAACCTGTTGGAATCGCCCGGGACCATAGTCTTTCAATGTCGGCAAGAACAGATGCCGCTATCCCAGCCGGATATAGGGCACATCCTTTTTCGCAACTTCATCAAGCGCTTCCTCATAGCCGGCATCGGCATAACGCATGACGCCGAGCGCCGTGTCGTTGGTCAGCGCGTGATCGAGCCGTTCGTCGGCGGCTTGCGTGCCATCGGCGACGACGGTTACGCCGCAGCTCGTCATATAGCCGGCATAGCCGCCGCCGCCGGAATGGACGACGACGAGATCGGCCATGGACGAGCAGAGCATCATGGCGTCGATCAGCGGCCAGTCGGCAATCGCGTCGGAGCCGTCCTTCATGCCCTCGGTCATGATGTTCGGATGCGCCATGGCGCCGGCGTCGAGATGGTCGCGTGAAAAGGCGATCGGGCCCTTCAGCTCACCGCTCGCCACCAGTTCGTTGACGCGGCGGGCAAGTGTGGTGCGCTCGCCATGGCCGAGCCAGGCGATGCGCGCCGGCAGCCCTTCGAAGGGCACGTGCTCGCGGGCAAGGCGGATCCAGTTGGTGACGATCTTGTTGTCCGGAAACATTTCCAGCAGCAGATCGTCGATGCGGGCGATGTCGCTTTCCTCGCCGGACAGCGCCATCCAGCGGAAGGGGCCGATGGCGCGGCAGAAGAGCGGGCGCAGATAGGCTTCGGTGAAGATCGGGATGTCGAAGGCGTTCGCTACGCCGCCTTCCTTCGCCTGCGTGCGGATCAGGTTGCCGTTGTCGAAGACTTCGGAGCCCTTTTTCTGGAAGTCCAGCATGGCCTTCACATGTTCGACGATCGAGGCGCGGCTTGCCGCCATCAGCTGGCCCTGGCCATCGTCGCGCAGATCCTTGACTTGGCTGATGCTCATGCCCTTCGGCACGTAACCATAGACGAGATCGTGGGCCGAGGTCTGGTCGGTGACGATATCAGGCACGATGCCGCGCCGCGCGATTTCCGGATAGATTTCGGCCGCATTGCCGACGAGGCCGACGGAAAGCGCCCGCTTCTCCTTGACCGCGGCGTCGATCATCGCCAGCGCGGAATCCAGATCCGGAGCGATTTCCTGCAGATAGCCGATTTCCTGGCGCTTCCGGGCACGCTCCGCATCGATATCCACGCAGAGGATCGCGGCACCCGCCATGCGGCCGGCGAGCGGCTGCGCGCCGCCCATGCCGCCAAGACCGGCGGTCAGCACGAAACGGCCGAATAGATCGCCGCCGAAGCGGCGCTCGGCGATGCGCATGAAGATTTCATAGGTGCCCTGGATGACGCCCTGGCTGCCGATATATTGCCAGGCGCCGGCCGTCAGACCGCCCCAGCAGATCAGACCCTTGCGCTGCAGCTCGTAGAACACCTCGGCCTTCGCCCATTGCCCCACGATGTTGCAGTTCGCCATGATGACCAGCGGCGCCTTGTCATGCGTGCGGATGAGGCCGATCGGTTTGCCGGATTGGATGAGCAGCGTCTGATTCTCATCCATCTCCGTCAGCGCCTTGACGATGCCTTTATGCGCCGCCCAGTTGCGCGCAGCCTTGCCGAGGGCTGCGTAGACGATAAGATTGTCCGGGTCTTCGCCGACCGAGAGCACGTTTTCGAGCAGGCGCAGCAGGGCCTCCTGCCGCCAGCCCTTGGCACGCAGCTCCGGGCCGCCCGGAATGGGGAATTTCGGGTGACGTGGATTGGCTTTCGGCATGGATTTCCCTTCCCTGTTTTCTTTGTTGTTTCGGTGGCCGGCTATTTCGGCGGCAGACCTTCGACGAAGTCCAGCGCGGCCAGAAGCAGCCGCTTGCGCAGCATGTCGTTGCCATAGGCTTCCGGCCCGGCACGCAGCCACCCCTTCATCTCGCGGCCGCCCATCAACATGGTTTTGACGTCATGCTGCTCCAGCGCCCAGCTATCGTTGCCCTTGCCGAGACGGATCAGCATCCCATCGACACGGGCACCGCAGAATAGGTGGCCGTTGAGCAGAAAGGCCCAGCCGCCGAACATTGCCTTCTCGCTGAGCCCGGGGCGCTCCCCGAGCTCTTCTCTCAGCAATTCTTCGAGACCGGTGTCGCGGGCCATTCAAGCCTCCTGCGCTCCTCAGCCTTTCTTGCCAGCCAGCGCGTATTTGGCGATTTCGATCCCCATGGCTTTTTCGACCGAGGGATAGACCGTGGGGTCGAGCACGCTGGCGGATAGGGGAATGATGTCCATCGGCACATGCAGGATGAAGACGCTCATGCCTTCATGCAGCTGGCCGACGCTCAAGGGCTCGCCGTCTGGCGACAGCGTGGTGATGACGGAAGGGAAGGTTGCGAGACGCTTGCCACCGGTGTCTTCGACGGCCATGTATTCGTTCATCACATGCATGACGACGGCCTTGTCGCCTGAGCCGACCGTGACGGTGCCGATATCGAAGGCTTCCTTCGTGTAGACGACATCCTTTTTGGTGATCGTGCCTTCGGCCAGGATATGGCCGCCGGTCGTCTTGCAGATGGCATCGATGACGGCGCTGCCACCCTTCTTTTCTGCCTCGATGATCGCTTCGCCGAGCGAAAGCGCCATGGAGATGCCGCCGAGCGCTGCGTGTGTGCGGACATAAGAGGCGCGCAGCGGATTGCGGCAGGAGGCGATGAAGCCGCCGGATTGGTCGGAAGCCGCGCGCAGGATCGGCGAAATCTTCGCCGTCGCACCCTTCACGACCAGCTCGATATAGCGGTTCTCGGCGCGGTTGCCGCCGACGGCGGTCTGGATCATCTGCTCTGGCGAACCGGCCATGCCTATCGAGCCCATATCACCAGTGGGATGGGCGCGGATATCGCCGACGGCGTCCACGACCTTCGTTCCGAGAATGGCCGATGGCAGCCAGCCGTTCAGCGTCGAGGACTTGCCGTTCTGGCCGATGATCAGGCCCGAAAGCTTCTCGCCAAGCTCATGCTGCAGCAGCTGCGCGGCCTTGACGTAATCGATGCCCTGCATTTCCCAGGGGGTGGTGGAGGCCGGAGCGCCGATGGCGGCTGCCGTCGCGATCCAGTCGTTGTCGTTCAGTTCGTCGATCGACACCAGCTCCGGCTTACCGACATTGACGGCCGCATAGCCGAGCATGCGACCGTGATCGGCCCAGCCGCCGCCGCCGGCGGCGTAAACGGAGCCACCCTTGACGGCCGCTTCCACATCCTTGGCAACGAGTACGCGTCCCATTGACTACTCCCGGTTCTGTTTGAGGTTCTTGTCCATGTCGCGCACCGCTTCGAAAAGCACGGCGGCGCCCATGGCGATATCGTCATTCTCGGCCCATTCCTCGGCGCAATGGCTGCGGCCTTCCTTGCAGGGCACGAAGATCATGGCAGCGGGCGCGACCTTGGCGATCCAGGCCGTGTCGTGGCCGGCGCCGGAGGCCATGCGACGATGCTTGGCACCGACGGTCTCGCAGGCGCGCTCGAGCGTTTCGAGCAGCACGGGAGCGCCCGGCGTCGGCATATTGTCGGAGACGCGCAGCGGCGGGTTGATCGTCACGCCATAATCGGCGGCGATGGTCTTCACCTCACCGTCGATCCAGGCGAGGAAATCTTCCATGTCACCACGAATTTCTGCGCGGCCGTCGACTAGGAGCACGACCTTAGACGGCACGACATTGGCGGCATTCGGCTCGATGCGGAATTCACCGACGGTGGCGGCAAAGTGGCCCGGCGTCTTCGCCTGCTCAGCCGCCCTCTGCCGGATATCCAGCACGAGCTGAGAAGCGGCCACCAGCGCATCCGCGCGGCGGTCCATCGGCGTCGTGCCGGCATGGTCGGCGCGGCCTTCTACAGTGATTTCTATGCGGGTGATGCCGGCGATCGCGGTCACGATGCCGATATCCCTATTCTCGGCTTCCAGCACCGGTCCCTGCTCGATATGCAGCTCCAGGAAGCCGGCGAGATCCGGACGCTTCTGGGAGAGCAACACGGAGGGATCACCGCCGACTTCGGCGATGCCCTGCGACAGCGTGCGGTCGCCGCTCATGCGGGAGAGCCAGGCCTCAGGGATCTGCCCGGTCATGCCACGGCTGCCGATGCAGGAGACGCCGAAGATGCTGACTTCTTCAGCCAGGAAATCGACGATCTCCAGATCATGGTCGAGTTCGATGCCGCGATCCTTCAAGGAGCGGGCGACTTCGAGCGCTGCAATCGTGCCGGCGATGCCGTCGAAGCGGCCGCCATCGGGAACGGTGTCGGAATGCGAGCCGACAAGGATGGTGCCGAGGCCGGGTTTTGCGCCCTCGCGACGGCCGATCAGATTGCCGGCGGCATCCATGCGCGTCGTGAGGCCGGCGGCCTTCATCCGCGCCTCGATATAGGCGCGGCCTTCCAGAAAGAGCGGCGAGAAGGCGCGGCGCGTCCAGGGATGGCCGGGCTCGGTAATGCCGGCCAGCGCATCGATATCCTCAGCGATACGGTCGGCGTTGACGGGCAGGTTGTGGCGCTTGGCGTCGGTCATCAGGCAGCATCTCCGGCAATGATTTGGCGAGGCAAGGGGCGCACGAAGCTGCCGGAGCCGGGTTCGGCCAGCACCTTCTGTCCCTCGGTAATCTGCTTGCCTCTAAGGTAGGCGGCCGACACAGTCCAGGGCAGTCGGATGCCATTATAGGGGCTCCAGCCGACGACATTGTTGCCGCTGGCGGCTGCGTCATAAACCATTTCGCGCGGCTCCAGCACGACGATGTCGGCGTCCTTGCCCGGCGTCAGCGCGCCCTTGATGTGATCAAGACGGAAATGCTTAGCCGGGTTCTCAGCCATCAGCTTAGCGGCCCAGGTGAGCGGCACGCCGTGTTCCAGAGCACCCTTGACGAAGAGCGGCACCATGACCTCCAGTCCCGGCACGCCGGAAGCGTTCGCCAGCATATCCGGATTGGTTTTGCGATTTTCCGACCAGCTGACATGGTCAGTCGAGACCAGCCAGACATTGCCTTCCGCCACCTTGCGCCACAAGGTTTCCACTTCGGCGCGCGGGCGGATCGGCGGATTGATTTTCGCCTTGCCGCCGAGGCGCCGCACATCGTTCTCCTCGTCGAGCGTCAGATAGTGAATGCAGCATTCGACGGTTGCCTCGAAGCCGTCGCGGCGATAGGCGCGGGCAATATCGTAGCCGCGGCCGAGCGAGCAATGCACGACATGGGCCGGGCAGCCGGTATCCGCACCCGTCTCGAAGATCGTGTGCATGGCAAGCAGCTCGGTGATCGGTGGCCGCGAGAGGCCGTGAGCGCGGTAGTCGGTGACGCCGCTCGCCTTCACCTGCTCCATATAGGTGCGAACTGCTTCGTCATCCTCGTTGTGGACGCCGGCGGTGAGGCCGGTCGGCGCGATCGCGGCAAAGCAGGCGTCGAGAAGAGCAGGCGGGATGCGGGGAAAGCGCTTGGGGTCCGTGCCGAAGGTCGAGAATTTGAAGGCGGCGACACCGGCCTCGACCATTTCGGCGATGCGCGCCGGGCCTTCTTCCGGGTCGATCGTGCCATAGAGGGCGAAATCGACGCGCGCCTGCGGAGAGGCATGGTCGATCTTCTTCTTCAGGGATTCAGCCGAGCAGACGAGATTGCCTTCGTCATAGGGCATGTCGACGATGGTAGTGACGCCGCCTGCAGCCGCCGAGCGCGTCGACCAGATGAAGTCTTCCTGATCCTTCTGGGAGAGGGAGTGGGTTTGCGCGTCGATTGCGCCGGGCAGGATCAGCGCCTTGCCGAGCAGATGCCGCTCGCGCGCCGCTGGCGGCACGCCGATGCCGACTTCCGCGATCTTGCCATCGCGCACGGCGACATAACCCGCTTCCACGATGCGTTCAGGCAAAACCACGGTGCCCTGCAGAACAAGATCGAAATCGGCCATGTGCATTCTCTCCGCCGGTCAGTTGGTTCAAGTCTGTTGGTTCAGATGGCGACGGTGTCGCGATAAAGCCGCTCCTCGACACGCTCCAGCGAGCCGAGCGCGAAGAAATCATCATAGGCAAGGATCGGCTTGTGGGCGATCATTTCCGAAATGAAGGCCTCGGAAGCGAGTTCCTCTTCAATCGCCTCGACCTCGGCCGAAAGCGGACGGTCGACCACATAGAAATCCGCATGCTTGCGCACGACGTCATAGAGCATGCGCGCCACGCCTTCCGGCTTGTCGCCGAGAATATCCATCGCCTGCGCCGAAAGCAGCGCCTCTAGAGCTGCCAGGCGCTTCAGCGCCCGCATCTGCCGCTCGAAGCGCTCGATGACCAGCGGCAGGAAGGCGGCCTCGTCTTCCATGCCGCCCGCGACGACAAGCGACTGCGCCGAGACCGGATTGGACATGGAGAGCACGCGCGAGAAGATCTCGCCCGCCAGCTTGATGATCGGCCCGAAGCCGGTGGCGATCTTGCCCTCAGGCACCAGATTGACCGGCAGGCCGCGCCGCTGGCCGTTGCCGAGCAGGACGCAGCGATTGAACGAGTTGCGGGCCGCGTGGGCCATGCAGATGACGGCAGCTTCCAGCAGAATGGTGACGTCGAGCGGCAGAGAGCCGCCGGATGTCATGACACGCCCCTCAACGATGACGGGGTTGTCGTCGGAGCGGCCGGTTGCGGCCAGGATCTTGTGACCGGCCGTCAGCAGATTTTCGATGACGGCGCCGAAGACCTGTCCGATCATGCGCAGGCTCAGCGGGTCCTGCACATGGGTCGCGACCGGCCAGGGCCATTCGTCCGAGGCATTGCAAAGCCAGGCGCCGATCAGCGCTTCGCGGGCGGTGCCGACATGGCGCACCGCGATCCACGGATCGCGTGAGGCCCCCAGAGCGCCGGCAGCCATCATGGCAGTGGCAAGCAGCACGCGGATCGAGGAAGCGGCGTTGCGGGTGGTCTCGGCTGCAGCGGCGAAGCTCACGGCATTGACGCTGAGCGAAGCTAGGCTATCGCGCGGCAGCATCTTCACGGGAGCGATGCCGGCTGCATCGAAGGCATCGGCCGCCTGCATGCGGCGACCGCGATAAACGGCTTCACCGACGCCGGTCAGGACCGCGCCGATCTGACCCATCAGACCGATATCGGCGCAGCCGATCGAGCCGGTGCGCCGGACCACGGGAGTGACATCGGCACGTAGCAGCTGCAGATAGGCGTCGATCAGCTCCTGCGAGCATCCGACTTGCCCCGTCAGAGCGGTGTTGACGCGGATCGCCATGGCATTGCGAACGACCGACATCGAAAAGGGGGCGCCCGTGCCGAAATGGTGGGCGCGCACCAGGCCGAGATTGAAGGCGTCGAGATCTTCCGGCGACCACTCGACATCCTTCATGGCCCCGACGCCGGTCGTGGAACCATAGACCGGCATGCCGGACTGGATGGTGCTTTCGAGGACGCCGCGCGCCAGGCGCACCCGCGCCATGCCGCTTTCCGATGCCGAAGGAAGCGCGACGCCTGCGCCGATCCGAACCAGATCGCTGAACCCCAAGGGCTGCCCGGTGAGTTCAATGCCGGCTCTCTGACGCTCCATTGTCGTTATTCTCCTTTTTCGCAAGGCTATGCGAGCCTCATCGCCAATGGGATATCCCAAATAGCGAACACCTCAATCGACGTGCATGGAAAAACACACGCAAGGCATGCTGTGGCACTAGCAAATACGCATTATAGCTGAAAACAGGGTATAGCATTGACCAATAGGTTTGCCCGACAGTTCTCCCACCGCACCATTCATTCAACCTCGGAAGATCGGCGCAATGAAGATTCCTGAACTTGCTTTCACCGCAACGAGTTGGGATGAAGTCCCTGCGACCAAGCACGAGGGCGAAAGCGGTCATGCGCTCTGGAAGACGTTGAATATCGGCGATATCCGCATTCGGGTTGTCGAATACACGCCCGGCTACGTCGCCGACCACTGGTGCGATCGCGGTCACATCATCTATGTGCTTGAGGGAGAATTGATCTCGGAACTGAAGGACGGCCGCGTCTCGATCCTGACGAAGGGTATGGGCTATCAGGTATCCGATTTCGGCGATGCCGCGCATCGTTCGTCGACAAAGACAGGCGCCAAGCTCTTCATCGTCGACTAGCGCCTCCGCATAGAAGTTTTAGCGATTTGGTTTGACGCACAGGCTTGCTTTCGAGCTGCTGTCCGCCGAGGCCGGTTGCGACCCCTCGCGGAGTTTCTTTAGTCCTCGGCGATGGAGCGAATGGCCCGCGCGGGATTTCCGCCGACGAGGGTATTCTTGGGAACGTCCTTGGTAACGACCGAACCCGCTGCGACGACCGAATTCTCGCCTATTGTGACGCCACCGACAACAATCGCGCCGGTTGCGATCCACACGCCTTTCTCGATCACAATGGGTTTTCCGATTGTGGCGGCTCGTCGCCGCGAAGGTTCAAGAGGATGGCCCGCCGTGATGAGGCTGACATTCGGCCCGATCATCACATCGTCGGCGATGTCGAGGCCGCCAAGGTCATAGAAAGTGCAGTTCTGATTCACGAAGACATTGTGCCCAACGCGGATTTCGTTCCCACCGGCGGTAAAAAATGGAGGAATCAGCAAAAAGCTCTCATCCACTTTTTTACCGATAAGTTCGCTGAACAGGATGCGGACTTCATCCATGTCGTTGAACGTCAGACGATTGAGTTTGGCGGTAATGGCCATCGCGCGTTTGACGTTCGCCAGCATTGCTGCCGATTCCGGCGTCCGGCCGTAAATTATCTTGGTGCGGTCGTCGTTTGGCATTCGCTATCTTCCTCAGACCACGGTGAGCTTGAGTTTCGCGGCACGATGGTGGCGGTGTAGAGATTCATGAGCCTAGCCACAAAGCGGTGAGACCGGAATCCAACTTATGCCAAAACTCCACGAGCGCCAGACGCTTCAACTATGGAATGAGGAGCTCGATAATTAGCTCAGGCAAAGGCGCCTTAAGCGCCTGGCGCCCGAAAAAGATCAGCTCAGATGCCAGGCGATATAGATAAGCGCCAACGCGATGACCCAAAGTGCAAGGCGGCCGGAGCGGCTGTGCTTGGCCTCGGCCTTGCCGATCGCCTCGGCGGTCTGCACGTCGAAGCGCAGGCCGTTTTCACTCATATGCAGCAATTCGTGATGGAATTTCTCGGTCTTGGTGGCGATCTCAGGAATAGCCTCTGCCAGCTTCACGGCCGCCTTCAAGCCGTCCTTAAGGTCAGCTACGATGCGCTTGGGGCCGAGATTATTGCGGATCCACTCGCCGACGACAGGTTCCGATGCCTTCCACATGTTGAAGCGCGGATTGAGCATGCGCGACACGCCCTCGACCACGACCATGGTCTTCTGCAGCATGACCAGCTCCGGCCGCGTCTCCATGTCGAAGAGCTCGGTGACCTCGAAGAGTAGCGTCAGCAGCTTGCCCATGGAGATCGTCTCGGCCGGCTGGCCATGGATCGGCTCGCCGATGGCGCGGATCGCCTGGGCAAAACTCTCGGTATTATGGTGAGCGGGTACATAGCCGGCTTCGAAATGCACCTCGGCGACGCGCAGATAGTCCCGCGTGATGAAGCCGTAGAGGATTTCGGCAAGGAAGCGCCGCTCCTTCTTTCCAAGGCGGCCGACAATGCCCATGTCGACAGCGACGATCATGCCGGCGGCGTCAACGAAGAGATTGCCGGGATGCATGTCGGCATGGAAGAAGCCGTCGCGCAGCGTATGGCGAAGGAAGGACTGGATCAGCGTGTCGGCGAGCGTATCGAGATCGTGGCCAGCCGCCTTCAATCCCTCGACGTCTGACATCTTGACGCCGTCAATCCACTCCATGGTGATGACGTCGCGACCCGTGCGCTCCCAATCGACCTTGGGAACGCGGAAGCCGGGATCTTTTTCGGTATTCTCGGCGATCTCGGAAAGGGCGGCTGCCTCCAGCCGCAGATCCATCTCGACCTTGGTGGTCTGCTCGAGCGTCCGCGTCACCTCGACCGGCCTTAGGCGCCGGCTGGAGGGGAGGAAACGTTCCTGCAGGCCAGCGACGAGATACATCGCCTTGATATCGTTGACGAAGCGCTGGCGGACACCGGGCCGGACGACCTTGACGGCCACGCGCTTGCGGCCTTCGGCGGTCTCGATTTCGGCCGGATGCACCTGCGCTATCGAGGCGGCGGCGATCGGCTCGCCAAAGCTGACATAGAGATCGTCGATCCGCCGGCCGAGCGAGGATTCGATCGCAGAGGTCGCGGTCGCCTGCGGGAAGAAGGCCATGCGATCCTGCAGCTGCGACAGGTCGTTTGCCATGTCGACGCCGACGACGTCGGGCCGCGTCGCCAGGAACTGGCCGATCTTAACGTAGGAAGGTCCGAGCCGCTCGACGGCCTTGGCGAGCCGGTCGCTGCGGGCCTGGCTCTTGGCGCGCTTGCGGGCAAACATGCCGACGAAGGATTTGGCGAGGCTAACTGACGGCGGCAGGCCTTCCGAGGGAAGCGAAATGACGACGCCTTCGCGCACGAGGACCCAGCCGACCCTGAGCAGGCCGAAATATGCGTTGAAGGAACTCATAGCGTCTCAAGGTCTCGGGGATAGGAGGCCGTCAGTCGCGCCACGTCGCTGGACATCATGCTTCAGAGCTTCCAGCCGGAGTGCAGCGCGGCGATGCCGCCGGTATAATTGGTGAAGCTCACGCGAGAGAAGCCAGCCTCGCGGATCATCGTCGCGAAGTCCTCCTGGTTCGGGAACTTGCGGATCGATTCCACCAGATACTGGTAGGGCTCGGCATCGCCCGTTATCGCCTTGCCGAATTTCGGGATGGCGTTGAAGGACCAGGCATCGTAGACGCGGTCCAGCAGCGGCAGGTCGACTGCGGAAAATTCAAGCACGAGCAACCGGCCGCCGCGCTTCAGCACCCGATGGGCTTCCTTCAGTGCCACGTCGATATGCGGCACGTTGCGGATGCCGAAGGCGATCGTGTAGGCGTCGAACGAATTGGGCTCGAAGGGCAATTCTTCGGCATTCGCCTCGACGAAGGTCAGGTTGTCGGAGAGCTTCTTCTTTTCCGCGCGCTCAGCCCCAACGGCGAGCATCGAGCCGTTGATGTCGAGCACGGTCGCATGCGCCAGACGGTTGGAGGCCTCGACGATGCGGAAGGCGATATCGCCCGTACCGCCGGCAACGTCGAGTGTCTTGTAGGTCGCATCCTTGCGCGGATTGAGCGCCGATATCATCGCGTCTTTCCAGGCGCGGTGCATGCCCATGGACATGACGTCGTTCATGACGTCGTAGCGCTTGGCGACCTTGTGGAACACCTCGTTGACGAGGCCCTGCTTTTCGCCATCGGCTACTTCGCGGAAACCATAGGACGTTTCCATGCCGCCATCGGCGGAGGTGCGGCTGTCTGCCATCGGCTCAACTCCGTTACATAATTCAGTCGCGGACCATGGCGAAATCGCGTTTGCCACGCTATCTCATCAGCCAGATCACCATCCGCAACGCCTTGGGCTATAGCCCAGATCATAAGCGGTTGAAACATAAAGATGGATAGCCATGCCGGAATTACCAGAGGTCGAAACCGTCAGACGCGGGCTGGCGCCTTCCATGGAGGGCGCGGTTCTGCAGGCGCTGGAGCTGCGGCGCAACGATCTGCGCTTTCCGTTCCCGGCCGATTTCGCGCAGGCCGTATCAGGCCGCGGCATCACGTCGCTGTCGCGCCGCGCCAAGTACCTGCTGATCGACCTCGAAGACGGCATGACGATCGTCTCGCATCTCGGCATGTCCGGCTCCTTCCGGGTCGAGGCTGGTGTAGCGGCCGATGCGCCCGGCAACTTCCATCACCCACGCTCCAAGGACGAGAAGCACGACCACGTCGTCTTCCATCTGACGGGTGCAAACGGTGGCGCGCGCGCGATCTATAATGATCCCCGACGCTTCGGTTTCATGGATATCGTCAGGCGGTCGGATATTGGGAGCCACCCCTTCTTCCGCGATCTCGGTCCGGAGCCGACGGGCAATGAACTGGGCGCCGACTATCTGGCCGCGCGCTTTGCCGGCAAGGCGCAGCCGTTGAAGAGCGCCTTGCTCGACCAAAAGAACATTGCTGGCCTTGGCAATATATATGTCTGCGAGGCACTGTGGCGGTCTCATCTGTCACCCTTGCGCGCCGCCGGTTCGCTGGTCACTGACACCGGCGGGCCAACCGGGGAATTGCTGACGCTGGTCGCGGCCATACGCGAGGTCATTGCCGATGCGATCGCTGCCGGTGGCTCGTCCCTGCGCGATCATATCCAGACGGATGGGTCGCTTGGCTATTTCCAGCATTCATTTTCCGTCTACGATCGCGAAGCCCAGCCTTGCAGTACGCCCGGTTGCAGCGGTACGGTCGGTCGCATTGTTCAGGCGGGGCGCTCCTCTTTCTATTGCGCCACCTGCCAAAGCTGATTGCCAAAGCTGATTGAAGGGAGAGAGACATGGCCTACGAAACCCTCATCGTCGAAACGCATGGGGCCGTTGGCCTCGTCCGGCTCAACCGACCACAGGCGCTGAACGCGCTGAACTCCACCGTATTGTCCGAGCTGAAACAGGCCTATGCCGCCTTCCATCAGGATGATGCGATCGGCGCGATCGTGCTCACCGGCTCGGAAAAGGCTTTCGCGGCCGGCGCCGATATCAAGGAAATGCAGCCGCTCGATTTCATCGATGTCTACAAGAACGATTTGATGAGTGGCTGGGACGAGGTCGCCAAGGTGCGCAAGCCCGTCATCGCCGCGGTCAGTGGTTTCGCGCTCGGTGGCGGATGCGAGCTTGCCATGATGTGCGATTTCATTATTGCGTCCGAGACGGCGAAGTTCGGCCAGCCGGAGATCACCCTCGGCGTCATCCCCGGCATGGGCGGCTCGCAGCGGCTGACCCGCGCTGTCGGCAAGGCGAAGGCGATGGATCTGATTCTGACCGGCCGCATGATGGATGCCGCAGAAGCGGAACGTGCGGGCCTGGTGGCGCGTGTCGTACCGGCCGACAAGCTGCTGGACGAGGCACTGGCCGCTGCCGCCAAGATCGCGTCGCTGTCGCGTCCCTCGGTGCTCATGGCCAAGGAAGCGGTCAACCGCGCGCTGGAAACCACGCTTGAAGAGGGCTTGCGTTTCGAACGCCGCTTGTTCCACAGCCTGTTCGGCACGGAAGATCAGAGGGAGGGCATGGCTGCCTTCATGGAAAAGCGTAAACCGGACTTCAAGAACCGGTGAGTGCAGGAATCCGGAATTACGGGCCTTTGACGAGAATCCGCGTTGACGGCGCCGCTCATTCCGGTTATATGCCCGCCACAGTTTGGAAAGCCGCTCTGGTTTTCCGCAATTGCTCCCGCATTGCTGGATGAAGTGGCCGCAGGGCCCGCGCTGCAACGATGGAGTTATGTTCGAATTCTAAGAGAGGCATACATGGCCAATACTACCTCGGCGAAAAAAGCGACCCGCAAGATCGTACGCCGCACCGAAGTCAACAAGGCTCGTCGCTCGCGCGTTCGCACTTTCGTCCGCCAGGTCGAAGAAGCCATCGCATCGGGTGATGCAGATCTCGCAAAGGCAGCTTTCCTTGCCGCCCAGCCGGAACTGGCTCGCGCAGCCACCAAGGGCGTGCTTCACGCCAACACGGCTTCCCGCAAGGTTTCGCGTCTTGCCAAGCGTGTGAAGGCCCTTTCGGCCCCGACCGCATAACTTTCTATTAACGACTCGATCGTTAGACTTGAAGCCCGGCCCTTGCGCCGGGCTTTTTGGATTCTGACAAAAAAATGCCGTATTGCCAAAATCGAGTGCCTGATCATGTCATTGACGTGACAGAAATATACATTTGAAAACAAAGGCTTGCAGCAGGATATCCCAGCGCCGTGTGATCTGCATGACGCGTTGCCGGCTCACAAGTGAGTCAAGGGAATTTTTATTTTATTTGTTTTGAAAGGCGTGAGAATCGCGCTGAACGTGAATCTCTTTGATTCAACAGCGATTCTTTTTTGAAGGGCTTGTGACAGTCAAATATGGCTTCCGGAGTCAATGGCCGGCTCTTAATTTTGTGTAAAATTCATCGTTGATATCTGCCTCCGATCCTGCCTAAATGCTTTTCAACAAGGGGCGCGGATCTCACCTTAAACGGCTTCGGCGAACACCGTCACTAGCGGCGGCGTGGGTGGTTTTGTCTCTTGTGACGGAGCAGTTCAGCTCCGTTTTTTCAAACAGTTGACGAGTTAAAGCCGGAAGCGGCAACGCTTGCGGAACGAGGAAGCTTGTCTGTCCTTTGCAGCCTAAGTCAATGACGCGGCTGTGGGGAGGGGAGAAAAATTGACAGTCGTTGGAGCAGCCGGTCGGAAGACGAGGGCCGACTGATGCTCCGGTTACAGACGCCGAGACGAAGATCGCTTTAAAGAGCAGTTTTCGCCACAGTGTTCCTGTAAGGCCCATTGGCGGGGCTCGGCTGATGAACCGGTATGCGGCGCAGCTTGGGACAACGAGCGCGATAGTCATGCCATGGCGAAGACCTAGGGGCGGCGGTGCAACGCTGGTTCGCCCCATAAAGAGACTGTGGAAGGCGGCATTACATGCAGATACATACGAGGACGACGGGTGCGTTGGAAAATGGGGACAATGCGCAGGCGTTCGGTGCTGTTTGCCTAGAAGCGGCGGGGGAAAAAGGAGACGTGGCGCAAAACGTTTTGTTCGAGCGCGTCAGCGCGCGCTTGAAAGCTCAGGTCGGTCCTGATGTTTATGCCAGCTGGTTCGCGCGGCTCAAACTGCATTCGGTATCCAAGAGCGTTGTGCGTCTTACCGTTCCGACGACCTTTCTGAAGTCGTGGATCAACAATCGCTATCTCGATCTCATCACCGGCCTGTTCCAGGCGGAAGATGCCGAGATCCTGAAGGTCGAGATTCTGGTGCGCAGCGCGACCCGTCCTGGCGTAAAGCCGTCGGTTGACGAACAGGCTGTCGTGCCGGATCAGGCTGCCGTGGCGCCGATCCGCCGTTCCGTTGCACAGCCAGCAGGCCATGCAGCTGCTCAGGCTGTCAGTGCGGCCGCTGCTGCCCGCCCGGCTTCGGCAGGCACGCCCTTGTTCGGCTCGCCGCTCGACTCCCGCTTTACCTTCGACACCTATGTCGAGGGCAGCTCGAACCGGGTGAGCCTTGCCGCCGCCAAGACCATCGCGGAAGCCGGTTCCGGCGCGGTGCGCTTCAATCCGCTCTTCGTTCACTCGACGGTCGGTCTCGGCAAGACGCATCTGCTGCAGGCGATCGCCAATGCAGCCGTACAGAACCCGCGCAATCTGCGCGTCGTCTATCTGACCGCTGAATATTTCATGTGGCGCTTTGCCACTGCCATTCGCGACAATGACGCGCTGACGCTTAAGGATTCGCTGCGCAATATCGACCTTCTGATCATCGACGACATGCAGTTCCTGCAGGGCAAGATGATCCAGCACGAATTCTGCCATCTGCTCAACATGCTGCTCGACAGCGCCAAGCAGGTTGTCGTCGCTGCCGACCGTGCACCCTGGGAGCTGGAATCGCTCGATCCGCGCGTTCGCTCGCGTCTTCAGGGCGGTGTTGCCATCGAGGTCGAGGCACCGGATTACGAGATGCGTCTCGAGATCCTCAAGCGTCGGCTGGAAGCCGCCCGTCTGGAAGATCCGTCGCTGGAAATTCCGGCCGAACTTCTCTCGCACGTCGCCCGTAATGTCACGGCAAGCGGCCGCGAGCTGGAAGGCGCTTTCAATCAGCTGATCTTCCGCCGGTCTTTCGAGCCGAACCTGACGGTCGAGCGTGTCGACGAGCTGCTTGCACATCTGGTCGGCTCCGGCGAACCGCGCCGTGTCCGCATCGAGGACATCCAGCGCATCGTCGCACGCCACTACAACGTCTCGCGCCAGGAGCTGGTCTCCAACCGCCGCACCCGCGTCATCGTCAAGCCGCGCCAGATCGCCATGTATCTGTCGAAGACCCTGACGCCCCGCTCCTTCCCGGAGATCGGTCGCCGCTTTGGCGGTCGCGATCATACGACGGTGCTGCATGCTGTGCGCAAGATCGAGGAACTGATCTCTGGCGATAGCAAGCTGTCGCATGAGATCGAGCTGCTGAAGCGCCTCATCAACGAATAGGCCGTGGGCATATCCGCTCATCATTTTACGGCCGGCGTCATCGCCGGCTGTTTTCGTTGACGCCGTGTTCGGCTTGATGCGGATGCTCAAGCGAGCCAGCGGCCGTCCATGCCGTGCTGAAGGCGACGTCAGCCTATGTCGGCGGCGTTGCCTGCGAGATTTCGGAAAATAGCCACGCGCGCAGCGCCGCAATAGCCGGCCGTTCGAGGGCGCCCGGCAGATAGACGAGGTGATAGGCGAATGCGCTGGCAAATCCTATCGGGAAGGGAGCGACCAGTGTGCCCTCCGCCAGCTCCTGTTCGACGAAGGAACGGCGCATGAGTGCGATACCGAGCCCGGCCTGCATGGCTTGATAAGCCCCGGTACCGTCAGTGAAGACCGGCCCGCGCGTGGCGTCGACGCGGCTTGCGCCCGCAGCCTGCAGCCAAAGTTCCCAGTCGCGCCGATAGACATCGTGGATCAGGGTGATATCCGCCAGACTGTCGACGAGGGGCGAGGGGCCGAGTGACGCCGCCATTGCCGGCGTGCAGACGGGCACGTACTCATCGTCGAGCAATCTCTCGCTCGCCAGACCTTCATAGCCGCCAAGGCCGTGGCGAATGGCAACGTCTATTCCGTCCCGCTGGAAATCCATGATGCGATGAGAGGCGCTGATGCGCAGATCGATCTCGGGATGCGCCTGCTCGAAGCGGCGCAGCCTCGGCACCAGCCAATGGGTGGCAAAGCCGGCGGTGCAGGTAACCGTCAATACGCTGTCATTCGCGCGCATGGTCAGCGCCGCAGTCGCCTCGCGGATGAGGCGAAAGGCCGTCCGCATCGTTGCGAAATATTCGGCGCCGTCCGACGTCAATGCGAGGCTGCGTGTCCGGCGCTCGAAGAGCCGCACGCCGAGCGCGCTTTCGAGGTCGCGAACCTGCAGGCTGATGGCGCCGGGCGTTACATGCAGCTCGTTTGCAGCCAGCGTCATGCTAAGATGACGGGCCGATGCTTCGAAAGCCCTGAGGGCCGAAAGAGACGGTAACTGATCCATAATGATTGAGTTAAGCTAAACCATAAAATGAGAAAGAGTCGTTTGTCAGAAAGCGGATATTGAGAGATTATCCTAGTAATTCTGGTGTTTGGCAAGCAAGCGAAAATAGGCGCCTGACAAGCTGAACTCAATCATTCGAAAGTGGGGGTTGGTCGTCATGCAGCAGAAATCCATGGGTGCGCTCGAGTGGGGCATGTTGGTGGCGCTATCATTGCTTTGGGGTGGCTCCTTCCTGTTCAACGGCATTCTGGTGCGGGAGTTGCCGCCCTTCACCATCGTCACGGCGCGTGTGGCGCTTGCTGCCATTGCTCTTCATGTCATCGTGCGCATGACCGGACATTCCATGCCGCGCGATCGCCAGGCCTGGCTTGCCTTCTTCGGCATGGGCTTCCTCAACAACGTCATTCCCTTCCTGCTGATCGTCTGGGGCCAGACGCATATTGCCAGCGGCCTCGCCTCGATCCTCAACGCAACCACACCGCTTTTCGGCGTCGTGGTCGCGCATTTTCTGACCGCGGACGAGAAGATGACCGGTAATCGCTTGATCGGCGTCATCGTCGGATTTGCCGGCGTGGCCCTGATGATCGGCCCGTCGGTGCTCGCAAGCCTGGGCGGCTCGAATGCACTGGCGCAGCTCGCCGTGCTGGCTGCTGCCTTCACCTATTCGCTTGCTGGTATATTCGGCCGCAGGTTTCGCCGCATGGGCTTAGCGCCGATCATTCCCGCTGCCGGCCAGGTCACCGCCTCGACCGTGCTGCTATTGCCGATCGCGCTCTTTGTCGATCGTCCCTGGACGCTCGCAATACCCTCGAGCGAAACCTGGCTCGCGCTTGCCGGCCTTGCCATCCTCTCGACTGCGATCGCCTATGTGCTGTTCTTCCGCATTCTGGCAACCGCGGGCGCCACCAACCTGATGCTGGTGACGTTCCTCATTCCCGTCAGCGCCATCCTTTTGGGCGCGCTTATTCTCGGTGAGGACCTGCAGATGAAGCACTTCATCGGCATGGCGATGATCGCGGTCGGCCTTGCGGCGATCGATGGACGTTTGCTTACCCTCCCCTCGAGGGGGAGGGTCGGCACGTAGGGCCGGGGTGGGGTGATCGCGGCAACTTCTGAGGCTAGGCAATTGTCACCCCCACCCGCTGCTTCGCAGCGACGTCCCCCCTCAAGGGGAAGGTGACTAACAGGCGAGATCGGCGACGACAGAATCGAGAACCAGCATTCCCGACGGCGTGCAGCGCAGGCGGGAATTGCCGATCCGCTCGATGAAACCGTGTTCCAGTAAAAACGCCTCGCGCTGTGGATCGGGATCGCGTCCCGAAAGCTCCTGCCAGCGCACGAGATCGATGCCTTCCTTCAGACGCAAGCCCATCAGCAGCAATTCGTCGGCCTGCTCGTCGAACCCGAGCATTTCCTGATCGACCATACCGTGGCCGTCACGTTCGACCATCTCAAGCCAGCTCTCCGGCTTGCGCTCGGTCGCTGTTGCAAGCTTTTGCGGTCCGTGAGTCAGTCGGCCATGGGCACCGGGCCCAATACCGGCATAGTCGCCATAGCGCCAATAGGTGAGATTGTGCCGGCTCTCGGCACCCGGACGGGCATGGTTGGAGACCTCATAGGCCGGCATGCCCTCGCGCTCAGTAATCTCCTGCGTCGCCTCATAGAGCAGCGCCGATTGATCACCATCGGGCACGATCAGTTTGCCGGCCTTGTGAAGGCCATAGAAGGGCGTGCCTTCCTCGATCGTCAACTGGTAGAGCGAGAGGTGGTCGACCGCATAGGAGATCGCCTCCTTCAGCTCGCGTTCCCATTCCTCGACGGTCTGGTTCGGGCGGGCATAGATGAGGTCGAAGGACATGCGCGGGAAGATCTCGCGCGCCAGCCTGATCGCCTTCAGCGCATCGGCGACGTCGTGCAGGCGGCCGAGGAATTTCAGGTCGCGGTCGTTCAGTGCCTGCACGCCCATCGACACGCGATTGACGCCAGCCGCGCGATAGCCGCGAAACCGTTCGGCCTCGACGCTTGACGGGTTGGCCTCCATGGTGATCTCGATGCCGTCAGGCATGTGCCACGTCCGGGCGATGCCGTCGAGAATGGCGCCGACAGTCTCCGGCTTCATCAGCGAGGGGGTGCCGCCGCCGAGAAAGACGCTGGTCACCGTCTTCGGGCCGCTGATCATCCGTATCGACGTCATTTCCTTCAGAAAGGCGGCAGCGAAACGCTCCTGATCAACTGGCTGATGGCGGACATGGCTGTTGAAATCGCAATAGGGACACTTGGCCGCGCAAAACGGCCAATGCACATATACGCCGAAACCGGGCTCGCCGGTATCCGGTAGCAATTGCGCGCCGCGCATCAGCTGTTGCGAATCCATGATATCCACTAAGTAAGCTTACGCCTCCAGGCAGGTTTCGACAAAGACCTTGAAGGCCCGGGCGCGATGCGAGAGTGCCTGCGGATCGCCAGGCTTCCAGCCATGCTTCTCCTCGGCGCTCATTTCACCAAAAGTGGTGTCGTACCCTTCCGGCTGGAAGATCGGATCGTAGCCGAAGCCCTGGGTGCCGCGCGGTGGCCAGGCGACCGTGCCTTCGACCTCGCCGCGGAAAAGCTCGGTATGTCCGTCAGGCCATGCCAGGCAAAGCACGCTGACGAAGCGCGCCGTGCGGCTTTCCGGCGACGTAGCGCCGGCTTTCTCAAGAGCGGTCTCGACCTTCTGCATCGCCATCGCGAAATCGCGGGTGCCGTCAGCCGTTTCGGCCCAGTTGGCCGTGTAGACGCCCGGATCGCCGCCGAGTGCATCGATCACCAGACCGGAATCGTCAGACAATGCTGGCAGGCCGGAGGCATGTGCGGAGGCGAGCGCCTTGATCGCAGCGTTTTCCTCGAATGTCGTGCCGGTCTCGTCCGGCTCGATGAAGTTGAGGTCGGCAGCCGATTTGGCTGTGAAGCCGAAGGGGCCGATCAAGTCCTCGATTTCGCGGATCTTGCCGGCATTGTGGCTGGCGACGACGATGGTTTTGGTATCGAGCTTACGCATGTCCTGTTCCGTCATAGGCCCCAGATGCGGGGTTCTGCGCATTCCAGGCTGTTGCCGGCCGGATCGCGGAAATAGATCGAGCGGCCGCCGTTCGGCCAGTGAAAATCGGTTTCGATGGCAATGCCGGCAGCTTTCAGCCTCTGCGCCATTGCCTCGATGTCGTCACCGCCGACACGGAAGCACACATGACCATGGCCCGTCGTCCCATGCGAAGGCACGGGAAGGGCGTCCGGTTCCGCTGGCTTCATCGTCTCGGCCGGATTGAAGATCAGCAGCACGCCTGATCCGCAGCGGTAGAAGATATGGCGGTTGCCGCCGCGCGAGATCTTCTGCAAACCGAGAATGCCGCCGTAAAAAGCTTCGGCGGCATCGAGATCATCGGCATAGAGAGCCGTTTCCAGGATGCTTTCGAGGGCCGTATCTGCCATTGCAAGATGTCCTTAGGCGATTGCCTGCTTCTGCAGATCCACCAGTTCGGCAATACCATTCTTGGCAAGGCCCAGGAGCGTGGCGAATTCCTCTTCGCTGAAAGGCGCACCCTCGGCGGTTCCCTGGATTTCAACGATGCCGCCCTTGCCCGTCATGACGAAGTTGGCGTCGGTTTCCGCCGAGGAATCTTCGAGGTAGTCGAGGTCGATGACCGGCTGGCTGGCGAAGATTCCGCAGGAAATGGCCGCGATATGATCCTTCAGCACCCGATCCACCTTGACCATGTTGCGGCTTTCCATCCACTTCAGGCAGTCGTAAAGCGCGATCCAGCCGCCGGTGATCGAGGCCGTGCGCGTGCCGCCGTCGGCCTGGATGACGTCGCAGTCGACGGTAATCTGGCGTTCGCCGAGCTCCTTCAGATCGACGACCGCGCGCAGCGAGCGGCCGATGAGGCGCTGGATTTCCTGCGTGCGGCCGCCCTGCTTGCCGGCAGCTGCCTCGCGCTTCATGCGCTCGCCGGTGGCGCGCGGCAGCATGCCGTATTCGGCGGTGACCCAGCCCTTGCCGCTGTTGCGCAGCCATGGCGGTGTTTTTTCCTCAAGGCTTGCCGTGCAGAGCACATGCGTATCGCCGAACTTGACCAGGCAGGAGCCTTCGGCATGCTTGGAAAAATTGCGCTCGAACGACACTTTGCGCATCTGGTCGGTTTTTCTGCCTGAAGGCCGCATTCCACTCTCCTGAAAGTTTGTCGACCGCTTCTACGACCCGTAGGCGGCTTTTGCAAAGGAAAAGCAGGTCGAAAGGCCCGGCGGCGACGGCAGCAGCATTTTTCCCTTTCGCCATTGCTAACTGAATGATTATATTTTGGCCAAGGCTCAACGAAATGGATTAGACAGCGAAATGGTATTCACGACATCGTCGGTTTCGGATGTCATTGCTGCACTGGACGAACGATCCAAGGAAGTTTTCCGCCGTATCGTCGAGGGCTATCTGGAGAATGGCGAGCCGCTTGGATCGCGCAATCTCTCCCGCCTGCTGCCGATGTCCCTGTCGCCGGCCTCCGTGCGCAATGTCATGAGCGATCTGGAAGAGCTAGGGCTTATCTATTCGCCGCATATCAGCGCCGGCCGGCTGCCGACCCAGGTCGGGCTGCGTTTCTTTGTCGATGCCTTCATGCAGGTCGGCGATCTCTCGGCTGAGGATCGTGCCACCATCGACCGCCAGGTCCGCGGCAGCAATCGCGATCAGCCGATGGAATCTGTTATGACCGAGGCGAGCCGTATGCTCTCCGGCATTTCACGCGGCGCCGGGCTGGTGATTACCTCGAAGAACGACCCGGTGCTGAAGCACGTCGAATTCATCCGTCTGGAGCCGACCAAGGCGCTCGCCGTGCTCGTGGGCGAGCATGATCAGGTGGAAAACCGCATCATAGAACTGCCGGCCGGCGTCACCTCCTCGCAGTTGACGGAGGCGGCGAATTTCCTCAATGCCCATATGACGGGCCAAACCCTGCCGGATCTGCGCCGTCAATTGCAGACGTTGAAGGAGAGCGTGCGTCACGAGCTGGATACGCTGTCGCGGGAGCTGGTCGAGCGCGGGATCGCCGTCTGGTCCGGTGGCGAGGACGAAGGCAAGCCGACGCAGCTCATCGTCCGTGGTCACGCCAATCTCCTGTCCGAAATTGCCGGCGCCGAGGATCTGGATCGGCTGCGGTTGCTTTTCGACGATCTCGAAAAGAAGGACAGCCTGATCGAGATACTCAATCTGGCCGAAAGCGGGCCGGGCGTGCGCATCTTCATCGGCTCGGAAAACAAGCTCTTTTCGCTCTCCGGCTCGTCGCTGATCGTGGCGCCTTATCGCGACGACGACGATCGCATCGTCGGTGCTGTCGGCGTCATCGGCCCGACGCGGCTGAACTACGCCCGTATCGTGCCGATGGTCGATTATACGGCCCAGCTGATTTCAAGGCTGTCACGCTCAGGCATCTGACGGACGCGCCTAATCTGGAAGCAGCGTTCCAGATCCGCCCATCTCGGCCGGAAAATCCTTCTGCTTCGGCAGTCCGTCCCGCAGATGCAGCACCGTCGTTTCATAATTGACGTGCAGCGCCGGCTGAAAGTCGAGGGCGGGAAGGGTGGCCGCGTACACGTCGGTCACGCCCCACAAGGGATGCTCTGTCAGCAGATGGCCGCCACAGACAGTGCACCATTTGCGCACGCTCTTCTCGGTCTTCTGATAGCTGCCGATATGATCGGCACCCTTGGTGATGTGGACGGCTTCCGGTGGCCAGAGCGAAAAGGCGTTAACCGGCCCCGCCGACCACTCCCGACACGAGTCGCAATGGCAATAGCCCATCGCCATCGGTTCGCCGTCGACCGCGATCTCCACTGCGCCGCAAAAACATTTTCCTGAAAGGGATTTGCCACTAGACATGGATCTCACCTCGCATTGTGCTGAGATGAACCTCATCATATCACCACGGGAGAGGTCTGGATAGGCAAGGTTCCGATCGGAGTCTTTGATCGACGGGCTTTCTGATGCCGCGAGAATATCGGGAATTGGCTGTTCTTCTCGACAAAGCCTTGATTTTTTCCGGGTAAACCTCGATATCGGGCACATCCAAAAGACAAAGCAATTCGGAGACCGTCATGACCGACGAAACAACGAAAACCGGACCTGACGCCACGGCGGCCGACGCTGCTGCGGATTTCGCTCAAGAAGCAGCGGAAACCGTGGATGCGACGGAACCGTCTCAGCCCGACCCGGTTGAGCTGCTGAAGGCCGAAAACGGCGAACTGCGTGATCGCTATCTTCGCCTCGCCGCCGATATGGACAATCTTCGCCGGCGTACCGAGCGCGAGATAAAGGACGCAAAGTCCTACTCCGTGGCAAGCTTCGCCCGCGATATGCTGGCGGTGGCGGATAATCTGCGCCGTACGCTGGATGCCATTCCGGCCGAGGCCCGTGCCGGCGGTGATGCCGGCCTGACGACCCTGATTGAAGGTGTCGAGATGACCGAGCGTTCCATGCTCTCCGCCCTGGAGCGTCATGGCGTGCGTCAGATCGAGCCGGTCGGACAGAAGTTCGACCCCAATTTCCATCAGGCGATGTTCGAAGTGCCGAACCCAGAAGTGCCGAATAATACGGTGGTGCAGGTGGTGCAGGCTGGCTTCGTGATCGGCGAGCGCGTTCTGCGCCCGGCCATGGTCGGTGTCGCCAAGGGCGGCCCGAAGATCGTCGAAAATGCCGAGGGCGCCAATAGCCCGCTCGACGAAAAAGACGCCTGATCCACACACGGAAATAAAAAATAAGAGCCGGATGATTTCAGATCATCCGGCTCTTATTTTTGCCTTGGTCCGATGCGATCCAAACCGTCAGAGCATGACGCCGAAAAGTGTAAGCGGTTTTCGGACGACATCCGGCTCTAAGCGGCGTTGGATGCCTGTTCCTCATTGAGGAATGAGTAGATTGCCGATGCGGAATCGGTAGCGCGCAGCTTGGCGACCAGATCCTGGTCACGGAGCACGCGGGCAATACGAGACAGCGCCTTCAGATGATCAGCGCCTGCGCCTTCGGGCGCGAGCAGCAGGAAGACGAGATCGACGGGTTGATCGTCCAGAGCCTCAAAATCAACGGGCGCCTCGAGGCGCGCGAAAATGCCGGCGATGGACTTGATGCTGGCGAGCTTGCCGTGCGGGATGGCGATGCCGTTGCCGACGCCGGTGGAACCCAGGCGTTCGCGCTGCAGCACGACATCAAAAATCTCGCGTTCGGGAAGTCCGGTCAGTTTCGAGGCTTTGGCCGCCAGTTCCTGAAGCAATTGTTTTTTGGAATTTGCCCTCAAGGCGGGGATGATCGCATCTTGGTGTAGCAAATCTGCCAATGCCATTCTCTTTATCCTTCGTGTCGCCGAGAGCCGGTAACGGGAAAAAGCGGCGGCCGGGTGCTGTTACGCGCCGCCGCCGCTTATCTTCTATTCTCAGCTTTTGATATTGGCCGCGTCGATCCAGCCAATGTTACCGTCCTGGCGGCGGTAGACGATGTTCAAATGTTCCTTGCCGGGGCTGCGGAAGAGCAGCAACGGTTCGTCGGTCATATCGAGCGCCATCACGGCGGTCGCTACCGACATGGTTTTCAATTGCTTCGTGCTTTCAGCAACGATCACCGGCGCGAAATCGGCGGCAATTTCCTCGTCGTCATCCGGCACGCCATCCATGACGGTATAGGCAACTTCCGCCTGACCGTTGATGTGGTTGCCGGCCTGATGATCCTTAAGCTTGCGTTTGTAGCGTCGCAGGCGTTTCTCGATGCGTGCAGATGCTGCGTCGAACGCCAGCTGCGGATCCATGGCTTCACCGGCAGCATGCAACACGACACCACTGTCGAGGTGAAGCTTGCAATCGGCCGCAAAGCGAGAGCTGGATTTCTGCACCGTTACCTGACCCGAATACCCCCCGTCGAAGTATTTCGTCACGGCCATACCGATCTGGTCCTCGATCCGCTGCCGGAACGAGTCACCAATTTCCATATGTTTACCGGAGACACGCACACTCATGGAGTTTCCCTTCTTGTAGTGGTTATTGCGCGTATCAGTTTACGCCAAGCCTCAAGCTCATCCAAGCACTTCACGCGGTCAAAGACAAATTGCGTATTTCGACCGCCTTCGGGATGATGGGGATAAGTTTCATGGTCGTGCTGTCCTGCAGCGATTGCGGCGGGCTTCTAGCCCCACCACATGGGAAAGTCAACTGCATCTTAACGGACTGTTAGGAGATCCGCACCCTGTGGTTGAAGATCGACAATCGTCAGAAACTGGCGACTTTTGCCAAGGCCCGCTTCTCTCGGCGTCGTTGCACGGACGATGGGATGTTCATGGCTTCCCGGTATTTTGCAACCGTGCGGCGAGCCAGCTCGATGCCGCCGCTTTTGAGCGTATCGACGATATCGTCGTCTGACAGAACCGCATCCGGGCTTTCGTTCGATATCAGCAGGCGGATCTTGTGGCGCACGGCTTCGGCCGAATGACCGTCGCCACCCTCGACAGCGCTGATCGAGACGGTAAAGAAATATTTGAGCTCGAACATTCCGCGCGGCGTCAGCATGTATTTGTTCGAGGTGACGCGGCTGACGGTCGATTCGTGCATCTTGATCGCGTCGGCCACGGTCTTCAGATTGAGTGGCCGCAGATGATCGACGCCATGGATCAGGAAGGCATCCTGCTGCCGCACGATCTCGCTTGCCACCTTCATGATGGTCTTGGCGCGCTGGTCCAGACTGCGGGTCAGCCAGTTGGCGTTCTGAAGGCATTCCGACAGAAAAGCGTGGTCCTGACTGGTTTTGGTGACGGAAGCGAAATAGGACTGGCTCACCAGCACCCGAGGAAGAGCATCGGGATTGAGCTCCACCAGCCAGCTACCATCAGTGGAGGGGCGCACGACGATATCAGGCATGATCGCTTCGGACACGCTGGTCTCAAAGCAGCTGCCGGGCTTTGGGTTCAGCTGGCGGATTTCCGCCATCATGTCGAGCAGGTCTTCCTCATCGACGCCGCAGAGCCGCTTCAGCGATGCGAAATCGCGCCGCCCCAGAAGTTCCAGATTCTGGATCAGCCGCTCCATGGCCGGATCGAACCGATCCTTTTGCCGAAGCTGGATTTCCAGGCATTCGCTGAGGGAGCGGGCGAAGATGCCAGGGGGGTCCAGCAGCTGCAAGGTAGCCAGCACGCGCTCCACATCCCCGATCGCCGAGCCAAGGCGCTCCACCGTCTCGTTCAGGTCGGCACGGAGATAGCCGGCTTCATCGAGTTGGTCGACGAGGTGCTGTGCGATCAGCCGATCACCCATGGCGGGAAACGAAAATGGGATCTGTTCGTTCAGATGGTCGCGCAGCGATACCTGGCCGGCGACGAAATCGTCCAGATCAAAACTCTCGCCCGCTTCTCCGCCGGGCATGGATTTCCATTGACTTAGCAGCTCAGGCGCGTCGGCCCGCTGCGGGCTCCCGTCGTCGGGGAAGACGTCGCTGAAATTGGTGTCGAGCTCGTTGTTCAGCCTGTCGGCATTGCCGGTATTTTCGTTCTCGTACCAGTCGCTCGCAAGGTCGCTGCTGTCGAAAGTCTCGTCGTGGCTATCGCCTACGGCCTCGAAGGAATCGTCCTTCGTCTCGCGATCACCATGACTGCCCATATCTTCGTCATTTGACGCAAATTCCAGCAGCGGGTTTTTCTCGACTTCCTGGCCGATGAATTGTGTCAGTTCGAAATGCGTCATCTGCAGCAACTGGATGGATTGCATCAGTTGCGGTGTCATCACCAGGCTTTGGCTTTGGCGCAGGAAAAGATTGGCCGATAGTGCCATGGCGGACGCGAGACTCCCCTTGAACTCCTCGGGAATTCGCGTTTTCCGTCACTAAAATCTTCGCGAAATTCCAACTGGCCCAAAAATTGCTTTTTTATAAGATTTGGTCAAGTGGAACTGTGAAGCAAAGGTAAATTTCGGCCGCGCGGCAGTTTTATATAATATTAAAGCGCGAGCGGATCGAATTTCAGCCTATCAAAGGCTGAAATTGTCACCGAGATAGAGTTTCCGAACTTCCGGATTGCTAACGATATCGTTGGCTCTGCCATGGGTGAGCACTTCGCCGGCATGAATGATATAAGCGCGGTCGATCAGGCCAAGCGTTTCACGGACATTGTGGTCGGTGATCAAGACACCGATGCCGCGCGCCGTCAGATGGTGGACGAGGTTCTGAATGTCGGCGACCGAGATCGGATCGACACCGGCAAAAGGCTCGTCGAGCAACATGAAGGTCGGATCGGTCGCCAATGCGCGGGCGATTTCAAGGCGTCGCCGCTCGCCGCCCGAAAGAGCGATCGCGGGCACGGTGCGCAGATTGCGAATGTGGAATTCCTCCAGCAATTCGTCGATCTTGTGCTCTCGCTTTGCCTTGTCCTTTTCGTGAACCTCCAGCACGGCGCGGATGTTCTGTTCCACCGTCAGGCCACGAAAGATCGAGGCTTCCTGCGGCAGATAGCCGACACCGAGCCGCGCGCGACGGTACATCGGCATCGAGGTGACATTGTTGCCGTCGATCTCGATCGTGCCTTCGTCCACGGGCACCAGCCCGGTGATCATATAGAAACAGGTCGTCTTGCCGGCGCCGTTCGGCCCCAGCAGACCCACTGCTTCGCCACGCCGCACGACCAGCGAAACGCCGTTCACGACACGGCGTCTACCGTAGGTTTTGGTGAGGCCGCGCGCAATCAGGGTGCCCTGATAGCGCGCTTTATCCGCGGCCGGCGCACCGGATGTCGCAGAAGATGGCCCGGGCATACCGGGTAAGGTGGTGGTGGTCGATGTGGTCACGAGGGGGCCAGTATCAGTTTTTGTTCTGTTGTTGCTGCACTTGCTGCGACTTCGGATCGAGCTGGATCTGGACGCGGCCCCCACAGGCATCCAGCTGTGCTTCACCTGTCGCCATATGCACGGTGAGCTGGCAACCCGTGAAAACATTCGGTCCGTCCGTCAGCACAACCTTCTTGCCCTTGAGGATGGCGAGCTGGTTTGCCATGTCGAAGGAACCGTCTTCGGCGGTCGCCGTCTGCGTGCCGGAAACGAGGTAGACCTTATCGGTGACCAGAATGTGGTCGATGTTCGCATCGCCGGAGACCAGAGATTCGTTCTGTTCCTTGGCGACCTTGGCGACGGGATTGTCCGCCGGCTTGGGCGCGTTGGCATCGGCCGGCTGCTTCTTCTTGTAGAAGACCGTCATCTTTCCAGCCTGCATTGTCGTGGTTCCCTGAACCACCTTGACGTTGCCGGTGAATACGGCCTGGCTCTCCGCATCATGGATTTCCAGCTTGTCGCTTTCGATCTGGATCGGCTGATCCTTCGAAATGGCGAGACCGGGCATCTTGCTTGTCGTTGCCTGCGCACCGGCTTCGGCGGCTGCAAAGAGAGCAAGCGCGCCGATGGCGCAGAAAAGGCCGGCTCTGCGTCGGCGGGAGTTGAAAATTGAATGTGTCCAATCGTTTATCATGAACCGCCCGGCTTCTTTTCGCTAGCTGAATTGTTGAGTGCGGACGGTTCGATATGCACCTGAACCTGCCCGTCGAGTTCGATTACGCTCCCCTTATCCGTCATCTTGAGCGAACGCGCAACAACCGACATGCCACCTCGAAAGATTGAAACCTGATCTTGGCTCGACAGGTCGCCCTTCTTGACGTCGAGGAACGCCGTCCTGAATTCGGCGCGCAAGCCATTGTCCATCACGATGGTGAAAGGTTCGGTCAGCTTCAGCGTATCGGCCTGTCGGTCGAAGTCCGCGCTTTGAGCGGTCACATGTGCGATCACGTCCGTATTGACGGGCATGGATGCCTTGATGGTCTTGAGCGTGATCATGTTGGGGTTCTTGATATCCTGCAGCGCCTTTTCGGCGAGCAGGGAGTAATTGATGCCGTCCTTGTTGCGGCCGGCGATGGCCGGGCGCTCCATCACGACCTTGCCGTCCTCGATCTTGGCGCCTTCGATCTGGATCTCGGCCGGCAGATAGGCGCGGATCACCGAGACGCCAATGAAGATCAGCGAGATGATTATCGCGATCAGCGGCAGCAGCACCCTCAGTCTTCTCACGCGCGTCGAGTGGAAGATCGCGTCCTTATAGTGGCTTCGTTCCGGCAAAGCGCGGACGGTCTCGCCGGGGGTCTCGATCGTATTGAGCATGCAACAGGTCCGTCTTTTCTGATCCGGAGAACCGCATTGACGTTATGCGAGGCTGTGTCAAAAAGCCCATCGGATCGTTTCGCATTATTGCACTTGCTTGCCAATATGGATTTTTTTCTGCAACCAAGCAAATTTGGCGGAGAAATATGCCATAAGCCGGTTTCATCCGATCGGGCGATGCCCTATCTCATGAGCCAGCAGAGCGACGTGCCGCTGACGACATCGAAAACGGGAACAGCTTTTCTCTGAGGATTGTGCCTGTTTCAAGGTGTCATATATCCGGTTCGTATCGCATTCAGTTTGTTGCAGGGAGAAATAAGGCGTGATGGACAGTTCTGCAATCGCGGATCGGCGACAATTACGCCGCAGGCTTGGTTTCTGGCGCATTGTTGCCGTTTTGCTCCTCGTGGCCCTTGGTTTTGCGCTCTATCGCTTCATCGCCGGGGACTTGCCGGATGCGCGAGGACCACAGGTCGCTCGCGTTACGATCTCCGGGCTCATTCAGGATGATCCAGAGCTTCTGGAGCGATTGAAGAAGATCCGCGACAACGACCAGGTCAAGGCGTTGATCGTCTCGATCTCGTCGACCGGCGGAACGACCTATGGCGGCGAGCGCATCTTCAAGGCGATCCGTGCCGTCGCCGCCAAGAAGCCTGTCGTCTCCGATATCCGCACCGTTGCCGCCTCGGCCGGCTACATGATTGCCGCCGCCGGTGATGATATCGTCGCCGGCGACACCTCGATCACTGGCTCCATCGGCGTCATCTTCCAGTATCCGCAGGTCAAGGATCTGCTCGACAAGGTCGGCGTTTCCCTCGACGAGATCAAGTCGGCGCCGTTGAAGGCCGAGCCTTCGCCGTTCCATCCGGCCAGCGAAGACGCCAAGAACATGATCCGCAACATGGTCATGGACAGCTATGGCTGGTTCGTCGATCTCGTCGCGGATCGCCGCAAATTGCCGCGCGAAGACGTGTTGAAGCTCGCCGACGGCAGCATCTTCACCGGCCGCCAGGCGCTTCAGAACAAGCTGATCGACACGCTTGGCGGCGAAGACGAGATCCGCACCTATCTTGAAACGCGCAAGGTCAGCAAGGACCTGCCGATCGTCGATTGGAAGCCGGAAGACAAAAGCTCGTCCTTCTTCTGGCCAAGTGCCGCGGCCTGGTTGCTAAATGGCCTTGGTTATGGTGATTTTCTGAAGGCAGATGGCTTTCAGAAAGTCATGACAGAGAAGTTGTTTCTTGACGGCCTGCTTTCTGTTTGGCAGGGTGCTGCCAACTGATAAATCAATGATTTAAGGGGGTAGCCGTGATCAAGTCGGAATTGGTGCAGATTGTTGCCGCCCGCAACCCGCATCTCTATCACCGCGACGTCGAAAATATCGTCAACGCAGTCCTCGATGAGATCACCGATGCCCTCGCCGCCGGAAACCGGGTTGAACTTCGCGGCTTCGGTGCCTTCTCCGTCAAGAACCGTCCCTCCCGCTCCGGTCGCAACCCGCGCACGGGCGATACGGTGTTCGTCGAGGAAAAGTGGGTTCCCTTCTTCAAGACCGGCAAAGAGCTGCGCGAGCGGCTTAATCCAGGCGCCGGCGACGAGGAAGACGACAACTGATCGTCTGGCTTCGGCCGAACTTTCCCGGGATGGCCCTTCGGACATGATTGTGCCGCGACGCGGTGGCACTTGAACTCGGCCGCGTCTTTTCTATTCTGCGGCTTAAGGCGGTGCGTGTGCGATCTACACGGCTACGCCCGGATAAAGGAGCTGCGCAATGGCCAAGAAGATCGTCAACCTGCTGATATTGCTGCCGCTCGGCATCATTTTTATCGTATTCTGCGTTGCCAACAGGCAGTCGGTGACACTTGCGCTCAATCCATTCCGGCCGGACGATCAGGTGTTGTCGCTGCATGCGCCGCTTTTCGTCCTGCTGTTCGTGGCGCTGATCGTCGGCATGCTCGTCGGCGGCGCGGTGACTTGGTTCAGCCAGGGAAAGCATCGCAAGCGCGCCCGCAGCCAGTCGCTCGAGGCGGTGCGCTGGCAGGCGGAGGCCGATAAGCACCGCACGCGCGCCGAGCAGATTGCCGGGCAGCTTCCGTCAAAGTGACTGGATGCCGCGAAGCCGCATTTCCTTGTAGTCGCCTTCCGGCGAAGCTCCGTCGCCGATGATTTCGAAGCCGAGCGCCCGATAAAAAGCCATGGCATGCGTGTTTTTGACCAGGCATTTCAATCGATATCGGCGTTTCGGCCAATCCGGCAGGGCGGCAAGCAGGGCTTTGCCGGCACCGCGGCCCTGAAATGCCGGGAGAATATAGAGCATATGGATGAAGTCGTCCGCGTCCCATAGCGCCGCGAAGCCTGCGATCACACCATGCAGGTCCTCGCAAACCAGCAGGCGCTCGCCCGCCGAATGAACGGCGAAATCCTCAAGGTTGAAATGGCTGGGATCGACCCAGAGGAACGTCTGCCGGCGAACGCTCAGATAAATCTCGGCAAGAAGCGGCATATCCTGCTCGCGTGCCGGACGGATGGTCCAAGTCTCGGGTATCGTTGTCATGACTCGATTATATGGGCGCCAAATGTGATCGTGGCAATCAGGCTTTGGCTTGGCCGTTGATCGCTGCAGTGAGATCGGAAAAGAACTGCTGTGTAATCTTCTTGGCGCTGGAATCGACCAGCCAAGAGCCAAGCTGCGCGATCTTGCCGCCGACCTGCGCATTGGCTTCGTATTGCAGGATGGTCTCGTTGCCGTCTTCCTTAAGGACGACGTCTGCACCACCCTTGGCAAAGCCGGCAATCCCACCCTTTCCCTCGGCATAGATTGTGTAGCTTATCGGAGGGTTGATATTGGAGAGCGTCACATCGCCGTTGAAGGACGTCGAGAGGGGGCCGATCTTCAGCTTCACGGTCGCGGTCAGTTCCGTCGAGGAGACCCATTCGAGGCTCTCACAGCCGCGAATGCACTGCTTGAGCATATCGGGGTTGTTCAGAGCCGCCCAGACTGCGTCCCTGGGTGCCGCGATCCGCTGTTCGCCGGTCATGTCCATACGCAATCCTTCCAATGCGACATTATGAACATGGATCATCGCAGATCGGAAAGCGCTTTGCCAAGTGGCGGCCAGATGCTATTTGCACGCTCATATCAATTTTGAGACAAGCATGGTGAAACATAGGGAAAACCGGCCCGGCCAGAAAGCAGCGGGCGGTCTCGGGGCAAAACCCCGGCGTGACATGCCCGGCAAGCCGCCGGCAAAGCCCGCGCATGCCTTGCGGCCCGCTAAACCTTCGCGGGATCACGGCGAGCGGGTAACCGAGCCGCGTGTTGCCGCACCGGTGGCTGCCGCGCCCGAACGTCCGCTGATCGCCCGAACCGGCGAGCGGCCGGCAGAGCGCGTGCCAGTCATTCTCGAGTCGCTGGGCGCCGGGGATTTTCACCTTATCGACACCGGCAACGGTCTGAAGCTCGAGCAATACGGCCCTTATCGCATCGTGCGCCCCGAGGCGCAGGCGCTGTGGCCGCCATCGCTCGCCGCCCATCTGTGGGACAATGCCGATGCCATCTTCACCGGCGATACGGACGAGGACGGCATGGGCCGCTGGCGCTTTCCGCGCGAGGCGCTCGGCGAAACCTGGCCATTGCAGTTGCTTGGTGTCGATTTTCTCGGTCGCTTTACCGCGTTCCGCCATGTCGGCGTCTTTCCCGAGCAGATCGTCCATTGGGCGTGGATGAAGGGACAGGTCGAGGCGGCGAAACGGCCGCTGAAGGTGCTGAACCTCTTCGGCTATACCGGCGTGGCTTCGCTCGTCGCTGCCGCCGCCGGCGCGGAAGTCACCCATGTCGACGCCTCCAAGAAGGCGATCGGCTGGGCGCGTGAAAACCAGGCCCTGGGCCGCATGGAAAAGCTGCCGATCCGCTGGATCTGCGAGGATGCGATGAAGTTCATCCTGCGCGAAGAGCGCCGCGGCAGCAAATATGACATCATTCTCACCGACCCGCCGAAATTCGGCCGTGGCCCGAATGGCGAGGTCTGGCATCTTTTCGAACATCTGCCTTCCATGCTCGATATCTGCCGAGAGATCCTGTCGCCGAAGGCGCTTGGACTGGTGCTGACGGCCTATTCGATCCGCGCCAGCTTCTATTCGATCCATGAATTGATGCGCGAGACCATGCGCGGGGCCGGCGGTGTCGTCGAATCCGGCGAGCTGGTCATCCGCGAGGCCGGCCTTGATGGCCGCACGCCGGGCAAGGCGCTTTCCACCTCTCTCTTCAGCCGCTGGGTGCCGAAATGAATCAGGATTTCCGTAACGACGGCCCGCGCAGGGTCGGGCAGGTCAAGGAGGTCACCTCGCTTGCCAATCCGATCGTCAAGGACATCAAGGCGCTGACAGTCAAGAAATCGCGCGAGGAGAGCGGTGCTTTCCTGGCCGAAGGCCTGAAGCTGGTCATCGATGCCCTCGAGCTCGGTTGGACCATCCGCACGCTGGTCTACGCAAAGTCCGCGAAAGGCAAGCCTCTCGTCGAACAGGTGGCGGCAAAGACCGTGGCATCCGGCGGGCTGGTGCTGGAAGCGAGCGAAAAGGTCATTGCGTCGATCACCCGTCGCGACAATCCGCAGATGGTGGTCGGTGTCTTCGATCAGCGCTGGCGGCAGCTGAGGGACGTCAAGCCGCAAGTTGGCGAGACCTGGGTGGCGCTCGACCGCGTGCGCGATCCCGGCAACCTCGGCACCATCATCCGCACCGCCGATGCGGCCGGTGCCTCCGGTGTCATCCTCGTCGGCGAAACGACCGATCCGTTTTCGCTGGAAACCGTGCGCGCCACCATGGGCTCGGTCTTCGCGATGCCCGTCGTCAAGGCGACGCCTGAGGAGTTTCTGGCATGGAAGAAGAAGGCCGATGTCTCGGTCGTCGCCACCCATCTGGCCGGCGCGGTCGACTACCGGACCATCGATTACAAGAAGAAGCCCGTCGTCATTCTGATGGGCAACGAGCAATCCGGCCTGCCGGATGTCCTGGCGAAAGAGGCCGATGCGCTTGCCCGCATTCCGCAGGCCGGCCGTGCCGACAGTCTCAATCTGGCGGTTGCGACGGCGGTCATGCTGTTCGAAGCCCGCCGCCATATCCTGACCCTTAGCGAGAGCCGATGACCGAAAGCGAGACCAATCCACAGCCGCCTGTAAAGCCGGCGCTGTTTTCCCGGCCTTTGCCGATCCTGATCTTCATCGTCATCGCCGTCATCCTTGACCAGATCGTCAAGATCACGGTCGATCACTGGCTGCCGCTGCAGGAAATGGTTCCGGTCATTCCGATGCTGGCGCTCTATCGCACCTATAATCTCGGTGTTGCCTTCTCGATGCTGTCAGGCATGGACGGCTGGTTCATTGTCGGCATGCGGCTTGTGATCGTCGCCTTCGTGCTCTGGCTTTGGCGGCATACGCCCAATCATCGCTGGCTCGCCCATCTCGGCTTTGCCCTGATCATCGCCGGCGCTCTTGGAAACCTGATCGACCGCTTCCTCTACGGCCATGTGATCGACTATATCCTGTTCCATACGGAAACCTGGTCTTTCGCGGTGTTCAACCTGGCCGATAGTTTCATTACAGTCGGCGCGGCCTGCGTGATTCTCGACGAGCTTCTGATGCCGAAAAAGGCGAAAGCTTAAAATTCTAGCGAATCCCTGAAGGCATCGGGAACGTTGCCCATGCTAGCCAGATTGCATGAGCACGCTGGCAAATCTGCAGGAAAAGCTTGCCGCTGACATTACGCGCGGCCAAACCGGATCGATCGAAGGGCTGACCGGGAACGGGCCGCCCTTTGCCGAGCCGACCGAGACGCTGCAGGAAGCGGAGCGGCGCCTGACACCGTCGGCGCGTTGGCTGCAACGCCATTGGCTGAACGGCGGCGGTCTGATTGTCGGTATCATCTTGCTCGCGATCGGCTTTGCCGGAGGCCCGCTGACCCTGGCCGGCGTTCTGGCCCTCGTGGCGATTACCCTGATCGCTATCGGCGTCTTCAATATGTGGAAAGACGCGCACAAACCTGCCGCTGTCGCCGCCGATCTCAGCGAGAGCGAACATGACCGTCTTTGGGAGCGTAAGGAAAGCAACAGTCTGCTCGCCACCATTCATGATGCGCTCGGCGATATCACGGTCACCCGCAGCATCGATCGGCGGATTCTGGACGCCAACGCCACCTTCCGCAAGCTGACGGGCAAATCCAATCCCGAAGGTCTGACGCTGGAGGAGACCGGCCTGGTCTTCCGCGCCGTTACCGACGCAAAGCATCAGGATGCCGAGATATCGACGCCCGAGGGTCGTCGCATCTTTGCCTGGCATGATGTCATATTTCGCGATCCGTCGACGGGACAGTTGTGCATACAGAGTGTGGCGCGCGATGTGACGGAAGAACGCCAGACGACCCGCCTTCGCGAGGATGCGAGGCTGAAGGCCGAATATAACAGCGCCGCCAAGTCGCGGTTGCTGGCGACCGTCAGTCATGAAATCCGCACGCCCCTCTCGGGCATTCTGGGCATGAACCATCTGCTTGCCCAGACGCCGTTGACGCTGGAGCAGGCCAATTACCTGACGGGCATCCGCCAGTCGGGTCATGCGCTGGTGCAACTGGTCGAAGATCTGCTCGACTTTTCCACCATCGAGGTCGGTCGTTTCCAATTGCATCCCCGCAAGGAAGCTTTCCGGCCATTGCTGGAAGGCGTCGTCGAGATGCTTGCCCATCGCGCCCATGAAAAGGGCATCGAAATCGCCGCGACCGTTGCTGCCGATGTACCCGAGGCGATGGAGTTCGATCCGGCCCGACTGCGCCAGGTCTTGTTCAATGTCCTCGGCAATGCGGTGAAGTTCACCCAGACGGGCGGTGTGCTCGTGCGTGCCAGCCTGCAAGGGCGTAATCTCGCAATCTCGGTGCAGGATAGCGGCCCGGGTATGACGGAGGAGGAGCAGGCTCGTATTTTCGGAGAGTTCGAGCAGGCTGGCACCATCGTCGAGAGAAGCTCCGGCACCGGGCTCGGGCTTGCCATTTCGGCTCGTATCCTGCGCGAATTCGGCGGCGGACTGAATGTCGCCAGCGAACGCGGCAAAGGCAGCGAATTCACCGTCAGCTTCCCCATCGGGTTGGTTGCCGAAGAGGACGGAAACCTCAGGCGCGATGCCGTGCTCAAGGGGGCGCACGTCCTGCTGCTTGCCCCGGAGGGCGCGGCAAGCACCGCCATCGCGCAGACCATTCGCACGCTCGGCGGCCATTGCCGCCTGATCGGCGCCGACGATATCGATGTGCTGAAGCGGTCCTCTTCGACGCAGGAAGGCGGTGCCTGGACCGATCTCATCGTCGATCATCGCATGGCGCCCCTATATTTCAGGGAGGGCAACGAGCTCGCGATGCCGGCGCTGCGCAAGATTTTCCTCGTTAATCCCGAGGAGCGCAACACCCATCCGCTCGATCTCTTCGATGCCTGGCTCATTCGGCCGTTGCGCGAGCAATCGTTGATCGATGTGTTGAGCGGCCGCATGCGCGGCATGGAAAAGCGCGATGCCTTGATCGAAGCCGTGTCCGAGATCGGCATAACCACGCCTGAGGCTGAAGATCCCGCCCTCGAAATCCTGCTCGGCGAGGATGATCCGGTCAACGCCATGCTCATTCGCGCCATGCTTGCCAAGGCAGGCCACAGGGTCTGCCTGGTGGAGGATTTCGATGGTCTGCGTGCCCGCACGGAAAATGCCGAGCCGCGGCCTGATGTTATCGTCACCGACTTCAATATGCCCGGCGGTTCCGGTGCGGCCGTGCTGGCGCAGCTGCGCGCCCAGGAGCGTCGACAGGGATTGCCATCATTGCCGATCATCGTGCTGACGGCCGACAGCCGCGATGCGATCCGCCGCCAGGCCTTGCTTGCCGGCGCCGATGCCGTCATCGTCAAGCCCGTCGACCCCCAGCGATTGGTAACGACGGTGCAAAGCCTGTCGAAGCTGAGCTTCGAACGCGCATAGCCGGCTATTTCGTTTTCGAAGGAAGATTGCGGCCCGGATTCATCAATGCCCGATAGCAGGCATTGATGGTGCTCAACCACAGGCAATCGGTGCCGTTAAGTTGGGGACTGTGCGTTCATTCGAAAATTGCAACGGGCACGCTTCTTGCTTTTAGCAATGCTGCATGTCACTTTCCTGTCGCATGAATTTGGTTTATGGCGCTATATCGGCCCGCAGGGGGAGAATCGCCATGTCCATCGAAATTTTGAATCGCGAAGCTCAGGGCGAAATGGTTCAGTCTTCAAAGGCAACGGTCGCGCCGGTTGCCAGCGATGTGCTTGGACGCATCGGAAATCTAGAAACTCGCCTTGCCCGTACGGCGAGCGAGATCGATGCCGCTCAGGCTGTCCGCTATCGTGTTTTCGTCGAGGAGATGAAAGCGCAATTGCCGGCTGACGCCATGCGTCGTCAGCGCGATATCGACGGCTGGGATGCCATCTGCGACCATCTGCTCGTCCTTGACCGGTCGCTCGAAGGCGATCCGGAGGACCAGATCGTCGGCACCTATCGCCTGCTGCGGCAGGAAGTGGCCATGGCCAATGGCGGTTTCTATTCTTCCTCGGAATTCGATCTGGATGCGCTGCTTGCCCGTCATCCCGACAAGCGTTTCATGGAGCTTGGCCGTTCCTGCGTGCTGCCGGAATACCGCAACAAGCGCACGGTCGAGCTTCTGTGGCAGGGCAATTGGGCCTATGCGCTGAAGCACGGCATGGGCGCGATGATCGGTTGCGCCTCTTTCCCGGGCGTCCTTCCGGAACAGCATGCGCTGGCTCTGTCCTTCCTCTATCACAATGTCCTTGCCAAGGATGAGTGGACCGTCGGCGCCTTGCCGTCGCTTGCTCGCAACATGGACCTGATGCCGGTCGAAGCCGTCAATCCGAAGAAGGCGTTGATGGCGCTGCCGCCGCTGATCAAGGGCTATCTGCGCCTCGGCGCCATGGTCGGTTCGACAGCCGTCGTCGATCAGGCTTTCAACACGACCGATGTCCTCATCGTTCTGCCGATCGCCAGCATCTCCGACCGCTACGTCAATTATTACGGCGCGGACGCGGGTCGCTTCGCCAGCTAACGGATCTCAAGGGATCGCGAAAATATTGATCGCATCCGTGATGCCTCTCAAGGAGACTTGATGGGACTGCGGGCTCAAGCCGCGCGTGGTCAACAACTCGGCGGCGCGCGGATTGTCGATAACGGAGCTCGTGGCGAATATATCGCGTGATGTGGCGAGGTGCTGCACGCGCGAGGCGATGTTGACGGTTTGTCCGAAATAGTCCTGCCGCTCGTTCAGGCTCACTGCGATGCACGGACCTTCGTGAATGCCGATTTTCAGAAGAAGATCGTCGCTGCCGCGCTCTTTGTTGAGGCTGAGCATGGCCTCGCGCATCCGCATTGCTGCGATCAACGCCCTATCCGGTGTCGGGAAGGTGGCCATGACGGCATCGCCGATGGTCTTGACGACTGCGCCGGCTTCTGCCGCCACGATCTCATGCAGGATGCCGAAATGGGTCCTGACCAGATCGAAGGCAGCGAGATCACCGACCCTTTCGTACAGCTCCGTCGAGCCGCGCAGATCGGTGAAGAGAAAAGTGAGGCTGGTAATCTTCAGCCGCTGGTCGATATCGATCGTGTCCGTGCGATAGATGTCGCGGAACGTCTGGTTGGAGAGCAGACGCTTGGCGGTCAGGAACGGTCGGCGTTGGCCGAGCAGGGTGTGGAGAGCCTCGTTGGCCACGCAGATCGATGGCAGCACGCGAAGATCCGTGTGGTTCTCCATCATAATCCGCAGTGGGCCTGGTCGCATTTCGATCGCCTCGCTGTGTCGGTGCATGCGGTCGAAAACAAGCGAGAGAGTTTGCCTTTCCTTCGATGGTTCTCCCTTCACATCGAGGAATTGCGCGGCGTGCGTAACGGGCTCGAAGATGATGGTAAACTCCGCCGGCAACTGAAGCGATATGACGGCCTTCTCGCCGGGCGGCAGTTCCAGGGATTCCAGGACGAATTGATCGACCTTCTCTTCATAGCCCTCATCGGGAAGGTCGATACCCGAGCCCCAGTAGATCTGGCGGAAATATTCGAGAGGCGGCAGTTCATGCGGATTGTGAGCCTCGATGTGGCGTACGCGCGGACTGACGGTGAAAGTGACTTCGACCATCTCGTCGAGCGTTGGCTCGTAGCCGGCAGCGCAAAGCGTACAATTGTAGGTGTCGCTTTGCACTGTTTTCAGCGATGTATTGGCATCCAATACCCCGCCGCAACCTGGGCAGAGAACATTCCACGACATCTCGAACAGGCCGAGGCGCGAGCCATGCAGGAAGGTGTTGATGACCTGCTCTTCGTCGAAGCCTCGATCGGCCGCGAAGGCAAGAACATTCACGCGGTTAAGATTGCGGTCGGGTGCCTCAACAACGAGCCGCTCGATAGCATCGACAATATCCGACTGCGCTGAATGGCGCAGTATTCCGAACAGGACCTGAGCTTCACCCATTCTTACAGTCTACACCGAATTGATACGGCAGCCCATAACCTTTGTTGGTCATAGGCTCCGCAATCTGGTCGGCCTAGAGGCTAGGATCCCGCGCCGTAGGCAGCGATTGCGGCCATGTTGACGATATCGGAATCCTTCGCGCCCATCGAGGTGATCTGCACCGGCTTGTCGAGCCCGACGAGCAGCGGTCCGATCACGGTGGAGCCACCGAGTTCCTGCAGCATCTTGGTGGAGATCGCGGCCGAATGGAAGGCCGGCATGACAAGTACGTTTGCCGGTCCGGAGAGGCGCGAGAACGGATAGAGGCTCTCCAGGATCTTGCGGTTCAACGCCACGTCGGCTGCCATTTCCCCGTCGAATTCGAAATTCACATAGCGCTTGTCGAGGATGTTTACGGCCTCGCGCACCCGCTCGGAACGCTCGCCCGAGGGGTGGCCGAAGGTGGAGTAGGCGAGCATGGCAACACGCGGCTCATAACCCATGCGCCGCGCGAAACCCGCTGCTTCTTCAGCGATATCAGCCAGTTCCTCGGCCGTCGGCATGTCATGCACGGCTGTATCGGCGACGAAGACGGTGCGGCCGCGGGCGAGCACGATCGATACGCCGATGACCCGGTGCCCCGGCTTGGCGTCGATGCAGCGGCGCACGTCGCCGAGCGCTGTCGAATAGTTGCGTGTCACGCCCGTCACCATGCCGTCGGCATCGCCCAGTGCCACCATGCAGGCGGCAAAGTGATTGCGGTCGTTGTGGATCAGGCGCGTCACGTCACGGTGCAGGTAGCCCTGGCGCTGCAGGCGGGCATAGAGATAGTCGATATAGGCATCGACCCGCTTGGAAATGCGGGCGTTGACGATTTCGAGGCCGGGACGATTGAGGTCGATGCCGGCGCGTTCGGCGGTGGATTGGATCAGATCCTCGCGGCCGAGCAGGACGGCGGTGCCGAGACCCTGATTGGCGTAGGAGAGGGCGGCGCGCATGACCTGTTCTTCTTCGGCCTCGGCAAAGACGATGCGCTTCTGGTGCCGGCGAACGCGCTCATAAAGCTGCGACAGCGTCGAGGCGATCGGATCGCGGCGTGCGGAGAGCTCGCGGGCATAGGCGTCCATATCGGGCATGTCGCGGCGGGCGACGCCGCTTTCAATCGCCGCCTTGGCGACTGCTACCGGGATTGCCGAGATCAGACGCGGATCGAACGGTACGGGAATGATATATTGTGCGCCGAAGCGCGGCCTTGCGCCTTGGTAGGCGGCGACAACGTCGTCGGGAACATCCTCGCGCGCCAGGCTCGCCAGTGCCCTAACGGCGGCGATCTTCATCTCGTCGTTGATGGTGGTGGCGCGCACATCGAGCGCACCGCGGAAGATATAGGGAAAGCCGAGGACGTTGTTGACCTGGTTCGGATAGTCCGAGCGGCCGGTCGCCATGATGGCATCGTCGCGGATGCGGGCGACTTCTTCCGGCGTAATTTCCGGATCGGGATTGGCCATGGCGAAAATGATCGGCTTGTCCGCCATTGAGCGGATCATGTCTTCTGAGAAGGCATCCTTCTGCGACAGGCCGAACACGACGTCAGCCCCCTTCATCGCCTCTTCCAGCGTCCGCTTGTCGGTCTTGACCGCATGCGCCGACTTCCACTGGTTCATGCCCTCGCTGCGGCCCTGATAGATCACGCCCTTCGTGTCGCAGAGAATGATGTTTTCCGGGTTGAAGCCCATGGCCTTGATCAGCTCGATACAGGCGATCGCGGCAGCACCCGCACCGTTGCAGACGAGCTTGGTAGTCTTGAGGTCGCGGCCGGTCAATTCCAGCGCGTTGATCAGGCCGGCCGCGGCGATGATGGCGGTGCCGTGCTGGTCGTCATGGAAGACCGGGATATCCATCAGCTCGCGTAGCCGCTGTTCGATGATGAAGCAGTCCGGCGCCTTGATATCCTCGAGATTGATGCCGCCGAAGGAGGGGCCGAGATAGCGCACGCAATTTATGAATTCATCGACATTCTCGGTGTCGATTTCGAGATCGATCGAATCGACGTCGGCGAAGCGCTTGAAGAGGACAGCCTTGCCTTCCATGACCGGCTTCGAGGCGAGCGCCCCCAGATTGCCGAGGCCGAGAATGGCCGTGCCGTTGGAGATGACGGCGACCATGTTGCCGCGTGCGGTATAATCATAGGCGGTGGCCGGATCGGCGGCGATCGCCTTCACGGGAACGGCTACGCCGGGCGAGTAGGCAAGGGAAAGATCGCGTTGCGTCGCCATCGGCTTGGTGGGGTTGATCTCAAGCTTGCCGGGTCGGCCCTGCTTGTGAAAGTCCAGTGCCTCCTGATCGGTGATCCCGGTTCCCGGACGCGACTTGCTCTTGCTGTCAGCCATTTTTCCTCCAAACCTCCTGTGGGCGACCGGTCCCTCTTGCCCGATAGCTGTTGTCTTCTATACCGGCGCGCGGATAGGGTGACACCTCATTTTTTGGAAAAACTGCACCTCCGTGAACGAACGTAAAACCCACAGCGTCGATGCTTTCTCGGCCGCCGAGCTTGCCTCGGAGGAAAGTCGCGCATCCGCGACTCCGATGATGGAGCAATATATCGAGATCAAGGCGAACAATCCCGGTTCGCTCCTGTTTTACCGTATGGGCGATTTCTACGAATTGTTCTTCGAGGACGCCGTGGATGCGTCGCGCGCGCTCGGCATCACGCTGACGAAGCGCGGCCAGCACATGAGCCAGGATATCCCGATGTGCGGGGTGCCGGTTCATGCCGCTGACGACTACCTGCAGAAGCTGATTTCACTGGGCTTCCGTGTTGCCGTCTGCGAGCAGGTGGAAGATCCGGCCGAGGCGAAGAAGCGTGGCGGCAAGTCGGTGGTTCGGCGCGATGTCGTGCGTCTGGTGACGCCGGGCACCATCACCGAGGAAAAGCTGCTCTCGCCCTCGGAATCCAACTATCTGATGGCGCTGACGCGCATTCGCGGTGGTGCCGAGCCGCAGCTGGCGCTCGCCTGGATCGATATTTCGACGGGTGTGTTCCGGCTGGCGGAGACCGAGGCTTCGCGGCTGCTTGCCGATATCCTGCGCATCGATCCGCGCGAGCTGATCCTGCCGGATACGATGTTCCACGATCCAGAGCTGAAGCCGGTCTTCGATATTCTCGGTCGCACCGCCGTTCCGCAGCCGGCCGTGCTGTTTGATAGCGCCAGCGCCGAAGGTCGCATCACGCGCTATTTCGGCGTATCGACGCTCGATGGCTTTGGCACGTTCAGCCGCGCCGAGCTCGCCGCTGCGGCAGCGGCTATCGCCTATGTCGAAAAGACCCAGCTTGCCGAACGGCCGCCGCTCGGACTGCCGGAGCGGGAAAGCGGTGCATCGACGCTGTTCATCGATCCCGCCACCCGCGCCAATCTCGAACTGGTACGCACGCTCTCCGGCGATCGCAACGGCTCGCTGCTGAAGGCGATCGATCGTACGGTTACCGGCGGTGGCGCCAGGCTTCTCGCCGAACGGCTGATGTCGCCGCTCACCGATCCCCAGCGGATCAACGAGCGACTGGATTCGATCGGCTTTCTTGTGGAGGAGCCTTCGCTGAGCGGCGATCTGCGCTCGGCGTTGAAGCATGTGCCCGACATGCCGCGCGCCCTGTCGCGCCTGGCACTCGATCGTGGCGGTCCGCGCGATCTCTGGGCCATCCGCCAGGGTCTCGGTGCCGCCGGTGATGTCGCCCGTATGCTTGGTTCGGCCCTCCTGCCCGAGGAATTGAAGGCCGCATTGGCCGGGCTCAGCGGCTTGCCGGCCGATCTCGAAGCGCTGCTCGCCGCCATGCTCGCCGACGAACTACCGCTGCTGAAGCGCGACGGCGGTTTCCTGCGGGAAGGGGCGAATGAAGAGCTGGACGAGGTGCGGGCGCTGCGCGACCAGTCACGCCGGGTCATCGCCGGCCTGCAGCTGCAATATGCCGAGGAAACCGGCATCAAGTCGCTGAAGATCAAGCACAACAATGTGCTTGGCTATTTCATCGAAGTCACGGCCGGCAATGCCGGTCCCATGACCGATACGTCCGAGGCCAAGGCGCGCTTCATTCATCGCCAGACCATGGCGAATGCCATGCGGTTCACCACGACCGAACTTGCCGATCTCGAAAGCCGCATCGCCAATGCTGCTGACAAGGCGCTCGCCATAGAGCTGAAAGCTTTCGACGAGATGGTCGCGGCCGTCGTCGCCAATGCAGAAGCGATCAAGGCCGGCGCTCGTGCGCTGTCGGTGATCGATGTCGCGGCCGGCCTTGCGCTGCTGGCCGAGGAGCAGGCCTATTGCCGCCCGCTTGTCGACGCGAGCCGCATGTTCGCCATCGAGGGCGGCCGCCATCCGGTCGTCGAGCAGGCATTGCGCCGTCAGGCGGGTGGGCCCTTCGTTGCCAATAATTGCGACCTTTCGCCGACATCGGACGGCAAGGATGGCGCCATCTGGCTTTTGACCGGCCCGAACATGGGCGGTAAATCGACCTTCCTGCGCCAGAACGCGCTCATCGCCATTCTCGCGCAGATGGGCGCCTTCGTGCCCGCCGCTTCAGCCCATATCGGCATTGTCGACCGGCTGTTCTCGCGCGTCGGCGCGTCCGACGATCTGGCCCGCGGCCGCTCCACCTTCATGGTCGAAATGGTCGAGACGGCGGCGATCCTCAATCAGGCGACCGAGCGCTCGCTGGTCATTCTCGACGAGATCGGCCGCGGCACCGCGACCTTCGACGGCCTGTCGATCGCATGGGCCGCCGTCGAGCATCTGCACGAGGCCAATCGCTGCCGCGGTCTCTTCGCCACGCATTTTCATGAGCTGACCGTGCTCTCGGAAAAGCTCGGGCGGCTCTCCAATGCCACCATGCGCGTCAAGGAATGGGATGGCGACGTCATCTTCCTGCACGAGGTCGGGCCGGGGGCTGCCGATCGCTCCTATGGCATTCAGGTGGCAAGGCTTGCCGGCCTGCCGGCATCGGTGGTGGCGCGAGCCCGCGACGTTCTGACGCGGCTCGAGGATGCGGACCGCAAGAATCCGGCAAGCCAGCTCATCGATGATCTGCCGCTCTTCCAGGTCGCGGTTCGCCGCGAGGAGGCCGTCGGCCGGCGCGAGCCGTCCAAGGTCGAAGAGAGGTTGAAGACGCTCGACCTCGACGACCTTACGCCGCGCGGCGCCCTCGATGTGCTCTACGAGCTGAAGAAAACTGTGACCAAGGCCGGCTGACCGAAAGCGATTTCCAGGGACATTAGGATGCACATCGAAAATCTTCTCTCCGAGGTCCGCGTATTGGCCGATCGCTTTTCTCCCATCGCGGCTCGCGGCAAGATCTGCGGCGAGGGCGAGCCGCCGGATTGCGAGTCCGATCGCGGTCTTCTGAACATCGCTCTGTCCTGCAGCCGCATTTCCGACATCTGTTCGAAGATCGCCAAGGCCGGCTATTGGGAATGTGAGCGCGAAATGGTTATGCAGATTGGTGCCCAGTCGCGAAACATATTACATAGCTTGAACGAGCTTAGACGGGCGCTGGACATGCCGAGGCCCTAAAACCGCCGGTTTCTGCGTCGATTGCCGTCACGCTTCGTCAACCTTGACCCGATAGAAATCCTGAGATCATGGATTCGGCTCAGGCTGGATTACGGGAATTTCGGTGCAGATTGCCTGTGTCAATCGCCGGGCAAAGAGGCTATAGCGCATGCAGACGAAAAGACAGGCGCGCCGCCAGTGGCCCGTGGTCAACGAACAGGAATCCGGTCGGCAGAGCATGGAAATGCATGACATCGATTTTCCGGCTATTCTCGACGTTCCCTCGCTGAGAGCGGAATGCGATGCTCTTGCCAAGCGCAATCTGGATAAGAACGAGGAGCGGTCCGCTCTGCTTGCCCTGTTGAAGAAGGCAAGCCAGGAGGGACGAGAAGAGGCGCGCCGCCTGCTGGCCTTCCAGGGCAGCGGGCTCGATTGCGCCCACCGCATTTCCTGGCTGCAGGACCAGATCATCACGGTCATCTACGATTTCACCGTCCAGCACGTTTTTCCGAAGCGTGCCGGTAGCTTCTCCGTCACCGCCGTCGGCGGCTACGGCCGCGATACGCTGGCGCCGGGCTCGGATATCGACCTTCTGTTTCTCTTTCAGCCGAAACCGGACAGCGAAACGCATAAGGCGGTCGAGTTCATTCTCTACATGCTCTGGGACATGGGCTTCAAGGTCGGCCACGCCACGCGCACGGTCGAGGAGTGCATCCGCGAGGCCAAGTCCGACATGACGGTGCGCACCGCCATTCTCGAGACCCGCTATATTTGCGGCAATGCGCCGCTTGCCAAGGAATTGGAGGCGCGCTTCGACAAGGAGATCGTCACCAATACTGGTCCGGAATTCATCGCCGCCAAGCTGGCCGAACGCGACGAGCGCCACCGCAAGGCCGGCGACACCCGCTATCTGGTCGAGCCCAACGTCAAGGAAGGCAAGGGCGGCCTGCGCGACCTGCACACGCTGTTCTGGATCTCGAAATATTACTATCACGTCCGTGACCCCGTCGAGCTGGTGAAGCTCGGCGTGCTCTCGAAGCAGGAATATCGCCTGTTCGAAAAGGCCGAGGACTTCCTCTGGGCCGTGCGCTGCCACATGCACTTCCTGACCGGCAAGGCCGAGGAGCGGCTTTCCTTCGATATCCAGCGCGATATCGCCGCCGCGCTCGGCTATCACGCCCGCCCCGGCCTTTCCGCCGTCGAACGCTTCATGAAGCACTATTTCCTTGTGGCCAAGGATGTCGGCGATCTCACCCGCATCCTCTGCGCAGCACTTGAGGATCAGCAGGCCAAGGCGACGCCGGGGCTTACCGGCGTCATCAGCCGCTTTGCCAATCGCTCGCGCAAGATCCCCGGCACCGTCGAATTCGTCGAGGATCGCGGCCGCATCGCGCTTGCCAATCCTGATGTCTTCAAGCGCGACCCGGTGAGTCTCATCCGCCTGTTCTTCGTTGCCGACATCAACGGACTGGAATTCCATCCGGATGCATTGAAGCGCGTCACCCGCTCACTCGGCCTGATCGACAACGATCTGCGCGAGAACGAGGAGGCGAACCGTCTTTTCCTCTCCATCCTCACGTCGAAGCGCGATCCGGCGCTGATCCTGCGCCGCATGAACGAGGCCGGCGTACTTGGCCGCTTCATTCCGGAGTTCGGCAAGATCGTCTCGATGATGCAGTTCAACATGTATCACCATTATACGGTGGACGAGCATCTGATCCGTGCCGTCGAAGTGCTGTCGGAGATCGACAAGGGCAAGGCGGAGGATATCCATCCGCTGACCAACAAGCTGATGCCCGGTATCGAGGACCGTGACGCGCTTTATGTTGCCGTGCTCCTGCACGATATCGCCAAGGGCCGCGAGGAGGATCACTCCGAAGCCGGCGCCAAGGTGGCCCGCAAGCTCTGCCCGCGCTTCGGCCTGTCGCCCAAGCAGACCGAGCTGGTGGTGTGGCTGATCGCCGAGCATCTCACAATGTCGATGGTTGCGCAGACGCGCGATCTGACCGACCGCAAGACCATCATCGACTTCGCCGATCGGGTGCAGTCGCTCGACCGCCTGAAGATGCTGCTGATCCTGACCGTCTGCGATATCCGCGCAGTCGGCCCGGGCGTCTGGAACGGCTGGAAGGGCCAGCTGCTGCGCACGCTCTATTATGAAACCGAGCTGCTGCTGGCTGGCGGCTTCTCCGAAGTGTCGCGCAAGGAACGTGCCGAGGCCGCTGCCCACGCGCTCGAACATGCGCTTGCGGACTGGAGCGAGAAGGATCGCGAGGCCTACGTCAAGCTGCACTACCAGCCCTATCTCTTGTCCGTGCCGCTGGAAGACCAGATCCGCCATACCCAGTTCATTCGCCAGACCGACAAATCGGGCAAGGTGCTGGCGACCATGGTGCGCACTGACAGCTTCCACGCCATCACCGAGATCACCGTGCTCTCGCCCGACCATCCGCGTCTCCTGACCGTGATTGCCGGCGCTTGCGCGGCTGCAGGCGCCAATATCGCCGACGCGCAGATCTTCACGACGGCCGACGGTCGAGCCCTTGACACCATCCACGTCAGCCGCGAATTCGCCGATGATGCCGATGAACTGCGCCGCGCCGGCACCATCGGCAAGATGATCGAGGATGTGCTGGCCGGCCGTAAGCGGCTGCCGGAAGTGATTGCGACGCGAACGAAGAACCGCCGCAAGAACAAGGCCTTCGTGATCCCGCCATCGGTGATCATTTCCAATAGCCTCTCCAACAAGTTCACGGTCATCGAGGTCGAGTGCCTTGACCGCACCGGTCTGCTGTCGGAAATCACGGCCGTTCTCTCGGATCTCTCGCTCGATATCCAGTCGGCCCGCATCACCACCTTCGGCGAGAAGGTCATCGACACTTTCTATGTCACCGATCTCGTCGGGCAGAAGATCTCCAACGAGAACAAGCGGGCCAATATCACCGCGCGCTTGAAGGCTGTCATGGCGGGCGAGGAGGATGAGATGCGCGAACGCATGCCCTCCGGCATCATCGCGCCTGCCGCCACGCGCTCGGCTGCTGCCGAAAAGTCAGATATCGAAAAGAAGGCCGGTTCTGCCGCATGAGCCTCGTTAAGAAATTCATCACCGTCGGTGGGGCGACGCTTGGCAGCCGCATCTTCGGCTTTGCCCGCGAAACCCTGATGGCCGCAGCGCTTGGCACCGGGCCGATGGCCGACGTGTTCTATGCCGCCTTCCGCTTTCCGAACCTCTTCCGCCGTCTGTTCGCCGAAGGCGCCTTCAACGCGGCCTTCGTGCCGCTCTTTGCCAAGGAGATCGAGGCGAACGGCATCGAGGGCGCGAAGCGCTTCTCCGAAGAGGTGTTCGGCGTTCTCTTTTCCGTTCTGCTGCTGATCACCATCGTCATGGAGCTGGCCATGCCGCTGCTGGTGCGTTGGGTCATCGCGCCCGGTTTCGCCGACGATGCCGAGAAATTCGACCTGACGGTCCGGTTGGCCGCCGTCATGTTCCCCTATCTGATGTCGATGTCGCTGACGGCGATGATGAGCGGCATGCTGAATTCGCTGCATCATTTCTTTGCCGCCGCCGTGGCTCCGATCTTCCTCAACCTGGTGATGATCAGCGCCCTGTTTTACGCTATCTATTACGGCGCCGACCCGCTGACCACCGCTTGGTACCTGTCCTGGTCGGTGCTGGTTGCAGGTGTGCTGCAGCTGGCCGTCGTCTATATCGGCGTGCGCCATGCTGGCATCAATATCGGCCTGCGCTTTCCGCGCTTCACGCCCAATGTCAAACGGCTCCTGCTTCTTGCCATCCCGGCGGCCATCACCGGCGGCGTTACCCAGATCAATCTGGTAATCGGCCAGGCGATCGCCTCGGGCAAGGAAGGCGCGATTGCCGCCCTGCAATATGCAGACCGCATCTACCAGCTGCCGCTCGGCGTCGTCGGCGTCGCAGTCGGAATCGTACTTCTGCCGGAACTGGCCCGCTCGCTGAAGTCAGGCCATATCGAGGAAGCCGCCAATACCCAGAACCGCTCGATCGAATTCGTGCTGTTCCTGACACTGCCGGCCGCTGTTGCCCTCTGGCTTCTCTCCGACGATATCATCCGCGTGCTTTACGAGCGCGGCGCCTTTAATGCGGAAAATACAAAGCTGGTCGGCTCCATCCTCGCCATCTTCGGCCTTGGTCTGCCGGCTTTCGTGCTGATCAAGGCGCTGCAGCCCGGCTTTTATGCCCGCGAAGATACGAAGTCGCCGATGCGCTATACGGCGGTCGCCGTTGCCGTAAACTCGGTGCTATCAATCCTGCTTTTCCCGGTGCTGGCCGAACGGGGCATTGCGGTCGCCGAAGCGGTTGCCGGTTGGCTGAACGCCGTACAGCTCTTCGTCACGCTCTATCGTCGGGGACACCTTTCCTGGGAGTGGTCGCTGGCGCGCCGCACTGTGATGCTGCTCATCTCCTCCGCTGTCATGGGCGGCGTCATCGTATATTTGGCTGATCGCTGGGAACCGCTTCTGGGGGGGAGCTCGTCGCTGCTGACCAAAACCGGCGTTCTGGGCTTGCTCATATTGATTGCGATGGTGGTGTATTTCGTTGTCGCCTTCATCATCGGCGGCGTGGATTTGGACATGATCCGCCGCAAATTGAAGCGCAAGCCGGCATAGCCCGTTTCGGACACAGAGATCGTGAGCGGGGAGTAGGGGCAAATTAGAGGGCGGCTTATGCCTCGGCTATGGTACCCCCCCTCTGTCACTTTCGTGACATCTCCCCCACAAGGGGGGAGATTGGTAACACGTTACAGCCTCGCGTAATCAGCTAACGTCGCATCTATCGAATCTGAGCCTATTGTTTTTGTAGGATCTGCGGCAAACTCCCAACGATCTCCCCCCTTGTGGGGGAGATGTCACGAAAGTGACAGAGGGGGTAACGCACCCTCCGCATACTCAAAATCTATTTGCTCTCGGAGTCCTCCAATGCCTCAATCCCTCTTCCTCGTCGCCCTCGTCGTTGATGATTACGATCGCGCCAAGTCCTTCTATTGCGACGCCCTGGGTTTCGAGTGCCTGCAGGACGAGGTGCAGCCGGAGGGCAAGCGTTGGGTTGTCATCAAGCCGAAGGGCACGGAAGGGGCGGCGTTGCTACTTGCCCAGGCCGCCGATGAAAGCCAGCGCGCCGCGATCGGCAACCAGACCGGCGGCCGCGTCGGCTTCTTCCTCAAGACTGATGATTTCGCCCGTGATCATGCCGCGATGCTTGCCAAGGGCGTGCAGTTCCGGGAAGAGCCGCGCCATGAGGTCTATGGCACGGTGGCGGTCTTTGCCGATCCCTATGGCAATACCTGGGATCTGATCCAGCATTCTTCGTGAGCCTCCAAGACATAGCCTCTTGATCCCAGCCTGTCTGCCGTGCATAAGCCGCTCGAAACCAAGGGTCGAGCGCGGCTCTGGAATCAAATAGTGGAGCATGATGTCGTCCGAAAACCGCTCACACTTTTCGGCATCATGCTCTAGGCCCTCCACAAGCCTTTCGAGGACGACATGACCGAATTCAAGCCGCTCGTATTCTCCGGCGTCCAGCCCACCGGTAACCTCCATCTCGGCAACTATCTCGGCGCGATCCGCAAGTTCGTGGCGCTGCAGGCCAACAACGACTGCATCTATTGTGTCGTCGACATGCATGCGCTCACCGCCCAGCTGGTGCATGAGGATATGCCGGGCCAGACGCGGTCGATCACCGCTGCGTTTCTGGCTGCCGGCATCGATCCGGAAAAGCATATCGTCTTCAATCAATCGGCCGTCCCGGGTCATGCCGAACTCGCCTGGATCTTCAACTGCGTCGCCCGCATCGGCTGGATGAACCGCATGACGCAGTTCAAGGACAAGGCCGGCAAGGATCGCGAGCAGGCCTCCCTCGGCCTTTATGCCTATCCGAGCCTGATGGCCGCCGACATCCTGCTCTATCGCGCCACACATGTTCCTGTCGGAGACGACCAGAAGCAGCATCTGGAGCTCACCCGCGACATCGCCATGAAGTTCAATCTGGACTACATGGAGCATATTCGCCGCACGGGCTATGGCATCGACATCACCGTCGGCGACGAGCCGGTGCATGCCTATTTCCCGATGGTCGAACCGCTGATCGATGGCCCGGCGCCGCGCGTCATGTCGCTGCGTGACGGCACCAAGAAAATGTCGAAGTCAGACGCTTCCGACCTGTCGCGCATCAATCTGCTCGACGACGAAGAGAACATCTCGAAGAAGATCCGCAAGGCCAAGACCGATCCGGATGGCTTGCCGAGCGAAGCCGAGGGTCTCGCCGGCCGCCCGGAAGCCGACAATCTGGTCGGCATCTATGCAGCGCTCGCCGACAAGTCCAAGGCGGAAGTTCTGTCCGAATTCGGCGGTCAGCAATTCTCGGTCTTCAAGCCAGCTCTGGTTGATCTTGCCGTGCACGTGCTTTCGCCGATCACCACCGAGATGCGCCGGCTGATGGCCGATCCAGGCCATATCGATAGCGTCCTGCGTGACGGCAGCGCCCGCGCCCGCGCCCGCGCCGATGTAACGATGAAGCAGGTGCGCGATATCGTCGGCTTCATCTACTGATGATCTTGTAAGGCAGGGCTCCCGTCGAAAAACGGGGGCTTGCAAAACGCCGTCTCCGGGTGTTTGAGTCGCCGCATGGTTTCAAAACGTCTCTCACGGCTCGAAGGTCATCGCCGCAAGTTCATGGCGGTCATCGACGGCACACCGGAATGCCAGCGCGCCGTCCATTATGCCGGCCGGCGTGCCAAGAATTCCAATGGCGGCCTCGTACTCCTCTATGTGATCCCCGATGGCGACTTCCAGCAATGGCTTGGCGTCGAGGAGATCATGCGGGCGGAAGCGCGCGAGGAAGCCGAGGCGGTGACGGCAAAGGCGGCCCAGACCATCCGCGAGACTGTCGGCATTGATGCGGAAATCGTCATTCGTGAGGGATCCGCCGCCGAGCAGATCAACGCGGTGATCGAGGAGGATCGCGATATCGCGCTTCTTGTTCTCGCTGCCGGTTCCGCCAAGGAGGGCCCGGGCCCGCTGGTTTCGTCGATCGCAGGGCGAGCGGCAGCTTTCCCGATCCCCGTGACGGTGCTGCCGGATACGCTGACCAACGAAGAAATCGATGCGCTCAGCTGATGCGCCAGACGATTTCTTGAGAAACACTCTCTTGAATAAAGTGGCCAAAAAGCCTATCTTCTTTTGAAATATTCTAAAGTCGGGACCGGGCTTTGCCCGCCGCATGGAGATCAAGATGTTCATTCAGACCGAAGCGACGCCGAACCCCGCGACCTTGAAGTTCCTGCCGGGCAAAGTGGTGATGGAAACCGGTACGGCCGAGTTCCGCAGTGCCGACGAAGCTGAGGCTTCCCCGCTTGCGGCCCGTCTCTTCGAGATCCCCGGCGTCACCGGCGTCTATTTCGGCTACGACTTCATTTCCGTCTCCAAGGAAGAACAGGAATGGCAGCACCTGAAGCCCGCCATTCTCGGCTCGATCATGGAGCATTTCATGTCCGGCAAGCCCGTCATGGGCTCCGCTTCGGTTCTGTCCGAGGTGCAGGATGCCGGCGGCGAATTCTTCGATGAGGGTGACGAGGCGATCGTGCTCACCATCAAGGAGCTGCTCGATACGCGCGTGCGTCCGGCCGTTGCCCAGGATGGCGGCGACATCACCTTCCGCGGCTTCCGCGACGGCAAGGTCTACCTCAATATGAAGGGATCCTGCGCCGGCTGCCCGTCTTCGACAGCGACGTTGAAGCACGGCGTGCAGAACCTGCTGCGCCATTTCGTGCCGGAAGTGCAGGAAGTCGAAGCCGTTTAATCCCGACGTTTCGGATAAGTTGACATGATCGTACTGGCGCTCGACACGGCAGGTGTGGATTGCGCTGCCGCAGTGTATGATAGCGGCAGTGATTCTGTGATGGGGGAGGTCACGGAAACGATCGGGCGGGGACATGCCGAGCATTTGATGCACGTGGTCGACGAGGCGCTGGCGAAAGCCGGTACAGCGCTCTCGGCAGTCGAACGCGTCGTCGTGACCGTCGGGCCCGGTTCCTTCACCGGCATCCGCATCGGCGTTGCAGCCGCACGCGGTTTTGCGCTCTCCCTCAATGTTCCTGCGGTTGGTGTTACGACCCTCGAGGTCATGGCAGCGACCGCACGAGATCAGAATCCTGGCAAGCCGGTTCTGGCCGCCATCGACGCGAAGCGCGAGGAGATCTATCTCCAGGGCTTCGACGCCAATGGCGACCCGCTGGACGAGGCGCGGGCCGTGACGATCGACGAGGCGCGGATAATTGCCGGCGCTTTCGACGGCATCGTCACCGGAACCGCCGTCGCCCGGTTGAGCGACACGCCGCCAGCGGAGCGGCCAGACGCATTTCCGATTGCCGTCATCGCCCGGCTGGGCGCTGCCAAACCTGTCAGCGAAAAGCCGAAGCCGCTTTATCTTCGCGGACCCGATGCCAGACCGCAGGCCGGATACGCAGTTGCCAGGCAATAGAAATGCTCGAATCCTATCTCACCTTGAAAGCCGAATACGAAATCATCCCCATGGAGCTGAAGGATTGCGTCGAGGTGGCGCTCCTGCACGGCGAAAGGTTCTCCCGCGTCTGGGACGAAAGTGAATTTCAGGATCTTCTCTCGCAGGAGACGACCTTCGGCTTCGTCGCCCGCCAGACCAATGCGATCCTGAAAAAGGCGCTTCCCGGCTTCGTACTGGCAAGGCATGTGGCGGGTGAGGCCGAAATCCTGACGATCGCCGTGAACGCCAAGCTTGGCCGCTCGGGCCTCGGCTGGCGGTTGATGCAGGCAGCCCTCCGTGAAGCGGGCAATCGCGGCGGCGAAACCATGTTTCTGGAGGTCGATGGCGGCAACCAGCCGGCGCTCGGCCTCTACCGCAAGCTTGGCTTCGAGACGGTCGGTGAGCGTAAGGCCTATTACGTCAACGACAATGGCACCAAGTCGACGGCGCTTGTCATGCGCCGCGTTCTTCGCTAGTCCGTTGTCACAGTCCAAATAGACCGAAGACGACAATCGATGGATGATGCCGTAAAATCCCTTGAGGAGCTTTGCGCCGAGCGTGGCATGCGCATGACCGAGCAGCGCCGGGTCATCGCGCGCATTATCGAGACATCGGAGGATCACCCGGATGTCGAGGAGCTCTATCGGCGCTCCGTGCTGGTGGACGCGAAGATCTCGATCTCGACCGTCTATCGCACCGTCAAGCTGTTCGAGGACGCCGGATTGCTCGCCCGCCATGATTTCCGCGACGGCCGCTCCCGCTACGAAACGGTGCCGGAAGAGCATCATGATCACCTGATTGATCTGAAGAGCGGTGAAGTCATCGAATTTCATTCGCCGGAGATCGAGGCGCTGCAGGAGCGCATTGCCCGCGAACACGGCTTCAAACTCGTCGACCACAGGCTGGAGCTTTACGGCATCCCGCTGAAGAAGGACGAAGGTTGAGGTGAAGGCTGTCGTGCAGGAGCGAATGATTTGATGACCTGGCTGCGCGTCGGCTGTGCCGCCATTGTCATCTGTGTCGTCAGCCTCGTGCTGGTGCCGCTCCAAATCCTTTGCCTGCGCTTCGACTGGAAACTCAGGCGGTATCTGCCGCGCTACTGGCATCGCATCGTCTGCTATTGGCTTGGCGTCCGCATTCATGTCGTCGGCAAGCTCGAGGCTGACAGGCCCTTGATGCTCGCCTCGAACCATTCTTCCTGGCTCGACATTCTCGTGTTGTCGGCGGTTGCCGATGTCGCCTTCATCGCCAAATCCGAGGTGCGGGATTGGCCGATTTTCGGTCTTTTTGCGCAATGGCAGAAGAGCGTCTTCATCGAGCGCCAGCAGAAGCAGAAGACCGGCGACCAGGTGAACGAGATTGCCGAGCGCATGGCCGCCGGCGAAATCATGGTGCTGTTTCCGGAAGGGACGACCTCCGACGGCAACCGCCTGCTCGAGGTCAAGTCCTCGCTGTTCGGTGCTGCCGCTGCCGCACTGCCGAAAACGCCGGATGCCGTCGTGCATGTGCAGCCCGTCGCGGTTGCCTATACCCGCATTCACGGTATCGCCATGGGCCGCTATTATCGCCCGATTGCGGCCTGGCCCGGCGATATCGAACTGGTGCCGCATCTGAAGGATATCGTTGCCTGCGGCGCAATTGATGTCGATGTCTGCTTCGGCGAGGCGCTGGACTACCGGGCCGGCTCCAACCGCAAACAAGTCAGCGCCACCATCGCCCGGCGCATCCGCAATATGCTCGCCAGCCGCCTGCTCGGCCGCGAGATCGCCTGATTTCCAGGTGGTTTCAACTTTTTCATTTTCTCCGCCAGCAAAAGTCACTACATAGCGGCCATGACCAAGGACAGCTTGACCCTCGACGCCCCGGCGACCCCTGCATCGCAGCTCGGCCTCCGTGATGGCTCCAACAGCCGCAAGGTTTTCATCAAGACCTACGGCTGTCAGATGAACGTCTATGACTCCACGCGGATGAGCGATGCGCTTGCCCGCGACGGCTATGAGCCGACCGAGGACATGGAAGAGGCCGATCTCGTCCTGCTGAATACCTGTCATATCCGCGAGAAGGCGGCCGAAAAGGTCTATTCCGCGCTGGGCCGCCTGCGCGACATGAAGAAGCGCAAGGCTGCCGACGGGCGCGAGATGATGATCGGCGTTACCGGTTGCGTCGCGCAGGCCGAAGGTGAGGAAATCCTTCGTCGCGCGCCCGCCGTCGATGTCGTCATCGGCCCGCAGACCTATCACCGCCTGCCCGACGCGCTTCGCCGCGCCAAGGAAGGCCACCGCGTCGTCGATACCGAATATGCGATCGAAGACAAGTTTCAGCATCTGCCGATTGCCGAGAAGGCGAAGATCCGCGCCCGCGGCGTCACCGCCTTCCTGACGGTGCAGGAAGGATGCGACAAGTTCTGTACGTTCTGCGTGGTGCCCTATACGCGTGGTTCCGAAGTCTCCCGTCCGGTCGCCCAGATCGTCGAAGAGGCCGAGAAACTTGTGGATGGCGGCGTGCGTGAAATCACGCTGCTCGGCCAGAACGTCAATGCCTGGCATGGCGCGGGGCCTAAGGGCGAAGCCTGGAGCCTCGGTGATCTGCTCTATCGGCTGGCGGAGATACCCGGTCTTGCGCGGCTGCGCTACACGACCAGCCATCCACGCGACATGGACGATCGGCTGATCGACGCGCATCGCGATCTCCGCACGCTGATGCCCTATCTGCACCTGCCTGTTCAGTCCGGTTCGGACCGCATCCTCAAGGCGATGAACCGCCGGCACACAGCTGTCGAATATCTGGCACTGATCGCAAAGATCCGCGCTGCACGGCCGGATATTGCACTCTCTGGCGATTTCATCGTCGGCTTCCCGGGGGAGACAGATCAGGATTTTGAGGATACATTGAGACTGGTCGAGGAGGTGAATTATGCACAGGCCTTCTCTTTCAAATATTCGACGCGTCCGGGCACGCCCGGCGCTGACTTGAAGGACCAGGTGGCCGAAGAGATCAAGGCGGAACGGCTGGAACGATTGCAGGCCCTGCTGTTGAAGCAGCAGCATGCTTTTGCCGACACTTGCGTGGGCAAGGTTGTGGATATCCTCCTGGAAAAGCCGGGCCGCATGCCGGGTCAGCTGATTGGACGCTCTCCTTGGCTGCAATCTGTGAATGTTGATGCAAAAGCATCGCAAATCGGTGACATTATTAACGTACGAATCACCGGGACCAGCACCAACAGCCTTTTTGCTGAGCTGCTCTAGGTTCCGGACGGGCAAAAGGAGCCACACCGCTTGAACGGACAGGAATTGGTTTCTTCTTCATCGCGCCAGCCCCGCACCGCGAGCGACGCCAATCACTTCATCCTGACGTTCGAGAACAATCGGTTCGCCAGCGAGCTTTTCGGGCAGTTCGATCAGAACTTGAAGCTGCTGGAAGAACGTCTCGGCATAGATGCCCGGGCTCGCGGAAACTCCGTCGTCATCACGGGCGATGTGCCGGCCACCAATCAGGCGCGCCGCACGCTCGATTATCTCTATGACAAGCTGCAAAAAGGCGGCAATGTAGAACCTTCCGACGTGGAAGGGGCAATCCGCATGGCGGTTGCCGCCGACGACCAATTGACGCTGCCGACCATGGAGAGAAAAGCCAAGTTGACGATGGCGCAGATTTCGACGCGCAAGAAGACGATCATTGCTCGCACGCCGACGCAAGACGCCTATATGCGGGCGCTGGAGCGCTCCGAGATGGTCTTCGGCGTCGGTCCGGCCGGTACCGGCAAGACCTACCTCGCCGTCGCCCACGCTGCCCAGCTTCTGGAGCGCGGCGCCGTCGAGAAGATCATCCTCTCGCGCCCCGCTGTCGAAGCTGGCGAGCGCCTCGGCTTCCTGCCCGGCGACATGAAGGAGAAGGTCGATCCCTATCTCCGTCCGCTTTATGACGCGCTTTACGACATGATGCCTGGCGACAAGGTCGAACGTGCGATCACTGCGGGCGTCATCGAGATCGCGCCGCTCGCCTTCATGCGTGGCCGTACGCTCGCCAATGCCGCTGTCATCCTCGATGAGGCGCAGAACACGACATCGATGCAGATGAAGATGTTCCTGACCCGTCTCGGCGAAAATTCGCGGATGATCATCACGGGCGATCCGAGCCAGATCGACTTGCCGCGTGGCGTCAAGTCCGGCCTGGTGGAGGCGCTGCAGCTGCTCAACGGCGTTGAGGGCATCACCATCGTCCGCTTCAAGGATACGGATGTCGTCCGTCATCCACTGGTGGGGCGCATCGTCCGGGCTTACGACTCGATGTATCCCGCTCCCGGCGAGGAAAACGACCCGCAGATCTGATCTGCGGTCTCAAAGCTCATGGCGGAACTCGATATACAGATCAGCGTGGAGGAGGGCGATTGGCCCTCCGAAGCCGACTTACAGGCCCTTGCCGAGCGCGTGCTCGGCGAGGCTGCGGCCTATCTCAAGAAACATGAGAAGCAGCCCTTTCCGAAGACGGCGCCCGAATTGTCCTTGGTCTTTACCGACGACGCCTCCATCCGCGAGATAAACGCGGAGTGGCGCTCGCAGGACAAGGCGACGAATGTGCTGTCCTTCCCCGCCTTTCCGCTGGAGCCGGGTGGCAAGCCCGGCCCGATGCTCGGCGATATCATCATCGCCAGGGAGACGGTGGAGCGCGAGGCAGTCGACCTCGAGAAGAGTTTTGACGACCATTTGACCCATTTGATGGTGCATGGTTTCTTGCATCTCTTCGGCTACGACCATATGAATAATAGCGAAGCCGAAAGAATGGAGGGGCTGGAGACTCGCATTTTGGCTGGTCTTGGCCTATCTGATCCCTACGCGGGACAAGATCCCATTTGACTTGAACCCTGTCTGACCAGGAACAATGAGCGACTTTACGACAAGATCGGCCCCCGAGGCCAAAGACAGCGCCGATGCGGCCTCCTCCGACGAGGTTGGCAGTAGTAGCAACGGCAAGCGATCCCAATCTTCATTCTGGGCGCGCGCTGCGCGCATTCTCCGCCCGGCGCAGGATGCCACGCGGCTGCGCGAGGATCTCGCCGATGCGTTGATGACCAACGCCACCGGAGACGATGCGTTTTCTCCCGACGAACGGGCGATGCTGCACAATATCCTGCGCTTCCGCGAGGTACGCGTCGAGGACGTCATGGTGCCGCGCGCCGATATCGAGGCGGTGGACCAGAATATCACCATCGGCGAGCTGATGATCCTGTTCGAGGAAAGCGGCCGTTCGCGCATGCCCGTCTATGCCGATACGCTGGATGATCCGCGTGGTATGGTGCATATCCGCGACCTGCTGTCCTATGTCGCCAAGCAGGCCCGTAACAAGCGCCGCAGCGGCACCGCCAAGGCTGCAGCAGCCGCGACGGCCGTGGCGACAACCGAGAAGGCGCCGCGCTCCGTCAAGCCTAATTTCGATCTTTCTCGTGTCGATCTGCAAAAGACACTGGCTGAAGCCGGCATCATCCGTAAGATCCTGTTCGTGCCGCCTTCCATGCTGGCCTCCGATCTCCTGCGCCGCATGCAGGTCAACCGCACGCAGATGGCGCTTGTCATCGACGAGTATGGCGGCACGGACGGTCTGGCCTCGCACGAAGACATCGTCGAAATGGTCGTTGGCGATATCGATGACGAGCACGATGACGATGAAGTCATGTTCAAGCGCGTCTCCGAAGACGTCTTCGTTGCCGATGCTCGGGTCGAGCTGGAAGAGATCGCCGCGGCGATCGGTCCGGATTTCGACGTCATGGAGCAGGTGGATGAAGTCGATACGCTTGGCGGTCTGATCTTCTCCGCGCTTGGCCGCATCCCGGTGCGTGGGGAACTCGTGCAGGCGCTGCCGGGCTTCGAGTTTCATATTCTCGATGCTGATCCACGCCGCATCAAGCGGGTGCGCATCACCCGCAAGCGGCATGCTGTCCGTCGACGGCCGTCAAAGGCAGATGGCGATGCCGGTCTATCCGAGCGCGGCCTGCCGTCGCCGGAAGCAATTGCCGAAGAAACTTCGACCGAACGCAACGCCGCCAGCCAATAAACGGCGCTTCAGCGGGACAAATCGCTGCTTTTTTGAAAGACTGCGGCCAGTTGATTCGCAGTTGAACGGAGCGGGCGTATGGAATGGCTTTCGGGCAGGGTGATCCTCGTCTGGGGTTTCAAACGCGCGTTGCTTGCGATTTTGGCGGGTGCGGTCGGTGTACTTGCGCTGCCGCCCTTCGGTTTCTTTGCAGCAATGTTCATTTCCTTCACGCTGCTCGTATGGCTGCTTGATGGTGTTGCCGCCGGTCCCGACAGCGGCTTTCTCGGTCGGCTATGGCCGGCCTTTTTCACCGGCTGGCTGTTTGGCTTCGGTTATTTCGTCGCCGGCCTGTGGTGGCTCGGCCATGCGCTGCTGATCGATGCCGACGAGTTTGCCTGGGCATTGCCGCTGGCGATCCTCGGCCTGCCGGCCTTTCTCGCCGTCTTCTATGGGGTGGCGACCGTCCTTGCCCGGATACTGTGGTCCGACGGCATGGGCCGCATCGCGGCGCTTGCCTTCAGCTTCGGGCTGCTAGAATGGGTGCGGAGCTTCCTCTTCACCGGCTTCCCCTGGAATGCCATCGGCTACGGCGCCATGCCCATACCGCTGATGATGCAGTCGGCGCATCTGATCGGCGTGCTCGGGGTCACCGTGCTCGCCGTCTTCGTCTTTGCGGCGCCGGCCCTGCTCGGCACGCGCCAGGGACGAGTGCCGGGGATCGGTCTTGCGATCATCATCGCTGCCGCCCATGTCGGTTATGGCTATTATGCGCTGAATCTGCCGGCCGCCCCGCCTGTCGAAGGCAAGGCAACGCCCGTCATTCGCATTGTCCAGCCGTCCATCGACCAGGAGACGAAGATGGATACGGCCGCCGACCGCACCGCGATTTTCGACAAGCATCTGGCGCTTTCCGTGCAGCCGCCTGCAAACGGCGGCAAACGCCCTGATATCATCGTCTGGCCTGAAACGGCCGTGCCGTTCATCCTGACCGACAACCGGGATGCGCTCGCCCGCATCGCCGATCAGCTTGATGATGACCAGATCCTGATCACCGGCGCTGTTCGCGTCGAGGACATGGGTCCGGGTGTCGATCCCCGCTATTACAATTCGATCTATGTCATCGATGGCCGGGGCCAGATCATCGGCGCATCCGACAAGACCCATCTCGTGCCCTTCGGCGAATATGTGCCGTTCGAGCATATTCTCAGTTATCTCGGTATCGACAATGTCGTGGAACTGCCGGGCGGATTTTCCGCAGCCACACGGCGGCAGCTGCTGACCATGCCTGACGGCATCAAGTTCTACCCCTTGATTTGCTACGAGATCATTTTCCCGAACGAGATGACCTCGGAGATCCGGCAGGCGGATGCGATCCTGAACGTGACGAATGATGGCTGGTTTGGCGATACGCCAGGTCCCTATCAGCATTTCCTCCAGGCAAGGGTGAGGGCAGTGGAGCAGGGGCTTCCTCTGATTCGCAGCGCCAATACCGGCATCTCCGCCTTCGTCGATCCGCACGGGCGTGTGCTTTCGGGAATTGACTATAATCAGCAGGGGTTTATCGATACTACCTTGAGTGGTGCAACTGTATCGCGTGTCGACGATAAAGCCCGGAAAACATACTTTTGGTTGATTGTCGGCTTAGTCGGCGTGGTCGCTGCCGTTTCACGCATGGGTTTTATTTCGAGGGTGAATTGACCAAAAAACCCTAAAATTGCATAGTGCTCGTTATCCGCCTTTTGAACGTAGACTGGAGGCCTTGGGGGCGTCGGCTGCAACGTGGCGTTATAGGGGGTGGAGAAAGGTACCGGGTGGCAGGTCCTGAACTCAACCTATGTTAGGGTAAAATGATGATTGAGAACAAAAAAAAGCCGAACCCCATCGACATTCATGTCGGTAGCCGCATACGCCTCCGCCGCACCATGCTTGGCATGAGCCAGGAAAAACTCGGCGAAAGTCTTGGAATTACGTTTCAGCAAATCCAGAAATACGAAAAGGGCACCAACCGGGTTGGCGCCAGCCGCCTCCAGAACATCTCCAGCATCCTTAATGTCCCGGTCTCCTTCTTCTTCGAAGATGCCCCGGGTGAGCACACGGCCACAGCGGGGGGCTTGGCCGAAGCATCCAGCTCTAATTACGTCGTCGATTTTCTGTCCTCTTCCGAAGGGCTGCAGCTCAATCGCGCCTTCGTGAAGATCTCCGACGGCAAGGTACGCCGCAAGGTGGTCGAGCTGGTCAAGGCGCTCGCCGCCGAGGCGGATGCCGAGTAGGCCTTTCGAGGCGCTGCAAAGCCGATGAAGTCGAGAGGCGGTCATTTTGGCCGCCTTTTCTGCATTTACGGCAAAAATTTATCCCTTCGACCGGGATATAAAGATATATTTATGTCCTTGTTCGGCTTGTTTTTCGAGCCGGAGACGAATATCAAAAGCAGAGATTTGTTCTTTGAGGGGAATCCCGAATGCGCGCGAATTATCTGTTTACGAGTGAGTCTGTTGCCGAAGGTCACCCGGATAAAGTTTGTGACCGTATCTCCGACGAAATCGTCGATCTGGTTTACCGCGAAGCCGCAAAGACCGGCGTGAATCCATGGGGCGTGCGCATTGCCTGCGAAACCCTTGCCACCACCAACCGCGTCGTCATCGCTGGTGAAGTCCGCCTGCCGCCGAGCCTGATGAAGAAGGACAAGGACGGCAACGACGTCATCAATCCTTCGAAGTTCAAGGCTGCGGCGCGCCGCGCCATCAAGGATATCGGCTACGAGCAGGACGGCTTCCATTGGAAGAAGGCACGCATCGACGTGCTCCTGCACTCCCAGTCCGCGGACATCGCCCAGGGCGTCGACAACGCTGCCGACCAGCAGGGCGACGAAGGTGCCGGCGATCAGGGCATCATGTTTGGCTACGCCTGCAAGGAAACGCCGGATCTCATGCCGGCGCCGATCTACTATTCGCACAAGATCCTGCAGCTGCTCGCAACCGCCCGCAAGAAGGGTGATGGCGAAGTCGCAAAGCTCGGCCCCGATGCCAAGAGCCAGGTGACCGTTCGTTACGTCGACGGCAAGCCATCGGAAGTGACCTCGATCGTGCTTTCCACCCAGCACCTCGACGATAGCTGGGATTCCAACAAGGTTCGCGCCGTTGTCGAACCCTATATCCGCGAAGCGCTCGGCGACCTGAAGATCGCTGCCGATTGCAAGTGGTACATCAACCCCACCGGCAAGTTCGTCATCGGTGGTCCGGACGGCGACGCCGGCCTCACCGGCCGCAAGATCATCGTCGACACCTACGGCGGCGCAGCCCCGCATGGTGGCGGTGCCTTCTCGGGCAAGGACACGACCAAGGTCGACCGTTCGGCCGCCTATGCCGCACGCTATCTGGCAAAGAACGTCGTTGCCGCCAGCCTGGCCGACCGTTGCACGATCCAGCTGTCCTACGCCATCGGCGTTGCCCAGCCGCTCTCTGTTTATGTCGACCTGCACGGCACCGGTAAGGGCGTCAGCGAAGACGACGTCGAAGCAGCGATCCGCAAAAGCATGGATCTCTCGCCGACTGGCATCCGCCGTCACCTCGACCTCAACAAGCCGATCTATGCCAAGACATCGGCATACGGTCACTTCGGCCGCAAGGCTGGCCGCGACGGTTCGTTCTCGTGGGAACGCACCGATCTGGTCAAGGCTCTCAAGGAAGCTGTGAAGGTCCGGGAAGCCGCATGATCGACGTCGAGCGCCGGTCGCGGGCGACGGAAGCATTCTTCGGCCGGCGCAAGGGTAAGGCCTTGCGCGGCCAGCAGGCTGAAAAGCTCGAAGCATTGCTGCCGCAGCACATTGTCGATCTTGCCGCTCCGGCGCCACAGCCACTGAATGACCTCTTCCAGGTGCCGACCGAACGTCTGCGCCTGGAAATCGGCTTTGGTGGCGGCGAGCATCTCATTCACAGGGCGCTGGAACAGCCGGCCACCGGCTTCATCGGCGTAGAACCCTTCGTCAATTCGATGCAGAAGCTGCTCGCGCGGGTCGACGAGACCGGCGCGCGCAATGTCCGCGTCTATAATGATGATGCCACGCAGTTGCTGGACTGGCTGCCGGATGGCTGCCTGGATCAGATCGATCTGCTTTATCCGGATCCCTGGCCGAAGAAGAAGCACTGGAAACGCCGTTTCGTTTCGCAGGTCAATCTCACGCGCTTCCACCGCGTGCTGAAGCCTGGCGCTCTCTTCTGCTTTGCCTCCGACATAGACACCTATGTCAACTGGACGCTGCAGCATTGCCAAGCCCATGGCGGCTTCGAATGGACCGCACGGAATGCCGCCGATTGGCTGACGCCCTACGAGGGATGGCCGAGCACGCGCTACGAGGCAAAGGCCCGGCGCGAAGGGCGTTCTTCGGCCTATCTGACATTCAAGAAAATCTGATTGCTGGTTTCACGGCTGGAGCAGGTGATCGATCGCTGCTTCCGCATCATCCCGTCAGGACCGCCATGCCAGGCGGTCTGGATCATGCGCATGCGCCGCGGCTGGGCCGGTCGGCGCGGTCCTTGCAAACGGTGAGCCTCACCGTTGAGCGGCGTCTATGGTCAGTGCAGGCTGACCGTCTTCAGTTCATCTTCGGCGGCGCGATAGAAGGTGCTGGAACGGTTGTCCGTCAGCAGTATCGGCGTGCCGTCGGCACCGAAAAGCGCCCATAGATCGACGTCCGGGTCGATATCGGGAGCTTCGGGAAAGCAACGGGAGACTTCGTTGCAATCCATCTTTCTGATGTAGGCAACCTCGCCGGTGCCGATATTGGCAAGCTCGGATTGCGTCAGGCGGGCGTTAGCTTCTTTCAAAAGCATATTCGTACCTCCAGTATGAGGGACCAACGGCATTAAGCCGTTGTCCTACTGTGAGACCGAAATGTTAATTTTCTTTACCATACGATCCGGTTCGGGCCGAATGAGATCGACCGAGAGCAAGCCATTCTTCAGTGCTGCGCCAAGCACTTGCATGCCGTCGGCAAGGACAAAGACGCGCTGGAATTGCCGGGCCGCAATGCCACGATAAAGATAGTCGCGCTCGCTTTGTTCAACCTGACGTCCGCGGATCAGCAACTGGTTTTCCTCGGTGCTGACATCGAGCTCGTCCTCGGAGAAACCCGCCACCGCCAGCGTGATGCGCAAACGCTCCGGCTCGCCCGAAAGGCGATCGGCACCCATGCGCTCGATATTGTAGGGAGGATAGCCGTCACTGGTTTTGGAAATTCGCTCAAGCGTCTTTTCCATAGTATCGAAGCCCAGAAGCAGCGGGCTGGCAAAGGGAGTCATCCGGCTCATCGTCTCAAAGTCCTTGGGTAGCAAGCGACCGTTCCGGACCTGATCTTCAGCACCCGGTTGTCTCTAATATGGGAGTACGCGCCGATGAGTGCAAGGCATCATCTCTTCGCATCTGCGAGATCAAAATCCGCTGCGGATGAATCGTTTGTGACAAGGCGAGGCAGCGCTTGACAAAGCCGGACCGAACTCGCGACAAAGCCTCTCGATCTGTCCGGAGGAAAATTACAAACATGACCGAACCTAGAAAAATCATTATCGATACCGACCCTGGTCAGGATGATGCCGCGGCGATCTTTCTCGCCTTCGGCAGCCGCGAAGAGATCGATGTCCTCGGTATCACCACCGTCGCCGGAAACGTGCCGCTGCGGTTGACGAGCCGCAATGCCCGTATCGTCTGCGAGCTTTGCAATCGTCGCGATGTGAAGGTGTTCGCCGGCGCCGACGCGCCGATCAAGCGCAAGCTGGTGACCGCCGAGCACGTTCACGGCAAGACCGGCCTTGATGGTCCTGCTCTGGCCGAGCCCACCATGGAATTGCAGCCGGGCCATGCGGTCGATTTCATCATCGACACGCTGCGCAGCGAGCCAGAGGGAACTGTCACGCTCTGCACGCTCGGCCCATTGACCAATATCGCGCTGGCCTTCCAGAAGGCGCCTGAGATTGCCGGCCGCGTGCGCGAACTGGTGATGATGGGCGGCGGTTTCTTCGAAGGCGGCAACATCACGCCGGCTGCCGAGTTCAACATCTATGTCGACCCGGAAGCGGCCGATGTCGTCTTCCGCTCCGGCGTGCCGATCGTCATGATGCCGCTCGACGTCACCCACAAGCTGCTGACGCGCAAGGACCGTGTTGCCCGCATCGCTGCCGTCGGCACCCCGCCGGCCAAGGCCATGGTCGAAATGCTGGAATTCTTCGAGCGCTTCGATATCGAAAAATATGGCTCGGACGGCGGCCCGCTGCACGATCCGACGGTCATCGCCTATCTCCTCAAGCCCGAGCTATTCAAGGGCCGCAATTGCAATGTCGAGATCGAGGTGACATCGGAGCTGACCGTCGGCATGACGGTGGTGGATTGGTGGCATGTTACCGAGCGCAAGCACAATGCCAAGGTCATGCGCGATGTTGATGCCGATGGCTTCTTCGCGCTGCTGACAGAGCGTTTCGCCCGCATCTGACAGGTGAATACAGAAAAGGGGCCGCCGGAGTGATCCGGCGGCCCCTTTTGTCGTTTAAACTGTTAAGCCGGCTCAGAATTCTTCCCAGTCATCCTGTGCCAGGGCATTGGCACCCTGCGTCTGGGGAATGGCCTTGCGTGCCGGCGCTGCCGCAGGTGAGGCAACTCTGCGGGCAGAAACAGGCGCCCGCATCTGCTGGGCCGTTGCCCTCAGTGCTCCGGCATTGTCCTGTACGCTGCGCGTGGTGCGGAAGCGTGCCACCAGGGTCTTCAGGCTCTGTGCTTCTTCAGCAAGTGTGACGCTGGAGGCCGTGGTCTCCTCGACCATCGCGGCATTCTGCTGCGTCACCTGGTCCATCTGGTTCATGGCTGAGTTGATTTCCTTCAAGCCGACCGCCTGCTCGCTTGCGGAGGCGGAGATCTGGCGGATGAGGCCGTTGATCTCCATCACCTGCTGGGCGATCTTGTGCAGCGCGTTGCCGGCGCGGCCGACGAGATCGACGCCTTCCTTGACCTGCCCCGCCGACGTATTGATCAGCGTCTTGATTTCCTTGGCCGCATTGGCCGAGCGCTGAGCCAGTTCGCGCACTTCCTGGGCGACGACGGCAAAGCCCTTGCCGGCATCACCTGCACGGGCAGCTTCGACGCCGGCATTGAGGGCGAGAAGGTTTGTCTGGAAGGCGATCTCATCGATCACGCTGATGATGCGCGAGACTTCCTGGGACGACTGCTCGATGCCATGCATGGAGGCGATGGCCTTCTGGACAATCTCGCCGGAGTGCTCGGCATCCTGGGAGGCAGCGTTGACGCTGCTTGCCGCTGTCCGCGCATTTTCAGCACTCGAGTTCACCTGCGCGGTGAGCTCGTTGAGGGCTGCCGCGGTCTCTTCTAGGCTTGCCGCCTGCTGCTCCGTGCGCCGGGCAAGATCCGAGGCGCTGGTGCTGATCTCGCCGGTACCGCTGCCGATATTGCCGACGCTGGCATTGACGGTTTGGACGGTCTCTTCGAGGCTGATCAGGGCCGCGTTGAAATCCTGCTTGAGCTGAGCGTATTCGCCGGGGAAGTCGTCGGTGATCCGATGGCTGAGATTACCCTTCGAAAGCTCCGCCAGACTGTGGCCGAGAATGCCGACGATGTGGCGCTGCAAGGTGACGCTGTCGTTTCGTTCGGTCTCTGAGCGGCGACGTTCGCCTTCGGCCGCCAGGCGCTGATCATTGGCTTCGCCTTCGAGGCGCTTGGTGTCGGCAAGCGCGAAACGGAAGCCTTCCAATGCCTTGGCAACCGAACCGACTTCGTCGGCCCGCGCCTGACCGGAGACCGGTTCTGCGTAGTTGCCGGCGCTGAGGCCGTTGACGCTCGCTACAAGACCCGCAAGCGGCTTCTGTACGAAGCCGCGAACGGCGGCGTAGAGGGCCAGCATGACGGCGATGAGCACCAGGATGCCGGCGACGATCATCGTATAGGTCTGGTCGCGCACAGGCGCTGCGATTGCGCTATGCGGCACGTCGATGAGCACGACCCATGTGGCGTTGAGGCCCGGAACCGCAAAGGGATAGACGACGCGGTCGAATTCTTCGCCACCGTCATCCGAAAGGTTTTTCATGATGCTTGCGGAGGAAGAGGTGAGTGCCGCCTTGATGGTATCGGCGCCGGCACCATTATAGTCCTTCATCAAAAGGGCGGCTGTCGGTGCGACCAGCCACTTGTTGTCCTGGGAAACCAACAGCACGCGGCCGGAGCCGAACGGCTGCAGCTTCTGCAGCTTCGTGGAAAGCGAGGCGAGAGAGATATCGACGCCCGCGACGCCGATCATCTTGCCACCAGACATCACGGGGTAGGCGATCGAGCTCATGGTCGTGGGAACGTCGGTGCCTTCGGCCATATAGGGCGGAGTGATCGAACCCTTGCCGCTATCGGCGGCGAGCTTCCACCATGGAGCCGTATAATCATTGTTGAAGGTGGAGAACTGGATGCCGCCATCCTTGGTCTTCGACCAATAGGGGGTAAAGGCACCCTTGTCGTTGACGCCCTGGTCCTTGTTGTTGGCAAGCTCCATTGTCTTGCCGTCGAAGGCGCCGAGCTGCTCGCAGAACCAGCTGCCGAAGGCAAAAGCGTTTTGTTCGACATTCGCCTTGAGGATGTTGATGATACCCTTGCGGTCGAAAGTGTGGCCCTCGTGGCCACGGCCGATGATGGCGGCCATGGAGCGCGCGGCGCTGGCCATCTCGCCGATATTGGCGGCAATCTCATTGGAAATGGACTTGGCCTCGGTATTGGCCTGATCCATCGTCAGGGTCTGGACGCGATCGCGGGTCTGGGAAATCAATAGAAAATTGGAAACCAGCAAAACAAGTGCGATCGCTAGCCCCGTGACCAAGATGAGCTTGGCCGCAAGCGACTTCATACGAAAGATGAACATCATTTCCTCGAAAAAGCGATGCGTCGGATAGGCATTATCCAGATGCAAAGTCGGCGCAGGATGGCCCTGTCATGGGGCCGCCGTGAGAATTCCTGCCGCAGCCGCAAGGCCATGCACGCCAGGCCAGAGGAGAATGATATGGAAGCGCAAAAATTTAATTAATTGCGCTTCGAGATGCCTACGATTTGTTGAGTTTAAAGCCGTTCGGCGACTTCGCTGGCAACGGGAATGGACGGCTGCGCGCCCGCCTTGAGGCAGGCGAGCGAACCGGCGACTGCGGCGCGGCGCAGGCTGGCATGAAAATCCAGGCCCTCGTCGAGGCTTGCGGCAAAATAACCGCAGAACGTATCGCCCGCACCGACGGTATCGACAGGCTCGATCACGAGGCCCTTGGCACTGGAAAGCTCGCCGTCGCGGATGGCGATGACGCCGTCGCCGCCAAGCGTCACGATCAGCGTCTGACCGGTTTCGCCGTGCAGGCGGACAAGAGCAGTTTCGCGTTCGGCGGCCGACATGTTGTCCTGGCCAGCCAGCCTCTCGAATTCGGTCTCGTTGGCGATAACGATATCGGCGAGCCTGCCGAGGCGTTCCGCTTCCGGGATCAGCGGCGCGAGATTGAGTACCGTGCGCACACCCTTGGCCTTCGCCGCGTTCAATGCCGTCTCGACGGCGTCGACCGGAATTTCGAACTGCAGCATCAGCGTATCGCCGGGGTTCAGCGCCGCGACGGCGGCGGCGGCGTCTTCGGCGGTATTCGTGCCATTGGCGCCAGGAACGACGGCGATCATGTTTTCACCGTCGCCACCCACCAGGATCAGGGCCGTGCCGGTCGGTTCCGAAACGCGGCGGGTGGTGGAAAGGTCGGTGCCGGCAGCATCGAGCAGCTCGAGCGCAGGTGCAGCAAAGCCATCATTGCCCACAGCACCGCTCATGCGCACCGTTGCGCCGGCGCGGCGCGCGGCCAGCGCCTGATTGGCGCCCTTGCCGCCGGCGGCCGTGGAAAAGCCGTTGCCGGCGACGGTTTCGCCCGGCTTCGGCAGACGGTCTGTCGTGGCGATGAGGTCCATGTTGATGGAGCCGAAAATGGTGATCATGCGGTATCCTGCCCTGCGAGTTGTGCATGATCCCACCCGAAGGCTGCCCTATGTCTTTTGGGATCACGCGCCGATTTCGCGCGACACTGCCCGAAGCGATCAGTCCTCGTCAACTACTCTCAGCTTGAGTTGGCTGGTACGGTTGTCGATCGGCTTCGGTCTGTCCTCCGCACGCGCCTTTGTCGGCTCTTTCGCGGTCTCGAATTCCAGCGCTTCTATCCTCTCGCCACGCCTTGCCAGCTTATCGGCAGAGGTGACGATCATGTCGACATCCTTCTGCGCCATGGCGAAATGTCCCTGGAGCTTGCGCACCCGTTCGTCCAGGCGCGAGAGATCGTCCATCAGATGCGCCACTTCGCTCTGGATGACATGCGCCTGCTCGCGCATGCGCTGGTCCTTCAGCACCGCCTGGATGACCTGGATCGACAGCATCAGCAGCGATGGTGAGACGATGACGATGCGCGAGCGCTGCGCCTTCTGCACGATCGCTTCGAAATTCTCGTGGATCTCCGCGAAGATCGATTCCGAGGGCACGAACAGAAAGGCGGTATCCTGGGTTTCGCTCGGAATAAGATACTTCTCCGAGATATCGCGGATATGCAGTTCCAGATCTCGGCGGAATTGCTGCGCGGCAATCTTGCCCTGCTCGGGGCTCGCCGCGGCGCGAATGGCATTCCAGGCTTCGAGCGGAAACTTGGCATCGATGACCAGCGGCGGCGAGCCGTTCGGCATTCGGATGGTGCAGTCGGGCCGCGAGCCGTTCGAAAGCGTCGGCTGGAAGGAATAAGCGCCCATCGGCAACCCGTCGGCGATGATGGTCTCCATGCGCGCCTGGCCGAAGGCGCCGCGCGTCTGCTTGTTGGAGAGGATGGCCTGCAGGCCGACGACGTCCTTTGCCAGTGATTGGATATTGGTCTGGGCCGTATCGATGACGGCAAGCCGTTCCTGCAGCCGGCGCAGGTTCTCGTGCGTCGAGCGCGTCTGTTCGCCGATCGTCGCGGTGACCCGTTGCGACATGCCGTCCAGGCGCTGGCCGATGGCCTGGTTGAGCTCCGCCTGCCGCGAGCCGAACACCTCGGCCATGGTCGCGAGCCGGCCCTGCATCTCCGCCTGCGCCCGCAAAAGCGTTGCCATGTTGTGCTCTGATTCCAGCATGTCGTCCTCAGATCGTCCGCGACCGCGCATCAGAAGAACGAGGACGGCGATCACGAGCAGGATGACGAGGCCGGTCAGAACCTGGATCGCGGAGATGGCTTGGCCGAAGAGGATGAAGGACATGGAACCGAGTATGCTCGTGGAATTCTTACGGACACCATAACAAAAACATCATGAATAGCTAGATCAAAACGTGAACAAGATTTTTCGGCCGTTTAGTCAGATCCGATGCGTCGTCGGTGAAAAAACACCTCGATACGCCCATCTTGGCGATTCCATCGCAGTAAAAGATGCGTTATGGGAAACGTCATGACGATCAAGCCACTCATCATTTTACCCGATCCGCTGCTCCGCCAGGCTTCCAAGCCGATCGAGCGCATCGATGCCGAAACGCAGCGCCTCGCTGACGATATGCTGGAAACCATGTATGACGCGCCGGGCATTGGCCTTGCCGCCGTCCAGATCGGCGTTGCGCGCCGGATGCTTGTCATCGACGTATCGCGCGAAGGCGAAGAAAAGAAGCCGCTGGTTTTCATCAACCCGGAAATCGTCACCTCTTCGGACGAACGTTCGGTCTACGAGGAAGGCTGCCTGTCCATTCCCGATTACTATGCGGAAGTAGAGCGGCCGGCCCGGGTCACCGTCAAGCATCTCGATCGCGACGGCAAGGAACAGCTGACAGAAGCCGACGGCCTGCTCGCAACCTGCGTGCAGCACGAAATCGACCATCTGAACGGCGTGCTGTTCATCGACTATATCTCCCGCCTGAAGCGCGAAATGGTGATCAAGAAGTTCACCAAGGCCGCCAAGGCGAAGGCTCTCTGATCTCGAGTCATTGAAAGATTGGGCTGCAGCGCCTATGATATCATTGATATCAAATGGAGGCGCCCATGAGCGATCTTTTGCTGCGCGGCATCGATGACACGCTGAAGAAGCAATTGCAGGCGAATGCCAATCGGCATGGCCGCAGTCTATCCGACGAGGCGATTGATCTGTTGCGCCAGTCGCTTGGACGCCAGCAGGATTCCAACAGTTCCGCAGGGCAGCGGCTGAGAACCATTCTCGGCGGTGAGAAACTGAGCGAAGAAGAGATCGATGCAATTGCCGCCTTCCGGCACGCACCTGATCGCGAACCGCCGCGGTTTGAGTGATCGTTCCTTGGGATACTTCAGATGATTGTGCTCGACACCAACGTCGTGTCCGAACTTCAAGGGCGGTTGTATAGCGATCGGATATTGTCATGGCTCGATGGTTTCGCCGCCGAGACCATTTTCGTGACGACGGTTACGATAGGTGAGATTCGCTTCGGTCTGGAGCTCTTGGCCGAGGGAAAGCGTAAGGCCGCGTTGATTGCTCAGTTGGAGGCGATAGAGGCCGAATTTTCCGGCCGTGTCCTTGGATTTTCCAGCAGTGCGGCGCATCAGTATGGAATAGTTTCTGCCCTGCGGCACAAAATGGGGCGGCGGATGGAAACGAAGGACGCCATGATCGCTGCCATCTGTCTCGCGCATGGCGCCACATTGGCGACGCGCAATACAAAAGATTTCGAAGGGCTTGATCTCAAGCTCATAAACCCGTTTGAAGACGGCTAACCTGTTGACCCCTGACAACGCGCAGCGTTTTCGGCGCCAGTCACACGAAACCTGATATCTCAGCCGGATGGATCGCATGTCGCTCAACATCATTTTCATGGGAACGCCCGAATTCTCCGTGCCGACATTGCGGTCGCTGATCGATGCGGGCCACAGGGTTCGTGCCGTCTATACGCAGCCGCCGCGCCCCGGTGGGCGGCGGGGGCTGGACCTGCAGAAATCGCCGGTGCATCAGGCCGCTGAATTGCTCGGCCTGCCGGTGTTCACGCCTGTGAATTTCAAGGATCCAGACGAGCGCCAGCGGTTTCGCGATTTGGATGCCGATGTTGCCGTGGTCGTCGCTTATGGCCTGCTGCTGCCTGAGGCCATTCTGACCGGCACGCGGCTCGGCTGCTACAACGGCCATGCTTCGCTGCTACCGCGCTGGCGCGGAGCCGCGCCAATCCAGCGGGCGATCATGGCCGGCGACAGCAAGACGGGCATGATGGTGATGAAGATGGACAAGGGCCTCGACACCGGCCCCGTCGCCCTGACGCGCGAGGTCGAGATCGGCGAGACGATGACTGCGGGCGAGCTCCACGACAGGCTGATGCTTGTCGGCGCGAAGGCCATGGCCGAGGCGATGAACAAGCTGGAGCACGGCGAGCTGCCACTGAGCGCCCAGCCGGCCGACGGCGTGCTTTATGCCGCAAAGATCGACAAGGGCGAGACGCGCATCGATTTCGGTAAGCCTGCGGCCGATGTTCATAATCACATCCGCGGTCTCTCGCCTTTCCCTGGGGCCTGGTTCGAGGCCGAGATTGCCGGTCGGCCGGAGCGCATCAAGGTGCTCGGCTCGGAACTGGCCGAAGGCAGCGGAGTTGCCGGCACTGTGCTGACGGACGATCTCGTCATTGCCTGCGCTCTAGGTGCTGTCAGACTGACGAAGCTGCAGAAGGCCGGCGGCAAGCTGCTGGCATCGGCCGATTTCCTGCGCGGAACGCCGATTGCGCCGGGCACCGTGCTTGCTTCGGAGCCGGCCTGATGCCGCGCTACAGAATGACCGTCGAATATGACGGCACGCCCTATGTCGGCTGGCAGCGTCAAACCAACGGTCGCTCGGTACAAGGCGCAATCGAAGGCGCCATCCTGTCGCTGACGGGGGAGACGGTTTCCATCCGTGGGGCGGGACGCACCGATTCCGGCGTCCATGCCATGGGCCAGGTCATGCATGCCGACCTTGCCAAGGAGTGGGAGCCCTTTACCCTGTGCAAGGCGGTGAATGCGCATTTGAGGCTTGCGGGCGAGCGCGTTGCCATTCTTGATGTTGCCGAAGTCGACGCTCGCTTTGACGCGCGTTTTTCGGCTATGCGCCGCCATTATCTCTATCGCATCATCACCCGTCGTGCGCCCCTGGCGTTGGAGGCCGGGCGCGCCTGGTGGGTGCCGAAGGAAATGGACCACGAGGCCATGCATGCCGCCGCGCAGACGCTTGTCGGCCGGCACGATTTCACGACATTCCGCTCGGCACATTGCCAGGCAAACAGCCCGGTGCGCACGCTCGACCGGCTCGATGTCACGCGCAGCGGCGAGTTGATCGAGATCCGCGCGACGGCGCAGAGCTTCCTCCACAATCAGATCCGCTCCTTCGCTGGAACGTTGAAGCTGGCCGGCGAGGGCAAGTGGACGCCCGACGACGTGCGCGCCGCTCTTGAGGCGCGGGACCGCAAGGCATGCGGCCCGGTAGCCCCACCGGACGGGCTTTATTTCATGCAGGTCGACTATCCGGATGATGCCGGTTTGCCCGGCGAACCGAAGGAGTGTGCCGATGATGATGACGATCTGTCATGATCCCGCAATCCGGTGAAGTCGTCCGTGGGTAGGATACTGCCGGTTTAGCCCGGTGGATATATGCCAAGGAAGCGCTGCAGGAAATCCGTCAGCAACAGGTTTGGGATGAGCAGCATCAGCGTCAGCGTGCCGACAAAAAGCGGATGCGTGCCGCAAATCATCCTCAGGATGCGCGCCAACGAAAAAATGGTGGCCATGGCCAATGCCAGCGAAAGAATTGCTGCCAAACCCGTTGAGCCGGGGATAAAGACGATCATCGCCAGGACCAGTGCGTTCAGATAGTTCGCCGGCACGAAAAGCCAATTTACGGTAACGACGATTGGCGTAAACTTGTCGCCGAAGCGAAAGATCAGAAGCAGTACGCCGGCGAGGATAGGCGGTATCAGCCAGCTCGCTGCTTCAACCAATGCCAGCCTCATGAAGAACGCCATGCCGGTCGATGTTTCCGGCGGCATGGCGGAGAGATAGGCCTGCTGCAACCATAACCATGAAATGCCGATCGACGGCAGGCTCCAGAAGATGGCCCAGAAGGAGCGCAACATGCCGCGATCCGATATGTCCAGATACTGGAAGCCGCGTGCATCCATCCGGATCAGCAGCCAGAGGCCGGACAGATAGTATTGGACTTCCTTAAATGTCGGCATTCTCGAACCAGCGCTGGATAAAGGTCTGGTAGATCTCGGTCAGCGTTTCGAGATCCGAGAGTGCCACGCGTTCGTCGACCATATGCATGGTCTGGCCGACAAGGCCGAATTCCACGACCGGGCAATAGTCCTTGATGTGGCGGGCATCCGATGTGCCGCCGGTCGTCGAGAGTGCCGGCCTTTGGCCCGTAACGTTTTCGACAGCTGAAGACAGAGAGGCGATCAAGGCATTGTTGCGTGTCAGGAAGACCTGGCTCGGACGATCTGACCAGGCGATATCGTATTTGGTCGGAGAGCGTCCGGGGCGCAGCGTCTGGTCGGCTGCAGCCGCGTCCAGGCGGGCGAGGATTTCCGCCCTCAGCGTCTCGACCGACCAGGTATCGTTGAAGCGGATGTTGAAGGCGGCGGTCGCCTTGGCGGCGATAACATTGGTGGCGGCATTGCCGACATCGATGCTCGTCACCTCAAGGTTCGACGGCTGGAAATTATCCGTGCCGGCGTCGAAGGGGCGCTCAAGCAGCGCTTCGGTCAGCTTGATGATGCTGCGCACCGGGTTGTCGGCCAGATGCGGATAGGCGGCATGGCCTTGAACGCCGTGAACGGTAATGAAGCCGGAGATCGAGCCACGCCGGCCGATCTTGATCATGTCGCCGAGGCGGTCGGGGTTGGTCGGCTCGCCGACAAGGGACGCATCCCATTTTTCGCCGCGCTCCGCCGCCCATTGCAGCAGCTTTACCGTGCCGTTGATCGCCGGTCCCTCTTCGTCGCCTGTGATCAGGAAGGAGATCGAGCCGGCAGGCGGCCCATGCTTCTCGATATGGCGCGCCACTGCCGCCGCGAAACAGGCAATGCCGCCCTTCATGTCGACGGCGCCGCGGCCGAACATCTCGCCATCGGCGATGTCGGCGGCAAAGGGCGGATGGCTCCAGGAGGCGGCGTCGCCGACCGGCACGACATCCGTATGCCCGGCAAACATCAGATGCGGCTCCTCGGTGCCGAGCCGCGCATAAAGGTTCTCGATGTCGGGTGTTCCCGGCTCACTGGCCGTCATGCGCTCAATCTTGAAGCCGAGCGGCAGCAGCATGTCGGCAAGCGCGGTCAGCGCGCCGCCCTCGGCCGGCGTCACGGAGGCGCAGCGGATCAGGGTTTGCAGGTTGGTGACGGGATTTGTAACGGTCATCGGAGGCAACTTATCCGGCGGGAAATGGCAAAGCGATGGCAAAGGATCGACAACGAGTCGAAAATCTTTGCAGCGATTCCAGCAATCGCACGGGCATGCTCACCCGGCAAGCATGAGAGGAGCGCGATGTGGCCACCACGCTCCCGAATTCAGATTTAGTCGCGCAGCAGTTCGTTGATGCCGGTCTTGGAACGGGTCTGTTCGTCGACGCGCTTGACGATCACGGCGCAATAAAGGCTGGGAGCCGGCTGGCCGTTCGCCATCAGATTGCTGTTCGGCAGCGAGCCGGCAACGACGACAGAGTAGGGCGGCACTTCGCCATAGGTGATCTCACCGGTGGCGCGGTCGACGATCTTGGTGGACTTGCCGATGAAAACGCCCATGCCGAGCACGGAGCCCTGGCGAACGATGCAGCCTTCGACGACTTCGGAACGGGCGCCGATGAAGCAATTGTCCTCGATGATGGTCGGGCCGGCCTGCATCGGCTCCAGCACGCCGCCGATGCCGACGCCGCCGGACAGGTGTACATGCTTGCCGATCTGCGCGCAGGAACCGACGGTCGCCCAGGTGTCGACCATGGTGCCTTCGCCGACATAAGCGCCGAGATTGACGAAGGACGGCATCAGGATAGCGTTCGGAGCGATATAGGCGGAATGACGCACGACCGCGTTCGGCACGGCGCGGAAGCCGGCTTCACGGAAACGGTTCTCGCCCCAGCCTTCGAATTTCGAGGGAACCTTGTCCCACCAGGTCGCACCGCCAGAGCCGCCTTCGACGATCTTCATGTCGTTCAGGCGGAAGGAAAGCAGCACGGCTTTCTTGAGCCACTGGTTGACGGTCCAATTGCCGTCCGAACCACGCTCGGCCACGCGGACCTTGCCGCCGTCGAGCAGATTCAGTGCCAATTCCACGGCGTCGCGAACTTCGCCGCGCGTCGACGTGTTCACATTGTCGCGATTGTCGAAGGCAGCCTCGATGGTCTTTTCGAGAGAGGCGAGATCGGTTGCGCTCATGGGAATTCCTTAAAACGTCAGTGGCTATCGTGGTTTCCGGCAGCGGGTCCGGAGAGGGTCGATTGGTCCTATAGCATGGATGCCGAAAATGGAATGTCTTTTCCGCGCCGATTGAGCTTGGCATCGGGCCGCTGTAGGGACATATGCAAGGGCTTGGCCGTCACTGCCACAAGCAGAGCGGCCGGCATGATCGATTTGAAAGGCAAGATTAAATGAGCAAGGCGAAGAACGGCAAGCTGCGGCGCAAGGATGGGGTATGGGACCCCTTGAAGACGAGTTCGGCGGACAAGAAGCGAGCTGAATCCGTGCCGCGCACACCGCAGTCGATGTCGCCTTCCTACAGGCTTGCCTATGCGGATGAGGATTTTCTCTGCCGTGAGGAGTTGCGGCCGATCCGCCTGCAGCTGGAATTGCTGAAGACCGAAATGTCCCTGACCGAACGCGGCATCAAGTCGACCGTCGTCATGTTCGGCGGCGCGCGCATCCCCGCACCCGGCACCAATGCCTGGGCGGCGCGCAACGACGTGCAGCGCGCCAATCTCGAGGCCGCATCGGTCTATTACGAGGAAGCGCGCAAATTCGCCCGGCTTTGCTCGCGCTATTCGGCAGGCTTCGATTTCCATGAATATGTCGTAGTCACCGGCGGCGGGCCGGGCGTGATGGAAGCGGGCAATCGCGGCGCGTCCGAAGAGGGTGCGCCTTCGATCGGCCTCAACATCGTCCTGCCGCATGAGCAGGCCCCGAATGTCTACGTCACGCCGGAGCTCAGCTTCAATTTCCATTATTTCGCGATCCGCAAGATGCACTTCATGGTGCGCGCCAAGGCGATCGCCGTGTTTCCTGGAGGCTTCGGCACGCTCGATGAGCTGTTCGAATGCCTGACGCTCATCCAGACCGGCCGCATGGAGCGTCTTCCGTTGATCCTCTTCGGCGAGAAGTTCTGGCGCAGCATCATCAATTTCGACGCGCTTGCCGAATTCGGCACCATTGCGCCCGACGATGTGAACCTGATCAGCTTCGTCGACACCGCAGATGACGCCTGGAAGATCGTTACGGACTTCTACGAGCACGAAAACGGCCACTGAGCGAAGAAAGACCCGCCTCGAAGCGCGAAGGCGGGTCCTTTGATCGGCGGGGAGTGTTGCTTGATTTAGAGCAACGGTCGGCCCGGCATGTCGTCCAGGTTGACCACGCCATCGTGGTTGCGGTCCAGACGATCGAAGAGCTTGTTCATGGCGTCTTCAGCTTCCTTCTTGCTGATCTGGCCGCTCTGGTCGGTATCGGCAAAGCGGAAGATCATGGCGCCGCGCATGAAGCCACCTTCGTGCGCGAAGCGGCCATGCGGACGGTGATGACGATTGCCGTTGTCACCCTTGTTATCGTCATTCTGGGCCTGATCGCCCTTGGACTGATCGGCGGCCGGAGCCTGGCTGTTCTGTGCCTGATCACCTTGGGCCTGATTAGCCTGCGGCTGGGCATTTTGGGCCTGATCGCCGTCGGCCTTGGCGTGCTCGGCCTTCCACTGCTTGATCTGCGCCTGGCGATAGGTCTTGTATTCGCCGGGGGTTATCTGGCCGTCATGGTTGACGTCGATCTGGTCGAAGATCTTGTCGACGCCGGCCTTGACCTCATCCTTGGTCAGCTTCGTGTCGCCAGGATTGCCGAATTCCTTCAGCATGCGCACGTAAAGGACTTCAGGCGAAAAATGCGGCCTGTGCCAGCGGCCCTGGTGATGACCGTGATGACGGCCGCCCCAATCATTGCCATCGTGAGGAGCGGCAAGTGCGCCCTGCGCCACAGCACCCAGAAGAAGGGTTGCGGAAAGCCCGGTCAGAAGAAGTTTTTTCCCGTTCATCGCTTTTCCTTTCGTGTCGAGGAATGGTCAAACGATACGGCTGGCGGCCCAAAACAACCAATTAAACCTCTGTAAGGCGGATGAAACTTTCGTAACCCCATCCTAAGGAATGGTTAAGCCAGGGCCTTGAGGAAGGTCGTGAGATCATCGGTGACGTAGTCGATGTGATCGTCTTCACCGGTTGTCTGCTCCCACCATTCGACAATGGCGGTTTCGAGATTTTGGGGCACCAGAAGCACGGTCTTCATGCCGAGCGCCTTGGGCACGGTGAGGTTGCGCGGCAGGTCCTCGAACATGGCAGCCTTCTTCGTATCCACGCGATTGAGGCTCATGAACTTGTCATAGGTGCTGCCGGCCGGTTTCGGCACGAAATCGGCGGCGACGATATCGAAGATGTCATCGAAATTGTCGAGGATGCCGAGTGCACCGGCAGTCGCCTCGGCATGCTTGACGCTGCCGTTGGTGAAGATGAACTTGCGTCCCGGCAGCGCCTTGATGGCGGCGGCCAGTTCCGGCTGCGGCGTCAGCGCCGAATAGTCGATCGCATGGGCCTTTTCGAGGAACTCATTGGGATCGATGCCGTGATGGATCATCAGCCCCTGCAAGGTTGTGCCGTGCTCGAGGTAATATTGCTTCTGCAGCTTGCGGGCGTCTTCACGCTCCATCTGCAGCAGGGCCGAGACATAGGCCGTCATGTTCTTGTCGATCTGCGCGAAGAGATCGACATGATGCGGATAGAGCGTGTTGTCGAGATCGAACACCCAATCGCGGATGTCGGAGAAGTCCGAAGGCTCGGATAGCGTCTTTGTCTGGCTCATGGCCGCCTTATGACATGCCGCCCGCTGCAAGGAAAAGGAAATATTCATGCCGATATGTGAGCTTCCTTGCAGATATTGTCGCGCGATCTAATGCCGGCTATGATTCTACCATTGATTTCCGGGGTTTTGCTCTATTTGCAAGGTGAGGAAAAGCTTACGTTCTTTGGGGTCGTGGAGAGAAATTCGCCCGCCTGGGCTTTTCGGAGGGGATGCGATGAGTGAGGTGGAAAAGGCGCTGGAATTCGCGCGGCTGCACAAGAAGGGTGAGCCGCTCGTTCTTTTCAACATCTGGGATGCCGGTTCGGCCAAGGCGGTCACGGAGGCGGGTGCCAAGGCGCTCGCGACCGGAAGCTGGTCCGTTGCCGCAGCCAACGGCTTTGGCGATGGCGAGGCGATACCGCTATCGTTGCTGGCGGTGACGACCCGGCTGATTTCGGTGACGAGCCCATTGCCGCTCTCCGTGGATTTCGAAGGCGGTTACGCGGTGGAGCCCGAGGCCGTCGCGGCCAATGTCGAAAAGATCATGGATCACGGCGCCATCGGCATCAATTTCGAGGATCAGGTAGTCGGCGGGCATGGCGTCCATCCGATCGAGCTGCAGGCGGCACGCATCCGCGCCATCAGGGAGATGGCTGATCGGCGGGAAATACCGTTGTTCATCAACGCCCGCACCGATCTTTTTCTTCAGGAAAGCGATATGGCACACCATCAGATCCTGCTGGACGAGGCCTATCGCCGCGCCGATGCCTTTGCCGAGGCCGGAGCGAGCGGCTTCTTTGCACCGGGCCTCGTCGAGCCTGAGCTGATCGCCGCGCTCTGCGAACACTCTTCCTTGCCTGTTAACATCATGGTGCGCCCGACAACCCCGGACAACATGACCATGGCTGGCTTGGGCGTCAGCCGCATCAGCTACGGCCCGGCGCCCTACCGCTCGGTCATGGGAATGCTGAAAAGCGAGGCCGAGGGGATTTATCGTCCGTCCTGATCACACGAGCTCGGCTTTGGTCGCCAGCACGCGCGCGATGAAATTCTGCACGACGGCGGAGCGCTCATCGCGGCGCGTCGCGAGCGTCAGCCGCGCCACCGGTCCGTTCCCCGCAATCGGAACATAGGTAACGCCGGGAACCCGGATTTGCGCCACCGCCGACGGCACCACCGAGACGCCGAGTTCCACGGCGATCAGATTGGCGATCGAGGTGATCTGCGGCGCGATCTGGCCCAGGATCGGTTCGAAGCCTGCCTGTCTGCAGGCCGCAATGATCCCGTCGAACAGGCTGGGGCCGGCGGTACGAGGAAAGAGCACGAAGGGCTCGTCGGCTAGGGACGACAGCGGCAGGCTCTCCGCCTCCGCCAGAGGGTGCCCCGAAGGCAGGGCGATCACCATGGCTTCCTCGCCGAGCGCATGCGAACGGAAAGCGGGCGGATCGGCGTGGCCCGGCCGGATGAAGACGGCGTCCAGTTCCTCGGCGCCAAGCCGCTCCAGCAGCCGCGTCGTATGCGCTTCCTCCAAAGTCAGATCGATTTCCGGATAGGCGCGGCGAAAGCTGCGCACCGATGACGGCACGATGGGGCTGAAAGCCGCCGAGCCGGTAAAGCCGACCCGCAATCGCCCGAGCTCGCCACGCGCCGCTCGCAGCGCCAGCGCCTTTGCCTCTCCGGCCTTCGCCACGATCGTGCGTGCTTCCGGCAGGAAGACTTGCCCCGCCTCCGTCAATTCCACGCCATGCGGCATGCGACGAAACAGCGGCGCTCCGATTTCGTCCTCGAGATCCCGGATCTGATTGCTGAGCGGTGGTTGACCGATGCCTATGCGCCGCGCGGCGCGGGTGAAATTCAGCTCCTCGGCGACGGCGAGAAAATACCTGAGGTGGCGTAGTTCCATCGGTCCATATTCCGATTCAAAAGCGAAATATCTTTAAGATATGAACAAAGCCACCGCAATATATTGGACTGCTGGCCAGGTCGGATCCACTTAGGGGAACGCGGCTGCTCATCGGGTATGCCGCGCCAACAGCCAGGAGTTCTCCATGAGTTCGAAAGACAACAAGATTTTTCTTATCACCGGCGTCAGCTCTGGTTTCGGTCGTGCCTTCGCCGAAGCGGCGCTTGGCGCCGGCCACCTTGTCGTCGGCACGGTTCGCAATGCCGAGGGCAAGACGCAATTCGAGGCCATGGAGCCGGGCCGAGCCAGGGCCTTTCTGCTCGATGTGACCGATTTTGCCGCGATCGAGCCCGCCATTACACGTATCGAAGAGGAGGTGGGTCCGATCGATGTCTTGATCAACAATGCCGGCTACGGTCACGAGGGCACTCTGGAGGAATCTCCGCTCGACGAGATGCGGCGCCAGTTCGATGTCAACGTCTTCGGCGCCGTTGCGATGATCAAGGCGGTATTGCCCTTCATGCGTCGCCGCCGCACCGGCCACATCATCAATATCACCTCGATGGGCGGTTTCATTACCATGCCCGGCATCGCCTATTATTGCGGCAGCAAGTTCGCGCTGGAGGGCATCAGCGAGGTGCTGGCGAAAGAGGTAGCGGGTTTCGGCATCCATGTGACGGCGGTTGCGCCCGGCTCGTTCCGCACGGATTGGGCGGGCCGTTCCATGGTGCGCTCCGGCCGCAGCATTTCGGATTACGATCAACTGTTTGATCCGATCCGAAAGGCGCGCGAGGAGAAGAACGGCAATCAGGCCGGCGACCCGCACAAGGCGGCGGCCGCGATACTGGCGCTGGTAGCTTCAGAAAATCCGCCCGCCCATCTCTTGCTCGGGACGGACGCGTTAAACCTCGTGCGCGGAAGAATTGCCGCCTTCAGCGAGGAGATAACCGCCTGGGAAGATCTCACCCGCTCGACCGACTTCGGCTGATGCCATCGTTGCCGACGGCAAAACGCGCCCTTTCCTGCAAAGGAAGGGGCGTTTTTCCTATGGAACGATCAGCGTGCCGGCGCCGTGTTCGGTGAAGATTTCGAGCAGGACCGAGTGCGCCGTCTTGCCGTTGAGGATGACGACGCCCTGAACGCCGGCCTTGATGGCGTCGATGCAGGTTTCGACCTTCGGGATCATGCCGCCGGAAATCGTGCCGTCGGCGATCAGCGCATGCGCCTGGGAGACGGACAGTTCCTTGATGAGCTGGCCCTGCTTGTCGAGCACGCCCGGGACATCCGTCAGGAAGAGCAGGCGCGTGGCGCTGAGCGCGCCGGCGATCGCACCGGCAAAGGTGTCGGCGTTGATATTGTAGGTGGCGCCATCACGACCGGGAGCGACCGGAGCGATGACTGGGATCATTTCCGACTTTGCAAGCAGGTCGAGCAGCGTGCGGTCGACTTCGACCACTTCGCCGACAAAGCCGAGATCGAGCACGCGCTCGATGTTGGAATCCGGGTCCTTGATGGTCTTGTGCGCCTTTTCGGCGAAGACCATGTTACCGTCCTTGCCGCAAAGGCCGATCGCCCATTCGCCGGTCTGGTTGATGAGCGCGACGATTTCCTTGTTGATCGAGCCGGCGAGCACCATTTCGACGATCTCGACCGTCTTTTGGTCGGTGACGCGCAGGCCGCCTTCGAATTTCGATTCGATGCCCATCTTCGTCAGCATGGCGCCGATCTGCGGGCCGCCGCCATGCACGACGATCGGGTTGACGCCGGATTGCTTCAGAAGTGCGATATCCGCCGCGAACGCCTTGCCGAGCTCGACATTGCCCATGGCGTGGCCACCGTATTTTACAACGATGGTCTTGTTTTCGTAGCGCTGCATGTAGGGCAGCGCCTGTGCGAGCAGGCTGGCTTGGAGTTCGCTGTGGGCTTCGGACATGGTGCACCCTTCGAAATTGTTCGCGGCCTTTTATCTCAAGTTTTTGACAGAGGGAATAATGATGTCAGGATTAGTTTGCTCGGCGTCATATTGGAACTGGTGAAATTGATTTCGCTGCCGCGCTTGCCAGCGGAGACTTTTCTCTTAAAGATTGTCGAATGTGCCGCAAGCGGGGAATCGAATGGCGAGCGAGGAGATAGAAACGCTTATCGGCCGCGTCGCCATGCGTGACCAAAAGGCTTTTGCCGCCCTTTATAAGAGCACGAGTCCGAAACTCTACGGCGTCTGCCTGCGTATCATTGCTAACAAGACGGACGCAGAAGAGGTTTTGCAGGAGGTTTTCGTGAAGATCTGGCAGCGAGCCGAGCAATTTGCCGTGTCCGAAGGACCGGCAATGCCTTGGCTGACGGCGATCGCCCGTAACAGATCGATCGATTTCATTCGTGCCCGCAAGCCTGTTGCTGATGAAATCGATGCTGCATATGACCTTGCCGACACCGAACCCGACCCTGAAGAACAAGCAATCGTCAAGGGAGAGGGCAGGCGCATTGACAGGTGCATGGAAGAGTTGGAAGCTGATCGTGCGCGGGCTGTTCGTGGTGCCTATGTCGAGGGCTTGAGCTACCAGGAACTCGCCGATCAACATTCGGTGCCTTTGAATACGATGCGCACCTGGCTGCGACGAAGCCTGATCAGACTAAGAGAGTGCATGGACCGATGAGTATGCCCGATCAAAGCAAGGGAGGCCGCTCCCGCGACGAAGTCCTGGCCGGAGAATACGTGCTTGGCGTGCTCTCGCTGGAGGATCGGCAGAAGGTCGAGCGGCGCATGCGCAGCGATCGCCAGTTTGCCGCCATCGTCAACCGCTGGGAACAGAACCTCTCTGAATTCAATGAGGAATACGAGAGAGTAACACCTGCCGCTTCGGTGTATCCGAAGATCGAAAAGCGCATTTTCGGGAATTCTGCACTTGGCGCCAATCTCTGGAATTCCCTCACGCTCTGGCGTTCCGTCGCGTTTGGGTCGCTGTTTCTGGTCGCGGGCGTCCTGGTCTTTACGATCACCAATGAGGCTGCCTTGCGGCCTGCAGCTGGTAAGCAGCTCAGCGCTTCGCTGGCCGGCCAGAACAATGCCATCAATCTTTTGGCTAATTATGATGTCGCCAACGGCCGCTTGAAGGTGACACCCGTCGCCGCCGGCAAGCCGGAAGAGAAATCGCTGGAACTCTGGCTGATTCGTGGTAGCGATCCGGCTGAGGCGCTGGGTATCCTGCCGCAAACAGGCGAGGGCGAAATCACCCTGCCGCCGGAACTTCACGGTAAATTGACCGAGGGCGCCATCATCGCGGTCAGCGTCGAGCCCTTTGGCGGCTCGCCGACCGGCAAACCCACGGGCGAAGTGGTGGCATCGGGCACCATTCATCTTCCCTGACGAAACCTTCCCTCGAAAAACAATCGCGGCTGAAACTCTTTTCCGCACCCACCGTATCTTCTTCTGACCCCGCCTGATCGGGGCAAAAAAGAGGAAGAGGAAAAGTCATGATCAAGTCCGTGATTCGCATCGGTGCTGTGGCTGCAATGGTTTCGGCCGGCGCGAGCCTGGCTTACGCCAAGGACCCGATGGTCGGTGGCGCAGCGATGTATGCAAGCAAGAACATCATCCAGAATGCCGTCAATTCGAAGGACCATACGACCCTCGTTGCGGCCGTGAAGGCAGCAGGCCTTGTCGATACACTCGAAGGCAAGGGCCCGTTCACCGTCTTTGCTCCAACCAACGAAGCCTTCAAGAAGCTGCCGGCCGGGACCGTCGAAAATCTGCTGAAGCCCGAAAACAAGGCAACGCTGACGAAGATCCTGACCTGCCATGTCGTTTCCGGTGACGATATGGCTGCCGCCATCAAGAAAATGTCGATGAGCAATGGCGGCGAATACGACCTGAAGACGGTCGGTGGTTGCGTTATCAAGGCCATGGACAAGGGCGGCAAGCTCACCCTGACCGACGAAGCCGGCGGCACGGCCCACATCACCATCGCCGACGTCAAGCAGTCGAATGGCGTGATTCACGTCGTCGACAAGGTCTTGCTGCCGAAGATGTAATCATCAAAGATAACGTGGTCGCCGCTCCCCTCGCACAAGCTCGGGGCGGCGACCACATTCAATCGATATGATATTCAGACGGGAATTCCAACCGTCAGCCTGATCGCCTCGCGCAACTCCTCGAGGCCATCGCCCTTTTCCGAAGAGGTGGAGAGAATGCCGGGATAGGCGGCCGCGCGCTTGCGGGTCTTTTCGGCGGTTTCGGCCAGCAGCCTCGGCAGGCCGGCTTCCTTGATCTTGTCGGTCTTGGTCAGGACGATCTGATAGGAAACAGCGGCCTTGTCGAGCAGGCTGAGCACCTCCTCATCGTTCTTCTTGATGCCGTGACGGCTGTCGATGAGCACATAGACGCGCTTCAGCGTCGTGCGCCCTCGCAGATAATCGAACACCAGCTTTGTCCAGGCGTCGACCTGTTCCTTCGGGGCCTGCGCATAGCCATAGCCGGGCATGTCCACCAGGGCCATAGGCGGCAGATCGCCATTCTCGCCCGAAAAGCCATCAGGAACGAAGTAATTGAGCTCCTGCGTGCGGCCTGGCGTGTTCGACGTCCGTGCCAGGCCCTTATGGCCGACGAGCGCATTGATCAGCGACGATTTCCCGACATTCGAGCGTCCGGCAAAGGCCACTTCCGCCGGTCCTTCCGGTGGCAGGAACTTCATCGCCGGCACGCCGCGGATGAAGATCCACGGACGCCCGAAAAGCGGCTTGTCGTCTTTTATCGTCTGGTCTGCCATGCGCTCGCGGTCTTTTGCTTGAATGAGTGGTCTGGCTTCGGGGTTTTATCCGTGAAAGTCAAGTTTTGATCGCTGGATTGGCGCTGGAGCATCTCTTCCATTTCGAGAGCGACGAGGCAAAATCCGCAATTGCTGCACCGCTGAACCACGCAGATCGTGCTAAAGCTCGGTACCATGAAAACAGTCACTGAACAGAGCTATCGTCGGCGCATAGCGCGGGTCGTCGAGGCAATCATGGTCGATCCGTCGGCACCGCATTCCGTCGAAAGCCTGGCGGCAGTCGCGCACTTTTCCCCCTTTCATTTTCACAGGCTCTATCGCGCAATGACAGGCGAAAGCGTTGCCGCCACCATACGGCGGGTGCGGCTTGCGCAGGCGGCATATCAGCTGGCCGCAAGCCCCGCTTCGGTTACCGAGACGGCTTTGGAGGCCGGCTATGACAGTTCTCAGAGCTTCGCGCGCGCCTTCCGCAGCCTGACGGGCCTGAGCCCGACCGCTTTCCAACAGCAGCAGCAAGCGATTGCGGCAAACCTGCCCTCGGTGACGGTGGGCGATCGGCCGCCGGCGACGCTATTCGGCTTGCACCACGAAGGCCCGGCCCAGACCATCCCTCATACTTTCCGTCGTCTCGCGCAAAAACTATCGGAATCCGGGTTGGCGTGGACCGATCTCGTCCGTGTCGGCGTTGGTTCCGGCGATCCGGAACAGGGTGAGGGGTTCCGGTATTTCGCGGGAGTGGTTCTTCCGGACCATAGCAACGCGACAGAAGGGCTTGAGCGATATGATGTGCCGGGCGGACGCTATGCCAGCTATCGGCTCATGGGACCTTATGCCTTGATTTCCTCGACCTTTCAGACGCTCTTCGGCAGCTGGCTGCCGCAGAGCGGTTTCGAACCCGACGATCGCCCGGTCATCGAGCTTTACCTCAATCATCCGGCCAAGGTGATGGAGCATGAAATTGCCACCTATCTGCTAATCCCAATTCGCGGCGCCGACAGCGCCTAAGCGCCCAACCATCTCACATCTCTATCTCGAACGAGCGGCTGACCCTGAGGGGATTCGCCGAACTCTATCTCTTTGTGTTTTTCGATATTCTCTGGAGAAGGAAATGCACCTTATCAAAATTGGCTTTCTCATCGCCCTCGGATTTGTGGCAACAGCGGTTCAGGCGGCGGGTCTGATGCCGATCGAGGTGCCGGCCAGCGCCGACGATCCTGCCTTGAACGGCTTTGTCTGGTCGCCCTGCGCGACCCAGGCAAACGAACTCCAACTCGGGCCGATCACCGTCCCGGCCGTCCGCGGTTGTGCCATTACAGGCGAGAAGCTGCCACTGGTCGTCATCTCGCATGGCCATGGCGGCGGTTCCCTCAATCATCACGATGTCGCCGAGACGCTTGCGGATAAGGGCTTCCTGGTGGTCGCGCTCAATCATCCCGGCGACAATTTCTCCGATCCCAGCCGGGCCGGCGATATCTCAATCATGTTCCAGCGACCGCAGGACGTGAAGCGCCTTATCGATTTTCTGCTGACGGGGTGGAAAGAGAGAGCCAAGATCGATCCGGACCGCATCGGCTTCTTTGGCTTTTCCCGCGGCGGCTATACCGGTCTGGTGCTTGCCGGCGCCGTTCCGGATTTCCGCGATGCCACCGTCTCATGCCCCGAACCGGCCCCGATCTGCGGCGAAATCCGCCGAAACGAAATACCGGTAACGCCGCTCACACGAGACCCGCGCATCAAGGCTTTTGTCCTTGCCGATCCGCTTAGCTTCTTCTCGATGAAGGCGAGCCTGCGGGCCGTCAAAGCCCCCATCCAGCTCTGGAGTTCCGAGCAGGGAGGCGACGGCGTGCTGCCGAAGAGCGTCGCAATGCTTGATGATAATTTGCCGAACAAACCCGACTTTCACATCGTGCCTGGTTCGGCGCATTTCGCCTTCCTGGCGCCATGCCCGCCGGCCTTGGCCAGATCACAGCCGGAGATTTGCTCCGATCAGGCAGGTTTTGACAGGGCTGCGTTCCACAAGTCCTTCGATGATGAGGTTTTGGCGTTCTTCCGCCAGCATCTCAATGCAGGTCATGCGCCTTGAGACGATGACCTCGTCGCAACACCAAATCCTTCCCGAAAAAGAAAAGCCCCGCCGAAGCGGGGCTTTTTGGTTCATTTCGATGGCGCCGGTTTTCGTTTGAACAGGCCCTTCAGATTGTCGAAGAGTTCCACCTTCACGCCGTGGCGTCTCATGATGATCGACTGCTGGATGACCGAGAGCGTGTTGTTCCAGGCCCAGTAGATGACGAGGCCGGCCGGGAAGCTTGCAAGCATGAACATGAACACCAGCGGCATCCAGGTGAAGATCATCGCCTGGGTCGGATCAGGCGGCGTCGGGTTCATGCGCATCTGCAGGAACATGGTGACGCCCATGATCATCGGCCAGACGCCGAGATGCAGGATGGTGGGAGCCGCGAACGGCAGCAGGCCGAAGAGATTGACGATCGAGGTCGGATCCGGAGCGGAAAGGTCCTGGATCCAGCCGAAGAACGGCGCATGGCGCATCTCGATGGTGATGTAGATCACCTTGTAGAGCGAAAAGAAGATCGGAATCTGCAAGAGCACCGGCCAGCAGCCCGCGATCGGATTGATCTTCTCTTCCTTGTAGAGCTGCATCGTCGCCTGCTGCAGCCCCATTCGGTCGTCGCCGAATTTCGCCTTCAGCTCTTCCATCTTCGGCTGCATGCGCTTCATGTTCGCCATCGAAGCATATTGCTTGCTGGCGAGCGGGAAGAACAATGCCTTGACCACGATGGTGGTGCAGAGGATGGCGACGCCGAAATTGCCGAAGTAGCGGAAGAAGAAATCCATCAGCTTGAACATCGGCTTGGTGATGAAATAGAACCAGCCCCAGTCGATCAGGCGGTCGAAGCGCGGGATCGAGTAGCTGGTTTCGTAGCGGTCGATGACCGGTACTTCTTTCGCGCCGGCGAAGACGAGGTTCTTCAACTCGATCGACTGGTTGGGAGCAACCGTGATGGCGTCCTGCTTATAGTCGGCCTGATAGCGCGGCGTGCCCTCGCTGAAGTGCGAGAAGCGGGCATCATAGGCCGTCGTCTGCGGCGGCACGATGGTTGCGGCCCAGTACTTGTCCGTCATGCCGAGCCAGCCGCCGGTCGACTTGGCAGGCGTCGTGGCTTCTTTCTCGGTTGCCGCATACTTGGTCTCGATCAGGCCGTCATCGCCGATGACGCCGATGAAGCCTTCGTGCAGAACGTAGGCAGATGGCGTCTCCGGCTTGTTGTAGCGGGTTACGCGGCCATAGCTCGACAGCGAAACCGGTGCCTGGCCGCTGTTAGCGATCTTGTCGCTGATCGTGAACATGTAGCGATCGTCGACGGAAATCGTGCGCGAGAAGGTGATGCCTTTCTCATTGGTATAGGTCAGCGTCACCGGCGTCTTGTCGGTCAGCTTGTCGCCGCTCGAAAGGGTCCAGACGGTCGAAGGGCCGGGGACTGCGCCGGTGGCGTCGCTGCCGACATAGCCGAGCTCGGTAAAGTAACCATCCTTGGTGTCGGCCGGGCTGAACAGCGTGATGATCGGGCTGCTCTTATCGACGGTTTCGTGATAGGTCTTGAGCCTGAGGTCGTCGAGGCGCGCGCCCTCCAGGTTGATGGAGCCGGCGAGTGCAGGCGTATCGATCGTGATGCGCGAAGAAGCGGTCTTGGCAACCGATTGGTCGCGTGACAGCACCGTCGGCGCGGTCTGGCCGCCTGCCGGTAGCGAACCGTTGACCGCAGCGCCTGCGCCAGCGGCTGCTGGCGTCGTCTGCTGGGCCTGCTGCGACTGCTGCTGCAGCTTGGCGGCCTGTTCGGCCTGGCGCTGCGCTTCAAGGCGCGGGTTCATGTAGAAAAACTGCCAGGCAAGAACAATCAGCACTGACAGTGCAATTGCAATGAAGTAATTGCGTTTGTTTTCCATCATACTTTCCTGGAGCGGTCCGTTTCCGACCGCCGATGTTTCGGCCTGGTTTCGATGCGGCTTACGAGTTCGCTTGCCAATTTTTCGAAAGGTGCGGTCAGCACATCGCGCCGCGCGACAACCACATAGTCGTGTCCGGGCTGCATTGCAAACCCGGCATGAAGCCGCACGGCTTCTTTCAGCCTGCGCCGCATGCGGTTACGCTCCACTGCGTTGCCATGTTTTTTTGTAACGGTAAAACCAACGCGGGGGTCGGCGTCGGTGAGCTTGCGATCCAGCATCTCTAGGAGGAAGAAGCCGCCTCTGCGCTTCTCACCTTCGCGGACTGCAAGGAACTGCGGCCGGCTTTTCAGCCGCCCGACAGTCTTATTGGGTCGTTCATTCGTCAATTTGCCCGCCATCCTCGACTATCGGGCATTTCGGCCGTTAGGCCGAAAGACGCTTGCGGCCGCGGCTACGGCGAGCGGAAAGAACCGCGCGACCGCCCTTGGTGGCCATACGCGAACGGAAGCCGTGGCGACGCTTGCGAACAAGCTTGGATGGTTGATAGGTACGCTTCATTTATTTAAACACCGCGGAGTGCGGCCCTTCTTGAGCTTTGCCTTAACAGCAAGCAGCGTTGTTGATTATGGCGAACGGACTTGGCCCGCAAATGCAGGCTCCGTGACCGGACGTGCGCGGGCTTATACGGATCAAGGCCCGGAGAGTCAATTATACCGCCGTAAATTCCTTTGAATCAGGGATTTCAGCCGGTCGATCGCCCATTGTTGCACGCTGGTCCATCATTCCGTCTGCTCGATTACCAAGCTAGCAATATAATTCAGTAGTCACTGAAATATAAAGACGAAATAGCTCCGGATAGGCCTGTTTTGATTAAAATTACCGCAATATAACATTAATCAATTTAGCCGATATCTAGGTAAATGCTGGGAAAACCCATCGATTTCTGGGGGATGGGCTCGGCGCCGGAGGTATATTGTGAAAATTCGCGGCAAAATAAATCTGCTTGTATCAGTTATGACTGGCGCGGCGCTCTTGATCGGCGGCACCGCTCTTTATGCTCTGCATCAATATGACCAGAAATTACAGAGTTACGAGCAGACAGCCAGCCGCGCCTATATGGGTGAGCACCTCAATCGCTACGTGACCGCAGTCGTCATGGAAGCGCGCGGTATTTACGCCGCCGCTTCGGCGAAGGATTCCAAGAGCTTCGCCGACGGATTGATGGGCGATCTTGATGAGATCGACAAGGTACTTGCGGCCTGGGCGCCTCTGGTCCCCGACGACCAAAAAGCGGAATTTTCCAAATTGCAGACCCGCGCCCAAGAGTTTCGTGGCTTCCGCACGGAGACGGCGCGCCTCGGCGTAACGGATGGTCCCGATGCAGCCAGCAAACAGGGCAACAACGAGGCGAACCGCGCCAATCGCAAAGCCTTTCAGGCTGAGATCGATGCCGTCGTCCAGACCGACAAGGCAGAGCTTGCCAGGGCTGAAAGTGAAATTGCCACCTTCCACGGCAATGTTCTTTGGGTCGTCCTTGGCATCATGATCGCCGGCATCGGCGCCGGCGTTGGTCTGGGCGCCTATATCGGCACGGTTCATTTGAGCCGCCCGATCCGCAAGGTAACGGACGCCATAAAGCAGGTTGCTGACGGCAAATTCGATATCGACGTGCCGTTTGCCGGTCGTCCTGACGAAATTGGCGAGATGGCTGCGGCTGTCGATGTCTTCAAGGAAAATGGCAAGGCCGTTCGCCGCATGAATGCCGAGGAAACGGCCATGCGCGCCAGAAGCGATGAGCTTCAATCGAGCATGTCGCTGGCCGTTTCAGCTGCGGCCGCCGGCGACTTCAGTCGTCGCATCGATAGGGATTATGGTGACGCCAACCTCAATCGCTTCGCCAGCAATGTGAATGAATTGCTGGTCAGCGTCGATGTCGGCATCGGCGAGGTTCGTCGCGTCATCGCAAGCCTGGCCGATGGCGATCTGACGCAGGCCATGAAGGGCGAATTCCAGGGCGCTTTCGCGGAATTGCAGCAGAACGTCAACGCGACGCTTGCGACGCTCAAGGGCACCATGCGCGAGGTGCGCGAGACGACAAGCTCGATCAACTCCAATACCAACGAGATGCGCCACGCCAGCGACGACCTCTCCAAGCGCACCGAGCAGCAGGCCGCCGCTCTCGAGGAAACCTCGGCGGCGCTTGATGAGATCACCTCCGTCGTCCAGAACTCGACGGAACGGGCGCGCGAGGCGAGTGTCATGGTCAGCGAAGCCAAGGACGATGCCGCGCGCTCCGGCACGGTGGTTCGCAACGCCATCGACGCCATGGGCCGGATCCAGCAGGCGTCCGGCGAAATCAGCCAGATCATCGGCGTCATCGACGATATCGCCTTCCAGACCAATCTGCTGGCGCTGAACGCCGGCGTGGAGGCTGCGCGCGCCGGCGAGGCGGGCAAGGGCTTTGCCGTCGTTGCCCAGGAAGTACGCGAGCTCGCCCAGCGCTCCGCCACCGCGGCCAAGGACATCAAGGCGCTGATCGGCAAATCGGGAGATCAGGTGCAGGTCGGCGTCAAGCTGGTGCAGGACACCGGCTCAGCGTTGGCGACCATCGAAGCCCGCGTGCTCAAGATCAACGACCACATCCATTCCATCGCGACGGCGGCGCGGGAACAGGCAACGGGCCTGTCCGAGGTCAACAAGGCCGTCAATCAGATGGACGAGGTCACGCAGCGCAATGCGGCAATGGTCGAGGAGACCTCGGCCGCGACCCATCGTCTGGCGGGCGAAGCCGATGGTCTGGTGCGGCTTGTCTCCCGCTTCAAGGTTGATGGAGGCGCCCCGTCCGCCCCGGTGCCGGCACGCGCCGAAACACACCGTCCGGCGGCCTCGCCGGCCCGTCGGATGATCGACAAGGTTGCCACGGCCTTTGGCGGCAATGCCGCCCGGTCGCCAGCCGCCACGACGCAGAATTGGGAAGAATTCTGATCTCTTTGGCAGGGCGGTGCGGCCTTGCTTGAGCGCCGCCACCACCCTTGCCGAGCCTGTTGCGGTATCAAAGCCGGGAAGCGATTGGAAAAAAGCCCATAATCACCTATTATCTAGTTTCGATACGTCGCCATCAGGTCGCTTAGCGGCGAAGCGGGACAATTGAAATGGATAGTGAGCAGGGCAGGGATACCGCGAAGGCCGGCAAGGCCGAGAAGGGTCGACTGTCCCAGTTTTGCAGGCCTACCGGCATTTTCGGCGGCCTCTCCGGCAAGCTTCTCATCCTCACCGTCGGCTTCATTCTTATCGCCGAAGTGCTGATCTTCGTGCCCTCCGTTGCCAATATGCGGCTGCGCTGGCTGGAAGATCGCCTGAACACGGCCGCCGCCGCCGCAATCGTCATCGACGGCCTGCAGCCGGCCGAGCTGCCCCGCGCGCTGCAGAAGGAAACTCTGATGGCCACGGGCACCCGGGCCATCGTTTTGCGCAAGGACGGCACATCTCGCCTGCTGGCGACGGCCGAGATGCCGGCTTCCGTCGACGACATGTATGATCTGAGCGATGTGTCGCAGCTGACGGCCATCAAGGATGCGCTGGACACGCTGCTGTTCGGTGGCAACCGCATCATCCGCGTCTTCGGCCCGGTGGGCGGCGATGCCGGCAGCGGCATCGAGGTGGTGCTGAAAGATACGCGCCTGCGCAATGCGATGCTCGCCTATTCCGGCAGCGTCTTCTTCATGTCGATCCTGATCTCGCTATTCACCGCGACGCTGATTTTCTTTGCGATCAATCGCATGATGATCCGGCCGATCCGCCGCCTCACCGACAGCATGCAGGCTTATTCGGACGATCCGGAAGATCCAGGCCGCGTGCTGGTGCCCGACAAGGGGGGCGATGAGCTCGCCGTTGCCGGCCGTCATCTCGCCTCGATGCAGTCGCAGCTGCAGAAGACGCTGAAACAACAGAAAAATCTGGCCGCCCTCGGCCTCGCCGTGTCGAAGATCAACCACGACATGCGCAACATATTGTCGGCTGCGCAGCTGATGTCGGACAGGCTGGTCGATGTCGATGATCCTATGGTCAAGCGTTTTGCACCCAAGTTGCTGCGCACCATCGACCGCGCCGTCGGCTATACGACCGAGGTTCTGTCCTACGGCCAGACCTCCGAATCCGCGCCGCGCCGGCGCAAGATTCATCTCGTCGAGCTTATCGGCGAGGTGCGCGATATCCTGGCGATCGATCCCGAAAGCGGCATAGAATTCGTCGAGCAGCTCAGCCCCGAGCTGGAGGTCGACGCCGACAGCGAGCAACTGTTCCGCGTCATCCACAATCTCTGCCGCAATGCTCATCAGGCGTTGATCGCTTTCGGCGAGATCACGCCGGACAGCATCAGGCGCATCACCGTCTCGGCACATCGAATCGGCAGCGTCGTCAGCATCACCGTCGATGACACCGGCCCCGGCATGCCGCAGAAAGCCCGCGAAAACCTTTTCACCGCCTTCCGTGGCTCGGCGCGCTCCGGCGGCACAGGCCTTGGCCTGGCGATTGCGAGAGAGTTGGTGCTGGCCCATGGCGGCACCATTGCGCTGGTGGAAAAGCCGGCGGCGGGAACGCAGTTCCGAATCGAAATTCCCGACCGTCCGGTATCCCTTGACGACTACCGCAGCCGGAGCTTCCAAGAAAGCTAAGTATTTTCAGATGCTTGCCGGCATCTTGCACGAAAATTGCGATCTTTTTCACAAATCCACTTGCATTCCCTCAAGGGAGGCTTTAGAGAACCGCCACACCAAACGGTTCCTTCCGTTTCGGCACGCACCCGTAGCTCAGCTGGATAGAGCACCAGACTACGAATCTGGGGGTCAGGAGTTCGAATCTCTTCGGGTGCGCCATTTCTTCCAAAGGTTATTTTGAGTGAGAACGCAGCAGATTGCTGCGCGAAGTGAATGTATCGTTCCGTCTTGAGTAATCTGTAGCCGACACGGAGAACACATCCGTGTTCCGCACCGATGATGAGCACCTCGTCCTCGGAGCGAGACGGTATCGAGCTCCCGCGGTTTGCCGGCTCAAGGCCATCAGCAAGAACCGCAACGCCAGAAGCTTTCATCTTGTTATCGAGGGCGCTGATGTTGCTGCGTACCCCGCCACTGCCGAGCCGCAGTCGCGCTGGTGGTGATTGGCAAACAAGCGCTGCGCGATCATTTCTCCCTTGCGGGTCTTCGGCGGGCTGGCTCATCTACCTTGCATAGAAAGGCTGACGCCAGCCTGTACTCGGTTTTGGCGAAGCTGCCAGTGGCCTGAAATCCTGGCGCGTTTCCACGATATGACGCTACCGGACTGGGGACGACGCTATCTGTATAGAATTGTAGAGACACAGCCAGTTTACTTCACGCACCGCTCAATTGCTTTGGGAGCATCAATGGAGCCAGCTGAGACAGGTCTTTCTACACTTTCTACAACTGAAGAATAACTCTTCTGTCTTTCCGATAACAAGAGAACCGGGGACTGCGCATTGCGAACCATGAATAGCATAGGGGCTATCTATTCGGCATCGCGTGGGCGGGATTTTGATGTCAATGCGCATATGTTAGGGGCGTGCCATGGAGCGTTGGCTGTTGGTTTCCAATTGCAACACGTATGGTCTTGCGCGTTCGTTGCAGTTGTTGAGCAACAGCTTCCATCTTGATTGCGTCGATGTGTGGCAATTCAAGCGGAATACGCAGGACTATGCGGAGAAGATCCCGACCTATGATCGGGTGATTGTAAATCCCGAGGTCGAGCTTAGCGGCTATGACTTCTCGACGGCACGGAATCTCCAAAGGATTCCGAACCTGGAATTTGACGCCTACCACCCGGATTTCTGTTTTGCCGGAGCAAGGGGGACGCGTATTACCGAGCCGATGGCCGCTAGCCAGTCGATGATCGCGCTCGCGGCCTTTCAGGCGGAGTTGAACGTCGAGCAGACACTGAAGCTGTTTCGCCGCGACGTTTATGAGCGGTGCGGTTTTCTTGCGCGATGGGAGCCCGCGAGAGATAGGCTCATTTCAACATTCGCAACCTTCGGAATCGATTTATCGAATTCTTTCCGGCGCTGGTCACGCGGGGAAATTTTCATGCACAGTTTGGGGCACCCGAAGGCGCAGCCGATTTTCGATATCGCGCGGGCGTTTCTCAAAAATCAGAACGTGGAGATTAACAAGACAGATATTCTGCCGTTTGACACGATGGTGGAGGCAGCCTGCCTACCAGTCTATCCCGAGATCGGAGAGGCGCTCGGCGTCAATGGCTCCTATCTCTTCAAGCTTGCGGGCGAATACAAGCTGATCTCATTGCAGAAATTCATCGAGCGCAGCTTCGAGGTCTATCGGGGATACGATCTGAACGAGATTCAGGTCGAGCCCGGTTTTCGCAGTCGTTTTCAACAGGTCACAAGCGTTGTGGCGGAGATACATGCATGACTAATCCATATGCGGGAATTCAGGATTACCAACTATGGCGGCGGTCTGTCGCACGGGTGGAAACGCACATGTTCGACCCTATCGTCAATCCGAGATTCACGATCGACAAGACGTCAAAAGTCGCAACCGCCGGCAGCTGTTTCGCTCAGCATATTTCGCGACAAATCCAGCGTATCGGCTTTCATTATTTCATTACCGAAAAGGGAAGCGAGCTTCCCGAAGCGGAGCGCACCAAGCGCAACTTCGGCGTTTTCTCCGCGCGATATGGAAATATCTACACGGCACGGCAACTGCTTCAACTTTTCGAAGAGGTGTTCGAGGGTCGTGTTCCCTTGAAAAAGGCGTGGTTGCGCAAGGACGGCAGGTTTGTCGATCCCTATCGCCCGCAGATCGAGCCGGATGGTTATGAAACAGCCGAGGCCGTTGCCGAGGCGCGCAGGCGCCATCTTGCGGCTGTTCGGTCGGTTTTCGTCGATTCCGACGTTCTGGTTTTCACTCTCGGGCTTACCGAGGCATGGAGATCAAAGGCGGACGGTTCCATCTTTCCGTTGGCGCCTGGCGTCACCGCTGGTTCTTTCGACCCCGATCAGCACGAGTTCATCAATCTTACCCTCGACAATGTGAACGATGATCTGTCGCTTTTTCTCAAGAAACTGAAAGCAGTGAATCCCCAGGTGAAAGTGCTGCTCACCGTGTCGCCGGTGCCGCTGGTCGCGACTTATGAGAACCGAAGCGTCCTGGTTTCGACAACCTACAGCAAATCCGTGTTGCGGGTGGCAGCCGAACAGATGCTCTCACGCTTCGGCTGGGTGGACTATTTTCCCTCCTATGAAATCATCACCGGAAGCTATGCGGGCGGCCTCTATTACGAGGACGACTATCGCGAGGTAAATCACCTTGGCGTAGCGCACGTGATGCGATGTTTCGTACGACATTACGTATCCCAGCCGGCCGAGGCATCGGCCAGGAAGGTCGAGATGTTGCCACCTCCCGTCGCCGAATTTCAGGACGTGGTCTGTGAAGAGCGCGAAATCGAACTCTTGCGCCCCTGATGTGAGGGCAACGGCTACGGGTTCGTCGCTCACACAAGATATGGATGGGAGTTTTTCGTGGAATCGTGGTTGGTCATTTCGAACGCACAGACGCACAATCTGGCAAACTCACTGCGGCTGCTTACCAATGACGTTGAGATCGATGATGTCACCATCTGGCACCTGAAGGCGGATCTCAACAGCTATCAGCAAAAAATTCCGGATTATGACAGGGTGATCATCCATCCCTATATCGAGCAAGCCTATTGTGATTTCTCAACCGCGGCGAAGCTGGACAGAATACCTTCCATAGCGTTTGACGCCTATCATCCGGATGTCTGTTTCACCCTCATGCGGGGTCATATTTTCAACGGTGTCATGGGTGCCTATCATTCGATGATAGGACTGGCAGCCTTCAGAGCGGGGTTGAGTGTTGAGAGAACATGCTCCCTTTTCCGGCGCGATATTTTTGAACGGTGCGGATTTTTGAATCGCTGGGAGGGCGAGCGTCAGCAGTTGATGGACAATTTCGCTCGATACGGGCTGGATATTTCGGCTCCATTCAGATCCTGGGCGCGCCGGGAGAGCTTCATGCACGGCATTGATCACTCAAAAGCGCGTCCCATCCACGACATTGCCCGCACATATCTTCAATCCTGCGGGATCGAGCCCAATCCCACGGATATCGTACCGGCAGATTTGATCATGACGGGTGTGTGTTTTCCGGTCTATCCGGAGATTGCAGAAGCCCTCGGCGTTGAAGGCTCCTATATGTTCAAGCGATATCAGGAGTACAGGCTGATCTCGCTGGAGGATTTCATGGAGCAGAGCTTTGCGGCCTACTCAAAATTCCCTATCGACGAGATCACCGTCGATCCGCGTTTTCACCAACGCTTCGAGCTGGTACGATCCGTGATAGCTGAAGAAAACCAGCACTGACATGCTCGATGCCGATACGGCATCGCGCATATCGTTTAGACGGCGGCGGCAATCGTCTTCTTGCGAAGAGAGCGGAGCCGTTGTCCTCACTTTCTTGAGGTTGCCTCTCCATGATCCGTCGCCAGCGGCAGTTCCGGCAGGAACAGCAGTGCCACCAGCGCCAATGCCACGATCACCGTTCCCGTTGCAAAGGTCATGGCGATGGCGTGGCGATAGAGGGCGATGGCGGCGGCATGGACTTCGGGGGAAGTATTGGCGAGCTGCTTCAGGCTGGCTTCGGTGAGCGATGACATATGCACGCCATCCAGCAAGCCGCCGGCATTCTGTACACGGTAGGCAAGAATTGCGCCGGAGCCTGTGACGCCGATGAGGCCGCCGAGCGAGCGGAAGAAGGCGAGCGTCGCCGTGCCGACGCCGCGATGAGCGAAGGGCAGGGCATTCTGCACCGCGATCGTCATCGTCGGCATGACGAGCCCCAGCCCCAGGCCAAGCGCGAAGACGGCCGGTTCGATGACCCAGAAGCCCTGGCTGGTCGCTGCGGCCCAGGCAAGCACCGCGAAGGCGATGGTTGCAAGGCTGAGGCCGAAGAGCTGCGCCGGCTTGTAGCGCCCGAAGCGATGCATCAGCACGCGGCCGTTGAGCATCGACGATATGACGACGCCGACCATCAGCGGGCCGGTCAACAGGCCGGAATGCGACGGGCTCACACCCATGACCATCTGGAAGAACAGCGGAAAGAACAGGCTTGCCCCCAGCATGCCCATGAAGGTCAGGGCCAGCACGAGGCAGGCGACGACGAACAGCCGGTTGCGGAACAGATCGGGTGGCAGCACCGGTTCCGGTTCCCGCCGGATGTGGAAGATGAACAGAACGCAGAGAGCCAGGGCGAGTGCGGACAGGCTGAAAATCTCCGGCGAATTCCAGGCCCATTCATTGCCGCCGAGTGCCAGCACCAGCAGGAAGCTGGTCGTGCAGGCCGTCAGCAAGGCTGCTCCGAGATAGTCGATGCGGCGGCTGTGTGATTGATGCGGTCGCTTGAGGGCGCGGCCGATCATGACGAGGGCGACTGCGCCGATCGGCAGGTTGACGTAGAAGATCCAGTGCCACGACAGGAGATCGGTAATGACGCCGCCGGCAATGGGGCCGATGACGCTGTAGATGGCGAAGACCGCCGCGATCGAGCCTTGATTGCGTCCGCGCCTAGCCGGCGGCACGATATCGCCGATGATGATCTGCGCCAGCGGCATCAATCCGCCGGCGCCGATGCCCTGGATAGCCCGGAAAATGATGAGCTGCGGTAGCGTCTGCGCCATGCCGCTCAGGACCGAGCCGAGAAGAAAGATCAGGATCGCCGCATAGATCATCGGTTTGCGGCCATATTGGTCGCTGAGCTTGCCGTAGAGCGGCATGGTACTGGTGGAGGCGAGCACATAGGCGCTGACGACCCAGGAGAGATGGGTCAAGCCGCCGAGATCGCTGACGATGCGCGGCAGCGCGGTGGCGACGATGCTCTGGTCGATGGCGCCAAGGCCGAGAACGATCATCAGGCCGAGAATGACGGCGCGAATCTCGCGGCGATCGGGCGGATTATCAGCGGCTGACGTCAGTGGGGGAATTGTATTCAGGGGGGCGCCGCTCATTGTCCGATTTCCCCAAGCGGCCCAACCGCGGAGCGGATGGCCGCACGCTCTTCGGGTGATAATTTGGCCAGTTCCGATGCGAGCCAGTCGGTTCGCTTCTGCTTCATGCTGCGCATGATGTCTTGACCTTTCTCGGTCGCGATCAGGCCGTTGCGCCTGCGATCGCTGGGGTCTGGTTCCGAACGCATGATGAGGCCGTCCCGCTCCATTACCTTCACATGCCCGGATATCGTCGGACCGCGCAGCTTCTCCATCCGCGCCAGCTCGGCGACGCCGATGCCCGGTTGGCGCATGATGGCAAAGAGCAGCAGGGCGTGCAGCGGCGAAAGCCCGGGATCGTCGCTTTCGCGCCGTAGCTGCCGGTACAGGCGATGGAGAGCGGGGCGCAGCGCTTCGGCGAGCGCCTGTGCTTCTTCGAGCGCGTGGGGAGGGTCGGATTTATCCATTAGTTTCGATCGATATTAGATAGGTAGGCTTCCTATCTATATGTCGAGTCCTTGTACTTGCGCAAGCGGTAATATTGTGAAACATTTTCAATCATTGCGCGTTGTTCATCGGTGTTGCGACTCAAGAGGAGAAGAGCTGTGAAACGACTTCTGACAACGGTAACGGTGACTGCATTAAGTGCATTGATGGCGATTTCATCTTTCGATCCGGCTGCTGCTGGCCCGATCCAGCCGATGGTTCAGCCGGCGACTACGCAGACAAGCACCCAGGCTGCCGGTGTGATCGACGTACAGTATCGTCATCACAACCGGCACTATCGGCCGCATCGACCCCATTTCCGCCCACACTACCGTCCGCATTATCGCGGCGGCTACTGGCATGGCCACCGCGGCTATCGCTACGCACGCCCGGGCTATCGCCGCTATCACGACGGCTACTGGTATCCGCTGGCCGCCTTCACGGCCGGTGCGATCATCGGTGGGGCCATTTCTCATCCGCCCCGCGGCAGCGCTCATGTTCGCTGGTGCGCCAGCCGCTACAAGACCTACCGCGCCTCAGACAATACCTATCAGCCGACCAACGGTCCGCGCCGTCAGTGCGTGAGTGGCTGACCGGAAATAGGTAAAGCCCTTTCCGCGTTGCGGAGAGGGCTTTACCTCAAGCTGTTGCGGGGACAGGCATCGTCAATCCCGTCAGCTGCTCCGAAACCTCCCAAAGCTGCCGCCAGATGGCCGGATCGAGCGCATGTGCGGCAATCTTGCCGCGGACCGGCGCACCTTTAAGCTCGAAGAGACCATTTGGGCCATACATGACACCACCTTCTGCGTTTGGCGACGTGGAGGCGTAAAGGGTCGGCAATGCACCGGCCGCAGCTGATTGTGAGAACATCGGCTGCATGATTTTCATCAGAAGTTCGAGAGAGCTGGTCTTGGTGCTACCCATGCGTGGGCCGGCACTCTGCAGGCCGGTGACTGCGTAACCGGGATGGGCGGCAACGCTCTTCAGGTTCCAGTCTCGAGATCGAGCGATGCGATCGAGCTCCAGGCTAAATAGCAGGGTTGCCAGCTTGGACTGGCAATAGGCGCGCCAAGCGCCATAATTCTTTTTCCATTGCAGGTCATCGAAATGGATCTTGCCGCCGCGGTGTGCACCGCTGCTGACCGTGACCACGCGCGGAGCGTCGGCGGCGAAGACCTTGGGCAGCAGTCGCATCGTCCAGGCAAAATGCCCGATATAATTGGCTCCCATCTGCATCTCGAAACCGTCTTCCGTTTCGTGCCGATCCGGAATGGCCATGACGCCGGCATTGTTGATGAGAAGATCGATGCGCGGCACGGAGGCCGCGATGCGATCGGCCGTACGGGCGACCGAATCGAGGCTGGAAAGATCGAGAGGCTCGAAGGCTATATCCGCATCCGGCGTTGCCGAGCGGATATTGGCGAGCGCCTCTGCGCCCTTTCTTTCATTACGTGAGGCGATCATCACCTTTGCGCCGGCGCCTGCCAGCGCCTTGGCTGCTTCATAGCCGATGCCGCTATTGGCGCCGGTGATAACTGCAATTCTGCCTGCTTGCGCAGGAATGTCTTTCACGGACCAATCTGGCATTGCGGAACTCCTGTGAAGGGACTTGGCGTCGCCTATTGTATCTGGTAATTTATTGCACTAAATGCAAGTTTGTAATTAATGAAAATAATTAAAGAGAAAAATTAGGTGATTGCGCTGGCATATCAGCGATTCTGGACACTCTGATGGTGTGGCGCGCCTTTGAATTGCCATGCTGCTCGGTCCTGATCGCGCCACGCTTGCTTTCGTAGCCGGAGATTGGATTCGCGGAATGACGACAAAGACATCATGCTCCGATTTTGTGCAGTTTTTCCGCTCCTGGGTAAGCGATCCGATGCGGGTTGCCGCCGTCGCGCCTTCGGGTGAGCGCCTGGCCAGGCTGATGACGCAGGAGATCGATCCGTTTGACGGCCCGGTGTTGGAACTCGGTCCCGGCACCGGTGTGTTCACGCGCGCGCTCCTCGCCCGCGGGATTCCTGAAAGTGCCCTGACCCTCGTCGAATTCGGCGAGGAGTTTGCCGTTCGGCTGCGCGCCCGCTTTCCCCAAGCCCGGGTGGTGCAGATGGATGCGGCGCAGCTCGGGGATTGTGGCCTGTTTGACGGCGCACCTTTCGGTGCCGTCATCAGCGGTCTGCCGCTATTGTCCATGCCGCCTTCCAAAGTCGCGGCGATTGTCGGCGGCGCCTTCGAGACCATGAAACCGGACGGCGCCTTCTATCAGTTCACCTATGGCCCGCGTTGTCCGGTTCCTCGGCCTGTTCTGGAAAGCCTGGGCCTTAGAGGCAAGCGCATTGGCGGCACCGTGCGCAACATCCCGCCCGCAGGCGTCTACAGGATATCACGGCAAAATCCGCTTGAGCTCTCGATTGACGGCTCCAAATATCGTAGCACCGAGACGGGCGCGGGAATCGCTGCATATGCGGCGGAAGCCGGCAAGGCCGATATGGGACGGCCCGAAGCAAGTGCATAACGGGGGAGCAGATGGCGGATTTGCCTGGCGTCGATGTCGCGGTGAGGGAAGGGCGGCGTGAACGGAAGCGCCGCCAGACCCGGGAGCGTATCGAAAACGAGGCCCTGACGCTTTTTCTTGAGCGCGGCTTCGACAATACGACGATCGAAGACATCACCGAGGCCGCCGATGTCTCCAAGCGCAGCTTCTTCGACTATTTTCCCAGCAAGGAAGACGTGGTTGCCGCCTGGCAGGACAGCTTTGCCTCCGAGTTGATCGATGCCGTCGCAGCTCAGCCCCCGGACGCGTCGCTTGTGAACGTCATCGAAGCGGCGATCAACGCGGCTTTGCACGCCGCTATCTCGGATCCGCGGCACCTTGCCGTCGCAGTCCTGATCCGTGACACGCCGGCACTTCGGGCCCGCGACCAGCTGAAATATGCCAAGCTCGAAAGAAAACTCGCGGATGCGCTGCATGCCCGTTGTCGCGGTGACCATAAGGAACGGTTCCGCCTGAGTGTGCTTGCGGCTGCCGTTGTCAGCATGCTGCGCATCGGCGGCGAACGCTGGAACGATGCGCCGCAAGAAGGGAGTTCGCTGGAAGACTTCGCCCGCAACATGTTCGATGAGCTTTGGGGGGCGCTTGCTGATCTTGGCGTGCACGCGCAGCAATATTTGTCGGACCGCTAGGCTCGATGAGGGCTGGCGATGGCCCCCGGCAATTGCATGCTGAAACGAGCCGCGCCGATCACTGCATTCCGGAAAGAACAGGCCGTCTTGGGGCAGCGCATTGCATATGCTGAACTGCCGACCCATGTACTAAGGCGTCGCGGCCTTATTCCCCTCTTCGCGACCAGCTCAATTTGCTCGACAGGTCTCGGCCGTTCCGTTGCCGGGAACTCTATTCATATTTCAGATCAGCAAAGGGACCATAACCATGTCAGATTTCGACGCAGCCAAGTCCGGTCAATTCAAGATCGGCGGCGATCTCCCCGTTAATCGTCTCGGCTTCGGTGCCATGCGCATCACAGGTGCCGGCATATGGGGTGAGCCCGAGGACCATGCGGAAGCAGTCCGCACCCTGAAACGCCTGCCGGAACTCGGCATCAACTTCATCGACACGGCCGATTCCTATGGCCCGGACGTATCCGAACGTCTCATCAAGGAAGCTCTCCACCCCTATGGTCACGGCCTTGTCGTCGCCACCAAGGGCGGATTGACCCGCACCGGCCCGAATGTCTGGGTACCTTTGGGCCGCCCGGAATATCTCATCCAGCAGGCGCATAAGAGCTTGCGCAATCTCGGCGTCGACCGGATCGACCTCTGGCAGCTTCATCGTATCGATTCGAAGGTGCCGGCGGCCGAGCAATTCGATGCCGTGAAATCGCTGTTGAGCGACGGCATCATCCGCCACGCGGGCCTGAGCGAAGTCTCGGTTGCCGACATCGAAGCCGCATCGAAGCATTTCAAGGTCGTAACGGTGCAGAACCGCTACAATCTCGTCGATCGCACTAGCGAAGACGTGCTCGATTATTGCGAGAAGCACAATATCGGCTTCATTCCCTGGTTTCCGCTGGCCGCCGGCGATCTGGCCAAGGAAGGCTCGCTTCTCGATACCATCGCCAAGAAGCATGGCGCTGCGCCGAGCCAGATCGCGCTCGCCTGGGTGCTGAAGCGTAGCCCCGTGATGCTGCCCATCCCGGGCACCGGCAAGGTCAAGCATCTCGAAGAGAACACCTCGGCCGTGAACATCGTGCTTTCCGACGAGGAGTTTGCTGCGTTGGATGCCGAGGGCAAGAAGGCGTTCAAGGCGGCGTGAGGCCATCGGGGCTTCAACAAAGTCCCATCGTCCAATCGACAACGGCGAGGCGGCGGAGAAAACATCTCCGCCGCCTCGCGGGGAATCTGGGTGACATTGTACGCCGATGCTTGCGATCACGATGATGTGAATCGCGGATCCCTGCTATCCGACGACTGTAAATTAGGCGGCGGAATACCGGAATGGCTGGAGATATGCGGCATTTCCGGTGTTTTCGCGTAAAAGCAATGCGCTTGTTGCATTGCTGCATTGCGAAAGCCTGCCTTTTCATGAATGCGCCAGCATTATATCTATTTGTCTCGAAGGAAGCGCACTCCTCCTCCCAGCGCTCCTTCATTGATTGGCAACACTCCTCCTCCTCCCAGTTGCCAATCCGGATCAAGAGCCCGACGCATCCTCCTCCCGCGTCGGGCTCTTTTTTTATTCTCCTTTCTCTCGGCATTTCAGCTTCGATCAACGGCGTTGCGCCTTTGCAATGTCGTTACGAATTAGCATCGCTTCATGTGATCAAGAACACCTTTGCCCGCTTGCGCCCAAGGTGGCGATGCGTAGAGTGGCGCGACATTCAGGCGTAGGAAGAGGTTGCATGATGCAGCGTATGGCAGGTTCGGGCCGATGGAGAGGGATGCTTCTCCGGGCTGCCGCCGTCTTCGTGACGCTTTCTCTGGTGGCTTGCGGCCGTCCGATCGGGGTCATGCAGCCGATCAGCGAAAATGTGCCGGGCACATCGAAGGTCGACCTGCTGGTCGCGACAACGCGCTTGCCGGATAAGGATCCGGCGATCCTGTTCTCGGGCGAGCGCGGCCTTGGGCTGAAGGTTGACGCGGTCAGCATCTCGATCCCGCCGGAAGCCAACCGCAAGGTCGGCCAGGTGCAATGGCCGAGCCGTTTGCCCGGCAACCCCCTGAAGAATTTCGTGACGACGGCGGTGAAGCCGCTGGCGACCGAAGCGGACGGGCGAGCCTGGCTGCATACGGAGCTGCCGAAGAACAAGCGGGTGCTGATCTTCGTGCATGGTTTCAACAACCGCTACGAGGATGCGGTCTATCGCTTCGCGCAGATCGTCCACGATTCGCATGCCGACGTTGCGCCGATCGTCTTCACCTGGCCGTCGCGCGCCAGCATCTTCGACTATGCCTATGACAAGGAAAGCACCAACTATTCCCGCGATTCGCTGGAGGAACTGTTGCGCCGCGTCGCCGCCGATCCGTCAGTCGGCGAAATAACCGTCATGGCCCATTCGATGGGCAGCTGGCTTGCCGTCGAATCCTTGAGGCAGATGGCGATACGCAATGGCCGCGTTGCGCCGAAGATCAAGAATGTCATCCTGGCGTCGCCGGATCTTGATGTCGATGTCTTCGGCAGGCAGTTTGCAGCGCTAGGCAAGGACAAGCCGCATTTCACACTGTTCGTCTCGCGCGATGACCGTGCCTTGTCGCTGTCCAGGCGCATTTCCGGTAATATCGATCGCCTGGGCCAGATCGATCCCACGGCCGAGCCCTATCGCAGCGAGCTGGAAAAACAGGGGATCACCGTACTCGATCTCACCCAGCTCAAGACCGGCGACGGGCTCAATCATGGTAAATTCGCCGAAAGCCCGGAGGTGGTGAAGCTCATCGGCGCTCGGTTGATTGCGGGACAGACGATTACCGATTCCGATGTCGGTATCGGCGATGCCGTCGGCGCGGTTGCCATGGGTGCCGCTCAGACCGTCGGTAGCGTCGCCGGTGCCGCCGTCAGCGCGCCGATCGCCATCTTCGACCCGCGCACGCGCCAGAACTACGGCGAGCAATGGCGTCGCGTCGGTGCCTCCGCCGGCAACACCTTCGGCTCTGTCGGCGATAGCGTGCAAGCGACCGGCAGCAATGTCGGAGAGGCATTGGGCCAGTAAAAGCCGCATGCCCCGACCTGCAACAACCGTCTTCATTACTTTTTGAAAACGCAATAGCCAGCTCGCGCGATCTGATATATCAGAGAGGGGCGCCCATTGGGCGACATGGTTTATTGATGATCGATAACGGCATCACGCGGCACGTCTGATTGGAGCAGATGAGATGAGATGGAAGCGCACGATCCAGTTGCTGGATGTTCACTGCGAGGGCGAAATCGGCCGGGTTGCCGTTGGCGGCGTGCCGAAGATCCCCGGCAACAGCATTGCCGAGCAACTGCACTGGCTGAACACCGATCCCAAGGGTCAGGAGCTCCGTCGCTTTCTCGTGCTGGAGCCGCGCGGTGCACCGATCGGCTCCGTCAACCTGCTGCTGCCGGCCAAACATCCGGATGCCGATGCAGCCTTCATTATTCTCCAGCCGGATCAGGCGCATGCCAGCTCCGGCTCCAATTCGATTTGCGTGACGACGGCGCTGCTCGAATCCGGCATTGTCGAGATGAAGGAGCCGGAAACGGTTGTCACGCTCGAGACGGCGGCCGGCCTCGTGCGGGCGACGGCGACCTGCCGCGAGGGCCGCTGCGAGAAGGTGCGGCTGACCATGGTGCCTTCCTTCGTGCATGAGCTGGATGTCGAGATCGACACGCCGCAATGGGGCAAGATCAAGCTCGATCTTTGCTATGGCGGCATTTTTTATGGGCTCGTCGATGTCGGCCAGATCGGCCTGACGATCGAGAAGGCAAATGCGGCCGCCCTCGTGCAGGCCGGCATGGTGCTCAAGGATGCGATCAATCACACAAAGTCGGTCGTCCATCCGGAAATCCCGGCGATATCGGGCGTTGCCTATGTCATGTTCCGCGATGTCGATGCAGACGGCGCCATCCGCACTTGCACGACCATGTGGCCCGGCCGCGCCGACCGCTCGCCCTGCGGCACCGGCAATTCCGCCAATCTGGCGACGTTGCATGCACGCGGCAAGGCAAAGGTCGGCGATGTCTTCAAATCCCGCTCGATCATCGGCTCGGAGTTCGAGGTGAGCCTGCAGGCGGTCACGGAAGTCGCAGGCAAGCCGGCCATCATTCCCGCCATCACCGGTCGCGGCTTCACCTTCGGCCTTAGCCAGGTGGCGCTCGACCCGTTCGATCCGATGGCGGATGGTTTCGCGATGACGGATGTCTGGGGGCCTTCGGCGGGGGAAATCTAAAGACTATCCCTTCGGATAGATCACGCCCTTGCGCAGAATAATATTCCCGTAGAGCCGAGGCTCGCTGGTCTGTATCAGCGCATGCGCCTGCTTCACCCGGTCGTAAAACTCTGCCGGCAGCAGGGGAACGACCGTGATCCCGGGCACATGCCGGGCGCAGCACTCGATCATTTCGGCATGAACAGGATCGACCGCATCGCGATCCTGGCGCACGGTCGCGCGGAAGATCGCCTGCGGCACGAAATCGTCGATCGGCATCACGCTGAGCACGGCGTCGAGCACGCGGACGACGCCATGGCCGTCGAGACGGATGAGGCGGCGCGCATGTTCTAGGCCCGGATAGTTGCCGTCGACGAGGGCGATCTCGTCGCCATGGCCCATGGCGCGCAGGGTCGCCAGCAGTTCCGGGCTCAACAGCGGGTCAATGCCCTTCAGCATGCTCTATCTCCTTGAAGAGGACGTTCTGGTCGATGAGGTAGCGCGCGAAGATCGGCAGGCTGGCGCCGCCGATGGCCCGCGCCTGCGGTCCCACAGCGCCTTCGATGATTTCGGGCATGACGACGCCTTGCAGATCCAGCTCCGAGGCGGCCTTGATGGTTGCGCGCACCACGCGTTCGCGCACCCAATCGGGGAAGCCGCCATCAATGACGGCGGCGCTGAAATCGATGACCGAGGCGCAAGCAACGATCGCCTGCGCCAGTGCCTTGGCCGTATCCTGTATCCAGATTTCCAGCGGTTCGCCGAAATCGATCCAGTTGTCGGCGGAGTACCAGAGCGGGCGCGGATCGAAACCGTGATCCCTCAACAGGTTTTCAAGCACGAAGATCGAGGCGATTTCCAGGAGCTGGCGGTTTTCGCCGTTGCGTCCGCGCACGGGCAGGGGGCCGAGCGCGCCGGCTGTACCGGTGCGGCCGACGAAGATCGACGAATTGAGGACGATGCCGCCGCCGAGGAAGGAACCGATGAAGAAATAGACGAAGTCGGGGTAATGCGAACCAACGCCGAAGACGAGTTCGGCGCCGCAGGCGCTGGTGGCGTCGTTCTGCAGGAAGACCGGATAGCTGACGCGCGATGCGACTTCCGTCTGCAGGTTAAAGCCGCGCCATACGTCCATGGCGCCGGGCGGCGCCCCCACCTGTTCCGCCCAATTCCACAATTCGAACGGCGCGGCGATGCCGATCCCGGCAATTCTCCGCCGCTCCTCGCTGCTCAGTCGCGCTTCAAGCTGCTGGATGCCGGCCGTGATGAAGGCAATGATATCCTGTGGAAGGGGGTAGGGATAAGTTTGATGAAGCTGCATCCTGATGCCGCCGACAAAATCCATCAGCACCAGATCGGCACTGCGTCGACCGATCTTAACGCCGAGCGAGAGCACCGCATCCGGATTGAGTCGCATGGGGATGGACGGCTGGCCGACACGGCCGCGCACCGGCGCATCGCGAGACAATAGCCCGTCCTTCTCCAACGCCCGCATAATGACGGAGACGGTCTGGGCAGAAAGGCCGCTGCGACGGGCGATATCGGCTTTCGACAACGCGCTGTGGCGGCGCACGAGCGACAGCACGAGCCGCTCGTTGTGAGCACGCACACCAAGCTGGTTCGCGCCCCCGCTGGGGTCGAGAATTGCTGGCGTGGTGTGTACGTCCTCCGGGTCATGCACGAGAGACATGGGCCTGCTCCTTCCACCATGGCCATGCCCTATTTTCTACCAGAATGCCATATCCAATTAATAATTCAATCGGATTTATTTATTGACAGATGTAAATCTTTAGGCTCAGATACGGACCGTCGAGGACGCGCATATGACCTGGGAGGAGGTCTTTCGGAACTAATCTGACAGGCATGGCGCATCTTTAAGCCGGGTTCGGGCCCGGAGCTGCCGGGAGGTCCGGCTTTTTAAACATCGGGAGGATTGAATGAAGAAATCTGTTATTTCCGCAGCCGTCGCAGCTCTGGCGCTGGGCGTTGCCTTCGCCGCGCCGGCCAAGGCCGCAGGCGTCTCCGCCTGCCTCATTACAAAAACCGATACAAACCCCTTCTTCGTCAAGATGAAGGAAGGCGCTACCGCCAAGGCCAAGGAACTCGGCGTGACGCTGAAGTCCTATGCCGGCAAGATCGACGGTGACAGCGAAAGCCAGGTCGCCGCCATTGAAAGCTGCATCGCCGATGGCGCGAAGGGCATTCTGATCGCCGCTTCCGACACGAAGGGCATCGTGCCGTCGGTCAAGAAGGCCCGCGACGCCGGTCTGCTCGTCATCGCACTCGACACGCCGCTTGAGCCGGCCGACTCCGCCGATGCCACATTCGCAACCGACAACCTGCTCGCCGGCAAGCTCGTTGGCCAGTGGGCAAAGGAAACCCTGGGTGACAAGGTGAAGGACGCCAAGGTCGGCTTCCTCGATCTGACGCCGTCGCAGCCGTCCGTCGACGTTCTGCGCGACCAGGGCTTTATGATCGGCTTCGGCATCGACCCGAAGGATCCGAACAAGATCGGCGACGAAACCGATCCGCGCATCGTTGGCCATGACGTCACCAACGGCAACGAAGAAGGCGGTCGCAAGGCGATGGAAAACCTTCTCCAGAAAGACTCCGGCATCAACGTCATCCACACGATCAACGAGCCTGCCGCAGTCGGCGCCTACCAGGCCTTGAAGGCGGTCGGCCTCGAAAAGCAGGTGTTGATCGTCTCCATCGACGGTGGTTGCCCGGGCGTAAAGTCGGTCAAGGAAGGCACCATCGGCGCGACCGCGCAGCAATATCCGCTGATGATGGCAGCGCTCGGCGTCGAGGCGATCAAGAAGTTCGCCGATAGTGGCGAAAAGCCGAAGCCGACCGAAGGCAAGTCCTTCTTCGACACCGGCGTATCCCTAGTGACGGACAAGCCGGTCCCCGGCCTGAAGTCCATCGACACCAAGGAAGGCCTGGCGAAGTGCTGGGGTTAAGCCCTTCACGAATGTGATATGATCCCTCGGAGAGCCGCGCCATGCGCCTGCTGGCGCGGCTCTTCGACAGGGAGCAGACAATCGCAATAATCATGTCGGTCGGGCTCATATCCTGGCCGGCTCCAACAGCCGGCGGTTCCCGCGCGTCCGGCGCGGTGGCGGAGGAACAAAATGTCCGGAGCACAGGAATTCGAACAGGTTCTCGATGGAAGCGACAAGAATGTCGCCTCGTTCGAACATCAGAATGTCTCTCTTATCAAGCGCATGCAGCATTTCCTGCACTCGACACCGGCCGCCGTGCCGCTGATTGTGCTCGTGCTGGCGATCATCATCTTCGGTATCACCATCGGCGGGAAGTTCTTCTCCGCCTATACGCTCACGCTGATCCTGCAGCAGATTGCCATCGTCGGCATTCTGGCGTCAGCGCAGACGCTGGTCATCCTGACCGCCGGCATCGATCTGTCGATCGGCGTGATCATGGTGATTGCCTCTGTCGTCATGGGCAACTTCGCCGTTACTTATGGCCTGCCCACACCGGTCGCTGTTATTGCGGGCCTGGTCGCGGGCGGCCTTTGCGGCCTGCTCAACGGTTTCCTCGTCGCCAACATGAAGCTGCCGCCATTCATCGTGACGCTCGGCACCTGGAATATCGTCATGGCGACGAATTTCATCTATTCCGCCAATGAGACCATCCGCGATACCGACGTCGACGAACAGGCGCCGCTGCTGCATCTCTTCGCATTCAGCTTCCGTGTCGGGGGAGCCGTTCTCACCCTCGGCGTTATCGCCATGGTGCTTTTGGTCGTCGGTCTCTGGTACGTCCTTAATCACACAGCATGGGGCCGGCATGTCTATGCCGTCGGCGATGATCCGGAAGCGGCAAAATTGGCTGGTATCCAGACCAGGAAAGTGCTGCTGGCCGTCTATGGCATATCGGGACTGATCGCAGGCTTCGCCGCCTGGGTCTCGATCGGCCGCAACGGCTCGGTCTCCCCATCGTCGGCCGTGACCGATTTCAATCTTCAGGCAATCACCGCAACCGTGATCGGCGGCATCTCGCTCTTCGGCGGCCGCGGCTCGATCCTCGGGACGCTGTTCGGCGCGATGATCGTCGGCGTGGTCTCCATGGGCCTCAACATGCTCGGAGCCGATCCGCAGTGGAAGGTGCTTCTGACCGGCGTTCTCATCATCGGCGCCGTCGCGATCGATCAGTGGATCAGAAAGGTATCGGCATGACCCCGACAGGCGAACCCATTCTCACCGCCCGCGGCCTCGTCAAGCGTTATGGACGTGTCACCGCGCTCGATCACGCCGATTTCGATCTCTATCCCGGCGAAATCCTTGCCGTGATCGGCGACAACGGCGCCGGCAAATCCTCGCTGATCAAGGCGATCTCCGGCGCAGTCATCCCCGATGAAGGCGAGATCAAGCTGGACGGGAAAACCGTTCAGTTCCGCTCGCCGATGGAAGCGCGCGAGGCCGGCATCGAGACCGTCTATCAGAACCTGGCCCTGTCGCCGGCACTGTCGATCGCCGACAACATGTTCCTCGGCCGCGAGATCCGCAAACCCGGTGTTCTTGGCTCCGTGTTCCGCATGCTCGACCGGCCGGCGATGGAAAAACGTGCCCGCGACAAGCTCACCGAGCTTGGCCTGATGACGATCCAGAACATCAATCAGGCAGTGGAAACGCTCTCAGGCGGCCAGCGCCAGGGTGTTGCCGTGGCACGTGCTGCAGCCTTCGGCTCGAAGGTGGTCATCATGGACGAGCCGACGGCCGCACTCGGCGTCAAGGAAAGCCGCAAGGTCCTGGAACTCATCCTCGATGTCCGCGCCCGTGGCTTGCCGATCGTGCTGATTTCGCACAACATGCCTCACGTCTTCGAGGTGGCGGACCGCATCCATATCCACCGTCTTGGGCGCCGCCTGACTGTCATCGATCCCAAGGAATATACCATGTCCGATGCCGTCGCCTTCATGACCGGCGCCAAGGCTCCCCCTGTGGAGACTGTCGCTGCATGACTGTTGCGCTTGAGGACGTTGCCGGCGAAATCGTTGCGCGCGCCGGCAACGCAAAGAGGATCCTGGTGGCGATTGCCGGCCCGCCTGGCGCCGGCAAATCGACACTGGCCGACAACGTCGTCAAGGCGCTCAAGGCCAGGGGCGAAAGCGCCGAAGTCCTGCCGATGGACGGCTTCCACATGGACAATGCCGTCCTGATCGAAAAAGGCCTCCTGAAGCGAAAGGGTGTGCCTGAGAGTTTCGACGTACGCGCCTTTCTCGATATCGTCAGGGCTGTGCGCGCTGCCGATCAGGAAGTGCTCGTGCCGGTCTTCGACCGCTCGCGAGAACTAGCCATTGCATCCGCCCGCGTCGTTTCGCCCGATCATCGCTTCATCGTGGTCGAAGGAAACTACCTGCTGTTCAGCGAAGGAAAATGGGCGGAGCTGGAGGGCATGTTCGACTATTCGATCATGCTTGCGCCGCCGATCGAGGTGCTTGAGGAGCGGCTCTGGGCGCGTTGGAGGGGCTATAATCTCGACGACGAGGAGGCCAGCGCCAAGGTCTATGGCAACGATCTGCCGAACGGCCGGCGTATCCTCGAAAATCGCCGCCCGGCCGATATCACCATCGACATCGTTCAGGACTGAACCTCACGATCATTTAACTGCCGTCGCGGATTGTTTTGCGGTGGCGGTTGGTGCTATCGAAGCGCGACAGCACGAAGCATGGTCCCGAAAAGTGTGAAGCGGTTTTCGGAAGAGATCATGTTCACATCTCCAGAGGTCGCGCCCATGCAAAAGCTCACCATCCGCCGTCCCGATGACTGGCATCTGCATTTGCGGGATGGGGCCATGATGGAAGGCGTGATCGGCGATACCTCGAGGCATTTTGCCCGCGCCATCATCATGCCCAATCTGGTGCCGCCGGTCGTGACCACCGCGGATGCGACTGCCTATCGCGAGCGCATCTTGAAGGCGCTGCCGGCTGGCGACCGCTTCCAGCCGCTGATGACGCTCTATCTCACCGAGCATACCAGCCCGGACGATGTCGAAGAGGGAAAGAAGAGCGGCCTCATTACCGCGGTCAAGCTTTATCCCGCCGGTGCGACGACCAACTCTCATGGCGGCGTGCGCAATGTCGATAATGCCATGCCGGTGCTGGAGCGTATGGCGAAGATCGGCCTGCCGCTTTGCGTGCATGGCGAGGTGACGACGCCCGAGGTGGATATCTTCGACCGCGAGGCCGTATTCATCGAGACCGTCCTTGATCCCTTGCGCCAGCGCCTGCCGGAGCTGAAGGTGACGATGGAGCATGTGACGACGTCGGATGGCGTCAACTACATCAAGTCGGCCAAGGCCAATCTCGCCGGCTCGATTACGACGCATCATCTGATCATCAACCGTAACGCCATTCTCGTCGGCGGCATCCGGCCACATTATTACTGCCTGCCGGTTGCCAAGCGCGAAAGCCACCGCCTGGCGCTGCGTGCGGCGGCGGCGAGCGGCGACAGCCGGTTCTTCCTCGGTACGGATTCGGCGCCGCACGTCGATCCGCTGAAGGAATGCGCCTGCGGCTGCGCCGGTATCTACACCTCGATCAATACCATGAGCTGCCTCGCGCATGTTTTCGAGCAAGAGGGCGCATTGGACAGGCTGGAAGCCTTCGCATCGCTGAATGGTCCGGCATGGTACGGGCTGCCGGTTAACGAGGACAGCATCACCTTGGTGCGCCGTTCGGATGCCGTTACATTCCCGGCGAAGATCGAGACCGGGGCCGGCCCGGTCACCGTATTTGACCCGATGTTCCCGCTACATTGGGACGTTGAAGCATAATTTAGTTTTTGTGTATATAAGTATTCCTGAATTTATAAGCAGTATTAAAGATAAGTATTCGTTCTTTGTCGCGATATGGAACGTATATTTTGTTGAAATATATTTTCTTTATTATTTGCCGTAACTAATTTGATACCCTTGAGGGTTAGCGTGTCATTGATCCCCTACGGTAATGATGAGACCGTTGAAAGAGCATGATGCTGGTCGATTACAATTCCCTCCTTCTCGCGCTCGGCGTTTCGGCGTCCTGTCTTGCGGTCACACTGGTGGGGAGCTGGTTTTCGCGCCGGCCTGATACCTTTCTGTTGACGTGCTCCGCCGGTCTGGTGCCGCTTGTTGCCGGCATCTTCATATATGGCGCCTATGTCGACAGACCCCTGCCGATTTTTGCCAATCTGACTTTTGTATTGTTTTTCATCGGCTTCGCGACGATCTGGGTCGCCGGTCATCAATTCCGCACGCGCCGTCTTTCAAAGGCGCGCTTTCTGCTCGGATGCCTAGTCGGCATTGCCGCCTCGGTCGGGCCGATGCTGGCGGGCTATGATGGGCTGGCCTTCATTGGCGACAATCTCGTCATCAGCCTGCTCCTGCTGCTGACGGCGCGCGAGTATTGGCTGAGCCGTCATGAAGCCCCCACGCCGCTCTATGGCATTACCGCGCTCTACACATTGACGGCCATTTCTTTCGTGCTCTGCGCGGCAGTGCTGATCGCGGACGGCAAGCTTGTGCTGGGCCGCGCGCCAGATAACTGGGCCGAGGATTTTAGCCTTGCCGTCTGTATCGCGGGCATGACCGGGATTGGCGCTCTGTCGCTTGCCCTGCACCAATGGCGGCAGGCGGCGTTGCACCGGCAGGAAGCGATCACCGATTCCCTGACGGGGCTGCTCAATCGCCGTGCCCTTTTCGATCTCTACGGTCATCGTACCTTCGGCCCGTCGATGGCGGTCATCGTCTTCGATATCGATCGGTTCAAGGCGATCAACGATCAGCATGGACATGCTGCGGGCGATCTCGTGCTCAGGCTTTTCGGCAAGGAGCTGTCCGTAGGCCTGCGCTCGTCCGATACGGTGGCGCGGCTTGGCGGTGAAGAATTCGCGCTGGTGCTCGACAATACGTTGCCCGGTCGCGCCGAGCAGGTAGCCGAACGGGTGCGAGACGCCTTTGCCGCGCAGGTGGTCAGCATTGACGACAAGGCTCTGGTCTGCACGGTGAGTGCCGGCGTTGCAACCGGCACGGTCAAGGGGATCGGCTTCGATGAGGTCCTTCGTGCCGCCGACAAGGCGCTTTATGTGGCAAAGCGCAACGGCCGCAACCGTGTCGAGGTCGCGGCCTATCTTCACGCAGTCTAGGCAATCATTTCGTTAGACGCGTCGATGCTTTGCGAACCAGTTAGAACAAGGCTCGCACGAAGGCACATGCCGCAAGAAGCGATGCCACGGTGCGCACATGGTTCCAGCGTGTCCAGTCGCTGAGATAGGTAGACCAGAGCTGGGCTCCTTCGGCCGTGTGCCCGTCGACCTTATCCAGCGCGTCGTTCAACGGCACGTTGAACACCATGGTCGAAAGAAGGCTGGCGACGATATAGAGCGCAGCCCCGGCCAGCATCAGCACGCTGATGCCGCCGCGCCAATAGAGAATTGCCATCACGGCAATGAATATCGACAGCGCCGCCGTCAGCAGGAACAGCACGATAAAGGGCGAGCGCACGATCGTCGAGTTGATCGACTGCATGGCGGCGATCCCCTGGTCGGCAGGGAGGCGGGCAAAGGCCTGCATGATGAATGTCGAGAAGGCGAAGTAGACGCCGGCCAGAAGGCCGCTGCTGAGCGCCGCGACGATAAGGGCGATATTGGTGATCGGAAAGGTCATGGCTAGATGCTCCAGATGCCGGTTGATGCGGTTTCGCGGGCATAGTCGGAAAAATCCCTTGGTTGCCTTCCAAGGATCTGTCTCACGCCGTCTTCGACACGCGAATTGCGCCCGTCCAGAACTTGCGTGAACAGTTCATGCAGGAGATCGGTCGCCTCCTGCGGCAAGCCGAAAGCGGTCATCTCGGCGATAAAGGCACCAACAGGGACTGTTTCGTAGGTGACAGCCCTGCCGGAAGCGGCCGCGATTTCGGAAACGGCGTCGCGGAACGTCAGAGCACGAGGTCCCGTCAGCTCGTAGGTCTGGTTGCGATGGCGCGAATTGGTGAGAGCCTCGACAGCGGCGTCGGCAAGATCGCCTGCATCAACGAAAGGTTCGACTACATCTCCGGCCGGCAAGGCCAGCTTTCCCTGGAGAAGCCCGTCCAGAAAGGCACCTTCGCTGAAATTCTGGTTGAACCAGCTCGTACGCAAAATGGTGTAGTCGACGCCGACAGCCTTGAGTTCCTTTTCGCTGAGGATAGCACCGTCCTCGCCGCGGCCGGACAGCAGGACGATATGCCCGATACCAGCCTCGATTGCCGTCTTTGCAAAGGCCGAAATCGCTTCGGCAGCCCAGGCGACGGCGAGATCCGGCTGGAACGTGACATAGGCGGCGGAAGCGCCTTCCAGCGCCTGATACCAGGTGCCGCGGTCCTGCCAGTCGAAGCGCGGTGTCGTCGAGCGCGATGCGGCGCGAACATTCATGCCGCGTTCCTTCAGTCGCTCGGCAACCCGGCCTCCGGTTTTTCCTAATCCGCCGATGATGGCGACTGTCGAGATCTGCATATCAAACTCCCCAGGTTCAAAATGTGATAAATTCTCTCATTTGCGAAATGTGATAAACTCTCTTATATTGCTTGTCAACAGTGACGAGCGAGGAATGAAATGGCGCAGGAACCGGTGGCGAGACGCAGGCGCAGCAAGGATGAGGCGGGCACCCCCCGGCGCATCCCCAGTCAGCAGCGCGGCCGCGAACGGGTCGAGCGCATATTGGCTGTCGCAACGGAGCTGATCGCCAGCAATGGCAGCGATGCGCTGCGTATGGGCGAGATCGTCGAGAAGGCAGACGTGTCCTTCGGTTCGCTCTATCAATATTTCCCCGACAAGACCGCGATCATCCGCGTTTTGGCGGAACGCTTCAACGAGCAGGGGCGGCAATGCGTCGAGGACGAGCTGGTGGCGATAAAAAGTACCAGCGATCTCCAGGCCGGACTCGGCCGCATTATCGACGGCTATTACGCCATGTTTCTTGGCGAGCCCGTGATGCGCGATATCTGGCATGCCACCCAGGCGGACAAGCTGCTTCAGCAGGTCGACGCCGAGGACACGGAATGGCATTCGCAGGCCTTCCTCACTGTTCTCGTGCGCCTCTGGCCGGAGCGTGACCGCGTGGAGCTTGCGAGGATTGCTAGACTGACCATGCAGCTGGTCGCCGCCGCCGTCCGCTATGCGATTTCGATCGAAAGAGATGAGGGGGATAGAGCGATCGCCCTGTTCAAGGCCATGCTTCCCGCCGATCTCGGTACAATCCGGTAGGCGCATCCGCCACAGCCTGCAGACCTTGCGTCTATCGTGGCGACAGATGCATGCAAAACCTTCTATTCGTCTGGAAACCAGGGCCGCCAACTGCTATTGCCGCTGGAACATTAGCGCTGCGAAGGAGACCCGAATGACCCAGATGACATTTACCGATCGCGCCGTCATGGCGGAGCTGGTGGCCAGGATGCTTTGGGAGATCAAGGCGGTCCATTTCAGCGCCGACAAGCCCTATAAATTTGCCTCCGGCATGGCGAGCCCGGTCTATATCGATTGCCGCAAGCTGATCTCCTATCCGCGCATCCGCTCGACGGTCATGGATTTCGCCGCAAGCATCATCGTCCGCAATGTCGGCTTCGAGCAGTTCGACTGCGTTGCCGGCGGCGAAACGGCGGGTATTCCCTTCGCCGCTTTCCTGGCGGAGCGGCTGAACCTGCCGATGATCTATGTGCGCAAGCAGCCGAAGGGACATGGCCGCAACGCCCAGATCGAAGGCGACATGAAGGACGGCGCCCGCGTGCTCGTCATCGAGGATCTGACGACGGCCGGCGGCAGCATGTTCACCTTCATCGACGCCATCCGCGCCGCTGGCGGCATCGTCGATCATGGCATGGCGCTGTTCTACTACGGCATTTTCCCGGAGGCGGTCGAACGCTTTGCCAACAAGAAGGTCCGCCTGCATCACATCGCCACCTGGCGTGATGTGCTTGCGGTCGCCAAGGAGCAGAAGCTGTTCGACGACAAGACGCTCGAGGAAGTCGAGGCCTTTCTCAACGCACCGCTCACTTGGTCGGGCTGGAACGGCGGCATTTCGGAGCTGCCCACAAACTGACGCTTTGCTTTTGCCGTGAATTTATCTAATCGATTTATGAACCTGGATACGACAGACGCGCTCTTTGGGAGGCCGGAATGATATTGTGCTGTGGCGAAGCTTTGATCGACATGCTGCCGCGGGAGACGACGCTGGGCGAAAAGGGTTTTGCGCCTTATGCCGGCGGCGCGATCTTCAACACCGCCATAGCGCTTGGTCGCCTCGGCGTGCCCACAGGTTTCTTCACCGGCATCGCCGACGACATGATGGGTGAGATCCTGCGCGACACGTTGTCTGCGTCCAAGGTGGATTATAGCTACTGCGCCATCGCGCCGCGTCCGAGCACGATCGCGTTCGTCAAGCTCGTCAATGGCCAGGCGACCTACGCCTTCTACGATGAAGGCTCCGCTGGCCGCATGATCACCGAGGCTGACCTCCCGGCACTCGGCGATGATTGCGAAGCCCTGCATTTCGGCGCGATCAGCCTGATCCCCGATCCCTGCGGCGCGACCTATGAGGCGCTGATGAAGCGCGAATATCAAAGCCGCGTCATCTCGCTCGATCCGAACATTCGCCCAGGCTTCATCAAGGACAAACAGGCGCATATGGGCCGCATCGGCCGCATGGCTGCCATGTCCGACATTCTGAAATTCTCGGACGAGGATCTGGAGTGGTTTGGCATCGCCGGAAACCATGATGAGCTCGCCGCTCACTGGCTGAACCAGGGCGCCAAGCTGGTCGTCGTTACCAAGGGGGCCGAGGGAGCGACGGGCTACACCAAGTCGCTGAAAGTCTCGGTGCCGAGCGAACGCGTCACCGTCGTCGATACGGTCGGCGCTGGCGACACCTTCGATGCCGGCATTCTGGCGTCGCTGAAGATGAATGGACTGCTGACCAAGGCGCAGGTGGCTTCGCTCGATGAGAGGGCGCTGCAGGATGCACTGGCTTTGGGCGCCAAGGCTGCGGCCGTGACGGTATCCCGTGCCGGTGCTAATCCGCCCTGGGCGCATGAGATCGGGCTTTAATCTCTCATCTGTTTTGAAAGTTTGGAGGGGCCGGTACCCCCCTCTGTCACTGTCGTGACATCTCCCCCACATGGGGGAGATTGGTAGCTCGCGGCACTTCATTACCCCACGCCAATATCGCATCTGCTGAGACTGAATCTATTGTATCTGAGGAAGGTACGGCAGACTCCCACGATCTCCCCCCTTGTGGGGGAGATGTCCCGAAAGGGACAGAGGGGGGTGCGCACTCTCCATGTACTGAAGCGATGAGATCGGGCTCTAGTCTAACCCTCCCCTTGAGGGGGAGGGTCGGCACGCAGTGCCGGGGCGGGGTGATCCTTTAGCCGGGAGAGCTCGTCACCCCCACCCGCCGCTTTGCGGCGACCTCCCCCCTCAAGGGGGAGGTAAATAAGCACTTTACTTCGCGCGGCTTGCCAGCGCAGCCACCAGACCTTGTGTCGAGGAATCGTGGCCTGCAGCGCTTTCCTTGCCTTCAACAACCGGCAGCAGACCCGTTGCCAGTTCCTTGCCGAGCTCGACGCCCCACTGGTCGAAGGAGTTGATGCGGAACAGCACGCCTTCGACGAAGACGCGATGTTCGTAGAGCGCGATCAGGCGTCCCAGAGCAAACGGCGTCAGCTTGTCGTAGACGAAGGTGATCGATGGGCGGTTGCCGGTGAAGACGCGGTGCGGCGCGATGAAATCGGCCTTCTTGTCGTCCATGCCCTTGGAGGTGAGCTGTTCCTTGGCTTCCTCGAAGGTACGGCCCTTCATCAGCGCTTCCGACTGTGCAAGGCAATTGGCCATCAGCAGCTGATGCTGGTGGCGCAGCTCGGGCTCGAAACCGTTGGCAGCAATCATGAACTCGGCCGGGATGACGCTCGTGCCCTGGTGAATGAGCTGGTAGAAGGCGTGCTGGCCATTGGTGCCGGGTTCGCCCCAGACTACCGGGCCGGAATTGCCTTCGACCGGCGTGCCGTCGATGGTGACGCCCTTGCCGTTCGATTCCATGTCGAGCTGCTGGAGATAGGCCGGGAAGCGCGACAGGCGCTGGTCATAGGGCAGGATGGCGCGCGTCGTGTAGCCGAGTACGTTGCGATGGTAAAATCCGATGAGGCCGAGCAGCATCGGCAGGTTTTCCTTGAACGGCGCCTGACGGAAGTGGTTGTCCATTGCATGCGCGCCGTCGAGGAACTTGCCGAAGTTCTCCGGGCCGACGGCGATCATCAGCGGCAGGCCGATAGCCGACCAGATCGAGTAGCGGCCGCCAACCCAATCCCAGAAACCGAAGACGCGCTGGCCGTCGATGCCGAAGGCGGCAACCTTGTCGAGCGCCGTCGAGACGGCGGCGAAATGATGCTGCACGGCGGCTTCACCGAGCGCATCGGCGATGAACTTGCGCGCCGTCTGGGCATTGGTCATCGTTTCGATCGTCGTGAAGGTCTTCGACGCGACGATGAACAGCGTCGTTTCCGGCTTAACGAGCTTCAGGATGTCGGCGATGTGGGCGCTGTCGATGTTGGAAACGAAATGCGAGCGCGGACCGTCATGGAAGGGTGCCAGCGCCAGCGTCGCCATGACCGGGCCGAGATCGGAGCCGCCGATGCCGATATTGATGACATCGGTGATCGCCTTGCCCGTGGAGCCCTTGAGCGCGCCGGAGCGGATGCCGTCGGCAAACTTGCCCATGGCCGCCAGCACGGCGTTGACGTCAGGCATCACATCCTTGCCGTCGACCAGCACGGGCGTGTTGGAGCGGTTGCGAAGTGCTGTGTGCAGCACGGCGCGATTTTCGGTGAAATTGATGGCAACGCCGGAGAACATTTCCTCGCGCTTGGCAGCGACGCCGCCCTCGGTTGCGAGCTTCTCGAGCAGGCCGAGGATCTGGTCGTTCACCGCCGTCTTGGAATAATCCATCAGCAGGTCGTCGAACGAGGCGCTGAAGTGGGAAAAGCGCTTGGGATCGGCAGCAAAGGCGGCGCGAATGTCCGTGGCCTTCGTTGCCGATGCGGTGCTCTTCAGTTGATCGACGAGGGCGTTCATGGGAGGCTCCTTGCGGTTCGCGCCACAAGCCGTCAGACAGGGCAGGGCGCTTTGAGTTCGGTCGCGGAAACTATTCCCTATGTAGGGCGTAAATCAAGTTCACGTATCGTCCAAAACGAAAAAAGGCCGCTCGCGGATCAAGACGAGCGGCCCCCTGAATGACACGGAATTATGTCAGCCGCGCAACTCCTTGCGCAGGATCTTGCCAACGTTCGATTTCGGCAGCTCGGTGCGGAATTCGATGAAGCGCGGACGCTTATAGTTGGTGAGGTTGGCGGCGCAATGCGCCTTGATGTCGGCCTCGGTCAAAGCTTGGTCCTTCTTGACGATGAAGAGCTTCACCGCTTCGCCGGAATGCGGGTCCGCAACACCGATTGCCGCCGCCTCGAGAACGCCAGGATGCATCATGGCGACCTCTTCGATCTCGTTCGGATAGACGTTGAAGCCGGAGACCAGGATCATGTCCTTCTTGCGGTCGACGATCTTGGTATAGCCGCGCTCGTCCATGAAGCCCATGTCGCCGCTGCGGAAGAAGCCGTCCGATGTCATCACCCGTGCGGTTTCGGCCGGCTGTTTCCAGTAGCCGGCCATCACCTGCGGCCCGCGAATGCAGATTTCGCCGACCTCGCCAAGCGACAGCGAATTGCCGTTCTCGTCGCGAATGTCGAAATCCGTGCCTGTTATCGGTAGGCCGATCGTGCCGGAGAATTCGGAACTGTCGAAGCGGTTGGCGCTTGCGACCGGCGAGGTCTCGGAAAGACCGTAACCCTCGGTGATCCAGGCACCCGTCATCTTCTGCCAGCGCTCGGCCACCGGCCGCTGTACGGCCATGCCGCCCGCAAGCGTTGCAGTGTTGGAAAGGTCGAGCTTGGTGAATTCCGGATTGTTCATCAGGGCATTGAATAGCGTGTTGAGGCCCGGGAACATGTCGAACTTGTATTTGCCGAGTTCCTTGATGAAGCCGGGTATATCTCGCGGATTGGCAATCAGCACGTTGTGGCCGCCGAGCGACATGCCCATCAGCGAATTCACCGTCAGCGCGAAAATGTGATAGAGCGGCAGGGCGCAGACGAAGGTCAGCTGCTCGGGTCGCGGCTTGTTGATGTAGGCGGATTGCAGCCACAGCAGCAACTGCAGCTGATTGGCGAGCAGGTTTGAATGCGTCAGTATTGCGCCCTTGGCGACGCCGGTCGTGCCGCCGGTATACTGCAGGAAAGCGATGTCGTTCCCGGAAAGTTCGGCGGGCTTCAATGGCAGCCGCGCACCTTCGGCGACCACAGCCTTGAAATTGCGATGGCCGGGAATCGACCAGGCCGGCACCAGTTTCTTCACCTTGCGGACGATGAAATTGACGATATGGCCCTTCACGCCCAGCATGTCGCCAAGAGACGTGACGACGACATGGCGCACATCCGTATGCGCAAGCACCTGCTCCACGGTATGGGCGAAGTTTTCAAGGACGAAGATCGCCTTGGCGCCGCAATCGCGAAGCTGGTGCTCAAGTTCGCGCGGTGTATAGAGCGGATTGACGTTCACGACGACGAGGCCGGCGCGAAGTATGCCGTAGGTGGCGATCGGATTCTGCAGCACGTTCGGCATCATCACGGCGACGCGGTCGCCCTTCTGCAGGCCGAGGCTTTGCAGCCAGGCGGCGATCTTGCGCGTCTGCGTGCCGAGGTCACGATAAGTGATCGATTTGCCCATGCTGGTGAAGGCGGGCCGGTCGGCGTAACGCGCGCAGCTTTCCTCCAACAGCTCGACGAGTGATGCATGCTCCAGCGGCGGCAATTCTGCCGGTACGATATCCGGATAGGAGCCAAGCCAAATCTTCTTGACCTGCGGTCTATCCGAAGGAGCGGAGACTGAATTCATGCGCACTTCCTCCTCTACGCATCATCACCACGCCCCGCCGTTTGTAGCGGCGGTTATGTAAACTGTCACTGCGCGGCCGAAAAGTCTCCCGCTTTTCACGTCGTCGCAGCTTTCGCTCTCAACTAAATCATTGAAGCTTCGCGAAAGCTACAATAACCTTGACGTAAACGTCAATAACGACTGCATACTCACGTTTTTTTACAGTTTTGAAAAAAATGCTGGAACTTTTTCGACAACGGAGCGTTAATGGGTCCGTGGGCGGAAACCCACCGGAGCATCATCTTGCCTTGAAGAGCAGATCGGACGCTCCAATATTATATGTGACGCGTATCCAAAAGGAGGTGCGCATATGCATAGGGAGATTGCCGATACCTCTGGCCGTGACCTTTACGTCAAGGACATGTCGATGCTGGTTGCCTGCGACCGCGTCGAGGGATCCAAGGTATTCGGTTCTGATGGCAGGCAGATTGGTCATATCGAGCGCCTGATGCTTGAAAAAAGCGATGGACGCATCGCTTTCGTCATTCTGAGTTTCGGTGGCTTTTTCGGTATCGGTCAGGATCACTACCGTTTGCCGTGGGAAAAGCTGTGCTACGACGCCCGCATCGACGCCTATCGCGTCGGCATGACCAAGAACGACATTGAAAAAGCGCGCCGCTTTGCCAGCAAGGACGATCACGACCACAAGGATCATGGCCACAAGAGCCATGATTATTTTGGCGTGCCGCCCTATTGGATGTAAGCGCGCCGGTAGAGCCGGCCTCAAAGCCCCGCCTGAGCGGGGCTTCGGTTTGAGTGGTTTTACTGAAACCGCCCATGTCTTTGCACAACCTCGATCTTGTAGCCATCGGGATCGGCGACGAAGAACAGTAGAGCGAACAGCTTCCCATCGCGATTGAGTTCGACGATCTTGCCGGGATTGAGCCCGAGCGTGGTCATGCGCGCGTGCTCATCCTTCAGTTCTGAGACCGAAACCGCAAGATGGCCATAGGCCTCACCGAGCGCGTAAGCCTCGCTGCGGCCCTGATTAACAGTCAATTCCAGCTCGAAGCCGGTTTCGGCATTGCTGAGATAGACAAGCGTGAAGGTTTCGAAGGCGATGCGGTCGGCAACCTTCAAGCCGAACGCCTTTTCGTAGAAGTCGACCGAACGTGCCTCGTCGAGCACGCGGATCATCGAGTGAATCATCTTGGCCATCGGCGCCTCCTTGGGTCATCTGAATATGCAGTCCATGCCATCGGCCACGGGTTGATGGCAAGCATGGGAGAGATGATAGCTTAATCTGAGGGCTTCTGAATTTCGGTCAGTCTGCTTACAATCCCGCGCGGTGAGGAAACGGCTGGACCGGCCGAAGCTGATGCGTGTTCGAAGAGGGAGAGCCTATGTATTTTGCCATTCTGGCCTATCACGAAGAGGGAATCGTCAAATCCTGGAGCGAGGAAGAGGACGCGGCACTGATGGCCGATCTGCTTCAGATCAATGATCGTCTCGTCAAGCAAAAGTCGCTCGGGCCGGCTGCCCGCCTTGGTGCGACACAGGGCGCCGTGACCTTGCGCGGCAAGGGCGCGGGCATGGTTGTCGACGGCCCGTTTGCGGAAACCAAGGAGCAACTGCTCGGCTTTTATGTGGTGGATTTCCCGACTCTGGAAGCGGCCGTGGAAATGGCGCGCGATCTGCGCCGCGTCAACCCGACCGCCGTCTACGAAATCAGGCCGATCTCGCTTTATCTCCCGGGAGCATCGCTGGACGCCCTCGAGGAAGACTAGCAAGTTTCAGATGCCGCTGCTTGCGATCCGGTAAGACGACACGTCTGAGCGTCAATGAGGCTGCAGGCCGATCTTGCGGGTTATGGAATGTTCGATCATTTCCATGCCGTCATAGATCAGCACCGCCATAAGGCCGACGATCAGGCCACCTTGCAAGATGAAGGCGGTGTTATCGTTGATCAGCCCGGCGATAATGACTTCGCCGAGGCCCTTGGCTGCGACGGTGGAGCCGATCGTTGCCGTGCCGATATTGATGACGGTGGCGATCTTCAACCCTTCGATGATCAGCGGCAGGGCGAGCGGCAGCTCGACCCGAAACAGCCGCTGCCAGCCGTTCATGCCCATGCCGTCGGCGGCATCGAGCACGGAGGCCGGCACCTGTTGCAAGCCGGCGACGGTATTTTCGAAGATCGGCAACAGGGCATAGAGAAAGAGCGCGATGAATGTCGGCACCGCGCCGAAGCCGGTCGTGGAGATAGCAAGCGCCAGCACCGCGACCGGAGGAAAGGTCTGGCCGGCATTGGCGATCGCCCGTGACAGCGGCAGGAAGTCGGCCCCCACAGGGCGGGTTACGAAGATGCCGCCGAGAACGGCCAGTATCCCGCTCGCTGCTATCGAGACGATGATGAGCTCGAGATGGGAGAGCGCCAGGCTCGGCAGACTATTCTGCGTATAGATCGGCGACGCGCCGAATTTGGTCAGCGGCGCCAGAACAGGTGTCAGCCATTCCGGGCGGAAGAGCATCACCAGCAGCAGCGCCAGTGCCAGGAGGCGGAAGAGATTGGCGGCAAAAAATCTCATGCTTTGCGGCCCAGTTCGATCAGATGCTGGATCGAGATCGAGCCGACGGACACCTTGCGCTCATCCTCGACGGAAGCCTCATCCGCGCCCTGCCAGATGAGTTCGGCCAGGGCATCGCGCAGATTGAGGGTTTGCGGCAGGCTATGGCCGAGGCCGGCCCTCGGAGGCTGCATGCTGTCCTTCAGCGGCAGCAGCGACATCAGCTTCAGCGCGCGGTCGGACGTACCGGTCAATTGCTGAACGAAGGGATCGGCCGGCTCGGTCAGGATTTTTTCGGGCTCGGAACATTGCAGCAATTTGCCGCCGCTCATGACGGCGATCTTGTCACCGAGATGGAAGGCTTCGTCCATGTCGTGGGTGACGAGAATGACCGTCGTGCCGAACTGCTTCTGGATGGCGAGCAGATCGTCCTGCGCCTTGCCGCGGATGACAGGGTCGAGCGCGCCGAAGGGCTCGTCCATCAGCAGCACTTCCGGCTCGGCGGCAAGGGCACGGGCAACACCGACACGCTGCTGCTGGCCACCGGAAAGCTGGCTCGGATATTTGGCGGCAAAGGTGCCGGGGTCGAGGCGGAAGAGATTGAGGAGTTCTTCGACGCGGCCGTCGATCCGTGCCTTGTCCCAGCCGAGAAGCTCGGGCACGGTGGCGATGTTCTGCGCGACGGTGCGGTGCGGGAACAGCCCATGGCCCTGGATGGCGTAGCCGATGCGGCGGCGAAGCTCCGTCGCCTGCACGCTCATGATATCCTCGCCGCCAACGAAGATCTGGCCCTTGGATATCGGTACCAGCCGGTTGATCATCCGCATCAGCGTCGACTTGCCGGAGCCGGAGGTGCCGACGATGACTGTGATCGTGCCCTTCTCCATGCTCATGCTGACGTCGTCGACCACGGTGGCGGCGCCATAGCGCTTGGTAACGCCATTCAACTCGATCATGTTGGTCATGTGCGTTGTCCTCGAATGCTGTCGATGACCGCATCGAGGATGACGGCCGATGAAAAGGCGAGAATGACCGTCGGCACCGCGCCGAGCAGCACCAGATCATTGGCCGTCTGGCCGATGCCCTGGAAGATGAAGAGGCCGAAGCCGCCGCCGCCGATGAGCGCTGCAACTGTTACGAGGCCGATCGCTTGCACCAGCACGATGCGGATGCCGGTTAGGATGACCGGAAAAGCGAGCGGCAGGTCGATGCCGGTCAGGATCTGCCGGCGTGTCAGGCCCATGCCGGCGGCGGAATCGCGCACGGACGGATCGACACCCACGAGACCGACGACTGTATTGGCGACGATTGGCAGTAACGAATAAATGACGAGGGCCACCAGCGCCGGCGCGACGCCGATGCCCTTGACGCCGATATCGGCGGCGAAGGGTACATGGGCGGCGATATAGCCGAGCGGCAGCATCAGAATGCCGAAGAGGGCCAAGCTTGGGATGGTCTGCACCAGGCTCAATGCCCGCAGGACCACGGCGCGCAGCCGCGGCTGCCAAAAACAGAAGATGCCGAGCGGCAGGGCAAGCACGATGGCGATGGCAACGGAGCCGAGAGACAGGAACACATGGCCGAGCGCCTCGCGCCAGAATTTATCGGCGTTGTTGGCGTATTCCTTCATGATCGACAGGTTGTCGAGCAGGCCGGAGCGCAGGATGGCGAAGAGCAGCGCGGCATAGAGAGCCAGTGCGGCGACCCTGAGCCAAGGCGTCAGCCGCAGCTTCACCAGCGCATCCGAGATCATCAGGCCGACAACGGCGAGCAGCACCCAGAAGCAGCCGCCGGGCGTAATGCGTGCCACGGTGCTTCCCGCTGGTGTCGCAGCCGTCGAAACCAGTCCGAGCGTGACGATCAGCACGGCGATCGCAAGCGTGGCGATGCCGAGGCGGATGAGTTGGTTATGCAGGAAAAGCGCTGCGAGCGTGGCTGCGATCAGGAGAACGAGCAGGCATATTGCGGAGGGCTGGGCGAGAAGCTGCGTCAGCAATTGCGGCTTGCCGGCGGCGATGCGGTTTGCCTTGACGATGATGAACGGCATCCAGGTGAGAGCCAGCGCACCACCTACCACCAGCACCACTCCGAGACGGTCCACTCTGCGGACTGTTAGCGCATCTTCCATAAGGCAAGCTCCGTCAGCGCATGAGCCCAAAATGAGGCGGGTTCGGACAAGATCATGCCCATTCGAGGTCCCGCGGCTCCATGGATCGAAATGGAGCCGCGGGAGCAGTGATCAAGCCTTACTTCAGGAAGCCATTGTCCTTGAGGTAGGATTCAGCGACAGCCTTGGCCGGCTCGCCGTCCACCTGGATGCGACCGTTCAGCTTGCGCAGCACATCGGCGGTCAGGCCCTTGAAGATCGGAGCCAGAACTTCTTCGATCTTCGGATTGGCCTTCAGCACGGCTTCGCGGACGATCGGCGTCGGTGCATAGACCGGCTGCACGCTCTTGTCGTCTTCGAGAACCGTCAGTTCAGCCGCCTCGATGGCGCCGTCGGTGCCATAGACCATAGCCGTGTTGGCGCCGTTGGTCTGGTCGGCCGCAGCCTTGATCGTGGCCGCGGTGTCGCCGCCGGAAAGCACGATTTCCTGATCCGGCTTCAGCTTGAAGCTATAGGTCGTCTCGAAGGCGGGAAGTGCTGCCGGGGAGTTGACGAATTCGGAGGAGGCCACAAGCTTGGCCGCGCCACCGCCGGCAACCCATTTGCCGAAATCGGACATGGTCTTGAGGTTGGCCGGGCCGGCAACATCGCTGCGCACGGCGATCGCCCAGGTGTTGTTGGCGGGCGAAGGCGTCAGCCAGACGATCTTGTTGGCGTCATAGTCCAGCTTCTTGGCGAGGTCGTAGCCCTGCTGCAGGTTCTTCCAGGCCGCATCGTCGGCCTTGTTGAAGAAGAAGCCGGCATTGCCGGTATATTCGGCATAGATGTCGATTTCACCGACGGTAATTGCCTTGCGCACAACCGGCGTCGTGCCGAGCGCGATGCGATCCTGTGCCTTGATGCCGTTTGCATTGAGCGCGGCCAGGATGATGTTGCCGAGCAGGGTGCCTTCGGTGTCGATCTTGGAGGAGACGACGACGTCGGCGGCGCTGGCACCGCTGGCGAGAAGCGCCGTCAGCGTGGCGGCAAGTGCAAGCTTCTTGAACATGATGTTTCCCTTTGTACCCCGTTAAATCTTTGCCCTGCATGCCCAAGCCGCCTCAGGGCCACTGTCCGGACACGCAGGTTTTCGTGCGGGTCGGCGACCCACAGGCGAATTTGTGGCTGCTGCGGGCTAAGCGCATGCATCGGAAAAATCGATGGCGCTTCGGTTTCCCGCTGCAGTCGCGCGATTATGACGAGCGTACTCGACATTCGCGCGAAATTGGATTTCTTTTTTCGGGGGCAAGTGCGTTTGTTTTTGTTCCCCTTACCCGTTTGACGCTGTTCCGATCTCATTTTGGTGTCTGGATCAGTTAGGCGACGAAAAAACGATAGCGGTCGCCTTAGTTCTTAGGGATATCTTTTTTCGAGAACACGTCATATCGTCCGGATATCATCGGCGGCGCCGCGTCCGCACTAAGGGCGCGCACTCGGCTTGGAAGGAAGAACGGCTTGTATCTCGGCGCATTGTTCATAGCCGACATGGTATTTTCCATCGGCTCGGTAAGGGAGACCGCTCGCCGGCTTTCCTTTTCGGCCTCCACCGTCTCCAGCGCGCTTCGCCGTCTCGAAACGGAGTTGGCGCTGAAGCTTGTCGAACGCGCTTCCGGCGAGCTCGCCACGCTGCTGGCCAGTTCGAAGGTGCAGAAGGCGCTGCAGCCCGTTCTTGCCGGCATTCGCCAGCTGTCGCTCCTGGTGAAGGAGCCGCCCCCACCGGATGGATATGACCAATGGGCCGCGCGTCTGTCGCTGAAGATTGCCACCATCGAGCGTTTCCTTGAGGTGGCCGATCAGGGCAGCATCAATCGCGCCGCCCGCCGCCTGCGCCTGGGTCAGCCGCAGCTTTCATTGCAGATCGCCAACCTGGAGGAATTGTTCGGCTGTCGCCTGTTCGAGCGCCAGGCACAGGGATCGGTGTTGACTGAGGCAGGCCAGGAGGTTCACGCCATTCTTGCCGGCATCGCCCAGGCATGGGACGAGATGAAGGCGGCGGCGGACGAACGCTTCCAGCGGACCGCCCGTGCCGTGCGCATCGGCTCGATCATTCCCACCGGCTCGGAAAGCTGGGTCGCACGCTCGCTGGCGAGCCTGGTGTCGCGCTGGAACATCGGCGGCAACCGCAACATGCTGTCGCTGATGCTGATGACCGCCGACGATCTGCGCGAGGCGCTCCGATCCGGCCGCATCGATGTCGCCATCGTCGATTCCGTCTTCGGCCTCGATGCCTTCGAGCATATGGAGCTGGTCGCGACGGACATGGTGGCGATCGCCCCGCCCGACAGCAAGGAGGAAACCTTTGCCGCGCTGGTGGAAAATCATCCGCTCTGCGTGCCGAGCCCGCGCACCGGCATCGGCAACGCGGCGACGGCCTTCGGCTATGACAGTCATGATCGGCGGCGGTTTCGCGGTCGCGACATCACCTCGGCCGATTCGCTGCCCGTCATCGTCGACCTTGTCGCCAATCACGGCTACGTCTCGTTTCTCGGCCGCGTCAGCGCCATGCCGATTTCGGACAAGGTGAGAATCGTCGACCCCGATCAGATCCTGCCATTGTCCTATCATATCGCCCACAATAGCCGCAAAGCGTCGATCGAGGCCTGCCGGTTGATCCAGCAGGCGGTCCGCGAGCTGATGGTGGAGGCGGGAGCCTCCCGAAAATATCTCCCCACGCGTGGATAGGCGGAACCATCACGCCATCTCCGCGTTTAGATACGTTACGTTAGTCCGGACGTACGAAAATTTTAAGCCCCCCAAGATCTCGTCCGGCACCCAAGGAGATTGAAATGAAAATTTTGGCAACGGCGCTCGTCGCGCTGGGCATTCTTGCTTTGCCCGCAACCTATGCCGAAGCTCGTGATTATCATCGCTGGCACCATCATGGCCCGGTGATGGTTGAGCATCACCGCCACGATCATGGCTGGGACCGCCATCATGGTTGGGACCATCATCATCGCTGGGACAGGCGGTATCACAGCAAGCCGCATTTCTCGCATAACTGACAACTAACTATCCGACCTGCAAAACGGCGCCTTCTGGCGCCGTTTCCTATTGAGCTAGTGGCGGTATCGATCTCTGGGTGTAGCATCTGCCCCTTCGATACCCACGGCTTATTTTCAGGCTTGGCGATGAAGCCCGAGCCTCCGGAAAATACGTCGCCATCTCCGGATGTTTTGGAACTATCGGACCGCAACCGCGTTTACCTTATCGGTCCGGACAAGTGCGGATGAATGAGCCGCCTTGGTGTCCGGCATCGAAGGAGGCTGGAAATGAAAATTCTGGCAACAGCGCTCATCGCGCTTGGCGTAATCATTCTACCCGCAACCCATGTCGAAGCGCGCCCACATCACCGCGTGCATCACCATCATACGGTGATCGTCCATCGACATTACCATCACTACTACCGGCCTTACTACTATCGGCCTTATGGCTATTACCGCCCTTACTATTACGATGACTACTACCAGCCCTTCGTGCCTTTCGCATTTTACGGCTGGGGTAACCACTATAATCGCGGCTGGTATGGCGGCCACAGATGGTATGGCGGCGGGTATCGTCACGGCTGGCGCGGGGGCGGCTGGCACGGCGGTGGCGGCTGGCATGGCGGCGGGGGCTGGCACAGATGGCATAGCCAGCCGCATTTCTCTCATAACTGAGCATGCACCGATATGCAAAACGGCGCCTTTCGGCGCCGCTTACTTGGCGATTAGCAGCTGTTCGAAGTCACCGGCTCATGCCGGGTTCAGCACATGCACGGCGCGGGCTGCCATAAGGTGTTTCACTTTTTCGCCATAGGCGGCCATATGCGCCGCCGCGGCATGGGCCTTCAAGGCGTCCATGCTTGCCCACTTCTCGACAACGACGAATGTATCTGGCCCGAATGCCGGATCGGCGCCTTCCACATCCACGACAGCCGTATATTCGATGCAGCCATCTTCGGCATGCACGGCCGGAACATTGGCCTGGAAGGCTTCGAGCACTTCGGCCCTCTTGCCGGGCAGAGCGGTGAGGATCGCGAGAACGTGGATCATGATGATGTCCTTGAAACTATAGATAGCACGGGTGAAAAATACAGGATGCCGCCGATTCCGCGACCGGTCTCAACCACTATCACAGAAAGACGAGATTCGAACGGCGATTGCCCATGAAGAAGCCAGTACTTTGCTCTCGATCCGCGTCTTTCGTCTCGAATGCCTGACGCAAGCCATGGATGGCAAGAATTCAGCCATACAAGCTTTCCAAAGCAGATCGCTTATGCGGCTTGGGCTGCAGCAACGTCGAAGGTATCCGCCGCACATGAACACCCGCGACTCGAGATTCTATTACAAGGGCGCTCTGCCGCAGACGCAGCTCAGCCTGCATCACACGGAAAACGCCCGATTGCTGCCCGACCGCGGCGAACTTCTTTATCGCTTGCCGCATGGCGGCATCGGTGCGGAAATCGGCGCAGCCTTTGGCGATTTCACCGGCGAGATTCTTGAAAAGAATGTGCCGCGGGAGCTCTATCTGATCGATGCATGGGACACGCCCCGCTACCAGGATGGCCTGACGCAGATCAAGACGAAATTCAGGGATGAGCTGGACAATGGTCGGCTGCATATCATGCAAGGCTATTCAACGGTAAGGCTGGCCGAATTTCCCAACGGCTTCTTCGACTGGGTCTACATCGATACCAATCATAGTTTCGAGACCACCTGGGAAGAGCTGGTGATCGGTCACGCCAAGGTCAAGCAGACCGGACGCATTGCCGGTCACGACTTCTGCACCGGCAACGTCGTCGATGCCGTGCCCTATGGCGTGGTCGAGGCCTGCACCAAGTTCTGCAAGGATTTCCACTGGCAGTTCGAATACCTGACCGTGGAATCCCAGGGACATTTCTCGTTTTCCCTGAAGCGGCTCTGAGCGCATCAGCAGCCGCACGTGCTGATTCCGAAGAGGCTTAGTTGGAGCCAGCAGGCGCGTATGGCTCGCATTTATAGGGTGTCGAGCCAGCCTTGTCGCGAACGACGGCATTGCCCTCCGCATCGAGCTTCAAGGTCCAGGATGTTTGCAGGCCGTTCGAGCCCATGACGCCTCCAGTGAAGGTCACGTCGTCTCCCTGTCGGGTGAACCCGGTGACGCCGCCAAGGTGGCGCTGATAGTCCTTCGGGCGCATGACGACGCCGACCAGGGCCGCTGTTCCGCTGGGAGCCGACAGGCCATAGCCGCCATCGGGCGCGCAAGCGGTCATGTCAGTGATGAACGGGCCGCCGACACAATTGAGGATATGGCCGAACTGCTTCTTGGAATTCAAGTGCACATAAACGGTGTCACTGCCATCACCCTTGCAGAGCAGATGTGTTGGAGCTGCCAACGCCATCCCGGTGGCTGCCAGATAAACGATGGCAGTGATTGTCGTCATGAAATTCATAAAAGCCTCCGACAGCAGTCATCATTGGTTGGCACCGTAGCAAAACTTCACCTGGCCAATGAAGCAACCATGAACACCGAGTTACCGGTGATTAACAACCGCAGCGTGCTGCATTCTGTGTTGGCTTTTTTGAAGAATGGTGCCGCTTGCAGGACTCGAACCTGCGACCCCATCATTACGAATGATGTGCTCTACCACCTGAGCTAAAGCGGCATTCAAGGGGCGTTCAATTTGGCCCCGCGATTTGCATGGCGCTGATACAGTCTATGCGGCCAGATTTCAAGCGTCCAAATCGCCATTTGGTAAAAAAGCGAAAAGTCTGTGGGAGAACAGCCCGTTTTCAGCCTGTTCAAAGCGCCAGCCGCGCCCGCGCCTGGCGATATTCCGCCTCCAGCCGATCGACAAGCGCGGCGACGGGCTGGATGGCTTTGACTGCACCGATACCCTGGCCGGAGCCCCAGATATCCTTCCATGCCTTGACGCCGGTCGTGGCGGCTTCGAAGTCCATCTTGGAAGGATCGGCTTCCGGGAGCTTGTCGGGATCGAGCCCGGCGGCAACGATGGAGGGCTTCAGATAGTTGCCGTGGATGCCGGTAAAATAGTTGGAATAGACGATATCGGCAGCAGTGCCATCGACGATCGCCTGCTTGTAGGCGTCGACGGCGCGGGCTTCTTGCGTTGCGATGAAGGGCGAGCCGATATAGGCCATGTCGGCGCCGGCTGCCTGGGCTGCCAGAACGGCGCCACCGGTGGCGATGGCGCCAGCGAGCAGCAGCGGGCCGTCGAACCATTCGCGGATTTCCTGGACCAGCGCGAAGGGCGAGAGCTGGCCGGCATGGCCGCCGGCTCCGACAGCCACTGCAATCAGCCCGTCGGCGCCTTTGCGGATCGCCGAATTGGCGTGACGGTTGTTGATGATGTCGTGCAGCACGATGCCGCCATAGGAATGCACGGCCGCATTGACCTCGGGCACGGCGCCGAGCGAGGAAATGACGATCGGCACCTTGTATTTCACGCAAAGCATCAGATCGTGTTCCAGCCGCTTGTTTGACGTATGGACGATCTGATTGACCGCAAATGGAGCTGCCGGACGCTCGGGATTTGCGGCATTATAGGCTGCAAGATCCTCGGTGATCATGGCGAGCCACTCGTCGAGCTGGCTTTCAGGGCGCGCGTTCAGGGCGGGAAACGATCCGACGACACCCGCCTTGCACTGTGCCAGCGTCAGCGCCGGATGCGAGATGATGAACAGCGGCGAGGCCACGACCGGCAACCGCAGGCGCTCGGTCAGGATTGAGGGGAGGGCCATGAACATCATCCCTTTCTTTGACGTTTACGAAAACGTCAAAGAATTAGCAGATGTCCACATGGCTGGAAAGAGACAATAGCGAACTGCGCCCCTGCACAACCTTCGCGAAAGCCATCCCTACCGGACCACCATTCAGCCATCGCAATTGTGTCGTCTTTGACATTTATCCCCGCCCGAGTGCCTGTGGCTTTGGTCGAAGGCTTGCGTATTGACGGACAGGGCGTTACCGAATCCGGTTAACGAATGATAAAGACCTTGGCCGTCTTGTCGGTAGAGTCTGCAGGTATGTTGCGAGTGAGAGTAAAGGACCTGATGTGAGCGGATTAGAAACGGCTATCAGAAGCGCGTTGGACCGGTCCGATCGCGCCAATCCGGAAATCCGGGCTCGTATCTATCAATCGGCACGGCAGGCTCTGGAAGCCGGCCTCCGCAAGCAGGATATTACCGATATCAATGTCGTCTCCGCGCAGCGTCAGCGGCTGGAGGAAACGATCCGTGAGATCGAGGCGCAGGAGCGCACTCGCCCGGCGGAGAACCTATCCGTTTCGCCCGAGCTTGGCGCGCCGCATGTCTCTCCGAGCGCAGCGCGACCCGTGCCCCAGCAGCCGGTGCAGCGGCAAGAGCCGGTCATGAGCGTGAGCGGCGAAACCCGCGATCCACCCCTTTCCGCTCCCACCGCCGCTCCCGTGGAATCAGAGGCCTCCGAACCTCCCGCATCGGCGGGTGATTTCGGCGATATGCGTGCAGGTCCGGCCGATCATCTCGGTGCCGATAGCGACATGCGACCGGTAGCGGCAGCCGCGCCGGCAAACGCCCGATCGATGAATTTCAAACCGGAGCGTGCTGCCGTTCGCCGCAAGCCGCGCAAATTCTTCTCACGTCTGCTGGTCTTTTGCATCCTGCTCGCCTTCCTTGGCGTTGGCGCCTGGTGGATCAAGACCTCGGGCGTGCTGATGTCGGCGGCGCAAAGGGATACGAGCGTCCGCAATCCACCGGCCCATGTCGATTCGCAGGACTTCAGCGGTGATAATGCCGACGACGACACGGCGGATGACGACAATAGCGGTCCGGTCAATCCGGGGCTGGCGACCATCGATCCGCAGAACAGGTTTTCCGAGGAGTGGATCGAAGTGCTGAAGCCGACCGAAGCCTCGAAGGTTACGACCGGCACGCAGGCGAAGGCTGAGAATGTCTCGGAGAACGAAGGGCCGGCCGTGCGGCTGACCTCGCTTAGCAGCGGCTCTGACGGCAATGCCTCCGTCGAAGTGCCGGTCACCGTGCTGCAGCAGATGGCCGGCAAGCCTTCGACGGTCGCGCTCACATTGCAATCGACCTCCGACGCGCCGACGCAGATTACCGTGGAGTGCGATTTCGGTTCGCTTGGCAGCTGTGGGCGTCACCGCTTCACGGTCAGCCGTCAGAAGACGGATGCGTTGTTCCAGGTTCGTTTCGATCGGTCGCTAGCGCCGACTCGCCCCGGCCGTCTGATCATCAATAGCGATCTGGACGGCAAGGCCCGCGGCGTCAACGTCTACGCCATCCGCGTCCTGCCCGGGCAATAGGCCCGGGCTGCTGCTTCTATTTCAGAAAGTCCGATCCCGTGCCGAGGATCTTGTCGTCGATTTCGCCAATGGCCTTCTTGTCCTTGCCGTCATAATCGAGCGCCAGCAGGATGTGGCGGATAAGGTTCAGGCGGGCACGACGCTTGTCATTGGCGCGCACGACGGTCCATGGCGCATAATCGGTGTGCGTATCCTTCAGCATCCGGTCGCGCTTTTCGCCGTAATCCTTCCACTTCGGCAGGGCGGCGATATCCATGGAGGATAGTTTCCAGACGGCACGGGGATCGTGGCACCGGTCGTGGAAACGCTTCAATTGCATCTCTCTGCCGATATCGAGATAGAATTTGAAGAAGTAGATGCCGTCCTGGACGATGAGCTTTTCCATCTGCGGCGCCTGCTTCAGGAACTGCTCGTATTGTTTCGGCGTGCAGAAGCCCATGACCGGCTCGACGCCGGCGCGGTTGTACCATGAGCGATCGAACAGAACGAATTCGCCAGCCGTTGGAAATTGCGCGACATAACGTTGGAAGTACCATTGTCCCGCTTCGCGGTCCGTCGGCTTGGTCAATGCCACGACGCGCGCCAGGCGAGGGTTCATATGCGCCGACGTTGCGGCAATCGAGCCGCCCTTGCCGGCCGCGTCTCGCCCTTCAAACACGGCCATCACCCGCTTTCCGGTCGCCTGCAGCCAGAATTGCACCTTGATGAGTTCGATCTGCAGCTTTTTCAGCTCTTCCAGATAGTCCTCTTCTTTGAGCTTCTTCTTGTAGGGATAGTCGCCCGAGGTCAGCGCCTCGTCGTCGATCCAGCTTGGAAGCACGGGGTCATCGACATCGAACATGCGCTTGGTGCCATGGATGTCCAGCTTCACCGCGCGGCTCTTGGCTTCCTCTCCCATATATCCCCGGCTCCTCGGTTGTTTACGTTCCGTTAATCTCACCGCTTTGACGCGGCAAAAAAGCTCCTCAGGCAAACTGGGGCTTTTATTCAATAGTTTCAACCCCTTTGCTGTTCGCCTCATTTGCCGGCTATATTTATTGCTGTGAGTTGGCGGCTTCTGTGGATGGAGCCGAATACTTCTGTCATGAATCCCGGCTAATAGGCGGAATCCAGCATTCCATGATGGCAGGCGAAGGGACGGGCGCAGTTGGAAGACGAATGGTCATTTGTCAGGAAATTGGCAGTACGGCTGCGGCAGGAGAGTGCCATCCTGATTTTGGCGACGCTGATCGCCGCACTCGCGCTCATGGAAAACATCAATACCGGCGCCGTGTTCTGGATCTGGGCTATCGTGGTCATCGTCGCGCTGATCCGCCCGCCGCTGGTGGAGCGGATAGTCGTGCCGTCGCAGGCCGAGCGTGAACCGGCCGATTCGGGCGTCCTGCTCAATACCGTCTTCGCAGGCTTGGCCGCGCTCGACATTCCGGTACTGATCATCGACCGCGAGGCATCGGTGCTGGTGCAGAACACCGCCGTTGAAAAGGCCTTCGGCGCCTTTCCGATCGGAGCCCATATTTCGTCGAAGCTGCGCTCCCCCGGCCTGCTCGACATGGTGCGCGAGACGATCGCGACCAACACGCCAAACCAGATCGAGCATTCCGAGCGCCTGCCTTCCGAGCGCGTCTATATCGTGCGCATCGCGCCAGTCGACCTGCCGCCATCCGACGCCGAGCTGGGCTCCTTTTTCCTGCTGTCGTTCCGCGATATTTCGGAGCTTCGGCATATCGATCGCATGCGCTCCGATTTCGTTGCCAATGCCAGCCATGAGCTGCGCACGCCGCTTGCCTCGTTGCGCGGCTTCATCGAAACCATCCAGGGTCCGGCGAAATCGGATATCAAGGCGCAGCAGCGCTTCCTTGGCATCATGTTCGATCAGACCACGCGCATGAGCCGGCTTGTCGACGACCTTCTGTCTCTATCCCGATTGGAGCTGAAATCGCATCTCGCACCGGATCAGAAGGTCGATCTCGTGCCGTTGCTCGGCCATGTACGGGACTCGTTGCTGCCGCTTGCCGGCGATCTCGATGTGACGATCAATCTGAATGTCCCCTCTGGCAAGGTCGAGGTGCTGGGTGACCGGGATGAACTGGTGCAGGTCTTTGAGAATCTCATCGAGAATGCCTGCAAATATGGCCAGGAGGGCAAGTCAGTCGAAGTCTCGCTGCTGAACGAGCCGGGCCAGGCAGTCGAGGTCATCATCTCGGACAAGGGTCCGGGGATACCTGCGGAGCATGTGCCTCGCCTGACCGAGCGCTTCTATCGCGTTAACGTTGAGGACAGCCGTTCCAAGAAGGGTACGGGCCTGGGGCTTGCCATCGTCAAGCACATTCTGACGCGCCATCGCGCCAGGCTGATTGTCAAGTCGGAAGTCGGCAAGGGAACGGACTTCACGGTCCGTTTCTGAAAGGCTCTGTGAATCGCCCGTTTTTGGCGTGTTTTATCTCATGTATTTCAAATGGATAGCTTGTCATAATTGTTTCACTCGCCTGACATAAAAGGGCGGTGCTTGGTCAGTAGAAAAGAGATGCTGAAACTGGCGGATGTGGCATTCGTCGCAGCGCTCTTCAAAGCTTGCCAGGGGGATTCATTATGAATGCTTTGAAACTATTCATTCTTGCAATGGTTGCGTCGACCGCTTTTGCTGGTGTCGCCGCGGCTCGCGATCAGATTCAAATCGCTGGCTCGTCTACTGTTTTCCCGTATGCGAAGATCGTTGCTGAAAGCTTCGGTGAGACCTTTACCAATTTCAAGACGCCGGTCGTCGAGTCGGGTGGTTCTGGCGCCGGACTGAAGGAATTCTGCAAGGGCGTGGGCACGGACTCCATCGATGTCGCCAATTCATCGCGCCCGATCAAGGATAGCGAAGTCGAGGCCTGCAAGGCTGCCGGTGTTGCAGATATCCAGCAGGTCAAGATCGGCTATGACGGCATCGTCTTCGCCTTCGACAAGAGCAATCCGGATATCAAGTTCGAACCTGTCGATCTCTACAAGGCGCTCGCCGCCGAGGTGGTGGTTGACGGCAAGCTGGTTGCAAACCCTTACAAGAAGTGGTCGCAGATCAATCCGGCGCTGCCTGATTTCGAAATAGCGGCCTATATTCCGGGCGAGAAGCATGGCACGCGTGAAGTCTTCGAAGAGAAGGTTTTGGCCGCCGGCTGCAAGGCTTCCGGCGCGGCAGACGTCATCAAGGCGACGGTCTCAGATGCTGGCCAACAGGCCAAGAAATGCGTTGCCGTGCGCAAGGATGGCGTTGCCGTCGATATCGACGGCGACTACCCCGAGACGCTGGCTCGCATCGATGCCAACAAGCACGGCATCGGCGTTTTCGGCCTCTACTTCTTCCAGAACAATGCCGACAAGCTGAAAGTCGCCACCGTCAGCGGCATCGTGCCGTCGGGCCAGACGATCGCGGACGGCACGTATCCGGTGTCGCGTCCGCTGTTCTTCTACGTCAAGAAGGCACATCTGGGCGTCATCCCGGGCCTGAAGGAATATGTCGACTTCTTCACGAGCGATCAGATGATCGGACCGGACAGCCCGCTGGCGGAATATGGCCTTGTGCCTGCTCCGGATAGCGAGCGCGATCAGATCCGCAAGGACTTCGCCAACGGGAAGATCATGTAAGTGCATTGAGACTGCGTCGGTGCGGGTTGCATCCGCACCGGCGTTCGCCGGGGAATGGGAATGAGCGTATCGCTGCTGTTGTTAAGCCTGTCGGTCATCGGCGCCCTTGCCTTCGTGCTTGGGCGGGTGAGAGCGGCTGCGCTGTCGGACGGCAGATCCTCGTCGATGCATTCCCGGCTTGGCTATCATGGCGCCTATGCCGCGATCTGGGCGGTCCTGCCGGCTCTGGCGCTCATCTGCGTCTGGCTGATCGTCAGCCCGATCGTGATTGATCGGCTGGTGATCAAGTCGTTTCCGGAGGAGGTGAAGAGCCTCCCGGCGGCAGAGCTCAATCTCAGCTACGGCATGGTGCGCAGCATCGCCCACGGCATGCGCCTTCTCGATGATCAGGAGCTCGCCGCCGTCGACGGTGGCTCGGCCGACCTGCAATTGCTTCTGGCGCAGAAGGGCGTGCCGCTCGCGGTTCGCCCGACGGGCTATATGATCGACGCCGCCAACAAGTATAACGGCATGCGCGAGGTCAGCCGGACAGTGATGTCCGCATCGGCGATCCTGCTGTCATTGCTTTGTGCAATCCATGGTCTGCGCGCCATCGCCTTGCGCTTTCGCGCCCGCAACCGCGTCGAGCAGGTCATTCTCGGCGCCCTGATCGTCGCATCCTCCATCGCGGTGCTGACGACGGTTGGCATTGTCGTTTCGATGTTGTCGGAAGCGGCCCGTTTCTTCAGCATGGTGCCCGCCAGCGAATTCTTTTTCGGCACGGTCTGGGATCCGCGCTTTACCGGTGCCGGCTCACAGACATCGGGCACCTTCGGCCTGATCCCGTTGCTGGCCGGCACGATCTATATCGGCTTGGTCGCCATGCTGTTTGCCGTGCCCATCGGATTGTTCGCCGCAATCTACATGGCGGAATATGCATCGACCCGTGTGCGCTCCATTGCCAAACCCATGCTGGAAGTGCTGGCCGGCATTCCCACCATCGTCTACGGCTTTTTTGCCCTCGTCACGGTCGGACCTTTCCTCAGGGACATCTCGGCCGAGATCAATGGTCTGATGACGGGAAGCTATCGAAGCTTCATCGAGGCGCAGAGCGTGTTGACCGCCGGCTTCGTCATGGGGGTCATGCTGATCCCTTACGTCTCCTCGCTGTCGGACGATATCATCATGGCCGTGCCGCGCTCGCTGCGTGACGGTTCGCTCGGTCTGGGCGCCACGCGATCCGAGACGGTGAAACGCGTCCTGTTGCCTGCGGCACTTCCGGGCATCGTCGGTGCGCTGCTGATGACGGCATCACGGGCGGTTGGCGAAACGATGATCGTCGTGCTGGCGGCAGGCGTTGCCGCCCGCATGCAGCTCGATCCCTTCGAGCCCATGACGACGGTGACAGTGAAGATCGTCAATCAGCTGACCGGCGACCTGGAGTTCACCTCGCCGCAGACCCTGGTCGCCTTCGCGCTCGGCATAACGCTGTTCTGCCTGACCCTCTGCCTGAACGTCTACGCGCTCTACATCGTCCGCCGCTACAGGGAGCAGTACGAATGAGCGGCGTCGTATCCTCCTCGTCACAAAATATCCCGCGTGGACTGGCGCCCGGCGCGCCTGTGCGACGCGATATCGGCATCAAGCGCCGTTATGCCGCCGAACGCCGCTTTCGTGCCTATGGCCTCGCTGCTGTCGTCTTCGGCCTCGTCTTCCTTTTGGCGCTTGTGTCGACCGTGGTTCGAAACGGCTATACGGCCTTCGTGCAGACGTCGATCACCTTGCCGATCGAGTTCACCGAGAAGGTCATCGACCCCACGGGCAAGCGCGCCAGCGACCCGAAGGTGCTGATGGTCGCCAACTATCCGGTCCTGATCCGCGATGCCCTGGTAAAAGCGCTTGATATCGACCCATCCAACCGGGCGCTCGTGCGCGAGGCAACCGCCATGGTGTCGGATGGCGCCAGGATCGTGCTGCGCGACAAGGTTACCGCCAATCCGTCGATCGTAGGAACGACGCAAAACCTCACCGTCCTCGCGAGCGCCAACATCGATTCCGCCAACAAGGGACAGATCGATCTGACGGTTGATGAGAAGGATCGCAAGGTGTCGGACCGGCAGCTCGGCTGGATGAAGCAGCTGACGGCGAGCGGCGCTCTGCACGAAGCCTTCAACAGCGGCCTGTTTGTGTCGGGCAACTCAAGCCGCCCTGAGGCTGCCGGTCTCGGCGTCGCACTGATCGGCTCGCTCTATCTGATGCTGACCGTGCTGGTTCTGGCGCTTCCCGTTGGCGTCGCTGCGTCGATCTATCTGGAGGAATTCGCGCCGAAGAACCGGCTGACGGACCTCATTGAGGTCAACATCAACAATCTGGCGGCCGTGCCCTCGATCGTTTACGGATTGCTCGGGCTTTCGGTCTTCATCAACATGATGGGCCTGCCGCGCTCGGCCTCGCTGGTTGGCGGCCTAGTGCTGAGCCTGATGACGTTGCCGATGATCATCATCGCCACACGTTCGGCATTGCGAGCGGTGCCGCCCTCGATCCGCAGCGCTGCGCTTGGCCTCGGTGCCTCGCGCATGCAGATGGTCTTCCATCACGTCCTGCCGCTCGCCATGCCCGGCATATTGACGGGCACCATCCTCGGACTGGCGCATGCACTCGGCGAGACGGCGCCGCTGCTCCTGATCGGCATGGTCGCCTTCGTTGCCAACTACCCGGCATCGCCGCTCGATCCTTCGACGGCGCTGCCGGTGCAGATCTACATGTGGGCGAGTGAAGCCGAACGGGCGTTCGTCGAACGAACCTCCGGGGCGATCATCGTCCTGCTCTTCTTCCTCGTTGCGATGAATATCGGCGTGATCCTGCTGCGCCGCCGCTTCGAACGGCGCTGGTAGGGGAGGGCGATCCAATGAACATGATGACGGAAGCCGCAAGTGAAAGAGCATTGGCCAGGAAGATGACGACGATCCCCTACAAGATGATCGGCCAGGACGTGTCCGTCTTCTACGGCGACAAGCGTGCGCTCTTCGACGTCAACCTGAACATCCGCGCCAATACGGTTACGGCGTTGATCGGTCCTTCGGGCTGCGGCAAATCCACCTTCCTGCGTTGCCTCAATCGCATGAACGATACGATCGAGACCTGCCGCGTCACCGGCAAGATCACGCTCGACGATCAGGATGTCTACGACAACAACATTGATGTTGTGGAGCTGCGCGCGCGGGTCGGCATGGTCTTCCAGAAGCCCAATCCGTTCCCGAAGTCGATCTATGAGAACGTAGCCTATGGCCCCCGCATCCATGGTCTGCATCGCTCGAAAGCCGATCTCGAGCATATCGTCGAAACCAGCCTGCAGAAGGCCGGTCTGTGGGGTGAGGTGAAGGATCGGCTGCATGATGCCGGCACGAGCCTCTCGGGCGGTCAGCAGCAGCGCCTGTGCATCGCCCGTGCCGTCGCGGTCAGCCCGGAGGTCATTCTGATGGACGAGCCCTGTTCGGCGCTCGATCCCATTGCCACCGCCAAGGTCGAGGATCTGATCCACGAGCTGCGCGAAAACTTCACCATCGTCATCGTCACGCATTCCATGCAGCAGGCAGCCCGCGTGTCGCAACGTACCGCAATGTTTCATCTCGGCCATCTGGTCGAGGAGAACGATACCGATAAGATGTTCACCAATCCCGACGATTTCCGCACGCAGGATTACATCATGGGCCGTTTTGGTTGATGATGCCGTGCGCGCGGCTCCTTTCACACAGTTCACCTTGAGGATAGAAAAATGGTCTCCACTCACATTCTCTCTGCCTATGACGAAGACCTGAAGTTCCTGACGCGCCGTATTGCGGAAATGGGCGGCCTGGCCGAGCAAATGGTCAGCGACAGCGTTCGGGCGCTGGTCCAGAGCGACACTGGTCTTGCGCAGAAGGTCATCTCCGACGACGTAATCCTCGATCATGCCGAGCGCGAAGTCGGCGACAAGGCCATCGTCACCATCGCCCGTCGTCAGCCGATGGCTGCCGACCTGCGCGAGATCATGGGTTCGATCCGTATCGCTTCCGATCTGGAGCGCGTCGGCGACCTCGGCAAGAACACCGCCAAGCGCGTCATCGCCGTGCAGGGTACGGGCGTTCCGCGTCGCCTGGCTCGTGGCATCGAGCACCTTTCCGAATTGGCGCTGAGCCAGCTCAAGGAAGTCCTCGACGTCTACGCCACCCGCTCGCCGGACAAGGCCGTGTCGATCCGCGAACGCGACGAGGAAATCGACGCGATGTACACCTCGCTCTTCCGCGAGATGCTGACCTACATGATGGAAGATCCGCGCAACATCACCACCTGCACGCATCTTCTCTTCTGCGCCAAGAACATCGAGCGCATCGGCGACCATGCCACCAACATCGCCGAGACGATCTATTACATGGCGACGGGTGCTCAGCCCGAAGGCGAGCGCCCGAAGGACGATACCGCCAATACCGTCGGCGCAGTGACGGAATAATCCGAAAGCGAAGAAAGGAGACCATAGGCGCATGGTTCCGAGAGTTGCTGTTGTAGAAGACGAGGAAGCGCTCAGCGTTCTGCTGCGCTACAATCTCGAGGCCGAAGGCTTCGAGGTCGACACGATCCTCAGAGGCGATGAAGCCGAGTTGCGTCTCCAGGAGCGCATTCCCGATCTTCTGATCCTCGACTGGATGCTCCCCGGTGTATCCGGCATCGAGCTCTGCCGCCGGCTGCGCATGCGGCCGGAGACGGAGCGCCTGCCGATCATCATGCTGACGGCCCGCGGCGAGGAAAGCGAGCGCGTGCGCGGTCTTTCCACTGGCGCGGACGATTACGTCGTCAAGCCGTTCTCGACACCCGAGCTGATGGCTCGCGTCAAGGCGATGCTGCGGCGCGCCCGTCCGGAGGTTCTCTCCACGGTGTTGCGTTGTGGCGATATCGAGCTGGACCGCGAGACGCACCGCGTTCACCGCAAGAGCCGCGAAGTGCGGCTGGGACCGACCGAATTCCGTCTTCTGGAATTCCTGATGTCCTCGCCGGGCCGCGTCTTCTCGCGTTCGCAACTGCTCGACGGCGTGTGGGGGCATGATATCTATGTCGACGAACGCACGGTCGACGTGCATGTCGGTCGCCTGCGCAAGGCGCTCAACTTCTCCAATATGCAGGATGTCATCCGCACCGTTCGCGGCGCGGGCTACTCCATGGAGGCCTGAGCGGGAATACCCGATCAGGCACTCAACATTACAGCGCCACGCGTCTTTCAAGACGCGTTAAGGTCGCTGTAACATCTTAGAATTCTGCATAATTTTCCCTTAAATCGGTTCCGATTTAAGAAATTATGCAGTCGCGGCGGAAACAGAAAACGGGCCCCAAAGGGCCCGTTTCTTTATCTCAGTGATGAAGTGTCTCAGCCGCGCGGCTGAGCTGGCCTGCGCCGTTCATGCACCGGCTGGTAGGCCAGGCGCTGATGGTAGGTGCAGTAGGGCGATGAATCCGGGCTCTCGTTGCCGCAGAAGTGGAAATCGTCCTTCAGGGGATCGCCGACCGGCCACTTGCAGGTGCGCTCCGTCAGTTCCGTCAGGCCGAGACGCCGGGAGATCGGAACGACCACATTGGCGGCCGGACGATACTGGATCTCGTTGACCGTATCGATCTCGATCTCTTCCTTCAACATGGTTGCGCCCTGCTGGCGGGTAACCGTGCGGGTTGCGACGCGCGCCTGATAGTTCGAAGCCCGCGGTGCCGTGGCGTTGCGCTTCGGCGTGCGAGCTGCCGCCGTCGTGCCGCCGGCCTTCGCTCGACCGGGAAGGTTCAAGCGATGCACCTTGCCGATAACGGCGTTACGGCTGACGCCACCGAGCTGTGCCGCGATCTGGCTGGCGCTCAACCCTTCGGACCATAGCTTTTTCAGCTTCTCGACGCGTTCGTCTGTCCAATTCATGCCCTGTCTCCGCTGTCGCGTTTCCGATGGCAGAATCCCTCACCATTGCCTCGCATGGGGATCGAGGCACGAAACGCTCTAAAATTGTGGTGACTAGTTCCGCCGCATGCAGTCTAGCAATTGGTTTTTAACCTAGTGTGAGGCAGACTCCGTGACAAGAGTCGCGGGAATCTTGAGGAATCGATTTCGAGGTTTTCCCCAACTTGCTGTCCGGGCGTGGCATTTCTGCAATATGCGGCACCGAACGTATCCCTTTTGCGCGCAAGCACTTTCTCGCACCTGCTAAAGCGCCAGTTTTGTTGACATCGCGGTGCAAAACAACAATAGTGACCGGGCCGCCGCAAGGCGGCATTTTTGATTTTTTCGGACCCCTTTCGTAAAAACGAAGCGATTGGTCCTTAAAGTTGTGATCGAGGAGATATGGCCATGGCCGAGACCGCGCCGCTTTATGATACCTACATGCGAGCTCCGCTGCGGTTCGAGCGAGGCGAAGGCGTATGGTTGATCACTGAAAGCGGTGAACGCTATCTCGATTTTGCAGCCGGCGTGGCGGTCAATTCGCTCGGTCATGCTCATCCCCATCTTGTCGCCGAGCTGAAGGCGCAGGCTGACAAGGTTTGGCATCTGTCCAACCTCTACGAGGTGCCTGGTCAGGAAAAGCTGTCGAAGCGGCTGACGGAAGCCACTTTCGCCGACAAGGTGTTCTTTACGAATTCGGGTGCCGAAGCGTTGGAATGCGCCATCAAGACGGCGCGGCGCTATCAGTTCGCCAAGGGGCATCCTGAGAAGTTTCATATCATCACCTTCGAAGGTGCCTTCCATGGCCGTACCATCGCGACGATCGCGGCCGGCGGCCAGGAAAAGTATATCGAAGGCTTCGGTCCGAAGGCTCCCGGCTTCGATCAGGTACCGTTCGGTGATCTCGATGCCGTGCGCGCAGCCATTACCGAGGCGACGGGCGCTATCCTGATAGAGCCGGTGCAGGGCGAGGGTGGTATCCGCCCGGCGACCAATGAATTCCTGCGTGGTCTCCGCCAGATCTGCGACGAGCACGGCCTGCTGCTGGTTCTCGACGAGGTGCAGTCCGGCGTTGGTCGTACCGGCAAGCTCTTTGCCCACGAATGGGCTGGTATCAAGCCCGATATCATGGCGGTCGCAAAGGGTATCGGCGGCGGCTTTCCGCTCGGCGCATGCCTGGCAACGGCCGAAGCGGCTTCCGGCATGAAGGCCGGCACGCACGGATCGACCTATGGCGGCAATCCGCTGGCCATGGCAGTCGGCAATGCGGTGCTTGATATCGTGCTGGCCGATGGTTTCCTGGAACATGTGCGCGATATCGCACTGGTCTTCCGCCAGGGCCTCGCCTCGCTCAAGGATCGCTTCCCGGATATCATCGAGGATATTCGTGGCGAAGGCCTCATGCTTGGCATCAAGGCGGCTATCCCGCAGGCGGACCTCTTGCAGGCGATCCGCGCCGAACATCTGCTTGGTGTCCCGGCTGGCGATAATGTCATCCGTCTGTTGCCGCCGCTGATCGTCACCGCCGAGGAAGCGCGCGAAGGCCTTGCCCGTATCGAGCGCGCCGCAGAGCGCGCGCGCGCCGTTCGCGTCAAGAAATCGGCTTGAATTCAGCGCCCGCAGTCGGGGCGTTCGTGCCCCACGCGGGCGTTATTGTTTTTTCTGGAGTACAGGTAAGGACATGGCTTCTCCGAAACACTTTCTCGACCTCTCGGCCGTAGCAGCCGCCGATCTGCGCAACATCATCGATGATGCGATCGTGCGAAAGCAGGCACTGAAGGCCGGCACGGCCGACAAGCCGCTCGCCGGCAAGATGCTTGCGATGATCTTCGAGAAGCCTTCCACCCGCACACGCGTATCCTTCGACGTCGGCATGCGCCAGCTCGGCGGCGAGACGCTGTTCCTGTCGGGAACCGAGATGCAGCTCGGCCGCGCCGAGACGATCGGTGACACCGCGAAAGTATTGTCGCGCTATGTCGATGCGATCATGATCCGCACGACCGATCATTCGCGCCTGCTGGAGCTGGCGGAGCATGCGACGGTTCCCGTCATCAATGCGCTGACCGACGATACGCATCCCTGCCAGATCATGGCCGATATCATGACCTTCGAGGAACATCGCGGTCCGATCAAGGGCAAGACCGTTGCCTGGACCGGCGACGGCAACAATGTGCTGCATTCGCTGATCGAAGGCGCCGCGCGTTTCGGCTATCGCATGAACATGGCGGTACCCCTTGGTTCCGAGCCGAAGGATCACTATCTGAACTGGGCCCGCAACGAGGGCGCCGAAATCATGCTCTCGCATGATGCAGACCGTGCGGTCGCCGGCGTCGATTGCGTGGTAACCGATACCTGGGTTTCCATGAATCAGGAACACCGGGCTCGCGGTCACAACGTCTTCCAGCCCTATCAGGTCAACAAGGCTTTGATGGCACAGGCCGGCAAAGACGCGTTGTTCATGCATTGCCTGCCCGCTCACCGTGGGGAGGAAGTGACGGACGAGGTGATCGATGGCCCGCAATCCGTTGTTTTCGATGAGGCGGAAAACCGCCTTCATGCGCAAAAGTCGATTCTTGCTTGGTGCCTGGGCGCAATCTGAGGATAGGAAGCCGCGTTTGAGAGCGCGGGCGCAGTAGGAGTAAAGCAATGGCCGAAAATGCAGCCTCGCTGGGTCAGTTCGATTTTGCCGGTGACGATCACGTTGTGCCCTTCCAGGTCGAAGGGCTCGATGTGCGCGGCCGTGCCGTGCAGCTTGGTCCGTTGTTGGATGCAATCCTTGCCCGGCATGATTATCCGACGCCGGTGGCCCGCCTTTTGGCCGAGGCTATCGTTCTCACGGTCTTGCTCGGCACGTCGCTGAAGTTCGAAGGCAAGTTCACCGTACAGACGAAGGGCGACGGCCCGGTCGACCTGCTGGTCGCCGATTTTTCGACGCCTGAAAATGTCCGCGCCTATGCGCGCTTCAACGAAGAGGCACTGGCAAAGGCCGTTGCCGAAGGCCGCACCGAGCCGGAGCAGCTGCTCGGCAAGGGCGTTCTTGCCTTTACGATCGATCAGGGCCGCTACAGCCAGCCCTATCAAGGCATCGTTGCTCTCGATGGGGCTTCGCTCGAGGACATTGCCGGCACCTATTTCCGCCAGTCGGAGCAAATCCCGACGCGTGTACGCCTTGGTGCTGCAGAGCTCTTCGACCGTGATGAGAACGGCAAGCCGCGTCATCGCTGGCGGGCGGGCGGTCTGATCGCGCAGTTCCTGCCCGAGGCACCGGAGCGCATGCGCCTGCCGGATCTGCATGGCGGTGACGGCGATGAGCTCATCGGCAATCACGTCGAGGACGACGCCTGGGCCGAAGCACGCAGCCTCGTGGAGACCATCGACGCCGATGAATTGACGGATCCACTTGTCGGCACCGAACGCCTGCTGTTCCGCCTCTTCCATGAGCGCGGTGTGCGGGTCTATGAGCCGAAGGCGGTTTTTGACCGCTGTTCCTGCTCGCGCGACAAGCTGAAGGGTGTGTTGCAGGGTTTTTCGGCCGAGGAGATCGAGGCCAGCCAGGAGAACGGTGAAATAGCCGTCACCTGCGAGTTCTGCTCGACCACCTACCGCTTCGAAGTGGCTGAGGTAAACGCGGCCTGACGGAGCTCAGTTCAGCGTGCGCAGCAGATTGGGCGTATCGAGAGAGAAGGCGGGGATCTTGACATGGAACTGTTCCCCGTCGTCCGTCTCCATCTGGTAATGGCCGAACATCATGCCTGAAGGCGTGTCCAGCGGGCAGCCCGATGAGTATTCATAGGTGTCGCCGGGGTTGAGATGTGGCTGCTCGCCGACAACGCCTGGCCCCGTCACCTCATCCACGATACCGTTCATATCGGTGATGTGCCAGTAGCGCGTCACCAATTTGACGGACATCTTCGAATGATTGGAGATGACGATGCGGTATCCCCAAACATAGCGATCGTCGTCCGGATCGGATTGCTCCTCCAGATAGAATGGCTCTACGACAACTTCTATGTCGCGTGTTAAGGCGCGATACATGCCTGATTACCTTGCCACTGCTCTGAAGCGACGAGCGTTCTTACAAGCGCCACTTACGCTCCAGCATTTTTAAAGTCCGCGGCATATTACCCGCTTTCCATGCTTCCCGCAAAGTGCAGGATATCTAGCGGTATCCTATAACCAGCCCGTTCCGTCAAGGAATGGAATGATGAAAATTCTCATCGGCGATTGTTCCTTGGAGAATTGGAGATATTACGACAGAAAACGAAGACTATCAGGTTGCCGTCAAAAGTATCTCGCCTTACTTGTCCTTTAGTGTTTTCTACCATAGCTCCACTCGCTATGTCTTGGTGAGGTGGAAAGGCTTGGCATCATTTAGGGTGCACTTGAGGTTTGACTGCCATATCTGTCAGTCTCTCTTCGAAAACTCTCGGCCATGTGGAGCTCGGCTCGGCCTTCAGGTCTGCGAAAAGAACGTCCGCGCGATTTCCCGACGGTGGGATTTCGACTATCATCCGATTCTGGCATGGCCCGTGCCTCCCCCCTCCGTCCGGGAAAGTATACTTGATGCGGGGCTGTCGATCATCAAACCGACTGTTTGAGCGCCTGGCATAAGGAGGGGTTGCGGTCACTGCTCGCAATAGGAGGTTTACAATGAGGCTTTCCGCCCCTGTTTATCATTTGAAGCGCAAGGCACGGCTTTTGTCGCGCCAGCAGAATATCCCCCTGCACGCCGCACTGGATCACATCGCGGCTGGCGAGGGGTTTGGAGGTTGGAGCTTGCTTGCGTCCAAGACGCAGGCTGCCGTTTCCCCCGATGATTTCTTCTCGCTCTTGAGACCGGGTGATCTGGTGCTGGTCGGCGCACGTCCCGGCCAGGGCAAGACGCTGATGAGCCTCAAGCTCGCGGTAGGAGCCATGAAATCGGGCAATCGCAGCGCCTTCTTCACGCTCGAGGATACCGAAAAGGTCGTTCTGGATCGTTTCCGGATCATTGGCGTGGATCAGGCCGAGTTCAGGGAGTTGTTCGAACTCGACAGTTCCGACGCCATAAGTGCCGACTACATTGCAAATAAGCTGGCCTCGGCGCCACGCGGCACGCTGGCAGTCGTCGACTATCTGCAAATACTCGATCAGAAGCGGGAGAAGCCGGAACTGGAGACGCAGGTCCGCGCGCTGAAGACGTTCGCGCGTGAGACGGGCGTAATCATCGTGTTCATCTCGCAAATCGACCGTTCATACGATCCGGCGCTGAAACCCTTGCCCGATCTTGATGACGTTCGTCTGCCAAACCCGCTGGATCTGTCGCTTTTCGACAAGATGTTCTTCCTGCACGCCGGCAAGGTTCAATACAAGGCGGCGGGCTGACGACGACTGCATGGCTCCAATAGGAGCATGTCGAGCCGCCCGGAGAATCTCCGGGCGGCTTGAAGGAATAGTATCAGGCGGAAACCTGTTCCAGGGCGCGGGCGAAATCCTCGACCAGATCCTGGCTGTCCTCGATACCGGCGGAGAAGCGTACGGTACCCGGCGAAATGCCAAGCTCTGCGCGGGCCTCGTCGGTGAGGTTCTTGTGCGTCGTGGTGGCCGGATGGGTGATCAGGCTCTTCGAGTCGCCGAGATTGTTGGAAATCTTCACGATCTCCAATGCGTTCTGCAGCTTGAAGGCTGCTTCCTTGCCGCCCTTCAGCTCGAAAGCCACCAGCGTCGAGCCGCCGGTCATCTGTTTGGCGATGATGTCGGCCTGCGGATGGTCCTTGCGGCCGGGATAGATCACGCGAGCGACCTTGTTGCCCTGCTCGGCGAGGAAGTCAGCCACCTTGGCGGCATTCGCCGTCTGCTGCGCAACGCGCAGCGGCAGCGTTTCGATGCCCTTCAGCAGCGTCCAGGCGGTGAATGGCGACATGGCCGGACCGGTATGGCGGAAATAGTCCTGCAGGTTCTCGTCGATCCACTGCTTGTCGGAGAGGATGACACCGCCGAGCGAGCGGCCCTGGCCGTCAATATGTTTGGTAGCGGAGTAGACGACGATATGGGCGCCGAGTTCCAGAGGTTTCTGGAAGAGCGGGGTCGCGAAGACGTTGTCGACCACGACCTTGGCACCAATCTGGTTGGCAAGCTTGGCCACCGCAGCGATGTCAACGACTTCGAGCGTCGGATTGGTCGGGCTTTCCAGGAAGAACACCTTGGTGGTGGGGCGGATCGCCTTTTCCCAGTTCTCGACGAAACGACCGTCGACCAGCGTGCATTCGATGCCGTATTTCGGTGCCAGCGTCTCGACGACCCAGCGGCAGGAGCCGAAGAGGGCGCGGGCGGCAACGATATGGTCGCCGGCCTTCAGCTGGCAGAGGATCGCGGCGGTGACAGCGGCCATGCCCGAAGCCGTGGCGCGGGCATCTTCAGCGCCTTCCAGCGCGCACATGCGCTTTTCGAACATGTCGTTGGTCGGGCTGCCATAGCGGGCGTAGATGAAACCATCCGTCTCGCCCTTGAAGCGGGCTTCTGCCGCTTCCGAGGTGTCATAGACGAAGCCCTGGGTCAGATAGATTGCTTCGGATGTTTCGCCAAATTGCGAACGGAGCGTTCCGCCGTGAACGAGTTGGGTTGCGGGGCGCCAAGTCTTGCTCATGCCATCACCACTTTCAAAACAAAAAAACCGGCCGCAATTGCAGACCGGTTTCAACCCGGTCTTTTTAGCCACTTGTTTAACGTGGCTGCAAGCCGACCGGCCAAATCACCACGGGATAAGTTGCAATACTGCCGTTGATCGCTTGCGTCAATTCCCTGAGTTTGGTTTTGTCTGCGACAAATACTGCCCGCGCGTCTCTCTGGATGCGCTAAGGTCGCAGTAACGTTTTGAATCAGCCCGCAGGCATACAAGTCGAATATGGATTTGCAGGCGTATGGGCTGGGGAAAGAGGCATGATGGCTCGCAATACAGGAATTCTAGCGGATCGCGCCATTGCGGCGCTCTTTGACGCCGGACGGCTGACGAGCGAAAGAGAGCTGGACGTCGATCAGATCCAGCCGGCAAGCCTTGACCTGCGCCTCGGTTCCCATGCCTTCCGCGTTCGCGCCAGCTTCATGCCCGGTCCGTCGCATCTGGTTGCCGACAAGCTCGACTGGCTGAAGTTGCATGTCGTCGATCTCTCCGAAGGTGCGGTGCTGGAAACCGGCTGCGTCTATATCGTGCCGCTGATGGAGCGGCTGGACTTGCCGGCCGATATGTCGGCCTCGGCCAATCCGAAGAGTTCGACAGGCCGCCTCGATATCTTCACCCGCGTCATCACCGACCGGGCGCAGGAGTTCGACAAGATCCCGGCCGGCTATTCCGGCCCGCTCTATCTCGAAATCAGCCCGCGCACCTTTCCGATCGTCGTTCGCCGTGGTTCGCGCCTGTCGCAGATCCGTTTCCGCGTCGGCCAGGCTCTGCTTGACGAGCCGGAACTGCTGGCACTGCACGAGACCGAGACGCTCGTCGCCAGCAAAAAGCCGAACATCACCGGTGGCGGCATCGCGCTGTCGATCGATCTTGCCGGCGATAAGGAAGGCCTGATCGGCTATCGCGGCAAACACCACACGGCCGTCGTCGATGTCGACAAGAAGGCCCAGCACGATATCTTCGATTTCTGGGAGCCGCTTTATAGCCGCGGCCGCACCGAGCTGATCCTCGATCCCGACGAATTCTACATCCTCGTTTCGCGCGAGGCCGTTCATGTGCCGCCGCATTATGCCGCCGAGATGACGCCGTTCGATCCGCTGGTCGGCGAATTCCGCGTCCATTATGCCGGCTTCTTCGATCCCGGCTTCGGTCATGCCCCGGCCGGCGGCCGTGGCAGCCGCGCTGTGCTCGAAGTGCGCAGCCATGAAGTGCCTTTCATCCTCGAGGATGGCCAGATCGTCGGCCGCCTGATCTACGAACACATGCTGGAGCAGCCAAGCAGCCTCTACGGCTCCGGCCTCGGCTCGAACTATCAGGCACAGGGCCTGAAGCTGTCCAAGCACTTCCGGCTCTAGGCATCTATCGTCCGGCCTTGACAGTGGCCGCCAACTGTTGGACATCTCGGGATGTCAGGCGGGTGTAGCTCAATGGTAGAGCAGCAGCTTCCCAAGCTGAATACGAGGGTTCGATTCCCTTCACCCGCTCCAGCTTCCTTCCATCGTCAATGATCTCAGGGATGCGCTCGACATGTTTGATCTCATAACCATCGAAGTGAGCGATCTGGAGAAGACCAAGGCGTTCTATGAGCGCGCTTTCGAGCCGCTGGGTTACGGCTTGTCCTTTGGCAAGGAAGGTGTTTTCTGGGCGTTCGACGTTGGCGACGGCAGCCTGTTCGAGATCCAGCATACGGGCAGCAAGCCGCCTCTGACGCATTTGCATGTTGCCTTTCGCGTCGGCAGCAGGGCCGAGGTCGATGCATTTTATCGCGCCGCTCTGGAAGCGGGAGCCGAGGACAATGGCGCTCCCGGACCCTGGCCGGAATATATGGCGGATTATTATGCCTGCTTCATTCTGGACCCGGATGGCTACAACATTGAAGCGATGATCAACAAGCCGGGTGCTTGAGATCGAAACCAGTTCAGAAACTGGCTCTGTCTTTCAAAGCCTCCGTCAGCGCTTCGCCGAAGATGGCGATCGGCCGGGCGAGGCGTCCAGCCGGTGGGCGATGCACCAACCAGTTGACGACCCTCGGGCTGAAATCCGGCGCCTCGATGACCTCGATGGAATTGCGCCAGCGGCTGCCTGATAGCGCCGCTGGCGTCAAGACGCCGATGCCGAGGCCGCGCGATACCAGCGACATGCGTAAATCGGCACTCATGGCCTCGACGGCGACGTCGAACGGCAGCCGCTCTGCCTCGAAGCGATGATGAATGAAGGCGCGGAAGCCGCAACCGCTCTGGTTCATGATCCAGGGAAAGCGGGAGAGCTCATCGAGTTTCGGCGCCTTGGGAACTCCGAGCGAAGGCGATGCGACGAGAATGACGTTATGGATCCCCAGCATGTCGCCGACGACATTATCCGGCGGCTCCGTGCCCTCCGCCAGACAGACGGTTGCGGCATCCAGCTGGCTATGCGCGACCTGCTCGATGAGCTGCGGCGACCAGCCGGAGACGATGCGCAATGTCAGTTGCGGAAACTGGCTGCGGAGTTGATCGAGCGGGGCCGAGAGCGCCGCCTCCGAGAGATAGGGCATGACGCCGAGGCGGAATTCGCCGCTGATCGCGCCACCCGGGGAAACGCCGGCCTTGAGATCATCGAGCGAGCGCAGGACACGACGTCCATGCTCGTAAGCCTCTCGCCCTGCCGCGGTCGGCTTGAGCGGCTTGGACTGGCGGTCGAGCAGGGCGATGCCGAGGCTATCCTCGAGGCTCTGTATCCGCCGGGTGATGCCCGGCTGGGTCAGGTTGATGCGTGCGGAAGCGGCAACGATCGATCCGGTTTCCACCACGGCGACAAAGGCTTCGAGATCATGAATGTTCATGAGGAACTCGCATAATCATTATTAGCTCATTTCAATTGCCGCATTATGCAACAAAGCGATAAAGATGGCTAACAATATTATTTAAGCTCATTGGAGAATCCATGGCTCAGGTCCCCGAATGCATTGCCAGCGAGCCGGAGGACGAGGCGTCCGAGACGGTTTTGGCCCCTCCGACATTGTTGTTCGCCATCGCCACCGGCGTCATCATCACCAATCTTTTCGCGCCGCAGACGCTTGTCGGCATCATCGGCCCGTCGCTTGGTTTTTCTGAAAGCGGCGCGGGCCTCGTGGCGATGGCCTCCCTGCTTGGCTATGCCGCCGGCCTGTTTTTCCTGGTGCCTCTCGCCGACCTGATGGAAAACCGCCAGCTGGTGCTGCGCATGCTCGTCTCGGCCATGGTAATGGCTATCGCTGCTGCCTTTGCGCCGACAGGATGGAGCCTCCTCATCTTCCTGTTCCTCCTGGGCGCGGCCTGTTCCGCCATCCAGATTCTCGTGCCGATCGCCGCCGCCATGACGCCGCCGGAGCATCGTGGCCGGGTCATCGGCAATGTCATGAGCGGCGTCATGGTCGGCATATTGGTGTCGCGGCCACTGGCGAGCCTGGTTGCCGATTTCTGGGGCTGGAGGAGTTTCTATGCCATCAGTGCTGCAGCCCTTGCGCTTCTTGCCGCCGTGCTCGCCCTGCGCCTGCCCGAACGGCGCCCCCTGGTGAGTTCCAGCTACGGCGCCCTGATCGGCTCGTTGTTCCAGCTGCTGCGCGATGAGCCGATACTGCGGCTGCGCGCCTTTACCGCCGCCTTGATGATGGCGAGCTTCAGCCTGTTTTGGACCTCTGTCGCCCTGCGGCTGGTGCAGCCGCCATTCTCGCTCGGCCAGTCCGGCATCGCGCTGTTTGCGCTGGTTGGAGCCGGCGGCGCTGCCGCCACCTCTCCCTTCGGTCGCATGGGCGACAGGGGCTGGACGCGGATAGCAACATTTGTATCACGCCTGATTATGCTTGCCGCCCTGGCATTGGCCGCCTGGGTGGGCGGAATACGGTCCGGTGATCCGCTGACCCTGCTGATCCTGCTTGGTGTCAGTGCCGTCATGCTCGACGTCGGCGTCACCGGCGACCAGACCTTGGGACGCCGCGCCGTCAACCTCCTCAATCCGGAGGCGCGAGGGCGGATCAACGGTCTCTTCGTCGGCATCTTCTTTCTTGGTGGCGCACTTGGTTCGGCGCTTGCCGGCACGGTGTGGGACTTTGGCGGCTGGGTCGCAGTCTGCGCAGCAGCGGCCGGCTTTGGCGTTATCGCCTTGATTACGGGCTTTGTCGCGCGCAACTGACAGTGCAATGCGGGTAGCCAACACTTGCGCTACCCCTCCGGCATCGCCATCTTCTAGCCCATTCAGGTGGGGGCCGGAAAAGCATGAGAAAACGAGCGCCCCTTGTCAGGAGCGTTTGAATGCGTGGCATAGCATGGCTTTACAGGCTGAGGGCTCTTTTCAAGAGCGGTGTGCTTGAGATCGGCCGAAGTACGAAAGTTCCGCTCGACACCAGGATTATCTGGAAGCGTGGTGACGTTCGCATTGGCGAAAGAGTCCATTTCCGCAGGGGCGTCGTCATCGATGCACAAGAAGGCAGCATCGAAGTCGGCAACCACGTCTCCTTCAACGAATACAGCATCCTGCTAGGCCGTGGCGGCATTTCCATAGGCAATGACGTGCGGATTGCCGCCCATGCCATGGTGGTGTCCTTCGATCATAATTTCGATGATCTCACGCAGCCCATTCGCCTGCAGGGCGTGACGAAGAAACCGATCGTCATTGAAGATGACGTGTGGATCGGGGCGGGAGCGAAGATCCTGGGCGGCGCACACATCGCACGAGGGTGCGTCATCGGCGCGAATGCCGTCGTCAAGGGAAAGACGGAGCCCTATGGGATCTATGTCGGCGCGCCGGCAAGATTGCTGAAGCGGCGCGGAGAAAAAACTAACCCGACAACCGAAAATATCGAGCTGCTGCCCGCTGCGAAAATATCGGCGAACCGATAGGCCGCCCGCTTGGTCAGCTATGGCTCGTTCTATCCCTTCGGCCATGGCGCGATATTCCCCCTGCGACGTGACTCTGCTAAACCGGATTCGTGAATCAAGGATGTGCAGCCACGACCGGAGGCCGGATCAAGACCATGCGTGTTTGCCTTTCGTCGATGATCTCCACCGCCCGGCTTTTGACGCACGCAACATTGATTGCGATCTCTTGCGCTCTGCCGCTCTCCGCCCAGGAGGCAAAGCCGCCCAGTTTGCCGATCCTGTTCGATGCCCGGGAGCGACTGCCGAAACCCGACCTGTCTACGCTGGTGAGGCTGCGGTTCCTGACATCGGTCGATTTCCCGCCCTTCAACTTCCTCGATCAGAACGGTAAGCTCACGGGCTTTCACGTCGAGCTCGCCCGCAAGATCTGCGACGAGCTCGCCATCGCGGACAAGTGCCAGATCCAGGCTCTGCCCTTCAATGAATTGCAGGGTGCGCTTTCCGCCTCGCAGGGCGATGCAGTGATATCAGGCGTCGCAGTGACGCCCGAGCTGCGCAAGAGCTTCGCTTTTTCCCGTCCCTTCCTGATGCTGCCGGCGCGTTTCGTGCGCAATCTCAAGGCGCCGATCAATGGAACGACGGCGGCCTCGCTTGCCGGGCACCCGGTCGGCGTGGTCAAGGGCACCGTGCATGAGGCGATGATGACCGCCTTTTTCCCCGCGATCAAGCCGGTGCCGTTTGACGACAAGGATGCGCTTCTCGCTGCCGTCAGGGATGGCAAGGTCGACGCTGCGCTTGCCGATGGCCTGCAGCTATCTTTCTGGGTGTCGTCACCGGCGGCCGAAAAATGCTGTGCCCTTTTCGACGGGCCGTACATGTCTCAGCAGTTCCTCGGCGAAGGCATGACGATCATGTTGCGCCAGCAGGATGCCGATCTGACGGCCGCCATCAACCATGCGCTGGCGACGCTTTCGCGCGATGGCAGGCTGCAGGAAATCTATCTGCGCTACTTCCCATATGGGCTCTACTGACGAGAGCAGTTTCAGGAAAACGCTCTAGGCCTTGCGGTAGCGGGCAATCGCGCTGCGCTCGATGGCGGCACAGGTCAGCTTGTCGAGGCCGAGACGGTCGCGGAGCAGGCTGAGGAGACGCAGTTCCTCGGCCTTGACCGACAGGTCGGCCGAGGCGACTTCCACGGCAAGCGCATAGGCGGTGTCGTAGAGCCGGGCCGGCAGCGTATCGCGCACGGTTTCGAGCACGATATCGAGGCCTTCGCTGCCCGACAGCAGCTTGGCACAGTCGCGGGAGACGGCGATCAGTTTCTCGTCGTCAAAACCCTTGAAAACCGGCAGTGCGTGGATGAGTTCCCCGATGCGGCTGAGCTCGCGGTCGTTCATCGTTCGGTCGACGGCCGAAGCCAGCACCATGACGTAGATCAGGGCCTCGTGAGCAGAAAGCGGCTTGTTCATGACAGGCGAAGTCCTTTGAATTTGGCAGACTGAAAAGTCGCGCGTCTCATGGCAAAAGTTACTGCATAATTCCTTAAATCGGAATCGATTTAAGGGTAAAGTTATGCAGCAGATTTAAAGTGCTGCAGCGACCTTTGCGCGTCATATATGACGCCCGGCGCTGTAGTGGCGGAAGCAAGGCATCAGATTGGATTGAGCGGATCTTCCTTGGGCAGGGCCGGCCCAAGCGTCGACTTTCCATTCTTGCGCGGATCGTCGCCGTACATGCCGCGCTTTTTCTGCTTGGCCTCATCGACAAGCGCGACCAGCGGCGAGCCGGGTTCCGGATCGGCCCAGCCGAAGCGGACCAGCCAGGAGCTGAGATCGATGCGGACGTAGCGGCACGCACCGGTCACCGTGCCGGTCCAGGTCGCGCTCGGCAGATCGCAGTCGATGGATCGCCCGCGCAGATACATGCGGAATGCCGTGCGGGCGGCCTGACCGCAAGGCCAGTCCTTGCCGCTCGAGCTGGTGCACATGCGGTCGACATCGGTCGGGATGATGCCGACGAGCCGCACGCTCTTGCCCGCGATCGTAACTATGCCGGCCTGATCGGAAAAGGGGCGGTTGAGTTCGATGGAAGTCGTCTGCTCTTGCGGCTTTTGCGCCGGACCCAGCGAGGCCTGTTCCGATTGAAGTTGGGATTCTGGCTGGGGCTGGGCTTGGGGCGGAAGGGTTCGATGAGCCGATGCCGCGAGCTCCCTGTCGATCTGATCGGCTGGGATACGGTTGTCTGGTGCGGGATCTGCCTTGGCTTGATCTGTGCCGGCAGCTTGCGGGGATGCCGGCGTTGCGCTGGAGGCTTCGGGAGCGACGTCGGCGGGCTTCGGAATTTCGGCGGCAGCGGTTTCAGTGCTTTTTGCGGCGTCCGAGGTTGCGGGTACCGGCTGAGCCTCGCCCGGCTTTGCCGACGCGTCGTTCGACTGCGCTGGGTCTGTGGCGGCTTTGGTCTCGGGCGGTGCCGCTGGCTGCGCGGTTGCTGCCTTGTTGTCTTCGGTCTTGGCCGTATCGCCGTCTTGCGTTTTCACAGCATCGTCGTTTGTAGGTGCCGGAGTCGCAGCGGCAGCTGCCGCTACGGCCGCCTCGGAGAGCTGGGAGCTCCCATCCGGCGTGGCGAGTGAAGCCGGCGCGGCAACTGTCGGCGCCACCTTGTCCGGCACCGTCTCCGTTGCGGGCTTGGCAGGTTGCGTCTTTGCCTGGTCTTCCGGTTGTGGCTTGCTGGCGGCAGCATCGTCCTGCTTGGCTGTTTCGGCCGGCTTCGGCGTCTCGGCATTCTTGGGCGGCGTGAGGTCGGCCTTGGCTGTTTCCGCGGGAGCGGGTGCTGGAGCCGGACGGTTGTCCGCCATCGTGTTGCTGCTGCGGCCAGGCAAGGAAAACCCATGCTCGCCAAGCTGGAGCACAATCAGGGTCAACCATGAACCGATCACCGCGCCTGCCACACCTGCAAGCAAAATATCACGACGCATACCGAGAAAACTTTCCTATTGGCTGGCCCATATGATCCGGGCAATCCATTCCACATCCGCCAGCTCGAAGCTGCGATTGGGATGTTCGGGGTTGAGCGACAGTAGCTCGATAGACCGCGCGCTCTGCCTCAGCAAGACCTTGGCCATCACTTCGCCTTCACGGGTCTTGACCACGACCCGATCGTTTTTCCTGATTTGAGCCCCAGGCTCGACGATCAGAATATCGCCATCGCGATAGAGCGGCAGCATGCTTTCGCCCTGCACCTCCAGCGCATAGGCGCCGGTCCTGTGCCCGGCGGCCGCGGGAAATTCCACCATGTCCCAGCCCTGACCGGCCGGAAAACCGCCATCGTCGAAGAAGCCGCCGGCACCCGCCTGGGCAAAGCCGATGAGCGGAATGGAGCTGCCGGGCGAGGAAATTCCGTTTGCTGGCGCAGTATCCGTTACCGCGCCCGGCCGGATGAAGCTCAGAAACTGCTCGAGACTCGCTCCCGTAGCCTCCAGCACCTTGGCGATCGATTCTGTCGAGGGCCAGCGCAGGCGCCCATCCTGGCTCAATCGCTTCGACTTGTTGAAGGAGGTGGCATCGAGCCCGGCGCGGCGTGCCAGACCGGAGGGCGTCAGGGCGTGCCGCTCGGCAAGCCTGTCGATCGCACCCCATATCTGCTCATGTGACAGCATCGCCGCTCAGCATCTGTACGCCGGCTTATCCGGCTCAACTCGTTTAAAAAATGTTAACCGAGGCGTATGGGCGAGTAAAGACCGGCATAGGAATAGGATCCTTTATCCCCGTGCTTTGCCAGCCGGATTTCCTGGCTTCACGTCTTCTGCGGCAGCGGCTTGGTATCCGGCTGCTCGCTCTGGAATTCCTTTGCCATGCCCATGAAGCCGCGCATGAATTTCTGCATGATGCCGAGTGTGCGGTCGACATCGGCGTCGCTTGGCAGGCTTGATCCCTTGTTCGAGGCAACGGTCTTTTCCAGCTTCGTCACGCGGTCGGAAAGGCGGTCCAGCTCGTCGTCATAGGCGGCGCGCTCGTCGGCCGCCATGCGGCAGACGAGGTTGCCTGTCTGATCCTGGCAGATGGACATCGCGCCGGTCTGCCGGTCGAGGCGGACGAAATGATCGCCGCTGCGCTCCAGCTGGAAGCGTGCCGTATCCTGTTCGGCTGACAGAGCCGGCGTTGAGAGAAGAAGAGCGGCTGGCAAAAGCATGGCTGCAAGGCCGATTTTCAGTTCCTTCGTCATGTCATCCCCCGGATTTTCTGCGTTAAAATCTCAAATCCACCACGGAAACCGTGGACATTGGCCGATGTTTTCGTGCAAAGCCCTATCACGACAGGTTTACATAGGGATGATGACCGCCATGCCAGTGGTTTACAAGATCGTGCCGGATGCCCTCTGGCAACAAGCCAGACAAACCGGCGTTTTTCATGGCGCGGCAATCGACCTGACCGACGGTTTCATTCATCTCTCCACGGCCAAACAGGCGGTGAAAACCGCTGAGCTTTATTTCGCCGGCCAGACGGGCCTGCTGCTGGTGGCGGTCGCTGGCGATGCGCTTGGCGACAAACTGGTCTTCGAACCCTCGCGCGGCGGTGACCTCTTCCCGCATCTCTATGCGCCTCTGCCGCTTTCCGCCGTGCTCTGGGAGAAGCCGCTGCCGATCGGCGCCGATGGCGCGCATGTCTTTCCGGAGATGGCTGAATGATCGACGCCTTTCGCGACCTCGGCCGACGCGGCCTCTTTCTTTTTGATCCGGAAACGGCGCACGGCATGTCGATTGCAGCGTTGAAGTCCGGCCTCGTGCCGACCTGCCGCCTCAAAGCCGATCCGCGTCTGCGCCAGACCGTGGCCGGGCTCGACTTCGCCAATCCCATCGGCATGGCGGCCGGCTTTGACAAGAATGCCGAGGTGCCGGAAGCGCTTTTGAGGCTCGGCTTCGGCTTTACAGAAATCGGCACGGTGACGCCGAAGGCTCAAGCCGGCAATCCACGCCCGCGCATTTTCCGCCTTATCGAGGATGAGGGCGTCATCAATCGTCTCGGCTTCAACAATGAAGGCCATGAGGCGGCTCTTCGCCGGCTGCAGGCTGTTCGCAGTGGCGGCATCATCGGCGTCAATATCGGTGCGAACAAGGACAGCGCTGACCGCATCGCCGACTATGTCGCCGGTATCCGCCGCTTCTATTCCGTCGCACGCTATTTCACCGCAAATATATCTTCGCCCAATACGCCGGGCCTGCGCGATCTGCAGGGACGCGAGAGCCTCGCGGTGCTGCTGTCGGCCGTGCTCGCCGCGCGAGACGAAGAGGCAGCGAAGGCCGGCAAACGCATCCCGGTCTTCTTGAAGATCGCGCCTGATCTGACCGAAGAGGGCATGGACGATATCGCGGCGGAAGCCCTGTCGCATGCGCTTGATGGCCTGATCGTCTCCAACACCACGCTTTCGCGCGACGGGTTGAAGGATCAGCGGCAGGCGAAGGAGGCAGGCGGCCTTTCCGGCAAGCCGGTCTTCGAGAAGTCGACCGCCGTCTTGGCGAAGATGCGCCGCCGCGTCGGCAGTGCGCTGCCGATCATCGGGGTCGGCGGTGTTTCCTCGGCCGAAACGGCACTCGAGAAGATCAAGGCGGGCGCCGATCTGGTGCAGCTTTATTCCTGCATGGTCTATGAAGGCCCGGGCCTGGCAGGTCAGATCGTCTCTGGCCTGTCGAAGCTCATCGACCGCGAGCGCGTTGGCTCGATCCGCGATCTCCGCGACACCAGGCTGGACTACTGGGCGAACCGGAACGTCTGATCGGCCCGCGTCTTCAGCCCCATGGCGAGAAAAATGCCGCGGAACAGCAGAAAGGCATTCATGGCCATCCACAGGCCGTGATTGCCGAGTGTCGGCACCAGGACCGCGAGCGCCACGAGGTAGCCGCCGAAGGACATCAGCATCTTGTTGCGCATCTCGCGTGACCATGTGGCGCCGATGAAGACCCCATCCATCAGGAAGGCGAGCGCGCCGGTGAGGCCGGTGACGGCCGCCCATGGCAGATAGGTTTCGGCAGCGAGGCGCACCTCCTCCGAGGTCGTCAGCAGGTGGATCAATGCCGGGCCGAGGGTGAAGAAGAAGATGGCGGCGGCAAGCGCCAGCCCGAAGGACCAGAATCCGGTCAGCTTTAATCCGCGCTCGAAGGCCGGCCGATAATTGGCGCCGATCGAGCGGCCGGTGATCTGCTCGGCCGCGTTTGCCAGTCCATCGAGATAATAGCCTGACAGCAGGAAGAAGTTCATCAGCACCGCATTGGCCGCCAGGATGACTGCGCCAAAACTGTTGCCGATGCGCGTCATCAGCGTGAAGGCGCCGATCAGCACGAAGGTCCGGATGAGAATATCGCGATTGAGCGCGAAGAGCTGCGTGAGCTTGGCGCGCGACAGAAGTTCGGCGCGTGCCGGCCGCTTCTCTCCGGCAAAGCTCCGCAGCACGATGGCAAGCCCCAGCAGCGTGCCGCTGGCCTCGCCGATCAGCGTGCCCCAGGCGACGCCGGCGACGCCCCAGCCGAGCCACAGGCCAAGCCAGATCGCCAGCACGATGTTCACGCCGTTGATGACGGTTTGCAACAGCAGCCCGATACCGCCCTGGCCGCGGCCGAGCACGAAGCCGAGCAGCGCATAATTGGCAAGCGCCGCCGGGCCGGAGAGCATGCGGATGGAAAAATAGGTGCGCGTCGCCTCGGCGATGGCGCCTTGCGGCCCCATCAAGGCGATGCCGAGCCAGAGAAGCACGGGTGAGAGCAGCACGATCAGGGTGCCGGAGCCGAGCGCCGAGATCATGGCACGCCAGAAGACGGCTTGCTGCTCGTGCCGGTCTCGGCGGCCATAGGCCTGGGCGGTAAGGCCCGTGGTCGAGGCGCGCAGGAAGTTGAAGCTTGCGAAGATGAGATCGAACAGCACCGCGCCGATCGCGAGCCCCGCCAGCGCATCCGGCTGGCCGAGATGGCCGACCACGGCGGTGTCGACCAGGCCGAGCAGCGGCGTCGTCATGAAGCCGAGGGTCATCGGGAGCGCGATCGACAGCACGAGCCGATGCGTCACGTCGAAGGGCAGGCCCCTTCTTTCTCCCTCTTGAATATCCATGTCTGCTTTGTGCCTCCTCAATCCGAGGACAGCACCATGGACCAATAAGGCTTGCCACCGGAAGAGGGGGAAGAGGAGAGAGCGACACCAAGCCCGTCATATTTGCCGAGCATGTTGTGCAAATGCTTCGGCGAATTGATCCAGGCCGTGACCGCGGCGTTCACGTCGCGCTGGCCCTCGGCGATGTTCTCGGCGGCCGGCAGCTTGACGCCGCTTGCCTTGACGCGCTTGCCGAAATCGTCGCCGATGCCGATCAGATGCTCCATCTTGCCGGCATCCGCCATGCGCCGCGCCTGGTAGGCGGCGGCGTTGCTGGCGGCGGCATCGATCTTCAGCGGCGGCAGCCCGTTCTTGGCGCGCAGCGCATTGACGAGCGGCAGAGCCGACGCGGTCTGGTCGCTGGCCGGCGTATTGGAAACGCGGGTAGGCGGCGTGGCGCAACTGGCGATGGAGGCGGCGAGCGCAAGCGCGGCGAGGCGCAGCGCATAGCGGCGCGAGTAATTTAGTGTCTGGGAATTCATGTCAGCGGCGATGATTGAACAATCGGAGGATGATGAAGAGCGGGATGACGATGGTTGCCCCGAGCATCAGATAATCGCCGAATTCGCCCAGCGCCGCAAAGCCGCTGTGCCAGAGATCGACGACGAAGCGGCGGAAGCCATACAGGAAATCGAGCGGCCGCCAGCCGAAGAACTTCATGAGGAAGCCGACGACGAGTGACACGACGATGAGCTTCACCACCGTGCGTCCCGGCGAATCGCCGAGAAATCTGTTCACCTGATCGGACATGCTGACGTCTCCATAATGGCAGTCGGTTTTGAGATAGGGCTGCGGCCCGCAACGCGCAAGCGCTTTTGCCCGGCACTCACCTCAAACACGCGTCTGCCTGAAATAGGACTTGAGTTTTTTTGTGGCCGCGTCCAAAGCCGGTCGTCAAACAGGATGAAAACCATGCTGCCGAGCCAGCTTTCCTCCGGCGATGTCATTGCCGACCGCCGTGCCGATTACGCCAGGATGCTTGCGGAAAGCGGTGAGCCCGCCAGCGCCGCCGAATTGATGGAGCAGGCGCTGGAGCTGGCGCCGGGCTGGGCTGCCGGCTGGTTCACCCTTGCCACCTATCGCGAAAAGGCTGGCGATGCGCCGGGCGCGATCACGGCGCTGAATGAGGTGCTCGCGCTCGATGCGGGCGATGTCTTCGGCGCCCGCCTGAAGCTTGCAGTTCTCGGTGGCGCCGATATGCCCGACCGGCCGCCGAGCCTCTATGTCGAGCGGCTGTTCGATGACTACGCCGATCGCTTCGAGACTTCATTGGTCGGGAAGCTTGGCTATAGCGTGCCCGGCAAGCTTGCGGCTCTGATTGCCGGGGCGGCGGATATTCCCGAGCATTTTCGCCTCGCCGTCGATCTCGGTTGCGGCACGGGGCTTTTCGGGCCGGAGATACGCGGCCGTGTGGATCGGCTCGAGGGCTACGATCTGTCGAAGGGCATGCTCGCAAAGGCTGCCGAGAAGCACGTCTATGATCATCTCGGTCAGGCGGATCTGTCGCTGGAGCCTTCGTTGTCGGGCATTTTTGACGCCGGGCTCGCGCCGGCGCGTGCGGACCTGATCACCGCCGCCGATGTCCTGATGTATCTGGGCAATCTGCAAGGGGTGATGGCGATCGTGCGTGAGCTGGCGGCTGACGGGGCCGTCTTCGCCTTTTCGGTCGAGGATGCAGAGCAGCCGGCGGGCTATGTGCTGCGCGATTCCCTGCGTTTTGCCCATTCGGAGGCCTATGTCAGGGAGGTATTGGCCACGCATGGCTTTGCGGTGCAAGATTTGTCACGCAGCGTCATTCGCATGGATGGCGGAAAACCGATCCATGGCATTCTGTTCATTACGCGCAAATCCGCCTGATTATTCGAATCTTGCGAATATCAAATAGGTCAGCATTGCTTACATATTTTCTCTTGATTGTAACCGAGGCTTTCAGCAGAAAGCCCGGGAACAAAGGGGAAAGCACATGGCGAACGCAAGGAGCGCTTTTGGCGTCTGGAACACATCCGCGACCCGGCATTCGCTGGTCGAGGACATCCAGGGCATATTTTCCGGAAGTCTGGTTTCGGCGCTTGGGCTTTTCTGCCTTTCGAGCGCGGGTCTTTTGACCGGCAGTACTGCCGGCGTCGCCTTCTTGCTGCATTATGCCATCGGCGTGAATTTCGGCCTGGCCTTCTTCGTGGTCAACCTGCCGTTCTTCTATCTGTCGCTGAAGCAGCTCGGTCCCGCCTTCACCTTCAAGACCTTCATCGCTATTGCTTTGACCTCGCTGCTTTCCAATCTGCAGCCGCTCCTGTTCAACGTTGCCCATATCAATCCGCTATGGTCGGCGCTTCTCGGCGGCATCCTGCTGGGCTTCGGCCTGCTCGCGCTTTATCGCCACCGAGCGAGCCTCGGCGGTGTCGGCATATTGGGGATTTATCTGCAGGAGCGTTTCGGCATCAGGGCAGGGCTGGTGCAGCTTGCGGTCGACCTGTGCGTACTCGCAGTCGCCTTCGCGGTGACCACGCCTTTCGTGGTCATCTGCTCGGTATTGGGCGCAATCGCCCTCAATCTCTTCCTCGCGATCAATCACCGCTCGGATCGTTACATCGCCTTGTAAGGGGCCAGCGATTTACTGTTTGCGGGTCTCGTCGGATTCAACGATCGCGGCTTCGTGATACCAGCTGTCAAATGCAGCCGTCGCGATGCTTGCGCCGATATCGGGCGTGAGGTTGACCTTCGGGCGCTGGTTCACCGCCGTCGGGCGGGCCGCAACGGGAAACTGATAGATCTTTGCCGTTTCATGGCGAGCAATGAATGCCATTCGCTGTCTCTCCCTTTTGGTTTTCAAGCGGGCGCGCTTGAAGAGACAACTCATATATAGCAAACCCCAAGGCAAATATCAGCATTTTGCTCAAAAAAAATGCTAAACGTTGAAATTATAGGCAATTCCCTTTTGGCGAGACCCGCCGCCGCTGTTTCCACCTGCCAATTTTCCAGGCTGAACCCCACCGATAGGGGTGCGACAAGTTGGCAGCCCTCTGGTGTCGGGCAGCTCGCGATTCGAAAAGAATCCGGCATTTAGCGCCCGGAAATTCCCGCAAAAGCTCCAGAATTGTAAAAACTTCGCGGATCGAATGGGATGTCTGCGCGATCTGGCATGTCAAATGCATGTCATATGGCAGCCGCTTGTAGTGAAGGTTTTTTCGGCGGGCGCGCCGGCAAATTTTTCTACTTCGCCTGATTAACTGTTATGAGGTGCGTTAATGACGAAATATAAGCTCGAGTACATCTGGCTCGACGGGTACACCCCGGTGCCGAATCTGCGCGGTAAAACGCAGGTCAAGGAATTTGCCGATTTCCCGACGCTCGAACAGCTTCCGCTTTGGGGCTTCGATGGTTCGTCGACGCTGCAGGCCGAAGGCCGTAGCTCGGATTGCGTGCTGAAGCCCGTCGCCATCTATCCGGACCCGGCTCGCACCAACGGCGTACTCGTCATGTGCGAAGTCATGATGCCGGATGGCGTTACGCCGCATGCATCCAACAGCCGCGCAACCATCCTCGATGACGAAGATGCATGGTTCGGCTTCGAGCAGGAATACTTCTTCTATAAGGACGGCCGTCCGCTCGGCTTCCCGGAATCCGGCTACCCGGCTCCGCAGGGTCCGTATTACACCGGCGTCGGCTACAGCAATGTCGGTGACATCGCTCGCGAAATCGTCGAAGAGCATCTCGATCTTTGCCTGGAAGCCGGCATCAACCACGAAGGCATCAATGCCGAAGTGGCCAAGGGCCAGTGGGAATTCCAGATTTTCGGCAAGGGCTCCAAGCGCGCTGCCGACCAGATCTGGATGGCTCGCTACCTGCTGCAGCGCCTGACGGAAAAGTACGGCATCGACATCGAGTTCCATTGCAAGCCGCTCGGCGACACCGACTGGAACGGCTCGGGCATGCACTGCAACTTCTCGACCAAGTTCATGCGCGAAGTCGGCGGCAAGGCCTATTTCGAAGCGTTGATGGCTCAGTTCGACAAGAACCTCGAAGCTCACATCGCCGTCTACGGTCCGGACAATGACAAGCGTCTGACCGGCAAGCACGAAACGGCTCCGTGGAACAAGTTCAGCTATGGCGTTGCCGACCGCGGCGCTTCGATCCGCGTTCCGCACTCCTTCGTCAAGAACGACTACAAGGGCTACCTCGAAGATCGTCGCCCGAACTCGCAAGGCGACCCCTACCAGATCGCTTCGCAGGTTCTGAAGACCATCTCGGAAGTCTCGACTGAAGGCTTCGCTTCGGCTGCTGCCTGATTATAGTCGATCTCGGTTCGCTGAGGTGAAGACAAACGAAAAGCGCGGGATTTCGGTCCCGCGCTTTTTGCGTTCTGGAGGCTGGCTTCAAGCTGCCTTGTGCGGCGCATCGATCGGATGCTGCGAGCGGAAACCGACGGCAAGGCGGTTCCAGACGTTGATCGTGGCGATCGCGACGGTGATCTTGACGATGTCCTCTTCGCTGAAATGCTGCTTCAGCGGCTCGTAGTCCGAATCCGGTATGCCCGTCTGGGCAATCTTGGTGACGGAATCGACCCAGCGGAGCAGGGCACGCTCGCGATCGTCATAAACGGGCGATTCCCACCAGACGCACATCAGGTTGATCCACTGCTCGCTGAGGCCGTCGTGCCGGGCTTCCTTCACATGCATGTCGACGCAGTAGGCGCAGCCATTGATCTGCGAGGCACGAAGCTTGATCAGGTGGATGAAGCGGCGCTCAAGGCCCGAGTTCTGGACGAAGTTTTCCAGCGCGGCGACGGCCTTGTAGGAGTCGGGCGAGGCTTTGGCAAAATTGAAACGGGGATGCATGGTCTTCTCCTTGGGCTTTGGTTCTTGCGGGTTCAGTTTTTGGTCTTACGTTCATGGATCTCGAGAAAGGCGCAGCCCCTGGCATTGATGCCGCCGTCCGTATCCGTCTCGCGGAGATCGGTCAGCACATCGGCGATGCTCGTCTTGGCCAGTTCGGCCCGATAGACGCGTTCGGCTGCCAGCATCGCGATGTTGATGCCGCATGGCTTGACGAAATAGCGCCCCTCCAGCGGGTTCGGGCCGCGTTGCCGGATTTCCGAACAGCGAAAGGCCGGCGCCGGACCTTCGGCAGCCAGCACGATGTCAAGCAGGGTGATGGCCTCCGGCTTTCGCGCGAGCCGATAGCCGCCCTTCGGTCCCGGCACGGTATCGAGAATGCCGGCACCCGAAAGCGCCTGCAGATGCTTCAAGAGATAACTGACCGAGACGCCGTGAAATTCGGCAAGGGCCGCCGCCGAAAGCACGCTGCCATCCGACAGACCCGCCAGCATGCTGACGCAGTGGATGGATTGTTCGACACCGTCTCCGAGCTTCATGTCTTGGCCGCCTCTCTAATCATGGATATTTTTTATCTATGATTATTTTGGGAGTCAATTCCTTTTTTGAAGCGAGGCTGGAGGTAACTAAGTTCGGCATATGCCGTGCGCCCGATACCCCCCTCTGTCACTGTCGTGACATCTCCCCCACATGGGGGGAGATCGTTTGGAGCATGCAGCAACGCTTCCACAGGCATCTTGTTTTAATCCCTGCAGACACAATGTTTGTTTGAGGCAAGCAGGTGCCACAGGTTATCGATCTCCCCCCATGTGGGGGAGATGTCCCGAAAGGGACAGAGGGGGGTACAGACTCTCCGCAAACCTTGAAGCCAAAGATGCGAACTCAAATATCCGCAGCTTCTCATCCGTAGCATATCCATTACATTTAGCCCCATGGACCAGATCGACCCCGAGCACCGTCTCGCCTTGCCTGCACCCTTCCTCCGCTGGTTTGCGGAAAAGGGCTGGCAGCCGCGCGCGCATCAGCTCGAACTGCTTGCCCGCGCCGAGGCCGGTGAAAGCACGCTGCTGATTGCGCCGACGGGCGCGGGCAAGACGCTTGCCGGCTTCCTGCCGTCGCTCACCGATCTCACCCGGCGCGGCAAGATCCCGCCAGGCTCGGCCTTCACCGGCATCCATACGCTCTACATCTCGCCGCTAAAGGCGCTTGCCGTCGATATCGAGCGCAATCTCATGAAGCCGGTTTCGGAGATGGGGCTGTCTGTATCGGTCGAGAACCGCACCGGCGATACGCCGTCTGGCAAGCGGCAGCGGCAAAAGCTCAATCCGCCCGATATCCTGCTGACGACACCGGAACAGGTGGCACTGCTGCTGGCCAATCGCGAGGCCGAGCGCTTCTTCAAGGATCTGAAATACATCGTCTTCGACGAATTGCATTCGCTGGTCACCTCCAAGCGCGGACATATGCTGTCGCTCGGTCTTGCCCGTATCCGCAGGCTTGCGCCGCGCGTGCAGACCATCGGCCTTTCAGCGACCGTTGCCGACCCGATGGACCTGCAGAAATGGCTGGTGGCGCAAGAGCCGGGAGAGGAGCATCATGCCGGCCTCGTCATCGTCGAGGGCGGTGCCAAGCCGGACATATCGATCCTGTCGACCGAGCAGCGCATCCCCTGGTCCGGCCATTCCGCGAAATACGCGATCCCGGATATCTATCGCGAGCTGAAGGCGCATCGCACGACGCTGCTTTTCGTCAACACGCGCTCCCAGGCCGAAATGCTGTTTCAGGAGCTGTGGTCCGCCAATGACGACAATCTGCCGATTGCGCTGCATCATGGTTCGCTCGATGTCGGCCAGCGCCGAAAGGTGGAGGCGGCCATGGCCGATAACCGTCTCCGCGCCGTCGTCGCCACCTCGACGCTCGATCTCGGCATAGACTGGGGTGACGTCGATCTCGTCATCCATGTCGGGGCGCCAAAGGGGGCGAGCCGTCTCGCCCAGCGCATCGGCCGCGCCAATCACCGCATGGACGAGCCGTCGAAGGCGATCCTGGTGCCGGCCAATCGCTTCGAGGTGATGGAATGTCAGGCCGCTCTCGATGCCAACTATATCGGTGCGCAGGATACGCCGCCGATCGGGGCGGGCGCGCTAGATGTTCTCGCCCAGCATGTGCTCGGCATGGCCTGCGCCGAGCCGTTCGACATGCTCGAACTCTACGATGAGGTGCAGAGCGCCGCCCCCTATGCCGATCTCTCGTGGGAGACCTTCGAGCGCATCGTCGATTTTGTCGCGACCGGCGGCTATGCGCTCAGAACCTATGAACGCTATGCCCGCATCCGCAAGACGGTGGATGGACGCTGGCGCGTCTCCAATCCGCAGGTCGCCCAGCAGTATCGCCTGAACCTCGGCACGATCGTCGAAGAGGCGATGCTGAATATCCGCATGGTCAAGCGCAACGCGCTGGGCTCGCTCGGACGAGGCGGGGCGCCGCTCGGCAAGGTCGAGGAATATTTCGTCGAGCAGCTGGCGCCCGGCGACACCTTCCTCTTCTCCGGCAAGGTGCTGCGCTTCGAGGGCATCCGCGAGAGCGAGTGTTTGGCCTCGCAGGCCTTCTCGCTGGACCCGAAAATTCCTTCCTATGCCGGCGGCAAGTTTCCGCTTTCGACCTATCTCGCCGATCAGGTGCGGGCGATGATTGCCGACCCAGATCGGTGGCGTCGACTGCCGGATCAGGTGCGTGACTGGCTGGAAATTCAAAAAGAGAAGTCGCTGCTGCCGAAGCGCGACGAGTTCCTGATCGAGACCTTTCCGCGCGGCAGCCGCGCCTATCTGGTCGCCTATCCCTTCGAGGGGAGGCTGGCGCATCAGACCCTTGGCATGTTGCTCACCCGAAGGCTGGAGCGGGCAGGGGCCAAGCCGATGGGCTTCGTCGCCACCGATTATTCTCTCGGCATCTGGGGTCTGGAGGATATGGGGCTGATGATCGCCAACGGCCATCTCAGCCTCTCCGATCTGTTCGACGAGGACATGCTTGGCGACGATCTTGAGGCCTGGCTTGACGAATCCTTCCTGTTGAAGCGCACCTTCCGCAATTGCGCCGTGATTGCCGGCTTGATCGAGCGTCGGCATCCCGGCAAGGAAAAGACCGGCCGTCAGGTGACGGTCTCCGCCGATCTCATCTATGACGTGCTGCGCAGCCACGAGCCGGATCATATGCTGCTACAGGCAACGCGGCAGGATGCGGCGACCGGACTTTTGGATATTGGCCGGCTTGCGGATATGCTGAAGCGAATCAAGGGCCACATCACCCATCGCGCGCTGGATCATATTTCGCCGCTCGCCGTGCCGGTGATGCTGGAAATCGGCAAGGTGCCGGTGCCCGGCGAGGCGCATGATTCCCTGCTGGCCGAAGCGGCGGACGATCTGATCCGCGAGGCGATGGAATAGGCGGGCTGCGAAACGGACGAAGAAGGTAGATTGGTAAGGTGATGAACCGCCTGGCGCTAGCGCGAGATATGAACGGACAAGGCAACGGCGCGACGCTTGCGTCGGGCGTCGATACCGTCGTTCATGGTGTTGCTGCCGTCTGTGATCCGCTCGGCGCGCTCTATCTGCCTGAGGCCGGCATCCTCGTCGTTTCTGATCTGCATCTGGAAAAGGGTGCTGCCTTCGCCCGCCGCGGTATGCTGTTGCCGCCTTACGATACACTCGCGACACTGACCGTTCTCTCCGCCGTCATTTCTCGATACGATCCGAAACTCGTCGTCTCGCTCGGCGACAATTTCCACGATCGCGTCGGCTCGCAGCATCTGCCGGAAGAGTTTCGCGACCTGATCGTCACCATGGCGCGCGGCCGCGAATGGATCTGGATCAATGGCAATCATGATCCCGATGGTACGGTCGATCTGCCTGGCCATTCGGTCGACGAGATGCATTATGGCGGGCTGACATTCCGTCATGAGCCGAAGTCTGGTCTGCAGGCTGGCGAGATTGCCGGCCACCTGCATCCTTCCGCCACCGTCCGTCGTCGTGAAAAGTCGGTGCGCCGCCCGTGCTTTGCAACGGATGGCGCCCGCCTGCTCATGCCCGCTTTCGGCGTGATGACCGGCGGCCTTGATCTTCGCCACAAGGCCATGGCCGGTCTGTTCGAGCGGGAGAGCCTGATAGCCCATCTGCTCGGCCGTGACCGCATCTATTCGGTTCGGTTTGGCAATCTGTCGGCCTGAAGCAATTCCAGAAAAGCGCGTAGCGGTTTTTCGTCCGGAATTGCGCAGCTATCTCAGGCGGCTTTCACCGGCTCGTAGCGCAGGATCAGCCCGCCGGTCTTGAGCGCTTTGGATTCGAGCAACTTCAGCGGCACCTGTTCCGTTGCCGGCTTGAAATGCGGGTTGCCGCCACCCAGAATGACCGGAACGAGGCAAAGGCGGATTTCGTCCACCAGTCCGGCCTTGAGCAACACATCTGCAACCTCGGCACTGCCGAAGACGAAGATGGTCTTGCCGGGCTCATTCTTCAGTTTTTTCACTTCAGCGGCGATGTTGCTGACGACGCGGGTATTGTTCCAGTCCGCCTTGTCCAGCGTCCGCGAGGCCGCAATTTTGGCGATGCTGTTCATATAGGCGCCGATCTCAGGTGTTTCCGTGTCGGTCGGCCAATAGGATGCCATGCCTTCATAGGTCTTGCGGCCGAAAATCAGCAGATCGCCTTCATTGCCGAGTTCGGTCGCCAGGCACTCCAGCTCATCGCCCCAGGCGAGCATGTGAAAATCGATGTCCCAGGGATTGGCTCCCTCGAAATAGCCGTCAAGCGTCATGAGATTCCAGACCACAAGCTTCCTCATTACATTCCTCCATCGCGATAACTGTATCATAATCAAAACCGGTTGCTAAAAGCAATCAGTTGAAAATTAGATAGACTGATGGCAAAATGCAAGCAGTTTTTTGGAGACCCTTATGGACGCATTGCATCGCTCCGGCTGCCCGATCAATCTGACCCTGGAAATCCTCGGCGACCGCTGGAGCCTGATCGTCATCAGGGACATCATGTTCGGCAATCGCCGGCATTTTCGCGAGCTGTTGCAGGCATCGCAGGAGGGCATTGCGTCGAATATTCTCGCTGACCGATTGAAGCGGCTGGTCGAGCGCGGTCTTCTCACTCGCGAGGACGATCCCACCCACAAGCAGAAGGCGATCTATAGCCTCACGGAGATGGCGATCGACCTGGTGCCGCTCTTTGCCCATATGGGCGCCTGGGGCCGCAAGCATCTTCCGGTGTCGGAAGAACTGTCGATCCGCGCCGAGCTACTCGAAAACGGTGGCCCGAAGCTATGGGAAGAATTCATGGACGAGCTTCGCGCCAAACATCTCGGCAAGGTGCTGCCGGCGGACACGCCTTCGGTGCTCGGCCGATTGACGGAGGCCTATCTTGAAGTGGCCAATCGGAAGAAAAGCGGTTGATCAGTTTTTCCGGAACATGAAGCTGGCGCCCCATCCCGTCACCAGAGCCAGCAGCACCGAGAAGACGCCATAGGCGATCGGCCGCTGATGCGCCGCGTCGGTTATCATCTGCTCGATGCCCGTCTTGATGACCCGCAACGGCAGGGATTTTTCGTTCAGGAACTTGCCGCTCTTGAAGAGATAGGCGCGCACGGTGTGCACGCCGTTCGGCACGTCGGCCGGAAGCCTCAGGGTCGCCTTGAACAATGTGGAGCTGACGAAGCGAACGCCGGCCGGATCGCTCTCATAGAGGCCGCCGGCCGTTTGCAGCCGCCGAAAGGCCTGCCGGAATTCCGGCACATCGGCGACATTGCCGACAAAGCCTACAGGGGTGAGGGGAATATGGTCGACGCCGATGCCGCGGTCGCTGAGTTCCAGCGGGGCTGTAATATTATCCACTGCACGCGTACTCGACAGCGAATAGGCCTGCGGTACATGCTCGAAGGTCATTGAGCGCGTGTTGACCCAGATGCCGAAGACGCGCTCTTTCCTGCGCACCGTGGCATTCTCGCGTGGCCCCTCCAGCACGACGACGATGTCATATTGGCCGATTGCCAGAAGCAGCTGATCGGTATTGGAGAGCGCGCCGAAGATCGTCAGATCGGCGCCGGCAAAGTCCGAGGTGATGGCGATTTCGCTTGTGGAGGTGCCGATCTCCATCGTTTCGCGCGATGTGTTCGAGGTCGTCGGCTGGTCGAGCAGCACCTGTGCCTGGACGGTAAGTGGCGCAAGCAGCAAGGTCGTGGCGAGGAGCAGCGCGAAACCTCTCATCGGCTCACGCCTTCCAGCACGACCGAATAGACGTCTGCCGGCGTCACCACCAGCGCGATCGCAAGACGCAGCCCGACGGCGAGAACGAGGAGACCGAGCAGGGCGCGAAGCTGCTCGCCGCGCAGCCTTTGGCCGACGCGCACGCCGTATTGGGCACCGATGACGCCCGCAACCATCAGCAGGAAGGCCAGCACGATATCGACGGAATAGTTGGTTGCAGCCTGAACGATGGTGGTGAAGGCCGTCACGAAGATAACCTGGAACAGCGAGGTTCCAACGACCACGTTCGTCGGCACGCGCAGCAGATAGATCATCGCTGGCACGAGGATGAAGCCGCCGCCGATACCCATGGGGGTCAGCATGCCGACGAAGAAGCCGAGGCCGATGACGGGAATGGCGCTGAGATAGAGCTTGGATTTCTTGAAGCGGAGCTTCAGCGGCAGGCGCTGCACCCAGCTGTGATGGCGCGGCTTGCCCGTTGCCGGCGGCAGTTTTCCGGCGGCACGGCGCATGGCCCGCACGCTCTCCCACAGCATCAGGGTTCCCACGGTGCCAAGCAGGAGCACGTAGATCAATGAGATGATCAGGTCGATCTGGCCCAGGCGTCGCAGCAGCACGAACAGCCAAAGGCCGAATGTCGCGCCCGCCAGACCGCCGGCAAGTAGGATTGTGCCCAGCTTCAGATCAAGCGAGCCGCGGCGAAAATGGGTGAGCGCGCCTGAGACCGACGAGGCAACGACCTGATTGGAACCAGTTGCGACCGCAACGACAGGCGGGATGTTGTAGAAGATGAGGAGGGGCGTGATGAGAAAGCCACCGCCGACGCCAAACATGCCGGAGAGAAACCCTACGGCTGCGCCCATGCCGAGAATAATGAGAATATTCACCGACAGTTCTGCGATCGGCAGATAGATCGTCACACGTTGTTCCCGCTTACAGGCATTCCGGCGTGGTAACCGCAGCCTGGACCATTTTCCCCTTAAACGGCGGATTCTAATCTGAAATCATTGCCAGAGCCTTAGGAAAAGCTGTGTCGCCTCAGTTTTCGAATTGCCGAATTTACTCTAGCGCGACCTTTTCCGCATTTCTGTGACGGTGATTGGACGATCGGTGACGACAGTGGTGTCCCCGGAAACGAAAAATGCCGGCGTCATTGCGCCGGCATCTTCATATTCCCAATTTCGGCAGGGCTATTTGTTGCGAGCGAGAAGCTCCTTGACGACCTGATCGGTCACGCGGCCATCCGGTGGCAGGCCGACGGATTTCTGGAAGCTCTTCAGTGCCGCAACTGTCTTGTCGCCCATGGAGCCATCGGGCGCGCCGGCATCGAAGCCATTCTTGTTGAGGATCGCCTGGATATTGCGGATGGCCTTTTTCATGTCGATGGAAGCGGTGTTCACACCCTTGCCGGTGGTCCATTCGTCGGGAATGTCGGTGCCGTTGGCCTTGGGATCGGCCGGCTGTACCTTCCAGAGATCGACCTTGGCACGCGCGCTCTCAAGATCGGCCGGCTTCATGGCGTTGGCGACTTCGTCACGCTTCTGCGCCGCGTCCTTGTCGCCGCTCTTTGCGGCAATCGCGAACCACTTGTAGGATTCCTGCAGATCCGTCTTCACGCCATTGCCGCGTGCATAGAGGATCGCCAGATTGAACTGGCTGTCGGAGACGCCGAGGTTGGCGGCGCGGATGAACCAGTTTGCCGCCGAATCATAGTCCTGCTGGCCAACTGTGCCCGAGGCATAGAGGACGGCAAGGTTGTGCATGGCGCTGGCATTGCCCTGATTGGCGGCCTGATCGTAATATTCCTTGGCCTTGGCAAGATCGCGGTCGATGCCGTTGCCCTTCTCGTACATGCTGGCAAGCCGGTACTGCGCCGGTGCATAACCCTTGTCGGCCGAAAGCTGATACCAGTTTGCCGCCTGCTTGAGGTCTGCTGCGACACCGCGGCCATCCGTGTAGCGCGCGCCGATTTCGAAGAGGGCCACTGGGTCGCTGGATTTGGCGGCGGCCACGAGCGATGGCGGCTGAATGCCGTCGGGCACCTGGATATCCGCGGCTGCCGGAGCGGCGGCGGCCGGCGCCGTCTTGTCGGTGGGGACGAAGGCTGCCGTTTGCTGTGCAGAGGGCGCGCTGCCGGCCGGCGCCAGGGTTTCGCCTGCTGCCTGGCTGCCATCGAGAGGAGCTGCCGCCGTCAGATGGCCGCTTGTCGGGGCAACTGCCGGATTGGCCGGAGCTGCCGCGGGCTGGGCTTCGGGCGTTTCCGTCGCGGAGACAACCGGCGTCGCGGCCTGGTTCACGGCCGACGCCGGATTGTTGCTGGTCGGAGCCGGATTGATGGCGACGCTGTTGGTTGCTGCGCTGTCTGAGGGTGCAACCATCGTCGAGACTTCAGCGGGCGCAGGCGCCTTCTGGCCGCGTGTCAGCGTGTTGACAAGCGGGAAAGCCATGATCGCCAGCAAGGCCGCGCCAATGGCAAGCAGGATCGGACGGCGGAAGCGCGAGAACGCACCACCCTTCTTCGCGTCCTTCTTGGAGGAAGGTGCCGAACGCTGTGTCTGGTCGACCTCGACCGCCGCCGCCTGGGCGGCGCGGCGGGCGGCCGCGATATAGTCGGCGCGCTCGTTTTCGGTTGGTTGGCGTCCGCCACGCGTGGAGTTCTGGCTGGCGCGCACGCGCTCAAGGATCTTCTTGATGTCCGGTGCGCCGGAGCCTGGCTCCAGCAGTTCGTTGGCTTCTTCTCCCGGCATGACGTCGGCGGGGTCGATCGAAGGGGCCTGCTCGATGACTGGACGGTCCGGCGTGAAGATCGGCTCGGCTTTTTCCGGCGTGAAGAAACGCTTGCCGAGACCGGCAAGCAGCCCGGCCTTCGAACCGCTCTTCTTGGCGGCGGCCTTGATCTCGGCCTTCGTGTTGGCATCGATCGCTTCGGCAACGGCGGCTTCGGAGGAGGCGGCAGTTTCGGCAGGTGCAACCGTGCGGATGATCGGGCCGGCCTTCTGCGGCGCAGCCATCGGCGGCTTGATGGCGGGCGCGTCTTCTTCGGCGAAGACATCGCTTTCGAAGGCTGCTGCGGGCATGGCGGGCGCCGGCCTGCGGTGTTCCATGTGGTCGAGCCGATCGGCGATCTGCAGCAGCGTGCCGTGCAGCGCCTCGAAGGTGCGGTGCGTGCGCTCGTCGCTGGTGCGGCTGAGATCTTCGAGATGGCGGAGGTCTTCGGCAAGTGCGGTCAGCGCCGCCATGTCGCCGGCCTGCGCGCTGCCGCCGATCCCGCCTTCGCGCGAATAGGCCTCGACGACAGCTTCGGCCGCATGGCGTGCAGCCTCGATGATGTATTCGTCATTCGTCGCCATATAGTCTTCGATGGCGCCCATCCGGCGATCGAGATCGACAGGGATATGATCGACGGCGGCTCGTGGCTCGTTGACGAGCAAGGCGGACAGGTGGGCAATCTGGTCTTCGAGATTGCGCAACGCCTGCGTATCTGTTGCCGGTGCCGCAGTGCTGGCTTCCAGCCGCGCCGCGATATCGGAGAGGCGGCCTTCCAGCCGGCGGGCCATTGTGTCGTCCAAGCCTGCTGCCGCGACCGGCGGATGATAGTCAATCTCGTCGATACGGCGAGCAAGGTAATCCAGCCGGTCCGCCAGCACATTGCCGACGGATCCATGTTCCAGCGCATCGATCTTGTGGGAGATGTCGGCGAGATAGCTGACGAGTTCTGGCTGCGGTGTGACCTTCTGCGAGCGCTCCATCAGGTGCGAGAGCTCATCGATGCGTTCTTCGAGGCGGGCAACGGCCTTGGCGCCGCCCAGCTCATCGATGCGCATGGCAAGCGCTTCGAGACGGCCGGAAAGATCATCGGCCGGCTGGCGCTGCGCGGCATCACGGCTCATGAGATCGATCTGGTCGGCAAGGCCGCCGATGCGCCCTTCCAGCCGCTGCATCGCCTGGTCCTGCGGCTGCATCATGCTGCCAAGGCTTTCCATCGCCGTTGCGATCGTCAGCAGCTTGTTTTCGAGCGCATGCACGGCGGGGCTGTCGTTCATGCCGCCGAGGTGCTGCTTGATATCGTCGAGGCGGTAGGCGAGCGAGACGAGTTCATCCTGCAGGCCTGATGTATCGATCGCCTTTACCTGGCGCTCGACATGGTGGAGGGATTCCTCGCGGGCAAGGCCGTCCATCAACGAACGCAGCTCGTCAAACTCGGCCTTCAGGCCCGCCGTCTCCGGCTGCCCGGTGAGCTGGTTGATGCTGTCGGCAAGCCGCGCCATGTCTTCGCGCACGTCTGCTGCAAAATGCTTGTCGCCGGCATGTTCGCGGATATCGCGGATTTCGGCGCGCAGCGCGCCGACTTCGCGGGTCACGCTCTCGGCAATATCACGCTTGAGATCCTGGCGAAGACTGACAAGCGCCTGGGCGATGTCGATGGAGCTTTCAGCGGCAGGCCGCTGGGGCTGGCGCGGGTTATAGGGATCGAGGGGACGGCGGGCTGGTTGGGGTTCGGCCTGCGTGATTTCCTCACGGCGGGCATGCAGCCGCTCGCGGTTTGCTTCAAGTGCGCGCTGGCGCTGGCGGATTTCCGCAAGCGGATCGGGGCGGACATCGCTCTCCTGACGCTCGGCGCGCAGCGGACGCTCATAGGGTCGGCTGACGGGAATTTCGCGCTCGGTGCGTGGCGACATGCGTTCGGGCGGGGCGGCACGCCCCGGAACTGCGCCATAGCCGGCCGCGACGCGCTGGTGCGTCTCCCGCGAGGCGGCGGTGCCCATCAGACCCTCGATGCGGGCCTCCAGCCCTTCGATGGTGCGGCTCAAAGCATCCAGCGACGCCCAGTCGCCCGTGCCGGTAGGATTTGATCGCGATCCGCTCATGTCTTTGCTCGCTTCGAACTATGGACCACTCGGGCCACCGGACCGACAGGGCGAGGACATCGCGACATCTCCGCGCTGTCCGCATCCCGCCATCGGGAAAGGGATAAATGTATTGGCTTTCCTCAAACCGAGCCGCAAAACGGCGTCCCCCAAAGGATAAGATGAAGAAACGCGAAGCATTGCTGCTCAACACATACAATTTACGAAACGTGGTAAACAACTCGTTAAGTTTCGTCGAAGTCTTAACCTTTTATTCTGGTTCTGCTCTCGAATGGCCTGCTATTCTTATGTTCCGGCTGCATCGACGATCTCAGGAGCGGTATTTTGCCTTGCCTCCATCTTGGGAGCCAGCTCATCGCTTCACCAAAAATTCAGCGCTCGATACAGATTTGACGTTTACGCAAACGTCAATATTTTGTAAGAGTAATGCAATGGCCGGAATTTGAGGTCCGGCGGCGAATTGGAGGAATTCGAGAAATGCCAGTCTACAAGGCCCCGGTGAACGATACGCTGTTCGTCCTGAACGATGTGCTCGGGCTGGAGCGCTACAACAATCTTCCGGGCTATGCCGACGCCACGCCCGACATGATCGAGGCGATCGTCGGCGAGGCGGCCAAGATCTCGGAAGAGGTGCTCTTCCCGCTCAACTATTCCGGTGATCAGGAAGGCTGCGTGCGTCACGACGACGGCACCGTGTCGACGCCGAAGGGCTTCAAGGAGGCCTATGACGCCTATCGCGAAGGCGGCTGGCTGGGTCTGGCCGTGCCGGAGGAATTCGGCGGGCAAGGGCTTCCCTATGTCCTGCACTGTGCCGTCGGCGAATATACCTCCGCCGCCAACATGTCGCTGATGATGTATCCGGGCCTGACGCAGGGCGCGATCGCCGCCATCCTCGTCCATGGCTCCGACGCGCAGAAGCAGACCTATCTGCCGAAGATGGTCGAGGGCAGCTGGTCCGGCACTATGAACCTCACCGAGCCGCATTGCGGCACCGACCTCGGCCTCTTGCGCACCAAGGCGGTGCCCCAGGCCGACGGCAGCTACAAGATCTCCGGCCAGAAGATCTTCATTTCCGCCGGCGAGCACGACATGACGGACAATATCGTCCATCTCGTCCTTGCCCGCATCGAAGGTGCGCCCGAGGGCACCAAGGGCATCTCGCTCTTCATCGTGCCGAAGTTCCTCGTCAAGGAAGATGGCTCGCTCGGTGCGCGCAACCCGGTCTCCTGCGGTGCAATCGAGCACAAGATGGGCATCCACGGCAATGCGACCTGCGTGATGAATTATGACGAGGCAACGGGCTTCCTGATCGGCGCGGAGAACAAGGGCCTCAACGCCATGTTCGTCATGATGAACGAGGCTCGCCTCGGCGTCGGCCTGCAGGGTCTGTCGATCGCCGAAATCGCCTATCAGAATGCCGCCAACTATGCCCGCGAACGTATTCAGGGCCGGTCGCTCTCCGGCCCCAAGGCACCGGACAAGAAGGCCGATCCGATCATCGTCCATCCCGATATCCGCCGCTCGCTGATGACCATCCGCGCCTTCAATGAAGCCGGCCGCGCCTTCCTGCTGTGGACGGCGCTGAAATCCGATATCGCGCATCGCTCCCCGGACGAGAAGGACCGTCAGGCAGCCGACGATATCCTCGGCCTCGCGACGCCTATCCTCAAGGGCGTCATGACCGACAAGGGCTTCGAGCACGCCGTCATGGCGCAGCAGGTCTTCGGCGGTCACGGCTATATCGAAGAGCATGGCATGAGCCAGTATGTTCGCGATGCCCGCATCGCCATGATCTATGAGGGCGCCAACGGCATTCAGGCGCTCGATCTCGTCGGCCGCAAGCTGGCGCTGAACGGTGGCCGCGCCGTCATGGCTCTCTTCAAGGAAATCGGCGATTTCTGCGAGGAGAACCGCAACGACGAGCAGATGGGTTTCTTCACCAAACACCTGAAGAAGGGCTTGAACGACGTGCAGGCCTCAACCATGTGGTTCATGCAGAATGCCATGGCCAAGCCCGATAATGCCGGCGCCGGCTCGACCGACTACATGCACCTCTTCGGCCTCGTCGTCCTCGGCTATATGTGGGCGAAGATGGCAAAGACGGCGCAGGATGGCCTTGCACGCGGCGACACTGCGCGCGAGGATTATCTGAAGAACAAGCTTGTCACGGCGCGGTTCTACATGGAGCGCATCATGCCGGAAACGGCACTGCGCAAGGCCCGCATCGAAACCGGCGCCGACACCATGATGGAACTGGCTGCGGAAGCCTTTTGATCAAGGCGGCGTTAGCCGCCGCAGGGAGATGAGACATGACCGAGGTTTTCATTTACGACCATGTGCGCACGCCGCGCGGGCGAGGCAAGAAGGATGGGTCGCTGCACGAAGTGCCCTCCGTTCGCCTCGCCGCCAAGACGCTGGAGGCGCTCCGCGACCGCAACGGCCTCGACACCGAAACCGTTGACGACATCATCATGGGCTGCGTCGATCCGGTCATGGAAGCCGGCGCCGTCATCCCGAGGGGTGCCGCCTTCGAAGCCGGCTATTCCACCAAGGCGCCCGGCATGCAGATCTCCCGTTTCTGCGCCTCCGGCCTCGATGCCGTGAATTTCGGCGCGGCCAAGATCGCGCAGGGTGCTGACGATATCGTCATCGCCGGCGGCGTCGAAAGCATGTCGCGCGTAGGCTTGGGCATGTCGGGCGGTGCCTGGTTCATGGACCCCTCGGTCAACTTCCCGGCCTATTTCATGCCGCAGGGTGTCTCGGCCGATCTCATCGCCACCAAATACGGCTTCTCGCGCGATGACGTCGATGCCTATGCCGTCGAAAGCCAGAAGCGCGCTGCCAATGCCTGGGAAAAGGGTTACTTCAAGAATTCCGTCATTCCGGTGAAGGACATCAACGGCCTGACAATTCTCGACCGCGACGAGCACATGCGCCCCGGCACCGACATGCAGGCGCTGGCTTCGCTCAATCCGTCCTTCCAGCTGCCGGGCGAAATGGGCGGCTTCGAAGCGGTCGGCATCCAGGCGCATCCGGAAGTCGAACGCATCAACTACGTCCATCACGCTGGCAATTCCTCCGGCATCGTCGATGGCGCGGCCGCCGTGCTGCTCGGCTCCAAGGCGGGTGGCGAGAGCATGGGCCTGAAGCCGCGTGGCCGCATCAAGGCCTTCGCCAATATCGGCTCCGACCCGGCGCTGATGCTGACCGGTCCGGTCGACGTCACCGAGAAGCTGTTGAAGCGCAGCGGCTTGACGCTTGCCGACATCGATCTGTTCGAGCTCAACGAAGCCTTCGCCGCCGTCGTGCTGCGCTACATGCAGGCCTTCGACATCGAGCACGACAAGATCAACGTCAATGGTGGCGCCATTGCCATGGGCCATCCGCTTGGCGCCACCGGCGCGATGATCCTCGGCACCGTGCTGGACGAGCTGGAGCGCCGCGACCTCAATACCGCGCTGGTCACGCTTTGCATCGGCGCCGGCATGGGCACGGCCACGATCATCGAACGCGTCTGAGGAGGGAAAGCAATGGCTTACACGAATTTCACCGTTGAGACCGACGCAGACGGCATCGCGCTCGTCACCTGGGACATGCCTGGCAAGTCCATGAACGTCTTCACCGCCGAGGTGATGGACGAGCTGAACGCGATCATCGACGCGACCGTCGCCGATGCAGCCGTCAAGGGTGTGGTCTTCACCTCGGGCAAGTCCTCCTTCTCCGGCGGCGCCGATCTGTCGATGATCAAGTCGATGTTCTCACTCTATCAGGATGAGAAGGCGAAAGATCCGGCTGCTGCTGCGCAGAAGCTTTTCAATCTCGTCGGGCGTATGACGGGCCTCTTCCGCAAGCTCGAAACCTGCGGCAAGCCGTGGGTCTCTGCGATCAACGGCACCTGTATGGGTGGCGCTTTCGAGCTGTCGCTCGCCTGCCACGGCCGTGTCGCATCGAGCGCCAAGAGCGTCAAGATCGCGCTGCCGGAGGTCAAGGTCGGCCTTTTCCCGGGTGCCGGCGGCACGCAGCGCGTCTCGCGCCTGACGGATGCTCAGTCCGCCCTCCAGATGATGACAACGGGCCAGTCGCTGACGGCGGCACGCGCCAAGGCGATGAACCTCGTGCACCAGGTGGTCGAGCCGGACCAGCTGGTCCCGGCTGCCAAGCAGATGATCAAGGACGGTCTGAAGCCGGTAGCACCTTGGGATGAAAAGGGTTTCAAGGCGCCGGGCGGCGGCATCTGGACGCCTGCTGCAGCCCAGCTCTGGCCAGCGGCCCCCGCCATCCTGCGCCGCGAGACATCGGGCAATTATCCCGCCGCACTCGCCATCCTCAAATGCGTCTATGAAGGTCTGCAGGTTCCCTTCGACACCGGGTTGAAGATCGAGCAGCGCTATTTCACCCATGTGCTGCAGACTACCGAAGCCTATTCGATGATCCGCTCGCTGTTCATCTCCATGCAGGAGCTCGGCAAGGGCGCTCGCCGTCCGGCAGGCCAGCCGAAGACCGAGCTGAAGAAGGTCGGTGTCGTCGGCGCCGGTTTCATGGGTGCTTCCATCGCTTATGTCACCGCAGCCGCCGGCATCCCGGTCACGCTGATCGATCGCGATATCGAAGCCGCGACCAAGGGTAAGGGCGTCGGCGAAGGTCTGGTCAAGGATTCGATCGGTAAGGGAAGGCTAACGCAAGATGAGGGTGCCGCTTTGCTTTCGCGCATCACGCCTTCGGCCGATTATTCCGATCTGAAAGATGTCGATCTCGTCATTGAAGCCGTGTTCGAGGATCGCGAGGTCAAGAAGGCTGTGATCGAGGCTGTCGAAGCCGTATTGCCGCCAACGGCCATCTTCGCTTCCAACACCTCGACGCTGCCGATCACCGGTCTTGCGAAGAATTCCAAGCGCCCGGCGGATTTCATCGGCGTCCATTTCTTCTCGCCGGTCGAGAAGATGATGCTGACCGAAGTCATCCTCGGCAAGGAAACGGGCGACCGCGCCATTGCCGTCGCGCTGGACTACGTCGCCGCCATCAAGAAGACGCCGATCGTCGTCAACGACACGCGCGGCTTCTTCGTCAATCGTTGCGTCTTCCGCTATATCCACGAAGCCTATGACATGCTGATCGAAGGCGTGCCCGCAGCGATGATCGAGAATGCCGCCAAGATGGCCGGCATGCCTGTCGGCCCGCTGGCGCTCAACGACGAAGTTGCCATCGACCTCTCCTACAAGATCCTGAAGGCGACTGTCGCCGATCTCGGCGAGAAGGCTGTCGACCCGCGTCATATGCAGCTTGTCAGCGGTCTCGTGGAAGGCGAGGGCCGTCTGGGCCGAAAGAATTCCAAGGGCTTTTACGACTACCCGCCGAAGCCGGCCAAGAAATCGCTCTGGCCGGGCCTTAGGGAACTCTACCCGCAGAAGAAGGCCGATGACATCGATGTCAACGTGCTGAAGCAGCGCTTCCTCGCCACCATCGCGCTCGAGGCGGCCCGCACCATCGAAGAGGGTATTGTCACCGATCCGCGCGAAGCCGATGTCGGCTCCATCCTTGGCTTCGGCTTTGCCCCCTACACCGGCGGCGCGCTATCCTACATCGACGGCATGGGCGCCAAGACCTTCGTCGATCTCTGCGACAAGTTGGCGGCTGCCTATGGCCCGCATTTCAAGCCGACGGCGTTGTTGAAGGACATGGCCGCAAAGGGCGAAACCTTCTACGGCCGCTTCGATCCCTATCGCGTCGAAAAGGCCGCTTGAGGCAGTACTCCATCGCTGACAGCAAATATTGGGCCGCTCCTGTCGGGGGCGGCCCTTTCCGTTCGTCCTCTGGTCAGTCCATCAAACCAAGGAGAATGACATGACGGAGATCATCGGCAATCACGACGAGGCCGAGGCCATCGGCATGGTGCTGGCAAGCTGGGCGGCCGCCCTCGGCAGCAAGGATGCGGCAGGCGTTGTCGAACATCTGAGCGACGATATCGTCAGCTTCACCCTGGCGGCACCCCTAGCGCACAAGGGCAAGGGTGCCGGTGGTTTAGAAAGCTGGTTTTCGACCTGGGACGGGCCGATCGGCGGCGATGCCGTTGATGTCAGGCTGACGGTCGGTGGCACCGTCGCCTTCTGGACCGGCCTTGTGCATATGACTGGCAGGAAAACCGACGGTTTCCAAGTCGACCTCTGGTTCCGCCAGACGCTTGGCCTCAGAAAAGAGGTCGGTACGTGGAAGATCGTTCACGAGCATACGTCGGTGCCGTTTGCGATGGATGGCAGCGGCCTCGCCGAATTGGGATTGAAACCGTAAGCATATTTTTACGCAACACTTAAAGGCTTCTCCCGGCTGGCGCGTAATGCCAGCACGCCCCAGCCGACGAGCAGAAGGATTGCTGCCGCATAGATATCGGCAGCCTCGGCATATCCGAGTGCCTTCGACAGAAAGCCTGCGAGGATGGCGGGCACGCTGAAGGCGAGATAGCTCTGGATGTAGAAGGCCGAAAGCAGCCCGGCGCGTTCGTCGGGCTTCGCCAGCGGCATGATGCTTCTGACCGTGCCGAGGAAGGCCGCCCCGAAGCCCGCCCCGGCAATCAGGGTTCCGAGGGCGAGAATCGAGACCTGAGCCGCATGCATGCCGGCGACGACGGTCAGTATGCCGAACGTCATGCTCGGAATGCCGAACCTCATGATCGTAGCGGCGGATTTCTTGCGCAGCAGAAACACGGCTGCCGCACCGCTGATCGTCAAGGCCGCGACAACGGAGCCGCCGACCAGTGGCGCCGTACTGCCGGTCGTTGCACGGACCACTGAGGGCACCAGCGACAGATAGAAGCCGGCCAACGCCCAGACGGCGACATTGATCGGCGTCAGCGCCAGCAGTGTCCGGCGCACTTGTTGGGGAACCGCGACTTGCGGCTTCAGCGACCCTAGCAAACCGGCCCGCCGGACCGTGGTCTCCGGCATCAGCCAGAGCAGAACGGCTTGCAACGCGAGCAGAACAAGTGTGACGATGTAGACGAGCACGGTCGGCGCCGGCGCAAATTGGATCAGCAGGCTCGTGCCGAGCGCGCCGATCGCCATGCCGGCAAGCGGTACAAGACTGTTGGTGATCGATCCCCTGATCGGATCGAGATCGACAAGGGCGGCGCCGACAGAGCTTACCGCCGTACCCGTTGCAAAGCCCTGTACGATGCGGGCGGCAATCAGCCAATCCGGACCCTTGGCCATTAAAAACAGCGCCGTCGCCACCATATTGAGGAGGATTGACGCGAAGATCACCGGGCGACGGCCGAGATGATCGGACAGCGAACCGACGATAAGCAGCGCGGCGAGAAGGGAGAAGGCATAAACGGCGAAGATGATCGTGAGCAGCACCGGCGAGAAGTCAAAGGCCCGCTGATAGAGGGGATAGAGTGGCGTCGGCGCGGATGAGGCGGCCAGAAACAGTGCGCTGGTCGCAGCATAGTAGGACGGCGCCAGGCGTCTGGCCGATGAAATCGGCGTGCCGGCGGTGGAATCGAACTCGCTCATCGATTATATCCTGCCTAAAGCTAAAAGATTGCGTTAGGTGGATATAGGTCGCTTGACGCATAAAAGCAAATAATTTGCGTTAGTGAATAACCGACGGTCATTCGCTATCAGCAAAAGGGAAAGATTGGCAAAGACGTATGGGCTACAGAGAAAATCCCCGCCCCGGCGGGCGCAGTGCCAGAGTGCAGGCCGCCGTGCATCAATCCGTCCGCAACATGCTTGCAACGATGGATCGCGCCGATGTGACGATCCCATTGATCGCGCAGCGCGCCAATGTCACGCCGTCGACGATCTATCGCCGCTGGGGCGATCTTCAGGAGCTCCTGGCCGACGTCGCCGCCGCGCGCCTGCAGCAGGAAGGCGAGCCCGCCACGATCGGCAGCGCTCGCCAAGATCTGGAGGCCTGGGTCGAGCAATACGCCGATGAGATGGCCTCTGGCGTCGGGCGGCAGATGCTGCGCGACATTCTTGCGGCAGCCGACAGTGCAAATGCGGAGAAATGCGGCACCTATACGCGCTATCAGCTTGGCGTTTTCATCGCGCGGGCGGAGAAATGCGGCGAGCCCTTTCCGACCTTGGAGGAGCTGATGGATCACGTTATCTCGCCGATCATCTATCGTATTCTTTTCGACTGCCTGCCTGACACGGGCTACGTTCCGGGACTGATCGCAAAGGTGATGCCGAAGGGCCTGCCAGAGGCTTGAAACATGGTCGCTGACACCGGGCGACTCACCTGAGAACCGTCCAGGCCTGTGCCGAGCGCCCTTGGTAGCGTTGCCCGCGACTGACGAAGGAGCAGCTCCGTCTCTGCACTTTTAAGGTGCCAAAAAGGCAATTGCCGTGGGATATGCGTGCCGGAACGGGGCATTGAGCCAATTTACTATTGAAAAATAAGGAAAAAGATGGTGCAAATCACCAATAGTGAATTCAACGGCAACGCGAAGGGGACTGCTCCATGCTTAATGAATTCAAGGCATTTATCGCTAAAGGCAACGTCATGGATCTCGCGGTCGGCGTGATCATCGGCGGCGCTTTCGGTGGCATCGTGAAATCGTTGGTTGATGATATCATCATGCCGATCGTCGGTGCTATTTTCGGCGGCTTCGATTTCTCGAACTACTTCATCGGTCTCGCCTCGGGGGTCAACGCGCCGACGCTTGCTGCGGCCCGCGCCCAGGGTGCGGTTCTCGCCTACGGTAGCTTCATCACAGTCCTGATTAATTTCCTCATTCTCGCCTGGATCATCTTCCTGATGGTCAAGGGTGTGAATGCGCTCCGCGCCCAAGTCGAACGCAAGGACGACAAGATCGCCGAAGCAGCACCGCCGCCGGCCGACGTGCAGCTGCTGACGGAAATCCGCGATCTTCTCGCGAAACGCTGACACGCTTCATTCAATCTATTAGAAGCCTCGATCCCCCAAGGATCGGGGCTTTATGCATCACGAAAATCGATCATTCGCTAAGGCAAAGTCATGGGATTTGTCCGCCGCTCTGCTTTATGAAAGCAGAAACCGGAGACTTTTTGCATGCCAATACTGAACAGCCTCAGCCCGCGTGCGCTTGCAGCGCCCGAAAGCGGGATCGTCGAAGTGGTGAATTACGCCCGCGGCCGCGAAGGCCTTTTGCCGCTCTGGGTCGGCGAGGGCGATCTGCCGACGCCTGATTTCATCAATCGCGCCGCCACGGCCTCGCTCAATGCCGGCGAAACCTTCTACACCTGGCAGCGCGGCATTCCGGAATTGCGCCAGGCGCTTGCCGATTACTATGGCCGGCATTTCGGCACGTCCCTGCCGATGGAGAATTTCTATGTTGTCGGCTCCGGCATGCAGGCGATCCAGCTGTCCGTGCAGGCGATCACCTCTCCCGGCGATGAAATGGTCTACCTCTCTCCAGCGTGGCCGAATATCGCCGCCGCACTGGAGATAGCGGGCGCCCGTTCGGTCGCCGTGCCGCTGCAATTCGAGCATGGCAAGTGGTCGCTCGATTTCGAGCGGCTGGAAGCGGCGATTACGCCGAAGACCAAGGGTCTGTTCATCAACACACCATCGAACCCGACCGGCTGGACGGCAACCCGCCAGGACCTGGCTGATATTCTGGTGCTGGCACGCAAGCATGATCTCTGGATCATGGCCGACGAGATCTATGCTCTGTACTATTATGCCGGCGGCCGGGCGCCGAGCTTCCTCGATGTCAAGGAAGCCGACGACAAGATCCTGTTCGTCAATTCCTTCTCGAAGAATTGGTCGATGACCGGTTGGCGCGTCGGCTGGATTGTTGCCCCTGCCGAACTTGGGCAGGTGATCGAAAATCTCGTGCAGTATTCCACCTCAGGCGTGGCGCAATTCATGCAGCGGGGCGCGGTCGCGGCGTTGAACGAGGGCGATGATTTCGTCCGTTCCAATATCGCCAAGGCCACCCGCTCGCGTGACATTCTCTGCGACGCTTTGATCGCCACCAATCGCGTGCAGACGCTGAAGCCGGATGGGGCGCTCTATTCGTTCCTGAAGATCGACGGCGTCACCGACAGCCGCAGGGCCGCGATCGACATCGTCGACAAGACGGGCGTTGGCCTCGCGCCCGGAACGGCATTTGGGGAAGGCGGCGAGCTGTTCATGCGCGCCTGCTTCCTGCGCGACCCGGCCAAGATGGCGGATGCGGCCGAGCGGTTGAGCCGGTATATCTTGAGTTTGTAGAAGCGGTCGCTCTTCTCGACGTAAGCGCATAGGCTCGGGTCAAAAGGCATCCTATGTTTGCCGAACCTCTGTCACCCTCCTCTGTCCCTTTCGGGACATCTCCCCCACAAGGAGGAGATTGGAAACTCGCGGCAGCCTCTTCCAACAAACCAATATCGCATCTGCTGAAGCCGAGGCTCGTTGTTCGTGTAGGAGGGCGGCAAACTCCCAACAATCTCCCCCCATGTGGGGGAGATGTCACGACAGTGACAGAGGGGGGCGCACTCTCCAAACTCGTTGCAAAAGCCATCGCGCACCCGACCCATAAAATACAATCGATCCGCGAAAGACTATCCTAACCATTCCACCAATCTTCACCCGCCCGCCTTTCCGTTTTAACCAAATTGGCAAGTAGCGCGGCCTCATATATCGCCGATAGGACTTGGCGGGGACGCGAAGAATGACGGTGTTGGTGACGGGTGGAGCCGGTTATATCGGCAGTCACATGGTCTGGAAATTGCTGGATGCGGGCGAGGAGGTGGTGGTCATCGACCGTCTGTCCACCGGCTTCCGCTGGGCGGTTCCGCCGGCTGCCCGCTTCTATCTCGGCGATGTCGCCGATGAAGCGCTGCTGCAGACGATCTTTGCCGAAAATGACATCGACGCCATCATCCATTTCGCCGGTTCCGCCGTCGTTCCGACCTCGCTTGAGGATCCTCTCGCCTATTATGAAAACAATACCGGCAAGACCCGCATTCTGATGAGCGCCGCCGTCAGGGCAGGTATCCGTCATTTCGTCTTTTCCTCGACGGCTGCCGTCTATGGCCGGCAACCGGCGGACAGGCCGGTCGGTGAGGACGCGCCGCTGTGCCCGGAATCTCCCTATGGCCAATCCAAGCTGATGTCTGAGCTGATGCTACGCGATGCGGCGGCGGCCTATGATTTCGGTTATGTGGCGCTGCGCTATTTCAATGTTGCCGGCGCCGATCCGGAAGGGCGTGCCGGCCAGTCGAGCGAGGGCGCCACCCATCTCGTCAAGGTTGCCTGCGAGGCAGCACTTGGCCGCCGTCGGCAGGTGGATATCTACGGCACCGATTACCCGACGCATGATGGCACGGGTGTGCGAGACTATATTCACGTCAGCGATCTCGCCGAGGCGCATCTGCTGGCTTTGCGGCATCTGCGCAGCGGCGGCAGGTCGTTGGTTGCCAATTGCGGCTATGGCTCGGGCTATTCCGTGCTCGATGTTCTGAACATGGTGATGCGCGTGCATGGTCGCGCCTTCCGCATCCACATCGCCCCGCGCCGGCCCGGCGATACAGCGAGTGTTATTGCCGATGCAACGCTTGCCCATCGCGAGCTGGGTTGGACACCAAAACACAATAATCTCGAAACGATCGTCCGCTCGTCGCTGGATTGGGAACTTCGTCTTGCCCAGCGCTCGGGCTTTGATGCCGGAGGACTGAAAAAGGTCTTCGCCGCCCCGAGCATCTGACCGGCAAGGGCGGCACTGTCAGTTATCCGTAGCCCTCCAGGGCCCGAGAAAGGCCGGCGCGTTTTTGCGCACAGCTTCCGCCACGAAATCGATGACGGTGCGCACCCGCGGCGACTGGCGCAGGTCGCGGTGGCATGTAATCCAGTAATGGCGTCTCAGATCCACCTCCTGCGGCAGCACGACTTGCAGATCCGGATGCTTGCCGGCGATGAAAAATGGCAGCACGCATAGTCCCAGCCCGTTCTTCGTCGCCGTCAACTGCGCGAAGATGCTCGAGCTCTGGAAGTGCGGCTTGATGCGTGGATGGACATCGCCGAGATAGTCCAGTCCCGGCGCGAAGATCATATCCTCGATATAGCTGATGAAGGCAAAATCGGGCAGTTCGTCACGGCTTTCGATGGCTGGATGCCGAGCCAGGTAATCTCGCGAACCATAGACCTGCAGATGATAGTCGGTCAGCTTCTCGGTGAAATAGGGGCCGGCCTTCGGCGGGTCCAGCACGACGACGATGTCGGCCTCCTTGCGTGAAAGCGACATGATCTGCTGGATGGTGATCAGTTCCAGCGAAATATTGGGATGTCTGGCGGTAAATTCCGGCAATACGCCGGTGAAGAAGAAGTTGGAAAAGCCCTCCGGCGCGCTGATGCGCACGACACCGCGCTGTGCCGCTGATCCGGTTGAAAGATCCGCCCTAAGACGTTCGGTTTCAAGCTCCATGCGCTCGGCCGTCTCGATGAAGCGCTGACCCATGCCCGTCAGCATGTAGCCGCGGGGATTGCGCTCGAAGAGCTTGACCTTCAAGGCGAATTCCAGCCGGTCGATGCGGCGCGAAACGGTGGCATGGCTGGTGCGCAACTGTCGGGCCGCCGTAGAAAGCTGCCCCGTGCGCGCCACCGCGAGGAAGAACTGCAGATCGTCCCAGGTAAAATGCGGCGTGACCTTCATATCTCCCCCTCTGTTCAAAAATGAACAGACCTTGTTTGCAATTAGTTGCAATCGCGACTTGCGTCAACGCGTGATTTCCTTGATCCTACGGGCACGGGAAAGTCGTTTTGAGGAAGTCGACTGGCCAATTTTGAACAGATCTGTTTTGCCAAATCTCTGGGAGGAGAGGATATGCGAAAGAGTCTTATTGCATCCCTGGCGTTTCTGCTTGCAACCAGCACCGCGGCCTTAGCCGCCGGCGCGTCCGATGGTGTCGTGAAGATCGGCATCCTGAACGACCAGTCCGGCGTCTATGCCGACTTTGGCGGCAAGTCGTCGGTGGAGGCTGCCAAGATGGCCGCCGAGGATTTTGGCGGCAAGGTTCTGGGCGTGCCGATCGAGATCGTCGACGCCGACCATCAGAACAAGCCGGATATTGCCTCCAACATCGCCCGCCAGTGGTACGACCAGGACAAGGTCGATGCGATCATGGAACTGACGACGTCTTCGGTGGCGCTGGCCGTGCAGGCCGTTGCCAAGGAGAAGAAGAAGATCGATATCGTCACCGGTGCGGCGACATCGGATCTGACCGGCAAGCAGTGCTCGCCCTATGGCTTCCATTGGGCCTATGACACGCATGCCTTGGCCGTCGGCACCGGTGGTGCATTGGTCAAGCAGGGTGGCGACACCTGGTTCTTCCTGACGGCAGATTACGCCTTCGGCTATTCGCTGGAGCAGCAGACCGGGGATTACGTCAAGGCAAGCGGCGGCAAGATCCTTGGCTCCGTTCGCCATCCGCTGTCGACGAACGATTTCTCGTCCTTCCTGCTGCAAGCGCAGTCCTCAGGCGCCAAGGTTATCGGCCTTGCCAATGCCGGCCTCGATACATCAAACGCCATCAAGCAGGCCTCCGAATTCGGCATCACCCAAGGTGGCCAGCATCTGGCAGCGCTTCTCTTCACGCTGGCGGAAGTCCACGGTCTTGGCCTGCAGGCGGCGCAGGGTCTGACGCTGACGGAAGGCTATTACTGGAACCTCGACGACAAGAGCCGCGAATTTGGCAAACGCTTCTTCGCCCGCACCGGCAAGATGCCGAACATGGTCCATGCCGGCACCTATTCCGCCGTTATGCAATATCTGAAGGCCGTGCAGAAGGCCGGCACGGACGATACCGAGGCCGTCGCCAAGGAACTGCATGAAATGCCCGTCGACGATTTCTTCGGTCGCGGCGGCACGGTCGGCGCCAACGGCCGCATGATCCACGACATGTATCTGCTCCAGGTCAAGAAGCCGGAAGAGAGCAAGGAGCCGTGGGATTACTTCAACGTGCTGGCGACCATTCCTGGCAAGGAAGCCTATATCGATCCGGCCAAGAGCGGTTGCGATCTCGTCAAGCAATAAGGTTGCAGCCGGCTTATGGCGATTCCAGCGACACATCAAACTGAAGAGCCTCGGGTGGTGTTATCCGCCCGAGGCCTCCGCCGCGATTTCGGCGGCTTCACCGCCGTCAAGAATGTTGATCTCGATGTGCATCATGCCCAGGTCCATGCCTTGATCGGCCCGAATGGCGCCGGCAAGACGACGGTGTTCAACCTGCTCACCAAGTTTCTTCAGCCGACGCACGGCACGATCACGCTGCTCGGAACGGATATTACCCGCACGAGACCGGACAAGGTCGCCCGCATGGGCCTCGTGCGTTCCTTCCAGATATCGGCTGTTTTTCCGCACCTCACCGTCCTCGACAATGTGCGTGTCGCCCTGCAGCGCACCAGCGATCTCGCGCATCAATTCTGGCGTCCGATTTCGGCGCTCGACAGCCTCAATGCCCGCGCTGAGCAACTCCTCGCCTCGGTCGGTCTTTCCAAGGAGCGCGATGCCATCGCCGCCGATCTCTCCTATGGCCGCAAGCGCGTGCTTGAGATCGCGACGACCCTGGCGCTCGACCCCAAAGTGCTGCTGCTGGACGAGCCGATGGCCGGCATGGGGCTGGAAGATGTCAACACAGTCTCCGCCATCATCCGCGATGTGGCGCGTGACAGGGCCGTGCTCATGGTGGAGCACAATCTCTCCGTTGTCGCCGATATCTGCCATCATGTCACCGTGCTCCAGCGCGGTGAGATCCTGGCCCAGGGCGACTACGCCACCGTCAGCAGCGACCCGCGCGTCCGGGAAGCCTATATGGGCACGGAGGAAGCTTGACGATGGCGGCGTTGCTTGAGGTTCAGGGTCTCAATGCCTGGTACGGCGAAAGCCACATCCTGCATGGCGTCGACATGCGGGTGGGCGAGGGCGAAACCATTACCATCCTCGGCCGCAATGGTGTCGGCAAGACGACGACATTGCGCACCATCGTCGGCATCGTCCGTGCCCGCAAGGGCAGGATCGCCTTTGCCGGTACGGACATGATGCAGGTGCCCTTGCACAAGACGGCCCATAAGGGCATCGGTTTCGTGCCGGAAGAGCGCGGCATCTTCTCGACGCTCAGCGTCTATGAAAACCTCATGCTGCCGCCGGTGGTGGCATCGGGCGGTATGACGATTGATGAGATTTTCGAACTGTTTCCCAACCTGCATGAGCGCCGCAACAGTCCCGGCACCAAGCTCTCCGGCGGCGAGCAACAGATGCTCGCCATGGCCCGCATCTTGCGCACCGGCGTGCGCATGATGCTGCTCGACGAGCCGACGGAAGGTCTCGCACCCGTCATCGTCCAGCGCATCGGTGACGTCCTGCAGAAGCTGAAGGCGCGCGGCATGACCATCCTGCTGGTCGAGCAGAATTTTCGCTTCGCCAGCCGCATTGCAGACCGCTTCTATGTGATGGATCATGGCCAGATGGTTTCGGAATTTCCGGTCGGCGAATTGTCTGAGCGCATGGACATGCTGCACAAAGTGCTGGGGGTCTGAGCCATGACGACGATATTCGGTATCCCCGCCCAGGCCCTTCTCGGACAATTGCTGATCGGCCTCATCAACGGCTCTTTCTATGCGCTGTTAAGCCTGGGGCTGGCGATCATCTTCGGCATGCTGCGGGTGATCAATTTTGCCCATGGCGCGCTCTACATGCTCGGCGCCTTCACCGCCTATCTGCTGCTTGCCTATGGCGGCATCGGCTACTGGCCGGCCTTGATCCTGGCGCCGCTGATCGTCGGGCTGTTCGGAGCGGTGGTCGAGAGGCTATGCCTGCGCCAGCTCTACAAGATCGATCCGCTCTACGGCCTGCTCTTTACCTTCGGCATGGCGCTGACCATCGAAGGCACGTTCCGTTATTTCTATGGCTCCTCCGGCCAGCCCTATGCCGTTCCTGCCGAGCTGGCGGGCGCCCGGAACATCGGTTTCATGTTCCTGCCTGTTTATCGTGGCTGGGTGGTCATCGCCTCGCTGATCGTCTGCATCGGCACCTGGCTTCTGATCGAAAAAACCAAGCTCGGCGCCTATCTCCGCGCGGCGACGGAAAACTCCACCCTTGTCCAGGTCTTCGGCGTCAACGTCCCCGTGCTGCTGACGCTGACCTACGGTTTCGGCGTTGCACTCGCGGCCTTTGCCGGCGTGCTGGCTGCGCCGATCTACCAGGTCTCGCCGCTGATGGGATCGAATATGATCATTATCGTCTTCGCCGTGGTCGTCGTTGGCGGCATGGGGTCGATCATGGGCGCGATCGTCACTGGCTATATGCTCGGGATTGCCGAGGGCCTGACCAAGGTCTTCTATCCGGAAGCGTCGAATATCGTCATCTTCGTGATCATGGCGATCGTGCTGCTCATCAGGCCCGCGGGCCTCTTCGGTCGGGATGCGTGAGATGGTCGATCTAACCACATTGGGATCCAGGCGCCGCCAGAGGTTCTCGGCGCAGAAACTATTGCTTGTTCTCGGCGTCATCGGGCTGATCTGGGCGCCGTTCTTCATCTACCCGATCTTCGTGATGAAGGTGCTTTGCTTCGCGCTCTTCGCCTGCGCCTTCAATCTGCTGCTCGGTTATGCCGGGCTGCTGTCCTTCGGTCATGCCACCTTCTTCGGTGGAGCCGCCTATTTCACAGCCTATACAGTGAAGCAATGGGGCGTGCCGCCGGAACTGGGCATCCTCATCGGTGTTGCCGGTGCGGCATTGCTAGGCCTCGTCATGGGCTTTGTCGCGATCCGCCGGCAGGGCATCTATTTCGCCATGATCACGCTGGCGCTGTCCTACATGTTCTATTTCTTCTGCCTGCAGGCGGAATTCACACAGGGTGAAGATGGCATCCAGTCGGTGCCGCGCGGCTATCTCTTCGGCATCCTCGATCTCAGCAACTCCTTCAACATGTACTACTTCGTCCTCGCCGTTTTCCTGATCGGCGTGCTGATCACCTGGCGTTTCATCAATTCGCCCTTCGGCATGATCCTGAAATCGATCCGTGAAAACGAGCAGCGGGCGATTTCGCTCGGCTATTCCGTGGCGCACTACAAGCTCGGCGCTTTCGTCATGTCGGCGGCGCTAGCGGGTCTTGCGGGTGCGGTGAAGGCGCTGGTCTTCCAGTTCGCGACACTGACCGACGTCGCATGGCAGATGTCGGGCGAGGTGATCCTGATGACGCTTCTCGGCGGCATCGGCACGCTGATCGGCCCGCTTTTTGGCGCGGGTTTCATAGCAACGCTGGAAAACTATCTCGCGCTGTCGGAATTCCCGGTCACCATCATCACCGGCATCGTCTTCATGGTTTGCGTCCTTCTCTTCCGCCGCGGCGTGGTCGGCGAATTCTACGCGTCGCGGTTGGGACGAAAACTGGGATTTGAATATCGCCGTTGATTGCTTTGCCTTTGCTTCTCCCCATCCAGCGCTTGCCTGAGGGCGGGGAGAAGATGCCGAAGGGCGGATGACGGCTGTTTCGACATTGATCGAAAAGCCTAGACTTGCCGAACCTTAATACCCTCTCACCCTAACTCTCTCCCGCAAGCGGGAGCGGGAACTGACGAGTTTTGACTATGGATCGCTTCGACTACATTATCATAGGTGCCGGCAGCGCCGGTTGCGTGCTTGCCAACCGGCTCTCGGCCGATCGCAACAACAGGGTCTTGCTGTTGGAGGCGGGCGGCAATGACAATTACCATTGGATCCATATCCCGGTCGGCTATCTCTATTGCATCAACAATCCCCGCACCGACTGGTGCTTCACCACGACGCCCGAGGCGGGGCTGAACGGCCGGTCGCTCAGCTACCCGCGTGGCAAGGTGCTCGGCGGCTCCTCCTCCATCAACGGCATGATCTACATGCGCGGCCAGGCGCGCGACTATGATCTCTGGCGCCAGCTCGGTTGCGCCGGCTGGGGCTGGGAAGACGTGCTGCCCTATTTCACCAAGTCCGAGGATCACTATCGGGGCAAGGACGAGATGCATGGTGCCGGCGGCGAATGGCGGGTCGAAAAGGCGCGTGTGCGCTGGGCAGTGCTCGATGCCTTCCAGGCGGCGGCCCGTGAAGCAGGGATTCCCGAAACGGTCGATTTCAATCGTGGTGACAATGAGGGATCGAGCTATTTCGATGTCAACCAACGTTCCGGCATCCGCTGGAATACCGCCAAGGCCTTCCTGCGACCGGCACTGAAGAAGGGCAACCTGACCGTCTGGACGAAGGCGCAGGTCCGCCGCCTGATCATCGAGGGCGATGCCGTGACCGGCGTCGAGTTTCAGCATGACGGCGTGACGAAGCGCGCCTATGCGAACAAGGAGACCGTGTTGTCAGCCGGCGCCATCGGCTCCCCGCAGATCCTCGAACTCTCGGGCATCGGCCGAGGCGACGTGTTGCGCAAGGCGGGTATAGAGGTTACGCGCGAGGTCGCGGCGGTCGGCGAGAACCTGCAGGATCATCTGCAGCTTCGCCTGGCCTACAAGGTAACGGGCGTTCCCACCCTGAACGAAAAGGCGACGAAGCTCCTGGGCAAGGCGGCGATCGGCCTCGAATATCTATTCCGCCGCTCGGGGCCGATGGCGATGGCGCCAAGCCAGCTCGGCATCTTCACCCGCTCCGGACCGGACAAGGAAACGCCGGATCTGCAATATCACGTACAACCGGTGTCGCTCGACAAGTTCGGCGATCCCGTCCATCCTTTTCCGGCCATCACCGCCAGCGTCTGCAATCTGAGGCCGGAAAGCCGGGGCTCGGTGCATATCGGCAGCCCGGACTTTGCCATGCAGCCAGCGATCAGCCCGAACTATCTCTCCGCTCCGCGCGATAAGGAGATTGCCATGCGGTCCATCCGCCTCACACGGCGGATCGTGGCGCAGCCTTCGTTTGTCAAGTTCAGGCCGGAGGAGTTCAAGCCTGGACCGTCCTATCAGACGGACGCAGATCTGGAGCGCGCGGCCGGCGAAATAGGCACGACGATTTTCCATCCCGTCGGCACATGCCGGATGGGCGGCGATCCGCAAAGCGTTGTTGATCCGCGCCTGCGTCTGCGCGCCCTGTCAGGGCTCCGGATTGCCGACGCCTCGGTCATGCCGTCGATCACATCAGGCAACACAAATTCGCCAACGATCATGATTGCCGAAAAAGCCGCAGAGATGATCCTTGCCGACAACCGCTGAGCGCCTATTGATAGAGGAGAGCAAGAGGAGGAGATTTGCATGAGCGGCACGGACGAGGTGATCATCGAGCGGCGAGGTTCCGCGGGCATCATCAGCCTTAACAGGCCGAAGGCGCTGAACAGCCTGACGCTGCGGATGGTGCGGGCCGTAGCCTTGGCCCTAGAGGATTTCGCCGCCGATCCCGCGATTGCCAGTGTCATCGTCAAAGGCGAGGGTGAGCGCGGCCTCTGTGCGGGAGGCGATATCCGCCTGCTGCACCAGAGCGGCAAGGATGGCTCGGACGAGGCCGAAACCTTCTGGCGCGAGGAGTTCCGGCTCAACCATGCCATTTCACGCTATCCCAAACCCTATGTCGTGCTTATGGACGGTATCACCATGGGCGGCGGCGTCGGCCTCTCGGCGCATGGCAGCCATCGCGTCGTGACCGAGCGCACGCGCCTCGCCATGCCGGAAACCGGTATTGGCTATTTCCCTGATGTCGGCGCCACCTGGCTCCTGCCACGCGCACCGGGCGAGGCCGGTACCTGGATGGGGCTGGCGGGCCTTGCTATCGATGCGGCTGATGCCCTACACGCGGGATTCGCCGATCATTGCGTTGCATCCTCTGCACTGCCCACGTTGGTGGACGCCATCGCGACGCTGCCGGCCTCAGCCTCGGTTCAGGACGTGCATGCCCTGATCAAAACTGTGGCAACGCATGCCGGTGAGAGCCGTCTCGCAGTCAACCGCGACCTGATCGATCGCGCCTTCGCCGGGGATACGGTTGAGGGCATTCTACAGGCGCTGGGCCGGGAGCCAGGAGAATTCGCCGCCGAAACCGCCGGCGTGATCGCCAGCCGCTCGCCGACCAGCCTCAAGCTGACGCTGCGGCTGCTGCGCGCCGGCCGTGCGAGCGCAAATCTTGCCGAATGCCTCGATCGTGAACTCGGCGCCTGCATGGGCATATTGTATAATCCTGATTTCTACGAAGGCGTGCGCGCCGCTGTCATCGACAAGGACCGCAACCCGAAATGGTCACCGGCCAGCCTTACGGAGGTGACTATGGAGAGTATCGATCGCTTCTTCGTGCCGGCGCAACCGCCGCTTTTCGCAGCATAATGGATCATGGGAGGAGAAAATCATGACACGGATCGCATTCATCGGCCTCGGCAATATGGGTGGGCCGATGGCCGCCAATCTGGTCAAGGCCGGCCACGCCGTCATCGGTTACGATCTCTCGCATGACATGCTCAAGGCCGCCGAGGCGGCGGGCATCAAAGCGGCGAACGTGCTGACGGAAGCCTTGGCGGAGGCCGAAGTGGTCGTCACCATGCTGCCCAAGGGCCAGCATGTCCTCACCGTCTGGACGGATATCCTGCGCTCCGTGCCGAAGGGGACGCTGCTGATCGACAGCTCCACCATCGATGTCGATAGTGCCCGCACGGCTCACGTCATGGCAGGGCAAGTTGGTTGCCTATCGCTCGACGCGCCGGTCTCGGGCGGCACAGGTGGCGCGGCGGCGGGCACGCTGACCTTCATGGCGGGCGGTTCGCCAGAGAGTTTTGCGGCGGCCAAGCCGTTGCTCGAGGTGATGGGCCGCAAGATCGTCCATTGCGGCGATGCCGGCGCAGGGCAGGCGGCGAAGATCTGCAACAACATGATCCTCGGCATTTCGATGATCGGTGTCTGCGAGGCCTTCGTGCTCGGCGAAAAGCTCGGACTCTCGCATCAGGCCTTGTTCGATGTCGCTTCCACCTCGTCCGGTCAGTGCTGGTCGATCAACACCTATTGCCCGGTGCCGGGACCCGTGCCGACCTCGCCGGCCAACAACGACTATAAGCCCGGTTTCTCGGCGGCATTGATGCTGAAGGATCTCCGCCTGTCGCAGGAGGCGGCTTTGTCCAGCGGCGCGTCGACACCTTTGGGTGCGGAGGCAGCGCAGCTTTTCGGGCTGTTCGAGAAACTCGGCAATGGCGGCCGCGATTTCTCCGCCATCATCGAGATGTTTCGGGAAGCTAATCGAAGCTAGCGCCACATGCCCCGCATGCGTGCGCCCACATCGACACGCACCTGCCGCGCCCGAATGGCGGCGGGACTCTCTGCCTTTGCCTGAGGCCAGCCGCAGACTTCGAAGAATTGCAACAAGGTCGCTGGGATGAAGCGCGTGCGCGAGGCGAAGACATGCTTGTCGCCTTGCGCATGCTGGCCGTGGACGAAGAAGCGCTGCGGGATGACGAGATCGAGATTGTCCTTTGCTCGCGTCATGGCAACATAAAGCAGCCGCCGCTCCTCCTCGATCTCAGCCGATGATCCGACAGCGAGATCGGCGGGGATGCAGCCGTCGACGGCATTGAGGATGAAGACCTTCGTCCATTCCTGACCCTTGGCCGAATGGATAGTCGACAGGATCAGATAGTCCTCGTCGAGCAAAGGCACGCCGGCCTGGTCGCTGGTGGCGTCAGGTGGATCGAGCGTCAGTTCGGTGAGGAAGCGTTCGCGCGAGCCGTAGCCTGCGGCAATCTGCTCGAGCTGGACAAGGTCCGCCTGGCGTGTCGCCGCATCCTCATGTGCACGCTCCAGATGCGGCTCGTACCATTGCCGCACCAGCCCGATTTCCGCCGGCCATCCCGCCTTGCCGCTTTTGACCTCGCGCATCGTCTCCACGAATGCACTCCAGTCGTCTCCGGTGCGGGGTGGGGGTGGAAGCTCGGTGAGCGCCGTGATCGGGCTTGCCGCTTCGCCGATCTGGTCGAGCACGCGTTGCGCTGTGGAGGGGCCGACGCCAGGCAAGAGCTGCATCAGCCGGAAACCCGCCACCCGGTCGCGCGGGTTCTGGGCGAAGCGCAGAGCCGCCAGCATGTCCTTGACATGGGCGCTGTCGAGAAATTTCAGCCCGCCGAATTTGACGAATGGAATGTTGCGACGGGTGAGCTCCACTTCCAGCGGTCCGCTGTGACTTGAGGTACGAAACAATACCGCCTGCTGCTTCAGCCTGGCGCCGCCCTCGCGATTTTCCAGCACCTGATCGGCGACAAAACGAGCCTGATCACTTTCGTCGCGCACCGTTACCAGCCGGGGACGCTCGACGCTTTGGCGTTCGGTGCGCAGGTTCTTGGTGAAGCGCTCCGATGCAAGGTCGATCACGGCATTGGCGGCGGCAAGGATCGGCTGCGTCGAGCGGTAGTTCCGATCGAGCGTCACGATGTCGGCGGCGGGCGTGAAGGCTTGCGGGAAATCGAGAATGTTGCGTACCGTCGCCGCACGGAAGGAATAGATCGACTGCGCATCGTCACCGACGACGGTCAGCCCATGGCCGTCCGGTTTCAGGGCCAGCAGGATCGACGATTGCAGCCGGTTGGTGTCCTGATATTCGTCGACGAGCACATGGTCGAAACGGCTGCCAATGTCCTCGGCGATCAGCGGCTCCTGCAGCATATGCGCCCAGTAGAGCAGCAAGTCGTCGTAATCGAGCACATTCTGTGCCTGCTTGGCTTCGACATAGGCGGCGAAGAGATCGCGCAGCTGTGGCTCCCAGGTGGCGCACCACGGAAAGAAGTCGCGCAGCATCTCGGCAAGCGGCGCTTCCGAATTGACCGACCGAGAATAGATGGAAAGGCATGTCGCCTTGGTCGGAAATCGGCTTTCCAGCTTGGAAAATCCGAGATCGTGGCGCGCGAGGTTCAGCAGGTCGGCGCTGTCTTCGCGGTCATGGATGGTGAAGGCCGGGTCGAGACCGATCTGCTCGGCATAATCCCGCAGAAGCCGCGCGCCGATGCCATGGAACGTGCCGCTCCAGGCAAGGGCATCGGCAGTGACGCCCGCATTGGTGCCGAGCACTTCGCGACATATCCGTTCGACACGGCGGCCCATTTCGGCAGCGGCGCGGCGTGAGAAGGTCATCAGCAGGATGCGGCGTGGATCGGCGCCCTTGACGATCAGATGCGCGACGCGATGGGCAAGCGTATTCGTCTTGCCCGAACCGGCCCCGGCAATGACGAGTAACGGTCCGGCGACATGGCCGTTGCCCGTCGTCGTGCCGTGCTCGACTGCAAGTCGCTGCTCCGGGTTCAGCTTTTCCAGATAGGCGGCGGTCATGAACTCTCCCGATGCGTCGGATGAAGGGCGCCAGGCGCAATCCGCGACGAATCGCATGGGCGAAATGATCCGGACGTTCTATGGATGTTCCGAATCGCTCAAGCGTGTCAAGCTTGGCCGATCTGCACGCAGATGTGACCTTTCGCGCAATAATCTTATCCGGATTCGCCAGAGGCCGGCTCGAAAATGACTTTCTTCGTGCTTATGTATCATTTTGGCGCGGCAATTTGAGTTTTTGGGGATTCGCGTAGTGCGTAGAATGAAGGCTTCAGAACATGAACGAAACGATTGCCACTGGGCTGCGTCTGCCTAGCGGATTGGTGGCTTTGTCGGACGGGCGCTTTGCGCTCGTGGAGATGGATGCGAGCCGTCGCTGTCTGAAACTTTTCGACACAAGCGGCGCTTATCAGGAAATTTGCCGGATCGGTGGGAGCCCGACCGGGATTGCGATCGACGGAGACGGATGCTTCTGGGTCGCCGACGGTCCGGAGAATTCCCTTGTGCGCGTGTCGCCGCAGGGACGTGTGCTGCAGGTGATCGAAGGCAGCGCCGATGGTCCGTTCCTTCATCCCAATGCTCTCGCCTTCGGGCCTGACGGCCTGCTTTATATGACCGATTCCGGCATCCGTCTCGACGACTTGCTCGAAGGCGGCCATATTCATCCCGATTTCTTCAAGGCGGCCTATAATGGCTGTGTCTATCAGATCGATCCTGCCGAGGGCAGGGTCATCAGGGTCCTGGCCGCGGGGCTGCTGCTTGCAAGCGGCCTGGCTTTCGATGCCGACGGACTGCTTTACTACAGCGAGACGCTAACCGGAAAAATCCACCGCCAGATCATCGGCGGCCGGCAGGAGCTTTTTGCCCAGTCGATGACATCGCCTGCCATAAACGTACTGCGCGGACCGTCCGGTCTTGCCTTCGATCGCAGCGGCACACTCTATTGCGCCATGTATGGGCTGGGCGAGATTTCGCTTGTCGATGCAGACGGTAAAATGGCGGGCCATATCCGCACGAACGGCACGCGGCCGGGCAATATCGCCTTCACCGTCGATGGCAAGCATTTGCTCGCCAGCGAGCAGGAAAATGGTGTCGTTGAAAAGATAACGGCGCCGCGTCCGGGGCTGCCGCTGCATATGCCGTCCATTTCGTAGAACGGCCCCATTTCTCAGGTAGTTGGCGGACATGCCCGGCGACCGGGCATATCCTTTTTCAATCCATTCAGAGCTTATTCGGCAGCAGGGATCTGCTTGTTGCCCTTGGTCGACTTGCCGTCGGCCGGTGCCGCATCGTTGGCAGCGGGCTTGGCATGGCGACGGCGCCAGTCGCCGAGGAAGAGCAGGATCGGTGCTGCGATGAAGATCGACGAGGCGCCGGCGACAAGTATGCCGAACACCATCGGGATCGCGAAGCTGGAGACGGCGCTACCGCCCCAGATCGCCATCGGCACCAGCGCCAGGAAGGCGGTGGCGTTGGTATAAAGGCTTCGCGCCAGGGTCTCGTTGATCGACCTATCGATGATCTCGCGCAGCGGCATCGATTTGTAGAGCCGCATGTTTTCACGCATGCGGTCATAGACCACGACCTTGTCGTTTACCGAATATCCCACAAGTGTTAGGATCGCGGCGATGGCGGTCAGGTTGAAATCGAGGCCGGTGATCGCGAAGAAGCCTATCGCCTTGGTGACGTCGAGTACCAGCGTGACGATGGCGCCGACCGCAAACGGCCATTCGAACCGGACCCAGATGTAGACCAGCATCGCCAGGCTGGCGATCACGACCGACAGGATGCCGGCCCAGGCAAGCTCGCCCGAGACCTTCGGTCCGATGACGTCGGTGCCTTCGATGGTCGCGGTCGGGTCGATCTTGACGATTTCCGCCTTGAGCTTGGTCACCGCGGCAGTCTGCGCCTCTTCGCCGCCGTCCTGGCGCTGGGCACGGACGAGAAGGCTGTTGTTATCGCCGAAGGACTGCAGCGCAATTTCGCCGAGGCCGAGCGTGTTCAGACCCTCGCGGAAGGTCGACAAATCGGCCGCGTCCTTGGTCTTGACCGACATCTGGATGCCGCCGCGGAAATCGACACCGTAGTTGAGGCCTGGATGGAAAAACAGCACGACCGAGGCGAGCGACAGGATCGCCGAAACGGTGATGCCAAAGAAGCGGGCCTTCATGAACTGGATGTGCTTGTCATAGGGGCTGAAGGGGATCAGCGGCCTGATGTTGATCACCTTGAACTTGCGGCGACGGGTGATGGCGATCATCACGACACGCACGAAGGCGACGGAGGTGAACATCGAGATAATGAGGCCGAGACCCATGGTCACGGCAAAACCGCGAACCGGGCCGGAGCCGAAGTAGAACAGGATGGCGGCCGCGATCAGGGCCGTCATGTTGCCGTCGATAATCGTCGAATACGCCTTCTTGAAGCCATTATCGATCGCGGCGAAGGCGCCGCGACCCTTGCGGGTTTCTTCGCGGATACGCTCGTTGATGAGAACGTTGGCATCAACCGCAAGGCCGATACCAAGCACGATGCCGGCGATACCGGGCAGCGTCAGCGTGGCGCCGACCAGCGTCAGGGCCGAGAAGGTCAGGACCGTGTGAATGAGCAGTGCCACATTCGCGAGGATCCCCCAGGTGCCGTAGAGCACGAAGATGAAGGCGGCAACCAGGACGAAGCCGACCAGGCCGCTATAGATGCCCTTCTGGATCGCATCGGCGCCGAGGTCGGCGCCGACGGTGCGTTCTTCGATGACCGTCAGCTTGGCCGGAAGCGCACCCGCGCGCAGCAGGGCTGCAAGCGTGGTGGCACTGTCGGCGGTGAAGTTGCCGGAAATCTGGCCCGAACCACCGGTGATCGGCTCGCGGATATTCGGCGCGCTCAGCACCTTGTTGTCGAGCACGATGGCGAAAGGCTTGCCGACATTTTCGCGGGTGATTTCCGCAAAGCGGTTGGCGCCGGCGCTGTCGAAGCGGAAGGTGACGAGCGGCTCATGCGTGTTCGGGTCGAAGCTGACGCGGGCGTCGGTCAGACGGTCGCCGGACAGTTCGATACGGTCGAGAACCGGATAGCTGTTGCCCTGCTCATCCTTGAGGATGGTGACGCCGGGACCGGGATTGTTCGGGTCGGCATTGTCGGCAAGCAGGTGGAAGGACATCTTCGCAGTCGAGCCGAGAAGCTCGCGTAGACGCGAGGGATCCTGAGCGCCCGGAAGCTGCACGAGAACGCGGTTCGGGCCAACACGCTGGATCGTCGGTTCGGCAACGCCCACCTGGTCGACGCGCTTGCGGATGACTTCAAGGCTCTGCTGGACGGCGGAATCGACATTGCTGGCGATGCCGGCCTGCGAGAAGGACATGGTGATCGTGCCGCCGTTCGGGGCGATCGTCAGGTCGGACTGCCCGGCGGAGAGGCCTGAGGTGACCGTGTTGGCAAGCGTCTGCAGCTGCGTCACCGCATCGCCGCTCTGTGTGGGATCGGTCAGCGTAACGACGACCTGGTTGCCGTTGCGCACGATCGAGCGGGTCTGGATGTTCTTGTCGCGCAGAACGCGGCGCGAGTCCTGCTGCAGCGATTGCAGCCGACCGTTGGTCAGGTCCTTCTCGTCGACTTCGAGGACGAGATAGGAGCCGCCGCGAAGGTCGAGGCCGAGGGGTACCTGGCTATGCGGTAGCCAGTTTGGGACTTTGCTGAGAGCGGACTGCGGAAGGACGTTCGGCAAGGCGATGAGAAAGCCAAGCACGATGATCACCGAGTAGAGTGCCACCAGCCATGGTGAAGTGCGCATGGGTATTATCCTTGGAAATACACTTATGCCGGCGGTCGGACCGCTGGCGGACGTAGGTCATGTCGGGGAATGCGCCAAAGGGCGCGTTAACCTGTCAGATGAGGCTAACCGGCGGGGCGCGAGCGAGATAGGCGCGAAATGCCAGGATTTCAGGCTGTGTGGCGTCGCTGCGATCGCGCGGCTGCCAGAGATCGATGAGAACTCGGAACGATGGGGCGACCGCAAGCGTCGCAGGTCCGATATCATGCCAGGTGGCTTTCGGCAGAGCCGTGCGATCGGCGACCACCATGCCGCGAACCGGGTCCCGCAGCGAAAGGTAAAGCGGCTGATTATCCTTGCCGGAAGAAAGCGCATCCGCATCCGAGCGAGCGGCAAGATTGATGCCGCCGCCAAGTGCCAGCCCGAGATAGGCGAAGAAGGCGAGGAACAGCGAGGCAATCACGCGCGCTCCGGCGCGGTGCGTCCTGTCGTCGTTATCTTCGCTGTCGGCGGCGCCGAATTCGAGCGGGCTCAACGGTAAAAGATGCCTTTATTCCTCTGCCGGTTCGGATTCCGGCGGTTCGGTCATGATATCAGGACGCCCAGCGTCTTCATAGTACGGCCTGTCATGCTGCACTTGTGCGAGCCGGTCAACCGTCCCGGTGCGATTTCTTCGCGCGTTACCCCGCTCAAGGATCAGGGTTTCGGCGCCAGGCAGCTTGCCGGCACGCGATAGGCATAGAGGGTTTTGCCCTTCATGTCGCCGAAGGGGGGCGACCAGCTCTTGATGAGCTCGGCCTGACCCTCGGGGCAGACGATCGGATCGTTATCGACGAACAGCACCGGGCCGGTCACATCGGCAGGCAGAGAGAAATTCTGCTCGTAATAGCTCTTGGGAAAGCCACCGAAATTGCGGGCGTAGATGCGGAACGGCGCGCCCTTCAGCGTATAGAACAGATCGGCGATGATATCGCGGTCCGGGGATACGATGTCCGTTGTCTTTGCCGTCGTGGCGATATCGGCGATTTCCCGGCTTATGATGCTGCGGCCGACATAGCGCTTCATCACAAGATCGCCGTTCGGCAATTTGATATCGAGAGCGAACACCGTCAGCACCGGAATGACGAAGGCGACGACTGCCCCGATGATCAGGGAGGTCATCAGCCCTTTCTTCGTCAGCCGGTAGAGCAGCAAGACGGCGAGGATGGTGCCCGCGGCATAGGCGGAAACCGCCCAGTTGGCATAGGCCTTGGCGAAGAGGGCCTGCAGCGTGATCAGGATCACCACCGGCATGGACAGCCAGAACAGCAGCTTTTCCCTGTCATCGCCCTGTCCACGGATCAGCCGCCATGTCGCCCACAAAAGCGCATAGAACACCACCGGTCCGACGACGCCGAACTGTGCCCCGGCGAACTCGAGCCCGTTGAGCACATGCTTCAGCAGGCTCGTTCCGCCAGTGCCCGTGCTCCATTGGGCAATGCTTTCGGTATGCTTTACGGTCGCCGCGCCATGCGTCAGGTTCCACCAGAGATTGGGCGCAACGACGATGGCGCCAACGATAGCTGCGATGACGACGTCCCGCCAGGCGATCCGCGCCGAGCGCAGCGTCAGCATGGCAATGCCCACCCCCGGCAACAGGAAGAGCACGGAGTATTTCGTCATGAAGGCAAGGCCGAGGCTGATGCCGAGGATCAGCGCTTCGGAAATGGACGAGCGCTTGGTCAAGCCGATGAAGGCCCAGATGGCGATCGTGATGAACAGGATCTGGATCGTGTCCGTCGACACCAGCACGGCCGAGAGCGAGGCAGCCGGCAGGGTGATGAAAATGACGCCGGCCCAGGGAGCGATCTCGCGCCCTGTCTCGTCATCGAACAGCCGCCGCGTCGTGCAGATCAGCATAAGCGCTGTCGCGAGATGGAAAAGCGGTGCGGACAGGCGGATCCAGAAGGTCGAGTCCGATCCCGAGATCGTATTGAAGAAGCGGATGACCCAGGCGATCATCGGCGGCTTGGAATAATAGCCGAAGTCGAGATTCTGTCCCCAGAACCAGTATTGCGCCTCGTCGACGAAGAGGTCGGTCCTGTTGGCGAGCAGCATGAGCACACGCCAGAGCGTCACGCCGAAGATGATTGCAAGCGCCACTCCCAGCGAAAGTTTCTGGGTATTTGTTGGGGATTGGGTCGTATCGGACATTAACGGATGGATCTCGGTGCCGGGTCTTGAGGCTTAATACGGAACTATTAAGCCCAATGCTAGCTACCGCCGGACGAGAAACATGGCGGGATGCTGCCCTGCCCCGGCCTCGGAAAACCTCAGCATCCGTCCCGATTTGGGATGATTAAAGGACGCGGGAGGCGGCCCTGCCGCGTGCCCCTTCGATACTGGATAGAAGTATGAAGGCAGCGAGCGTCATGCCGGCCATCAGCGAAGCGGTCAAACCAAGAACAATCATTGCTCTCTCCGTATCGACATCGAAGGTGTCTATAGCCTTCAGCCGTAAGGTATGAAGCTTGCTTGTGACTTACGCTGCGTGAGTTTTTCTTTCGATAAAACAAGTATTAAGGGCGGCTCTAAATTAGAGATGTTCGAAACAACGCGGTCGGCCTGCCGTCATTAACCTTCGGGCAAGGAATTAACCATAAACATTGAGCTTGAACGTCGGAATGGGAAAATTGTGACTCGTTCTCACCAGGCATGAAGCCGCCCCGCCGTACCGTATAGATCCGGTATCCATCTCATCAGACAGGTCCGCGAAAGACTTTGATGAACGAGCGAGCTTCAGCGCCACGGTCATGTGATCCGTAGCGGCCTGTGCCTTTCCTCGCCTCCTCATAGCGCTTGGCGCGGATCATCGGCAGTTTCGCCTGCGCAGGCGCGGGCAGTTCGGCGGGGACGATTTTGGCGCAGGATTCGCCGTCAGATCAGGCAGGCAGGGCGCAGGCTGGCAGCCTTCGCGACCGCTTGCGTTTTGCTGGTCTCGATGCCGGACAATGCGAAACCTTGCGCCGCAACCGGCCGGTGCTCGAGGCCCATCTCAAGGCCGGGCTTCGTGACCTCTTTCATCGTTTCCAGGCATTCCCGGACGCCGCGCGCAATTTTTCCAGCGAAAGCCAGCTCGAGCGTCTCCAGGATCTGCAGTCCTCGCATTGGGATGTGCTGACGGATGCGCGCTTCGATAGCCTCTATGCCGAGCGCGTCAAGGTTCTGTCCGACAGCGAAAGCAAGATGGGCCTCGATCCGCGCTGGCATGTTGCCGGCCACGGCGTGATGCTGGAGCATATTCTTGCAGGCCTTCTCGACGAGATGGGCGGCCGCGCCATTCTGCCCGGAGCCAGGCGCCGTGCCCGCGAACTGAGCGAACTCGTCACCTCGGTCGTTCGCCTCGTGATGGTCGATGTCGAAATCGCCGTGTCCCTGCGCTTCAACGAATTGCGCATCGGCCATCAGCGCGCGCTCGCCGAGCAGCGGACAGCGGATCGCGCCGAGGCCGCGGATCTTTTTACCGAACTGGCCAATAGTCTTACCGACCGCGACCTGACGGCCCGTCTGCCTGCCGATTGTCCCGAAGCCTATGCGGACGTGGCCGAAGCGCTGAACGCCGCGCTGGCTGATATCCAGCAGCAGTTTGCAGCGCTTTCCAGCGGCGTGCAGGCAGCGGAGACGACAACGGAAGCCATCACCCGCGCCTCGAGGTCTTTCGCCGAGGATTCGGCTGAACAGTCCCGGGGGCTCGCAACTTCCGCGCGGCAGCTCGCCGAACTTGCCGATCAGGTGCGCGGAAACGCCGCCAATACACGCTCGGCAGAACGCACGGCCGCTTCCACGCGCTCGGCTGCGGAAGACAGCGGCCGGATCGTCGGACAGGCAATATCCGCCATGGCCGATATCGAGACATCGGCCGAAAAGATTGGTCAGATCATTGGCGTCATCGACGAAATCGCCTTCCAGACCAACCTTCTCGCCCTGAATGCCGGGATCGAGGCCGCTCGGGCCGGCGATAGCGGCCGTGGGTTTGCCGTCGTCGCACAGGAGGTTCGTGCCCTTGCGCAGCGTTCCGCCGATGCGGCGCGCGAGATCAAGGTCCTGGTGACGGGCACCAAGGCGCAGGTCGATGCCGGCGTCCAGATGGTCGGCCGCACGCAGGATGCGATCGGCAGCATCGTCCGCCAGGTGACCGACATCAACGAAGCCATCACTGGGATTGCAGCGGCCAGCGACGTGCAGGTTGCCGGTCTCAATTCCCTCACGGCCGATATCGGCGGCTTCAGCGAACGTGCGGCGGCGGGAGAGAGCCTGGCGAACCGTTCGCAGGAAGGCGCGGATCATTTGCAGACCGTCGTCGTCGAGCTTGGTCGGACCATTCGCGAGTTTCGCATCGAACGCGAGCGGCGCCATGCGGCGGCTCCGGCTCCGGCGAAAGCCGTTCAGCAGCGACAGCTTCCCGTTCGCGATGAGTTCGCCGCCGGGCGGGACGAGGATGAGATGGCCGATTTCGGCTTCCCGCTTCGCAGGGCCGCCAGGGGAGGCGAGCGGAATGCCTACTGAGTTTACTGTTTCATGTGCATGCGGGCCGGTGGGCCTGATTTCAGACAACAAGGAATGAAGCGATGCCGAGCAGGAAGGGCGAAAAGACAATCAGTCTGGCTGCGGTGCTGGACCTCAACGAGGCCTCGACGCTCCGGGGCAAGTTGATGGGGTTGCGCGGCAGCAATGTCGCGATCGATGCATCCGGCGTCGAAAGGATTGGGGCCTTGTGCGTGCAGGTCATCATGGCGGCCGCCAAGACTTGGGATGAGGACAAGCTGTCCTTCACCTTTTCCAAGGTGTCGGATGCATTTCAAAAAACGATGCAGGTGATCGGGGTCGATATCTCCCATCTGCTTGCCAAGGAGATCCGGCAATGAAGAAAAAAGTGCTGACCGTGGATGATTCACGGACCATTCGAAACATGCTTCTCGTGACGCTCAACAATGCCGGTTTCGAGACCATTCAGGCAGAAGATGGCGTCGAGGGCCTGGAAATTCTGGAAGAAGCCAACCCGGACGTCATCGTCACCGATATCAACATGCCGCGCCTCGATGGCTTCGGCTTCATCGAGGGCGTGCGCCGCAACGACAGATATCGCGCCGTCCCGATCCTCGTGCTGACGACCGAGAGCGACGCTGAAAAGAAGAACCGTGCCCGCCAGGCCGGTGCGACCGGCTGGATCGTCAAGCCGTTCGACCCTGCCAAGCTGATCGATGCCATCGAGCGTGTAACCGCCTAACCAGGATCCGCCCCTCATGGATATGAACGAAATCAAAGAGATTTTCTTCCAGGAGTGCGAAGAGCAGCTCGCCGAACTGGAATCCGGTCTCCTGAAAATGAATGATGGCGACCGCGATCCGGAAACCGTCAATGCCGTCTTCCGCGCCGTTCATTCCATCAAGGGTGGGGCAGGGGCCTTCGGTCTGGATGACCTGGTCTCGTTTGCCCACGTCTTCGAGACCACGCTTGATTGCGTTCGATCCAACAAGCTGGAGCCGACCCAGGACGTCCTGAAGGTCATGCTCAAGGCCGCCGACGTTCTGGCCGACCTGACCAATGCCGCCCGTGACGGCGGCAGTGTCGATCAGGCTCGCAGCCGCGGGCTGGTGAAGGAGCTGGAAGCCTTGGCAAACGGGCTGCCGGCGCCGTCAGCCGCCGTAGCAGTTGCAGTCGAGGCCGCTCCGAAGGCAGCCGCACCCGCGCCGACCGATGAGAGCGGTTTCCAGCCGATCCCCTTCAGCTTCGACGATGATTTCGGTCTCGATGAAGAGCCCGCCGCCGGAATGCCGGAATACGAGGTCAGCTTCAAGCCGCGCTCCGATCTCTACGCCAAGGGCAACGACGCCACGCTGCTGCTGCGCGATCTGGCGCGGCTGGGCGAGATGAGCGTCCATTGCGACGTGGATGCGCTGCCGGGTCTCACCGAACTCGATCCGGAAGGCGCTTATTTCAGCTGGACGATCTCGATCAAGACGGACAAGGGCGAAGACGCCATTCGCACCATCTTCGAATTCGCCGAATGGGATTGCGAGCTCGATGTGCGCCCGGTCGCAGCCGGTGGCAGCTCTTCCGACGACGAGGAACTGCCGATGGTTCCCGTGCCCTTCGATCTCTCCATTCTAGACGAAGAGAGCAGCGAGCCCGCGGCCGCAGCGATCGAGGAAGCCTCGCCAGCCAAGAGCGACACCGCTGCTGCCATCGCCGCTGCTGAAACTGCGAGCAATGTCACCCAGCTTGCCGCCGTTGCCGCCCGTGTTGAAAAGAAGGAAGCAGCCCTGGCCGCTTCCGCCGCCGCCAGTGCCGCTGCCGCGCAGAACAACGCCGCCGCTGCCGGCGTCGGTCAGACCATCCGCGTTGATCTCGACCGCGTCGACCGCCTGATCAATCTGGTCGGCGAACTCGTCATCAACCAGGCGATGCTGTCGCAGAGCGTCGTCGAGAACGACAATAATGGTGCGTCTTCGATCAACATGGGCCTCGAAGAGCTGCAACAGCTCACCCGCGAGATCCAGGACAGCGTCATGGCGATCCGCGCCCAGCCGGTAAAGCCGGTGTTCCAGCGCATGTCGCGTATCGTCCGCGAAATCGCCGATATGACCGGCAAGTCGATCCGCCTGATCACCGAGGGCGAAAATACCGAAGTCGACAAGACCGTCATCGACAAGCTCGCCGAACCGCTGACCCACATGATCCGCAATGCCGTCGACCACGGCATCGAGAGCCCGGAAAAGCGCGCGACGCTCGGCAAGAACCCCGAGGGCACCGTTCGCCTGACGGCCAAGCACCGTTCCGGCCGCATCCTGATCGAACTCGCAGACGACGGCGCCGGCATCAACCGCGAGCGAGTGCGCCAGAAGGCCATCGACAACGACCTGATCGCTGCGGACGCCAATCTCTCGGATGAGGAAATCGACAACCTGATCTTCCTGCCGGGCTTCTCGACCGCCGACAAGATTTCCGACATTTCCGGCCGCGGCGTCGGCATGGACGTGGTCAAGCGCTCGATCCAGGCGCTCGGCGGCCGCATCAATATCAGCTCCAAGCCGGGGCAGGGCTCGGTCTTCACCATGAGCCTGCCGCTGACGCTAGCCGTTCTCGACGGCATGGTGGTGACGGTTGCCGGCCAGACCCTGGTCGTGCCGCTGACGGCGATCGTCGAGACGCTGCAGCCGGAGGCCTCCGCCATCCATTCTTTCGGCGCGAACCATCGCCTGATCTCGATCCGCAACAGCTTCTGCCCGCTGGTCGATGTCGGCCGTATCCTGAACTTCCGCGCCACGCAGGCCAACCCCGTTGAGGGCGTTGCATTGCTGGTGGAATCGGAAGGGGGCGGTCAGCGCGCGCTGATGGTCGATGCCATTCAGGGCCAGCGCCAGGTCGTCATCAAGAGCCTCGAAGCGAACTACACACATGTGCCCGGCATTGCGGCCGCCACCATCCTCGGCGATGGCCGTGTCGCGCTCATCCTCGATGTCGATGCGGTGGTCGGTGCTTCCCGTGGGCAGTCGCTGAAGGCCGAAATGTCCTACGCGGCGGTGGGGTAAGCCATGTCCGTTGCCGTCAAGAACCTGACCCAGGAAGCACGCGAGCTGATCGCCTTCCGGATCGGCGACCAGGAATTTTGCATCGACGTCATGTCGGTTCGCGAAATCCGTGGTTGGACGCCGGCAACCGCCATGCCGCATGCGCCGTCCTACATGCTCGGCGTCATCAATCTGCGTGGCGCCGTGCTGCCGATCATCGATCTCTCGGCGCGGCTCGGCATGAAGCGTGCGGAGCTGACGGCGCGGCATGTGATCATCGTCGCGCAGGTCAAGCGCAAGGTCGTCGGTCTTCTGGTCGACGCAGTATCGGACATATTGACGATCGCGACCGACCACATCCAGCCGACGCCGGAAATCTCTTCCGACCATGAACGGCAGTTCGCGCGCGGCATCGTCGCGATCGACCGGCGCATGATCTGCCTGATCGAACTGGAAGCTCTGTTCCCTGAAAACGAAAGCGAAGCTGCATGACTGTGATGGGAGCGATAGATCTCAAGGCATCGCCGGACGAGGTCCTGGCCAGCGGCGAATATCCGCTGACCCGGCGCGACCTCGCCGAGATCGCTGCCATGATCTATGCGGATGCGGGCATTTCCCTCAATGAAAGCAAGGCGTCGCTGGTCTATTCGCGGCTGTCGAAGCACATCCGCGCGCTGGGCCTGCGCGGCTTCCGCGATTACTGCACGCTGGTGTCCTCTCCGGCCGGAAGTGCTGCGCGCCGCGAGATGCTGTCGCATCTAACGACCAATTTCACACGCTTCTTTCGCGAGAACCATCATTTCGATCATCTGCGCGACGAGGTGCTGCCGGGTCTTCTGGCGCGCGCCAAGGCCGGTGGCCGGGTGCGTATCTGGTCGGCTGCCTGTTCCGATGGGCAGGAGCCTTATTCGATCGCGCTCACCGTACTGGCGCTGATGCCGAATGCGGCGGAGTTCGATTTCAGGATCCTGGCGACGGATATCGACCCGAAGATCCTCGGTCTTGCTCGCGCCGGCGCCTATGATGAGGCGGCACTCGAGACGATCTCGCCTGCCATGCGCAAGCAATGGTTCCAGGAGGTCGATGTTCAGGGGCGTCGCAAGTTCCAGATCGACGATCGCGTCAAGCGGCTGATCACCTTCAACGAATTGAACCTGCTGGCGCAATGGCCCTTCAAGGGCGCGTTCGACGTCATCTTCTGCCGCAACGTCGTCATCTATTTCGACGAGCCGACGCAGACGAAGATTTGGGGTCGTTTTGCCGGCCAGCTCCAGGACCACGGCCACCTCTATATCGGCCACTCTGAGCGCGTTGCCGGCGACGCCAAGCACCTCTTCGACAACATAGGCATCACCACCTATCGCTATCTCGGCAAGAACGCGGGGAGGAAATCATGAGCGCTGCCGCCCGTGTTCTCGTGGTCGATGATTCCCCGACCATGCGTGGCCTGATCACAGCCGTATTGCGTTCAGATCCCGAGGTTGATGTCATCGGCCAGGCCGGCGACGCGCTTGAAGCGCGAGCCGCCATCAAGGCGCTCAATCCCGATGTCGTTACCCTCGATATCGAGATGCCGAACATGAACGGCCTCGAGTTTCTTGAAAAGATCATGACGCTCAGGCCCATGCCGGTCATCATGGTCTCCACCATGACGCATCGCGGCGCCGATGCGACGCTCGCAGCCCTGGAAATCGGCGCCTTCGATTGTGTGGGGAAACCCTCTCCGGGCGAACCGCACCCATTCGGCGACCTGGCCGAGAAGGTCAAGGCGGCCGCTCGTTCGCAACGGCAATTCGTCAAGCCTGCCGCCCAGCGCGCACCGCCGCCCGCCGTCGCCGATTTTCGTGTCGGCCGCAAGATCGTCGCCATCGGCTCATCCACCGGCGGCGTCGAGGCCTTGATCACCGTATTGCAGAAGTTTCCCGCCAACTGCCCGCCCACGGTCATTACCCAGCATATGCCTCCGAGCTTTACCCGGAGTTTTGCCGAGCGGTTGAACCGCCTTTGTGCGCCTGTCGTAGAAGAGGCGACAGACGGGGCGCGGCTGGCAATCGGCAAGATCTATCTGGCGCCCGGTGGCGACAGGCACCTGCGGGTTGTCAACCCATCGGCGCCCCAGTGTCGTCTGGCGGATGGAGGGCCGGTGAACGGTCATCGGCCATCGGTCGACGTGCTTTTCGATTCGGTCGCCGAACTGGCTGGCCGCAACGCCGTCGGCGTGATCCTGACCGGCATGGGCCGCGATGGCGCTGCCGGTCTCCTCAAGATGCGCCACGCCGGTGCGCGCACCATCGGCCAGAATGAAAAGACCTGCGTGGTCTACGGCATGCCGAGGGTCGCCCATGAGCTTGGTGCCGTCGAACAACAGTTTCCGCTGAACGCCATTGGCGAGGAAATCTTGAAAATTACAGCCGCCCGAAAGGAAGGGAGCGAATAATGTCTCTAGCGGAGAAAATCAAAGTTCTGATCGTTGATGATCAGGTCACCAGCCGTCTCTTGTTGAGTGATGCGCTGACGCAGCTCGGCTTCAAGCAGATCACCTCCGCCGGCGACGGCGAGCAGGGCATGAAGATCATGCAGCAGCAGCCGCATCATCTGGTCATCTCGGATTTCAACATGCCGAAGATGGATGGGCTCGGGCTGCTGCAGGCCGTCCGCACCAATCCGGCAACCAAGAAGGCGGCCTTCATCATCCTGACGGCACAGGGCGACCGTGCCCTGGTCCAGAAAGCGGCCCAGCTCGGCGCCAACAACGTCCTGGCCAAGCCATTCACCATGGAAAAGATGAAGGCAGCCATCGAGGCCGTGTTCGGAGCACTGAAATGATTGTCGAGGGTGCAGCCCGTCGCATGCACATCATTCAGGGCGAGTACAAGGTTGTCAGCGACCCGGACGTGGTGCTGGCAACCATTCTCGGCTCCTGCGTGGCGGCCTGCCTGCGCGATCCGATCGCCGGCGTCGGTGGCATGAACCATTTCCTCCTCCCGGGAATGGCAAGCTCGCCGATGAGCGGTGGTGATGCGACGCGCTACGGCGTGCACCTGATGGAGCTTCTGATCAACGGCCTTTTGAAGAAGGGTGCGCGGCGCGATCGGCTGGAGGCAAAGGTCTTCGGCGGCGCCAAGACGATTGCGACCTTCTCCAATGTCGGCGAGCAGAATGCCGCTTTCGCCATGCAGTTCCTCAGGGATGAAGGCATCCCGGTCGTCAGCTCGAGCACGGGCGGCGAACATGGGCGCAAGATTGAATATTGGCCGATCTCCGGACGCGCCAGGCAATATCCGCTCACCGGCGCGGAGACACAGAAGACCGTGGCGCTGGAACAGCGTCCGGTCGTCGCTCCAAAGCCGGTCGACAACACGATCGAATTTTTCTGATCAGCGAGGCTACTGCATGACTGCCTTCCAGCGCGCCGAAATGACCGCCATCGAGGAAACCCTCCCGGCCATCCTTTTGCGTATCGTCTCCGAACTGCATGACGTGGCCTATCTGATCGAGCGCATCGAGCCGCAGCTGCTCGATGTCGGCGGTGCGCATGTGCTGGAATCGCCCGATGCGGTGAAAGTCATTCAGGGCATCGACCTTGCCGTCCAGAAGACGCGCGGCATTGCCGAATTCATCGATACCATTGCCGGCGCCATGCCGGACGGATGGACGGTCGATCTTGCGACCGCATTGAGCCTCGTCAAGCTGACGGAGATGCAAAAGGCACTCGGCGGAGGCACCTTGCATGCCCACTCGCAGCCCATGGCGAAAGCCGCTGGCGATTTCGACTTCTTCTAGTCGAACGCTCAACATGTATATTGTTTTTCTTATATAATTTTAACCACTTCTCCCCGGCTTTTTCCCCTTTTCCTGGCCGGACGAAACGCTCGCACAAGTTTCGATTTCTATTTTCGCTGCAGGACACAAAGCCATCAGGTCTTTGACGAATCGTGCGAGAACAGAATGAATCTGTTAAATCAATTAGTTCCATTGTTCCGGAACATCCAGAATCTCGGGAGAACGCGGCTGCTGATCCTGGGTGGCGTGGGCGCTGTGTCCATGGTCCTGATCCTGTTTGCAGCCCTTTACGTCAATAAGCCTTCCCAGGAGACGCTCTATGTCGGCCTGGATGCGACGGATCTCAACCAGATCAGCATCGCGCTTGCAGAAGCCAAGATCAATTTCCAGGTCGGCACGGATGGCACCAGCCTGACTGTTCCGGCAGGCATGACCGGCAAGGCTCGCGCACTGCTTGCCGAGCGTGGCCTGCCCAATAGCGGCAATGCCGGTTACGAGCTGTTCGACAATGTCGGTTCGCTCGGCCTCACCTCCTTCATGCAGGAAGTCACCCGCGTTCGCGCCCTTGAGGGCGAAATCGGCCGTACCATCACCTCCATTGCAGGCATCAGCGCCGCGCGCGTCCATATCGTCATGCAGGATACCGGCAATTTCCGTAAGGCGGATCAGAAGCCGACGGCTTCCGTGATGATCCGTGCCAGTTCCGAGGCAGCCCGCAAATCGGCATCGGCGATCCGGCACCTCGTTGCCTCGGCCGTTCCGGGGCTCGAGGTCGACGACGTTACCATTCTCGACTCGACCGGCCAGCTGCTGGCATCGGGTGACGACCCCAGCAATGGCGTGCTCACCCGCAATCTCGGCATCGTCCAGAATGTACAGAGCGAAGTCGAATCGAACATCAACAAGGCTCTCGCCCCCTTCCTCGGCATGGACAATTTCCGCTCGAGCGTAACGGCGCAGCTCAACACCGACAGCCAGCAGGTGCAGGAAACCACCTACGACCCGGATTCGAAGGTCGAACGCTCGGTCCGCACAGTGAAGGAAGCGCAGAAGTCGCAGCAGAATCAGCCCGATACCGCAGCGACCGTGGAACAGAATATTCCGCAGGCCGCTCCGCAATCCGGTGGCAATACGCCGACGTCGAACGATCAGTCCGACAAGCGCGAAGAGCAGACCAACTACGAAATCAACAGCAAGACGACGGCCACGACGCGCAACAGCTACAAGATCGAAAAGCTCTCCGTCGCCGTGGTGGTCAACAAGGGCCGCGTCGCACAGATGCTCGGCCAAGGTGCCGATCAGGCGAAGATCGATGCCTATATCGCCGAAATGCAGAAGATCGTGGCGACTGCTGCAGGTGTCGACCAGGGTCGCGGCGACATCGTCACCGTCAATGCGATGGACTTCCTCGACAACCAGCTGCTCGAAGATACCGCCTCCAGCTTCAGCATCACCGATATGCTGAGCCGCAACATGGCCGGTATCATCAACTCGCTGGCCTTCGTTGCCGTCGCCTTCCTCATCGTCTGGATGGGCTTCCGTCCGCTGATCCGCTCGCTAGGCGGCGGCGCAGCCGGTGGCACGGCATTGCCTGAGGCGGCCGGCCTAGAGCTGCCCGACTTCGCTCCCGCCGTCGGCGGCCCCGGCGCCGCGCTGATGGACGGCTTCGGCTCCGACTTCGGCTTCGACAGCACCGACGATCTGCTGACGATGGGCGACGATAGCGGCACCTTCAACCGTCGGGTCAAGGAAGGACCGGAGCGTCGCCTGTCGCGGATGGTGGAAATCAGCGAGGAACGCGCCGCAAAGATCCTCAGAAAATGGGCCGTCGACAAGGCAGCCTGATCAACAGGACCGGGAGAAATCCCGGTCTTTTTGTTTTATCCCGGTGGTTTCTGCCTTCAATACTGAGAAAACTGTGACCCGTTAGCCGCTGCCGGATAGTTTGACGTGTTCGTAAGATGGAATTTCGCTTGCAATTCCGTTGCTGGGCATAAAGAATCGACTTACTGGTAAAGTGCCTTTGCGTATCAGTTGTTCAGTTCGCGCGAACAGGCCTTCGATTTCAGCGTATCGCCGGTTCGAAGTGTTGCAGAGTCCGGAGCGCGGGAAAAATCAGTTCATGGTTCGCTGATTGTGTCCGCAACGCCTGTGCCGATCCGGTTGCCCACATGAAATTCAATGATGGGTGTATTTCATCCACCCGCTTTCACCGGGATGTGTTTGTATCGCGGTAGACAATGATTCGGTTCTGATGCCCTGCGGAAGGTCGATATCCGCCTTCCAGGGTGATGCACCGGGTTTCAACGGAATAGTGCTCTCGTTGACGAATGATCGTCCAACAGTGGCAGGAAATGCAAGAATGGACATGCAGATATCGCAGACGAGCAAAGGCGATTGGGATGCGCGGTCAGTCGCGTCCACGGGCGCCATGTCGCGCGAGCAGCTCATTCTGCAGCTGGGTACCGTTTCCGGCCCGGCCTATCTGCAAGCCGGCCTTCGCTCGCTGACGAGCTATGCGGGTGCCTACGGCTACCTCTTGGCGCGCTGCGATCTCATCCAGGAAAGCGGGCTGGACTTCGTCGTGTCCTCCGACTGGCCTTTCGATCTCGTGAGGCGGCTGGCATCGGAATTGACGGGCGGCTATGGCCGTATCGGCGAGCTGGAAAAATGCATGTCGCTGTTCCAGCCGAGCCTTGCCTCCTTGCCGGATGACGTCGAGCTGCCTGATGGCATCAGCCGCCGATATTACGCCTTGACCTTCAATGTCGGCCGTACACGCTTCTCTCTATTGCTGCTGGTCCGCGAATCCGAGACGCTCTCGCCGGAGCGGCTGCGCGATGTCGGCCTGCTGTCAGGCTATCTCGCCAGCTCGATCCGCTGCTTCGAAAGCAAGTCCGAGCGTGATTTCGATCTTACCGAGCGTGAGCTGGAATGCCTGTTCTGGATCGCCGAAGGCAAGACCAGCGACGAGATTGCCATGATCCTCGGCATCTCGCGCAATACCATCAACAACTACATCACCAGCGTCATGCGCAAGACCGCCACCAAAACCCGGTCGGAGGCAATCGCCTTCGCCGTGCGAAACAATCTCGTTTGAAGGCTCACTGAATGCGCTATCAGCCAGACAGGACGACGGATATGCCGGCGGAACCGCGGCTAACCCGTTCGGGCCGGATTTCTGGCCGCTCCGATCTCTTCCCGAAGCTGGTGTCGATGCAGAAGCTGATCGATGCGCAGCATTTCGCGGTTTATCGCCTCCATGGCTCCGGCTTGCCGCACAAGCAGCGTCTCGTCAGCGAACTCGACAATTGGGGGTCGGCCAATTCCGTTATGGGCAAGGCTTTCGTCGAGGCTTACAGCGAAGCCATGATCGAGCACATCGACAAATCGCTGCTTCCGCTTATGTGGAATGGCAGGGATAGCGACAGCACCGCCGAGACACCGGACTTTGCCGCCTTTACCCAGCGCCTGAAACCGCATCTTCTGCCCTTTGCCGGCGTCGCCTTTCCCGTACGTCTGGGGGCGGTTGGCAACGGCTATGTGGTCTTCACCGCAAAATTCATGGATCTGGCGAGCGATATGATCGTCGAGCTGCATGGTCGCAGCTGCCAGATCATGATGGCGCTGTTGTCGCTGGACGAGCGCCGCTCCCAGGACGCCGAAGCCCTCAGCGAGCGTGAAATCGCCTGCCTGCAGCTTGCCGGCGACGGGCGCATCAGCGAAGAAATCGCCGAGAAGCTGGGATTGTCGGTCCACACTGTGAACGCCTATCTCGGCTCTGCGACCATCAAGCTCGATAGCGTCAATCGCATCCAGGCGATCGCGAAAGCGATCCGTTTCGGCTACATAAGCTGATTTTCAGCGCCTCGGCGGATAGCTTTCGTCAATCTCTAGAGCATTTCCGCTTTTCTTCGAATCGCGAAAACGCTCTATCTTTTTGTTTCTTGACGCATTCCGGACGGAAAACCGCTACGCACTTTTCCTGGAAATGCTCTGACGTCTTGAACGGCTCAGAACACCCGTGCTGTTTCGCCGCGCGTCACATAACGCGCGTCCCTCAGGCTACGCGCGAAAAGCGCCGTGTTCTCATCGGGATCGGTGGACGCCTTGTCGAAGGCGATATGGTTGATCTCGATGCCGGCATAATGCTCCGCCAGCGCCAGTTTGGCATAAACGGTCACGCCCGGCGGCTTGATTTCCAGGTCGATCGTCACTTCCGCCGGGCCGCCCCAATCGAGCTTGTAATCGCCACCGAGGCCGAAATTGACAGTACCGGGCAGGAAATAGAGTTCGGCTGCCGAGGCTACGAGGTCGGCGAGATTGCCGTATCGTTCGAAGCGGAGCAACGAGATCAGATCGGCGGCGTCGAGGAGGCGCAGCTCGCTCGCGACGGGGCTGATGGCTTCCGCGAGGATTTTTTCACGTTCGGCAGAGTAGGGGCATTTTTTCATTTGGTTTATCGTACCCGTTTTCTATTCGACTGCGCGGCATAGATCCGATGGATGAGCTCGGCGACGGCCTTGTAAAATACTGACGGTATGACGCTATCAACCGAGACTTGCGCAAACATGGAGCGCGCGAGGGGCGGATCCTCGAAAACCGGAATATTGTTGGCCTCGGCTATCTCTCTGATCTTCAACGCAATCAGGTCCTGGCCCTTGGCGACGACGACGGGCGCGTCGCCTTCCTCCCGCACGTAGCGCAGCGCCACGGCAAAGTGTGTCGGATTGGCGATGACGAGGGTGGCGCGCGGAACCTGTTTCATCATGCGCCGGCGGGCGCGGTCGCGTGCGATCGAGCGCTGGCGTGACTTGACGATCGGGTCGCCCTGCGACTGCTTGAGCTCGTCCTTGACCTCCTGCTTGGTCATCTTCAGCTCGTCGAACCAGTGATACCGGCTCCACAAAATGTCGGCGATGCCGACGACGGCGGTTGCCAGCAGCACGATGATCAGGATTCGCTGAACGATCGTCGACAGGCGCACGAAGATGGTTTGTGGGTCCGAAGCCATCGAATCGATCGAATGAAAGAACTGGCTACGCAGCACGAAGAACATGACGATGCTGACGAGAACGATCTTCGCAAGCGATTTGCCGAATTCCACCAGGCCGGTCATGCTGAAAAGACGTTTCCAGCCGGATGCGGGTGAGATCCGCGAGAACTGCGGCCTGATTCGTTCCAGAACTGGTGTCGGCAGGTTTTGGAAAATCGAGGCGCCGATGCCGAAGGTGAAGAAGAGCACAACGGCGGGCATCACGAGGTTACCGGCTTCCCAGCCTATGCGGGTGAAAAGCGAAATCGCGTCAGGCCCGGTTTCGATCTGCCATTGATCCGGCTTTTCGAAGAGATCGCGCAGCACTTCTCCCATGCGGCCGATGCGCTCCGGCAGGAAGAAGGTGACATAGATGACGGTCGCGAGCATGGAGGCAAAGATGGTTGCCTCCCTGGAGTGAGGCACATTGCCCTTCTCCATGGTGTCGCGGAGTTTTTTCTCCGTCGGCCTTTCTGTTCTACTGTCTTTGTCTTCGCCAGCCAAAGCAGTCGTCCTTCGCAAACGGAAAGGGGCCGCGCATCATACGCGGCCCTAAGCTAAGCACTCTAAGACGATTCAAGTGAGTCGCGGTGAGATCAAGCTGCTTCTTCCACAGGCGTATTTTCCTTGGGCTTGAGCTCGATCTGGCCGGAGTTGGCAAGACGGATGGCTTCCTGTGCGATGGCCCGCCGCGCGATGGCGATTTCGCGCGGGTTGACGCCGGCATTGCCCATCTGCAGATCCGATTCGATCATGCGGCGCTGACGCGGGCTGATCGAGGAGAGGACGATCTCGCGAATCTCGTTGCTTGAGCCACGTAGCGCCATGGTCAGGATGTCCGAGGCGATGTCGTTGAGCAACAGGACGCGGCTTGGCTGCGGCATGCGGATCAGATCGTCGAAGAGGAAGATCTTCGGACGGACCTTCTCGACCGATTCCTTGTTGATCGTTTCGAGCGAGCTGAGCAGGGTGTCGACCACCGGCTTGTCGAGTTCGTTCATCAGGTCGGCGACCTTGGTCGAGCCGGAAGCGTTGCGCTCCGCATCGATTTCCGCCATCAGGCCGAGAACGCGGTTCTCGATGATCTGCGCTGCCTTCGGGCTGACGTCCTTCAGGTTGACCGTGCGGTTCATGATGTCGGGACGCTGCGCTTCGGGAAGCTGCAGCAAAACTTTCGCGCCGAAAGCGGAAGGCATCATCGACAGCACATAAGCGATGGTCTGCGGATGCTCGCGCAGGAGGAACTTGGCCACGAAGACCGGATCGGCCTCGCCCAGGCGATCCCAGATGGAGGTTTCGTAAGCCTGGAAGGCGGTGCGGCGGCCGAGCAGGCTGTCTACTTCGTCCGGTGTCAGGCCTTCCTCGAGAATGCTCTCGATGGCCTTCGCATTGTCCATCAGGCCTGCGCCTTCGGTGAACAGATCCTCGAATTCCGCGACGAGCTGCGCCAGTTCGTCCGGCGGAATGAGCCTCAGCGACTGTGCCGAGGCGATGATCATCTGCAATTCATTCTGGGTAAAATATTTGAGCAGCCGTCCTGCTACCTGCTTTCCCATGGCGAGAAGGACGGCGGCCGCTTTTTCAGTCTGCGATAACGGTTTCTCGGCGAGTGCGCCGCTGAAATCGTCAAAGTCCATCATGGTCTTCGTCTCCATCCCTCACCGGGATTGGGCTCATCATGAGCCGGGTTCAGCTTTTCTTCGTGTTGTATATTTCTGTGAGCTTGATACCGAACCTGGTGTCGTCATGTTCCAGAACGGTAATTTCGCCCCGACCGATCTTGCGGCCGTTTACTGTGATTTCGACCGGTTCGCCGATCTTTTTGTCGAGCGCTATGATTGCGCCTTCGGTCAGGTTCATCAGGCCGGAGACCTGCATGCGGCTGGTGCCGAGCACAATCTGGACGTCGATCGGGATATCCATGATCATGTCGAGATTGGCGGCCAGCGCGCTGCCAAGAGCGGCGGGCGCCGGAGAGGCTTCGCCGAAATCGCTGTCCGCGAAGGCTGGGCCGGAATCCTCGTCGCCGAAATCGCCGAAGGTGGAGAGGTCGGTGCTGGGCTCCGCGCCAAACTGGTCAGCTGCGAAATCCGGCATGCCGCCGTCGCTATCCTTCTTCAGGACGCCGCGCAGACCATCGATGGCGTCGTCCAATGCGGCGTCGCTGTTTGGAAATTCCAGCGATTCCTCGTTGCTTTGCTGTGTCGTCTTCGTAGCCATGAAATCACTATTCCAGTTGAAACTTGCCTCAAGCTGCCGTGGGTGGGAGCCACCCGCCGACCGATCAATTCATCAGGTGCCGCAGAAGCTCGTCGTCGGAATTCACGTTGTCCTTGACGCGCACCGTGTAATTTTCGCCAGAGCGGCCGAACTCGCAGATATAGAGGTCCTTGCTGTTGGCGCTGACCTCGACCCGCACGTCGCCGCTATTGTCCATGAAGGGAATGGTATCGCCGACCGCAAGCTTGGAAATCGTGTCGAGCGTCAGGGATTGCAGGCGGATGCGTGCCTCGAGCGTCACTTGCGAGCGGCGAACCTGCTCGTTGAGTTGGTCCGACCATGCCTGCGAGGCGGCTGTCGGGTTCTTCGCTCGCGGTGCGCTGACGACGGTGCGCAGCAGATCGCGTTGCGGCACGATGATGACGATCTGGGAAATGGACTTGCCGAGCGAAACCGTCATCGTGATCGCAGCGGCGAAATCGTCATTCTCGTCGGTGATCTGCGCCATTGCCTCTTCGACATTGTAGGGCGGATCGAGATAGGGCTCGAAGCCGCCCTGGGCATTGACCGCCGAGCGGAGCACATTGGCGATCTTTTCGAACACCATGACGGAAAGATCGAGTTCGATCACCGAAAGCGGCCGGGCGATGGCAGCTTCCATGTCTTCGGCACGTCCCCCCAGCATATGCTCCATCAGCGTCATGATGAAACCGGAGCCGCAGCCGAGCACGAATTTGGACGACCAATTGCGCAGCGAGGCGTTGACCAGGGCGTGGTTGCCGCCAAGACCGGCGATCAGGTCTTTCATGAGGCCGGACTGACAGCCGCCATAGGCGATACCGCTGTCGAGACCGGTCTCGTTCTTGATCATATCCGGCAGGAATTCGGCATAGACCTGGGAGAACGCCGTGCCGATCTTGGCAAGCAGCGCCTGATCGCCAAGATTGCCTGTGAGCTTGGCGAAGAGGGTGCGGTCCATCGTCTGTGCCTTGGATGCGGATTGCTGGCTCATGGTTTTCAGGCTGCCTTGCTTTCACCGCCGGGGTTCATCATTTCCTGCTCGACGGCGTCAATGGACGGACGCTCGTAGGAGGAGATGGTCTTGCGACCGTATTCGAGCGCCACCTGCGGCACGGAGCCGTTCATGTAGGCCAGCAGCGTCTGCTTCACGATGACGTAGAGACGATGTTGCTTGTTGCGCACGATCTTGATCTGCGACACCAGCGGTGCACAGACGGAATAGGACAGGATGATGCCGAGGAAGGTTCCGACCAGTGCCGATCCGATGAGGTGACCGAGCACTTCGGGTGATTCGTTGATGTGGCTCATGGCCTTGATGACGCCGAGAACGGCGGCGACGATACCGATGGCCGGGAAGGAATCGCCCATGATCGTGATCGCATGATAGGGCTTCATCTTGTCGTGCTGCATGGTGTTGAGTTCTTCATCCATTAGCGCCTCGATCTCGTGCGAGCGGGCATTGCCGATGATGATGAGGCGCACGTAGTCGCAGATGAAGGCCGTCAGATCCTTGTTCTTCAGCACGGTCGGAGCGGCCTTGAAGATCACCGATTCATCGGGATTGTCGATATGGGCTTCGATTTCGTTGCGCGACTTGGTGCGCAGATCGCGCATCAGGGCGTAGAGCACGCCGAGCGTGTCGAGATATTCGCGCTCCTTCGGAACCGCGTGACGGAAGGCCTCGAGGAGTGCCTTGCCTGAGTCCTTCACGATCTTCATCGGATTGGCCATGATGAAGCCGCCGAGACCGGCGCCTGCGATAATGACAAATTCGAAGGGCTGGAACAGAGCGCTTACGTCTCCGCCCATGGCCATGAAGCTGCCTATGATGCAGCCGCAGGTCACTACAAATCCGATAATAATGTTCATCGTCGGTCCACACCTGAACGTTGCTTCCTATGATGAACTAGGGGAGCTGCCTTGCGTGAGGCTGTTCGATGTGGTTGTTCGGCCGCCTTTTGCCTTGTCAGCTTCGCACAAGCCAATGCCGGCAGGATAGCGGGTAAGGGCATCCATGCCCCGCTAACGAAATGTAGGAGCGCTCCGGCGTTTCCTTTCCCGTTATTCTCCAATGTCCGGAGGGCGTTGAAAATGCAGTCTGGTATCTATGTGGCGCTATCGTCCCAGATGGCGCTCGAGCGGCGTCTGACGACAATCGCCGACAATTTGGCCAACGTGAACACTACGGGCTTCCGTGGCACCGAGGTCAAGTTCGACCAAGTCCTCAGCAATACCGAAAACAAGCTCAACGCCAAGGTGGCCTTCGTCTCGCAGGGCAACGACTATCTGTCGACCGACAATGGCGAATTGCAGAACACCGGCAATCTCTTCGATTTCGCCGTCAAGGGCGACGCCTGGTTCGGCCTCAACACGCCGGCTGGCCTGGTGGTAACACGCGACGGCCGTTTCACCATGACAGACAATGGTGCGCTGGTCTCTGTCCGCGGCTTCCCGGTGCTTGATCCCGGCGGCGCACCGATCCAGCTTGACCCGCGCGGCGGCGCACCGACCGTTTCCTCGGACGGCACCATCTCGCAAGGTGGCAAGCGCATGGGCCAGATCGGCCTTTACAGTTCAGACGTCAGCAAGGGCTTCCTGCGCTACGAAAACAGCAGCATCCTGCCGACGGATACGCCGCAGCCGGTCATCGATCGCTCGAATATCGGCGTCGCTCAAGGCTACCTCGAAAACTCCAATGTCAACGGCATGCGGGAAATGACCAATCTGATCGAGGTCAGCCGCGCCTTCGACAATATCAGCACGCTCACCAGCAGCAGCGAGGGCACCCTCACCGACGCGATCAAGACCCTCGGCGGCAGCCAGTAACGAGGGCGGATCATGATCGAGGATCAGTTGCCGGAGGCTGCATTGTCGCCGAAGCTTTCACATATGGCCGTCCTTGCGGCGCAATATGCGACGGCGGAAAATTCCGTTGCCCATGGCGGCCATGTGCGCACCATTGCGGCTGGGCACTATACGGTCGCCGGCCTTTCCAGGCAGGTCCGTCTCGGCGATTTCGTGGCGCATCGCTCCTCGACCGGCGTGCATCTCGGCGAGGTCGTCCGGGTTGAGCCCGATCTGACCTATGTCTGTCCGATCGAGCCGGGTGAGCCGATCGGTATCCAGGATACCGTCATCCGCAAGGGAGCGTTTCGCATTTCTCCCGATAACAGCTGGTGCGGCCGCACGATCAACTCGCTCGGCGAGCCGATCGACGGGCTGGGGCCCCTGACTAAGGGACTCGATGCGCGCTCGATCTCCAATACCGCTCCGCCTTCGATGACGCGCAAGCGCGTCGAAACCGGCTTTAAAACTGGCGTTCGCGCCATCGATATATTTTCGCCGCTCTGCCTCGGTCAGCGCCTCGGCATCTTTGCGGGCTCTGGCGTCGGCAAGTCGACGCTCCTGTCGATGCTGGCCAGAGCCGATGCCTTCGACAAGGTCGTCATCGCGCTCGTCGGCGAACGCGGCCGCGAAGTGCGCGAATTCATCGAGGATACGCTCGGCAGCCATCTGCAGAAGTCGGTAGCCGTTGTCGCAACCAGCGATGAAAGCCCGATGCTGCGCAAGATGGCGCCTCTCTCCGCGATCACCATTGCCGAACATTTTCGCGATCAGGGCGACAATGTGCTGCTGATTGTCGACAGCGTTACCCGCTTTGCCCATGCCATTCGCGAAGTCGCCACCGCCTCCGGTGAGCCACCGATCGCCCGTGGGTATCCAGCCTCGGTCTTCACCGAACTGCCGCGCCTGCTCGAGCGCGCCGGACCGGGACCGGAAGGCACGGGTACGATTACCGCCATCATCTCCATTCTGGTCGATGGCGACAACCATAACGATCCGATCGCCGATTCCACGCGCGGCATTCTCGACGGACACATCGTCTTGCAGCGCAGTCTTGCCGAGGAAGGCCGTTATCCGCCGATCGACCCGCTGGCCTCGGTCTCGCGTCTGGCTCGCAAGGCATGGACGCCCGATCAGGAGAAGCTGGCATCGCGGCTGAAAGCGCTGGTGCATCGCTACGAGGAAACACGCGATCTGCGCCTGATCGGCGGCTATCGCCAGGGCAGCGACCCGGATCTCGATATCGCCGTCCGCCAGGTGCCGATCATCTACGACATCCTCAAGCAGACCCCGGGCGAACTGCCATCCGAAGACGCCTTCACCGACCTTGCGACGGCCCTGAAGAATGGCTCTGCGGCGGCGGTACCGGTCAGGGGACGGTGAGGATCGCATGAGACATCACCTCGATTATCCATTGTTCGCAGCTAGCCGACATTTCCGAATTTAGTGCCGAAAGAGGGGCCAGACGTGACAGAAACCGACACAGACGAATCGGTCAATCCGCCAAAGGCGGCAAAGAGGCGGACCATTACCGACAGGGCACTCGTCTGCACGGGACTGGTGCTTGCCGGCGCCTCGGCCTTCTTTCCCTGGTACGTTTTCCTCAACCCGGACAAGTTCGGCATCCATGTGGCTGAAGGCGATCGCACGCGCGATCTGCCGAATTGGCCCGGCCGCGAAGTCGTGAGCGTATCGCCGCTGGCTATGGTCAATAAGAATCCCAGCGAGCCTCGAGATCTCATTCCCGATCCTTTGACGACCGCGACGATCAGCAATACCGGCCGCGAGGATGACAAGGGGCCGCCGGCCGAACAGCAGCCACTTCCCGGCAAGCTCCCATTCCACCTCCTGCACGTCGTCAATGGCCGCGCGCTGATCGAGGACGACACGGGCATGTATGTCGTGCGCGTCGGCTCGGTTCTACCCGACAACAGCCGCCTCGCATCGATCGAACAGCGTGAGGGAAAATGGGTCATCGTCACGTCTGCGGGCGATGTCTACGGCAACAACTGAAAAAACGCGGAGATGCCTGAGTTTCAGGCATTTTGAAGAGTTTACAGGAACGCATTTCTCGCAAGTCCCACGCAAGATTATCCCGCTAGATTCCTAGTGTAAGAACGGAGAGAAGCCCATGCAACCGATTCAGCTCTTTGACCTGGCCTCGCGGCAAGCCGAGTGGCTTCAGGCGCGCCAGGAGGTCGTTGCCGGCAATATCGCCAATGCCAATACCCCGAAGTACCGTGCCAAGGACGTGACGCCATTTCAGGCTGTTCTGGATAACCAGAACATCAGCATGGCGAAAACCAATCCCGCGCATATCTCGGGCAACGAATTCAGCTCGAGCGGCAACATTAATGTCGAAGAGGCGCCGCTCAGCCAGGAAATAGGTGTCCAGGAGTCGGGTAACACCGTCGGCCTGGAGGATGAACTCGCCAAATCCGGTGAGATCAAGCGCCAGTACAGCTTGAACACCGCACTCGTGAGTTCCTTTCATCGCATGATGTTGATGACCGTAAAACAATAGATGAAGTGAAGATGTCATGGACCCCTTATCAGCCGCATTGAAAATTGCAGGCTCCGGCCTGGAGGCTCAATCGACTCGTCTGCGTATCGTCTCCGAAAATATCGCCAACGCCCGCTCGACGGGTGACACCCCTGGTGCCGATCCCTATCGGCGCAAGACCGTGACATTCGGCGCAGAAATGGATCGCGCCAACGGCCTGACGACGGTCGGTGTGAAGAAATTGGGCGAGGACACGGGCAAGTTCGTCGAAGAGTATGATCCGGATAACCCCGCCGCCGACCCGAAGGGCTACGTCAAGATGCCCAACGTAAACATCCTCGTCGAAATGGCCGACATGCGTGAAGCCAATCGTTCCTACGAGGCCAACCTGCAGACGGTCAGGCAGGCTCGCGATCTCATCTCTTCCACCATTGACCTGCTGAAGAACTCATAATGATCGATTCCATCAAGAATGTAGCCTCCCTCTCGGCGACCCGCGGCCTCGGCAGCATCACCACGGATCTGACATCCGCTGCTTCCAGCGCGCTCAACGCCTCTCCGGCCGTTGCCATGGGAGCGGACGCCGGAATGAGCTTTGCTTCCGTCATGTCGAACGTGGCGAAGGACTCCATCAACACGCTGAAGGAAGCTGAAAATGCCTCCTTCGCCGGCATCAAGGGCACGATGAGCACCCGCGAAGTCGTCGACAAGGTCATGCAGGCCGATCAGACGCTGCAAACCGCGGTCGCGCTGCGCGACAAGGTCGTCTCCGCGTTTCTCGATATTACCAAGATGCAGATCTAGAGCGGGATTTCTCGCTCTAATTACTTGATTTGGCGTGAATAATTCGGGGGCCGCTTTCGGTTTCGAAGATCACGCCCCAGCTCGAAGGACGAAAGCATGAGAGCGCTCGCAATTGCCGCAACGGGCATGGACGCCCAGCAGACCAATCTTGAAGTCATCGCGAACAACATCGCGAACATCAACACGACGGGTTACAAGCGTTCGCGCGCAGAATTCTCCGACCTTCTCTACCAGACCGAGCGCGCCAAGGGCATCTCCAACCGGCCGAACCAGGCGGTGGTTCCGGAAGGCGCCAATATCGGCCTCGGCGTGCAGACCGTAGCCGTGCGCAACATCCAGATCCAGGGTGAGTTGTCGCAGACCCAGAACGAGCTCGACGTTGCGCTTGTCGGCCGTGGATGGTTCCAGATCCAGATGCCCGACGGCACGACCGCCTACACGCGCGCCGGCTCTTTCAACAAGAGCGATACCGGCCAGATCGTGACGCCGGATGGCAATGTGCTGCAGCCGGGTATCACGATCCCGAACAATGCTACCAGCCTCGCCATCAACCAGTCCGGCCAGGTTTCGGCGATCATCGGCACGGCGACAACGCCGACCGTGCTCGGCCAGGTGCAGATCGCCAACTTCGTCAACGAAGCCGGCCTGCAACCGATGGGCAGCAACCTCTTCACGCAGACGCCGGCTTCCGGCGATCCGGTCATCTCCGATCCGAACCAGAACGGCTTCGCCTACATGAAGCAGTACTACCTGGAATCGTCGAACGTCGATCCGGTCAAGGAAATTACCGATCTGATCACGGCGCAGCGCGCTTATGAAATGAATTCAAAGGTCATCACCACTGCCGATGACATGGCGCAGATCGTCAGCAAGAACCTGAAGTAGCGAAAAGGACGGGCCGAACATGAGGTTTCGCCGGATGAAAAGCTTAGCAATGGCCTGGTTCGCCGCGGCGAGCCTTTCCGTCGTGTTCGCATCGGCCGCGCCCGCAGGTGCAGCGAGAGCCGATGAGGGCAGCATGGGGACCGCCGTGGTCCCGACGGAGACGATCTACCCCGGCGACATCATCAGCGGCGGTCAGCTCGAAGAGGTTGAAGTCACCAACCCCAATCTGACGGGCGATTATGCCAAGCGGATCCGGCAGGTCACCGGCCTCGTATCCAAGCGGACGCTTCTGCCCGGCCGAACCATCTCCATCTCCTCGCTGCGCCAGCCCTATGCCGTGACGCGTGGCTCCAATGTCCGCCTGGTCATGAGCATGGGCAGCATGACGATCACGGCGGCGGGGACGCCACTGGATGATGGCGCTGTCGGCGATAGCGTGCGGGCCCGCAACATGGACTCGGGCATCATCGTCAACGGCACGGTTCTCGAAAACGGTACGATCCGCGTGGTCGCAAAATGAAACGGCTTCGTCAATTTCTCGCAGTTCTCTTCGCATTGCCCAGCCTGATCATTGCCGATCCGGCTGCAGCGATGCAATCGCGCATCAAGGACATCGCGTCGCTGCAATCCGGCCGCGACAACCAGCTCATCGGCTACGGCCTGATCGTCGGTCTCCAGGGGACGGGCGACGGCCTGCGTTCCTCGCCGTTCACCGAACAATCCATGCGCGCGATGCTGCAAAACCTCGGCATCTCGACGCAGGGCGGCCAATCCGCCGCCAAGAACACCGCCGCCGTCATGGTGACGGCGAACCTGCCGCCCTTCGCCAGCCCCGGTAGCCGCATCGACGTGACGGTCAGCTCGCTGGGCGATGCCACGTCGCTTCGCGGCGGCACGCTCATCATGACGTCGCTCAGCGGCGCCGACGGGCAGATCTACGCCGTGGCCCAGGGTTCGGTCATCGTTTCGGGCTTCCAGGCCCAGGGCACTGCGGCAACCGTCACCGAAGGCGTTACCACCGCCGGCCGCGTGCCCGGCGGCGCGATCATCGAACGTGAGTTGCCCTCACGCTTCAAGGATTCCGTCAATCTGGTTCTGCAGCTGCGCAATCCGGACTTCTCCACCTCGATCCGCATTGCCGACACCGTCAATGCCTGGGCAAGCTCGCGTTTCGGCGGGCCGATCGCCGAGGCGAAGGATTCGCAGGAAGTCACGCTCAACAAGCCGAAAATGGCCGACCTGACCCGACTGATGGCCGACATTGAAAATCTCAATGTCCAGACTGATACGCCGGCCAAGGTCGTCATCAACGAGCGCACCGGAACCATCGTCATTGGCGCCGACGTTCGCGTTTCCCCGGTTGCGGTCAGCTATGGAACGCTGACGGTGCAGGTGAGCGAGAACCCGCAGGTGATCCAGCCCGAGCCCTTCTCGAATGGCCAGACGGCCATACAGGATCAGACCGACATTACCGCCACCAAAAGCGGTGGCCGGGTTGCGGTGCTGGAAGGGCCTGATCTGAAGACATTGGTCGCGGGTCTCAACAATATCGGCGTCAAGCCGGACGGCATTATCGCCATTCTCCAAGGCATCAAATCGGCCGGCGCCCTGCAAGCGGAGCTCGTATTGCAATGATATCGATCGTCATCGCCAGAAGAATGCTGGTCTCTTGCGGCCTTTCGGCAGGTTCGACAGCGGCAGCAATGCTGCTGTCGCTTGGCGTTGCAGCCGCGCAGCAAGCGCCGAAGCCCGTCGTCGATCCGGCCTCCAGCCAGGATGAGATCCGGCAGTTCTGCACCAATATCGCCGATCCGGCCCGCGACCAGCGTTATCTGCTGCAGAAGCAGGAACTTGAAAAGCTCCAGGCGGATGTCGATCAGCGCATCGCCACGATGGACAAGCGCAAGGCCGAATACGAGGACTGGCTGAAGCGGCGCGATGACTTCCTCAAGACAGCGGATCTCGGCCTGGTCGATATCTACAAGAACATGAAGCCGGACGCCGCGGCGGCAAGCCTCAATGATGTCAGGATCACCGTGGCTGCGGCGATCATCATGAAGCTCTCGGCTCGCCAGTCGAGCCTCATTCTCGCGGAGATGGATGCGAAAAAGGCGGCAGCCATTACCAACATTATGGCCAGCGCATCTGATCCGAATACATCGAAGTCGAAGGACCCCTCATGAACATGCGTCTTACGGCCACCTGCGCAATTGTCGTCTTACTTGCCGGCTGCCAGTCGCAGGCCCTCAAGGAAATCGGCAGGGCGCCTGCCATGAGTCCGATCGGCAGTGGCCTGCAATATGCTCAGACGCCACAGATGTCGCAATATCCGAAGCGGCCGCACCAGGTCGCGCAGGGATATTCGCTCTGGAACGATTCGCAGGCAGCCCTGTTCAAGGATTCGCGCGCCCTTAATGTCGGCGACATCCTGACGGTGACGATCCAGATCAACGACAAGGCGAACTGGGACAACGAGACCAATCGCAATCGCACGAACAAGAGCGATATGAACTGGAATATTGCTGCGAAGATTTTCGGCTGGCAGCCCGCGACCAACGCGACTGCCACCTCGGGCTCCGATACCAGCACCGATGCGAAGGGTAAGATGCAGCGCTCCGAGCAGATCAACCTGCTGGTTGCCGCGGTCGTTACCGGCATTCTCGAAAACGGCAACCTGATGATCAGCGGCTCGCAGGAGGTCCGCATGAACCAGGAAATCCGCATTCTCAACGTCGCCGGCATCGTCAGGCCGCAGGACGTCACCTCCGACAACACCATTTCCTACGACAAGATCGCCGAAGCCCGCATCTCCTACGGTGGGCGTGGCCGTCTGACGGAAATACAGCAGCCGCCGAGGGGACAGCAGGCCGTCGACCTGCTGTCGCCGCTCTGATCTGATGGCATCGGCCAGTTTGACAACGAACGGATAGGGACATGGCAGCAGCCGCAGACGAACCGGCAAAAGGCAAGGGATCGCCGCTGATCCTGACGATCGTCGGACTATTGGTGCTGACCGTGCTCGGCGGCGGTGGCGGCTGGTTGCTCGGCACCGTGGTCGCGCCGAGGATCAAGGCGGCCACTGCCGCTATACAGGCAACGGCGGCAGCCGCCGGCGACAGCAAGCAGGCCGCTGCAGCCGCACAGGCAAACGGTATCATTGCACTTGACCCGATCACCACCAATCTCGCCTATCCCTCGCAGAGCTGGGTAAGGCTGGAGCTTGCACTGGTTTTCAAGGGGCCGCCGGACGCCCAGCTCGCCCAGGCAATCCATCAGGATATACTGAGCTATGTGCGAACGGTGTCCCTGCAGCAGATCGAAGGCGCACGGGGCCTGCAATATCTTCGGGATGACATTCAAGAGCGTGTTGACCTGCGCTCGGAAGGACGAGTATCGAAAGTTATGTTCAGAACTTTCGTGATCGAATGATTCGACCAATACTTATTTTGTCAATATTAGCTATTGCTGTTTTGTCGCCTGAACTGGCGATGGCGCAGCAATTGCCGTCGCAACTTCCCACCGATCTTCTGAACGCCCCGGTGAACGGTTCCGTTGCCGCCTGGATCATCCGCACCTTCGGACTCTTGACGATCCTGTCGATCGCTCCGGGCATTCTGATCATGGTGACGAGCTTTCCGCGCTTCATCATAGCCTTCTCGATCCTGCGCACCGGCATGGGGCTCGCGACGACGCCGTCGAACATGATCCTGCTGAGCCTGGCACTGTTCATGACCTTCTACGTCATGTCGCCCACTTTCGATCAAGCCTGGAAAGACGGCGTGCAGCCGCTGCTCGCCAATCAGATTTCGGAAGCCGACGCCGTGCAGCGCATCGCCGAACCCTTCCGGACCTTCATGTCCAACAATACCCGCGACAAGGATCTGAAGCTGTTCGTCGATCTGGCGAAAGAGCGCGGTCAGACGACCGTGGTCGACAACAAGATCGACTACCGTGTGCTGATCCCCGCTTTCATGATTTCGGAGATTCGCCGCGGCTTCGAGATCGGCTTCCTTGTCGTGTTACCGTTTCTCGTCATCGACCTGATCGTATCGACCATCGTCATGGCTATGGGCATGATGATGCTGCCGCCGACATCGATCTCACTGCCGTTCAAGATTCTCTTCTTCGTGCTGATCGACGGCTGGAACCTTCTGGTCGGCAGCCTCGTGCGCTCTTTCCACTGACCAATAATTGCGTGATCGGTACCGGAAGGCCGATCGCCGGAATTTTCATCCCGGCGATCTCCAGCCTTATTCGGCAGCGATAGCCGCCGAGCGTCCGTCTTCCGTCAGGAAAGGTTCCGTGCGGGTGGGCAGTGCCGGGACATCCATGTGATCGGGTGCGAGACCCTGTTTTGCGCGTTCCACCATCATCTCGAAGGCCGTCTCCAGATGCTGGGTAATGCGCTCGGCATCGAAGAGCGGCTTGATGTAACGATTGGCGAAAAGCGCCTCCTTGAACTGGGCGACGCGCGCCGGTTCGTTGGAGAGCTCCACGGCCATGTCCTCATAGGCCTGGACGTCTTCGGCAATCAGCTCCGGTACGCCGATCGCGTTCAGCAGGCTTTCGCTGACGCGGGAGGCGAAATTGGTGCCCTTGATGGTAAGGACCGGCAGGCCGCCCCACAACTGTTCCGAAGTGGTGGTATGGCCGTTGACCGGGAAGGTGTCGAGGCCGAGATCGGCAAGCTGCTGACGATCGATGTGGTCTTCGTAGCGAATACGCGTGGTGAAGATGACGCGCTTGCGGTTGATGCCGCGCGCTTCCATGCGTGACCAGAGACTGGCCTCGGACCGGGGATGATTGCACAGCAGCCAGAGCACGCTGTTCTTGCTGCGCTTGAGAATATTGCACCACACGTCGATCATCTGCGGAGTGACTTTGCGATTGCCGTTGAACGAGGCAAAGACAAAGGCGTCTTCGGGCAGCCCATGCTGCGCGCGCGTGACTGGCCGCGGCTTCGGACGATGCAGAGGATCGTTCGGTTGATAGCATTCCGGCAGACGGCAGAATTTCTCGTGAAAATGCGGCTTTGAATGCTCCGGCAGCACGTAGTGATCGCCGATGATGTAGTCGAGGTCGATATTGACGGTCGTGCCGGGAAAGCCGAGCCAGGCAACCTGGATCGGAGCGGCCATATGGTTGAGGATGCGAGCGCGGCTTTCCTTCGTGTGCCCCTTGAGATCGACGAGGATGTCGATGCCCCGGGCGCGGATCGCCTCTGCCGCAGCCTGATCGGACAGGCTGCGGACGTCGACCATCGTTCCCCATTTCTGATGGTCGAATGGCTGCTCGTTCTGGGAGACGAGATCGGTATGGTCGAAGAGAAAGATCTCAAATCGATCCCGGTCATGCAGTTCCAGTGTCCGTTGCAACAGCTTCATCGTTGCATGCTCCGGCCAGAAATCGGACGAGAGATAGCCGATGCGGATCTTGCTGCCCCAAGTGTGTGGAATCCTGCGGCGGGCCTCGGCGTGGCCGACAGGCAGCGCCGAGGTGTCATGGATCGCGTACTTGTTGATTGCTTCGTCGCCGCACCAGTGCAAATGGAAGAAGGGGTTGTCCGGGATCACATAGTCGAGATTGCCCTGGGCCATCGCTGCCGTGATCGGGGCCATGTGCTTTTCAACAGCGGCGAGATCGGACAGTTCTCGGGCGAAGATCAGATAGAGCGTGCGGAAGATGATGTTGTCCGGATGGTTCTTGAACAGCGTCGCGACGATGTGCCGGTTGCCCTCGTCATAGAGATCATCCGTGAGGAGCTTGGCCGCCAGCAGCCGATGCCTGAGTTCAGGCCCTTCGACCAGCACGGTCTTGAAGCCGGAGAGGAGTTCTCTTTGCTGACGGCTGAGGAAGATGCGGGTGAGAATGAAGGCAAGTTCGGGGTCCTTGAACGCCAGGGGCAGGATCAGGCTTCCCACCGCAAGCGCCTGATCGTCATTGCCGCATTCGCCATGGAGCAGCAGCGCCTCGCGAAGATAGTCGTCGCGACGGGGCGGCTGTCTGCCGGCCAGTTCATAGGCGCTGGCTGCATCGGACTTGAAGCCGAGTTTCAGCAGGGTTTTTGCGAGAAGCGCATAGGTCTTGGGAGACGTGTCGACGTTCAACAGCTCGTTCAGCGTTTCGAGCGCGCGCGTATATTGTCCCTTCTGATAGAAGCCGGACGCAGTCACAAAGGCGTTTTTGGTATTCACGAGCGAGAACTCCGGACGGAATGTTGAACTGGCTCTCGTCGAAGGCCGAGTGCCGGCATCATGGATTCGCCTAATCATCGCGCACGTAGCTTGCCTGAAACCGAAGCAACGGCCGAAAAGGCCTTTACGCATTCTTAGCCACGTTCCGGACAAGCTTTTTCCGGCCGCCCGCGTTTAAGGAATTCGCAAGCAATGGATGCGACTTTCACTGCGACATGACGGGTTTGGTCCTCTAGGAAAACGGATCGAGGGGCATGAAGCTGCTCCGTCATCGCCGGTATTTACAGTCCGGTATGTCCTCCTTTTGTATCCAGTTTCCAGGGGACACTCCTATGACCAGCATTCTCACTAACAATTCCGCAATGGCTGCTCTCCAGACGCTGCGTGGCATCAGCAGCAACCTGCAGGACACCCAGGCTGCCGTTTCTTCCGGCCTGCGCATCTCCAAGGCTTCCGACAACGCTGCTTACTGGTCGATCGCCACGAGCATGAAGTCCGACAACGGCGCCATCGGCGCTGTATCTGACGCTCTCGGCCTCGGCGCCGCCAAGGTTGACACCGCATCGACGGCTGTCTCCAGCGCCATCGACATCGTCGGCCAGATCAAGAACAAGCTTGCGACTGCCATGGAAGGCTCCGTCGACAAGGGTTCTGTTCAGGAAGAAATCGGCCAGCTGCAGCAGCAGCTGCAGAGCGTTGCCCAGTCGGCTTCGTTCAACGGCGAAAACTGGGTCATGGCCAAGGGCGGCGACTCCGCTTCGGTTGTTTCCTCGTTCATCCGCGGCACCAACGGCACCGTTTCGGTCAGCACCACCTCCTACAAGTTCGACTCCGGCGCAACCGGCAACGTTCTGTTCGGTGCTTCGGCAGCCGGCACGATCCAGACGAGTTCTGGTATTCTCGGCACCAAGACCGGCAGCTACTCGGTCTTCAGCCTTGACATCAGCAAGATGACGAGCGGCCAGATCTCCAGCGCGCTGAACATGGTTCAGACCGCTCTGAACGCCATGACCAGCATGGGTTCGAAGCTTGGCTCGATCTCCAGCCGTATCGACCTGCAGACGAGCTTTGCTTCCTCGCTCTCCGACTCGATCCAGTCGGGCGTTGGCAAGCTTGTAGACGCTGACATGGAACAGGAATCGAGCAAGCTGTCTGCTCTGCAGACGCAGCAGCAGCTGGCTATCCAGTCGCTCTCGATCGCCAACTCTTCGAACCAGCAGATCCTGTCGCTCTTCCGTTAAGCGGATAGGCCGGCGCATAGCGCTGATCGAATTCCTAAACAAGAAGTTAACCGCGCCTATCTAAGGCGCGGTTTTTTTTATGTTTTCTGGGTAGGAGCGGTTCAGGTTTTCTTAACTATATTGCTGTTTCTTAGGACCATCGAAACGGCGAGTTAACCTTAACGAATTGGGTTAACAGGCATGATGCTGAATGCCGTTACCGGTTTTAGGTCCGGAATGTCCCTTATTTAACCAATGCCAAAGGGGCAAATATTATGACGAGCATTCTTACCAACAACGCCGCAATGGCTGCTCTCCAGACGCTGCGCACCATCGGCAGCAACCTGCAGGACACCCAGGCTGCCGTTTCTTCCGGCCTGCGCATCTCCAAGGCTTCCGACAACGCTGCTTACTGGTCGATCGCCACGAGCATGAAGTCCGACAACGGCGCCATCGGCGCTGTATCTGACGCTCTCGGCCTCGGTGCCGCCAAGGTTGACACCGCAACGACCGCCGTCACCAGCGCCATCGACATCGTCGGCCAGATCAAGAACAAGCTTGCGACCGCCATGGAGCCTTCGGTCGACAAGAAGTCCGTTCAGGAAGAAATCAGCCAGCTGCAGCAGCAGCTGCAGAGCGTTGCCCAGTCGGCTTCGTTCAACGGCGAAAACTGGGTCATGGCCAAGGGCGGCGACTCCGCTTCGGTTGTTTCCTCGTTCATCCGCGGCACCAACGGCACCGTTTCGGTCAGCTCGACCTCCTACAAGTTCGACTCCGGCGCAACCGGCAACGTTCTGTTCGGCACGACGGCAGCCGGCACGATCCAGACGAGCTCTGGTATTCTCGGCACCAAGACCGGCACTTACTCGGTCTTCAGCCTTGACATCAGCAAGATGACCAGCGGCCAGATCTCCAGCGCGCTCAACATGGTTCAGACCGCTCTGAACGCCATGACCAGCATGGGTTCGAAGCTCGGCTCGATCTCCAGCCGTATCGACCTGCAGACGAGCTTTGCTTCCTCGCTCTCCGACTCGATCCAGTCGGGCGTTGGCAAGCTTGTAGACGCTGACATGGAACAGGAATCGAGCAAGCTGTCTGCTCTGCAGACGCAGCAGCAGCTGGCAGTCCAGTCGCTCTCGATCGCCAACTCTTCGAACCAGCAGATCCTGACGCTCTTCCGTTAACAGGAAGCGCTGGCGCCCAGGCGTCGGCAGAGCATTCAGGACAGGGACTTAACCGCGCCTTCTCACGAAGGCGCGGTTTTCATTTGAGGTGGCCGCGCCGCTCCGGCCTTCAGGGGGCTGTCGGCGATATGGCGCCAGGCTTCCGGCGAACAGCGTCAATGAAGCCGTCGAACAGCTTGCGCATGGCGATCTGCTTGTAGGGATAGACGACGGGATCATCCATGTTGTGGACGACCATCGCCACATCGAGTTCGAACACCAGAAGCCGGCCATCAGGTAGTTCGGCGCAATCTATGCCGAAATAGTCGAGCCCGATATGGCGGTAGAGCGCTGCAAAGCTATCCTCGTGCCGAACCGCGAAATCGGTGTCAAAATTCTCCATCCAGGCCTGCTCGACCGCGCGCTTTTCCGGGCTCTGTCCCATGCCGGCGCTCAGATAATGCACGATCCAATGATCGGAGAGCGCCATATGGCTTGCGAACGCCTTGCCGTTGATGAAGACGACACGCTGCTTGTTATAGAAGCCATCGGCACCCCGGAAATCGATGAAGGGCGCGACGTATAGTTCCTGAGCCGGTTGGATTCCCAGCCAATCCGACAGCCCCGAAAGATCCGTGATGCGCTCCATCCCATTGCCGGCATGCGTGCTGATCGGTCTGACGACAAGAGGAAAGGCGAGGCCCGAAATGCAATCTTCCAGGCGTTTTGTCCCGGCGCTCACCGCGACGAGATCCGCGCGCGACACCCGGTAGGTGCGCGGCGACAGAATGGATGGCTCGTCGGCGAGCATTCCACTGACGCCGTCCCGCGTCAGTCTGCTGATCAGTTCAGGATTCCGGTTCATGACCGGACCATCGAAGCCCGCAAGCAGCTTTTGCATGTGGGCGAGAAGGGGAGCGTTCTCGGTTGATTCTCCTATCGCCATGAAGGCCACGTCATATTCCGGCAGATCGGCGAGCGCGGTCGTTTCAAGACCGACATAGTGCAGCCACAGCACGCAATTGCTGCCCGCCAGCAGGAAGTCCAGCGGCGTATTAGCCATGAAGTCGCCCACAGTGACGAAGGCGAGGAGACGTGGCCCGCTCCCATCGCCATGAATCACGCAGAAGTCGCGGCGGAGCGCGACGGCAGATGTCAGCAGCTGCCGAGCTTCGTCGGCGCGGCCAAGCGTGTGCAAGATCGTCGCCATGTCGAGAAGCGTGGCCGCGTCGGTCTGGTCTGCCGTTGCCCGCTGCATGAGGTCGTTCCAAAGCGGGGTGACGTCATGGCCGGCATAGATGAGAGAGACAATGCTCTGCATGCCAAGGATTCGGGCACGATCCGGTATTTCCGAAGAAGCCGGGAGAGCAGGATGGGCTTTGGTCATCAGCATTGGGTAAGTTCCTGTCGTGAGCCAAGTGTCAAAACGCCATGCACGAGGGCGTCCATATCTGCCTGTTGCGTGCGATGATTGACGATCGCGGCACGGATCGCCGGCTGTCCGTTGAGAATGGTCACGGACGGAGCAACACGGCCTTCAGCGTGAAGATGTTCGACTATGCGAGAATTGATGGCCGGCGCTGCCTTGCCGTCGATACCGGCATAGGCAAAGCAGACGATGTTGAGTTTGACCGGCGCAAGCAGCCTCAAGGCAGGTTCCCGCTCGATCCTTTGCGCGAGGCCGCGGGCCAGCCGGCAATTGGCGCTCATGGCATCTCCCAGTGCCTTGATGCCATAGGTTTTCAGGGTGAACCACGTCTTCAAGGCCCGGAAGCCGCGTGAAAGATCCGGCCCGTAGTCGCAAGGCCACCAGTCTCCTCCGGCAAGGCCGCTGCTGGCGCGGCTGAGATAGGCGGCGTCCGAGGCAAAGGTCTGCCGTTGCCAGGCGCTGTCGCGAACCAGCAGGAAGCCGGCATCGTAAGGCACCTGGCCCCATTTGTGAAAGTCGAAGGCCAGCGAATCGCAGGTCTCGATACCCGCAAACAGAGGCGCGAGATCCTGGCTCAGAATGCCGAGCGCGCCCAGCGCACCATCGACATGAAAATGAAGATCGTAAGTGTCTGCGACCCGACGCAGGGCAAGGAGATCGTCGACCGCGCCGGTGTTCACCGTCCCGGCGCTTCCAACAATCAGGAAGGGCGTGTGGCCCTCCTGCCTGTCGTGCAGAATGGCCTGCTCCAGCGCCTCGACATCGATCTGCCCAGCACTATCGACCGGGATGCGCCGCAGTTGGTTGCTGCCGATGCCGGACATTTCGAAGGCCCGGGGAACGCAGCCATGCACTTCGCTCGAGGCGTAAGCGACCAGTCGGGTGTCCTCGCGTGAGCCGGTTTCTCGAACGCCAACGCCGAGTTTGCGGCATCTCGCTATCTGCACCGCCACGAAGTTGGCTTGGGACGCGCCGGTCAGGAATATGCCGCCAGCCGTATCTGGAAACGAAAATATCTGACGCGTCCAGCGGATAATCTGGCGTTCGACCTCGATGGGCATGTGATCCCGCCCACCAAGATTGGCGTTCAGGCCGCCGGCCAGCATTTCGGCCAACATGCCGGCAACCGTACCGCCGCCCTGGACCCAGCCCATGAAACCCGGATGAATGTTGCCGCTGCCATAGGGCAGGATGTCATCGCGGAAGATGGCATGAACGTCGGTCAGGTCGCTGGGCTCGACCGGCAATGGCGCATCGAAAGAGGCGCGCGCGGAGGAAGGAGGCAGTTGCCAAACCGGCTTCGTGCCGAGCGTTTGCAGATGGTCGAACATGTCGTCGAGCATCTGATGACCCTGCTCACGCATCTTCTGCCAGTCGTCGGGGTCGAGGCTTGTTCGTTGATGGCGATCGACCGCCGCTCGACCGGCGTCCTGCAAGCTGAACATCATAACCTCTTATATGGCCGGAAGGGCCGACGTTAACGTCGGAGTGCAGCGGAGGGCGCCTGGCCGCATCTCACCGACATTGGGCGTATCCTGACTATGCTACGCCTGCGAAGATGGCGCGAAGCTGACTTGCGTGCTCGAGGAGGTGTCAGGAGGCTGTGTTTCAAGGAAATACGCGGGCTTCCCACACGCCTCACGGAAGTCAATCGGTCTGGTTCAATGAAAGGTGGTGGAAATGGCATCGCCGGCCGGAATCGGTCGAAGGGCGGGCCGAATGATTCCGTTAACTTTTGCCGCCGGCGTTAACCTTTTATTAACCCTATTCCTGTCAGTTGCAGCTAACGCAACGGTTGGTTAACCTCTCCTAAGAGCCGGTTAACAAGCATGAGGCTGATTGCCGTTCCCGGCCGCAGACCGGATGTCCCTTTCTATTTCAGCCACAAGGGGCACCTCGATGACCAGCATCCTCACCAACGACGCGGCTATGTCCGCACTTCAGACCCTGCGCGGGATCAATACCAACCTGCAGGATACGCAGAGCCGCGTTTCGTCCGGTTATCGCGTCGCCAAGGCGGCCGACAATGCCGCCTATTGGTCGATCGCGACGACCATGCGCTCCGACAATAGCGCTCTTTCCGCAGTATCCGACGCGCTGGGCCTGGGCGCCGCCAAGGTCGACACGGCCTATACGGCGATGGACAATGCCATTACCGTTGTGCAGCAGATCAAGGACAAGCTTGTCGCGGCGACCGAAAACAGCGTCTCCAAATCGGACGTGCAGGAAGAAGTGACACAGCTTCAGCAGCAGCTGGAGAGCATCGCCCAATCCGCATCCTTCTCCGGCCAGAACTGGATGTTTGCGGCCAACGGCGCTTCGGCTTCCGTGGTCTCCTCCTTCGTGCGCAACAACAACGGCACGGTCGCCGTCAACAGCACGAGCTACAGCTTCAATACCAGTTCGCAAGGCAACGTGCTGTTCGGCGCCAAGGCCAGCGGCGCGATCGACACCAGCTCGGGCATCCTCGGGACCAAGCAGAATATCAACGGCACCTCCTATTCCGTCTTCAGCCTCGATATCACCAATATGACGAGCGGCGGCATCGGCAAGGCGATGAATCTCGTGCAGGGAGCCCTTAACGCCCTGACGAGCGCGTCCTCGCAGCTTGGCTCGCTCTCGACCCGCATCGATCTGCAGACCAGTTTCGTCTCCACGCTGCGCGACACCATCGACTCCGGCGTCGGCAAGCTCGTCGATGCGGACATGGAAGAAGAGTCGAGCAGGCTGTCGGCCCTGCAGACCCAGCAGCAGCTGGCGATCCAGTCGCTGCAGATCGCCAACACCAGCGCCCAGAACGTTCTTGCTCTCTTCAAGTGAGCCTTGAGTGGAGCTTGCGCCGAGATCGCGCGGCGGCATTTCTCTCTTGTCGCCGCGTATAAGCTTTTGTTAACGTTGCCGCCAATTGATTTGCAGTCTTTGCTCAAGAGCTGGCCACGGCCGTCTTCAAAGCAATTGAAGCATCTTGTTTTAGCGACGGGCCGCGCTGGGATCTTTCCCGCTGGTGGGCATGAGGCCAATCGTTGCTGCCGGATCGGCCCGGTTTGCCAGTCCCAATGATTTACGGATTTTCAGATGAGCAATGTGACGGCAAATGGAGCCACGTCCGCGGCACTGACTGTGTTGCGCGGAATCAACAAGGATCTCGGTGTCGTGCAGGAGCAGGTCTCCTCCGGCTATGCCATCCAGAATGCAAGCGACAATCCTACCTATTGGTCGATGGCAAACACCATGCGCTCCGACCAGAGCAGCCTGTCCACGATCACGGATGCGCTCGGCCTCGGCGCTTCAAAGGTCGATACGGCATCGACTGCCATGGACACGGTCGTCAGCCTCCTGACACAGATCCAGACCAAGCTGGTTTCGGCAAAAGAGGCGGGTACGGACAAGAACGCCATCAACTCCGATATCCAGCAGCTCAAGAATCAGCTGCAATCAGTCACGCAGTCGGCATCCTTCTCCGGCGAGAACTGGCTTTACAACAACAGCGCCAATCCCAGCACGCAGCAGTCGGTGATCAGTAATTTCACCCGTGGTGCAGGCGGCCAGGTAAGCCTCACCACGATCGGTTACGACAGCTCTCAAACCCTGATGATCGATACCACCGATGCCAGCAAGGGGTTGCTGACCAAGAACATCGATGCGAGCACGCTCGGCACATCGAGCGGCGGCAGCACGCCGGCTCGCAACTACTATCTTCTGGCTGCCGATTCAGGCACAACGCCGGCCGGCGGCACCGAAATTGCCATTTCGAGCAGCACGACGGATGACGAGCTGACCGATATGATCAATGTCACGAATTCACTTCTGAAGTCGGCAACCTCGGCCGATTCGACGCTCGGCCTGATGAAGTCGAATATCGACGATCAGTCGGACTATATTTCCAAGCTCAGCGACGCCATCAAGGTCAGTGTCGGAGATCTCGTCGATACGAAGATGGAAGAAGCGGCGGTGCGTCAGAGCGCATTGCAGACGGCGCAGCAGATGGGCATCCAGTCCTTGTCGATCGCCAACAGCATGGCGAGCAAGGTGTTGATTCTCCTTCAGGCGAAATGATGCATCAGGCGGCGCGGCAAGAGTGCCAAAGCTGCCCCGCATTCATCCTCGCACAAGTTTGACTGCCTACGGTTCGGCGCAGTGGCACGGTTGCGAAGCTTGCCGGAGATATCAGTCATCTCCGGCGCGCGCCACCAGAGGACGGAAACCGGAAGCGTGATGATCAACGTTTTGAGAATGGGAAATGATCGGCCCTCTTGTGGCATCGACTTGCAGCGTCTTGCCGACGCGAATGGGGAGATGCGCGCGTGAGTTTGACACTGTCCCGATATCTCAAGGATTTCAGCGTCGAACAGGCTCCGCCCGCAGGCATTGCCGATATGGTTTTCGCGGAGCCGATGGAGTTTCCGGAAAGCGCAGTGGAGCCGCCGGTCGATGTCGAGGCTGAACGCCGCGCCGCCTATGCGGAGGGCCATGAGGCGGCGACACAGGATCTCTCTCAAAAGCATCGGGCCGAGCTCGATGCGATGAGCGAAACCTTTCGCGCCGAGGCCGATGCCTTGCGGGCACGGTACGAAGAGCAGGCGGCGGAAAGAATAGCTGCGGACATGACCCGCATCGCCACCATGCTCGGGCAGGCAATCAGTGCGGAAGCCGCCGCAGTCCTTGCGCCGATCATGACGGAAACGCTGACGAACAAGGCCGTCGCCGATCTCGCGGATTTGGTCAGGTCGGCAATTCTTGAAGGTGACGCAGGCCCGATCTCTGTGAGCGGTCCCAGTCATCTCTTCGAGGCACTCCAGGCCAAACTCGGTGAAGAGTCTGCTCTGCTGCGCCATATCGAGGCGCAGGACGTCGATCTCACCGTCACCATCGGCGAGAGCGTTCTCGTGACACGCATGACTGCCTGGGCCGCCAGCCTGAAAGAGATTCTGAAATGAGTGACGGCGATCAAAATCACGGCAAGCATGAGATCATCATCGTCAAGCGTCATGGTGGTGGCGATCACGAAGGCGGTCATGGTGGTGCGTGGAAGATCGCCTATGCCGACTTCATGACGGCGATGATGGCCTTCTTCCTGGTGATGTGGCTGGTGAATGCCGCCAACGAGGAGACGAAGGCTTCGGTCGCCTCTTATTTCAATCCCATCAAGCTTGCCGACGAAAAGCCGACGGAAAAGGGCCTCAAGAAGCCTGTCGACCAGGCTGACGGCGAGAAGAATCAGCAAAAATCGAACAAGCCGCAGGACAATCCGAACGACGGCAAATCCGCCAAAACGGGCGAAGACCTGACATCCACCTCTGGCGACCAGACGAACTATTCCGAAGCCGATTTCTTCGAGAACCCCTATTCGGTTCTGGCCGAAATCGCCCAGGAGGTCGGTCAGCAGGCCAATGTCAGCGCCAAGGGCGAGGGCGGTGCTGCGCAGTCCGGCCCGGCCACGGGCGCCGATGGCGGTCAGGCCTATCGCGATCCATTCGATCCGGATTTCTGGACCAAGCAGGTTCAGGTTTCCAGCGCATCGAAAAAGGCGAACGAGGAACAGTCCGCCAAATCGGATCAATCGCCGAAGGGAGAGGTCGTGGCCTTGTCCAAGGCGACGGCTGCCGACAGCGGTCAACCGGCCAGCCAGACGGAAACTCCTGAGCAACAGCCGACACAGAGCGAACAGCAGGCATCCGCCAAGCAACAGGACAAGCCAGGACAGCAACAGCTCGCCAGCAAGACGGTGCAAAGCGACGCCTCGACGTTCGAGGATAATGCCGCCGTCGCCCAGAATAAGGATGTCACGCCGACGAAAGCCCAGCAGCAGGAAGCCAAGCAACTGCAGCAGGAAATTCAGTCGCAGATCGGTGGGGTCGCCGGCCAACTGGCGGAGGGTCTGGAAGTCACTGCGGCTGAAGGCGGTGTGCTCGTGACGATCTCCGACCAGAGCAACGATCCGATGTTCAATATCGGTTCTGCCGTGCCGCGCCGGGAAATGGTGCTGGCGATGGAAAAGATCGGCAAGGTCCTGTCCGAACGTAAGGGTTCGATCCTGGTCCGTGGTCACACAGACGGACGCCCCTATATGGTCGGCGGCCGCAACGACAACTGGCGCCTGTCGCTCGATCGCGCCCAGAGCGCCTATTACATGCTGACAAGCGGTGGCCTGGATGAGAAGCGGATCGTGCAGGTTTCAGGTTTCGCTGACCGCCGGCTGAAGCTGCCCGACGATCCCTTCAACGATGCCAATCGTCGCATCGAGATCCTGATTGCCGCCCCGGCGAGCCAGGCTGCGCAGGACCCCGCCACACCGGACACCCAGAACCCTGCGAAGCCTGCCTCGGGCAAAGGCAAGCCAGGACAAGGCAAGCAGGGATAGGTCATGGCGCGCAAACAGCATCGTCGTCGCCTCGCACTTGCGCTGACCTTCGGCATGCTCGCGCCAGCGGGCGCTCGTGCCGAGGGGCAGGACAGCTTGCCGCTCTACAAGATGCTGCGCTCGCTCGAATTCGTCCAGGATTCCGTGGTTGCGGGCGATAGTTCAGCCGGCGAGATGCAACGCTTTCTGCTGGCTACCATCGACGAGCGCCTGCGCAATGCTGATAAATCCGTCTTTGAAGACAGCCGCAATGCCGATGCGGCGCTGATCTACGCGATGAGCGGCGGCAATCCGGAAACGCTCGAATATCTCATGTCGCGCGACATTAATGGCAATTTCGACAATCGCGTTGCCGATGTGCTCAGGAAATATCTGAACGGCAAGGGGCTGCTGGTCGTCAACACGCTCGCAGACATTGCCAGGGAATATCGCGACAAGCCTATCGGCCCCTATCTTTCCCTCGTTGCCGGCAACGTCATGTCGGGCAAGAATGCTCCGGCTGCGTTGAAGCTCTACGACTGGGCGCGGGTGATGGCACCCGGGACGATCGTCGAGGAATCGGCACTGCGCCGTTCGCTCGCCTTGTGTGCCGATTCCGGGCTGGTGCCGTTGGGGCTCGAATATGCGCAGCGCTATACCAGACGCTTCCTGCATTCCCCCTATGCCAGCCAGTTCGCCGATCTCTTCGTGCAGCTGGTGGTGGATCACGATTCCGACGTCAAGCAGCAGGATATCATCGACATTCTCTCCTTCATGGATCCTCCCCGGCAAAGGGAGATCTATCTGCGCATGGCGCGACGCGCGGCGATTGCCGGCAAGTCTGATCTTGCTGCCCTGGCGGCGGACCGTGCCCAGGCCATAACGAATGATGGCAGCGATGCTTTCAGCGCCTTGGCGGGCTTTTATGGCGGGGTGGCTGGTGTATCGACGCCTGGCCTCGAAGCGGCAATCAGCAATCTCAATCAGATGCCCGCTGGGGAATTGAATGCACAGGATCGGGCCTTGCGCGACGCTGCAAAGGCAGTGGCGCAGGAGATCCTGCGCACGCCAGATCCTGCAAGCCTCGGGCAAGGCAATGTTTCTAACCTGCCCAATCAACAGAGTACTGAACACGATGCTGCTGTGACGAATCAAGCGGGAGGCCAATCTCCCGGCACGGCGGGTGTTGAGCAGGGGGCGGCTACAAAAGCAGCTCCCGCCCCGGAGGGAGGGCGGCAGGAGGCCGACTCTTCGTTCAACGCATTCGTCACGACGAGCCGCTCGAAGCTGGATGCCATCGACGGCCTGTTGAAGCAAGAAAGTCATTGATCATGAACGACATCGGTGTATCCGGCGCCTCATCCGGGGCGGATATTCTTGCTGCCGCGAAAGGTGCCCGCTCCGGGAAGCAGGACAGCGGCAAAGGCTTTCTCGACGCCCTGTCGAACTCGCTTGGCAATGGATCCAAGTCATCCGGCACGAAGGGCAATACCAGTGCGGGAGCGAATGCAGCTACCACCAGCAGCACCGATCCGGACGAAGATGCAGGCGCGACAAAGACGGCGGCGGGCAATCCCGCGGCGCTCGCACTTGCCATTGATGAAAGCGCCAATGCCGGAGCGGCGATGATCGACACATCTGCAGCCAATCTCGCCAATCCTGCCGGACTGGCCAAGGGATCGAAGTCTCCGCAAGGGGCAGCTGCTCTCTCGCTCACGAAATCTCTGATCGAACTGCAGAAGGCAGCTTCGGCGACAGCCCAGGCCGATCCGGCTTCTACACAAACCGATGCTGCCGCCATATCGACGGACCCGGCCGCGCCGACCACCGACGCTACCAAGATGCCGACACAGATTGATGTATCGGCTCAGCTTGCCGACATTGCGCAGCAATTGGCCGAGGCCGTGGCTGCGGGCGGACAACCCGCTGTCGCTGATGGCAATGGCAAGGCACCCGCCGTGAAAGATACGAAGGATGCGGCCACCACTGATGACGGTAAGGCAACGTCGACGCAAGGCGCCCAGGCGGCCAACACAATCTCTGACGCGCTGTCGCTCCTGAATGTTCCGCAAGCCGCTGCTGCAGCTCAAAGCGCGATGACGACGACCGGGCAGGCAACGGGCGATACCAAGATTCAGGGCGTGCCGCTCTCCAATACGACGCTTAAGGGAACCACCGCGGATTCCATGCCGCCCGAAGATGGCACAGCAACGGATTCGTCGCAGACCTTCCGGTTGACGCGTGCTGACGGGCGAAGCGGCGCGCTGGATATGTCCATCTCCAAGAAGGGTGACGACGCCGCCGAGGTCAAGGTAGATGCTCCTGCGAGCGGCGACCTGCCGGCCGTTACCGTTCTTGATTCTCGACGTTACCTCGGGCTTGCTGCCAACTCCGCGCTGGTCGCCGGTTCGCTGGCTGGTGACCGCGAGTGGTCGGCAGCGATGCAGCCGGGCTCGGCGCTTTCCAATGCTGCGAATTTGTCCAGCACGGGCAAGGTCGTCAACACGCTGAAGATCCAGCTCAATCCCGACAACCTTGGCAATGTTACCGCGACGATGCGGCTTTCGGGCGATCAACTCAGCGTCGATCTGAAGGTGCAGACCGGAGAAGCCTACAGGCAGCTGCATGCGGATCAGAGCCATATGGTCGATGCGCTGCGGGCTCAGGGCTATCAGGTCGACAGCATCACCGTCACTATGGCCTCGAATGCGGATCAACAGTCGGATAGCGGTCGGCAGTCCGGATCGAATCAGTCTCAGCAGCAATCCCTGTTGAACCAGGGGCAGGGCGGTGACGCACGTCCGAAAGGCCAGAACTATTCGGGGCAGCAGGCAAATGGAAACAATGGCAATCGCAGCTCGGCGGAACGTGGCGCGGAAGATGGCGCTGCTGGCAACACTCAGCGTTCTCGCTCTGGGGCAGTTTACCTCTGATGCTCTCGCATCGGGAAACGCAACGCCACCCGACAATGGTGCAGCCGGCCTCTGCGAACGTGAGATCCAGTCAGCCGCTGCTAAATACGGCATACCGGAAGGGATTCTCTACTCGGTCGGTTTGACGGAAACCGGGCGCAAGGGATCGCTTTATCCCTATGCGCTCAACGTCGAGGGCAAGCCGATTTTTCCGCCGTCAGAGAATGCCGCCCTGCAGGTTTTTGCTGCCGCGCGGCAGAACGGAGCGAAGCTTATCGACGTCGGATGCATGCAGATCAACCAGTATTTTCACGGTGAAAATTTCACCTCTGTGACTGCCATGTTCGACCCGCGTAGTAATGTCGAGTATGCCGCCAAGTTTCTCCGCAATCTGCATGACAGGCATGAAACCTGGACGATGGCGGTAGCAAGATACCACGCAGGCCCAAACAACGACCCCGCCCAGAAGGTCTATGTTTGTCGCGTCATCGCCAATCTGGTGGCAACGGGCTATGGCAAATGGACGGCCAACGCGGCAACTTTCTGCCAAAATTAGAACGCCCATAGGTTGTATTGCCTATCCGGTTAGCTGACGCTAACCCTTATGTCGAGGTTGACTGCCATCTCTTTGCCTGAAATGCGCATATTAACGATAAGCTAACTAACAACTTTTTTATCGGTGTAAACCGCAAGGTACCCACTACATCTAGTGCAAATCGCACCTCTAAAGTTAATCAATTATTAATTTCCGTCACTCATTTCCGACAGTTGTTCGTGATTCGCCCGATTCGTACCCATAGTCCATCGAAACACCACACTGATTCGGAGGCGGACGAATGATCGTAGTGGTTGATGAGCGAGAGCTTGTTAAGGACGGATATACATCACTGTTTGGGCGGGAGGGCATCCCGTCCACGGGATTTGACCCTCGCGAATTTGGCGAATGGGTCACGACGGCGGCAGAGGGCGATATTGCTGCTGTTGAAGCGTTTTTGATCGGACAAGGGCAGCACGTTCATGAGCTCCCAAGAGCGATTCGTGACCGTACGACTGCACCGGTGATCGCTGTCAGCGATCAACCTTCGCTGGAGTCGACGCTTGCACTCTTCGATTGCGGTGTCGACGATGTCGTACGCAAGCCGGTGCATCCCAGAGAGATTCTGGCACGAGCCGCGGCGATCCGCCGGAGGCTCAAGGCCATCAGCAACTATACCGATGTCGGACCGGTTCGCATCTTTGCGGATGGGCGCGATCCGGAAATCAACGGCGACGTTTTCGCATTGCCGCGGCGCGAGCGTCGTATCCTGGAATACTTGATCGCCAATCGCGGTCGCCGGGTGACGAAGACGCAGATCTTCAACGCGATCTACGGCATCTTCGACGAGGAAGTCGAAGAGAACGTCGTCGAAAGCCATATTTCGAAGCTGCGCAAGAAGCTGCGCAAGAAGCTCGGTTTTGACCCTGTCGATTCCAAGCGCTTCCTTGGCTATTGCATCGACTGGAGCTGAGGCTTCAATCGGTTACTAACCTCCAGAATTTGGCCAAAGGCCCGGGAATCCAGTGATTCCCGGGCCTTTGCTTTGTCGGCGCACCTGGCCATTGCCCGGATCCTATGGTGCGTTGTTTCTTACATTTCTCTCCCGTATCGCGCCGCACGCGGGCATTGCTTCGCTTCTCGCAGCGTCATTTTCCGATGATCGTTTTTTCGTCTTCTCAGACAGCTTCACGCAAGGCCCGCCACCTACTCTTGGTCGCATCAAGGATAACGAGGATTCCAGATGAGGAATTTCGACAGCATGAGGGCCGCGATTGCGGAGCGGAATGCACAGACGGTTCGTCTGGGCACCGCTTTCGGCATCGGCGCCAATGCGATGTCGGCTCATAATGGCTTCGTCGTATCTCAGAACGCTTGCAGACGGTCGTTTTCGGTCATTTCGGGGACCTTCTCACGGGATGCAAACGACAATCTGGAGTCCGCCGGCCTCATTCTGATGGGCTATCCCGACACATCCGGCGCGCCATCGGCCAATCTGCGGCGCTAAAACGAATAGGGTATCGAGTCAGTCATGTCGCTCACAACAGCTCTCAATAACGCGCAGGCAATATTCAACAATACCGGCACGCAGAGCAGTGTCGTGTCGAACAATATCGCCAATGCGAGCAACACGGATTATTCGCGTCGGCAGGCTGTGCTGACGACAAACGGCGCCGGCGCACAGGTCGTCAAGATTGCCCGCAGCGACGAGCCGGCATTGCAGAAGGCATACCTTGCCAACGCCTCTTCGGACGCGGCGCAGCAGCTGCTTTTGAATGCCTACAGCAACCTTCAATCGACGACACTCGGCGGCAACGCCAACGAGATCGCACCCTCGACCTATCTTTCGGCTTTCCAGACCGCGATGCAGACCTATTCGGGGTCGCCATCCAGCACGACGGCAGCGCAGTCCGCCATCAATGCGGCCCAGAGCCTTGCCACGTCGCTCAACAATGCCACGACCGCTGTACAGAACGCCCGGTCCGACGCCGACAAGCAGATCAGCTCCGACGTCGATACGCTGAACGGCCTGTTGAAGCAGTTCCAGGACGCGAACGATGCAGTGAAATCTGCGAGCACGGCCGCCGGTCCCACATCGAATGCGCTTGCCGACGCGATGGATCAGCGCGATTCGATCCTGAAACAGATTTCGCAGATCGTCGGCGTTACGCCGGTGACGCGCGGCAATAACGATATGGCGCTGTACACATCGAGCGGCACGACGCTGTTCGAGACCATTCCGCGCACTGTGACCTTTACGCCGACGAATTCCTATACGGCAGGTACCACCGGCAACAACGTCTATATCGACGGTGTTGCGCTCACCCCCGGCCAAGGCGCAACCACGACCGCGCAGGGCACGCTTCAGGCGGCGCTTCAGGTTCGCGACGATGTCGCACCGACCTATCAGAAGCAGCTCGATGAAATTGCGCGCGGTCTGGTGACGACCTTCGCGGAGACGAATAGCGACCCGACAAAGCCGACGCTGCCCGGTCTCTTCACATGGAGCGGGGGCACTGTCCCAACAGGCGCTACCGCCGTTGCGGGCCTCGCTGGCTCGATAACCGTTAATTCGAAATTAGTCACGTCTCAAGGTGGCAATCCGTCATTGCTGCGTGATGGTGGTATTAACAACACCTCGACGGAAACTGGCTACACCAAGAATACCAGCGGCGACAGCGGCTATTCTACACAGCTTGATGCCTACATCACTGGCATGAATACGAAGATGAACTTCGACCCGAAAGCTGGCTCCGACAGCAAGGCCAGCCTTATGGACTATGCATCCAGCTCTATCGGCTGGCTCGAGGGGCAACGTAGCTCGGCGACGACAGCGGCGGAAAATACCTCTGCGGCCGTATCGCGTTCCTCGACTGCCTATTCGAATGCGACCGGCGTCAACCTCGACGAAGAATTGACGCTGATGATGGATATCGAGCAGTCCTACAAGGCTGGAACCAAGATATTGAACGCCGTCAACGAGATGCTTCAATCGGTACTGGATATTGCGAGCTAAGCCATGAAACTCTCTTTCATTTCAAGCCAAGCCATTCAGAACGCCATGCGCCAGACGATCCGTCAGGCGCAGAATGAAATGACCAGTGCGTCAACCGAGGCAACCACCGGCGTCTATGCCGACATCGGCGTCGCGTTGGGTAGCAATACCGCGCTCAGCGTCAACCTTACGAGGGATGTGTCGCGCATCGATTCCATTCTCGGCAGCAATTCGATTGCAAGCCAGCGGATGACGTCGTCGCAGACTGCCCTGACCGGCATGGGCACGCAGGCGCAGAAGCTGATGGATCAGCTGGTGGCTCTGCGCGGAAGCACCGACAGTACCAGCATAGCACTGACCCAGCAGGTCGCGACATCGGCGCTATCGAGCGTCATCGCGTCGGGCAATACCATGGTCAACGGCGAATATCTTTTCGCCGGCACCAACACGGATGTGCAGCCGATGACGGATAAATCCGCGTCGACGAATGCAGCGATCCAGACGGCACTGTCCGCTTATGCGACAGCCAATGGTACCACGATAGACAAGCTCACAGGCGACCAGATGAAAGATTTCATCACGACCAAGGTCGAGCCCATGTTCACATCCGATAGCGGCTGGGCCAGCTGGTCCAGCGCCTCGGATCAGAACATGGCGAGCCGGATCAGCAATTCGGAAGTCATCGAAACCTCGACGAATTCCAACTCGGCGGGCATGCGCTACATGGCGCTGGCAAGCACGGTCGCCAATGCATTGACGGGCACGACGCCGGCGCTCAATCAGGATGCGCAGAACGCCGTTACCGATCAGGCCATCAGCTACGCGCGCCAGGCGATCGATGGGTTGAACAGCCAGGCAAGCCAGCTCGGCCTCTCGCAATCGCGCCTGACGGATGCGAACACGACGCTGAACGCGCAGAAGACCATTCTGAATACGAACATAGGCGACCTGACGGGCGTGGATCCCTATGAGGCCTCGACCAAGGTCAATAGCCTCCAGACCCAGCTTGAAACCGCCTACACCATTGTCTCGAAGATCCAGCAGCTAAGTCTTGTAAATTACCTTTGATGATCAAAGGGAAGGAATGACCAGGAAGGATGCATGAATGTATCAGTTCTCATATGCGGAAGTCCTGCAGGATGCAGTGGCCGACGCCAAGGAAAGAGAACGGCAAGTTCTGGACCGGTCGGTAGCTCTTCTCTCTGCGGCCCGTGATGCGGGGAAATACGGCCGCGAAGCGATTGAGGCCCTCTACTATACGCGGCGCGTATGGGTCAGTTTTGTCGAGGATCTCAAAAGTCCGGAGAACCAGCTCAACGTCGAACTGCGGGCCAACCTAATCTCGATCGCCATCTGGATTTTGAAGGAATGCGATCGAATCCGGCGGCGCCAGTCGGAAAACTATCAAGGCATCATCGATGTCACCACCATCATCAGGGATGGACTTAAATGAAAAGTACGCTTCGTATATCGCTTAAAGCCGGGGAAAAGATTTTTATCAACGGAGCCGTCCTGCGCGTCGATCGCAAGGTTGCTCTGGAATTCCTGAATGATGTGACATTCCTGCTTGAAAACCACGTGCTTCAGCCCGAGGAAGCCAAGACGCCGCTGCGCCAACTCTATTTCATCGCGCAGATGATCCTCATCAATCCCGAGGGCAAGGAGCAATCGACGGCGATGTTCCGCAAGTCGATCGTCATGCTGCTGTCGTGCTTCCACAATGAGGAAGTGCTGGCCGAGCTGAAGCGTATCGACGGCCTCGTCGCCACCGGTCGCGCCTTCGACGCCTTGAAGGCGATCCGCGGGCTCTATCCGGTCGAAGACAACATTCTGAACAATCAGGAAATGCCGGCGGCTACGATCGAGCATATCCGCCGGGAGATTGCTCCATGGCAACGGTAGACGCCGTTAACAACAGCAGCTCTTCGAGCAATTCAGCGCAGAATGCCGCTACGGCGGGTGCGAGCGCTACCCTGAACTATAACAACTTCCTGCAGCTCCTCATCGCACAGATGAAGAACCAGGATCCGACCGCGCCGATGGATGCGACCCAGCAGATTTCCCAGCTGGCAAGCTTTTCTCAGGTCGAACAGCAGATCCAGACGAACTCGCACCTGGAAACGGTGCTGCAGAACCAATGGATCTCGCAGGCCTCCGATTATATCGGCAAGCAGATCATGAGCGCCGATGGCAAGACCACAGGCACGATCAAGGAAGTGACCGTCTATACGGACGGTATCATTGCTCAGACCAATGCTGGCGACAAGATTCTCATCCAGGCCGGCGTAACGATCGCTCCGGCCGGTACGGTCATTGATACGCCGTCGTCGTCGAGCGATACTAGCACCGATGATTCGTCGGATTCGTCCGGCAGCTAATGAGTAGCTGCTGAATTAGGGATGAAGATGCCATGAATGAAGCCGATGCATTGGATATCTTCCAGGCGGCGATCTGGACGGTGCTTGTGGCTTCCGGCCCAGCGGTTCTCGCCGCCATGGTCGTCGGCCTCGTGATCGCCTTGATTCAGGCTCTGACGCAGGTGCAGGAAGCGACGTTGACCTTCGTGCCGAAGATCGTTGCCGTGATGGTGACGATCGGTATTACCGCACCTTTCGTCGGCTCGCAGATTTCGATCTTCACCAATCTCGTCTTCTCCCGGATCCAGTCCGGCTTCTAGGAATCGGATCCGAGAGCCGAAACGGCCTTTCGGATCATGTGCTTTGCTGGCTATAAGCCATTCTCGCGCAAGCTTCGCCTTCTAAAGATCGGTCCGAATGGGCAAATGGGTCAACCGTTTGCCCCCTCTCATGAAGAGATGGAAACGGTCGATGGCACAACCACCCGCATTAGCACTTCCCAAAGCCAATCCCAGCGTTCGTGATATCGGGTTCGCCCTCGGTATCATGGTCATCCTTTGCGTGCTGTTTCTGCCGATTCCGCCGTTTCTGATCGACCTTGGTCTCGCCTTTTCGATCGCGCTTTCAGTGCTGATTCTCATGGTGGCCTTGTGGATCAAGAAGCCGCTGGAGTTCTCGTCCTTCCCGACGATTCTTCTGATAGCGACGATGACGCGCCTGGCGCTGAACATTGCGACGACACGCGTCATTCTCTCGCATGGCTATGAAGGACACGATGCCGCCGGCGGTGTCATTGCAGGCTTTGCCAGCCTGGTCATGTCGGGTGACTTCGTCATCGGTCTGATCGTCTTCATGATCCTGATCACGATCAACTTCATCGTCATCACCAAGGGCGCGACGCGTATCGCCGAAGTCGGCGCCCGTTTCACCCTTGATGCGATCCCCGGCAAGCAGATGGCCATCGACGCCGATCTCTCGGCCGGCCTGATCGATGAGAAGGAAGCACAGCGGCGGCGGCGTGAGCTGGAGGAGGAGAGCTCCTTCTTCGGCGCCATGGACGGTGCCTCGAAGTTCGTGCGCGGCGATGCCGTCGCCGGTCTTCTGATCACCTGCATCAATATCTTCGGCGGCATCATCATCGGTTATTTCCGTCACGGTATGCCGATTGGCCAGGCTGCGGACGTCTTCGTCAAGCTTTCGGTCGGCGACGGTCTTGTTTCACAGATGCCGGCACTCATCGTGTCTTTGGCTGCCGGCCTTCTCGTTTCGCGCGGCGGTACGGCCGGTTCGACCGATCAGGCGGTTCTCAACCAGCTGAGCGGCTATCCGCGTGCGCTCGCCGTGTCGGCAGTGCTGATGGGCATTCTGGCCGTCATGCCCGGCATGCCGTTCCTGCCTTTCGTGTTCCTCGGCGGTCTCTTGGCGGCCGGTGCCTGGTTCATTCCGCGCCAGATCGAAGCCGAGAACAAGCTTCGCCGCGACGCCGAAGAGCAGAAGGTCATGCAGACGAAGGAGATGGAAAAGGACTCGGTCAAATCGGTGCTGAAGACCGCCGAGATCGAACTGGCGCTCGGCAAGATCGTCTCCACGCGCTTGCTCGGCGCGCATCAGGAACTGGCCTTCCGCGTCGGCAAGATGCGCAAGAAGTTTGCGACCCAATACGGCTTTGTCGTGCCGGAGATCAAGGTGATCGACGACATGGGCATCGCCGACAAGTCGTATCAGATCCGCATCCACGGCACGACGATCGCTTCCAATATGCTGCGTGTCGGCGAAGTGCTCGTCGTCACCGGTTCGGGCCGCAAGCCGACCGTTCCCGGCGACGAGATTCGCGAACCAGCCTTCGGCATGCCCGCGGTCTCCGTGCTCGAGGCCTTCGTCGATGACCTGAAGCGTGAGGGCTTCCAGCCGATCGACAATGTCTCGGTCGTGCTCACCCACATGAGCGAAGTCATCCGCAACAACCTGCCGGCGTTGCTGTCCTACAAGGACGTCAAGATTCTCATCGAGCGCCTCGACCCGGAATACAAGAAGCTCGCCGACGAAATCTGCTCGTCGCACATGTCCTATTCCGGCCTGCAGGCAGTGCTCAAGCTCCTGCTCGCCGAACGCGTCTCCATCCGCAACCTGCATCTCATTCTCGAAGCGGTTGCCGAGCTGGCGCCGCATGTGCGCAAGACCGAGCAGATCGTCGAGCATGTGCGCGTCCGCATGGCGCAGCAGCTCTGCGGCGACCTGGCGGACAATGGCGTTCTGCGCGTCCTGCGCCTCGGCAGCAAATGGGACCTCATCTTCCATCAGGCTCTGAAGCGCGACCAGAAGGGCGAAATCGTCGAATTCGACATCGATCCGCGCAGCCTGGAAGAGTTCAGCGAGCAGGCGGGCAAAGTTATCCGTGAATACATGGACCGGGGCATGCCCTTCGTTCTTGTCACGTCGCCGGAAACACGCTCCTATGTGCGCATGATCATCGAACGCCTGTTCGCGACCCTTCCGGTTCTGTCGCATGTCGAATTGGCCAAGGGGATCGAGATCAAGATTCTGGGTTCGATTTCATGATACCTGACCCTCAGGGGACCATTCTGGCGGTGTTCGTCGCCTTCTGCCGCATCGGCGGCTGCATAATGGTGCTCCCTGGGTTTTCGTCCGGTCGCATACCGATGCAGATCCGGCTGCTTCTCTCCGTGGCCCTGTCCATGGCGATCTTGCCGCTGCTCTGGAACACGATCTATCCGGCGGTGGCAAATAGTGGTGCAAGCTATATCCGCCTGATCTTCAGCGAAACGATTATCGGCGTCATCTACGGCATGATGGCCCGGATCTATACGCTGGGCCTGCAGTTCGCGGGCACCGTCATATCGATGCTGATCGGCTTCAACGCACCGGCTGGGGCGGATATCATCGAAGATTCAAGCGAGACGTCGCTGACCGGGCTTATCAGCTTTTGCGGGCTGATGATTCTTTTCATTCTGGATTTTCACCATTACGTCCTGCAGGCGCTGGTCGATTCCTACTCCGTCATTCCGTTCGGCGGCCAGATCGAGCCGCGCGCCGCGCTCATATCCATCACCGATACGCTGGAAACCACCTTCTTCATCATGCTGCGTCTGTCGAGCCCGTTTCTGCTCTATGGCCTGATGTTCCAGATTTCGATCGGCTTCATCAACAAGCTGGCGCCGCAAATTCCGATCTATTTCATTTCCACGCCATATCTTCTGATGGGCGGACTGTTCATGCTTTACCTGAGTATCGCAGAGATGATCAGCCAATTCTCTAATGCGTTCCTCACCGTCTTCAACGGGCATTAGCCGATGGTGGAAAGAAGCCGTTCCGAGAAATTGAAGCGCTTGGTCGCGATGCAGCGACATCTGGAGCGCATCGCCGAGAACGAACTTGCCGAGACGACCCGTCAGCGCTCCGATGTTACGGCATCGATGGAAAGGGTCATGGATGCGATCGGCTCGGTCGATCCCGTGCACATGGCGTTCTCCATTCATTACGCCGAACGTTACGGCCGGCTGATGGTCAGGGATCAGCAGCTGGAGGGCATCCAGACGATGATTCAGATGAAGGTCCAGCAGGAACGCACCAAAGCCGAGCGGTTGGAAGAGCACATGAAGGACGCCCGTGAGCTCGAAATGCGCGAAGCGGACGATAATGCGGTCTACGATATCATCGATCAGCGCTTTGCCGGCGCAACGCCAGCCTCCAGCAAGGTTCAAAAATCATAATCGTCACGATCATGGAGCAGCAGGTGCGTCGTTGGGTTGCCTGCCCGCTCCGACCGTTTGATTCGACATGCCCCGGCGCGAGCGTTGCATCGCGTATGTTCGGGGGAATGCGATAGCAGAAGGAGACGTGACGTGGCTATTTCGCCTCCGAGTGATTTGGTTCTTGATGTGGTCAAGGCCGCCAACCCGGCTGATGTCGAGGTTGCTCAGGCCAAGCTTGCCGCCAACAAGGCTGCTTTCGCCGCCACCAGCCTTGCCGAAAACGGCAGCGGCTTCGGGGCCGCCTTCAGCGCGCTGAACAGCGCCGCGACCCAGGCCGGCCTTGCCAATGCGAACACCCATACCGGTCCGACGAAGGTGCCGCAGGTCTATCGCAAGTTCGAAGCCATGATGATGCAGAACTTCGTGAAGAACATGCTGCCGAGCAGCGAAACGCTCTACGGCAAGGGTGCTTCAGGCGAGATCTGGAAAGGCATGATGGCCGAGCAGCTCGGCAACACGATCGCCAAGAATGGCGGCGTCGGCATCGCTGAGAAGATGTATCAGGAACAGGTCACCAAGATGCGCAATACCGGCGCCATCAACTCGGCGACCAATGAGAACGACAAGAAGATGGCGTTGAGCGCCGTCACGGATTTTCAGCGCAAGACGCTTGCCGCAACTGACGCCAGCGACGGCGACACGAGCATTACCAATCAGAATACGCTGACGTCCCAGAAAGCATAAGCGAGGTAGCACCATGGAAGTGATGTCACAGGACTATCGGATCAAGTCTGTCCTTGGCCGTCTGGAGATGATTATCGACAACGAGAACAATCGGATCGGCAGCGACCCCGAATTCGATCTGAAGGTCTCGAACGCGCACAAGAGCCGCTGCCTCTACGAATTGTCGATGCTGTTTCGCGATACCGATCCCGCGGATCTCGCCGTTGCCCATATCGAGCAGCTTCATGGGCTGAAGAAGAAACTGGTGCTCAATGCCCGTCGCGTCGAAGCGCATCTCGAGGCGGTTCGCGCCGTCGCGGACATTCTGAAGAATGCCGTGCAGAATGCCGATGCGGACGGCACCTATTCGCAGGAGCAATTCCGCGTCCGTGAGGCCGGATGATCAAGCTCGTCCTCACCGGCCTGTGGGTCTGCGCCGTAACATTGGCTTCGGTCTATTTTTCGGTGCAGACGGCGACGGCGCCCGCGGTCAGTCCTGACGACGCCAAGAAGGCGCAGCAGGAACTGGTCAAGGGCGAATCGATCAATGTTCCCGTGATCGCCAACGGCCAGGTGACCGGCTATTTCCTGACGCGCATCTCCTTCATGATGGAGAAGGGCAAAGCCAATGCGCTTCAGATCCCTTTGCCCGAGCTGACGACCGACGAGCTCTTTTCGCTGCTCATCGGCAACAAGGCAATCGATATCGCCCATACGCAAAGTTTCGACGTTGCCGCTTTTCGCAGCGATCTGAAAAAGCGGATGAACGAACGGCTCGGCGGCGACTATGTTGCCGACGTGCTGATCCAGCAGCTCGACTATCTCTCCAAGGAAGAGACGCACGGCGGAGAAACCGTTGGAAAGAAGACGGTCAAGCCGGTCAAGATCGTGCAGGATGCGGCGGCGGACAAGGTTCCCGCGGAGTAGATTTTCCGCCGGCGGCATGTTTAACAAATCCTTGATGAACTCACGCAATTGCGGCCATTTATCCTAACGGAAGGTTGGGATTGCTTTGCTATAAACACCTCCTAGCGATGCTTTTATCATTGCCGCAGCACGAGCGATGAATAGGCAAAGCCTAGAACGTCGGCCTCAGTCATCTTGGCGAAGCCGGCAGGAGGTTGTTGGATTGAACCAGGTTGCTGATTTTGCTGTCGTAGCGTCACGCCGTATGATCTTCGATCTGCCGGTCTGCGATCTCGATTGGGAGGATGCGTTGACCTTCGTCAACGAGCTTGCATCCTTGCCCGTCGGACAGACATCCATTTCCTTCGTCAATGCCCACAACATGCTCGTGATGCTGCGCGACGAGAACTATCGTGAGGTTCTCGAGCGAAATCTTGTCCTGCCCGATGGGGTCGGTCTCGATATCGCTTCTCGCGTCGCTCATGGAGAAGCCTTTCCCGCCAACTTGAATGGCACGGATTTCGTTCCGGCGCTGCTCACCTTCATGGAGCGCCCCAAACGCATCGGTCTTCTGGGCGGCCGCCGTTCCGTTGTCGAGAAAGCGGCGGAAAAACTCCGGCAGCATGCGCCGTGGCATGAATTCGTCGTCGTCTCCGACGGCTTCTTCAATCCGGCTCGAAGCAATGCGATCACCGCTGAGATAAGCCGGCAGAAGATAGATGTGCTGATCGTCGGCATGGGCACGCCACTGCAGGAAAAGTGGGTCGCCGAACATGTCGGACCCCAGCATGCACGGTTGGTCCTGACGGTGGGTGCCCTGTTCGATTTCATCTCGGGCACTGTACCACGCGCTCCGGCATTGGTGCGTGCAATGCGCAGCGAGTGGCTGTTCCGCTTGGTCTTGGAGCCGGGCAGGTTGTGGCGGCGTTACATGTTGGGCGTGCCGCTTTTCCTCTACCAGGTCATCAGGCATCAGTTCGGCCGCAAGCAGCGGATCGGTCGGGTGGAGACGCAGCACACGCGGCCTCGTCTCATGCCGCCGGATAAATTAGCAAGTTGATAATTGCAGGCTTGGCGTTAACTCTTTCTTTGGCATGAAAGTTTAGAGTGGGTTAACCATTTGCACTGGTCTTGCGACCATGCGTCCGAGATGACCCGCCATGCACGAAAGCAAAGCCAGGACCGGATTGTACCCTGACGATGCAGAAGCCCTTCAGGCTTCGCACGGGCCAGGCCGACCTAATTCCCGTTATCTCGAGGACGATGGCTTTCGCAGCCGCGCCGATCTGCGCGCTGCCAATTCCGACGATCCGCGCGATGCACAGTTGCGGGCGCTACTGCGCAGGAGGCTGGCCGGCGATCCCTATCCGGTGTCGGGTGGAAGGGCGCCGGCGCAGGAAGAAGCGCCGCCGGCCCAGCCGCTGGCTGACCATATCGGCAGCATCCTCAGCCGCCGCTACGCCGAGCGTGAGCCGGCAGGCAAGCAGCCCTTGGAGCCCCTCTCCGATCTGCTGGAGTTTGTGCCCGATCTGCTCGATGGTGGAGCCGAGCCTTTCGAGCACACCGCCGAACCGGCCTTGCCCAAGCCGTCATCCCGATCCCGTAATTGGTCTTTGAGTCTTCGCTCCCTCGGCTTTGTCATTGCGACGGCACTGGTGGGAGCCGCCATCCCGACAATGCTTGCCTCGCCGCCACTTTACATGTCGCAAGCTTTTCTTCATGCCGAAGGTGAGGGCAGGGCGCGTCAGGTGGTGCTGGATGTCGCGGCAAAGCGTGTGGTCGCCCCGGCCGCACTCTCGGATGTCGTCGCAAGGTTGAAGCTGGATCGAAACCCTGAATTCAGCGGGAGCCGCGCCGGCGCCCTTGGTGTTGCCATCGAGCTTCTATCCGGCAGCGGCAATGCTTCGGACGCGCCTTCGCGGGCGCAGGCAGCCCTGCGCAAGGGCGTAGCCGTCGGTATTGACGATGCGACCGGCCTCCTGCGGCTGTCCGTCACGTCAGGTGACCCGCTTCTATCCGCTGAAATTGCCAATCGTCTGGCCGTCGCCGCCATCTATGATGCGGCCGTCGTGCAGGCCGCCGGAGCATCCGGCGCAGGCGGCACAGCGGTCGATCGCAGCCGCAAGGAGCTTGATCGCGCCTCGGCCGCACTTGCCAATTTCAAGGCTCAGTATGGCGAAGACAAGATAACAGCGGCCGTGGCTCTTCAACAGCAGCGTCCGCAGCTGGATAATGACATCAAGGCGGCAGAACTGGCGGTGCGTAACGCCAGAGCCAATGTCTCGGCGGCGAAAGCCGCGACACCCGCTTCCCTGATGAGCGGTGCGTTGCCACCGGATCTGGCCGCAGCTGGCCTCGATGATATTCGCAGCCGCTACAGCGCCGCCAAGGCGCAGCTCGCCCAGCTTGCGATCCAGCTCGGCCCACGCCACCCGCGCCTCCTCGCACAGCAGGCGACAGTGAATGATCTTGCCGCTGGTATCCGTAGCCAGCTGCAGCGGCTTGTCGTCAGCAGCGATGCGGCGTTGAAAGCCGCTCTTGAGCAGCAGGACGCGCTTTCCGCGCGCATGACCGCGCTCAGTCAGAAGGGCGTCGATGTCGACATCGCCCATCTCACGCAATTGCAGGAGGCCGTCGCCGCCGCGCAAACTCGCTATGAGGCCGACCAGCAAAGCGCCGCTTTCGCTCCGCCGGAAGCCAAGCCGCCGATGACGGTGATTTCGCAGGCCGTCGCCGCCGGCGCGCCGCTTGACGACAATCTCGCCGGCAATCAGGCGATCGGTTTCCTGGCCGGTCTCGGCCTGTCGCTCTGCGTGATCTTCCTGCGAAAATCGCGGGATGACGTCACCTCAGCAGAGGACCATGAGGTCGAGGAAACCGGCATACATGATCCCGCTTTCCCTGATGGTATCGAGCCGGCATCTACGGTGCTCCCCGATCCCTCTCATCAGCCGACCGCGGTCGCTGATCCGGATCTCGAAACCCGACCGGTCAGTCTCGATCAATGGGCCGGCATCCAGGAAGAGCTGGCGCTGCTGCGTGCCAAAGTCCAGACATATGCCGCGCACAGGCATGCCGGCATCGATTGATCCGGCCGCCGTTTCTCCTTGCAATTACCGCTTTCAGACACCATAGGGCGTTGGCAGGCAATTCCAGCGCGCCGATGATTTGTAGATTGGCGCCGAGTTCATATCGGAGAGACCAGCGTGACGACAGTGATCGACGGCAAGGTTGCAGCGGCTTCGGTGATCGAGGCTGTGAAGGCGGCGGCGGCAGGGCTTGAGACGGAGACCGGCGTGAAGACCGGGCTTGCGGTCGTGATCGTCGGTGACGATCCGGCCAGCCACGCCTATGTGAACTCCAAGAGCAAGATGGCCAAGGAATGCGGCTTCAAGTCGGTCCAGCACACGCTGCCGGCCGAGACGACGCAGGAAGCGCTCGCAAGCCTCGTGGCATCGCTGAACGAAGATCCGTCCATCCACGGCATTCTGGTGCAGCTGCCGTTGCCGAAGCATCTGGATTCCGATCCGATCATCCAGTCGATCCGGCCGGACAAGGATGTCGATGGATTGCATGTCGTGAATGCCGGCAAGCTTGCGACCGGCGATCTCGAGACCGGGCTGATCTCCTGCACGCCGGCCGGCGCTATGCTTCTGGTGCGGCGTATTCACGGCGACGACCTGTCGGGGCTGAATGCCGTCGTCATCGGCCGTTCCAACCTGTTCGGCAAGCCGATGGCGCAATTGCTGCTCAATGCCAATGCGACTGTGACGACGGCGCATTCGAGGACGAAGGATCTGGCCTCGGTCTCGCGCGGCGCCGATATTCTGGTTGCCGCCGTCGGCCGCCCGGAGATGGTCAAGGCCGACTGGATCAAGCCAGGCGCAACGGTCATCGATGTCGGCATCAACCGGATTGCGGCGCCGGAGCGGGGCGAGGGCAAGAGCCGGCTGGTGGGCGATGTCGCCTATGCCGAAGCGTCCGATGTCGCCGCTGCCATCACGCCGGTTCCGGGCGGTGTCGGACCGATGACGATTGCCATGCTGATGGCCAATACCGTCATTGCCGCTCATCGCACCGCGGGAAAACAGCCACCGAAGTTCTAGAGCAATTGCAGGAAAAGTGTGCAGCGGTTTTCCGTCTGGAATTGCGTAAAAGCAATAGCTTAGAGCGGTTGGGCGTTTCCGTGAGGCGCTTGACCGCTCTAAACCGGCCTCAATCGTCCGGCGCGACGCCGGTCGAGGCGCGAACGATCAGCTCCGTCTTCCAAAGCTCCTGCGATGGAAACTCGTCGCTATGCTTGATCTCGCCGATCAGCCGTTCGGCAATGCGGTTGCCGGCGGCGCGCAACGATGAGCGCGTCGTCGTCAGCGGCACGGTGAAATTTTCCGGTTTCAGCAAAGTCAGCACGTCGTCATGGGCGATCAGCGAGATGTCTTCGCCCAGCTTGAGCTTTGCCTGGTTGATGGCACGCACGGCGCCGAGCGCCAGCACGGTACTGGAACAGAGGATAGCGGTTGGACGCTGCTCCATCTGCAGGAGGCGCTCCATGACGAGAAGGCCTTGTTCGTCCGTCATGGCCGTGTGGCTGACGCAAGCCTCATCGAGCGTCAGGCCCCGTTCGGCAAGTGCCGCCTCGACACCGTTCTTCCGGCGGATGGCGAAATCGAGATAGACCAGGCCGTTCAGCAGCGCGAAGCGCTTGTGCCCAAGCTGCAGCAACAGCTTCGTGGCATCGTAGAAGGCGGCCTCGTTGTCGATGTCGAGATAGGGGTAGTCCGGCTCCGAGCCGATGGAGCGCCCATGCACGAGGAAGGGGATGGAGAGCGTCTTCAGCATCTCCAGACGCGGATCGTGGCCGCGCAAATAGTTGACAAACAGGGCATCGACATTGCCGCTGGCCGCCAGCCGTCTCAAGGCGCCGACCTCGTCGTTCGGATCTGCCGGCGTCAGCACGAAATGGAAATCATGCCGCAAGGCCTCCTCGCCAAGCCCGGTCAGGAATTCGCTGAAATGCACGTCGGAAGAATTGCCGGGTGAGGTCGGCATGACAAGTCCGATCGAGCCCGCCTTGCCGGTCGCGAGCCTCTGCGCCGCCTTATTGGGCCGATAGCCGGTTTCCCGAACCGCTTTGAGGACGCGCTCGCGCGTCTCGCGATTGACCTCCGGATATCCGTTCAATGCCCGGCTGACTGTCGTCTGCGACAGCCCCAGCATTTGCGATAGCTGTTTCAGATTCACGAATTTCGGCTCCTCCAACTCCTGCCGCTAAGATGCCAACGCAACCTCCCGAAACGTCCATGGCTTCCAAAGCGCTTTCAAATATGTAGCAGGCGGAGCGCGTGAGACAAGACGATTAGCGAAAATATTGGCGGTTATTTCATGCTGCAATGCGAGATTTTTCGTGTATACGGGCCGAAATTTGAAAATCGCTTGACTTTCTCCTGTCCTCAATGGATGAGAGAAGGTAGCCAAAGCGCTTTGAGGAATGGAGCGCGCAGCACGATATCGTGTTTCGGCTCGTGGGTTTTATGTTTGGGAGGACAACCACATGAAGAAGTTGTTTTTGATGACCGTTGCCGCCGCCGCTTTGATGGCAGGCACGGCGATTGCTGCCGATCTGAAGTTCCAGCCCGGCCAGGATGCCAAGTTCAACTGGAAGAGCTATGACGACTTCAAAGCCGGCCATGCCGACCTGAAGGGTGAGACGCTCACCATCTTCGGCCCCTGGCGCGGCGAAGACGAAGCGCTCTTTACCAGCGTCCTCAACTATTTCACCGAAGCGACGGGCGTAAACGCCAAATATTCGTCCTCGGAAAACTACGAGCAGCAGATCGTTATCGACACGCAGGCCGGTTCGCCGCCGAATGTCGCCATCCTGCCGCAGCCGGGTCTTCTCGCCAATCTCGCCAGCAAGGGCTATCTGACGCCGCTCGGCGATGACCTGGCTTCCTGGGTCAAGACCAATTATGGCGCCGGCGACAGCTGGGTCGGTTACGGCACCTACAAGGGCAAGGACGGCAAGGATGCCTTCTATGCCTTCCCCTATAAGGCCGACCTGAAGTCGCTGGTCTGGTATGTGCCGGAGAATTTCGAGGAAGCCGGCTACAAGGTTCCCACCACCATGGAGGACCTGCTCAAGCTCTCCGACCAGATCGTCAAGGATGGCGGCACCCCCTGGTGCATCGGTCTCGGTTCCGGTGGCGCGACCGGCTGGCCGGCAACCGACTGGGTCGAGGACCTGATGCTGCGCCTCAACACGCCGCAGGATTATGATCACTGGGTCGACAACACGCTGAAGTTCAACGATCCGAAGGTCGTTGCCGCCATCGAGGAATTCGGCAAGTTTGCCAAGAACCCGAAATTCGTCGCCGGTGGCGTCGCAGCGGTTGCTTCCACGGACTTCCGCGACAGCCCGAAGGGTCTCTTCTCGGTGCCGCCGAAGTGCTACCTGCACAAGCAGGCATCCTTCATCCCGTCCTTCTTCCCGGATGGCACCAAGCTTGGCCAGGACGCGGACTTCTTCTACTTCCCGCCCTATGCCGCGCATCCTGAACTCGGCAAGCCGGTCGAAGGTGCTGGTACGCTTGCGACCATCACCAAGGACTCGAAGGCCGCTCGCGCCTTCATCCAGTTCCTGCAGACGCCGATCGCCCAAGAAGTCTGGATGGCGCAGTCCGGCTTCCTGACGCCTTACAAGGGTGTCAACACGGCTGCCTATGCCAACGATACGCTGCGCAAGGAAGGTGCACTTCTGACCTCGGCAACCACCTTCCGCTTCGACGGGTCCGACCTGATGCCGGGCAAGATCGGCGCCGGTTCGTTCTGGACCGGCATGGTGGACTTCGTCGGCGGCAAGTCCGCGCAGGATGTTGCCGACGGCATCCAGAAGTCCTGGGACGCCATCAAGTAAGACTTAACGAGCCAAGCGTCGCCGGCAGGTTCCGGCGACGCCATGCACCATGTCGCGGCGCGCATTTCGTGCGCGGCCGATGTCGGACGGGTGGTCTCAAGAAGGTCAATTCGGGGAGGGAAGGATGTTTTCGCAGATCGTGTCGGCGATTGGAGCCATGATATTCGGCGTTGCCTTTTGTGCCGCCTATTTCTGGTGTTCCAACAAGCTTCTGGACGTAATTTTCCCGGCAAAGGAAGGGACCGAGGTCCATACGGCCGCCGTCAACCTGCGCCGCCGTGGCCTGATCCGCCCCTGGCTCTTCCTGGGACCGGCGATTTTCCTGCTGGTCGTCTACCTCGTCTATCCGGTAATCGCGACCCTCATCCTGTCCTTCTACGGGCCTGACGGCAGCCAGTTCGTCGGCGGCGCCAATTATGTTTGGGCCTTCTACGACACCGAATTCCGCCAGTCGATCTTCAACAACATCCTCTGGCTCGCCGTCGTGCCGGCCGCCTGCACCTTCTTCGGTCTCGTCATTGCCGTCATGACCGACCGCATCTGGTGGGGCAACATCGCCAAGGCCGTCATCTTCATGCCGATGGCGATCTCCTTTGTCGGCGCCTCGGTCATCTGGAAATTCATCTACGAATATCGCGGCGGTACAGACGCGCAGATCGGCCTGCTGAATGCCGTTGTTCAGCTTTTCGGCGGCACGCCGGAAGTCTGGATAACCATTCCGTTCTGGAACAATTTCTTCCTCATGGTCATGCTGATCTGGATCCAGACCGGCTTTGCCATGGTCATCCTGTCGGCCGCATTGCGCGGCATTCCCGAGGAAACCATCGAGGCCGCCGTCATCGACGGCGCCAATGGCTGGCAGATCTTCTGGAAGATCATGGTTCCGCAGGTCTGGGGCACGATCGCCACCGTCTGGACCACCATCACCATTCTCGTCCTCAAGGTCTTCGACATCGTGCTCACCATGACCAATGGTCAATGGAACACGATGGTGCTCGCCAACCTGATGTTCAACTGGATGTTCCGTGGCGGCGGCGACAGCGGCCGAAGCGCCGTTATCGCCCTCGTCATCATGGCGGCTGTGACGCCGATCATGATCTGGAACATTCGTCGTGCAAACGCAGAAACGAAGGGGCGCTGACATGATTGGAACTCTCGGTCGCATCGGCCCCGCCCGCATCTTCGTTCATGCCGCGGTGCTGCTCATCGTTCTCCTCTGGCTGCTGCCGACGCTCGGCATCTTCGTCACCGCTATCCGCGACAAGGACCAGATCGTCGTCTCCGGCTGGTGGACGGCTTTCTCCGGCTCGTCGCAGACGGCGGCGGTCCGTCTCGATGGCCCGGACAAGGCAAAACAGGACGGCGCCAATTACGTTATCGCCGGTACGGTTGCCGGCGAAGGCAACAGCGGCAACGGCAAGATCCAGTCCTTCGGCCTGCGCGTGCAGGAGCCGGCTGCCTACAAGGTCGGCTCAGCCGCCGATCTCGGCAATGGTGAAACACTCACGGTCAATGCTGATGGCAGCTATCGCTATCAGAAAACCGGTCCTTTCGAAGCCGACGCCCGCAGCAAGCGCATTTATCTGACCATCGCCACGCCACCGCAATTCACCCTCGACAACTACCGTTCCGTTCTGCGCGGCGAGGGCATCGGCCAGTCCTTCATCAACTCGCTGACGGTGACGATCCCGGCGACCGTCATCCCGATCCTGATCGCCGCTTTTGCTGCCTATGCGCTTGCCTGGATGGAGTTTCCGGGTCGCGCCTTGCTGATCGCGCTCGTGGTCGGCCTGATCGTCGTGCCGCTGCAGATGTCGTTGATCCCGCTTCTGCGCATCTATAACGAGATCGGTCAGATCTTCGGTGTGCCGTCGAAGACCTATCCAGGCATCTGGCTGGCGCATACGGCCTTCGGTCTGCCGCTCGCCATCTATCTGCTGCGCAACTACATTGCCGGCCTGCCGAAGGAGATCATCGAATCCGCCCGCGTCGACGGCGCCAGCGATTTCGACATCTTCGTCAAGATCATCCTGCCGCTGTCCTTCCCGGCGCTCGCCTCCTTTGCGATTTTCCAGTTCCTCTGGGTGTGGAACGACCTGCTGATCGCCATGGTGTTTCTCGGTACCGACAAGGATCATCTGGTCCTGACGGCGGCCCTGAACGCGCTGCTCGGTTCGCGCGGCGGCAACTGGGAAATCCTGACGGCCTCGGCTTTCGTTACCATCCTTATTCCGCTCCTCGTCTTCTTCGGTCTGCAGCGCTACCTTGTCCGCGGTCTGCTCGCCGGGTCGGTGAAGGGGGGCTGATCCAAGACCATCCCAATCCAACAGGACCTACTAGCATGAGCATTGCCCCTCAATCGATTTCGGCCGTTGACAAGGACTGGTGGCGCGGCGCGGTGATCTATCAGATCTATCCGCGCTCCTACCAGGACTCGAATGGCGATGGCATCGGCGACCTCAAGGGGATCGCCGTGCGCCTGCCGCATGTCGCGGCCCTCGGTGTCGACGCGATCTGGGTCTCGCCTTTCTTCACCTCGCCGATGCGTGATTTCGGCTATGACGTCTCCAACTATGAAGATGTCGACCCGATCTTCGGCTCGCTCGCCGATTTCGATGCGATGGTCGCGGAAGCCCACCGCCTCGGCATCAAGGTGATGATCGATCTGGTGCTGTCGCATAGCTCGGATCGTCATCCCTGGTTTGTAGAAAGCCGCTCGAGCAGGGACAATCCCAAGGCCGACTGGTACGTCTGGGCCGATGCCAAGCCGGACGGCACCCCGCCCAACAACTGGCTGTCGATCTTCGGCGGCTCGGCCTGGGCGTGGGATCCGACCCGCATGCAATATTACATGCACAACTTCCTGACCTCGCAGCCGGACATGAACCTGCATAATCCGGAAGTGCAGGACAGGCTGCTGGATGTGGTGCGTTTCTGGCTCGACCGCGGCGTCGACGGCTTCCGGCTCGACACCATCAATTTCTACTTCCATGACAAGGAACTGCGCGACAACCCGGCGCTGGAGCCTTCCCGCCGCAACGCCTCGACGGCGCCGGCGGTCAATCCCTATAATTTCCAGGAGCATCTCTACGACAAGAACCGTCCGGAGAACCTGAAGTTCCTCAAGCGTTTCCGCGCCGTCCTCGACGAATATCCGGCGATTGCCGCCGTCGGCGAAGTGGGTGACAGCCAGCGCGGTCTCGAAATCGTCGGGGAATACACCTCCGGCGGCGACAAGATGCATATGTGCTACGCCTTCGAGTTTCTGGCACCCGACGCCCTGTCGCCGGAGCGTGTCGAAGAGGTCATGAAAGATTTCGATGCCGCCGCTCCCGAAGGCTGGGCCTGCTGGGCATTCTCAAACCATGACGTCGTGCGCCATGTCAGCCGCTGGGGCAGCCTGGTTGCCGACCGCGATGCCTTCGCCAAGCTCTACGCAGCGCTGCTGCTGACGCTGCGCGGCTCCGTCTGCCTTTATCAGGGTGAAGAGCTGGCGCTCACCGAAGCCGATCTTGCCTATCAGGATCTGCAGGACCCCTACGGCATCCAGTTCTGGCCGGAATTCAAGGGCCGCGACGGCTGCCGCACGCCGATGGTCTGGGACAGCCAGGTCGCACAGGGCGGCTTTTCCACGGTCAAGCCCTGGCTGCCCGTGCCTGTCGAACATATCCTGCGCGCCGTCAGCGTGCAGCAGGGCGACGAGAACTCGGTGCTGGAGCAGTATCGTCGCTTCCTCGCCTTCCGCAAGCAATATCCGGCCTTCGCCAAGGGCGAGATCGCCTTTGTGGATCCGCAGGGCGACATACTCATCTTTACCCGCACCTACGGCAACGAGACCATTCTCTGCGCCTTCAATATGAGTCCTGTCGAGGCGATGGCAGCGCTGCCCGAGGGGAACTGGCAAGCGTTGACCGGGCATGGCTTTACCAGCAACAACTACGGCAACAAGATCGATATTCCGGCATGGGGCGCTTACTTCGCGCGTCTTGCCTGAGCCCTTGGGAGGAGGAAGAACACATGACGGGACTTGTTCTGAAGGATATAAGAAAATCCTATGGCAACGTGCATGTTCTGCACGGCATCGATCTGGAGATCAACGAGGGCGAATTCATCGTCTTCGTCGGTCCTTCCGGTTGCGGCAAGTCCACCTTGCTGCGCATGATCGCCGGGCTTGAGAGCATCACGGCGGGCGACATGCTCATTGCCGGGCAGAAGGTGAACGAGGTTCCGCCTTCCAGGCGCGGCATCGCCATGGTCTTCCAGTCCTACGCGCTCTATCCGCACATGACGGTCTATGACAACATGGCCTTCGGCATGCGGATCGCCGGCGAAAGCAAGCAGGAGATCGACCGTCGCGTTCGCGCGGCAGCTGCCAGCCTGCAGCTCACCCAATATCTCGAACGCCTGCCGAAAGCTCTCTCGGGTGGTCAGCGTCAGCGCGTCGCCATCGGCCGCGCCATCTGCCGCAACCCGAAGGTCTTTCTGTTCGATGAGCCGCTCTCCAACCTCGACGCCGCGCTGCGCGTCGCGACCCGCATCGAGATCGCCAAGCTCAGCGATTCCATGCCTGAGACGACGATGATCTACGTCACCCACGACCAGGTGGAGGCGATGACGCTTGCCGATCGCATCGTCGTGCTGTCGGCCGGCCGCGTGGAGCAGGTGGGCGCGCCGCTCGAACTCTACGAACGCCCGGCCAACCTCTTCGTCGCCAAGTTCATCGGCTCTCCGGCGATGAACATCATTCCGGCGACCGTGACCGAAACCGGCGCGACGACGACCGTGACACTCACGGGCGGCAAGTCTGTGACGCTCGACATACCCACCGATACCTCTCAGAAGGGCAAGTCGGCGAGCTTCGGCGTTCGCCCGGAGGACCTGCGCATTGCGACCGACGAAAACTATCTTTTCGAAGGCGAGGTCTCCATCGTCGAAGCGCTCGGCGAGGTGACGCAGCTCTATATCGAAGGTCTGGTGGATGGCGAGCCGATCATCGTCAAGATCCCGGGCATCACCGATATCCAGCGCGGCCACAAGATGCGTTTTGCCGCCGACCGGCAGAAACTGCATCTCTTCGATGCCGATGGTCATAGCTATCGCAAGCAATAGTTGATCGCATTTACGAGACGACGCCGGCTCAAGCAAAGACCAACGACAAAATTTAATTTGGGCCGGCGCACTCAAACCTTCTGTTAAAGACCCGCTGATAGTCTCGTCCCTGAAATATACTCCAGGGATTTACTCAGATGGCTGCTTTCGGCAGAGCTAATTCAGGTCAGCATTTCCTTAATAAAGAAGAATCCTTCATGTATGACCGTGAAGTGCGGTTCCGCATGGAAGACACGATGAACGCGGCGCGGCTGGAATACACCGAAAAAGGTGTGATGAACCTCGCATCCCGCCGCTGCGATATCATCCGCATTTCGCAGAGCAGCGCCGTTCTGGCGATCCTCACCCAGTATAATCTGCCGAAACAATTCTATCTGGATATCCCCGATGCGCGCATCAGCAAGGTTGGCTGCGTGCTGATGAAGGTCTTCCCCAACAATACGGTTGAAGTCCGTTTCCTGCGTCTCCTGACGGAGAAGGAAATGAACAAAATCTTCGTCTACAGCACCCACCCGGCGCACAAGAACCGCGTGCTCGATATCCGAGCATGACCGGGATCCGGAAATAAAGTTACGAGCGGACGGCGGATCGGATTTCTGCGCGGAATTTTGTGAGCGCATCTTCGACGTATTCGATCAGCGGCCGATGGCCGTCTTGCTCGATCCATTTGTCGACCGCCATGCGCGTTGGACTTACCGATATCATCGAAATCAGCCGCAATCCGTCGCGGTCCCGGGCTGGAAACAACTCGCACAGGCTCTCATAGACAGCCTGTTCGAGCTGCAGGTAGTTGCCGTGTCTGCGGGCGCGCAATGCCTCGCTTTGCCGCATAAGGCGGGCGGTCGCCAGAAGCTCCGGGCCCTGGAGACGTGTTATGAGCTTCCGTATCGCCTGGTGGACGACATCGATCGGTTGTTCGGTCGAGTCGCTCTCCAGAATGCAGGTCCTGATCCTTTCCATATGTCCGCGTTGATGCGCGAGTAGAATCTCGTCCTTGCTCTTGAAGTAATAGAAGAAGGTCCGGCGGGAAATCCCGGCTGCCGCCGCAATGTCGTCGAGAGTCGTTTCCTGATAGCCCTTCGAAAGAAAGGATTTCAGTCCAGCATCCACAATGCGTTGAAATGTCAGCCGCCGCTTTTGTTCGCGCAGGCCTTCCGGTTTTGAGGCGGGGTCTTGCATGGCTCAATTCTGCCATAAATCATCGCTGCGTACAAACCATGGTGCCTTGCTTCGCCATGCACGCCTCGTTTTTGCCACCGCTATTTCCGGCGAAATAATTCTGCATCCCTGTTCGCCAACTGCCGCAAAGTAGCCAACATTAATTTTTACACCAAGTGTAATATTTAATGTTGGCACGAGAACCCTGAACGGTGCGGGAGAGCGATACGTCAATGTCAATCAACGTAATCACGAATCATGAAACTGCTGCGATACCCGGTTCACTCGCCGCCGCAGGCGTCAGATCGGGTCGGTCCAATATAGTGATGATCGCTCTTTCGATGAGCCTGTTGGCAGGCTGCGCTGCCGCGCCATTGGATCGCTCGGGATCCCTGCGATCCTACGACGGTCTGACGAAGTCGAATGGGCTGGTCGCCCGCTCGCTTCTGAGGGTGAGCAAGGACGATGTTCTGGCAGCAAAGACCGTGAAGATCATTCCGACTGCCTTTTCGATGCAGGCCGAAAGCGCCGCTTTCACACCCGCTCAGCGAAACCTCGTCACCAATGCGGTCGACAGGACGCTTTGCTCCAGCTTGAGCGAACGCTTCGTCGTTGTCGGCCTGTCGGAACCGGCTGATCTGACCGTTCGCGCTGTCGTGACCCAGGTGAAGGCTACAAACGCTACGGCGGTCGGCGTTTCGAAAGTCGCGTCAATCGGCACGAGCGTGCTGCTGCCGAATGTCCCCGTTCCGGTTCCCCGCATTCCCATCGGCATGGGCAGCCTTTCGCTTGAGGCCGAGGCGCTCGATCGCCAAGGCGTGCAAAAGGCGGTCATGATCTGGGGACGTGGCGCCAACGCGTTTCTCGATTCGGGAACGATGGCCAAGGAAGGGGATGCCTATAGCCTTGCCGCGAAATTCGGCGACGATTTCAGCAAGCTGTTGGTCAATGGCAAGACGCCGTTCGGAACGATGCCTTCCATGCTTTCCAAAGCGAAATTAGCAGCTCTCGTCGGACGCGCTCCGAAATACGAGGCATGCAAGGCCTTCGGAAAATCACCGGGCGTTGCGGGCTTTATCGGCGGACAAATGGGTCTTCCACCCAAATGGACCGATAAAGCCGCTCCGAACCCATCCTGAGCGGATGTATTTGCAGACCTGCCGTCAGTATCTCATGCTCTGAGGCGTGAGATATGTTTCAGTGAAAGAGCACGCTTGCGCCCTGATCGGCCGGTCCGGCAGCATGACGGAACGGAGCGAAGAGTTCGCGGCCCATACCGAATTCGTTTTCGGAGAGGTCCGCGGTCACCGGTTCGCGTTCGGCCATGTCGGCGGCGTCAACAAGCACTTCCAGCGTGCCGGCGACCGCGTCGATGCGGATCATGTCGCCTTCGCGGATGCGGGCGATCGGACCGCCGTCAACAGCTTCGGGCGTGACATGGATCGCTGCGGGCACCTTGCCCGATGCACCGGACATGCGCCCGTCGGTCAGAAGTGCCACGCGGAACCCGCGATCCTGCAGCACGCCGAGCGCCGGCGTCAGCTTATGCAGTTCGGGCATGCCGTTGGCCTTCGGGCCCTGAAAGCGAACGACGGCGACGAAGTCGCGGTTGAGCTTGCCGTCCTTGAAGGCCTGCTGCATCTCCAGCTGGTCGTGGAAGATCACGGCCGGTGCCTCGATGATATGGCGTTCCAGCTTCACCGCCGAAATCTTGATGACCGCCTTGCCGATATTGCCGCGCAGCATCTTCAGGCCACCGCTGCCCTGGAAAGGTGTCTCGATGCTCGCCAGCACCTTCGGGTCATGGCTCTTTTCCGGCGCCGGCTCGCGGGCGACATTGCCGTCGGCGCCAAGCTTGACGTCGATGGAGTAATTGCCGAGGCCATGGCCGTAGACGGTGCGCACGTCGTCGTGCAGCAATCCCTTCTTCAAGAGCTCCTTGATGAGAAAGCCCATGCCGCCAGCCGCATGGAAATGGTTCACGTCGGCAAGCCCGTTCGGATAGACGCGGGCCAGCAGCGGGATGATGTCGGAAAGCTCGGAAATATCCTGCCAGGTCAGCACGATACCGGCGGCGCGCGCCATGGCGACGATATGCATCGTGTGGTTGGTCGAGCCGCCGGTCGCATGCAGGCCGACGACGCCGTTGACGATCGAGCGCTCGTCGATCATCTCGCCGGCGGGTGTGAATTCATTGCCCATGGCGGTGATGGCAAGCGCACGCTTGGTTGCCTCGCGGGTCAGTGCTTCGCGCAGCGGCGTGCCGGGGTTGACGAAGGAAGCGCCGGGCATGTGGAAGCCCATGATCTCCATCAGCATCTGGTTCGAATTGGCGGTGCCGTAGAAGGTGCAGGTGCCGGGACCGTGATAGGACTTCGATTCCGCTTCCAGCAGTTCGGCGCGTCCGACCTTGCCTTCGGCATAGAGCTGGCGCACGCGCGACTTCTCGTCGTTCGGCAGGCCCGAGGTCATCGGCCCGGCCGGAATGAAGACGGCTGGCAGGTGTCCGAAGGAGAGGGCGGCGATGACGAGGCCGGGCACGATCTTGTCGCAGACGCCGAGGAAAACGGCCGCATCGAACATGTTGTGCGAGAGGCCGACCGCTGCCGACATGGCAATCAGGTCACGCGAGAACAGCGAAAGCTCCATACCCGGCTGTCCCTGCGTGACGCCGTCGCACATGGCGGGCACGCCGCTTGCCACCTGGGCGATGCCGCCGGCTTGCGCCGCTGCCTCGCGAATGATCGCGGGATAGGTCTCGAAGGGCTGATGCGCCGAGAGCATGTCGTTGTAGGACGTGATGATTCCGAGATTGGGCACGCGGTCGCCGGCCAGTGCATCCTTCTCGGAGGGGGAACAGACTGCGAAGCCATGCGCGAGGTTGGCGCAGCCGAGCACGGAGCGCTGCGCGCCCTTCGTTGCAGCGTTGCGCAGGCGGTCCAGGTAGCGCTCGCGTGTCGGCTTCGAGCGCTCGACGATGCGTGCGGTAATCTTGGAAATGCGGGCGTCAGCGGCCATGGTCGATCTGCCTCCGTCTGTTTGCGCTGTGCCCCGGAAGATCGCCTCGGATCTGTCTCGGTTGAGGGCATGGCGCGGGGTCAAAAGTCAATGCTTTTCCGATACGCCCTTGCGGGCGCATGGCGCAGCACATGTTGCTGTGTCTTTCAGGGTTCGATGACGAGGCCTGTCGGCTGTGTCAGGGAGCCCAATAAATCTCGACCGGGGAGGCCGCCCGGCGCAGCATGGCGCGGATCGGCATCTCGGTTTCTTCGCCTGGCGCTTCCGCCTTGGCAAGAACGTCCTTCTTGCCCGCTCCCTCGATATGGAGCACGAGCAATCGGGCATCCTGAAGGCTGGAGAAGGTGAACGTCAGCCGTGGCTCGCCCGCATCCTGCGCTTCCATCGTGATGATGCCGCGCGGGGTGTTCGGATCGAGAGCGGTCAGAAGATTGTTGCCGCCGGGAAAGAACGAGGCCGTGTGGCCGTCATTGCCCATGCCGAGGATGGCGACATCGAAGGGATGGCCGACAGCCCTGGTCTTTTCCGTGGCGATGGCGGCGGCCTCCTCGACGGAAGCCACAGCCTGATAGAGCGGAAGAAACTTGGCCGTAGCGGCCTTGTCCTTCAGCAGGTTTTCCTGGACGAGCAGGTGGTTCGAGCGCGGATTATCCGCCGGCACGAACCGTTCGTCGACGAGGGTGATCGTCACCTTGTCCCAGTCGATCGAACGCGACGACAGCGCCTGGAAAAAGGCCTTCGGCGTCGAGCCGCCGGAGACCGCTATGCTTGCGGAGCCGCGCGCTTCGATGGCAGCCGAGAGGGTCTCGGCCACCTTGTCCGCGAGCTTGCCGGCGAGTTCGGCGCCATTGGCGAAAGCATGCATATTTGCTGTCATCGTTATCGTCCTGGATTAGATATCGTCATGCCAAGTGCGGCCGTCGCGCTCGATGAGAGCGATGGCCTGGCTCGGACCCCAGGTGCCGGCGGTATAGCCCTGCACCTGCTGGCCTGCTTCTTCCCAACCCTTGAGGATCGGATCGACCCACTCCCACGCCGCCTCGACTTCGTCGCGGCGCATGAAGAGCGTCTGGTTGGAGCGGATGACGTCCATCAGCAGGCGTTCGTAGGCGTCCGGATTGCGGACGTTGAAGGCCGATGCGAAGCTCATGTCGAGCGAGACGTTGCGCAGGCGCATGCCGCCCGGACCCGGGTCCTTGATCATTAGCGACTGCTTGACGCCTTCGTCGGGCTGCAGGCGGATGATCAGCTGGTTGGCGACGGTGCGGCCGGCTGCCTGATCGAAAATATTGTGCGGGATCGGCTTGAAGGTGATGACGATCTCCGACATGCGGCCGGCAAGACGCTTGCCGGTGCGGATGTAGAAGGGAACGCCGGCCCAGCGCCAGTTGCCGATCTCGGCCTTGATGGCGACGAAGGTTTCCGTGTTGGAAACGCCGCCTTCGAGTTCATCGAGGTAGCCCTTGACCGGGCCGCCCGAGGAAGCGCCGGCGCGGTACTGGCCGCGAACCGTCGCCTGCTCGACATTGGAAGCGTTGATCGGCTTCAGTGCGCGCAGCACCTTCAACTTCTCGTCGCGCACGGCTTCGGAATCCATCGACGAGGGGATTTCCATCGCGGTCAGGCAAAGCAGCTGCAGGATATGGTTCTGCACCATGTCGCGCAGGGCGCCAGCGGTGTCGTAGTAGCCGGCGCGGCCTTCGAGACCGACCGATTCCGCCACCGTGATCTGCACGTGGTCGATATGGTTGGCGTTCCACAGCGGCTCGTAGAGGGCGTTGGCGAAGCGCAGCGCCATCAGGTTCTGCACCGTCTCCTTGCCGAGATAATGGTCGATGCGGAAGATTTGCTCTTCCTTGAAGACCTTGCCAATGGTGTCGTTAAGCTGCAGCGCCGAGGCGAGGTCGCGGCCGATCGGCTTTTCGACGACGATGCGGGTCTGCTTGGTGATCAGCTTGTGATCATGGATCTTCTGCGAGATGTCGCCGAAGATGCCGGGAGCGACGGCGAGGTAGAAGGCGCGAACGCGATCCTTGCCCTCATCGAGGATTTTCTTGAGTTGGTCCCAGCCGGCATCGCTGCGGGCATCGACCGGAACGTAGAACAGGCGGGCGAGGAATTTCTTGACTTCCGGCTCGTCATATTCGCCCTTCTTCAAGTGTTCCTTGAGGGCGGCGTCGGCGAATTTGCGGTATTCCTCGTTCGAAAGCGCGCTGCGCGATGCGCCGATAATGCGGGTCGGCTCGGAGAACTGGCCTTCGATCTGGCGATGATAAAGAGCGGGCAGGAGCTTGCGTTCGGCAAGGTCGCCGCTGCCGCCGAAAACGACATAATCAAATGGTTCAACGGGAATGATTTGGCTGCTCATGAGGTATCTCTCAATCGGTCTTGGTTGAGGCCCCTTTTAATCTAATCGATTTAAAAAGGCCAGTGTGCATCGCAAAATTCAGACTCGGCTTTTAGAGCGGATCGCCGGTGGAAGAAATCGTCTTCCAGTTTCAAAACCTGTCGCGCAGCGCAAACCACGAGAGCGCCAGGAACAGCAGAGGCGCCCGCATGCGCGCGCCGCCGGGGAAAGGCGGGACGTTCAGCTCCTTGAAAAGGTGAAGCTCGTCCGCATTCCCGAGAACTGTTTTCGCATAGAGTTTACCGCAGTAGTTTGACAGCATGACCCCATGGCCGGAATAACCGCCGATCGAGGTGACGCCCGGCATGACCTCGCGCACGAAGGGCTGGCGCGGCATTGTGATGCCGACCGATCCACCCCAGGCATAGTCGATGTTGATATCAGCCAGAGCCGGGTAAATCTCGGCGATCTGCCGGCGGATGTGCTGCGTTATGTCGCGCGGGTTATCTGCGGTATAGGCCTCGCGCCCGCCGAACAGCAGCCGCCCGTCCTTCGATTTACGGAAGTAGCGCACCACGAACCGCGAATCGGCCACTGCTTCGTTGCCGGGAAGAACGGTCGGAAAGCGATCGAGCGGTTCTGTCGCGCCGATGAAGGAGCGGATCGGCATGACGTGGCTTGCCGTCACCGGTTCCAGATTGTCGATATAGCCGTTGCAGGCGATCAGCACCCGATCGGCGGTGATTTCCCCGCCGTCCGTCTCGATGCTCGTCTTGCCCTCCGATTGCCGGAAGGCTTTCGCCTTGGTCATCTCATAAAGGGAGGCGCCGGCTTCGGTGGCGACCCGCGCCAGGCCGATCAGCAACTTCATCGGATGGATATGGCCCGTACCCATATCCCTGACGCCATAGAGATAGAATTCCGAGCCTAGCCGCTCCTGGGTCTCGGCCCGATCCATGAATTTGACATGCGGATAGCCGTAGCGCGCCGCGGCGATCTCGGCATTGTCGATATAGGCCTGCTTGTAGCTCTGCTTGTGCGTGACATTCATCTGGCCGGGCAGAAAGTCGATGTCGATACCGTGTTCGGTTGCGAAATCAAGAAGATGACGCTTCGCATCCTCGGCAAGATCGAAAAGCGCCTTAGAGCGTTCGTAGCCGATCTTCTCTTCGATCTCCTCAGGCCAGGAGCGTTGGCCGGTGCCGAGCTGGCCGCCATTGCGGCCGGAGGCGCCGTCTCCGAAGCGGTTGCCGTCGATCAGCACGACGTCGACACCGCCCTTGGCGAGATTGTAGGCGGCCTGCAGCCCGGTATAGCCGCCGCCGATAATGGCAACATCGGCACGGCGCGAGCCATCCAGCTTAGGATAGCTCGGGCGCGGGCCGACGGTTGCCTGATAGAAGGAAAGTCCGGGCGCGATGGGGCTCTGCCATGTTTCCTGCAATGTCATGGGCGATCTCCTTCACACGTTGAGCAGAAGGAATTCCCGCTCCCACGGGCTGATCACCTGCATGAAGGTTTCGAACTCGCCGCGTTTGACGCCGGCATAGAGGTCGATGAACTCCTTGCCGAGGACCTCCTCGAAGGCCGGTTCATCTTCCAGCAGTGCGATGGCTTCCAGAAGACCGCGCGGCAGATCGATCGAGCCTTCGTTGGCCGAATCCTCGGTCGGTGCTGTCGGGTCCACCTGCTTCATGATGCCGAGCAGGCCGGAGGCGAGCGATGCGGCAAGCGCCAGATAGGGGTTGGCATCGGAACTCGGCAGCCGGTTCTCGACGCGACGCGCCTGCGGGTCGGAAACCGGCACGCGGAAGGCGGTGGTGCGGTTGTCATAACCCCAGGCATTGTTGACCGGGCACGACATGTTCGGCGCCAGCCGCCGGTAGGAGTTCACGTAAGGCGCCAGCATGGCGAGCGCATTCGGCACGTAACGCTGCATGCCGCCGATGAAGTAGAAAAACTCCTGCGATGGGCTGCCGTCCGGATTGGTGAAGACGTTCTTGCCGGTCTCGATATTCACGACGGACTGGTGGATATGCATCGCCGAGCCCGCTTGGCTCTGCATCGGCTTGGCCATGAAGGTCGCGTAGATCCCATGCTTTAGCGCCGCCTCGCGAATGGTGCGCTTGAACATGAACACCTGGTCGGCAAGCTCGATCGGGTCGCCGTGGCGCAGGTTGATTTCGAGCTGCGCCGGGCCTTCTTCATGGATCAGCGTATCGATTTCCAGACCCTGCTTCTCGGAGAAGTGGTAGATATCGTCGATCAATTCGTCGAACTCGTTGATGCCGGCGATCGAATAGCCCTGACCGCCGAGGATCGAGCGGCCGGAGCGGCCTTTCGGCGGATGCAGCGGGTAGTCTGGGTCGTCATTCTTGGCGACCAGATAGAATTCGATCTCGGGCGCAACCACAGGCTTCCAGCCGCGATCGCGATAGAGCCCCATGATCTTCTTCAAAAGGTTGCGTGGCGTATAGGACACGGCGTGTCCCTCGGAATTGACGATATCGCAGATCACCTGCGCCGTCGGGTCGGTTTCCCAGGGCACGACGGAAAGCGTCGAAAGGTCCGGCACCAGCTTCAGATCGCTGTCGCGCGGCTCGTAACGGAAGCTCTCGGTCTCCTCCGGATATTCGCCCGAAATCGTGTGGCGATAGATCGCCGAGGGCAACGCCAGCGACGTATTTGAGGTGAATTTCGAGGTCGGCATCATCTTGCCGCGGGGAACGCCGGCAAGGTCTGGCGTGATGCATTCGATGTCTTCGATCCCGCGCGCCCGCAGCCATTGGGCCGCTTCCTTCCAGTTTGCCACGCCGCGTGCCGATCGCAGGCTGGGAGGCACCGTCGGGATTTTCGAGGCAGGCACTGAAGCTTTCAGCGGGGTCTTTCTCGCAGGCATAAAACACCGTATTTGGGTTGATCGGTGATTGCATCATAACCGCAGTTTGCCAATTGGCGAGGGGGAAAACCGCTCGGACTTTCGCCGTATGATGGAAAAGTGGTGAGAGCGCACGGCGAATGATTAGGGGTTCAAGCGTGGTCGGCAAATATGATGTGATCGTTCTCGGAGCGGGTGCGGCGGGCATGATGTGTGCCATCCGCGCCGGCCAGCGCGGGCGCTCTGTCGCGGTGTTGGACCACGCTTCGGCACCGGGAGACAAAATCCGCATTTCCGGCGGAGGACGCTGCAATTTCACCAATATCCATGCCGGCCCGAAGAACTTCCTGTCCGCCAATCCGCATTTTGCCAAGTCGGCGCTGGCGCGTTTCACGCCGAAAGATTTTCTCGCCATGGTGGAGCGCCATGGCATCGCCTGGCATGAAAAGACGCTCGGCCAACTCTTTTGCGACGACAGCGCTAAGGACATCATCCGCATGCTGACAGATGAGATGCGCGCGGCGGGTGCTGAGCTATGGTTGCGCACGGAAATAAGCGGCGTCGAACAGGTAGCCGGCGGCTATCGGGTCAGCACGTGCGAAGGCGTCTTCGAGGCATACTCACTCGTTGTCGCGACCGGCGGCAAGTCGATCCCGAAAATGGGGGCCACCGGCTTTGCCTATCGCATCGCCGAGCAGTTCGGATTGCCTATGGTCGAGACGCGGCCCGGTTTGGTGCCGCTGACCCTTGATCCGCAACTCCTCCAGCGTCTGGCGCCATTGTCCGGTATCGCCGCACCGGCAGAAATCCGTCACGGCAAGACGGCGTTCCGCGAGGCGCTGCTCTTCACCCATCGCGGCTTCAGCGGTCCTGCCATCCTGCAGATTTCCTCCTATTGGCGGGAAGGCGAGGAGATCACCATCGCGATAGAGCCCGATGTCGATCTCCTGGCGCTTTTGAAGAAGGCGAAGCAGGTCAATGGCCGGCAGTCGGCGCAGACAGCCCTTGCCGAGATCCTGCCGAAACGGCTCGCGCAGCATTTCGTCGAGAGCGACGGCATGTCGGGCAATCTGGCCGATCAGTCCGACAAGCGCTTGCAGCATCTCGCAGCCGCCATCCAGTCCTGGCCGGTCAAACCGTCCGGCTCGGAAGGCTATCGCACGGCGGAAGTGACGTTGGGTGGTATCGACACCGCCTGCCTCGATTCAAAAACCATGCAGGTAAAAACCATCCCCGGCCTGTTCTTCATCGGCGAATGCGTCGATGTCACAGGCTGGCTCGGCGGCTATAATTTCCAATGGGCATGGGCATCCGGCCATGTTGCCGGCGAGGCAGCCTGATCTCTCATTTCGATAATTTGTTCAATAGTTTGTGTGCTGCCCGGGAAAATGGAACCTGGCTCTGGTTCTCGCGTTTTCCTTTCCTACATCATTGTTGAATATATTGGCAGTTGCCGAGATGGCCATTTGCCGGTTATCGTGTCAGTGCGAAAATGGGAATATACTCATGAACAGAACACAGCGTCGCGCTCGCGCCATTGCAATCGCCCAGACCCGGGACAATGCCAAGCTCCTGGCCGCAAGGCTTCTGATGTTGGCGACAGGCGTAACCGCGGCCTGCATCGCATATCTCGCGGTGCGCGGTTACTGATCTGCAGCTCTTGCCGCTCGTGGCCGCCGCCTGGCGACGGCCTTTTTCCACGCGCCGGTGTATGTCCGAGGCCTCCATCGCCGCAGCTGATTGCATGCGGCGGCCCGCGTTTGGCCCCTTATCCGAAAATTAATTAATCAGACCCACAATCCCCGCTGATTTCATGGGGCGCTCTACTACACGCTAGAGCCGAAGCAATGATTGCTTCCCGTTATTACTCGGGAACCCCGCCTGCGAATATTTTCAAGGATGATGGTTATACATCCGGTCAGCGCCGAGGCGGCGTCGACGGGGGAGCGGTGTGTGAGAGGTCTGGGCCACTATGTTCATTGATAAAATATTATCGCGTTTCAAGATCAAGACGAAGGTTCTCATATTCGTCCTGCCCTTCGTCATCAGCATTTCCGCCGTCGGCCTTACCGGGCTCTATGCCTCGGGCCTTCTGCAGGGGCGCATGGAAATCTCCAACAGCGTGCTGCAATCGCTGACCGGCTTCAAGAACCTCTATGCCTCCATGGATGACTTCCTGCGCATTACCAATGCGCAGCAGCGCGACAAGCTCTATGAGGACATCAAGTCCCAGCAGGGCGTGCTCAACGCGACGCTCGGCCAGCTCGGCGCGGATGCGGATGGCCGCGACAATCTGACCGAAGCGACCGCCAAGACCGCCGACACCGCCAATCTCGTCGGCAGGCTGTGGACGCTCCATGAGCAGGAACTCGCATTTCGCAAGACGATCGACGATGCGCAGAGAGCGCTGATCAGCGCCCGCTTCAACGTCGATTTCAACAGCCAGCAGCTTGAAGATCAGATGCGGCAGGATCAGGCCGATGCGACTTCGACGCTGCGCTCCGCCGACCGCCTGCTCAAGGGCGGCGACATGTTGGGTTCCGTGGCGGAAGACTTCAACAAGGCCGCAACACCGGCTGACAAGGTCAAGCTCCTCAAGGACCGGTTGCCGGATCTGAACAAGGCGCAGCGCTCCATCGATCTCGCCTTGCCGCAGAACCAGAAAAGCGTCGTCCAGTCGCTGGTCGGCACGATCAAGGATCTGACCGCCTTCACCGAAAGCACGGATGTGCCGACCGACGATACCGTCGCCAATATCAGCCGTCTTCTTTCGCGCTTCCGCCAGACGTCGACCTACACGCAGCTGACGGCAACGCAGATGATGCGCCAGGCGACCACCAGCTTCGTATCGCTGGATGCCCGCGTTGCACAGACCAATTCCGTTCTGCAGGATACGCGCCGGCTGGAAGACTCGGTCTATTCACTGCAGCTCGTCCTTGCCGAGTTCAACGCCAATACCAACAAGGACAATCTCGTCCGCCTGCGTCAGGAAATTTCCAAGCTCGGCGGCGATATCGATACGCTGAACCAGAGCGCCAAGAGCATGGATTTTGCCGGTGATATCGATGCGGCCATCCGCCCGGCGATCAAATCGATGGATGACGCCGGCGGCAAGCTGGTCGATACCATCACGCAGCGCATCGCCGAATATGCAACCGCCCGCCAGCAGCTCGATCAGGTCTGGGGCCAGCTCACCGCCTTTGCCGAAACACAGAAGCAGAGCGCCGGCACCGAACGCGAGCAGGCAAACTACATATCAATCCTCGCGACGGCTCTGGGCATCATCCTCTCGGTCGCCGGTGGCATCGCGCTGGTGCTGACCCTGCAGCGCCCGATCGGTCAGATCACCGCCGCCATGCGCCGGATTGCCGATGGCATGCTGGAGACCTCGATCTCCGGCGAGCAGCGTCATGACGAAATCGGCGACATGGCGCGGGCGCTCGGCATCTTCAAGGAAAATGCCATCTCGAAGATCCGCATCGAGGAGCAGAGTGACGAGGAGCGCGCTGCCGCCGAACACGAACGCCAGCGCAACGATACCGAAAAGCGCGAGCTCGACCGCCAGATCGACTTTGCAGTGAGCGAACTTGCGGCCGGCCTCGAACGCCTTGCGCAGGGTGATATCTCCGCGACCATCGAGACGCCTTTCATCGGCCGTCTCGAACAGCTCCGCCAGGATTTCAACAGCTCGTTGTCACGCCTGCAGGAAACGCTGAGCCAGGTCCGCGGCAATGTCGAGATGATCCAGAGCAATGGCAGTCAGATGGCCGCCTCCGCCGAGAACCTCTCCAAGCGCACCGAGCAGCAGGCCGCCTCGCTCGAACAGACGGCCGCGGCCGTTGACGAGATCACGGTCACCGTCCGCTCCTCGGCCGAGCGCGCCAAGGATGCGGATGCCATCGTGCGCGAAGCCAAGCGCAGCGCCGATGACAGTTCCGTCGTCGTCGGCAATGCCATCGACGCCATGGCACGTATCGAAGATGCGTCACGCAAGATCGAGCAGATCATCGGTGTCATCGACGAGATCGCCTTCCAGACGAACCTGCTGGCGCTCAATGCCGGTATCGAAGCCGCCCGCGCCGGCGATGCCGGCAAGGGCTTCGCCGTCGTCGCCATGGAAGTGCGCGAACTCGCACAGCGCTCCGCCGCTGCCGCCAAGGAAATCAAGGGGCTGATCAACAAGTCGACGCAGGAGGTCAATTCCGGCTCGCAGTTCGTGCAGGAGGCCGGTTCGGTGCTCGCACAGATCAGCAGCCAGATCGTCACGATCAGCCAGCATGTGGAAATGATTGCCCGCGCCAGCCACGACCAGGCAAGCGCGCTGCAGGAAGTGAACGCTTCGGTCAACCACATGGATCAGATGACCCAGCAGAATGCCGGCATGGTCGAGGAGACCACGGCGGCAAGCCGCGAACTCGCCACCGAAGCCGATGCCTTGCTCAGCCTTATCCAGCAGTTCAAGATCGAAGCCGGATACAATGCGGGCTATGTGCGGCAGGAAGCAGCCTGATCGCTGCAACGATCGTCAACACAGGCGGATCGGCTCATTTGCAGCCGGTCCGCCTTTTTTGTTGTCGTGCGGCGCGGGATCAAGGCGGCAAGTATTCGTCCGAGCCACTGAGCAAATGGCGAAGCGTCTCGCGCATTGTCGCGGTAGAACAGGTCTTCGTTTCGGCGCCATTGCTCTTCGCGCGCTCGGCTTTCTATCTCGAGGGCCTTGGCCAAAGCAAAACTTTCCATCATGGGATGTCTCCTTGTTGTGAGGCATCCCTTCAATTACCCATGGGAATTTGCTTTATAAACAGCCGTTTTCGCCCTATGTTTTTCAATCATGAAAAACACCACATGGGATTCCTATCAGCTTTTCCTCGATGTCGCCCGCGGCGGCGGGTTAACGGGCGCGGTCGCTTCGAGCGGCCTGAGCCCGGCGACGATCGGCCGACGCATGCTGGAGCTGGAAGGACAGATCGGCCGGCCGCTTTTTGAGCGCAGCCAGGCTGGTTACACACTGACCGGCGATGGCCAGGCGCTGTTTGATCAGCTGCTGGAGATGGAGGCCGCCGCCCGCAAGGTCGATAGCTGGCAGCGCGATGCGCAGGGAAGCTCGATCGTCCGGATTGCCGCTGGCACCTGGGTCGGCTGGTTGCTCAGCCAGAACATGCCGTCGATCTGCTCGGAACGTGACGGCTTTCGCATTGACCTTTACCTCGGCGAGCGCCGCGCCAGCCTTGCTCATCGTGAAAGCGATATCGGCATCCGGGCCTTCGAGCCGGAGGAGAGCAATCTCGCGGCCATCAAGACCAGTGATGTTGCCTACGCCGCCTATCAGGCCCGCAACATGCGTTTTGCCGGGCCGCAGCGCTGGATCGCGGTGGCGGAGGAGGAGGCTATATCCGCCTATCTGCGCTGGCCGCATCAGAACAAGCATGAGGAGATCGTCTTTACGGTCAGTCGTCCGCGGTCGCTTCACGATCTGGCGCTGGCCGGATCGGGAATTGCGGTTCTGCCCTGCTTCGTCGGCGATCAGGAGCCGAGGTTGGAGCGTGTCGGCGAGGAGATCGCCTCGCTGCGCCACCGGCAATGGATCGTCATGAACAATGCCGATCGTCATCGCCGGGAGATCCGCACCGTGGTCGACCGCATGACCCGCTTGCTGAAAAGCCATTCGGAGCTATTTGCCGGCAAGCGCCCGACCTATGCGTAAAGCCGGCGGTGATTGACCGCCGGTTTCTTGTCTTCAACGAGCCGCGTCGCCCCAGCGATATTCGACTGTGGCATCATCCAGCTTCGCCTTCAGCGCCGGGTCGAGCTTGAGATCGATGGCGGCAAGCGTATCCGTCAACTGATCCGGCCGGCTGGCGCCGATGATGGCAGAGGTGATGACCGGATTGGCCGCCACCCAAGCGACGGCAAGCTTGACGAGTGGCTGGCCGGCCTCTTCGGCAATGCCGCGCAGCTTCTCGATCGTCGCGAACTCGCGTTCGTGCCAGTAGCGCTGCAGGTAGTTGCTGCCGGCGGCCCGCAGCTGCGAGCTGAAGCGGCCTTCGGTCGGTGCAACATCATGCTTGTGTTTGCCGGTAAGAAGACCGCCGGCGATCGGGTTGTAGGGGATGACGGCGATGCGTTGTTCTTCGGCAAGCGGCAGCAGCTCACGCTCGATCTGGCGGAAAAGGAGATTGTAGCGCGGCTGCACCGAGACGAAACGGGCTGTGCGCAGAAAGTCAGCGCGTCCAAGCGCCAAAGCCAACCGATAAGCGAGAAAATTCGATACGCCGACATAGCGGGCCTTGCCCGAGCGCACGATGATGTCGAGTGCTTCCAGTGTTTCGTCGATCGGCGTTTCGCGGTCGTCCGAATGCAATTGGTATAGGTCGACGTAATCGGTGCCGAGGCGGCGTAGCGAGGCGTCGATGGCGTCGAGAAGATGCTTGCGCGATGCGCCCTGGTCCCAGGGAGATGGGCCGACCTTGCCGACGGCTTTGGTTGCCACGATGAAACGGTCGCGCTTGCCCTTCAGCCAGCGGCCGACAATCTCTTCGGTGCGGCCGGCAAGCTGCTCGCCGCCGCCAAGCGGATAGACATCAGCCGTATCGATGAAGTTGACGCCGGCATCGGCCGCCTTGTCGAGGATGGCATGGGCCGTGTCTTCCTGCTCGATCTGCAGGCCGAAGGTCATCGTGCCCAGGCAGAGGCGCGAGACGCTGAGGCCGGTATTGCCGAATTTTTGGTATTGCATGATGCACCCTTGAATTATGGGTTGGGTTTGCCCGCTGGGCAGGGCTGCGAAACGGACGTGAGACTATTCCAGGAGTGAGACGCAGCGATGTTAGCAAAGCCGGTTTGCGCATTCACGCGGGAAGCGGCGATTGAGTTCACAATCGCGTGCAGGCAGCTGTCGCCACCCTTTGCACTGTCCTCCATCGTTTCTGAGCAAATCCTTGAAAGCGCTCGAAGTCGCGCTTTTTCCCTTGTCGCCTTCCGATTTCCTTTCTAGTCTAACGGGAAAAACAGAGGGTTGGGTGTCGCCTGGATACCCTTGAACAAAACAGGAGAGACTATGAAGTCCATGTTCGCACGGCTTGCAGCAACGGCTTTTGCGGTCGTTTCGCTGGCGACGGTCGCTCAGGCAGAAGACAAGGTCGTCAATATCTATAACTGGTCGGATTACATCGATAATTCGATCCTGACGGATTTCACCAAGGAAACCGGCATCAAGGTCGTCTACGACACGTTCGACCAGAACGAGACGCTGGAAACCAAGCTGCTCGCGGGCAAGACCGGCTATGACGTTGTCGTCCCGACGGCCTATTTCCTGCAACGCCAGATCAAGGCTGGCGTCTTCCAGAAGCTCGACAAATCCAAGCTGCCGAACATCTCCAACATGTGGGATACGGTGCAGCAGCGCATCGCCACCTATGATCCCGGCAACCAATACGCCATCGACTATATGTGGGGCACCAGCGGCGTCGGCTATAATGTCGATAAGGTGAAGCAGATCCTCGGTACTGACGAGGCACCTGATATCAACGTGATCTTTGATCCGAAACTCGCCGCCAAGTTCAAGGATTGCGGCATCTACGTGCTGGATTCGCCGACCGACGTCATTCCGGCCGCGCTGCGCTATCTCGGCCTCGATCCGAACTCGACCAAGGCGGAAGATTTCAAGAAGGCCGAGGAGCTCCTGACGGCGATGCGCCCCTTCGTGCGCAAGTTTCACTCCTCTGAATATATCAATGCACTCGCCAACGGCGATATCTGCATCGCTTTCGGCTATTCAGGCGATGTGCTGCAGGCCCGCAATCGTGCGGCCGAAGCCAAGAACGGCGTCAACATCAGCTATTCGATCCCGACGAAGGGCGCACAGATGTGGTTCGACGTCATGGCGATCCCCGCCGATGCGCCGCATGTCGAAGAGGCGCATATCTTCCTCAACTACATCATGAGGCCCGAAGTCATCGCCAAGGCGAGCGATTTCGTTGCCTATGCCAACGGCAACAAAGCGTCGCAGCAGTTCGTGAGCAAGGACGTGCTCAACGATCCGGCTGTCTATCCGACCGATGCGGTCCGCGAGAAGCTGTACACGCTGACCCCTTGGGATGCGAAAACGCAGCGCGTGGCAACGCGCTTGTGGACAAAGGTCACCACCGGCCAATAATTCAAAGAGGCCCGGACGGCAACGTCCGGGCCTTTCCTTAAGAGGACAGCGTAAGAACGAAAAGCGTGCCGGGAAGGGGAAGAGCCGGCGCGATAAAGGCCCGTAAGGGCATCCATTTGGGGATAGATAATGAAGTCACTCGGTAATATCCGGCGTTCCTTTGCTCCTTGGACCGATCCTTCGGCCAAGCCTTACATTTCCTTCAAGAACGTGACGAAGAAGTTCGGTGATTTCACCGCCGTCGACAATCTCTCCCTGGATATCTATAACCGCGAATTCTTCGCCCTTCTGGGCGCCTCGGGCTGCGGCAAGTCCACGCTGCTGCGCATGCTGGCGGGCTTCGAACAGCCGACGACCGGCGAAATCGTGCTCGATGGCCAGAACATGGCCGGTACGCCGCCCTATCGCCGCCCGGTCAACATGATGTTCCAGTCCTACGCGCTCTTTCCGCATATGTCGGTGGAAAAGAATATCGCTTTCGGATTGCGCCAGGATGGCATGCCGAAGGCCGAGATCGACGATCGCGTCGCGCAGATGCTGAAGCTCGTCAAGCTCGAGCAGTTCGCCAAGCGCAAGCCCAATCAGCTGTCCGGCGGCCAGCGCCAGCGCGTGGCGCTCGCCCGCTCTCTCGCCAAACGGCCGAAGGTGCTGCTGCTCGATGAGCCACTGGGCGCGCTCGACAAGAAATTGCGCGAGGAAACCCAGTTCGAGCTCATGGACCTGCAGCAGAGCCTTGGCCTGACCTTCGTCGTCGTTACCCATGACCAGGAAGAGGCGATGACCATGGCCGACCGCATCGCGGTCATGAGCCACGGCAAGGTGGTGCAGGTGGCGACCCCCGCGGAGATCTATGAGGCGCCCAATTGCCGCTTCGTCGCCGACTTCATCGGCGATGTGAACATACTCGATGGCAACGTCACTTCAACGCAATCCGGCATTGTCGAAATCGCCGTCGATTCCGCCCTGACGTTACGCACTGCCTCCAGCGACACGCCGGCCACGGGAAGTCGCGCCAGCCTCGCCATCCGGCCGGAGAAGCTGAGGGTAACGCCACGCCCACCAGCCAACGCTTCAGTCAATGCTACCGAGGGTGAAATCTGGGATATCGCCTATCTCGGCGACATGACCGTCTTCCACGTTAAGCTGAAGAATGGGCAGGTGCTCAAGGCCTCGTCGCTGAACGCGGTCCGCGCCGTGGAAGAACCCTTCGCCTATGACCAGAACGTCTGGGTGTCCTTCGATGAAAATGCCGGCATATTGTTGAAGGACTGATCATGAGAGCGCTTGGTTCCTCCATCTATCAGCGCCTTGTCATCGTCATTCCCTATGCTTGGCTGCTGATCTTCTTCCTCGCACCCTTCCTCATCGTCTTCCGCATCTCGCTATCGACGAAGGTGCTTTCCGTCCCGCCCTACGATCCCTCATTCACCTGGACGGACAGCTTCGGCGACTGGTGGGACAAGCTGCAGACCATGTCGTTCGACAACTACGTGTGGTTGACGGGCGATCCGCTCTATATGAACGCCTATATACAGAGCCTGCAGATTGCCGGTATCTCGACCTTGTTGACGCTCATCATCGCCTATCCCATCGCCTACGGCATGGCGCAGGCGCCGCGAACGATCCGTCCCACGCTGCTCATGCTCGTCATCCTGCCGTTCTGGACGAGCTTCCTGATCCGCGTCTATTCCTGGATGTCGATCCTCAGCACCACGGGCCTCTTGAACCAGCTGCTGATGACGCTCGGCATCATCCATGAACCGCTGGTCATCCTCAACACCAATACGGCCGTCTATATCGGCATGGTCTATTCCTATCTGCCTTTCATGATCCTGCCGCTCTATGCCGCGCTGGAGAAGATGGACGGCACGCTGATCGAGGCGGCGCAGGATCTCGGCTGCACGCCGATCGGCGCCTTCTGGCGCGTCACCTTTCCGCTGTCGCTTCCAGGCGTTATCGCCGGCTGCATGCTGGTCTTCATTCCGGCCGTCGGCGAATTCGTCATTCCCGATCTGCTCGGCGGCTCGGAAACCCTGATGATCGGCAAGGTGCTCTGGACCGAATTCTACAGCAACACCGACTGGCCGCTGGCTTCGGCGGTGGCGACCATCCTCCTTCTGGTGCTGGTGGTGCCCATCGTCTTCTTCCAGCATTTCCAGGCCAAGGCCGACGAGAAAGGGAGATAACAGATGATCCGCTGGTCTCGCTTCAACATCGTCTCGGTCACGCTCGGTCTGGCCTTCCTCTATCTGCCGATCCTGCTGCTGGTCCTTTATTCCTTCAACCGGTCCCGGCTCGTCACCGTCTGGGGCGGCTTCTCGACGCAATGGTACGTGCACCTGTTGAGCAACGACACCATGCTGAGCGCTGCCTGGCTGACGGTGCGCATCGCGCTGCTGTCGGCAACCATCGCCACAGTGCTCGGCACTATGGCGGCGCTGACCCTGGTGCGCTACACGCGCTTCCGCGGGCGTATCCTGTTTTCGGGCATGATCTATGCGCCCCTGGTCATGCCCGACGTCATTACGGGCCTGTCGCTGCTGCTGCTCTTCGTGACCTCCGGCGTCGATCGCGGCTTCTGGACGATCGTCATGGCGCACACGACGCTGACCATGTGCTTTGTCGCCGTCGTCGTGCAGTCTCGCCTCTTGACCTTCGACCGCTCGATCGAGGAAGCGGCGCTGGATCTGGGCGCTCCGCCGGTGCGCACCTTCTTCGAGATTACTCTGCCGATCATCGCGCCGGCGGTATTCTCCGGCTGGGTGCTGGCTCTGACCCTGTCGCTCGACGATCTGGTGATTGCAACCTTCGCGTCCGGCGCCGGCGCCAAGACGCTGCCGATGCTGATCTACAGTCAGGTCAAGCTCGGCGTGACGCCGGAGATCAACGCCATCTGCACCATCCTGATCGGGGTCGTCGCCATCGGCGTCATTTGCGCCTCCATTGTGACCAAGCGCCGCGAGGTACAGCGCCAAAGGGACGAGCAGGCTGCAGCCGCAGGCTGAGGCGCGGCCGTCACTTGTGTCGGGAGAAGCCTAAGGCTCCTGCGGCTGCACAGGCTTCTGCAGCAATGTCGTCACCGGCGAGACGACCGGATTCGGCCAGCTGCCGCCAAGGAAGAACGGCAGCATCGGCAGTTCGTCGGCATCGGAAGGCGAGGTCGCCTCGATCGCTCCCGACAACGCCAGACCATTGGTGCGGAAGGGAACCACGCCGTTCAGTGTGATCGTCTCGTTGCGGCCGGTGATTGCTGCGTTCTGCACCTCTGCCGAACCCTTGGCAAAGCTCGCATCGATATTGATGCTGTCGAAATCGAAAGTCGCATCGGCGATGTCGCTCATCCGGAAGAAGGCCTTCTCGGTAGCCAGGGACCGGAAGGACGAGATGTCGAATTGACGGAAAGACCCCGCGGACGACTTGAAATGCATCTGGCCTGCAACGTCGCTCAGCGTGGCAACCCAGATCGGCCGGGTCGTGCTCAAGGCTAGATCAAGAGATCCCGATGTTGTCAGCGGCAGCGGGCCTTCCAGCTTGAGTCGGGTGAAGAGCCCGCCGAAATCCGCATTGCGGATCGATATCTGCAGCTTGCCACCGCCGTCGAAGTCGCCCGGAGCGACCTCGAGATGCGCGGTCAACGAGCCACCTTCAAAGCCGCTGTCGGCGATATCGAATTTTGCCTTGCCGCCTGCAACCAGCAGGCTGGCGCCGATATTGTCGAACTGGAATGGGCCAAGCCCCGCCTTGTTGGACGAGAGGCGCAAGTCGAGATCGAGGCGTTGCAGGGGATTGCCGTTCAGAATGGCATTGATGGCAGTCTCGGCGGCGAGACGCATGGAGAAGGCGGCCAGGAACGGATTGAGGTTCATCTGGTCGAAGGCGAGCGTGCCGGAAATTTTCGGCTTTCCGGCGGGCGTGTAGTTCAGGTCCATGACGCCGGAAGCCGCGGAATCATTGACCTTGAAATTGAGATTGTCGAAGCGCAGGCCGTTCTGGATCGCGGCGACATCGGCATTGAGCGACACGTTCTTGAGCGCATCTGCGGCGGGCAGGCGTTGGCCGCTCCACGCCAGGAAGGACGGAACGTTCGGCACGCTGAGTTGGAGATTGCCCGATAGTGTCGAAAAGTCCGATATGCTTGTGGTGCCCGTGTAGGCCCAGCTGATCAACGGCGAGGAGAAGCTGGTCTTGGCATCCACGCTCTTGCCGGCAAAGAACAGCAGTGGCTGCGTCGAGTCGAAGTTGAGCTTGATGTCTTGATCGTTGAAGCGGGCAAGGATGACAGCCGTCATCGGTTGGGACAGCCGCGGCCATGATATGTCCGCGTTGACACCATTCATCTTGTAGAGGTTGCCGCTGCGCTCGTCGGTCATCTCGACGCTGCCATCCTCGATGGTCAGCGTGCCGATGGCGGCATCCTGTTCCTTGGGTATGGACACGCCCTGGGTGGAGGAGGCGTCCACCTGCTCGATCGCCTTGGAAAGGCGACCCTCGTTCGTCCAGTCGATCAGGCCGTTCTCGTCGCGACGGATGTAGAGGGTAGGGCGCAGGAAATGAAATTCATGAAAATGCGCGTGTCCGCGGATGGCCGATAGCAGCGAGAAATCCGCCGAGAGACTGTCGACATGTCCAAGAACCTTGCCGTTTCTTGCCGGTTCGCGAATGGTGACCTGATTGAGCGTCACGCGAGGTGTCGGCCAGAATTCGAGTGTCGGGTCGCCCTCGATCTGCGCCCTGTATCCCGTCCATTCAGAAAGCGCCTTTTCGATGCCGGAGCGAACCAGGCCGCTGGAGATCAGGAAAGGTGCTGTCGCTCTGAAGACAGCAAAGAGAATGAGGACTGTTAGAAGAATGATGCCGGTTGTACGGGCGACGGCAGGTAGCCAGCGCGAGGCCGATCGGATCGTCAACCGCCACTTGTTGTTTCTCGACGCTCTCATATCCCGTGGAAACTCTCAAACTGATAGGGACGATCTGCCTGTGTTGCCGGATATAGGAAATGTTTGGCGGATGCAAACATTGCACACTGGAAATGCCCACGACTCCGTGACTTTATAATGCGCTGCAGCATTGCTATATAGATCGAAAAGTGGGGGAGAGAAACATGCACGATCAAGACCTGCTCTGGACGCCATCGGAAGAATTTCGTCGTCAAAGCCCAATGTTTTCCTTCATGCAGGAATGCAACCGGCGTTTCGGCCTGTCAATCTCCGATTTCACCGGCCTGCATGCCTGGTCCATCGCCGATCGCGAGAATTTCTGGACCGCCGTTTGGGATTTCTGTGGCATCAAGGGACATCGCGGCGAGCGAGCGCTTGTTAATGGCGACCTCATGCTGGAAGCTCGTTTCTTTCCCGATGCAGAACTGAATTTCGCCGAGAACCTGTTGTCGAGAAGCGGCAAGGGCGATGCGCTGGTGTTCTGGGGCGAGGATAAGGTGCGCGATCGCTGGACCTGGGATCGGCTGGCTGAGACCGTATCACGCCTGCAGCAGGCCTACCGCGCGCTCGGCATCGGCAAGGGAGATCGGGTCGCGGCAATGATGCCGAACATGCCCGAAACCATTGCCTGCATGCTGGCAGCCACGTCGATCGGAGCGATCTGGTCCTCCTGCTCCCCGGATTTCGGCGAACAGGGCGTCATGGATCGGTTTGGCCAGATCGAACCGAAGCTTTTCATCGCCTGCAGCGGCTATCGGTATGGCGGCAAGCTTCAGGACGTCACGACCAAGGTCAGCGCCATCGCGCAGCGCCTGAACGTACCGACCTTGGTCGTACCCTATGCAGGCAGTGCCGATGCGGTGGTCGCGGCAACGCCCGGCGCACGGACGCTGGATGCTTTTGTCGCACCCTTTGAGGCAAAACCGGTCGAGTTTGTCCCCGTATCCTTCTCACATCCGCTGTTCATCCTGTTTTCTTCCGGCACGACCGGGGTGCCGAAATGCATCGTGCATTCGACAGGCGGCGCGCTATTGCAGCTCATCAAGGAGCATCGCCTGCATTGCGGCGTCGTTCCCGGCGAAAAGGTCTTCTATTTCACCACTTGCGGCTGGATGATGTGGAACTGGCTGGTGACTGGCCTTGCCGCCGGCGCGACGCTCTGCCTCTACGATGGCTCGCCCTTCGCTCCCGACGGCAACATCCTGTTCGACTACGCCCAGGAAGAGAAATTCGCGCTGTTCGGCACTTCGGCCAAATATATCGACGCCGTGCACAAGAGCGGCCTGACGCCGAAGACCTCGCATGACCTTTCAAGCTTGCGGCTGATGACCTCGACCGGTTCGCCGCTGTCGCCGGAAGGCTTCACTTTCGTCTATGAAGGCATCAAGGATGATATCCAGCTGGCCTCCATCTCCGGCGGCACCGATATCGTTTCCTGCTTCGTGCTCGGCAATCCGCTGCAGCCTGTCTGGCGTGGTGAAATCCAGGGGCCTGGCCTCGGCCTTGCCGTCGATGTCTGGAACGATGAAGGAAAGCCGGTGCGCGGTGAGAAGGGTGAACTGGTCTGTACCAAGGCCTTCCCCTCGATGCCTGTCATGTTCTGGAACGATCCGGAGCGCGCCAAATATCACGCTGCCTATTTCGAGCGTTTCGACAATGTCTGGTGTCACGGTGACTTCGCCGCTTGGACCGAGCATGGCGGCCTTATCATCCACGGTCGCTCGGACGCGACGCTAAACCCCGGTGGCGTGCGTATCGGTACCGCCGAAATCTACAATCAGGTCGAGCAGATCCCCGAAGTCCTGGAAGCGCTCTGCATCGGTCAGGATTGGGACGACGACGTCCGCGTTGTGCTCTTCGTCCGCCTGGCGGCTGGCGCCTCGCTGACGGAAGATCTGGTCAAGCAGATGAAGACCCGCATTCGAACGGGAGCCTCGCCGCGCCATGTGCCGGCCAAGATCATTGCGGTTGCCGATATTCCGCGGACCAAATCCGGCAAGATCGTCGAGCTTGCAGTGCGCGATGTGGTGCATGGTCGCCAGGTCAAGAACAAGGAAGCGCTCGCCAACCCCGAGGCGCTCGATCTCTTCGTCGGGCTGGAAGAGCTCAGGAGCTGAGGCCTCCCCAAAAACTGATGGGCAAACGATGACCCCCGTTTGGTAACGGCGCGTTAAGAAAGATTGGTCAAAGGTAAAAGCCAACTTGAGACCGTTCGCATGAGCTAGAGCGGATTGGAGCCGGCTTCTGGCTCCGGAGACATGAAGTTCACCGACTCGAGCTTTCTTTAGGCAGCATCATTCTCAAAGGCAGCGTCGTTCGCTGCCTTTTTTTCGTTCTGTCGCGCACAAATACGCATGTGCTCTGTACATTAGCTTGCCGAGCAAGTATGTGCAGGCCTGAAGAAGAGGCCTGCGACGTGCGGGCCACGATGATCCGTGCCGTTTGGCACGAAGAATTCCGAAAGACAAATTATGACCGAATTCGAAGGCATCGTTCCTGCGATTGCCCAGGCTTTGGCAAAGCGTGGTTATGAAACGCTGACGCCGGTGCAAAAGGCCATGCTCGATCCCGGCCTGGCCGGCAAGGATGCTCTCGTTTCAGCTCAGACAGGCTCGGGCAAGACGGTTGCCTTCGGTCTGGCGCTGGCGCCGACCCTGCTTGAAGGTGCGGAACGCTTTGGCCGCGCCGGCACGCCATTGGCTTTGGCGATCGCCCCCACCCGCGAACTGGCGCTACAGGTTCAGCGCGAGCTGGAATGGCTCTATGAACTGACGGGCGCGACAATCGTCTCCTGCGTCGGTGGCATGGACATGCGCACCGAGAAGCGGGCGCTGGAGCGTGGCGCGCACATTGTCGTCGGCACGCCGGGCCGCCTCTGCGACCATATTCGCCGCAACTCGCTGGATATTTCCGAGCTGAAGGCCGTCGTGCTCGATGAGGCCGACGAAATGCTCGATCTCGGCTTCCGCGAGGATCTCGAATACATCCTCGAGACTTCGCCGGCCGACCGGCGGACGCTGATGTTCTCAGCGACCGTGCCGCGCACCATTGCCAAGCTTGCCGAAAATTACCAGCGCGATGCGGTCCGTATCGCCACGGCTTCGGAAACAAAGCAGCACGTCGATATCGATTATCGCGCCCTGACCGTCACGCCGAGCGACAGGGAGAACGCCATCATCAACGTCCTGCGCTACTACGAAGCGCAGAATGCCATCGTCTTCTGCTCGACCCGTGCGGCGGTCAATCATCTGACGGCACGCTTCAACAATCGCGGCTTCTCCGTCGTAGCTCTCTCGGGCGAGCTTAGCCAGAGCGAGCGCACGCATGCGCTGCAGGCCATGCGCGATGGCCGCGCCCGCGTCTGCATCGCCACCGATGTCGCCGCCCGCGGCATCGACCTGCCGGGCCTCGATCTGGTGGTTCATGCCGACATACCGACCAATCCGGAAACCCTGCTGCATCGCAGCGGCCGCACCGGCCGTGCCGGCCGCAAGGGCGTCAGCGCCCTGATCGTGCCGCTCAGCGCACGCCGCCGCACCGAACGCCTGCTGGAGGCCGCTCGCCTGCGCGCCACCTGGGCAAAGCCGCCGTCTGCCGATGAGGTCAATGAGCGCGACGACGAGCGTCTGCTCGCCGATCCAATTTTCGCCGAACCTCTGCGGGAAGAAGAGCAGTCGCTGGTAAAGCAGCTGCTGGAAAGCCACGGCGCCGAGCAGATCGCGGCCGCATTCCTGCGTCACTATCGGGCGCGTCACTCCGCGCCGGAAGAGCTGCAGGACGTGCCGGCCGAAGGCGAGCGCAAGAAGCCTCGCCGTGACGATTTCCCGGTTACTCCCCGCGACGACGGCCCGGGTGCGGGACGCAATGATTTCACCGACGGTGTGTGGGTGTCGCTCTCAGTGGGGCGCAAGCAGAATGCCGAGCCGCGCTGGCTGATCCCGATGCTCTGCCGCAACGGCAACCTGACCAAGCGTGACATCGGCGCCATCAAGATGCAGCCGGAAGAAACCTTCGTCGAGTTCTCGCAGGAAGGCGCCGAGCGCTTCCTGGTCGCCATTGGCCCCGACAAGACGCTGGAACGCGGCATCCGCGTGAAGCCGCTCGACGGCGTACCGGATTTTTCGCAGAGCAGGCGGGAAGGGGCTTTCGAGAAAAAGAAGCCTTTCGCCGACCGAGGTCCCCGCCCGCAGGAGGGCGGCAAGCCGAAGTGGAAGTCCGATCGCAAGCCGGAACGGGCGCAAGCCGGCGAAGGTGGCGTTTCCGAGCGTTCCGACAAGAAGCCTTGGGTGAAGAAGGCCGGCAAGCCGAATTTCGCCAAGAACGACGGCGCTCCCCGGGGCGAAGGTGTTCCCAGGGGTGACGGTCCTCCCAAGAGCGGCAAGCCGAATTCCAGAGCCGCACGCAAGGCTGCAAAGGTGCGCGGCGAATAACCGGGTCGCTTCCGCGATCAGTTCGAAGGGTCGTCAGGGTCTGATTTTGCAGCCCTGCCGACCCAATAATGGTCGGATATGTTCCGGCCATTTTCGATGATGCGGGCAGCGATATCGGGGTTTCCACCCATGAACGTTTCCGGATCGGCGCCGCACAACAGAAGGAAAAGCTTCTGGTGGGCGACGGCGGCAAAATATTCGTATGCCGGCGGCGTCAACTCGGATCCAACAGAGCTCAATTCGTCAGCCGCCCGTTGGCGTGCCTTCTCAATCGCTGCATAGATCGTCGCCAACATCGCCTGTTCGGCTCGCTCCTGGATGTCGGCATATTGTCTCTCGTTGGGAGAGAGAACGGGGCAGCTCTCGTTCATCACGTGTGTCTCCTGCGTCGATGTTTCGGCCGGCCAATGCCACACGATTGCGTCCGCTTTAGGCCGTTCGCGAAGGAAGCCGCAGGGAACTTCGCCTTAGAGCATTTTCGCTTTTCTTCGAATCGCGAAAACGCTCTATCTCTTTGTTGTTACGCATTCCGGACGGAAAACCGCTGCGCACTTTTCCTGGAAATGCTCTAGCTGCGCGAAGTCAGCCATACCCCGACCAGCGTCACCGCCAGCCCCGCGAACATCGCCATCGTCAGCGGTTCTGAAAACAGGGCCCAGGCCCAGAGCATGGTCACCGGTGGGCTCAGATAGATGGCGGCGCTCACCTGTGCCACCGGGAAAAGACGAAGGCTGGCATAATAGACCGAATAGGCGACAAAGGTTGCGATCAGAACCAGCCAGACAATGCCGATGGCGAAGCCGGGCGTTAGCGGCGGGGCAAGACTGCCCTGCATCATGGCGCAGGCGCCGAACAGCACCGAAGCCGTAAGGGTATGGATGCACAGGCTCTGATGAACGGGCATGTGCCCGGTGCGCTGTCGCTTGTGCAGGACCGAGGCAAAAGCAAAGACGAGCATGGAGCCGACCGTCACGCCATAGGCCCAGACGGGAGCCGCGCCAAAACTGAGACTATCCACCGAGACGATCAGCACGCCCGCCACAGCAATTGCCGTTCCCAGCCATTGGCGTCGGCTCAACCGTTCTCCGAGAACAGGTTGGGAAAGGGCAGCGATCGCGAGCGGAAGCAGATCGGAGATCAGCGCCACCAGTCCTGTCGGCACGCGCTGCTCGATCGCCAGTGCGAAGCCGCCGAGATAGAGGAAGACCGACATCACGCCGAACAGCATCTGCTGCCCTATCGCCCGCATTCGCATCCGTGGCCCTATCGCCAAGGCGAAAGGCAGCAGGATCAAACCCGATAGAAGCGTGCGCCAGAACAGGACCAGCATGACGCTTGCCTCTTGGCTGGCATAGCGAATGCCAATGAAGCCGGAGCTCCAGCTGATAATCAGAAGCCCGGCCAGCAAGGGCCAAAGGAAACGGCGTTCACCTGGCGCTGGCCGGGATAGGTATTGGTCTGTCATTGTGCTCCCGATCGAATATGCTGCACCATTAAGCAATAGGGGAGCGCTGGCTCGATGGCATATGACAAATATCGATCATGACATGACATCTTAGTCCTATAGCTCATGAACATTTGCCAGATACAGCCGCAACATGGCATTCTGCTTGGCAAGCCATCATCGAGGTTGAGTGTGCCATGACCGAATTGACGAGCCGCCGTTTGGAAATCGACGCTTTGCGTGCCCTCTGGGCGATCCGTCATCATGGCGGTATCACCCGCGCCGCTGAAGCCCTGGGCCTGTCGCAATCGGCCGTCAGCCACAAGATCAAGCGGCTTGAGACGAGCCTCGATTGCGATCTCTTGAGCCGCAAGCCTGGCGCGTCGATGTTCACCGCTGCGGGCGAGGATCTGCTCGATTATGCCGGGCGCATTCTCGGCCTGCATGACGAGGCGCTGCTGAGCCTGTCCAAGACCTCGCTTGCCGGCCGCGTTGCCCTCGGCCTGACCGAGGATACGACCTGCACTGATCTTGCCCGCATATTGGGGCGTTTCCGCCGCCTGCATCCGAATGTGTCCGTGCGCACCAAGGTTCGCATGAGCCTGGTTCTGCGGGGCATGCTCGACCGAGGAGAACTCGACGCCGCCATCATCCAGGTTTTCGTCCATGAGGTCCGTCCGACGGATGCCGTTCTCTTTCGGGAGCAGCTTCACTGGGTCAAGCACCCTGAGCTGACCTTAGCTCCGGACGGCCCGATACCGTTCCTGTCCTTCGACGATGAATGCTTCTATCGCCGCTGGGCGCTCGATATCGGGCAGGATGGCGGCGTTGTCCTCGAAACCGTGTTCGAATGCACCAGCTCGGCCGGAATCATCGCGGCGGTCAGCGCTGGCCTGGGCGTGGCTCTTTTGAACGGTCGTCACCTGCTGCCCGACATGGAGGTCATCAGCCATGGGCTGCCAACGCCGCCCGCCTTGGCCTATGTGGTGCGCCGCGGCCGCAAGGTGAGAAACCCCGCGCTGGATACGCTCATTGCCGAGATAGAGAGCGAAATCAGCCGTTACGGCGGTCTGGCTCTGGCGAGCTGAGCCGATGGATGTCAGGCCGGAAAGGGCTCGATCTCTTGCAAGAGATCGCTATTTGCAGCCACTATCCGATTGAGGCAGAATGCCACCTGCTACCATGCGGTGAGGGGAGCGCATAACTCATGCTGATCGGCTCATGTCATTGCGGCAAGACAGGCTGGACGCTTGAAGGCGATCCTGGCTCGATCACGGCCTGCAACTGTACGCTCTGCCGGCGCTATGGCGCGCTGTGGGCCTATGATTACGAAGGAGAACGGATCTCCGTCACCGGGCAGACGGCGTCCTATACTCGGGCCGAGGAAAAGCAGCCGTCGCTCGAAATATTGTTTTGCCCGTCGTGCGCCAATGTATTGAGCTGGCGCGGCTTGCGGCTCCAGAAAGATGGCCGCCGCCGTATGGCGGTCAATCTTCGGCTGGCACCCCCGGATCTCGTTGATGACCTGCCGATCGATCATTTCGACGGGCTGGACACATTCGAAGACCTCCCGTCCAAGGGACGGTGCGTGCGCGATCTCTGGTTTTGATGGCGGGCCGGCGATCTCACTCAGTTCGCCAGCACTCTCGGTGACGGGAAGGTGACTTCCACCAGCGTCCCCTCGTTGGGCGAGGAGTTGATCGAGAAGGTGGCGCGGTTGGCGTCAACCATGGCTTTGGTCAGCGGCAGACCAAGGCCGGTGCCGTCGCCGCGTTTGCGCGCATTGGTCGCCACCTGCCGGAAGGGCTTCATCGCCTGTTCGAGTTCCGAGCGGGTCATGCCGACGCCGGTGTCTCGGATGCGTAAGACTACGCTGCCATTGCCTTCATAGGACGTCGACACGACGATCTGGCCGCCAGACGGCGTGAAGCGGATGGCATTCGAGAGGATGTTCAGGGCGATCTGCTTGATCGAACGCAGATCGGCCACGACATTCGGCACAGCCTGCGAAAGCGCGGTGCGGATGATCACGCGCTGGCTGTTGGCCTGCGGCTGCACCAGCGACACGGCCTCGGTGATCGCCTCGTTGAGGCCGACCGACGCGAATTCCAGATCCATCTCGCCGGCTTCGATCTTGGAGATGTCCAGCAGGTCGTTGACGATATCGAGCACATGCCGGCCCGAGCGGCCGATATCGGTCGCATATTCGATGTAGCGCGAATGGCCGATGGGGCCGAAACGCTCTCCGGCCATCATGTCGGAAAAGCCGATGATGGCGTTGAGCGGCGTGCGGATCTCGTGGCTGACGCGGGCAAGGAAATCGGTCTTGTGGGCATTGGCGGTTTCGGCGGCGCGCTTGGCGTTGCGCAGCTCTTCCTCGGTGCGCTTCCACTGCGTGATGTCGCGGATGACGGCGCAATAACCGTTGGAGGAGTTGAGCTGGCCCATGGTCATGAACAGCGGCAGGAAGCCGCCGGATGCCTCACGCCCGATTACTTCGCGACCGTCGTTGAGCACACTGGCAACGCCATGGCCGGAAAGGCCGCCGAGATAGTCGAGTACAGCCTTCTGGCTCTCATGGGCAAACAGCATGACGAAGGGCTTGCCGCGGATTTCCTGGTCATCGTAGTTGAAGAGTGCGCTTGCCGAGCGGTTCATGGAGCGGATCTCGCCGTCCTGGCCAACGATGATGACGCCATCGGTCGCGGTCTCAAGCGTCGAGCGCAGTTCCTCGATCTCCACCTGCAGCTTGGCGACCTTCTCGAGAATACGTTCGGGGCGGGCTTCCTCCGGTACGGGTTCCGGCGGCGGGGTTGCCGTCTTTTCCACGGGCATCAATGCCAGCATCAAGGCGGTGCCGTCTTCCCAGCGGATCGATTGCAGCCGCGCGGTCACCGGCACCAGCGCATCATCGGCGCGCACGACCATCATCGTGCCCGGCTGTTCGGTCTTGCCTTCAAGATCGTTGCGCTGCAGGAGGGCATCCAGCCCACCGACCTGTTCGAGACCCTCCAGATTCTCATAGCCGGTCAGCCGCAGGAATTCCGGGTTGCCGTGGATCAACCGGTCGCCGGCATGAACGAGGACGGCGAGCGGCAGCTGGTCGACGATATCGACTGACAGACCGGTGCGCATCTTGACGCGCGGCGGGATGGCTGTGCTCAGGGCATCGAGCGGATCGAAATCCTCTTCCGGCTCGCTGGATGTGACCGATGTCTCAGGCTGAGGAGTGTGGTCGACCGTCACTGCCGTCTCGATAGGCTCGACCGTATCTTCCGTTAAGGAAGCCTCGGCCCGCGGCGCCGTGCTTTCATGGCTGGACTCGACATTGTCGTTGTCGTTTCCGATCGCCGTTTCAGGCGTCTCGGAAAGGAGCTCATCGGCTGCATTTGCCTGCGGGGCGATATCGACATTCTCTGCAGCGGGCTCGATCGGGGCCTGTTCGACAGGCGGTTCGGTACGCTTGCCGAAGGGTTCCAGCTGCCGGGCAATTTCGCGGAAGGCGGCTTGCTCGCTCAGCGAAAGGCCTGCCTGCGTCAACGTCCGGTGTTCGTGCAGGCGGATAATCTTGTCCGTTTCCCGGCGGTTTGGCGTCTCGGCAATATGAAGGGCGGGCGGTTCGTAATGGGGTGTGCCAACATCTTCCGCTGCTTCGCGCGCTGTGTTTTCGGCCTCTTCGATCGCGGTGGGGCCTTCCAGCTCGGCGGCTGGCGGTTCGTTTGAGGTTGCTTCCGTCTCTGCGGGTTGATCGGCAGCTTCTGGCGCAGCGGCCTGCTGGTTGCCTTCGAGATCCAGCGACATGCCGCGCTTCGCCGGATCTTCGATGACATCCGCCAAGCGAACGACGCCGAAGCCCCTGAAACCGTCGAATTCGCGACTGCGTGTATAGGTCGGCAGAGCCGCCAGATCGACCGGCACCATCAGGCTGGTGCCTTCAACCGGCCAATAGATCGTGCGACCCGACCAGGTGTCGCGCCTTGCCAGAAGTTCGGCGATCTTGCCATCCGGATCGAGATTGAAGCGCGCGGCGATATCGGCAAAGGCGCTGCCGGCTATTTTTGCCGCATGCGGCCCCACGGCATCGGCGAATTCGCGCGAAACCTCGCTGAAACGACCGGCAGCATCGATCTTCCAGACGAAACGGGTAGCACGGCCATTGCGCTTGAAGGCAAAGCCCTCCGCAGAATGGTCTTCGGTGCTGGTTGCCTCGGGCAGAGCCGGCTCGGGGTTGTCGGCGGTCTGGCTGTCTGCGACGTGATCTTCGCGATGGTCAGGCGCTTCCAGGTGCTGTTCGTCGGCTTGAGCCGCAGCCTCGATATCGGCTTGGCTTGCTCCATCCAGCAGGGCAAGCGCGTGGGTATCTTCGGCAGTCTCCTCGGTGGCCGGAATGGCTTCGGGCTGCTCGTCTGGCTGATATTCCGGTGTCTCGTCCAATTCCTCGATGCCGGCAACCGCGTCGATGACGTCGCCGAAGGGCGCTGCCAGTACGGGTTTTGCCGTTTCGTCGACTGCCGCTGCCTCGAGTTCGGCGCGGGCCTCTTCAGCCTGTGGTTCAACTGCGGCTGCGCTTGCCGGGTTCTCCGTCGGATCAAGGTGGCCGAGCACGGTCTCGACCACGAACAGCAGATGCAATGCGGGAATTTCCGCCAGCTTGCCGATGGCGGCCGGCAGATAGCCGCGGCCGGTCGGGATCGGCCGCTTGATCAGGCGATCCGGCTGCGCGCCGGCCATGGTGGTCAGCATCCGCGCCGTCTGTGGCGTTATGCCGAGTGTCGCAAAGCGGGTGGAGGCGGAGATGACTTCGCCGTCGCGGCCGATGACGGCCATGTGGGTATCGGGATCATCGAAGCCGTCGATCATGCGCCGGGCGCATTCGGCCGGTGCCATCGGCTTGGCCGAGACCGGCGATGAGAACAGGATGGCCTCTTCGCCCGCCTGGATGCGGATGAGCTCGACCGCCGCATTCACCACCGCGCGCTGGAAGCCGGAGGCCATGCGGATGAGGAAGGTGCGCTGGTCGCTGACGGCGCCAAGTCCGCGTGCCGTCGCCTCGATCTGGCGGAACGAGACGTCGCCATGCTTCGGCCCCTGGTCGAGGAAATCGTAAATGACATCAAAGCCGAAGAGGTTGGCGCCGGCGCCATTGGCCCACAGCACGCGATCCATCCCGGTCGAGAACATGACCATGGCTTCGCCACGAGCGAAGCGCTCCCGCACCCGCGGATGCACGGCAATGTCAATGAACGGATATTGAACTGCGGGCATATTCCAACCTGTTTTGCGGGCGTGACCGCCTCTCGTGTTTTAACGGTTTATTAATAACCGTGCCCTGCTTTCGGGTCCAGCGAAGGGCCCATCTTTCGGCCGGAAAGGTTAACGCGTTGTGCGCTGCAAAATTATGTTGCACTGCACAATCTTTTATATTATATAAGCCTCACACAGGTTCACGAAGGGCGCCTCGAAGAGGGCCCATATAGGAGCGTAATCATGGCTACTGTAAAGAAAGACGACGTTTTTTCAACGGCTGCATTCGATCCGTCCAAGCTCTCCGAATCCTTCCGCGACTTCGCGGAAAAGGGCGCTGTCCAGTCCAAGGAAGCCTTCGCCAAGCTGAAGACCGCCACTGAAGAAGCCGGCAAGACGGTTGAAGCAACCGTGCAGACCGCCCAGGCTGGTTCCGTCGAGATCGGCCTCAAGGCCATCGACGTTCTGCGCACCAATGCCGAAAGCTCGCTGGCGCACATGGAAGCGCTGCTTCGCGTCAAGTCCGTCGCCGAACTCTTCGAACTTCAGACCGCTTTCATTCGCAAGCAGGCAGAAGTCACCGTAGAGCAGGCCAAATCCATTCAGGAAACCACCAAGAAGGTTGCTGAAAAGCTGGCAAAGCCGGCCAAGGACGCCGCTGAAAAGGCAATGTCCTCCTTCAAGGCCTAATTTTTACGGTCAGCCTCCCAAGGCTTATATGTCCCGCTCCCAGGTGAAAGACCCGGAGGCGGGACTTTTCTTTTGGCAGGCCAGACGCGCTTTGCCCGATGAATGTCGAAGCACATCATTGTCTGGATATCTTTGAAGCTTTTTCACATTGCGGGGAGATAGGACTTGAAATAGTTTTAAAGTCCTCGTATGTCACCCCCGTTCGCGGCGACGCGAGCATGTGCGGTTGTAGCTCAGTTGGTTAGAGCGCAGGTTTGTGGCACCTGAGGTCGGAGGTTCGAGACCCCCCAACCGTACCATTTCTTCCCGAAGCCTATTGAAAACAGCATGCGCCCCACCGGCGAGCGTCGGCTATTTCTTGTCTTCCGGCTTCTTGGCCACGCGTCCGGGCGATATCGGATCGCTTGCCGGAAAAGTCTCTTCCAGAGCTTCTTCGAGATAGTCGTCCTGTTCCTTGCGCTGCTTTTCGTCGAGTTTCGGCTGCTTCTTATCGCTCATGATCCTGACTCCCTGATCCCTGCCTGAAATACTAGGCTCCGGCTGTCCTTTGTCCAGCTTCGTCGTTGGCGGATTGTCGCGGGCGAGGGTGCGTGGCCTTTCGCTCTTGGCGGTGCTGACGGCATTTATATTGGAACTGTGCGTGCTCCCCGTCGTTCTCTCGGTATCAAGCAACGAGACGAAAGGATCAGGCCATGTCTGTACCCAACGAGCCTATTCCAGAGTCGCCTCCGATGCCGGAACCCGGCTGGACGCCAAAGCCGCCGATTGAAGAGCCGCAGCCGGACAGGTTGCCGGACGAGGTCCCCGTTCCCAATCCGGATGAAAATGACGAGCCGCCGAAGCATGCAGCCGCTTCGGCGCTGCCGCATCCGCCTTCATGGTGGTGCGCCTTGATGCCGTGAGGTTTGTGGTGGCGAGGCACTATACCCTCACAAAAACATCCGCCGCTCTTCGCTGACCAGCTCCTGCAGGAAGTCGGCGACGGTACGCACCCGCACCAGATCGCGCGCGCTTTCATGATAGGTCGTCCAGTAGGCGCGCTTGATCGATACATCCGGCAGGATGCGGGTCAGCTCCGCAAATTGCCTGGCGACATAATCGTGCAGGATGCCGATGCCGGCGCCGGAGCGAACGGCTTCCGTCTGGCCGATGGCGGTGGAAATTTCGAAGGATGCATCCCAGCTGCGCATGATCTCGCCGGAGAAATTCAGCGAGGCGGTAAAGATCAGGTCTTCGACATAGCCGACGCGGGGATGCAGCTTCAGCGCCTCGATGCTATCCGGCAATCCGGCCTGTTCCAGGTAGGCTTTCGAGGCATAGAGGCCGAGCGTGTAGTCCGTCAGCTTGGAAGAGACGAGCCGGCCTTGCTCGGGGCGCTCCAGCGTGATGGCGATATCCGCTTCGCGCTGCGACAGCGAGAAGGACCGGGGAACGGGCACGAGCTGGATGCGCAGCTCCGGATAGCGGGCGATCAGCCGCCCGAGCCTGGGTGCCAGGAACGAGACACCGAAGCCATCCGGCGCGCCGATGCGCACCGTGCCGGTAATGGCGGTATCAAGATGGCCAATGCTTGCCTGGGCGCGCAGCATCTCGGTTTCCATGCGCTCGGCAGCATGCAGGAAAATTTCGCCCTCCGCTGTCAGGTCGCAGCCATTGGTGCGGCGCACGAGCAGCCGCGTCTTCAGCCGCTCCTCGAGCGTCGTCACGCGGCGGGAAAGCGTGGCATGGTTGACGCCGAGCCGCTTGGATGCGGCCAGAATCTGCCCCGTGCGAGCCACGGCGAGAAACATGCGGACGTCGTCCCAATCCATTTGCACATCCAGGGCTTTAATTTTTGCACAACGGTTGCTTATAACAGCTCATTGATTTGTGCAAATTGAAGTGCGATCCTGCACCCATCCAAGAAAACGAGGAGGCACACCCATGCAACAGATCGGTCATTTCATCGGCGGCAAGCACGTCGCCGGCACGAGCGGACGCACCAGCAACGTCTATAATCCGGCAACCGGCGAAGTGCAGGCGACCGTCTCGCTCGCCAGCGTCGAGGAACTCCGCGCCGCCGTCGAAAATGCCAAGGCAGCGCAGCCCAAATGGGCCGCCACCAATCCGCAGCGCCGCGCTCGCGTCTTCTTCAAGTTCGTCGAGCTCCTGAACCAGCATATGGACGAGCTGGCGACCCTGCTTTCCAAGGAGCATGGCAAGACGGTTGAGGATTCCAAGGGCGACCTCATTCGCGGCCTGGAAGTCTGCGAATTCGTCTGCGGCATTCCGCATCTCGCCAAGGGTGAGTTCACCGAAGGCGCCGGCCCGGCGATCGACATGTACTCCATCCGCCAGGCAGTCGGCGTTGGCGCCGGCATCACGCCGTTCAATTTCCCGGCCATGATCCCGATGTGGATGTTTGCGCCTGCGATCGCCTGCGGCAACGCTTTCATCCTGAAGCCGTCCGAGCGTGACCCCTCCGTGCCGCTCCGCCTTGCCGAGCTGATGATCGAAGCAGGCCTTCCGGCCGGCATCCTCAACGTCGTCAACGGCGACAAGACCGCCGTCGATGCCATCCTGACCGATCCGGATATTGCTGCCGTTTCCTTCGTCGGCTCCACCCCGATCGCCCGCTACGTCTATGGCACGGCTGCCATGAACGGCAAGCGCGCCCAGTGCTTCGGCGGCGCCAAGAACCACATGATCATCATGCCGGATGCCGACATGGATCAGGCCGTCAACGCCCTGATGGGTGCCGGCTACGGCTCGGCTGGCGAGCGCTGCATGGCGGTCTCCGTCGCAGTGCCTGTTGGCGAGGATACCGCCAACCGTCTCGTCGAGAAGCTGGTGCCGAAGATCGAATCCCTGCGCATCGGCCCCTATACCGACGACAAGGCCGATCTCGGCCCGCTCGTCACCAAGGATGCCTACAACCGCGTTACCGGCCTGATCGACCGTGGCGTCGAGGAAGGCGCCAAGCTCGTCGTCGACGGCCGTGGCTTCAAGCTGCAGGGCTATGAAGACGGCTACTTTGTCGGTGGCACGCTGTTCGACCACGTCACGCCGAGCATGGATATCTACAAGACCGAGATCTTCGGACCGGTTCTGTCGGTCGTGCGTGCCAAGAACTATGAAGACGCGCTCGAGCTGCCGATGAAGCACGAATATGGCAACGGCGTTGCCATCTACACCCGCGACGGCGATGCCGCCCGCGACTTCGCCTCGCGCATCAACATCGGCATGATCGGTGTCAACGTTCCGATCCCGGTTCCGCTCGCCTATCACTCATTCGGCGGCTGGAAGGCTTCCAGCTTCGGTGATCTCAACCAGCACGGTACGGATTCGATCAAGTTCTGGACGCGCACCAAGACGATTACCGCCCGCTGGCCGTCCGGCATCAAGGACGGTGCTGAATTCGTCATGCCGACGATGAAATAAGCGTCGCGATTTTAGACTGGCATCGACCGTCGCCCGACAGATTTGCGGGCGGCGGTTTTTATTGCATTGGTTTTCGATAGAGTGATCTTGTCTGTATCGTCGTTTTGGATTAGAACAAAACGAGAACAATGGGAGGGCCGTTGATGTCCGCGACCTATCAGATCGACTATCTCGAATTTCCGTCGAAAGATGGCCTCAAGACCCGGCGCTTCTTCGAGGAAGCCTTTGACTGGAGCTTCATCAGCTATGGGCCGACCTACCACGTGATCGAAGCAGCCGGCATAGATGCCGGTATTGACGGGAATGCCGGGGAGGCGGCGGGCGCACCCTTGCCCGTGGTCCGCACCACCGATCTGGAAGCCGCCCAGCGCGCGGTCGAGTTTGCCGGCGGTGTCATAACCCGCCCCGCATTTGATTTCCCCGGCGGCCGGCGCTTTCATTTCCGCGAACCGGGTGGTTGTGAAATGGCGGTCTGGATTGCCGTGCCTTAAGCGCTTCAGCTCAGGCGCCGCTGCGCCTCCATTGTGAGCGGTATAGGCCTGCTGTGCGAAATGAGTGCGTTACCCGGGCTCTCGAAATACGTGAATATTAATTTCATATTTTGGAATTGTTCAAAACTAAGAAAGCCACTATATACCATCCGACCCCCTAAGCAGCCTCGATTCCAGGAGATCGGCATGCGCTTGACGAAACAGACCAATTACGCAGTGCGCATGTTGATGTATTGCGCTGCCAATGACGGCCATCTGAGTCGCATCCCGGAGATCGCGAAGGCATATGGCGTCTCCGAGCTCTTCCTGTTCAAGATCCTGCAGCCGCTGACAAAGGCCGGCCTCGTTGAAACCGTTCGCGGCCGCAACGGCGGCGTTCGCCTCGGCAGAGCGGCAACCGCGATCAGCCTCTTCGACGTTGTTCGCGTAACGGAAGATAGCTTCGCCATGGCGGAATGCTTCGAGGACGGCGTCGTAGAATGCCCGCTGGTCGATAGCTGCGGTCTCAATTCGGCGCTGCGCAAGGCCTTGAATGCGTTCTTCGATGTTCTGACCGAATATTCCATCGATGATCTCGTCAAGGCGCGCCCGCAGATCAACTTCCTGCTCGGCCTGACGGATGTGGATCACCGGGTGATCGCCAAGAAGCCGTCGATCACTGCACCCGCGGCCTGATCGTCCGCGTTCAATCGTTTGATGCTTTCCATCCGTGGTTGCTGTCGGCAGCCGCGGATTTTTGTTTTTATTGCCTCGTATCCGGGCAGTGGATGATGAACGGATCGCGATGGGAAAGCGTCAAATCATCCTGAATCTGATAAAATCACGCAAAATTTCGGCAGAATATTACCAATCCAGAGGTTTTTTCGTCCGAAAATTTCCAAACTCTACAATTTGGAAAAAATTTAGGCGGCGCTTGTTGCTTTCAAACTTAAAATAAAGTTCCATCGGCGCGATCCGAATGGGAACCTATGGGGTGTCCACGGTTTCAAAAGAATAACAAATCTGGGAAACGATATCATGAAAAAGATTTCTGCCCTGCTGGCAGTGACAGCCCTGGCTTCGGTCATGGCAACGTCCGCCTGGTCGAAAACACTTGTTTATTGCTCGGAAAGCTCGCCGGAAGGCTTTGACCCGGGCCTGTACACCGGAGGCAATACTTTCGATGCCTCTTCGCGTACCGTTTACAGCCGCCTCGTCGAATTCAAGCACGGCAGCACCGAGATCGAGCCTGGCCTCGCTGAAAGCTGGACCGTTTCCCCCGACGGCAAGGAATACACCTTCAAGCTCCGCAAGGGCGTGAAGTTCCAGTCGAGCGATTCCTTCACGCCCACGCGTGACCTCAACGCCGATGACGTCATTTTCTCCATCAGCCGTCAGCTGGGCACCGACAATCCATGGGCGAAGTATGTCGCCGGCGGCTCCTATGAATATGCCGATGGCATGGGCTTCCCGAAGCTCATCAAGTCGATCGACAAGGTTGACGACCTCACGGTCAAGTTCGTCCTGAACCGTCCGGAAGCTCCGTTCCTCGCCGACCTCGCAATGGACTTCGCCTCGATCCTGTCGAAGGAATATGCAGACAAGCTGCAGGCCGATGGCAAGATGGAGCAGATGAACCAGCAGCCGCTCGGCACCGGTCCGTTCGCTTTCGTCGCCTATCAGCCGGATGCCGTCATCCGCTACAAGGCCAACGAAACCTACTTCAAGGGCAAGGAAAAGATCGACGATCTCGTCTTTGCGATCACGCCGGATGCATCCGTCCGCGCGCAGAAGCTGAAGTCCGGCGAATGCAACATCATGCCGTACCCGAACGCAGCTGACATCAAGGACCTCAAGGCCGACAAGAACCTCAAGGTTCTCGAGCAGGCCGGTCTGAACGTGTCCTACCTCGCCTACAACACGATGGTTGCTCCTTTCGACAAGGTTGAAGTCCGCAAGGCGATCAACATGGCTGTCAACAAGCAGGCCATCGTCGACGCCGTCTTCCAGGGTTCGGCCACGGTTGCAACCAACCCGATCCCGCCGACCATGTGGTCCTACAACAAGGAAGTGAAGGACGACGCCTACAAGCCGGAAGAAGCCAAGAAGCTGCTTGAAAAGGCTGGCGTCAAGGATCTCAGCATGAAGATCTGGGCGATGCCGGTGTCGCGTCCCTACATGCTGAACGCTCGTCGCGCTGCCGAGCTGATGCAGGCAGACCTTGCCAAGATCGGCGTCAAGGTCGAGATCGTTACCTATGACTGGGCTCAGTACCTGAAGCTTTCCGCCGCGAAGGACCGCGATGGCGCGGCGATCCTCGGCTGGACCGGCGACAACGGCGACCCGGACAACTTCCTTGATACGCTGCTCGGCTGCGATGCCGTCGGCGGCAACAACCGCGCACAGTGGTGCAACAAGGAATTCGACGATCTGGTGAAGAAGGCCAAGCAGACGGCTGACATCAAGGAGCGCACCAAGCTCTACGAACAGGCCCAGGTTGTCTTCAAGCGCGAAGCACCGTGGATGACCATCGACCATTCGGAAGAGTTCATCCCGATGACGAAGAATGTCTCCGGCTACCATCAGGATCCGGTTGGTGTTCACCGCTTCGACGGCGTCGATATCGCCGAATAACGAAAAATCTGTGAGAATGCCCGGCTAGGCCGGGCGACCCGGCGGTCAGGCACATTGTCTGGCCGCCGGAAAAATTTGGACAACTGTCATGTTGCGATTTCTTTTCAGCCGCCTTGCGGTCTTGATTCCGACATTCCTCGGCGTCTCAATTGTCGCCTTTTCGCTCATTCGCCTGCTTCCGGGTGATCCTGTCATGCTGCTGTCGGGCGAACGCGTCATGTCGCCGGAACGCCATGCGCAGATTTCGCATGATCTCGGCTACGACCAGCCGATGATCGTCCAGTACGGCAGATATCTCTGGAACGTCGTGCACGGCGACTTCGGCGCCTCGATCACCACCAAGCGTGACGTATTGACCGACTTCTTCACCTTCTTCCCGGCAACGCTGGAGCTATCGCTCTGCGCCATGATCCTGGCAGCCTGTCTTGGTATTCCGGCCGGTGTCTTCGCCGCCGTCAAGCGAGGTACATGGTTTGACCAGAGCGTCATGGGCGTGGCTCTTGTCGGCTTTTCCATGCCGATCTTCTGGTGGGGCTTGTTGCTGATCATCTTCTTCAGCGGCTATTTGCACTGGACGCCGGTTTCCGGCCGCATCGGCCTCATCTATTTCTTCAAGCCGATCACTGGTTTCATGCTGATCGACAGCCTGCTCTCCGGCCAGAAGGGTGCCTTCTGGTCCGCTCTCAATTCGCTCATCCTGCCGACCATCGTTCTCGGCACCATCCCGCTTGCCGTCATCGCCCGTCAGACGCGCTCGGCGATGCTGGAAGTGCTCGGTGAAGACTATGTCCGCACCGCCCGCTCGAAGGGCCTGTCGCCGCTGCGCGTCGTTTCCGTGCATGCGCTGCGCAACGCCATGATCCCCGTCATCACCACGATCGGCCTGCAGACCGGTGTGCTGCTTGGCGGCGCCATCCTGACGGAAAGCATCTTCTCCTGGCCGGGCATCGGCAAATGGATGATCGATGCCGTCACCAAGCGCGATTATCCGGTGGTGCAGGGTGGTCTGTTGCTGATTGCCGGCATTGTCATGTCCGTCAATCTCGCTGTCGACCTGCTCTACGGCTTCATCAATCCACGCATTCGTCATTAGGAGCGGCCCATGAGCACGGTTAGTGTCAAATCCGACCGCCCCTCCGCTCTTGCGGAGTTCTGGTACTATTTCTCTCGTAACAAAGGCGCTGTCATCGGTCTTGCGATCTTCGTCTTCGTTCTCTTGCTGGCGATCTTCGCCGGCGTCGTCGCACCTCATAATCCTGACGCCGCTTACGGCAGTAACCTGCAGCGCTTGCCGCCGGTCTGGGCGGAAGGCGGCAACAGCAGCTTCCTGCTCGGTACGGATGCCATTGGCCGCGATTTGCTGTCGCGCCTCATCTATGGCACGCGGTATTCGCTGTTTATCGGCCTCGTCGTCGCTTCGGTTTCCGCGATCGTCGGCGTCCTGATTGGCCTTGTCGCCGGCTATGTCCGTGGCTACACGGACACCATCATCATGCGCGTCATGGACATCATCCTCGCCGTCCCCTCGCTGCTGCTCGCCCTCGTGTTGGTGGCGATTCTCGGAGCCGGGCTCACGAATGCGATGATAGCCATCGCCATTACCTACCAGCCGCATTTCGTTCGCTTGACCCGCGCCTCGGTCATGGCGGAGCGCGACAAGGAATATGTCATCGCCTCGCGCGTCGCCGGAGCTGGGTCGTTTCGGCTGATGTTCAAGACGATCCTGCCCAACTGTCTTGGGCCGCTGATCGTGCAGGTGACGCTCGCCTTCTCGTCCGCCATTCTCGATGCGGCAGCGCTCGGCTTCCTCGGTCAGGGTGCCCAACCGCCGACGGCGGAATGGGGCACGATGCTCGCGGATTCGCGCGAATTCTTCCTAAGCAACCCTTGGCTTGTCACTTTTCCCGGTCTCTGCATCCTCATCACGGTTCTCGCCATCAATCTGATGGGCGATGGCCTGCGCGATGCCTTCGACCCGAAGCTGAAGAGGTCGTAATGGCACTTCTCGATATTGAAAATCTCACCGTTGAATTCCAGACTTCGTCCGGTCTGTTCCGGGCAGTCGACGGTGTCTCGCTCCAGTGCGACAAGGGCGAAATCCTGTCGATCGTCGGCGAATCCGGGTCCGGAAAGTCGGTCTCCATGCTCGCCATGATGGGGCTTCTGCCGTGGACGGCGAAGATCACCGCTGACCGGATGACCTTCGATGGCACGGATCTGCGTGGCATCTCCTCGCGTCAGCGCCGCAAGATCATCGGCAAGGACATGGCGATGATCTTCCAGGAGCCGATGTCGAGCCTCAATCCGTGCTTCACGGTCGGCTTCCAACTCGGCGAAACCCTGCGCATCCACATGGGCCTCGACCGCAAGGCACGGCGCGAACGCTCGATCGAGCTCTTGAACCTCGTCGGCATCCCTGCGCCGGAAGATCGCCTGTCGAACTTCCCGCACCAGATGTCGGGCGGCATGAGCCAGCGCGTCATGATCGCCATGGCGCTTGCCTGCAATCCGAAGCTCTTGATTGCCGACGAGCCGACCACCGCGCTCGACGTCACGATCCAGGCGCAGATCCTCGATCTGCTCGTGCGCCTGCAGCAGGAGCAGGGCATGGCGCTGGTGCTCATCACCCATGACATGGGCGTCGTTGCCGAAACGGCCGAGCGCGTGCAGGTGCAATATGCCGGCCAGAAGGTCGAGGAGCAGCCGGTTAAGGCCCTGTTCCGCGATCCGCATCACCCCTATACGGCGGCGCTTCTTTCGGCATTGCCGGAGCGTGCCGTGGTCGGTGAACGCCTGCCATCCATCGCCGGCGTCGTCCCCGGTCAGCATGATCGTCCGACGGGCTGTCTCTTCGCGCCGCGTTGTTCCTTTGCCACGCCGGAATGCGACAAGGGCGTTACGCGCCAGGATGTCGCTCTGGGCAGAACCCTTTGCAACTATCCGCTGGAACACGGCAAGCCGCTCGGCCATCCCGGTATTGCCGCCACGCAAGCAGCAGGAGGTGCCGCATGACCGGCGCTGTTCTCGAAGGGCGCGATCTCGCCCGTTTCTACACCGTCAAGCGCGGCAGCTTCAAACCGGAGGCGACCGTCAAGGCGCTGAACGGCGTCAGCTTCAGCCTTCAGTCGGGCCGCACGCTCGCCGTCGTTGGCGAGTCCGGTTGCGGCAAGTCGACGCTTGCCCGCCTGGTGACGATGATCGAACATCCGACGGCTGGCGAACTGCTGATTGATGGCAAGCCGGCAAAGCTCGGCGACCGCAGCCTGCGCAGCGCCGTGCAGATCGTCTTCCAGAACCCCTATGGCTCGCTCAATCCGCGCCAGAAGGTAGGCTCCATCCTTGAGGAGCCATTGAAGATCAACACTGATGACGATGCCGCCACCCGCCGCAGCAAGGCTGAGGCGATGATGGCGCGCGTCGGCCTGCGTCCGGAACATTACGACCGCTACCCGCATATGTTCTCCGGTGGCCAGCGCCAGCGCATCGCCATTGCCCGCGCCCTCATGCTGCGGCCGAAGGTGCTCGTTCTCGACGAGCCGGTTTCCGCGCTCGACCTGTCGATCCAGGCGCAGGTGCTGAACCTGTTGATGGACCTGCAGAAAGAGATGGGCCTTGCCTATCTCTTCATCTCGCACGGCCTGTCGGTGGTCCGCCACATCGCTGACGATGTCATGGTGATGTATCTCGGGCGCCCGGTCGAAACAGGCACGGCCGAAGAGGTGTTCAACCGCCCGCGCCATCCCTATACCGCCGCTCTCCTGTCTGCGACGCCCATCGCCGATCCGGAACGCGAGAAGAACCGCATCCGTCTGCAGGGCGAGCTGCCATCGCCGCTCAACCCGCCGAAAGGATGCCACTTCAACCCGCGCTGCTGGCGCGCTCAGGAGCAATGTCGGCAGGTCGAGCCGGAATTGACGGGCGAGGGAACGCATAAATTTTCCTGTTTCTTTCCGCTGGATTGATCCAAGTTGCGAATCGGGCGTGTCTGGCCAGGCCGGCCGCGCCCGATTGAATCCATTCGTTCCGGACGGTCTCCATGCGCAACAATCAAGACACTCCACTTGCCCTCATCGTCATGGGCGTGAGCGGCAGCGGTAAAACCTCGATCGGTGAGGGCGTGGCGGCCCGGCTCGGCGTGCACTTCATCGAAGGTGACGCGCTGCATCCTGCTGCCAATGTCGAGAAGATGAGCAAGGGCATTCCGCTAACCGACGAGGATCGCTGGCCGTGGCTCGAAAAGATCGGCCAGGAGATCGCCGCGAGCCTTTCCAAGGGTGAGGGGATCGCCGTCTCCTGTTCGGCGCTAAAGCGCATTTATCGCGAGCGCCTGCGGGCGGCTGCCGGCGGCCATCTCTATTTCGTCTATCTCGATGGCTCCAAGGAACTGCTGACCAAGCGCATGGGCGAGCGCAAGGGCCATTTCATGCCGGCCTCGCTATTGGAAAGCCAATTGCAGACGCTGGAAGTGCCGACCGGCGAGCCTGGCGTCGTCACCATCGATATCGACGATACGATCGACGGCATTGTCGACGCCTCCATCAAGGCTCTCGCGGCAATTCGCTAGGCTCGCGTTCAGGGCGCGAACCGGCCAGGCGCATAGGCCGAAATATCGATGAAGGGCTTCTCGCCGGTTATGAGCTCGGCGAGTACGCGGCCGGTCACGGGACCGAGTGTCAGACCGTGATGCGCATGGCCGAAGGCGAACCATAGTCCGTCATGACGTGGCGCCTTGCCGATGATCGGCATCATGTCGGGCGTGCAGGGACGGGCGCCCATCCAGGGCTCCGGATCGAGCCGTTCACCAAGCGGGAAAACACTACGAGCGACAGCCTCGGCCCGGTCGAGCTGCACCGGCGTCTTCGGCGCGTCGCGCCGCGCGAATTCGGCTCCGGTCGTCAGTCGTATGCCGCGGCTCATCGGCGCCAGCAGATAGCCGCGTTCGGCATCCAGCGTCCAGTTGTTGAGGACGGCATTGCCCTCGGCGCCATAGTGCATGTGATAGCCGCGCTTGACACCGAGCGGAAAGGCATAGCCGAAGCGCTTCGTCACCAGATCGGCCCAGGGACCGAGCGCCACGACGACATCTTCCGCTTCGATCGAGCCGTCCGCCGTCACCATTCTCCAGGCAGATCCGGCCCGTCCGAGCGAGACGGCGTCACCGGTCGTCACACGGCCGCCGATGCTCTCGAAGTAGCGGCGATAGGCTGATGTCAGCCCATGGGGATCGAGCACCGACCATGGGTCGCGCCAGCGCAGCGCACCGGCAAAGCCACCCCTGAGATGCGGCTCCGCCGCCGCCAGCTCCGCGCTTGTCAGCGCATCGTAGCCAATGCCGAATTCGTGGTTGAGGCGCTCGGCTTCGGCAAACTCCGCGTCGCGCTTTTCGTTTGTGCGGAACACCTCCACCCAGCCGTTCTTGCGGATCAGCTCTTCGGCATGCGAGGCCTCGATGAGGTCGTGATGCTCGCTGACCGAATGTTCGATCAAGGGCGCATAGGCACGCGAGATCATCTCATGACGCTTGGTGTTGGAATTCCACCAATAGCGGGCGAGGAAAGCAATCTGCGAAGGCAGGGCGCGCAGGTGATAATGCGCGTCGACGCGGTTGTTGAAGGCATAGCGCAGCAGCAGGCCGAATTGCTGTGGAAAGCCATAGGGAACCACGCCCTCGCGCTGGATGAGGCCAGCATTGCCGAAGGACGTTTCCCGGCCCGGCTCCTTCTTGTCGACGAGGAAGACCTGGCGCCCCCGCCGCTGCAGATGGATTGCCGTCGAAACGCCGACGATGCCGGCGCCGAGAACGATTGCGTCCTTTGTCATTTTACCCTGCTACCTGCATGCTCATTGCCTTGCCGCACGGCCCTCTTTTCTTGCCGGGGCCGTGAACTAAGCATCGAAAATGCCTGCCAAATTTCAGCGGCGCAAATGAAAAATGCGGTCAGGTTACACTCTGTTTCAGGCAAGCGTTTTCGGCGCGGATGCGGACGATAAGAATGATGCCGTTGAGCACGGAAAAGATCGCAGCGTAGAGCGGCATGCCGAAGGCAAGCGGCAGCGCGGCGATCTCGCCGACGACGATTGCATAATTGGGATGGCTGAGGAAACGATAGGGTCCTTTCGTCACGAGAGGCGCGCCGGGCAATATGATGATGCGCGTCGTCCAACGCTCCCCAAGCGTCGCCAGCACCCAAAGCCGCAATCCCTGCAGCAACATGAACAGGACGAACCAGAGCGGATCGACCGGCTTGCCAATGGCGAGCAACCACAGGCCGATCAGCCAGGCGGCATGCATCGCCACCATGAAAGGATAGTGCGCGCCCGCATATTCCCGAGCGCCGCGGGCAAGGAGCGCGGCGGTGTTGCGTCTGGCATAGACCAGTTCGGCGAGCCGCTGTAGCGTGACGAAACTTAGAAGCGCGATCGATGGCCAGAGCATCATGCGACCCTCCTCAGGGTAATGCAGCTCGCCGTGAACCCCGGCCCCATGGCAAGCAATGCCGAGCGCGGCGGCAATCCGGCGGCGATCGCCCGCTCCAGCACGAACAGCACCGTCGGCGACGACATGTTGCCGTAGTCGCCGATCACCTCGCGTTCGATATCGAGCAAGCCGGGCTCAAGACCAAGCGCACTCTCCAGCGCCGCAAGCACCTTGGCGCCGCCGGGATGGCAGATGAAGCGATCGACGTCGGAAAGCGAGAGCCCGGAGCGATCGAGAATGCCCGTGATGGCGGCTCTCAGATGCGTCTCGGCAAAGACGGGCAGGGATTGTTCGAGGATAATGCCGAAGCCCGTATCATCGATCTTCCAGCCCATGATGCCGAGGCTGTCGGGGAAGAGATGTTCGCCCGTCGATTCGATTTCGGCGATGCCGCCGTCTCCCGCTCTCAGGATGCATGCCGCCGCCCCATCGCCGAACAGGGCCGTGGCGATGATGTTGGGCCTCGTCAGCTCATCCAGACGGAAGGCCAGCGAGCAAAGCTCAATCGCGACGAAGAGAACCACGGCGCCCGGCCGACTCCTTGCCATCTTCGAGGCAATGGCAAGACCTGAGACGCCAGCCGCGCAGCCGAGCCCGAAGATCGGCACCCGCTCGATATCGCAGCGAAAGCCCATCTCGCCGGCGAGCCTCGCTTCAAGGCTGGGTGTCGCAACGCCGGTCGAAGACGCGGTGACGATGCAATCCACCTGATGGGCTTCCAGGCCGGCGCGTTTGAGCGCCCTTGTCGCGGTCTGCCGGAAGAGATCGGATGCGACTTCGGTATAGGCGCTCATGCGGTCCTGCCAGCCATGCGGTTGTTCGAACCAGGAAAGCGGCCGTGCCGCGTGACGCTTGCGGATGCCGGCGCTGTCGAACACACGGGCCAGATATTTGAAGTCGCGAAAGCGCTCGGAAAACAATCGGCCGGCCGTCTCCGCGGCGTCCGATTGGAGGATGATGTGGTCGGGGGTGGCGACGGCAAGGCTTAGAAGTTTGACGGTATCGATCACGGGTTTCTCCTGCGGCCCTTGGAGGGCATGCGGAGTGAAACACGCAACGATCGATATCTATTCGATGCACGGGCGGTCACGAAAGAGTGACGGTCGCCGGGGATCGGCGCGCAGAAAATATTCTCCGGCAATTCGAATAAAAGCGGCAGGCGGTGTGTTCTCTCCTCGCAACGTCCATTTTGCCAAGGAGACATTCCATGACCACCAATGCATTCCGCCTGGCTTCCATCGCCCTCGGCGCAGGCCTTGCCTTCAGCGCGTTCGCCGTTCCGGTCTTTGCAGCCGGCGACGATTCGAGCACGACGCCGACCTGCAAGAAAGGCGAGATCTACGACCAGAAGTCCAAGAAATGCGTGAAGCAGCAGGGCGCCAATATCACCGACGAAAACCGCGCCGATTATGCCTATTCGCTGGCCAAGAAGGATCATCGCTACCAGGAAGCGTTGGCGGTTCTCGATACCATGAAGAACCCGAACACGGCTGAAGCGCTGAACTATCGCGGTTATGCCACCCGCAAGCTTGGCCGCACGGATGAGGGTATTTCCTACTACACCAAGTCCGTCGCCATGGACCCGAAATACTCGCTGGTGCGCGAATATCTCGGCGAAGCCTATGTCATCAAGGGCCAGATGGACCTTGCCAAGGATCAGCTGAACACGATCAAGGCGCTCTGCGGCAACACGACGTGCGAGGAATACCGTGACCTCCACGCCGCGATCCTGAACCCGTCGAGCCTTTGAGGCCCGGTTCGGTTCACCGCTGACGACAAGCAGGGAGCTTTGCGAGGGATATGGGAGTGATGCCGGTCGCTCGTGGCGCGATTTCTGCTTATAGTCCGATAGCATCGGAGCCGCCGAAAAGGTCGGCGGCTTCCCGAAACGCTGAAGTCGCGGAGGATGCCATAGCGAGCGAAGAGGATATCAGGGCAGGCCTGTCCCAACATCTGACGCGGCTGTGGCGCTATGGCGTCGTGCTGTCGCGCCAGCGCGATGTGGCTGATGACCTCGTTCAGGCGACTTGTGTCAGAGCGCTGGAGCGAGCAGCGCAGTTTACAGCGGGCACGCGTCTGGATCGCTGGCTGTTTGCGATCCTGCATTCGATCTGGCTGAACGAGGTCCGCTCGCGCAAGGTGCGCATGGGGCAAGGCTTCGTCGATGCCGACGAGACGCTGGTCTTCGACGGTGCGCGCGAGACCGAGACGCATATTCTCGCCGGCCAGGTGTTGCAGCAGGTGCAGGCGCTGCCGGAAGCGCAGCGCACCGCGGTGTTCCTCGCCTACGTCGAAGGGCTTTCCTATCGCGAGGTGGCGGATGTCCTGGATGTGCCGATTGGCACAGTCATGAGCCGGCTGGCGGCGGCGCGGGCAAAGCTTGCCGAAGGCATGGGGGTGGCGGCGGACGGACGGTCTGCCGGAAGCGGACGACTGGGGAACGGAAATGACTGAATTGGACAAAGGACAGATGCCCGCGGACGAACTGCTCACCGCCTTCATTGATGGCGAGTTGAGCGCGGTCGACCGCGAAAGGATCGAACGACTGATCGCCGACGACGAGCGCGTGGCGGAGCGTTTTGATTTCCTGTCACGCAGTTCCTTGGCCTTCAGCGAGGCATTCGCGCCGATGCTTGCCGAGGCGCCTGCTGCGAAACTGGATGCCATGCTCGCAGCTATTCCCGCCGCGGGCGAACAGAAGGTTGGCGCCGCCGGTATCGGCCGTCGCGGTTTCCTTGCGGCTGTTGCCGCGAGCTTCGTGGCCGCCATTGCCATCGACCGCGCCGTCACGGCCATCGGCCATCGCCTGGCCAAGCCGGATGAGGATAGCGAATGGCGTGCCGTGGTTGCCGAATATCTCTCGCTCTATACGACGGATACCCTGAGCGCGCCGGCCGGTGACCGCACGCAGCAGGTAGCACAGTTGAACCAGGTCGGTTCCAAGCTTGGCCTGTCGCTGGCGCCGGAAACGGTCGCCATACCCGGTGTCGAATTCAAGCGCGCCCAGATCCTGAACTATGACAGCAAGCCGCTTGCACAGATCGCTTATCTCGATCCCGAGAGCGGTCCCATGGCGCTTTGCATCGTCCAATCCGCAAAGGGCGCGGCCGCGCCGGACATGGAAAGTCGCCGCGGCATGAATGTCGTCTACTGGTCGAGCGCCACCCATGCCTTCATGCTGATCGGCCACGCGCCGATCGACCGTATGCAGCAACTTGCAGCCGATGTGCGGAATAGGTTGGTGGCCTGAGCTGCCATCGGCGCAATCGTCACCGTTGCGCTGATGGCTTCGACCCTTACGATCGTCAGTGCTTAATCGAAAAGGCGAGAATACCTATCCTGTAATCTGACCCGGAAGCACGAGGTCGGAAACCTTATAGATGTGGAATTCGCTGTCCGAGACGGTATCGAGCTTCTTGAATTTTTCGAGAAAGGCCGGATCGGAGAAGAATTCGTCGACATTGTTCTCGTCGCGGATCGCCTCGATATTTACGACGGTCTTGCCATCAGTGCTCTTCGACAGGTTGCTCCATAGGAATCCTTCTTTCCGTTCAGCAACATAGTGCACGACATCCTGAATGATTTTGAATGCTTCCTCCTGCTTGCCCGGATGTGCGTGAATGACGTTCACGACGAACACGGTGGGCTCGGGAGCAAATTGGAATTCGGCTTTATGGGACTGGGTCATGCGATCTCCGTTCAAATGTCAGGCGGAATTTGCCGCCGCTGCGGGAGATAGCTGGCGACAAAGGCCGAAAAAATGGGCTAGTACTCCGCAGATAACGGACATAGGCGTCCGCAATTGGATCCTGCCATGGACAATATCGCTGCGTTGAATGTGTTCGTGATTGCCGCAGAAACCCGTAGTTTCGTGCGGACTGGAGAGATGCTCGGGGTTTCCTCATCGGCCGTCGGCAAGACCATGGCTCGCTTGGAGAAAAGGCTCGGCGTACGTCTGTTTCATCGAAATACCCGCAACATCGCGATCACGGCCGAGGGCATCATGTTCCTCGAGCGTTGCCGGCGCATTTTCTCCGAGATCGAGGCAGCGGAACAGGAGTTATCGCAAACCATCGCCGCGCCTCGTGGCTGGCTCCGCGTGAGCCTGCCTCTCGCCGGCATGCTTTTCATGCCGACGATTACCAAATTCATGTGCGCCTTTCCGGAGATCATGATCGATCTCGATTTTACGGATCGGTTGGTCGATGTCATCGAAGAGGGATTCGACGCCGTGGTGCGAACGGGCGACATTGCCGATAGTCGCTTGATGGTGCGAACCCTGGGACGATTTTCCCACCGTGTCGTCGGGTCAAAGGAGTATTTCGACCGCTTCGGGATTCCCCAGAAGCCGGAGGATCTTTCCGCGCACAGATGTCTTCATCACAAATACCCGTCAACTGGCAGGCTGGAGCGTTGGCCATTGCGCTATGATAGCGGGGTGGGAAAATTGGAATTGCCTGTAGCGTCGATGGCAAGCACGCTCGAGCCGCTGATCAGTATGGCCGAAGCCGGGCTTGGCATTGCCTGTCTGCCGCTCTTCACCATCGATCGCCAAATCGCGGATGGGAATCTGATCTCCATTCTGGGAGATCATGTCGAGGACGTCGGTGAATTTCGCATACTTTGGCCCTCAAGCCGTCAATTGTCTCCCAAAATACAGGCCTTTGTGAAGTTCATGGCGGAGAATTTGTTTCGGGCCTGACGATGGTCATTTGCAGTGAGAAGAGCGTCGGCAGCGGCGCAGCCGGATAGCCTAAAATGGCGCTTTTCAAAAAGAATTTGGCGAAAACCCATCCTGCTGGTATTCTCCACCCAACGAAAATCAAATGAGCGCCTGCAGCATGCCGATCGGCGTCGCGCGGTGCGGTGGAAAAGATACGTGAGTGACCCCGACAGCGGCAAAGCGCCGCAGGCAGACGGGGCGTCGGAAGCAGAGCGCAGGAAGGCTAAATCCTCCCGGCGCGCGAAGCGTAAGCGCAGCCATGGCCGCCCGAACGCTCATTCTGCAGAGGCCGGTCAGGCAAACAAGCCCGACCCGGCGGCGACGCGCCCAGCAGAGGATGAGGCCGGTTCTCCGGCGAAGAAACGTAAGCGCCGACGCCGTGCGCGTGGCGGAGCCCAGAGCGGTGGGCAGCATCCTTCCACAACACAACAGCAGACCCAGTCCGCGCCGGAACTTCGCGTTGCGGCAGATCATGGTCATGCCTCATCGCACAAGAGCGGCAAGAACCGGCGCAAGCACCGCAGCAAGCGCGGTCTGCAGGGCCGGCCGCTGGCGCATGAGAAGACGCCCCATATTGCCGCTCCCGCCAATGCCGCCGAGGCTGGTCAGCCGCAAATCCACGGCGATCATCGCCACGATCGTCAAATGCCGCCGCAACGTGAGGGACATGCGCACCAGCAGCGCGGTGAAGCCGAGTTCCGGCCTGCCGACCTCTATGCGGCGCTTGATCTGGGCACAAACAACTGCCGTCTGTTAATTGCGCAACCGACACGTCCGGGCCAGTTTCGGGTGATCGATGCGTTTTCGCGCATCGTGCGGCTGGGCGAGGGCCTTGGCGCCAGCGGACGGCTGTCGGGCGATGCCATGGACCGGGCTGTCGAGGCGCTGCGCATCTGCGCCGCCAAGCTGAAGACACGCGAGATCCGCCGCATGCGGCTGATCGCGACTGAAGCCTGCCGCGCGGCTGACAATGGCGAGGCCTTCCTCGAACGCGTGATTGCCGAAACGGGATTGCAGCTTGAGATCATCGATCGCGAGACCGAAGCACGGCTTGCCGTCTCCGGCTGCTCGTCGCTTGTCGGGCCGGAAGCGCGTTCGGTCGTGCTGTTCGATATTGGCGGCGGATCCTCCGAGATTGCCGTCATCCGCATCGGCGAAAATCGCTCCAGCCGGCTTGCCAACCATATCACGCATTGGACCTCGCTGCCGGTCGGTGTGGTGACGCTTTCCGAACGCCACGGCGGACGTGACGTGACGCCGGAGCTGTTCGAAACCATGGTCTGCGAAGTTCAGCGAATGCTCGAGCATTTCGATTGCCCGCCTGTACAGGGCGCTGCGCGCGACAGTGCCGATTTCCATTTGATCGGCACGTCAGGCACCGTGACGACGCTCGCCGGTGTCCATCTCGACCTGCCGCGCTATGACCGGCGCCGGGTCGACGGCGTCTGGCTGTCGGATGACGAGGTGAGCGCAATGCAGGCCAAGCTGCTGTCGTGGGATTTTGCCGGCCGTGCCGCCAATCCCTGCATCGGGCCTGATCGTGCCGATCTCGTGCTGGCCGGCTGTGCCATTCTGGAGGCAATTCGCCGCCGGTGGCCGAGCCCGCGTATGCGCGTTGCCGATCGTGGCCTGCGTGAGGGGCTGCTGACTGACATGATGGCGGATGATGGCGTTTGGCGGCGGGGCCGCTCGCGTCGCGGTCATCGACCGAGAGACATAAAGGGACCGCAGGCATGACCAAGCCAACCATCGCGGGCAACCGCACAGGCCGCAAGCTCGGCCAGCGCGTCAAGAAAAAGAAGCTCAAGGCCTCCTCGCGGCAGTGGCTGCATCGGCACATCAACGATCCCTATGTGCAGCGCGCCCAGCTCGAAGGTTATCGCGCCCGCGCCGCCTTCAAGCTGCTGGAGATCGACGAGAAGCACGATATTCTGAAGGGCGCCCGCCGCATCATCGATCTTGGCGCTGCACCCGGCAGCTGGTCGCAGATCGCCGCCAAGGTGACCGGATCGACCGAGGATGACATTCGTGTTGCGGCCATCGACTTTCTGGAAATGACGCCTCTGCCCGGCGTTACCGTTCTCCAGCTCGACTTCCTGGAGCCGGATGCGCCGCAGCGGCTGATCGATGCCGTCGGCGGTGCGCCTGATGTTGTCCTCTCGGATATGGCCGCGCCGACGACGGGTCATCACCGCACGGACCATCTGCGCACGATGCATCTCTGCGAAGTTGCCGCGCATTTCGCCGTCGAAGTGCTGGCGGAAGGCGGGCATTTCCTTGCCAAGACCTTCCAGGGGGGCACCGAGCGCGATCTTTTGACATTCCTGAAGCAGAATTTCCGCCAGGTCGTTCACATGAAGCCGGGCGCATCCCGAGCCGAATCGGTCGAAATGTTCCTGCTGGCAAAGGGCTTCAAGGGACGCAAGGCCGAAGAGGAAGTAACCGAGGCTTGATCTGGCTGTCTTTTTCGTCGGATGATGCCCGCTCCCAAGGCATCGCAGACGAAAAAGACTCAATCATGCTCCTCTACGTAACGCTCGGTTCTAACGACATTCCACGCGCGCAAGCGTTTTATGACGCTGTTCTGCCCGTGCTCGGCTACCGACGCCAGCGCGAATCGGATGAGGAAATCGGCTATGCCGCTGATGGCGATACCCGTTGCCGGTTCTGGGTGGTCGTGCCCTACAATCACCGGGCGGCAACGATCGGCAATGGCTCGATGGTTGCCTTGCATGCGGAAAGCCGCGCCGATGTCGACGCCTTCCATGCTGCGGCCTTGGCCCACGGCGGCACGGATGAGGGCAAGCCCGGCCTGCGCTCGTTCCACGCCAATTTCTATGCGGCTTACATCCGCGATCCCGATGGCAACAAGCTGAGCGCCGTCTGCGAGAGACCGGAATAGGTCCGGTTGCTCTACGGCATCATCATTTGACGACGGGTTGCTGCACCTGCGGTGTGGCGACGCGCTTCAGGCCAGCCTTGTGACCCGAGACCATGGCGCCGGCGTTGCGATCCATCCGGATGAAGGGAATGGTGGCGATCACCGTCAGCGCCGAGATGCAGAAGAATGCAATGTGGAAATCGATGACCTGCAATTCCGCGCCGCGGAAGAAGGTGGAGGTTTCCAGGATCATGGCGGCAACCGCCACGCCGAGCGCCAGGCTGATCTGCTGCATGACGGAACTCATCGACGTCGCCTGGCTGGCCTGCTTGTCACTGATATCGGCAAAGGCGAGCGCATTGACGCCGGTGAAGAAGAAGGACCGCGAGAAGCCGCCGACCAACAGCACGGCAATGATGATGAGATGCGGCGTCCACGGCTGGAAGAGCCCGGTCGAGATCGTGGTAATTGTCGTGACGGCCGCGGCCGAAAGCAGCGCGGTCTTGAAGCCGACGGCGGTAAAGACCCGGCGTGCGATGAATTTGGTGCTGATCGCGCCGATCGCGCCGGCAAAGGTGATCAGCCCCGACTGGAACGGGTTGAGGCCGAAGCCGAGCTGTAGCATCAGCGGCGTCAGGAACGGCATGGCGCCGATGCAGATGCGGAAGAGCGTACCGCCCGTCACCGAGGCGCGGAAGGTTGCGTTTTTCAGAAGCGACAGATCGAGGATCGGCGCCGGGTGGCGGCGCGCATGGCCGATATAAAGGAAGCCGCAGATGAAGCCGGTGACGACGGCCGAGATACCGATATAGGGCGGCAGCGCTGGCAGGCTGATGACGGACATGCCGAAGACGACGCCCGCCGCCGCGAAGGAAGTCAGCAGAAAGCCGACGACATCGAGCTTCGGCGGCCTGGTTGCCTCGACTTCCGGCAGAAATATCGAGGACAGGATGACGCCAAGAATGCCGACCGGCACGTTGATCAGGAAGATCCAGTGCCAGGAGGCATAGGTGGTGATGAAGCCGCCAAGCGGTGGGCCGGCAAGCGGGCCGACAAGCGCCGGAATGGACAGCAGTGCCATCGCCGAGACCAGATCACTCTTTTGCGTGGTGCGCACCAGCACAAGTCGTCCGACCGGCGTCATCATCGAGCCGCCGACGCCCTGCAGGAAGCGGGCAAAGACGAATTCCAGCAGGCCGCCGGAGAAGGCGCACATAATGGAACCGATGACGAAGACGCAGATAGCGATGCGGAAAATGTTCTTCGCGCCAAAGCGATCTGCCATCCAGCCGCTGATCGGGATGAACACCGCCAGCGACACCATGTAGGAGGTGAGAGCCAGTTTCAGGGTGATCGGGCCGACATGGAGATCGTTGGCAATTGCCGGCAGCGCCGTCGCAATGACCGTGGAATCCATCTGTTCCATGAAGAGGGCTACGGCGAGGATCAAAGGAACGATGCGGTTCATAGGCGCTTGCCCTGATGGCTTTATCTTCGGGAAGGCTTCCGTCCTTCGGGCGGTTAGCCGCTCTGTAGTCCTATGCGAGGCCGCTGCCAATCCCGGATTCTGCTCCGTGCGCGCCTGAAGATCACGTCTTCGTGATACCTGTCGACGCACGCAGTGGAAAGCAGGATTTGACATATGCTAAGAGCATGGAAATGCTAAACGCATAAAACGTTGCCGGTGTATTAGCGGAATTGGATAGCATTGTCATGATCAAATTATCGGTCGGGCAGGATCATATTCCCTGCCGTTGCTGCCGGCTGCGATGATAGGCGCAGCTTACGCTGCCCCAATACAAGGAGTGAGACTATGACCGCTGTTCTGCCCCCGGACACGCATCAGTTCAAATTGGGATCCTGCACTGTCACCGTCGTCAAGGACGGCGCCAATGTCATGGACAACCCCTGGGAAACCTTCGGCACGAACCAGTCGCCCGATACGGTCCGCAAGCTGCTTGAGCAGAATTTCCTGCCGACAGAAAAGTTTGTGAACAGCTATGCACCGGCCATCATCGAAACCGGCTCCGACCTGATCGTCGTCGATACCGGTTTCGGCGCTGCGGGTCGTGCGCGCGGCATGGGCCGCCTTCGTGACGGCTTGAAGGCCGTTGGCTATGCGCCAGAGCAGGTGACGATCGTCGCCTTGACGCATCTGCATGGAGATCATATCGGCGGTATGCTGGAAGACGGCGCTCCCGCCTTTCCGAATGCCCGCTATGTGACGGGCGAGATCGAATATGGCTTCTGGACGGACAAGGCGCGCGAAGGCACGCCGGCAGAAGGTGGCCACAAGGCCGTGCTCGCCAATGTCGTGCCTTTCGCCGAGAAGATGACCTTCCTCAAGGACGGTGATCAGATCGTCAGCGGCATGACCGCCATGCTGGCTCCGGGCCATACGCCTGGTCATCTCGTCTTCCACCTCGAATCGGATGGCAAGCAGCTGGTCATGACCGGCGATACCGCCAATCATTATATCCTGTCGATCGGTCGTCCGGATTGGGAAGTTCGTTTCGATGTGGACAAGGCACAGGGCGCCAAAACCCGCCGGCGGATCTTCGACATGATTGCCGCCGACCGCATTCCCTTCCTCGGCTTCCACATGCCTTTCCCGGCCGTGGGCTTCGTCGAAAAGCAACAGGAAGGCTTCCGCTACATTCCGAAAAGCTATCAGTTCGATCTGTGAGCTAGTCGAGGCAGCAGGGGTCGCACATGCTAAGAGTGCGGCCTCGTTTTAATTCCGAGCCACCGCACTTTGCCCAAGGCGAGGTTCTGTTCCCGCCAACAGCCGCTGAATGTTGGCGCGATGGCGTATTATGACATAGAGGCCGCCCGCAATGACCAGCAACCGGTAAGGCAACGGTTGCTCCAAGCTGCTGATGAGGGCGATGGCAGTCAATGCAGCCAGGATCGACCCTAGAGAAACGATCCGAAATATGGCGAGCATAATCCCAAAAACCGCGAGGGCGCCCAAGCCGACCGGCCAAGCGATCGCCAGCAACAGGCCCAATCCGGTCGCGACGGACTTGCCGCCTCTAAAATTCAACCAGATCGGCCGGCTATGCCCCAGCAATACGGCGAGCCCGGCCAAGCAAACCGCCCAGGGCACCCAGGCTTGTAAATTTTGAGGATCAAGCGCAGTCGGCAACGAGACGAATGAAAACGTGTCGAGCCAAGGATAGAACCAACGGGCAAAGATGATCGCTCCGGCGCCCTTCAATATGTCGATCAAGAGCACCACCAATGCGGGCCATTTCCCGAGGATTCGCAACACATTTGTTGCGCCGGTGGATTTGGAGCCATGCTCGCGAAGATCGATGCCTTTAAGCAGTTTTCCCGCCAGATAGCCTGTTGGCAGGGAGCCGAAGAGATAGGCGACCGCCAATCCAATCATGCTCGCTATCCAGAACGTCATAGATGTCACCTCGTCTATGTCTCTAACGGTTGGCGATCACGTGCCGGAATCGCGATGTCGCAAATTCTTCAATTGCGCAACGATCACGACCGCACAAGCTTGAGAGTGCATTCGAGCGCACTCTGCATCGTTGCCCGTAACCTTAGTGTGGACGGAGTTTCGTTACCGTTGAGGGCGTGACCATGTCCGGCCATCAGGTCCAACAGAAGGACGCTTGTGTAAAGGCGAAAAAGCTGGTCGTCGGCATGCCCGGCGTGCCGAAGCCATGCAGAGACATAACTCACAGGGCCGCCATAAGCCATCAAAGCGGCCAGCGTCAAAGCGGCGGGATAACGTGGATCGCCAAAGCAAAGATCATCTACATCGACAATGCCGCTAAACACACCTTCCGGCGTCACAATCACATTCTTTGTCGTGGTGTCATGCAGGAAAGGCGTTGCTTTAATCCTGTCGATTTCTCCCAGTCTGGCAGTGACTTCATTTTGCACCACATCAACCAACTCAACGTCAAACAGTCCAGTAGACTGAATTCGCGCGCGAGAACGGGCAAGGTTGGCAAATATCACCTGCGACCATCTGTCGTGTGGCGCTTGCTCCGGGCGCGCGGCATAGCCGTAGCGCCCTGCGGAAACCGTTTTTGCGGTGTGACCTGAGCATGCGCCACTCTCGAAGCTATATCGTTCAGCGTTTCCTCCGTCAGACCCGAGATGACTGAACCCAGGTCCGTTCCGCGAAAACGCTCTAGCAGAAGCCAAGGAAACTCCGCGTCAATATCTACGGCTAGAATGGAGGGAAGTGGCACACCTTGGGGTCGCAGGAGTCCGGAAAGATAAATTGCTCCAGCCATCTCCGCCCGGGCGACCGGATCACCGATGCGCACGACGGCTGGTGGACGGTCGGCAAACTGAAGGTCGAAAACATAGTGCTGTGTCCCGGTCTTGAACCGCCGGACGGCAACCGGGGTGCAGCCAAGGGCTTGCGCCGCGATTGCCGCGGCAAGTTGGGCATTCGGTGTTTGCTTTTGGACCATCGCGAAACAAGCCTTTCCAGGCGATCGTGCTTCAGAGCAATGTGCATGAAAATATTTCAACGCGAAGATCAGATTCATCATTGAGGCTGAGGGTCAGCATATCTGCCCTTCGCTTTTAGCTATTCACTTCCTGTCATAGACGTGTTACCAGCCCTCGCCAACTTCCAAGCAACACTTGCAAGATCGCCCGGTAGACGATTCGTTCCGGGCTTTCCTGTTTTTCACAGACGAAGGAATTGGCCATGGCACGCATTATTGAAACGCCGACCGGGTTGGATGCTCTCACATTCGACGACGTGCTCCTGCAGCCGGGACACTCCGAGGTCATGCCCGGCCAGACGAATGTCGCCACTCGCATCGCCCAAGATATCGATCTTAACCTGCCGATCATTTCAGCGGCAATGGATACGGTGACCGAAAGCCGTTTGGCGATCGCCATGGCCCAGGCCGGCGGTATCGGCGTTATCCACCGCAATCTGACGCCGGTGCAGCAGGCCGAAGAGGTTCGCCAGGTCAAGAAGTTCGAAAGCGGCATGGTGGTCAATCCGGTGACCATCGGTCCGGACGCTACGCTTGCCGAAGCACTCGCCTTGATGAAGGCGCACGGCATCTCCGGCATTCCGGTCGTCGAAAAGAGCCATCGCCTCGTCGGCATCCTCACCAATCGCGATGTCCGTTTCGCTTCCGACCCCTCGCAGAAAATCTACGAATTGATGACCCGCGAGAATCTCGTGACGGTCAAGGATGGCGTACAGCAGCAGGAAGCCAAGCGCCTGCTCCACACGCATCGTATCGAAAAGCTGCTCGTCGTCGACGGCGATAGCCGTTTGGTCGGCCTGATCACCGTCAAGGACATCGAGAAGTCGCAGCTCAATCCGAACGCTTCCAAGGATGCGCAGGGCCGCCTGCGCGCTGCCGCCGCCATCAATGTCGGCGACGATGGTTTCGAGCGTGCCGAACGCCTGATCGAGGCCGGAGTCGATCTCCTGGTCGTCGACACCGCCCACGGCCATTCGCAGCGCGTTCTCGATGCCGTCGCCCGCGTCAAGAAGCTTTCCAATTCCGTCCGTATCATGGCCGGCAACGTTGCCACCTATGACGGCACGCGCGCGCTGATCGATGCCGGCGCCGATGCAGTCAAGGTCGGTATCGGCCCCGGTTCGATCTGCACCACCCGTATCGTTGCCGGTGTTGGCGTGCCGCAGCTTGCCGCTATCATGTCGGCGGTCGAAGCGGCGCGGGAACAGAATATCCCTGTCATCGCCGATGGCGGCATCAAGTTCTCCGGCGACCTTGCCAAGGCGATCGCCGCCGGAGCATCGGCTGTCATGATCGGCTCGCTGCTTGCCGGCACGGATGAAAGCCCCGGCGAAGTCTTTCTTTACCAGGGCCGCTCCTTCAAGGCCTATCGCGGCATGGGCTCCGTCGGTGCCATGGCGCGCGGCTCGGCCGACCGCTATTTCCAGGCAGAGGTTCGCGACACCTTGAAGCTCGTTCCGGAAGGCATCGAAGGCCAGGTTCCCTATAAGGGTCCGGTTGCCGGCGTGCTGCACCAGCTCGCAGGCGGCCTCAAGGCGGCCATGGGTTATGTCGGCGGCGCCGATCTCAAGCAGTTTCAGGAGCGCGCAACCTTTGTGCGCATCTCCGGCGCGGGCCTGCGCGAAAGCCACGCCCATGACGTCACCATCACCCGCGAAAGCCCGAACTATCCGGGCGCAGGCGCCTGATCGATGGACGATCGCGCTCAGGGCAATGCCAGGTCCTTGCAGGGCCTGGCGGCGATCCTTGCGGCTCTCTGCCTGGCATTGTTTGCCTGGATCCAGGCCGGCTTCGTCGCCGCCTTCAGCAATGCCGCGGCCGGTCAGCGCATGCTCGACGTTCGCATCGAGGGCTATGAGCAGGCTGATGTCATCGCCATGCTGGGTTACCTGAAGGATCATCCCGATCCGGCGATGATCCTTCATTCCATGTATCTCGGGCCGGAGCTGGTCTTTCCGCTGATGCTGGCCGGCCTTCTATTCTGCCTGCTGCGGCTGATCGGCCCCGGCGGCGCTTTTTTCGGCCGGCCGATCCCGCCGGGCGCAACCACCGTCATTTTCTGCCTGCCGATCTTTTATGCGCTCGTCGATTATGCCGAGAATATCGCCGGCCTGATGCTGTATCCGCCGGCCACGCCGTCGGACGCGACCGTGACACTGCTGTCGAGCGCGCTGCCGATCATCGTAAGGCTGAAGTTTCTGACATTGATCGTCATTGTTATTCTTCTGGCCCGGTTCGCGATTTTTCGCTACCTCTCGCGGGACGGCTCCGAGCCGTCCTGATCGACCGTTTCGGCTTTCGGAAATCCCAAAGGAGTTGATGGCGTGACAGGCTATGAAATGTTCTGGCCCATGGTGGCGCATGCGGTGCTTGTCTTCGTTCTCTACGCGCTTTTGGGGTTGCGTCGCCATACGCTGGTAAAGGCTGGCCGGATCAGGATCTCGCAATTTCGCGAGAACCACGCCGCCGACGAACCGGCGGAAAGCCTGGTGGTGCGCAACAGCATCGCCAATCAGTTCGAGTTACCCTTGCTCTTCCATGCCTGCTGCATCGTGCTCTACGTCACCCAGGCGGACAACTTGCCGGCGGTGATCCTTGCCTGGCTTTTCGTCGCTACGCGCTATGCGCATGCCTTCGTGCATGTGACCAGCAATAACCTGCGCTATCGCAGTTCGCTTTTTGCCCTCGGCTTCATAGTGCTCGCCTGCATGTGGATCTGGCTTGGCGTCTGGCTCGCCTTCTCCTGACCGGCGTGCGTTTCTGCGGGGAGCAACCTGCAGTAACGTAATCGTGTTCTTCCTTTACCCCGCCCCTGCGCCCCTTTGACCTATCTTGTCTGCGGGTGGTCTGGCGCATGGCGTGGGCTGCCGGGGAAAAATGGGGAGAACAACATCATGAGCACGGAAAAGCCAATCGTGACGCAGGCGATGATCAACGCCTATGACGAATATACGCACCTGACGCTCGATCGCCGGGGTTTCATGGAAAAGCTGACGAAGCTTGCGGGTTCGGCGGGAGCCGCTGCCGCCATTGCGCCGCTGCTTGCGGCCAACACGGCCAGCGCGGAAGTCATTGCCGCCGATGACGGCCGGGTGGAGTCAAAGGATGTCACCTATGCCGGCAGCAAGGGCGAGATGAAGGCCTACCTTGCCCGTCCCAAGGATGCGGCCGGCAAGCTCGGTGGCGTCATCATCATCCACGAAAACCGCGGTCTCAATCCTCATATTCGCGATGTCGCCCGCCGGGTAGCGCTGGAAGGCTTCGTCGCCCTGGCACCGGATTTCCTGTCGCCGCTCGGAGGCACGCCTGGTGATGAGGACAAGGCGCGCGACATGTTCACCAATCTCGACCCTACATTGACGGCTGAGAATGCCGAGGCGAGCCTGACCTACCTCGCCAAGCTCGATGGGACCAACGGCAAGGTTGGTGCAATCGGCTTCTGCTGGGGCGGTGGTCTTGTCAATCGTTTCGCGACCATCTCGCCCGAGTTGAAGGCAGGCGTCGCCTATTACGGCGCGCAGCCGCAGGCGAGTGCTGTTCCCAATATCAAGGCGGCGCTGCTGTTGCACTATGCCGGCCTCGACGATCGCATCAACGCCGGTATCGATGCCTATCGCAAGGAGTTGCAGGCGGGTGGCAAGACCTTTGAAATTTTCGTCTATGACGGCGTCAACCATGCCTTCAACAACGACACATCCTCTGCCCGCTATGACAAGAAAGCGGCCGATCTTGCCTGGGGCAGGACCGTGGAATTCTTGAAGAAGTACGTGTCCTGAAACGATATAAACCAGCATCTCCAGCGCGTCGGCCATGTGGTTGATTACGGGGCCGAAACTATGTTTCGGCCCTATTTGCGGAGTTCGTTGCCGGCTCCTAAGTAATGATTAAAATTGAACTTTTCCCGTTTACGCGCATTGAACGCGTCTAGTGTCATAGCGTCTCCCGCGCTTGAGCGCCGTTCAGTATGATAATGAAACGGGAAGAGAATGAATCCGGAAAAGCCTGACCGCGTCACGTTCCGAAAACGACCACAGCAGGAGCGCAGCATCCAACGTGTCGATGCGATCCTCTCGGTCGCCGCTGCGCTGATCGCCGAGAAGGGCGTGAGTGCGATGAAGATGACGGAGCTCGCCGCCGTCGCGGGAATTCCCATCGGCTCGGTCTATCAATATTTTCCGGACAAGGCCGCTATCGTCGGTGCCCTGCTGGACCGGCATTCCAGGCGTATCCAGCAAAAAGTAGAAGAAGCCTTTTCCACGGTGACGTCGCTCAATGATGCCATCGAACTCGCCTGCGGTATGATCGATTGGTATTACAGCGAATTTCGCAGCGATCCGGCCTATCTCGGCGTCTGGCTCGGGACGGATATAGACAGGGATATCCTGCGGCTCAACATCCAGCACAGCAATCGCGTCGCCGAAATATTCCTCGCGAGCATTCAATCCTTCCTGCCGGCCGAAAGCCGCATCGACCTGAAAGCGCGCACGCAACTCTTCAGCCATCTGATCGGCGCGTCGGTGCGTTTTGCCATCATGAGCGATGACGACATGGCACGGCGGATGCTGCACGAATGGAAGCAGGTGATCCGCGTCACGCTGCTGGCTGAGCCTGCGCCATAAGCACGGCGAGGGTGATTGACCTCGAGGTGGCGGCTTACCAGCCGGGCAGAATATGCCCGGCACGCAGCCGCGGATATTGGCGCGTATAGGTCTTCACCTCGCCATCGAGATCGTCATCCACGGCAGCCGGCGTGATGTTGTCAAGGCACGCCGAGATATGAGCGGTGATAGCGTTCATCAGCGACGCAGACAGGCCGGCGCGCTTCATGATGCCGATCTGCACCGGGGGCAGGGGCGGGAAACCGTCGGCCTGGGTCAGCACCTTCATGCCGGTTCGGAGCGCCGATTCAGGCATGACCGAAACCGCCATGCCGGCCAGCACGGCTGCTGCGACAACGGTACAGGACCAGCTGGTGAAGAGGATCTGATAGTCGCGGCCGCCGGCATCAAGCGCTGAACAGGCAAGCTGGCGCCACTGGCAGTCGCGTCGCCCAACGGCGAGCGGAATGGGGGCATCGTCGCGCAGAGGATGGTTGGCCGAGCCGACCCAGCAGAGCGGCTCGGTCCGAACGACATCAGACATTCTCTCGCGCGGATTGTGGGTGACGAGCGCGATATCGAGCTCGCCGCGATGCATGCGCTCGGCAAGATCGACGGAGGGCTCGCAGACGATATAAAGCTCGACATTCGGATGCGTCTTGGCGAAGCGGCCGATGATCTCGGGCATATAGCGATCGGCATAATCGTCCGGCGTACCGATGCGCAACGTGCCCTCGAGGCGGTTGTCATCGAAGGCGGCCATCGCCTCGTTGTTCAGGCGGATGATGCGGCGGGCATAGTTCAGCAGCTTTTCGCCTTCGGCCGTCAGGCGGTTGCCGCGGCCATCCTTGATGAAAAGCTGCTTGCCGACGCGCTCTTCCAGCCGGCGCATTTGCATGGAAACGGCAGACTGCGTCTTGAATACCCGGTCGGCGGCCTTGGTGAAGCTGCCGGAATCCACGATTGCGATGAAGGTCTGCAATTGATCGAGGTCAAGCGGGGCTGACATGAGCTCACCTATAAAAGAGTTTGATAGTTATCATTAGAAACATTCGTTGGACTGATCAATAGGGCTTTGGCATCTTCTGGATGCAATTCAGCATACCAATCGAACAGACACTCCAGTCGAACTCCTCCCGGCTTCGCCCCTTCTCCGGAATACCGGAAAGGGGCTTGGCTCACGTGTGCCTCAAGGAAAGGACTACGGAAATGCGCACGACAGATCGGACCCTTGATCTTTGCATTGCAACGCCAGCGCCGTCGCTAACGACACGCATGATGCTTGCCGTCGCAAATGTGGCCTCCATCTGGCGCGCAATCCGAAATCGCCAGGAGATCCACTATCTGAATGAGCTGAACGACAGCCAGCTGCGGGACATCGGCCTGAGCCGCCAGGATGTGAACGCCGCGCTGACCACCTCCACCTTCTTCGAGGATCCGTCCAGCCATCTGACCAATTCCGCGCGTCGCCGCACGCGCCCCTCCGCCTTCAGCAGCTTCCGAGGCTGATGTCGGACAACAGTTTCCCCGCAGGGTGATAGCCAATAAGCCCTGCCTCTTTCCCGGTGTTCGGCCCAAGGGCCAACACCGGGTTTTTTCTTTTTAGGAACGTCGGCCGGCGGGCAGATCACGCGCGGACAAGTTGCCTAAGGCGGCAATTGGCTTATCTTAGCCTGGCGAAAACGTGGGGATTCGACGATGGCAACAGTAATCTTCTTCCACTCCGTCTATGGCTTGCGCGCTCTTGAAAACGAGGCGGTCGAGCGTGTGCAGGCGGCTGGGCATAGGGCTTTCGCACCGGATCTCTACGAAGGGTTGATTGCCCGATCAATCGAAGAAGGCTTCGAATTCAAGGATGAGGTCGGCTGGCAGACGATTTGCGAGCGGGCGGAATGGGCGCTCGCCGGCCTGCCTGCTTCCACCGTTCTGGCCGGCTTTTCGATGGGCGCCGGCGTCGTCGCGAGCCTTTGGCCGAAGCGACAGAAGACGGCCGGCATTCTTTTCCTGCATGGCATCGCCACCATTGCCGACAATGCCCGCAAGGGCTTGCCGCTGCAGCTTCATCTGGCCGATCCGGACCCGTTCGAGCCGGCGGAAGAAGTCGCCACCTGGCGGCAGGCGGTTGATCGATCCGGGATATCGGCTGATATCTTTACCTATCCGGGTGGCGGCCATCTCTACACCGATGCCAGCCTGCCCGACTATGATGCCAAGGCGGCCGATCTTACCTGGAAGCGTGTCATAAGCTTCCTTGATATGATCGATGCCAACGCCTGAAATATCAGCACTGCAACTTGCAGGACTTGAACTGAAGCCGCTCGTCGCCTAGTTTATCGCTATTCGCAATGCCAACAGGATGTGTGCCGCAATGAAAATGAACCCGACTGCAATGCCGCTTAGCCTTGCCATCGGGGAAGTTCTTGCTCATGCCCATATCCATCACCCTCTCCAATCTTTCGTGGTCCACGCCTGACGGCCGGCCGCTTCTCTCCAAACTTGATCTGAGCTTCGGTGCCGAGCGCACCGGCCTTGTCGGACGCAATGGCGTCGGCAAGACGACGCTGATCAAGCTTGTCTCGGGCGAACTGCAGCCGCAGTCCGGAACCGTATCCTTCAACGGCAGACTGGGCATCCTACGCCAGAGCGTTCAGGTGGAGGCCGGAGAAACCGTCGCCGATCTCTTCGGGGCCAGCGAAGCGCTGGCCGTGCTGAAGCGTGCAGAGGCCGGCGAGGCAACAAATGAAGAACTCGCTTCGGCGGACTGGACGCTGGAGGTGCGCATAGCCTCGGCACTTTCTCGCGTCGGACTCGGCGTATCGCCAGAGACACGCCTTGTCACCCTGTCTGGCGGTCAGCGCACACGGTGTGGCCTTGCGGCTCTCATTGTCGATGATCCCGACTTCCTCATTCTGGACGAGCCGACCAACAATCTCGACCGCGATGGCCGTCTTGCGGTGATCGATCTGCTTGCTGGCTGGAAGGCAGGCGCGATCGTCATAAGCCATGACAGGGAGCTGCTGGATACCATGGACGCCATCGTTGAGCTGACCTCGCTCGGCGCGACACGCTACGGCGGCAACTGGACGCAATATCGCGAACGCAAGGCGTTGGAGCTGGCGGCGGCGGAACACGATTTCACCGAGGCCGAAAAGCGCGTCGCCGAGGCTGCGAGAAGCGCGCAGGCGACGGTCGAGCGGCAGGCGCGGCGGGACAAGGGGGGCCGGAAGATGGCGGCCAAGGGCGGCACACCGCGTATCATGCTGGGCGCGATGAAAGAACGAAGCGAGACGACGAGCGCCGAGAATACCCGCCTTGCCGAGCGCCGGCGCGCCCAGGCCTTGCAGGAGGCTGCGGCTGCCCGCGAAAAGATCGAGATCCTGCAGCCCCTGACGGTCAAGCTTCCGACATCGGGACTGCCGGCTAATCGTATCGTCCTGAAGATGGAAAAGGTCACCGCCGGCTATCAGCGCGAGCGGCCGGTCATCGGCGATTTTGATTTCGTCATCATGGGGCCTGAGCGGGTCGCAATCACCGGACCGAACGGCTCGGGCAAGACGACGCTGCTGGCCCTGATCTCAGGCGCACTGCAGCCCTGGAGCGGAAAGGTGAAGGTCGTCTCCTCAGCCATTCTGGATCAGCGCGTCAGCCTGCTCGATCCGTCGCTTTCGATCCGCGACAACTTCCGGACCATCAATCCGGATGCGGACGAAACGGCCTGCCGTGCGGCGCTTGCGCGTTTCATGTTCAGGGCCGATGCCGCATTGCAGATCGTTTCCAGTCTGAGCGGCGGACAGCTGCTGCGCGCCGGCCTTGCCTGCGTGCTTGGCGGAACGACCCCGCCCGAATTGCTGATCCTCGATGAGCCGACCAATCATTTGGATATCGATTCGATTGCGGCCGTCGAGGCGGGGTTGTGCGCCTATGATGGCGCGCTGCTGGTCGTCAGCCATGACGAGGTCTTCCTGGAAGGTATCGGCATATCGCGACGGCTGGAGATGTCTTCGCTAACGGTCGAAAGACCCACGGCATGAGGAAAGACCACGGCAAGCGGCCAAGCTCCTGATAACGAAGCATCCCGGCTCTGTCATGAGCCGGGATGCTTCGTCACAATCGGATTGGGGCGCCTCAGGCGGCGCCCGCGCTTGCGATCCGGTCCAGCTCCGCGATCTCGTCTTTCGACAGTACGAGGCCGGCGACGGCAAGGTTTTGCTGAAGGTGTGTCACAGACGATGTGCCGGGGATCAGCAGAATGTTCGGCGCGCGATGCAGCAGCCAGGCAAGTGCCACCTGCATCGGCGTTGCGTTCAGACGCGCGGCGACATCGGAGAGCGTCGAGGATTGCAGCGGCGAAAATCCGCCGAGCGGAAAGAACGGCACATAGGCGATACCATCGCGGGCAAGCTCGTCGATCAGCCCATCGTCGGCCCGGTGCGCGAGATTATAAAGGTTCTGCACGCAGACGATCTCGGCAATGCGGCGACCTTCGGCGATCTGGCTGGACGTGACGTTGCTGAGCCCGATGTGACGCACCAGGCCCTGCCGCTGAAGATCCGCCAGGATTGTCAGGGGTTCTTCGATCGAGCCTTCGGCGGGACCATGGGTACCGAACATGATGCGGAGATTGACGACATCGAGCACGTCCAGTCCCAGATTGCTGAGATTGTCGTGGACTGCCTGCGTCAGCTCCTCACGGGAGAAGGCCGGTAGCCAGGAGGCATCCGCACCGCGCCGCGCACCGATCTTGGTGACGATGACGAGATCGTCGCGATAGGGATGAAGCGCTTCGCGGATCAGCTGGTTGGTGACGTGCGGGCCGTAGAAATCGCTGGTGTCGATATGGTCGACACCGGCCTCGATCGCTGCGCGCAGCACCGCGAGCGCCGCACCATGGTCCTTGGGCGGACCGAACACGCCGGGGCCTGCAAGCTGCATGGCACCATAGCCGAGCCGTTTGACGCTAAGGTCGCCGAGGGTAAAGCTGCCAGATTGGTTGAGGTTGGACATGGTTCTCTCCATTCAAGATGGAGCAGAGATATGCGCAGTCTTGCTGTCTGATAACGGGGTACAATCCGCACGGGCTGTGCGGATTGGCGAACAATAGATGTCGAGTGTATTCGAAACTCAGTCGTATCTTGAGGAGCTTTCCCAGACTTCAGCCCTGTTTAGGCGCAGGCTTGTCGTCTGCCTGCGCGTAGCTGTCGAAGATCGCTTCCATGTTCTTCTGATAGTTCTTCTGCACTTCCAGGCCGCTGTCGAACATGGCGTTGAGCATGTCGGTATAGGCGGCCATGTCGACGCCGGCGGCAGGCTTTGCCTTGGGCTCTTCCTTCGGCGGTTCGGCCGGCATCGGGAAGTTCCGCATCATGTCCTGAAATGCCTTGGCAAAGGGATTGTCGAGGAAGGGATTGGTCGGCGTTGCCTTACCGTGCTTGACCGGATCGGCGCCGAACATCAGTTCCATCGCCTGGGTAAAGGGGTTGTCGAAGATGCTCGCCTGCGGCGTCGGCTGCTGCTTCGGTGCGAAACCGATCGTCTGCAGCCAGCCTTGCATCATCTCGCCCATGGCCGTGTTCAGGAACGGATTGGCCATCGGCGGCATCTGGCCACTGGTCTCCTTGAACAAACCGCCCATCAACGTGTCGGCCATGGCGGGCAGCATGCGCTTGTAGATTTCCTGGCCGATGCCGGTCATCTGCGCGGCCTGTGCCGCAACAGCACGCGAGACCTCCTTGGAGCCGAACAGCCGCGCCAGCACATTATTGCCGTCAGCGATGCCTTGCGGCGTGAAGGCCTTGTTCATGTCCTCGAAATATTTGGCGTAGCTGCCTGACGTGATGTCCTGCATTACGCCCATGAAGTTATAGGGGTCGGTCGCGCTGCGCTTGAACCCCGAGGAAAAGGCTGGCATCAGAGCAGCCATCGCCTTGGTCGCCTGTTCCTGCGCGAGGTTGAACTGCTTGGCCATGGCCTCGGTGGCGGCGCCGTTCTGTGCCTGCATCATCATGTCGAAGAGTGGCAGCATCGAAGTCCCTTTCCCCACAATGAGGCCGCTTCGGAATCAGGCGGCGCTTGATTCCGATAGTATAGCGGGAAAAAAGAGAGCGCATACCGGTTTCTGCCGTCATGCCGTCGAGGCAATGAGGGCAGGTAACGCCGCTATCAGTACTGATATTCCTCGAAGATCGGCTCGATCGACTGGTTCCAGCGGCCGTTGTAGAGCATCAGCAGATCGTCGGCGAGCGTGCCCTTCTTGGCAAGCACTTCGTCGAGCGGCGCGAGGAAGACGGTTTCGTCCTGTCCGTCGCCGTTCAGGCGATTGCGGTTCTTCAGCCCGAGGCGGGAAATGCCGACCGCTTCGCGCGCCACATCAAGCAGGCTGTGCCCCTTGATCGTGGCCTTCAGACCCTGTGCCGGCACGACGGCACGCAGTGCGTCGACCTCTTGGAAGTTCCAGTCCCGGGTCAGTTCGTCGGCGGCCGTCAGTGCCGCATCATCATAGAGCAGGCCGACCCAGAAAGCCGGCAAGGCGCAAATGCGCCGCCACGGACCGCCGTCGGCGCCGCGCATTTCCAGAAAGCGCTTGAGACGCACATCGGGGAAGAGGGTCGAGAGATGGTTCGTCCAGTCACCCATCGTCGGTTCCCAATCGGCGATCTCGCCCTTCAGCGCGCCATCCATGAACTGACGGAAGGTGACATGCGTACAGTCGTGGTAGCGACCGTCGCGAACGACGAAATACATGGGAACGTCGAGCGCCCACTTCACATAGTCTTCAAAGCCGAAGTCGTCGCGGAAGGTGAAGTCGAGCAGGCCGCCGCGGCGGTTGTCTGTGTCCTTCCAGATCTCGCCGCGCCAGGAAGAGAGCCCGTTCGGCTTGCTTTCGGTGAAAGGAGAGGAGGCAAAGAGCGCAGTCGCCAGCGACTGCAGCTTCATCGATACGCGCATCTTGCGGCGCATGTCGTCTTCCGACGAAAAGTCGAGGTTAACCTGGATCGTGCAGGTGCGGTACATCATGTCGAGACCCTGGGTGCCGACCTTCGGCATGTAGCGGGTCATGATCTCGTAACGCGACTTCGGCATGCGCGGCGTCTCGGCCAGCGTCCATTTCGGGCTGCCGCCAACGCCCAGAAAGCCAATGCCCATCGGCTCGGCGATGCCGCGCAGCGTTGCGAGGTGGTTGTTGGATTCCTTGCAGGTCTCGTGGATGGTTTCGAGCGGCGCGCCCGACAGTTCGAACTGACCGCCCGGCTCGATCGAGATCGCGCCCATCCCGGTGGGTTCGGCGAGCCCGATGATGTTACCGCGGTCCAGGATCGGATCCCAGCCGCTCTTTGCCTGCAGGCCCTTCAGAAGTGCGGAAATGCTCGCATCGCCTTCGTAAGGCACGGGGCTGTTGTCAGCGCGGAAGAACACGAATTTCTCATGTTCCGTGCCGATGCGGAACTGGTCTTTCGGCCTGCTGCCGGCGGCCAGATAGGCCGTCATTTCCGAGACCGAGGAGAGCGGAGTCTGGTCGGTGGTGTCGCGCGCCATGGTAGTACCTTAGATCTCGGAAAGAGAACCCGCGCCAGCCGCAGGCCAATAGGAAGGGTGATTGACGCGGAATGAGGTACGGTGCAAGTGAATTTCTTTCAAGGGTCGTTCAAAAAAATAGGATTTTGTGTCCGGAAGGCCACTGCATTAGCGTCATTATGCGGCTTATTTGCACAAGCGTTCAAGACGCACAGATCCTGCTCCGGATAATCTCGCTTCGACTGACAATTGGCGGAGCATGTCGATGTTCGGAGAGAACGGTCTCTATTATCCTATCCTGACATTATTGTTGGCATCCCTGGTGATCATGGGAAGCCCAGGGCCGTCGACGATCAGCGCGACGGCGATGGGCGTGGCCTATGGCTTCCGGCGATCGCTCGGCTATGTCTCCGGCCTCATCGTCGGCACCGTCGCGGTATTGTTGGCGGTGGCGGTAGGCGTCGTGGCGGTGTTGCTGTCCGTTCCGCACGGCGCCTTGGTGCTGACGGTGGTTTCTACCGTCTATATCCTCTATCTGGCTTTCAAGATCGCCACGGCGCCGCCACTCTCGCGCAGCGACGATACGGCCGCAGCGCCGGCTTTTTCCGGCGGCTTCCTACTGGCCGTCGCCAATCCCAAGGCCTATCTGGCAATCGCCGCGGTCTTTGCCGGCGTCAGCCTGTTCCAGGATCGGCTGCTGCTGGATGCCACCGTCAAGATCGCGCTGCTGACGGCGATGATCATCTTCATTCATATGATCTGGCTTCTGGTCGGCGCTTCCCTCTCACGCTTCCTGCAGCATCCGACGGTTTCCAGGATCGTCAACATCTCGCTGGCGATCCTGCTGATCGTTGCAACCATAGTGGCCGTATTGGAGTAAGGCTTTAGTTCCAGTCGCCAATCGCGGCCTGGATCACCGCCATGGCCGCAACTGCCGCCGTATCGGCGCGCAGGATACGCGGCCCAAGAGGAATGGCGGTGACGAAATCGAGGCTGCGTAGCAGCGCACGCTCCTCGTCCGAGAAGCCACCTTCGGGACCGACCAGCAATGCCAGATGCTTCTCCTCGACCTTTGCCAGCAGCGGCAGCGGGTTCTGGCCGGCATCGCCTTCGTCGCAATAGATGATACGCCGCTCGCGCGGCCATTGGGACAGAAGATCGGCAAGCTTCACCGGCTCGGCCACATCGGGAATGCCGAGGATGCCGCATTGTTCGGCCGCCTCGATGACATTGGCTTTGACCTTGTCCAGATTGGTGATCTTGCCCTGCACATGCTGGGTCATGACCGGCTGCAGCAGACCGGCACCCATTTCCACGGCCTTCTGCACGAGATAGTCGAGCCGCCCGACCTTCAATGGTGCGAAGAGGTAGTGCAGATCGGAAGGGGCAGGCTGCGGTCGTGTTTCCTCGACCGGCGTCAACAGAATGCGCTTGCGCGAAGGAAAGGAGAGGCTGACTTTCCATTCGCCATCGCGGCCGTTGAACACCAACAGTTCCGCCCCGTCCTCCATGCGCAGCACGTTGGCGAGATAGTTGAACTGATCCTGGTCGGCCTCGATGGAAAGACCGGCCTTGATGTCTGAAGTGACGAACAACCGTTGCATGCGGAAATTGGCGCGCATGGATAACCCCCTAAAGCAATTTCAGGAAAAGTGCGCAGCGGTTTTCCTGGAATTGCATAGAAACAAAGAGATAAAGCGGTTCAGAGATTCGGTGGAAAGCTGAACCGCTCTAAATGAAGAGCGCGACCATAACCCAATACACGGCGGCGGCAAGCAGGGCCGCGACCGGAACGGTGATCGCCCAGGCGGCGATGATGGTCATGAAATGCGAGCGGCGAACGAGGCGCCGGCGATGGATCTCATCGGGATTGCGCTCGTCGTTATTGTCGGCTTCGTGCCAGGGAATGCCGGCAGCTTCGGCCTTGCTGCGCATATAGGCAAGCCGACGGCGGGAATGGCTGGTGTACCATTCGCGGAAGAAGCCGACTCCGAAAACTGCCCCGACGGCAATGTGGGTCGAACTGACAGGAAACCCGAACCAGGCAGCAACGATGACGGTGAGGGCTGCCGAGACCGCCACGCAATAGGCCCGCATCGGATTGAGCTTGGTGATCTGCTCGCCGACGAGCCGAATGAGCCGTGGGCCATAGAGCAGTATGCCGACGGAAATGCCGCATCCACCGATCATGACGACCCAATAGGGCGCCTTATGCGTGGTGGTTTCGGCAATGACGTTGAGAGAGCCGCCGATGCCGATGTCGCGGACGATCGCAGCAAGCGGACCGATGGCATTGGCAACGTCGTTGGCCCCGTGCGCAAAGGACATCAGCGCCGCCGAACAGATCAGCGGCAGGCGAAAAAGCTGGCGCAGCGAGCTGTTCTTGTTCTCCAGCCCGGCAGACTGCGCCGCCACCAATGGACGCGCGCCGAGCCAGGCGATGATGCCGACAGCGATGCCGATGGCAAGGTTCAAAAGGGGCGGGATCGCATCCTTGGGTTCGAGCTGTACGACGAGATAGGCCGAGAAAGCGCCGGCCATCAGCCCGATCAGGATGGGAATCCAGTATCGGGCGGCTGCAATCTTGTCGTCGCGATAGACGATGAAGGTTTTGATGAAGAACAGCATGCCGGCCGCGATGGTGCCGCCGAGGAAGGGTGTGATGACCCAGCCGGCGGAGATTGCCGCCAGCACATTCCAGTTAATGAGGTCCGGGCCGACCGCCGCAGCCCCTGCGCCCACGACTGCGCCGACGATCGTATGGGTGGTCGAAACAGGTGCTTTCAGCCAGGTAGCAAAGTTTATCCAGAGCGCGGCGGCCAGAAGTGCGGCCATCATCAGCCACGCCAGCTTGCCGATGCTGACGATGCGATCGGTATCGATGATGTGCGTCGAGATGGTGTTTATGACGGGGCCGCCCGCAACCGTCGCGCCGAGGATCTCGAAAATGGCCGCCATGACAAGGGCCTGCGTCATGGTGATCGCACGTGCGCCCACAGCGGCGCCGACATTGTTCGCCACGTCCTTGGCGCCGATGTTCATAGCCATGTAGCCGGCAAGCGCAACGGCGGCGAGGATCAGGGTCGCGCGCGGCTGGTCAAGCACATAGATGCCGGCAAAGACCAGGGCGAGGCCGAGGAAGATCAGGCCTATGCCCGGCGCCACCAGGCGCTTCGTGACGTGATAGGTCGCGTCCTCGACATAGGTGACTTTGTCGAGGTCCTTGTCGAGCGTCCGTTTTACAGGTGTGGCCGGTCGGTCGGGCATGCAATTCTCTGAAACAAAAACTCTCGTATTGCGCCGCCCGATAGGCTGCGCAATATCCACTATCCATCCTGACACAATTTCTTGTGAGTAATATGGCTTACTTCGCCTGTGCGATGGCGCCGGTTTGCGTCATACGCTGTGCGAAGGCAAGGATGAGATCCCGCAGTTCCGGCTCGCGAACACGCTTGACCGCTTCGTCGCAGGAGACCCACTCGATGGAGCGCTCGCCCTTTTCCTTGAAGTTCTTGGCAAGCTCGCTAACTTCGAGCGCATAGACCTGTACGCGGCACGGCACTTGAATACCGTCCTTGAGCACCTTGTCATAGCCAAAGCTGCCCAGAGCCTCGGTCTCCACCGTTCCGCGCACGCCGGCCTCTTCATAGGCCTCGCGCGCCGCCACTTCATGGGAGAGCTTGCCCGGCATCGGCCATCCCTTCGGAATGACCCATCGGCCGGTGTCGCGGCTGGTCAGCAGCAGCACCTCGAGATCTCCCGTTTTCTTCTTCACCCGATAACAGAGCGCGGCATACTGCTGTCGCGGCGGACGCCGAAACATGAGTTGCACATCATTTGCTATACGGCTGAGTATGGCCAATTGTCGGTTCACCTTTGAGGTTTGGAGTGCAGTGTCGATTCAATCATAACATTGTGTGGAAAAAAATTGCGTTCCATATGCGGCTATATGGTATTTCCCCACAAATTTATTGAGTGGTGAGTAGATAAAAATGCGAAGGTTTGTCCCCTGATATTCGCCAGTGATTGTGCTGAAAGCGACAGTCAACAGCATTTTGATGCCGCAGATGGCGCAGTTGCTTCGAATCGCCTGCTATTGCCTTGGAAAGAAAGATAAAACCTTGCCATGTCCGACCGCGCTCCGCCTAGACGCCTGCCGCCACTGAACGCATTGCGCGCCTTTGATGCTGTCGCGCGTCGCGGCAGCATTCTGCAGGCGGCCGATGAACTTGGTGTCGTGCGCGGTGCCGTGAGGCAGCAATTGAACTTGCTCGAAGCCCATTTCGGCGTGACCCTGTTTGATCGGGAAGGCGGCCGGCTGGTGTTGACGGCGAAGGCCATGGCGTTCGCCGATTCCATCGGTGTCGCCTTCGGCATTCTCGCCCGAGCTTCGGCCGAGCTGTCGGAGGGAAGTCGGCGGACCATCCGGCTCGGCGTCCCCTCGGCTTTCGCCGTCTGGTGGCTGATGCCGCGCGCCGCCGATCTCCAGGCAGCCCTTGGTGACGTGGACATAGACATCGTACCGATGGCTACAGTCGAGCCTCTGGCCAGGCGCTCCGATCTGGAAGCGGTGATCATGGGCGGCGAATACAGGCCGACCCGCGATATCACGGCTATTCGCTTTATGGAGGATGAGTTCGGCCCCGTCGCTATGCCGGATGTCGCTGATCGTCTCGGCCTTGAGGCCGGCGTCGCGGCTCTGGCTGGCGCAACCGCCCTGGGTAGCCGTTCCGCACCAAGCCTCTGGAATGACTGGTTCGCGGAAAGCGGTCATGCACCCGTCCGGTTTGCGGGCAGCCGCGAGTTCGAGGATTTGCTGCTGGCAATCGGCGCCGCACGTTCCGGCCTTGGGGTTGCCATTGCACCCCGTACGGCCGTTGGTGATGATCTCGAACGCCGTACGCTGCTAGCGCCCTTTGGCTTCATTCGGCGGCCAGCCGGCTACAGCCTCAGCATCCGCAGCAGCGACACGAAGGATCCGGCGCTTGTCCGGCTGGCCGATTGGTTGAGTAAGGCGGGAGCCGAGTGATTTCGGCGAACTCTCCGGCTTGATCGCGACGAGAGGTGCATATGGCAGATTTTCTGCCATGAGGCGCATTGCAATGTCCATCGACAGCCCGTCGCCCGTCATGCCAGATCGCCGCATCGAACCAGCCGCCAGGAGCGCATCATGGACCAGCCTTCTTCTCTGTCCCGCATCGATTGGGTTGCCGGAAGCTGCCGGTTGCTGGCCGCGACGGCCAAGGAGTTTCGCGACACGAAGCCCTTTGCTGGCCTGACCATCGGCACTGGCATTCATCTGGAACCGAAGACGGTGGCGCTGCTGATGACGCTGCGTGCCGGCGGTGCAGGTCTGGTGTGCACCGGCAATCTCAACAGCACCCAGCCGGAAACGGTCGATTATCTCCGCGCCCAGGGCGTGACTGTCTTTGCCACGCAGACACGCGACGCTGGCGAGCATGGTGCGAGCCTTGATGCGATCCTTGCCGAAAAGCCGGATCTGCTGCTCGACAATGGTGGCGATCTCTTCGTCCGCGCCGCCGAAAAGCCCTATGCCAATCTTCTTGGCGGCACGGAGGAAACGACGTCAGGCCGCACCCGGCTGTTGCCGATGCGCGACAAGCTCGCCATGCCGATCCTTGTCATCAACGACAGTCCGATCAAGCAATTCGCCGAGAACCGGCATGCTGTCGGACAGAGCCTGTTTGAGAGCTATCTACGCTTCACCAACCGCTCCACCAACGGCAAGCGCGTCACCGTCTTCGGCTATGGCGCTTGCGGCAAGGGCACGGCAGCATGCTTCCGCAATGCCTTTTCCGCCGTCAGCGTCGTCGACATCGATCCCGTGACGACGCTGGAGGCGCATCTCGACGGTTTCTCCACTCCATTGCGCGAAGCGGCGATCCGCTCGGCCGATATCCTGATCACGGTCACCGGCTATCCCGATATCATCACCACGGCCGATCTGCCGTTGATCAAGGACGGCGCGATCCTGCTCAATGGCGGCCATTTCCCGCTTGAGATCGATGTAGACGCGTTCCGCAATAGCCCTGATGTCGCTGGCATCGATCGTTACGCCGCCGAGCACATCGAGACCATCCGCATGCGCGACGGCCGTGTCTTCCACATCCTCGGCAGCGGCCACATGGCCAATCTTGCCGGTCCGCGCCCGCTCGGCAACAGCGTCGAATCCATGGATCTCGGCTTTACCTTGCAGGCGCGCTGCCTGGAGCGTGTCGCCAAGGGCGGCCTTGGCAAGGAAGCCTGCGTCATTCCCGTTCCCAAGGATATCGATGCCATGGTCGCCTCGGCCTATCTGGACCTGGCGCGATAGCAATCAGGCGGCTTCTATCGCTCCCAATAGGGCACGGGACCATAAAGTTCGGTCAGGAAGTCGATAAACACACGGACCTTCGCCGGCAGGAACTGCCGGCTCGGATAGACGGCTGAAAGGGTGACATTGTGCGATCCCTCATAGGCCGGCAGCACCTGAACGAGGCGACCGTCGCGCAGCTCGGGGCCGACGTCCCATGTGGAGCGCAGCGCGATGCCGAGGCCGGCGATCACGGCTTCGCGGATCACTTCGCTGGAATTTGTGATCAGCTTGCCTTCCGGCCGGAAGGTCAGGCTTCCGTTCGGGCCATCCAATCGCCAGGGATCGTGGTTATGTGCCGGCAGGCAGGTATGGCGGCGCAGATCGTCGATATCCTTGGGCATGCCATTGATATCGATATAGGCGGGCGAAGCGCAAAGCACCCGGCGCACCGGCGCAAGGCGTCGCGCCACCAGGCTGGAATCGGTGAGTTCGGCAATGCGAATGGCAAGATCAAAGCCGCCGCCGACGATATCGACGAACTCGTCGCTCAGCACCAGATTGATCGCCAGCTCCGGATGAGCCTGCATGAAGGATATCAGGTGCGGGGCGATGTGCAGCCGGCCGAAGGAGGTGGGGGCGGAGATCTTCAATGTGCCCTGCATCTGCGCCGAGCGGCCGGCAATATAGGCTTCCGCCTCTTCCAGCCCGGCAAGAATGGCAAGCACCCGGTCATAGAAGCCCTGGCCGGCTTCCGTCAGCGAAATCTGCCGTGTCGTGCGCTGCAGCAGCCGCGTTCCGAGCCTGTCTTCCAGCCGCTTGATGCGCTTCGAAATGACAGCCGGCGAAAAGCCGAGCGCCCGGCCCGCAAGCGACATACTGCCCGTAACGACGACGCTGGCGAAGATCTCAAGATCCCCTAAATTGGTCATGCGTGATTATTTCCCGTTTTGGAATAAATGCTTATCATTTGCGCCAATTTTGGGAAAGCGCTAAGCCTGTTATGCGTTAAAAGGAGGCTGCGCCTAAGGGCGGATGCAGGAGGAGGACGGCATGTCCGAGGCTATTTCATTTCTGGAGCCGCGAGCCGACGTTCTCGCCCGCCGCAGCGCCATCGTTGCCGATCTCGCTGATCTTCTCGCGCCCGAATGTCTCGTTCATGAGGCACGAGAGCTCGTGCCGTTCGAAACGGATGCCTTCGTCTCCTATCGCCGCTTGCCGCTGGCCGTTGCGCTGCCGCGTTCGACAGCCGAGGTAGCGGCCGTCATGAAATATTGCCATCGCTATGGCATTCCCGTCGTGCCGCGCGGCGCGGGCACCTCGCTCTCCGGCGGCGCCATTCCGCAGGAGGATGCCGTCGTCCTCGGCCTTTCCAAGATGAACCGGATCCTCGACATCGATTTTGCCAATCGCACGGCGACAGTCCAGGCCGGCGTCACCAACCTGCATGTTTCCGAGAGCGTTTCGGCCGACGGCTTCTTTTACGCGCCCGATCCCAGCTCACAGCTCGCCTGCACCATTGGCGGCAATATCGGCATGAATTCTGGCGGCGCCCACTGTCTGAAATATGGCGTCACGACCAACAATCTGCTCGGCGTCAAACTGGTGCTGACCGACGGCACCGTCATCGATCTCGGCGGCAAGGCCCTGGATGCGGCGGGTTATGATCTGCTCGGCCTCGTTTGCGGCTCCGAAGGCCAGCTCGGTATCGTCACCGAGGCGACGGTGCGGTTGATCGCCAAGCCGGAAGGTGCGCGACCGGTGCTGTTCGGCTTCGACACGTCGGAAGAGGCGGGCGCCTGTGTGGCCGATGTCATCGCGGCCGGCATCATCCCGGTCGCCATCGAATTCATGGACAAGCAGGCGATCGAGATCTGCGAGGCCTTTGCCCATGCCGGATATCCGCTTGATGTCGGGGCGCTACTGATCGTCGAAGTCGAGGGCTCGGAAGCCGAAATGGACGATATGCTGAAAAGCATCGTCGACATTGCCCGCAGCCATAACGTCAAGACCGTGCGCGAATGCCAGTCGGCAACGGAGGCGGCGCTGATCTGGAAAGGCCGCAAATCCGCCTTCGGCGCCACCGGCCGCATTGCCGATTATATCTGCATGGACGGCACAGTGCCGCTCAGCCAGCTCTCCTATGTCCTGCAAAAGACCACCGAGATCGTCGATCGCTACGGCCTGCGTGTCGCCAATGTCTTCCATGCCGGCGATGGCAACATGCATCCGCTGATCCTGTTCGACGCCAATGATCCCGAGGAAGCGGCCAAGGCGGAAGCGGCCGGCAACGACATTCTGCGGCTCTGCGTCGATGCTGGCGGCTGCCTCACCGGCGAGCACGGCGTCGGCATCGAGAAGCGCGACCTGATGCGGCATCAATATGCTGAGGTCGATCTCGCCCAGATGATGTCGGTCCGCGCGGCTTTCGACCCAGGCTGGATCCTCAACCCTTCCAAGGTCTTCCCGCTGGACGGACGCAACGCGGCATGAGCGAATTCGATCCGAAAACTGAGGAGGAAGCAGCCTCCATCATCAGCGACCACGCGGCGCGCGGCGCAGCCCTGGCGATTGTCGGCGGCAATACGCGTTCGGGCTTCGGCAATGCAGTTGCGGCCGAAGCGACATTGTCTTCGCGCGATCTCACCGGGATCGTCGCCTACAATCCGGGTGAGATGGTGATGACCGCGCGGGCGGGTACCCCCGTTGCCGAGGTTGAGGCCGCCCTGGCCGAGAACGGCCAGATGATGGCCTTCGAGCCGATGGATCATCGGCCGCTGATGGCGACCGAAGGCGAGCCAACGATCGGCGGCGTTTTCGCGGCCAATATCTCCGGCCCGCGCCGTTTCGTCAGCGGTGCCGCGCGCGACAGCCTGCTTGGCATCCGCTTCGTCAATGGCAAAGGTGAGATCGTCAAGGCCGGCGGCCGGGTGATGAAGAACGTCACCGGCCTTGATCTCGTCAAGCTGATGGCCGGCTCGCACGGCACGCTTGGCCTCTTGACCGAGGTGACCTTCCGCGTGCCGCCGCGACCGAAGACGGAGGAGACCATCGTCGTTTCCGGCCTCAACGATGCTGAGGCGGCAGAAGCCATGGCGGCCGTCATGGCCATGCCGCTCGATGTCTCAGGCGCCGCACACCTGCCGTTGACCGTCAGCTGGAATTTTATCGACGGCAAATTGCCGAGGGCCGAAGCGACCGCTCTGCGCATCGAAGGCTTGCCGGGATCGGTTTCGGTCAGGGCCGAGAAGCTGGCCGCTGCCCTGCTGCACCATCTGGGCCCGGTCACACGGCTCGCCGAGGCGGAAAGCCGCAGGCTTTGGCAGGAGATCCGCGACGTCAAGCCCTATGCTGACAGTACGACGCGGCCCGTCTGGCGCGTCTCGGTCGCGCCCGGCACCGGCCACAAGCTCGTCGCCGCCCTTCGCCTCGAAGCGGGTGTCGATGCCTATTATGATTGGCAGGGTGGTCTTGTCTGGATGCGGATGGAAGCCGAGCCGGAAGGTGATGTGCTGCGCCGCTACATTCACGCACTCGGTGGCGGCCATGCGACGTTGATGCGTGCAATGCCGGCCCATCGCGCGATGACACCGGCCTTTCAGCCGCAGCCGGAAGCCGTAGCGCTGCTTTCGGCACGCGTGAAGGAAAAATTCGATCCGGTCGGAATTCTCAATCCGGGGAAGATGGCGTGATGGGGGAGCCTGCCTGATGCAAACCAACTTCACGCCCGAACAATTGACCGATCCGCATGTGGCCGAGTCTGAGGCTATCCTGCGCAAATGCGTGCATTGCGGCTTCTGCACCGCCACCTGTCCCACCTATGTGACGCTTGGCAACGAGCTCGATAGTCCGCGTGGCCGCATCTATCTCATAAAGGATATGCTGGAGAACGGCCGGCCCGCCGATGCCGAGGTAACGACGCATATAGACCGCTGTCTGTCCTGCCTCGCCTGCACCACGACCTGTCCTTCAGGCGTCGACTATATGCATCTGATCGACCACGCCCGCGCGCATATCGAGAATACCTACAAGCGCCCGCTGATGGATCGGTTGATCCGCAATGTGCTGGCCGCCGTCCTGCCTTATCCCGGCCGTTTCCGACTGGCCCTACTACTCGCGCGTCTCGGGCGGCCGCTGAAGGCTGCATTTAGGCGCGTGCCAGCGCTGAAGCCCTTTGCGGCGATGCTCGATCTTGCACCCCGCAGCATTCCCGCGCCGTCCCTCTTTGCAAAGCCCGGCCGGCACGCGGCGCAGGCGGAGCAGCGCGGGCGTGTCGCGATCCTGACGGGCTGCGCCCAGCCGGTGCTCGATCCGGGGATCAACGAGGCGACTATCCGCCTGCTGACGCGTCTTGGTGTCGAAGTGGTTGCGCCGCAAGGCGAGGTCTGTTGCGGCTCGCTGGTGCATCACATGGGGCGGGAAGAGCAGGCTCTTGCAGCCGCTCGTGCCAATGTCGATGTGTGGATACGCGAGATCGAGACCGGAGGCCTCGATGCGATCATCATCACCGCATCCGGCTGCGGCACGACGATCAAGGACTACGGGCATATGCTGCGTCTCGATCCCGCCTATGCCGAAAAGGCTGCCAGGGTTTCGGCGCTCGCCAAGGACATCACCGAATATCTGGCGAGCCTCGATCTTCCCTCGCACATGCCGCGCGGCATCACGGTCGCCTATCACTCCGCCTGCTCCATGCAGCATGGCCAGAAGATCACCATGGCGCCAAAACTCCTGCTGAAAACTGCGGGCTTTACGGTTCGCGATCCGGCGGAAGGCCATCTCTGCTGCGGCTCGGCCGGCACCTACAATATCATGCAGCCGGAGATCTCGGCCGAGCTGAAGGCGCGCAAGGTGAGGAACCTCGAAGCGACGAAGGCCGATGTCATCGCGACAGGCAATATCGGCTGCATCACGCAGATCGCGACGGGAACGGGCATTCCCATTCTGCATACTGTCGAATTGCTGGATTGGGCCTATGGCGGTGACATGCCGGTGAAGCTCAAAGGGCTGGAGCCGGCGGCAGCGCTAATGTAATTTTTCGGGCTCTCCCGAACGGTGCGCCTGCCATTCGCTCTCGAATTTCTCGGCAGCGATGCGTGTCATGCTGATGCGCTCCTGCCCCTCCTCGAAGAAGAGGCCGTCCACCAGGCCCGCGATGCCGTCGTAGAACGAGCCTTCGACGAGGCTGGTGATGCGCCGCTTGTTAAACCCCAGCAAGGCAACATCGACAACCGCCATGCATTGCCGGCGGCCATCGGCAAAGACATCGATAAGCCGCGGAACGTCGCCGGCGGTATCGACCTCGTAGTAGACGACGACCGGTTCCTCGCTCTCCGGATGGATCCAGTCACACTGATAATAGGAAAAGCTCATGCGCAATTTTATAGCACATGATCCCCTCCGCCTGAACTGGCTTGAGGGGATCGGTTGCGCCTGTCAGGGCAATATTTTTAGAAGTTGAAGGAGACGCCGAAGTTGAGGGCATGGGTGAAGACCCGGGTCTTCAGCGTGTCGCCGCTGTCGATCGAGACATCGTTCACGAAGTTGTAGTTGCCCTTATATTCGACGAAGGTCGACCAGTGTTTGGCGAACTGGTAGCTGACGCCGGCCTGTGCCTGCAGCGACGGGCCGCCGAACTGATAGTCGAAGGTGGTGCCCGATGCGCGCGTGACTTCGACATGCGGCACGTTGATGCCGGCGCCGAGGCCCACATAGGGCGTCCAGTTGCGGCCCGGGTCCTGAAAGCGATAGAGCGCGTTGAGCGTCAGCATGTTCAGGCCGTCGGTGAACTCGAAATGCGACCAGCCGGGCGTGTTGCCGAGATCGCCGTAGACTTTCGCATGCGTGTAATCGAGCGACACGCCCCAGTTCGGCTTGTCGAACTGGTCAAGCCACCAGATGCCGCGGAAGCCGAAATAGGGAGGCATCTTGAAGGATTTGCCCGACCAATTCGGGTCGAAATTGGCGCCATCCGAGGTGGTTACATTGCCGCCGGTTGCGCCCTGGACGCCGCCATAGGCTGAAAACTGCATTTCCGCCGAGGCTGCGCTGGCGGCAAGTACGAATGCTGACGTGACAATCGCGGCCAAGGCCGGCTGCCTGATACGAAATGCGCGATGCATGTGGAATCCCCCGATGCCAAACTGCCGCCATCTAAGCGCGCTTCCATGACACTTCTATTGCGGTCACTGGTCGCCAGAGGTCGGTTAGGCGGGAGAACTGACATTCAACTGAATGCAAACGGCCATTTTCGGACAGACCAGCACAAGAAGTTTCAAGCTGTAACAACGGTGCAACAGTGCACGTCGCCAGCCAGCCAGTTGGTCGGGGGGGTAAGGCAACGAAAGCGCCTCGATGAGCCGGCTATGCCGAATCATGGGTTCGAGGCGCTTTTTGATCGTCGAATTCGATCGGGATTGGCGGATCAGTCTGCCGTCAGCCGCCGAACAAGGTTCTCAGCACATCGACACCGCGATCCTGATAGCTGACTTCGCCCTGCTTGTTGCCGGGACCGACGACGATGACCTTGGTGCCGATCGGAACCCGATCGTAAAGATCCGTGACATCCTTGTTCATCATGCGGATGCAGCCGGAAGACATGTTGAGGCCAATGCTCCAGGGCTGGTTGGTGCCGTGGATGCGGAAGGCCGTGTCATTGCCGTTGCGATAGAGATACATGGCGCGCGCACCGAGCGGATTATCCTCTCCGCCTTCCTGATAGGCCGGCAGCTTGTGGCCCTTCTTGGCCTCGCGGATGCGCATTTCCGGCGGCGGCGTCCAGCCAGGCCATTCTGCCTTGCGGCCGACCTTGACCACGCCGGACCATCCAAAGCCCTCGCGGCCGACGCCGATGCCATAGCGTCTCGCGCGGTTATTGCCTTCGACGAGATAGAGATACTTGTTGTTGGTATCGATGATGACGGTGCCTGGCGCCTCGCTGGTCGCCAGCCTGACCAGCCGCCGCTGGAACTGCGGCTTGACCTGGCCCTGCGGCTCCATCGCAACCCGGATCACATCGCTGCGCGTGGCCGGCGCTGTGGAGGGCGCGGAAGCGGTAAAGGCAGCGGCGTTCGATGCCGCAAGAAGACACGCCGCTGCGACGCCTGTCGCTACGACCGATAGTACTGTTTTCATATGACATTCCCCTCGCTCATTTCAGGGGGAAATTACCGGAACCTGCGAGGGGATCAAGATCAAACTGGCCGCCGCAAAGACCGACCCAGAAATGTGCCCCTCTCTTCTATCGGAGAGCGAGCTATAGTCGCGACAATAGTGCGGACGAAGAAGGGGTTGGCGCGGCGCGGTCTGAGGTCGTAATCGCCCATGCCCGCCGCACCTTTTTCGGTTTGCGTGCCGATCACATCACGATGACGCGGGTGCCGACCTTCACGCGGTTGTAGAGATCGGTGACGTCTTCGTTGCGCAGGCGGATGCAGCCTGAGGAGACGGCACTGCCGATCGTCCAGGGCGCATTGGTGCCGTGGATGCGGTAGAGGGTGGAGCCGAGATACATGGCGCGCGCGCCGAGCGGATTGGCTTCGCCGCCTTCCATGTGTGCCGGCAGATAGTGTCCCTTTGCCGCTTCGCGTGCCACCATTTCGGATGGCGGCGTCCAATCCGGCCATTCCTGCTTGCGGGTGACGGTATGGGCGCCTGCCCATTCGAAGCCGGGCTTGCCGACGCCGACGCCATAGCGCCGCGCCTTGCCGCCGTCCATCACCAGGTAGAGGAAGCGGTTGTTGGTATCGATAACGATGCTGCCGGGCTTTTCCTTGGTCTGGTAGTCGACGATCTGCGGCAGGAATTGCGGGTCGATCTGGCCGCGGATTGCCGGATATTGTGGACGCACCATGGCGACTTGTTGGACGGGGCGCGAGAACAGCCCGCGCGGCTGCACGACCTGACGAACCTGCGGGTTGGCCTGCTGCTCGACTGCCGGATTGGCGACGCGCCGTCCACCCGGGCGAACGGGATAGACGACCGGCTGCACATTGCCGCCGCCGAGCTGCATGACCCAGGGAGCAGTCAGATCGGGGCTGACGATAACGGGCGGGCGCGTCTGGTAGCGGTCGTCGGCGAAGGCGGTTGAGGCGAGCAGGCTCAAGGCGCCGGCGGCGCATAGAATGGCGTGTTTCATCATCGGACAAACTCTCTACACATGGGCCGAAGATGGGCGCGACAGCGCCCGTTCATGACCATGGTGCCACTTGGGCGCGAGCGAATGGTAAACATCTGTTCATCAAAATGCCGGGAAGCCGATAAACCTTTGTCAGGGTTACCGCCTGGTTTGGAAAGATGGTTTGCAAGTGGTAAATCATGAATCGGAATGCGCGATCGTCCAAAAGCGTCTACGATTTTAAATGTTTGATGGATCTAGTTTTATCCGATAATTGCTTACCAGCTTCCGGTGGTATGCGCTGAAATGGGAGACGAATCGCAAAAATGGCCGAAACGGGCATCATCACCGGTGAGGATGGCAAGGACCGCTGCTTCTGGCACGGCAATCTCCCGGAATATCAGCGCTATCACGATGAGGAATGGGGTCGTCCCGTTGTCAGCGATATCAGGCTGTTCGAAAAGATCTGCCTGGAGGGATTCCAGTCTGGTCTCTCGTGGCTGACTATCCTGCGCAAACGCGAGAATTTCCGCGCGGCCTTCGCCGGTTTCGATTTCGACAAGGTCGCCAGATTCGACGAGGCGGACATCGAACGCTGCGTCGCCGATGCCGGCATCATCCGCCATCGCGGCAAGATCGTTTCCACCATCAACAATGCCCGCCGCGCCATCGAGCTGCGTTCGGAATTCGGATCGCTCGCCCGCTATTTCTGGAGCCAGGAGCCGACCGCTGCCGAGCGCCCGGAGATCTTCGATCTTGCGCATCTGCGTGCCAACCCGACGTCGCCGGCCTCCGTGCGCATTTCGAAGGATCTGAAGAAGCGCGGCTGGACATTCGTCGGCCCGACGACGGTCTATGCCTTCATGCAGGCCATGGGTCTCGTCAACGATCACATAGAGGGTTGCTTCTGCCGCAAGGAAGTCGAGGCGCTGCGTTGCGCATTGGTGCGGCCATGAGAGTTCTCGGTATCTCGCTGATTGTCCTGACGCTTCTTGGCGGCAGGGCCGTCTATGCGCAGGATGCTCAACCGCAATTGCAGATGCCGGAACTCGACCGGGGAGAGAAGGTCGAGAAGATCGCTCTGCCGGCGGTGCTGGAGAAGCTGACGGGCTGGACGAAGTTTGGCAAGGGCAAGGTTTACATGCTGCCGCTGAAGAAGGGCCAGCATGTGCGGATCACCTTCAGCTCGAAGAGCAAATATACCTATATGGCGATCTTCGATCTGTCCTCGAACGACGATGAATCTTTCTTCGGCACGGACGAGGACGGCAACACCGCCGATGTCACGGTCAACGAAGACACAACCTGGCTGATCAAGCCCTATTATTCCCGCGTCACCCGCCGTCGCGGGCTCGGCGCTCCCTATGAGATCCTCATCGATCCCAATCCGCCGGCCGCACAGCAGGTGCCTGCCGATCAGCAGAAGGATCAGGGACCGATGCTTTTCCCGCCGCGCTCCAAGCAGGGGCAGTAAAGCTTAAAACAGGCTTTCGATGACCGCCGCCAATTCCCCGAGATGCCCGATCTTGCGGAAGCGCGGGGCTTCCGTTGGTTCCTCGACATGCTCGTAGGACCAGGTGAGCTCGTGCGGCACGAAGACGCCGTAGCTGCCGGCGGCAAGCGCCGGCACGATGTCCGACTTCAGCGAATTGCCGATCATCATCGCCCGCTCGGGCCCGTCACCCACCTTGGAAAAGATGCGGCGATAGGTGGAGGCGTTCTTGTCGGAGACGATCTCGACCGCATCGAAGAGGTCGCCGAGACCGGATTGGGCAAGCTTGCGTTCCTGATCGAAAAGATCGCCCTTGGTGATCAGCACCAGCAGATAGGTGCCGGACAGCGCTGTCAGCGTCTCGCGGACATGCGGCATTGTCTCGACGGGATGGGCCAGGAGGTCGCGGCCGATGTCGAGGATCTGTGCGATCACGGTCGCCGGCACTTCGCCCTCGGTGATCTCGATGGCCGTCTCGATCATCGACAGCGTGAAGCCTTTGATGCCGAAGCCGTAATGGCGCAGGTTGCGTTTTTCCGCCTCCAGCAGGCGCGCCGAAATACGGTCGCTATCGGCGTGGTCGGCCAGCAGATCGGTGAATTGCACTTCCGTGAGCCGGTAAAACTGTTCGTTCTGCCAGAGCGTGTCGTCGGCATCGAAACCGATCGTTGTCAGCGGGCGTTGCGTCATCGGTATATCCGTTCTGCATGTAAGACGAATGCTGGAATCTATCCTGTGCCGGATTGGAAGCAAGAGCGAGTGCCTGGTAACCGCATCGTGATCGGTCGGAGGTCTCGTGTTGAAATCGGATTCCGGTGCATTATGTCGATGCTGTCTCGATCGCAACGGCGCAGCGCCGTGCCTCGACGACTGTCTTCTGACCTCTCCACGGCGGCGCGGACAAGCGGCTGCCATGCCGGGGCCAATTATATAGCCAAGAGATAAGAACTCACAGACTGGAAGTCTCTTCCGGCTGACCACAAGGGAATTTTCTCCTATGCGTTACAATCAACTCGGTAATACTGGCCTGTTCGTCTCCGAGCTTTGCCTGGGCACGATGACCTTCGGCGAAGCCGTCGCCAACAGCATGTGGGGCTCGATCGCCGATGTCGACCAGGCGCTGGCCGACAAGATCGTCGAAAGCTCGCTCGCCGCCGGCATCAATTTCATTGATACGGCCGACGTCTATTCGCAGGGCAACTCCGAAAAGCTGCTCGGCCAGGCGCTGAAGAACCTCGGCGTTCCCCGCAAGGATGTCGTCATCGCCACCAAGGTTTATGGTGTCATGGGCGACAAGCCGAACGATCGCGGCGCATCGCGCGGCCATATCATGGACTCGGTGCAGGCAAGCCTCGATCGCTTGCAAACTGACCATATCGACCTCTACCAGATCCACGCGACCGATACCGTCACGCCCATCGAGGAAACACTGCGGGCGCTGGATGATCTCGTGTCGCGCGGCCTCGTGCGTTATGTCGGCGTCTCAAACTGGCAGGCTTGGCGCATCGCCAAGGCGCTCGGTCTCTCGGAGCGTCGCGGCTTTGCCCGCTTCGAGACGGTTCAGGCCTATTATTCCATCGCCGGCCGCGATCTGGAGCGGGAGATCGTGCCGCTGATGGCGGAGGAAAAGCTCGGCCTCATGGTCTGGTCACCGCTCGCCGGTGGGCTGCTGTCCGGCAAGTATGGTCCGGGTGCCCCCGGCAATGGCGAAGGGCGCCGCGCCAGCTTCGATTTCCCGCCTGTCGACAAGGACCGCGCCTGGGCCTGCGTCGCCGCCATGCGCGACGTCGCCGAGAAGCATGGTGCAAGCGTCGCGACCGTGGCACTCGCCTGGATCCTGGCAAAGCCCTTCGTCACATCGATCATCATCGGTGCCAAGCGTCTCGACCAGCTCGACCAGAATCTCGCCGCCGTCAAGCTGAAGCTCGATTCGGATGACATGGCCAAGCTGGATGAAGTGAGCGCACTCACACCCGAATATCCCGGCTGGATGCTTTCCCGTCAGGGAGCCCAGCGCATCCCGCAGCCGTTCGAACCGAAGGCTTGATTTACGCAGAGACCGAGCCGCCGTCACTCAGGCAGCGGCTCAGCCGTCATCATAGTTCGATGACGATCTTGCCGAAGGCGCCGCGATCGAGATGATCGAAGGCAGCCGGAACTTCGCCGAAGGCATAGCGATGGTCGATGACCGGCTTCAGCCCGATCGTGTCGACGGCGCGCACGAGATCCTCCAGCGCCCGGCGATGGCCGACGCCGATGCCCTGGACGACGGGGGATTTCAGCAGCAGCGGACCCACCGGGCCGGAAATGTCGAAACCTTCCAGCACGCCGATGACGGAAATGCGGCCATGCGGCACTACCGCCTTCAGCGATTGGCCGAAATTCGCTCCACCGGCAATTTCAAAGATGTGGTCGACGCCGCGATCGTTGGTAAGGCGGTAGACCTCCTCCACCCAGTCGCCGGCATTGCGGTCGATGCCGTGATGGGCGCCTAGCGCCTTTGCGCGGGCGAGCTTTTCCGGACCCGAGGAAGTTACGAACACCTCGGCTCCCTGCGCGGCGGCAATCTGCAGGCCGAACAGCGCTACCCCACCCGTTCCCTGCACCAGCACTCGATCACCGGCCTTGACGTTGCCGCGTTCCACCAGTGCGAACCACGCGGTCAGGCCGGCGCAGGGCAGGGTGCTGGCCTCGCCATGGTCGAGGCTTTTCGGTGCGGCGACCAGCCAATCCTCAGAAAGCGCGACATATTCGGAGAGCATGCCGGCATAAAAGCCGCCAAGCGTACGATAGGGCGGGTTGCGAGCCGTGCCGTGCGGCGGCTTGCCGTCGATCCAGCCCGGATTGAAGGTCGAGATGACCCGATCTCCGACCGAAAACCGGGTGACATCGTCTCCCACCGCCTCAACGACGCCCGCCATGTCGGAGGCCGGCACGAAGGGAAACTGAATATCCAGCCCCATGCCGGTCTCACGAACGAGCTTGTCGCGATAGTTCAGCGAAACGGCTTTGACCCGCACGAGCACTTCGCCGCGCGCCGGCGCCGGCACCGCCGTTTCAGTCAGGTTCAAGGGAGCGCCGACACGGATCGTATCGAGGGTCCAGCGCTTCATGCTTTTCGTCATCATGATCTCCTGAGAAGAAAGCCAACAAGAGCATGACTATATCGTTGCCTATTGGTCGCCAGTGGCGATATTAATTCCACTAACTGGTTCCCATAAGGAAGCAATCGCAATGAATGACATGCTCAACGGTATCCCGGAATTTGTGGAGGCAGTCGAAGCCGGGGGCTTCTCAGCGGCTGCGGCACGCATGAACTTGTCGCGTTCGGCCATCGGCAAGACCATTGCCAGGCTGGAGCGGCGCCTGAACGTTCGCCTGTTTCACCGCACCACCCGCATGCAGAGCCTGACCGATGAAGGCCAGGCCTTCTATGAACGCTGCCGCCGGGCGCTGGACGAAATACAGTCCGGCGAGGCCCTGCTGGAATCAGGCAAGCGCGAGGTCACGGGGCGCCTGCGCATCTCCATGCCCGTCCTGTTCGGCCGTTGCTGCGCCGCACCGCTGCTACTGGAACTGGCCCGCATTCACCCCAAGCTCGAACTGGACCTGTCCTTCAGCGACCGTGTCGTCGATCTGTTCGAAGAGGGCTTCGATCTAGCCGTTCGCAATGGCGTGCTGCGCGACGAGGCAGGTCTTGCCGCCCGCAAGATCACCTCAACTCGCATGGTGCTTTGCGCGTCTCCCGACTATCTCGCCGCCAGAGGCGCGCCCCAGACCATCGCCGATCTCGCCGGTCACGAGCTGATTGCTTATGGCCGGTCCGGCGAGGCGAAGAAATGGATCTTCCTGCAGGAGGACGGCTCCGCCGTCGAATATTTTCCGGCAACGCGCCTGCGCTTCGATGATCTGGAGGTCCTTGCACAGGCGGCGGCATCTGGAATGGGAATCACCTGGCTGCCCTGCTGGCTGGTGCGTGACCACATATCGGCCGGTAGGCTCGTGCCGGCGCTGAACAATGCATCCAGCCGGGCGGTGAACATCTATCTGGTCTGGCCGCAGACACCGCAGCTTCCGTTGAAGATGCGGGTGGTGATCGACCTGCTCGCCGAGCGCCTGCCGCAGATCATGGATTGAGCGGCTTACGAGAGCCGTCCGTTTCCAGCCACGTGTGAACGCTCGAAAGAAGGGAGGTGGATAGCCACCTCCCTTCGTTGCTAAAATTACTTGCCGTGCTTCTTCAGCCAGGCGTTCATTTCCTTGATCTCGGCTTCCTGTGCGGTGACGACGGCCTGCGCCAGTTTGCGCAGTTCCGGATCCTTGCCATATTTCAGCTCGATCTTGGCCATGTCGATCGCACCCTGATGATGCGGGATCATGCCGCGGACGAAATCCGCATCGGCATCGCCGCTATAGGTGATCATCATGTCCTTGTGCATCTTGCCCATGGCATCGTTGAACGCCTTGCTGGAGGCGCCCTGATCGCCCATCGGCTTGCTCATGTCCATGCCCGACATGTCGTCGGCGAGGGCAGGAAGGGTAAGGGCGAAGGCGAAAGCGCCGGCGAGGATAAGAGTTCTTGAGATAGACATAGGTGTCCTTTCCGTTTCTGGACGGTATCTGAAAGTGAGCGGAAAGCCGCTCCTGTGATAAAACAGAGGATCGTCAGACGAAACGGGGAGGTGGCGCCGTCGGCTCCGGGCGGGAGCCGGCAAGGCGTTGGCCAAGCGCCGGCACTGGATAGGAGAACAGATGCTTGCCGCCGGCAATCGCAAGCGTTGGCGTCAGGGCGAGACAGGCGGCACAGGACGCCACATGCGCCATGCCGCCGGCACAAGGGTTCTCCGGCTTCTTGTCCTGATGCTGCACCATGTCGCCATGGCCGGCCATGCCAGGCATATCGGCCATTCCATCATGCATGCCCATGGTCGATGCGGCGGCCATGGTGGCGGCGGAATCGCAGACGGGACAGTTCGCCAGCGCCGGCATGGCGCCGTAGAACAGCCAGGCAATCACCATCGTCAGGATCGCAAAGAACCGCATGCCCAAGAACCTAGCTGCGCTCGCCGCGAAGGCAAGCGCAAATTGCATCATCCAAACATTGAAAGCGGATCAAGGCAGCAGTTTGACCTCTTTCAGAATTTCGACGGGAGGAAAGCTTATGCAATCCACCGCATCGAAGGTGAGTGTAAATCGAGCTTCTGTTCCCGCCGCCCATTCCAGCGCCTGCTCCGCGGCGCTTGCTGGAATCTTCATCGCGATCGTGCAGTGCGGCTGCCAGCGATCCGGGCGCGAATGTTCATGGCAGAGGGCAGGGTCGATCTCCTCGTGAATGGCGTGGTGTATGTGTCTTAAGACACGATCGTCCGCGGGGCGCGCCCACAGCACCAGCATGTCGTTTGGAAAATGATCGATACCGGAAAATTCGACCGATAGCGGCGGCGTCCTGCCGAAGGCTTTTTGCGCCGTAGCGAAAAGCAAGGGCACGTCGATATCCTGATAGACCGCAAAGGTCAGATGCGGCGGATAGTGCAGCGCCTCCATCGACGGAACGGTTTCGAACCGGCTGGCCTCCCGCCAGAGATCCGTGACGAGAGCGGCAGAGGCATTCGAACATTTCAAGACAATCGCGTATGGCATGGCGTCCCTGTCGCTCTCTCGGGCTTTTATCGGCTTTGCTGGCCGTTAACATATAACAATCCTTGCCGCATTCCGCCCAATCCGCTAGTTAACCGCCACTGTTCCCGTACCGGATTACCCTACAGATGAGCGACAAGCAGAAGAAACCACAGAAGCTCAAGGCCCGCCTGCCGCGTGGCTTTGTCGATCGTTCGGCCAGCGACATTCGCGCGGTCAACGAAATGACCGCAAAGATCCGTGCGGTTTACGAGCATTATGGTTTCGATCCCGTCGAAACACCGCTGTTCGAATATACCGATGCGCTCGGCAAATTCCTGCCGGACAGCGACCGGCCGAACGAAGGCGTGTTCTCGCTTCAGGATGAAGACGAGCAGTGGATGTCGCTGCGTTACGACCTGACGGCGCCGCTTGCCCGTCATGTCGCGGAGAATTTCAACGAGATCCAGCTGCCATACCGCACCTATCGCGCCGGCTATGTCTTCCGCAATGAGAAGCCGGGCCCGGGCCGTTTCCGCCAGTTCATGCAGTTCGATGCCGATACCGTCGGTGCACCGGGCGTGCAGGCCGATGCCGAAATGTGCATGATGATGGCCGACACGCTGGAAGCCCTCGGCATCAAGCGCGGCGACTATGTGATCCGCGTCAACAACCGCAAGGTTCTCGACGGTGTTTTGGAAGCGATCGGTCTCGGTGGCGATGAGAAGGCCGGCCAGCGCCTGAACGTACTGCGCGCCATCGACAAGCTCGACAAGTTCGGCCCCGAAGGTGTGGCATTGCTGCTCGGTCCCGGCCGCAAGGATGAATCCGGCGACTTCACCAAGGGTGCCGGCCTTGATGCCGGGCAGATCGACAAGGTGCTCTTCTTCGTCGGCATCAAGGATTATGCCGAAAGTGCTGCGCAGCTCGCCGAGCTGGTCGCCGGCACCTCGAATGGCGTCGAGGGCGTTGACGAGCTGAATTTCATCGGCAGCCTCGTCACCAGCGCCGGCTATCAGTCGGATCGCATCAAGATCGACCCGTCCGTCGTGCGCGGCCTCGAATATTACACCGGCCCGGTCTATGAGGCCGAGCTGCTGTTCGACGTGACGAACGAGAAGGGCGAAAAGGTCGTCTTCGGCTCGGTCGGCGGCGGCGGTCGTTATGATGGGCTTGTCTCGCGCTTCATGGGCCAGCCGGTGCCGGCCACCGGCTTCTCTATCGGCGTCTCGCGCCTGATGACGGCGCTGAAGAATCTCGGCAAGCTCGGCGTGGAAGAAGTGATCGAGCCCGTGCTCGTCACCGTCATGGACGGCGATGTCGATGCCATGGGTCGCTACCAGCGCTTCACGCAGCAGCTGCGCGCAGCGGGCATCCGCGCCGAAATGTTCCAGGGCAACTGGAAGAAGTTCGGCAACCAGCTGAAATATGCCGACCGTCGCGGCTGCCCGATCGCCATCATCCAGGGCGGCGATGAGCGCGCCCAGGGCGTCGTTCAGCTCAAGGACCTGATCGAGGGCAAACGCCTCTCCGGCGAGATCGAGGACAATGCCAGCTGGCGTGAGGCGCGCGTGGCCCAGGACGTTGTGCCGGAGGCAGAATTGGTTGCCAAGGTACTGGAAATACTGGCGGCACAGGCGGAAGATCGCAAGAGGGCAGGCTGATGCCCCTCATCAATCTTCCGGATTTTGCCGGCGATCTTCTTGCTGAATTTACCGGCCGACGGACGGAGCGGGTGGATACGCCCATCATCCAGCCGGCCGAGCCGTTTCTCGATATGGCCGGCGAAGATCTGCGCCGTCGCATCTTCATGACCGAAAGCGAAACCGGCGCCAGCCTTTGCCTGCGCCCGGAATTCACCATTCCCGTCTGCCTGCGCCATATCGAAACCGCCACCGGCACGCCGAAGCGCTATTCCTACTTGGGCGAAATCTTTCGCCAGCGCCGCGAAGGCGGCCATGAATTCTATCAGGCCGGCATAGAGGATCTTGGCGACCGCGATACGGCAAGCGCCGATGCCCGCGCCATTGGCGACGCTATCGCCATTCTCACCCGCGTCGTACCCGGCAAGGCATTGTCCGTGACCCTGGGTGATCAGGCCGTGTTCGAAGCCGTCGTGCAGGCACTTGGGCTGCCTTCCGGCTGGCAGAAGCGCCTGATCCACGCCTTCGGCAACATGATGCAGCTTGAGGCCATGCTGGCGCGCCTGGCAAGCCCACAACCGGTGACCGGCCTCGACCCGCATGTGCTCGATTTCCTCAACCGCGGTGACGAGCAGGGGCTGGTGACGCATATCGACAGCACCATGCAGGCGACCGGCTATTCCACCAATGCCAGCCGTTCGCCGCAGGAGATTGCGCGCCGTCTTCGCGAGAAGCTGGTTCTTTCGGAAACCCACCTCGACGACGCTGCCTTCGGCGTGCTGGAGGAGTTTCTGTCGCTGAGCGTGCCACTGGCGGATGCCTCGGCGGCGCTGGCAGGCTTTGCCGATGCGGCGGGCCTCGAGCTGAAAACGGCGCTGAAGGGCTTCGACGCCCGCGTCGCAGCATTGGCCAATGCCGGCGTCGATACATCGATTATCGACTATCGTGCCGCCTTCGGCCGGCCGCTCGATTATTATACCGGCCTCGTCTTCGAAGTGACGGTGGAGGGATCGACGGCGGTGCTCGCCGGCGGCGGCCGCTTCGACCGGCTGATGACCCTGCTCGGCGCCAAGGACCATATTCCGGCAGTCGGCTTCGCGCTCTGGCTCGACCGCATCGAAACAGCGAGGGCAGCCTGATGACCATTACCATCGCGCTTCCCTCCAAGGGCCGGATGAAAGACGATTGCTCGGCGATCTTCGAGCGCGCCGGCATGCCCATCGTCGCCGTCGGCAATGACCGCTCCTATCGCGGCCGTGTCGAGGGTTGGGATGGTGTGGAAATCGCCTTCCTGTCGGCCTCGGAAATCTCGCGTGAAATCGGCAATGGCAGCGTCGATTTCGGCGTCACCGGCGAAGACCTCGTACGCGAAGGCATGGCGGAGGCGGATCGTCGCGTCGAATTCTCGGCCCGCCTTGGCTTCGGCCATGCCGATGTCGTGGTCGCCGTGCCCGATATCTGGCTCGACGTCGACACCATGGCCGATCTTGGCGATGTCGCGGCCGATTTCCGGGCCCGTCATGGCCGCAGGCTGACGGTCGCCACCAAATACTGGCGGCTCACGCAGCAGTTCTTCTCCAGCCAGCACGGCATCCAGCTCTATCGCATCGTTGAAAGCCTTGGTGCGACCGAAGGTGCGCCGGCCGCCGGCTCCGCTGACATCATCGTCGATATCACCTCGACCGGCTCCACTCTGCGGGCAAACCATCTGAAGGTGCTGTCGGATGGCACGATCCTGCGTTCCGAGGCCTGCCTGGTTCGCGCCCGCAAGCCGAGCCACGAAGGCGATCCCATGATTGCGCGCATCGTCGCTGCCGTGCGCGCCGCTCTCTGAGTTTCATAAGACTCAACATGAAAAAGCCCGCCGGAGTTCCGGCGGGCTTTTTCTTTTGGAAGAGGTGGTAGATCAGGCCGTGGCGTAGGCACCGCGACGTGCGTCGAGCGAATAGACGCCTGCGCCGTTGGTGGCGAGCGAGATGTAGGCGCCGGCCAGCGTGATGTTCTTCAGGAAGTTCACGAAGTTCAGGCCGTTGATCCAGCCGTTGGCAGCGGCCGGGAAATCCGGAACGTTGACGGTCGGCAGGTGGAAGATGATGCCCGTGAACACGCAGAAGGCAGCGAGCAGCCAGCCGACGATGCGGACCTGGAAGCCGATGAGAACGCAGACGCCGGTGACGAATTCGAAGGTGCCGGCGAGATAGGTGAGCAGCGTTGCATAGGGCATGCCGGCGCCGGCGATCATGCCGGCAGTGCCTGCAGGGTCGGTCAGCTTGCCGAAGCCAGCGAAGATGAACATGAAAGCGAGCAGGATGCGCGCCACAAGGATGATGATGTTATTGGTGTTGGACATGACAGTCTCCGATTAAAGCGGTTAAGTCGGTGGCGACAATTTCTGGAGACAGATATTCGTGATTTTTGGGGAGTTGAAAAGATAAACAACTGCGCACGATTAGTTCACAATCATTGAACAATCACGCTCCCTGATCGCTCTTCCCATATGCGCCGTATCGGTTATGGTAACGCCAATTCACTCGCCAAATCATAGTCTTCAGGAGCAGCCCCATGGCAGATCTGTCGTCCTTTCCGATCACGAAGCGCTGGCCCGCCAGCAATTCCGATATCATCCAGCTCTATTCGCTGCCGACGCCCAATGGCGTAAAAGTCTCCATCGCGCTCGAGGAACTGGGTCTTCCCTATGAGCCGCATCTCGTTTCCTTTGGCACCAACGACCAGAAGTCGCCTGAGTTCGTTTCGCTGAATCCGAACGGCCGCATCCCCGCAATCATCGATCCCAATGGGCCGGATGGCAAGCCGATCGGCCTGTTCGAATCCGGCGCGATCCTGGTCTATCTCGCCGAGAAGACCGGCAAGCTCATGCCCAAGGACGCAGCCGGCCGTTACGAGGTGCTGCAATGGGTGTTCTTCCAGATGGCCGGTGTTGGCCCGATGTTCGGCCAGTTCGGCCATTTCTTCAAATTCGCTGCCGACAAGGTCGCCAACAACCCCTATCCGGTGGAGCGCTACCGCGATGAGGCCAAGCGCCTGCTCGGCATTCTGGAAGAGCGCCTGACCGGGCGTCAGTGGATCATGGGCGATGAATATACCATTGCCGATATCACGACCTTCCCCTGGGTTCGCGGTGTCGACGTCTTCTATGGTGGTCGCGAGGTTCTCGAGTTCGAAAAATTCCCTGCTGTCATGGCCTGGCTGGAGCGCGCCGTTGCGCGCCCCGCGAGCCAGCGTGGCCTGAACATTCCGAAGCGGGATTGATTGGTTCCGATCTCTTGGGGAGCAGGTCAGGCGGGTACGTTTTGGCGGCATCTATGTGCCTGGCCCCTCACCCCGTAGACGGGGCGAGGGGGCCGGTCCCACGTTTGTGGCGGGTTCGTGCCCAGCAACTAAAGCACCGATTTTAAAGCGGGAGACTCCCTCTCCCTGCGCGCGGGGAGAGGGCTGGGGTGAGGGGCCAGGCACGCAAGTGCGGCGACGATGAATTCATCTGACCATCATCAGCAATGCTTTTACTGCCGGGTTGCCAGCTGGCTGCCCGGCTCCAGCTTGAAGCGCGGAAAGAGAAAGACGCCGGCCATGCTGCCGGCATGTTTTCCTTCTGCGGCGATGGACTCGCCGACGCAGAAGATCGGCTGGCGATGACCGTTGGTGCCCAGGGTCATGGTGGAATAGCAGAAGCTGGACGTTGCCGTCGCCGCCTGTTCGAAAAGATCGAGGATGCGTACGCGATCTTGCGCATCGTAGCTGTGCATCAGGCTCAGCAGGCCGCATTCCGAAGAGCTGAGCCCATGCAGCATGGTGCTCCATTGTCCAAGCCTGATGATCCCGCTCGAAAGTTCGCCGGTCCAGCCCTCGGACACGCAGAATTGCGCGAGGAGTTCGGGGTTATGACTATCATATGCCAGCGAACCGGGCGCAAACGGTGCGGCAAAATTTGCTTTGGCAATCTTGAACAAGCTGATCCCCACTTGGGCGCACGGGTCCCCTGCGCGCTTCGTTTGAATTCCCATGCCATCCGATGGAAGGTCTGCCGCCTGTCGCATCGTCATGAGCAAAAACGGAGCCGCATCTCCGCGATTGTCATTTTCAACGATGCATTCGGATGGTGATCCGACCGGTTAAGTCATTTTCAAGTAATAAATTCGGGCAACCCTAATACCTACGGTTATGGTCATACCAATGCGTAGGTTAAGCCTGGCCAAAAGAAGTAAAATTTGCGTGCATTGCAGCTAATTCCCCAAAATCGCTGCGTTGCGAGTTATAGGGGCTTTTTTGAAAACGGCAATGGGCGAGTTGCATGAATTTGCATTGATCGGAACGCTCGCCAAGCTTGTTGCCGGGTCATCATGATACAATAAAAAGGGCGGCCCGAGAGCCGCCCTTCGTCAATTCCGGATGTCGGAATGAATAATCGTAATAAGGCGAAGGCCTTATTACATCATGTCCATTCCACCCATGCCGCCCATGCCGCCAGGCATAGCCGGAGCGTCCTTCTTCGGCAGCTCGGCGATCATGGCTTCCGTGGTGATCAGCAGCGAAGCAACCGAAGCTGCGTTCTGCAGAGCCGTACGGACAACCTTGACCGGGTCGACGATGCCCATGGCGATCATGTCGCCATATTCAGACGTCTGGGCGTTGTAGCCGTAGTTGTCTTCGTTCTTGTCGAGAACCTTGCCAACAACGATCGAAGCTTCGTCACCAGCGTTTTCAGCGATCTGGCGAACCAGAGCCTGCAGCGCACGACGAATGATGTTGATGCCGGCTTCCTGGTCCTGGTTCTCGCCCTTGGCCGAGATCTTCGTGGAAGAGCGCAGCAGAGCGATACCACCGCCCGGTACGATACCTTCCTGAACAGCAGCGCGCGTCGCGTTGAGAGCGTCGTCGATACGGTCCTTCTTTTCCTTGACTTCGATTTCCGTCGAACCGCCAACGCGGATAACGGCAACGCCGCCAGCGAGCTTGGCAAGACGTTCCTGCAGCTTTTCGCGGTCGTAGTCAGAGGTGGTTTCTTCGATCTGAGCCTTGATCTGGGCAACACGGCCTTCGATGTCGGACTTCTGGCCAGCGCCGTCGACGATCGTGGTGTTTTCCTTGGAGATCGAAACCTTCTTGGAACGGCCGAGCATGTCGAGCGTAACCGACTCGAGCTTGATGCCGAGGTCTTCGGAGATGACAGTGCCGCCCGTCAGGATGGCGATGTCTTCCAGCATGGCCTTGCGGCGATCGCCGAAACCAGGAGCCTTGACGGCAGCAATCTTCAGGCCACCGCGCAGCTTGTTGACGACGAGGGTCGCAAGAGCTTCGCCTTCGACGTCTTCAGCGATGATGAGGAGCGGCTTGCCGGTCTGAACGACAGCTTCGAGAACCGGAAGCATGGCCTGCAGGTTCGAGAGCTTCTTCTCGTGGAGCAGGATGAACGCATCTTCGAGATCGGCGATCATCTTTTCCGGGTTGGTCACGAAGTAGGGGCTGAGGTAGCCGCGGTCGAACTGCATGCCTTCGACGACTTCGAGTTCGGTTTCGGCGGTCTTGGCTTCTTCAACCGTGATGACGCCTTCGTTGCCGACCTTCTGCATGGCTTCAGCAATATCGAGACCGATCTGCTTTTCGCCGTTTGCCGAGATCGTGCCGACCTGGGCAACTTCTTCCGACGTGTTGATCTTCTTGGCCTTGGCCTGGAGATCCTTGACGACTTCAGAAACAGCGAGGTCGATACCGCGCTTCAGGTCCATCGGGTTCATGCCGGCTGCAACTGCCTTGGCGCCTTCGCGAACGATGGCCTGGGCGAGAACGGTTGCAGTGGTCGTGCCGTCGCCGGCGATGTCGTTGGTCTTCGAAGCAACTTCGCGGACCATCTGGGCGCCCATGTTTTCGAACTTGTCTTCGAGTTCGATTTCCTTGGCGACGGTGACGCCGTCCTTGGTGATGCGCGGAGCGCCGAAGGACTTGTCGATAACGACGTTACGACCCTTCGGGCCGAGCGTTACCTTGACTGCATCGGCGAGGATGTCGACGCCACGAAGCATCTTTTCGCGGGCGTTGCGGCCGAATTTTACTTCTTTAGCTGCCATGTCTAAAAACTCCTGAATTCGCATTGTCCGGGTTTATGGCCCGTCAGCTGTATCGGAAAAGGGGAACCCGGCTGGATTAGCCGATGATACCCATGATGTCGGCTTCCTTCATGATGAGAAGGTCTTCGCCGTCAAGCTTGACTTCAGTGCCCGACCACTTGCCGAACAGGATGCGGTCGCCGGCCTTGACGTCGAGCGGGATGACCTTGCCGGATTCATCACGAACGCCGGAGCCTACGGCGACGATTTCGCCTTCCTGCGGCTTTTCCTTGGCGGTATCGGGAATGATGATACCACCCTTGGTCTTTGCTTCGGATTCAACGCGACGAACAACGACGCGGTCATGAAGGGGGCGGAAATTGGTTGCCATTGTCTAATCCCTCGATCAAATGACTTCACGGATCAGCGGGGGATCCGTATGGGCTTTGTTAGCACTCAGCATAGGCGAGTGCTAGCGACGCTGATTTAGGGGTGGGTAGCAGGCGAGTCAAGAACAGCACAGTGAAATTTTTGCGGCGTGCCGTGGCTTGTTTCGAGGATGTTTAACGGCGTTGATCGCCCTGTGTAGCATGCTATTGCAAGGTTTACCCGCTTCACCCTATCACATTTGAAGGCTCCCCGGTCCTTTGGGCCGACGGTTTCCTCGATCTGCCGATGGCCCCGCCACTTCATTTGCCGCCTCGTCCGGCGTTGCTTCGTCTGGTTGCCGAAGGCGGGTGCAATGCAAAAACCTGCATGGCGCTCTTGTAATTTGCCGGCCGGTTTGCAATGTCAGCCCGTGATTTATCTGAGGTGAGGACTGCATGGGCAAACGTATCGAAAGCTTTCGCGAGATCGGCGGACTTTATGATGTTGCGCTCTGCGATGTCTGGGGTGTGCTGCACAACGGCGTTTCCGCATATAGGGAAGCGTCTGTAGCGCTGGAAGCCGCCCGCGGCGAGGGCCTGACCGTCGTGCTCATCACCAATTCTCCGCGCATCGCTCCAAGGGTGGTCGAGCAGCTGCGGGCGATCGGCGTTCCCGACAGCGTTTACGATCGCATCATCACCTCGGGTGATGTGACGCGCAAGCTGATCGCGGAAGGACCGAAGAAGGTCTTCCTGCTCGGTCCCGAGCGCGATATCGGCATCCTTGAAGGGCTTGATGTGCAGCGTGTCGAGGCGAATGAAGCCGAAAGCATCGTCTGCACCGGTTTCTTCGATGACGAGACCGAGACGCCGGACGATTACACCGACATACTCACGGCCTGGTCTGCTCGCAACGTGCCGCTCATCTGCGCCAATCCCGACCTCGTGGTCGAGCGCGGCCACCGGATGATCCCCTGTGCCGGCGCGATGGCCGCCTATTATGAGCGCCTCGGAGGCCAGACACGCATCGCCGGCAAGCCGCACCAGCCGATTTATGACGCGGCGATTGCCGCCGCTCGTGAAGTGCGAAGCGAGTTCCCGCTGTCGCGCGTCGTCGCCATCGGCGATGGCATGCCGACCGACGTGCGCGGTGCGCTCGACTACGGCCTCGATCTTCTCTACATCAGCCACGGCATCCACGCTCGCGAATATGTCGTCGACGGTCACACCGACGAAGCGGCCCTCGGCGCCTTCCTGGCGCGCGAGCAGGCATCGCCGAGGTGGTGGATGCCGCGCCTTGTCTGAGGGGAGTGGTAGCCGATGACCGTTTTCCATCGCAACGAGACCCGCGAGCCGCTTCCCGAGGCTCTGAAAGGTGGCGTCGTTGCCATCGGCAATTTCGACGGCGTGCATCGCGGTCATCAGTCGGTCCTCAGCCGCGCGCTGGAGATCGCCAGGGAACGTGGCGTTCCCGCCCTGGTGCTGACCTTCGAGCCGCATCCGCGCACGGTCTTCAAGCCGGATCGCCCTGTCTTCCGTCTGACGCCGGCGCCGCTGAAGGCCCGCCTGCTGGAAGCACTGGGCTTCAATGCCGTCATCGAATATCCGTTCGACCGCGCATTTTCGCAGCGTTCCGCGGATGAATTCGTCCATTCTATCCTCATTGACTGGCTGCAGGCATCCGAGGTCGTCACCGGCTTCGATTTCCATTTCGGTCATGATCGCCAGGGCGGCCCTGCCTTCCTCATGAATGCCGGCAGCCACAACGGTTTCGGCGTGACGCTGATCGACGCCTTTCGCGACGAGAATGCCGAGGTCATTTCCTCCAGCCGTATCCGCGCATTGCTGGCCGAAGGTGAGGTTGCTGAGGTCGCCGGCATGCTCGGATACCGCTACACCGTCGAAGCGCCCATCATCGGTGGCGAGAAGCTCGGCCGCACCCTCGGTTTCCCCACGGCCAACATGCAGCTTCCGCCGGAAATATCGCTGAAGGCTGGCATCTATGCCGTCAGGTTCCGTGCAGCCGATGGCGTCATCCGTGATGCTGTTGCCAGCTATGGCCGTCGCCCGACCGTCACCGACAATGGCGCGCCGCTGCTCGAGACCTATGTTTTCGATTTCAGCGGCGATCTATACGGTCAGATCTGTTCCGTCTCCTTCTTCGGCTTTCTCCGTCCTGAATTGAAGTTCGAAGGCCTTGACCCCTTGGTCGCGCAGATCCGGAAGGATGAAGAAGAGGCGAGGGCGCTGCTCGCCGGCGTCAGGCCGCTTGGCGATATCGACCGGTCAATCGCCTTTTCCTAATGAATGTAGGGGATTGCGCCCCAGGATTGCAGCCGCGCAATATTTTTTTGCTTTGAGCCGCCGGGCAGATGCTGCAATGCTCATATTGCCGGGTGCGAGTCGCCGCGCCCGCTTCCGAAAGGCGCACAATATGGACAAACGCTTTGGGACGGCGGCCTGCTGGCTGCTGGTGATACCGTATATAGGCTTGCTCTGGGTGCCGTTTTACAACAGCCACGATCCGGTCT
>NZ_JBNWDQ010000006.1:0-516903 GCF_053521805.1 Rhizobium sp. A22-96
GGTTCCGGGCACCGGCACTGCTGGCCGGCTGGGTCGTCGGCTTCTTCGGCGGCACCTATCTCGTCTGGGATGCCGGCTGGAAGCCGTTGCATGCGATCACACTCGGCGACACCAGCTTCACCGTCTATACCGGCCTCCTGGCACTTGCCGCCAATATTGTCGTGTCGGTAGTCCTCAATGCCGTCATCCCGGCAAGAGCGACGGCGCAAGGCTAAAATATGTCAGGCCGAAGGACGGCAAGATATCTTCCTTCGGCCTGCACATTCGTCTTCGCAAAACTGTCGAGCGGAACACAGTCAGCTCAAAGCAGGTTTTCGTGATAGCGAAGAAGATATAATCATAGTCGAATATCGAGCCCGGTTCCGCCAACCGTTTTTTCGGCCTGATGAAACTTGTTTTCCCGGCGAGTACCGAAAAGCCTCAACGTTTCCAGATGTTCGCGTTGTGCGCGATAGAAGGCCGTCAGAAAAAGCATTTCCTGGCCGGTCTTGACGGCATCTGGAAATTTGATTTTCCTGACAATGGTTCGCACGATCTCCGTGATTTCTTCGCTGCCCGAACTTTTGGTCGGGTCACGCAGCACATCTTCCAGCGTCTGCAGCTCGTATTTCCCGTAGACATCGAGATGCTCGGGAAGGAAATCGAACGCCACCTGCGCCGGCAGGATCATTGGCGCCGATATGACGAGATCGGACAACAGCACCGAGCGTGGATTGTCGACTACCAAAGTGCCGGCAATCATGTCACCCAGCCGCTGCCTGCGCTTATTGGCCAGCGGCACAATCAGGACCGTCAGGATCCAGGCGCTCGTCACGCCGCCTTCCCAGACCGACATTGAACCGATGGCAAGAGCCAAGGTCAGGGGAGTGAAAATCTCCACCTCTTTCATGAGGTTTCTGGCTGTGACCTGGTGTGGGGTGAGACGCCGCCCATTGACGTTGACGACGCGAATGCCCGTTATCCTTTTCCCGAGCGTACGGCCATTCCAGACAAGTTCCGAGAGGATGTAGTAGGGAGTGCGTATCAGGAACGCCAACAGGATGACCAGTGTTACCGCGGCTTCAGGAGGCAGAAAGCCGCCGAAGGCCAGGGCCACCGCGCAAACGAGCACCAGCAGAAAAGTGAAGATGAGGTCGAGGCATTGGGCGCCGAGGCGGGTTCCGAGCGATGCGATGGCGAAGCTGATCGGCACGCCCTCCGGCGGGATGAACTGCTCCATTCGCGTTGTGCCTTGCGGATATTCGCTCATCGCACAGGCTCACGCTCAGTTTTGCTTTCGCGGCCTGCGAATAACAGCCAGCTCACCCAGAAGACGCCCATCCCCCAGCCAATGACCAGGCGCAGGGTCGGGTCCTGTATGAGCTGGCGGAGAAATCCCTCGATAAAAGCTGCCACGATCAGCATCAGCGCCGCCAGAATGGCGAGCTTGACCGCATCATGTGCCTGATGGCGCAACGCCTCCCTGCGACTCCGCGATCCCGGCAACAGGACGGCTAGGCCGAGCCTTGCGCCGCCCGCACAGGCAATGGCGATGGCGGCAAGCTCGGTCACGCCGTGGATCGAAAGCCACGCGAACACATCGTAACCCAACCCCTTTTGAGCGAACATCGCGTAGAACGCGCCCAGCATCAGACCATTATAGAAGGTGAGCACGAAGCTTGGCACCGAGAGGAAAATACCGAGTGTAAAGATCAGGATCACGATCGAGGTATTGTGCGAAAACAGGAAGGTCGAAAACGCAGCCAACTTGTCGCTGGCATGCTGCTCGTCGCCATAGATGGTCGAGCGCAGATAATCGGCTGATGCATCCGGCGTCCGTTGGTCGGCCAATTCCGGGGGCACGAACGTATAAAGCCAGCTGGAGTCGTTCGTGTAGAGTTTGTAGCCGGCCGCAGCTCCCAGGATCAGGGCCAGAAAGCCTATGAACAGAGGCAGGGCCGAGCGACGGACAGCCTGCGGAATGCCATGCGTCAGCAGCCGGGTCGTCAATCCGCCGAGGCTTTCCTGCGGCGCATAGACGACCAGATACGCACGGGCGCACAGACTTTCGAGATAGGCGATCAGGGCACGGTCTAGAGAAATGTCGCGCGCGACGCTCAGGGAATTCATCGCCTGCCTGTAGCCGGCGGCAAGATCGCGGACTTCATCGTAACTCAAGGCGGCGGCACCACCCTTTTCGGCGCGTGTCACGAACTCGTCCAGACGACGCCAATGTGCCTCGCGCTCCATCCGAAATCGCGCGGAACGAAGCGTGTCGGCCTGTGCCACACCGGCGTTTACCGCCGTTGCCACATCTTTCGTTCCATCGATGCTGATATCCATCATATCATCTCACGAGATTTGATTTCTATATAGCGCGCCACGAGGTCCGAAGTCAGCGCTTCCGGTGTGCTATCGAGGCACAGAACACCCAGGCGCGCCAGCTTCTCCAATACGGCGCGCCTCTCCTGCAGAATCTGCCGCGCGGCCACGGAGCGGGCGACCGTGTCCAGCGTCATCTCCTCCGGCTCGGTGAACTTGGCCAGCATGGGATCGCGCAAGGCGACATAGACGATGAAATGATGCCGGGCCAGAACCTGCATGTTCTCGATCATCAACTCCGCCGTGATGCTGTCGACGAAATCGGAGAATATCACGATCAACGAACGCCGTTTCAGCCGACCGGACAGATGCGTCAGCCCGAGCGTATGATTGGTCTCCTGAGTTTCATAACGCAGCTGCGCGCAAACGGTCTGCAGACGCGGAAACGCGGATCGCCCAGGCAAAGCCGGCACGAAGAGGCGCGGCCGGCTGTCGAAGCTGTAGAATCCCACCAGGTCGCCCGCCAGTCCCGCGGCCCAGCACATGGCGAGCGCCGCGTTGATGGCACGATCGAGCTTCGGCACTCCAGCGAGCCGTTCGGCCATCAACCGTCCGGAATCGACGCACAATATGATCTGATGGTTTCGCTCGGCCCTCATCTCGCGCACGACCAGGCTGCGCATTCGGGCGGATCGCTTCCAATCGATGCTGCGCGAATCCATGCCGGTCGCAAATTCGCGCAGCTGATGAAATTCAGATCCTTCACCTCTCAGCCGCAGATCCTTCTGGCCGTTTTCGAGTGGCAGGATCTGGGCCTGTATCGCGCCCGACAAAACCGGCGAGATATCGGGCAGGACGGCGATATCCCTTTCGATTGGCATCGAAGCGATGATGTCCAGCAGTTTCAGTCGCGATGGCCATTTCAGCCAGAGCCTATGTATCCTGTATTGCCCTCGCCGCGTGAGGTGGAGGCCAGTGGAAGTTTTCGCTTGCTTGCGTCCGGTGTCCAGGGTGACCTCAGGCAATGCGTTCTCAGCTGACCCAAGTTCCGGAGCGAGATCCAGACGCGCCTCAATTCCGAGAGGCAGCAATCCTCTGTGCGGCTGTATGTCAACCGTGAGCTGCGCTGTATGGCCGACAAAGCCCTGCGGCGGCAGGTCGACCTCGATCTTCATGCGGCTCGATGGCGCCGACAATGCCAGATCGCCGACGGTCAATGCGGCGACAGCCACCCACGCCCAGATCAGCGGCAGGCTCATGTCAGCCCGCCACGCGCAGATGACGAGGGTCACTGCAGTCAAGATCAAGATGAGTGCGGTCAGGTAGGATGATGGCCGCATTTAACGAGGTGCATCCACGCGGTTTCTGATATTTCTCAAGACTTCATCGGCCGTGCGGCCATCGATTTCGGCCGCAGGCGACAGCACGATACGGTGGCGCAACGCCGGCACCAGCAGGGCCTGAACGTCATCGGGCAGTCCGTAATCTCGGCCTTCAAATGCCGCCCGCACTCTGACCGCCGCCGCAAGAGCATCTGCGGCACGCGTCGATGCGCCATGCAGAATATCGGGGTCCGAGCGAGTAGCGCGCACGAGGTCGACCACATAGGTCAAAATCGTGGTGTCCAGATGGATCTGATCGATCAGCGCTCGTCCTGCGGCAAGGGTCGCGCTCGAGATGAGTGGCTGAATACCGGCATTGCGTACGTCCGATTTCAGAGCCTGGTTCGCATGTTTGGACAGGATGGCGATTTCGATGGCGCGTTCCGGAAAGTCAACGACCAGCTTGAAGAGAAAGCGATCGAGCTGCGCCTCAGGCAATGGGTAGGTGCCATGCTGCTCGATCGGATTTTGCGTGGCAAGCACGAAGAAATCCGACCCGAGGGAGTAGTCGGTACCGTCGATCGTTATCACCCGCTCATTCATCGCCTGCAAAAGGGCCGACTGCGTCTTTGGAGGCGCGCGGTTGATTTCATCGGCGAGCAGGATGTCGGTGAAAACCGGACCCTTGGTCAGATGGAACTGATTTGTCTGGAAATTGAAGAGATTGATGCCGAGCACGTCGCCGGGCATCAGGTCGGGCGTGAACTGGATACGGCGGTATTCCAGCTCCATGGCCGCCGAAACAGCGCGGGCAAGCAGAGTTTTCGCCGTGCCGGGCGGACCTTCGACAAGGCAGTGCCCACGGGCAAAGATCGAGATCAATACAAGGTCGATAAGGGTGTCCTGCCCCTGGACGGCCTTGCCGATTTCGCCACGAACGGCGGCAATCAGATTGCGAAACTCACCTAGATCCAAGATCTGCACTCCCTAGCAACTTTCTGAATGTTTCGAGATTGCGATGCAGCTCCGACCGCGTCATGGCATGCCCTCGCTCGATGAGCGCCTGCGCCGTGGAACGCAATGCATGCGCCAAATTTTCGTCGCGGCGCGCCAGGCGCTGGAACATCCGCTCGATCCCCGGCTGATTGCCGGCCCCTGCTCCAAAGAGCAGCATCGCCTTGTCGGCCAGCAGATGCTGCACGAATTGCGCCGCCATGCGGCCGTCATTGCCGGAGAGGCGCAGCAGCCGCGCCATCGCTTCGATGGCGGCGGTTTTCGATATTTCGATATGAGAGGATCCGTCGGTCATAGGCGGCCCGAACCGATAGGCTCCCCGCCAGAAGCATATGACGACGACAAGCAGGATCGTCCCCCAGATGACCGACAGGGGATAGGCGAAAAAGCGCTTCAGATCGGTTGCGGAGCGCTCATAGGTCTTTCCCTCATCGACAGGTTTCTCGCCTTCGAGTGCCTGACCTTTCGTATCGAGAAAAACCGGCCGCGCCTCACCGGCACCACGCAGGTTCTTGATCAACGAGACAGCAAAGGCCGCGTTGTCGGCAAGTGCGAGCCCATGGTTGTTCAGCAGGTCCGGATCCGACAACAGATAAACTACGAAGCCGTTATCGCAACGCAGAAGCAAGGCGCCAGATGGCGTGCCTGCAAGCTCAGTGCAATGGCCGGGCAACTTGGACCGGTCGAACAATTGCGCCCGGTACAAGGCTATTTTCTCAGGTTGATCCGACGGCAGCTGTAACTGCGCCTCCTCGAATTCCGGCCCAAGCCGCTTCAGTCGCAGATCCGGAAGATAGATTTTCGCAAGTCCGCTATGAAGATCGGCAGGAGGCAGCAGCCCGGATTCCCGCGCAATGCCGTCCTTCGACACGCTGGCACGCCATTTTGGCAATATAACCAGCGTCGGCAAATCATAGAGCTTTGCCTCGTAGATCCAGGGCTTCAGATGGCCATCGGTTTTCTCGTCGTCGCTCTGACTTTCGGCGGTACCGTCCTGAGACGTCGGCAAAGACAGGATGCGCAGCGAGATTTCCGAACGCGACCGGGTGACATGATCATCGGATCGGACAACGGCTATTCCGTTGGATTGCAGCCATAGCTGAAGTCCCTTGTTGCCAAGTGGCGAGCGATCGTAATCACCGTCTCGCGGTGATCCGAATAATGCCAGTGCTGCCAGCGCGAGAAGCAGCCCGAGAAACAGCAAGGGACCAATTTTACGCATTGGCCACTCTGCCGTTAGAAAGAAATCCGCGCGCTATGGCAAGGAGATCGGTGAACTGGCTCTCCACCAGATCGCGACCGCCATAGTGGACAAGCTCCGCCTCGATCAGCAGGTTTTCAAGCCGGTCGCGCCCCGCCATATTCACCGGCAGACGCCCCAGAACGGCGCGTTCCGTATCGTAGCGAAAAAGCCGCGTTCCCGTTGCATCGGCGGCGTGAAGGAGGCAATGCCTCAACAGCAGAACAAGCGCCTGCCGCCGATCCCGCATGGCCGCGATCCTCTGCAGGAAATCGTTCGGCCGCTCTTCCATTTCGCGCGCGGGCGAGCCCCAGCTTTCGGGCACCTCTCCCTCGCGTCGCTTCATTTCCCGTGGCGCTGGCGCCAGCAACATGCCACCGCCTCCGAAGCGCATCCATAGGCCTATGATTGTCGCGAACGCGAGCAGCACCACGACAATGGCCACCGGCCCGTTTAAGATCGGGTCTCGCGGGTTAAATAGCGGCTCGCTCGACGATGGCGCCGCTCTCGCTGCTGTTTCGGGCGTTCGCGCCGCATCGCCATAAACAAGCGTGCAGCGCAAGCCGTACTGTGAGCATTGTGCAGCGTACGCGGCACCGACCTCGCTGGTTAGGCGATCGTTCTTTCCGTCACGCTCAACACCATTGCCCTGCGACCATGCCGGGTGGAGTTGAGTTGACAGGGCTAAGAACAGGCCCAGCACCAGCAGGCCGATGCTGCGGATCAACATGCCTCAGGCAAACACCGCCGCCGTTGCATCCGGACGCAATGGATCCGCGCCGAACTTGTTCGGACCATCAGTGCCCTTAAGCATGGTGATAACCAGGAGTGCGATGCTTGAGATGAAGCCGATGTAAGGAATTATGTTCAAGATATACAGGCCAAGAAGCCACCAACCGGAAATGTTGCGGTCATGGAAGCGGCGGACTTGAACAGAAATCTGCGGCAAGAACATCGCGAGCGCAAACAACCCGCCGAGAACTCCGATAGCGATGACAAGCGGAGAAGGGCCAGCCTGTCGATCGAAAGTAGTGCCGATCAGCACTCCTGCGACCAGACCGAATGCGAGAATCACCAGCAAATAAAATAGCTGGAACCACCAAAATTCCGAGCGGGAAGCCCTGCCGGAAAACGTAACGTACTTCAATTTCAGTACTGTCCGAACAGATTCAGAAAATCCCATTTTATCCCCCGTTCTATCTTGTGAGACGCGCCATGATCGTCGGGCCTCAACGATGTCTGCGTCCAAGAAAGTGACCCCGAACGATAAAGAGCTACAATTTGAACGTGAAACTTGCAAGAAGGCCGCGGTACCCATGGCTTATTTCAACCTTCTAATTCGCCATGAACCCGACTCCGGATAGGCGGACTACAAACAGGCGGCAGGTAACACCCCTACCCTCTCAGCAGCGAAAACAACAACTTATCGTGATCAGCGGCTTTGACACGCCATGGCGGCGGGCAGACATCGTCTCGTTGAGATGTCGGTTTATATCACGGGGGCAGGCCCTGGTTTCAGGCCATATTTCACGAATTACATGGGTTTACCCGGCCAAGCCTCGCAGATTCGGCCGTTTCGCACGTAGCGGGAATCGTCGGGGCATCGCTTGCATCGGCTATCTGAAAGTGAAGTACTTGCATTCCGAAGACAGGACATATCGCCAATCTCAATCGCGGATTATGGAAGCATGATGAAGCTACGATCGCTATTCCCCCGCCTTTTGGCGCGGCAATGCTTCAATCCGGGTTGCCATTCAAGCCAGCGGCTGTAGCGATGACCAAAAACACCGATGCTGGTAGGCCTCGCGATCCTGATGTAACAGATCGTGCCCATATTGCTTCCACCGCCTACCATGTGATCAAGCGCTATTTCGCTCATGCGGAGGGATTGCCCGCTGGTTATGACTTCGAGGCGCGTTACCGCGCCTACCTTGGGGAGGCGATCGGAGCCGAAAACCGGAACGCCTTTTCCCTGGCTACCATGCGCTTCTTCGCAAGCCTGCAAAACGGCCACACATTCTTCGAAGACAAAGTGCTATCCCAACAAGAGTCAGCACCGTTCAGCATAAAGCGGATCGACAGTCGGTGGACCATCATGCGATCAAGAATGCCTGAGTTAGCGCCTGGCGACGCGGTTGCTACGATTGACCACAAAGCTGTCGATGAGTGGCTCAAGCCGATCCATGACCATATTGGCCAATCCAGCCAAGCTGCGCTTGATCGGGCAACCTGGCGCCGGCCATTTCTGTTTCCGAGGCATTTCACGATCGGCATGGACGACGGCCGGCAAGTGCCTGTCGATTTGACCGCGCCGCTTGCAGGACCGGAACGAGGGCTGATGCCTTCGACGGAAGTCGAAACAATCCGACGCACAGACGGCTTGGTGGTGATCCGCATCCCCAGCTTTGCAAATCCAAGGTATGAGCAGGACGCGATTTCTGCCATTCACAATGCAGGGGATACCCATGCTATACTCCTCGATCTGCGTGATAATGGTGGAGGCAGCACACCCGGAAACCTGCTTTCGGCCATCATGACGAAGCCCTACCGGGGCACTCAAGTCGCCACCCCCATGACGATCGCCATGAACGACGCTTCGCACTCCTTTAACGGCACCATTCCGGCGTTGCCCACCCTGATGATGCGATACGGTCCAAATGTAACTGCGCCACTCGCAAATGCCTGGAGCGGAAATATAGCCCTGCTTGTTGACGGCGGATGTGCTTCCGCATGTGAGGATTTCGTCTTGCGCTTCCAGGATGGCGGACGAGGCCTTGTGCTTGGAGAGTCGACATATGGATCGACCGGGCAGCCTTATTTCGTGCGCTTCCCGGAATTTGGAATGTCGTTCAGAGTATCGACGAAACGCGAATATTTTCCTGACGGGCGTCAATTCGAAGGTGTTGGAATAACGCCCGACAGACTTATCCCGGTCACGCGCGAGGAGTTGACGAGCGGCACCGATAGTCAGCTCGAACTTGCAGCCAGCCTCGTCTTGGCGCAGTGATTTTCGTCGTACCATTCTCTCTCTGACATGTTCCCCGGCACCGTCCTTGAACGCAGCCAGCAACCGACGAACGGACCGCGCCGAATATCGGCCGTAAGGGCTTGCCGGAACCATGGCAACTTTTTCAAACGAATCTGTCTGCCAGAGATGTTCCTGCGCGCAATACTTGCGAAGTATTTGTTTATATATCTGTTTTCATTGCAGAAAATTCAAATTATAACACATTTGAAAAACGATATAACTTCAGTTGCTACGCGGTTTCATAGCCTGATATGAATCTTACATGATAACATTATCATGTTCGAAAATGTCGTTGATTCCGTGTTTTTGATGAGGCATCGTGCCAGCGTTGAGGGGTGGCGCACCCCTTCAAAACAGGAAAATGGAGTTAGTCATGTCTGTACTTGATAGCAGCTTGGACAATGCCGGTATCCGTGAGCTCCTGGACGGTGAACTCGATCATGTGGCGGGCGGCGGCTTGCTCGATGGACTCCTCGGTTCAATAGAAAAGGATGTGAACGGCCTTCTTGGTAACCCTGGTGGCGTTCTTGGCACCGTGCTTGGGAGTGCCGAAGGCGCTGTGAATGGCATCGTTGGTACGGTTGGCGGCATCGTTGGATCCCTCCCGGTCGTGGGCGGTCTGCTCGGCGGCCTTCTCTGACGCGAAAGGCTTGGTCGATTGGTCGACCTTGCGGGAATAACGAATAACCATGGACCCAAACGGCCCATGGCACGGAAGATGGCGCCCTTGCACTGATCCGATCAGTACAAGGGCGTCGGAGTCTAAGCAGGCACCACATCATCCCGGAATTTTGTCTCTGACATGCAAGCTGGCGCGCAAATTCTGATGCCGGCTTGTCAGTGTGATGTGCCTCTCACGGATTAGGCCCCAAAATAATGGGTGACCACCGGGATCGAGGACATCGCCAACGACGTGAGTGGTTTAACAGACGACTTAGCAGGACCAGCCCCATGTCCACATTGTTTCGTCGCGAAGTGCTGCAAGCCAAACAGGATGCCTGGCTTGGCCAGGTGCAGGTCGTTTACCCTCTGTCCGTTCGCCTCGTTGCGATCACCAGCCTGGTGTTGCTGGCGGCTTGCCTGACATTTTCGATCATGGGCAGCTACACGCGCCGCGTCTATGCCAGCGGGGTAGTGATGCCTCGCGCGGGCTTGATTACGATCGCAAGTCCGGCAGCGGGCGTGATCGATGGAATGGCCGCGACGGAAGGGCAGAAGGTGCGCGCTGGCCAGTTCCTTTATGCAATCAATCTGGAGGCAACCTCAACCGCTGGCCCGACACAGGAGCGTGTCATTGCCGCCCTGACGGACCAGAAGGTGGCGTTGCAGCGAGAACTGTCGTTGCGAAAATCGATGGCGACGGTGCAGAAACAGGGACTGAAGGACCAGCTTGCCAATCTTAATTTGCAGCATAAGAATCTTGCGGCGCAATTGGCCGCCGATGAGCAATCCTTGCCGCTGATGAAGGCGTCCATGGATCGATTGAGCGATGCAGCCAACCGCCGTATCGTTACCGACGCCTCCTTCCAGTCCCAGGCATTCATCTATGCCGAGGCCCTTGGCCAGCATGCGCAGTTCGAACAGACATATCTGACGCTGGAAGGCAAAATCGCTGATGTCACCGCGCAGCTGTCTTTGTTCGACGACAATCTGGAAAAGGATGTAAGCGGGCTCGATCGCGCGATCTCGCAGCTCGATCAGCAAATCGCCGAGGTCCAGGCCAAGCAGGCGATCCAGGTTCTGGCACCTGCCGACGGCGTGCTGACGGCCGTGCGCGCGCATGTGGGGCAGCCGGTCGGTGCCGGCGCTGTGCTGGTCACGCTCCTGCCCAATGGCCAGGCGCTGCAGGCGGATCTCTATGTCGACAGTTCCTCGATAGGTTTCATCAAGGAGGGAGCCCCGGTCCTTCTGCGTTTTGCGGCCTTCCCTTTCCAGCGCTTCGGTCTCTACGAAGGCCGCGTCAAGGAAATCACACGCGCGCCCGTTCAAGCCATTTCCGTAGCCGAAACCGGATCGTCCTTGGCAGCCGGAGGACAAGCGCCCTCGCCCGGCAGCTCTTCCGGTCAGGGCGGCCAATACCGCGTCGTGGTCGAACCCGACTTGCCATATGTCATCGTCGACGGGAATCAAAAGCCGCTGGAGGTCGGCATGGAAGTGGGAGCAGACATCGCACTTGATAGCCGTCGCATTTACGAATGGGCGCTCGATCCACTTTATCGCGCTCGCAGCAGCATTGGTGTGGTCACCGGCGTACCCAAGCAGGCAGCGCCATGAAGCTCGACCGTGTGCTGCAATTCGGTTTCAGCCGCCGCCTACCCATCATCCTGCAGGCCGAGGCGGCCGAGTGCGGCGTGGCCTGCCTGGCCATGATCCTGGGTTTCCATGGCCATGCGATTGACCTCGGAACCATGCGGCGGCGCAATGCCGTGTCCTTGAAGGGTGCAACGCTGCGCGATCTGATCAAGCTGGCAGACGCAATGGGGCTCTCGACGCGGCCCCTGCGGCTGGAGTTGGCAGACCTTCGCAAGCTGCGCCGGCCCTCCATTCTCCATTGGGGCCTCAATCATTTCGTGGTGCTGCAAAGTGTCGGACATGGCAAGATCACGATCCATGACCCGGCGGTCGGGCGCCGGGTGATTTCGATGGAGGAGGCTTCGCGCGAGTTTACCGGCGTGGCGCTCGAAGCCTTGCCGAACGAACGCTTCGTTCGCGCGGATGAACGACACGATCTGAAGCTGCGGCATCTGTTCCGCAATATCACGGGCGCCGGTTCGTCTCTCGTCAGCATCCTGCTCCTCTCGCTGGGAATTGAGCTTATCGCTCTTTTGATGCCGATCGGCTCGCAAATCATCATCGATGAAGTCATCGTGTCGGCCGATTATGACCTGCTGCTGACCGTGGGGGTCGGCCTTGCCGTGTTCCTCGTCCTGCAGCTGGTCATCAGCGCGGCGCGCACCTGGGCGATCATGCTCGTGAGCACCACGATCAATCTGCAATGGAATACCGGGTTGTTCGATCATCTGACCCGCTTGCCGCTGGATTTCTTCGAGAAACGGCATATCGGCGATATCATCTCGCGCTTCGGCTCGCTCGCCACGATCCAGAAGGCGCTGACCACCGATCTGGTTCAGGCGGTGCTGGATGGGCTCATGTCCATCGGCATGGTGGCGATGATGTTCATCTATGGCGGATGGCTTGGCTGGGTAGCGATGATCGCCACCGCCCTGAACGCTTGTCTGCGGCTGCTTCGCTACCAGCCATATCGTCAAAGCACGGAACAGGCGATCGTCTATGATGCCAAGCAGCAGACGCATTTCATCGAGACCGTGCGTGGAATGGCCAGCGTTAAGCTACTTGGCTTGCGCGATCGCCGCCGCTCTGTCTGGCTGAATTATCTGGTGGACAGCATCAATGCCAAGCTGCGCCTGCAGCGTCTGGATCTGATCTTCGGCCGGGCCAATGAACTGCTCTTCGGCGCTGATCGGCTGGTCATGATCATCCTGGCGGCGCAAATGGTCATGACCAACAAGATGACTGTCGGCATGCTGGTGGCATTCCTGTCCTACAAGGATCAGTTCGCCACCCGCGTCGGAAGCCTGATCGCGTCATGGTTCCAGCTCCGGATGCTCAACGTGCAGACCGATCGGCTGGCCGATATCGTGCTGGCGGAGCAGGAGGAAGAAGGCAGCGGTTTCGCCGCGCCGGCGATCCACGACAAGCCCGACCTTTGGGGTGCAGCGCTTCGGGCCGAGGATCTGTCCACTCGTTATGGCGAAAACGAGCCGTGGATCCTGCGTGGCGCCGATCTGGATATACCATCGGGCCAGAGCGTGGCGATAACCGGCCCCTCCGGTTGCGGCAAGACAACCCTGCTGAAAGTGCTGATGGGTTTGCTGGCGCCCACGGAGGGGCGCGTGTCTATCGACGGCATCGATATCCGCGCGATAGGGGGCACCGCATATCGGCATCAGATCGCTGGTGTACTCCAGCATGATGGCCTGTTCGCAGGCTCGATCGCCGATAATATCTGCGGCTTCGATCCCAATCCCGATCGGGGCTGGATCGATGAGTGTGCGTCACGCGCTGCGATCCTGCAGGATATCCAGCGAATGCCCATGGGCCTCGAGAGCCTTGTCGGCGATATGGGCAGCAGCCTATCGGGCGGCCAGATGCAACGCGTCGTCCTGGCTCGGGCGCTCTATCGTCGGCCACGAATCCTGTTTCTGGATGAAGCGACGAGCCATCTCGACGAGACCACCGAGGCGGCCATCGTGGCAGCCTTGCGCGACCTGCAGATGACCCGCGTGATCGTTGCGCATCGGCCCGCCACCATCGCCAATGCCGATTTGGTCATTCCCTTCGCCACACTCGGCGTCGCCCATCTCGGCGGCAGTCTGCACCGGAGCGGCATCGAACGAGACACAAAGCGACCAGGGTCGCTTCCCGATAGACAGGCTTGAACCATCACACTGGGCAGAGATCATGTCGGCGCAGATGCCCGCGCATCATCCATATGCCTTGACGATTCCACCCGTGCCGCTACCCTCCACGCAATGGACATAGGCCCGCATCAGCCGATCCATCGGCACCAATTTCATTCCCGGAAACAGATGACCGAAATTTTCGATCGAGTCGGCAACCATCGTCGGACTGACGGCATTGATGCGCAGGCCGCGCGGCAACTCGATTGCCGCCGACAGGACGAAACTATGCAGCCCGCCACTGATAACCGCGCCACCGGTAACGCCTGGCCAAGCCTGATCGGCGAATATGCCGCTGGTCAACGTAAACGAGCCATTGTCCGCGAGGTAGCGCTGGCCGATCAGCACCAGATTAATCTGGCCGAAGAACTTCCCGCGCATGTTCTCAAGCAAGGCTTGTTCAGTCAGGTCGGAGAAACGATCCAACGTGCCCGATGCCGCAACGCAGATGCAGGCGTCTATGGGCCCCATCGTCCGATACATCCGCTCAATGCTGTCAGCCGACGTGATATCGACCGCTACGTCCCCACCTGAGCGGCCGGCGATCATCACCCGATGCCGCACCGCCAGCTCCGCGCAGAGTGGACGCCCAATGGTCCCCGCCCCTCCGACGACAAGAATTTGCATTCCACTCTCCCTATGCTGTCCATGACATCAACTGAAGAGGAAGATCGCTCACTGGATTTGAGAAGAGAATACTCTATTATGTGATATTACTTTGAAGGGAATAATGCATAATGCGGGGCAGCGAGTTTGCCGACCTCAAGGCGTTCGTCGCCATCGCAGAACGCGGCAATTTCTCGGCCGCGGCAAGAACACTGGCTATTTCGCCATCCGCCTTGAGCCAGCGGATTCGTGAGTTCGAGGCCCGGCTGGGTGTGCGGCTGTTCAATCGCACGACCCGGAGTGTTGGCCTGACCGAGCAGGGACAAGCGCTGCTGGACAAAATCGTGCCGCTCTTTGCCGGCTTTGACCAGGCAGTCGCCGAACTGATGGCCGAAAACGCCGAGGTGGCCGGCTCACTGCGGCTCAATCTCTCACGCGTCGCCGCCATGTATCTGCTGGGGCCTCATCTGGAGGCGTTTCACCAGGCCCATCCCGCCGTGACACTCGACATCACCATCCAGGACACCTTCTCGGACATTGTTGCCGGGCGGTTCGACGCCGGTATTCGCCTTGGCGAAACCCTTGAAAAGGACATGGTGGCGGTACGGATGGGCGGACGAAGGGCTTCCGTGGTGGTCGCAAGCCCGGAGCTTATCGACCGGATGGGAAGACCAGAAAGTCCTCAGGACCTGCACCGGTTCCCTTGCATCCGCTTCCGCTGGCCCGGTGCGATGAACATCTATCGCTGGGAATTCGAGAAGGGCAGCGATGTTCTCGAGATCGATGTTGACGGCCCGTTAATCGCCAATGATACCGCGATGATGCTGAAGGCAGCAGAGCAAGGGCTGGGCCTTGCCTACTTGCTGGACCTTGAGGCAAGAGAGCAGATTGAAGCTGGTCGATTGGTGCAGCTTCTTCCCGATTGGACGCCCTCGTTCGGCGGTTTCTACCTGTATCATGCCAGCGCAAGACAGATGCCGAAGCAACTCAGAGCGTTCATCGACTTCCTAAGCGACCGGCTGAACATGTAGCGCCCTCGCTTTCCAGTTCGCATTTATCACTGCCCCATAGAGCGACAAATCAAACGCACCTATTGCTCACTCCAAGCAAGTAATTCGGGGTGATTTGCAAAAATTTAATCAGACATACGTCAAGGTGAAATGAGTATGGCTGAACTTAGGAAGCCCCCGCTTTACGCTAGCGCAACAGGCCCCTTGTTTTGCAACTTCAATCGCGGGCAATTGTTGAGACATCAATCCTCTCTGAAATAGATCGATCCGTTATGGAAACAAAGGCCGCATAGATCGGCACATAAAGATATCGTCAAGGGAGATATGCTTGGGGGAGAGCATGCCGGAATTCTTGAGGAGTAAAGCTGGGAGGCAACTTGTTGCCCTCGTTTCCGGCTCGACATTGTTGTGGATCATCGGTTTCTTTTGGCATCGAAACATCTTCGGCGGCCTCAGGGCACTCGGTGACAACGCCACTGACGTCCTGTTTCTGTCATTTACGATTGTGGGCGGAGCGAGTTTTATCTATTCGTGCCTGCGAATTCTTGACCTCCGCAAGGAAATGCTGCGGCAGGAAGAGCGTGGAAAGCGGGCGCACTGGATTGCCACGCACGATCATCTCACGCGCCTGCCGAACAGATATGCGTTCGAGAAATTCGAGATCGTGAAGGCGGTGAATGCAGAGGAAGACGATCAGGAACCAACCGCAACGATTTTTTCCATCGACCTGGACGGGTTCAAGAAAGTCAACGATCTGGTCGGTCACCAGGGAGGCGACAAGCTTCTGCAGGAAGTGTCGAAAAGGCTGTCTGCGCTCGCCGATGAATCGAGCGTCTTCCGTCTCGGCGGTGATGAATTCATCGTTGTGACCAGAGGGCTGATCTCAGAGAAGGACGAAAAATTCGCAAAGCTCCTCATTCACGCCATTAGCCACCCCATCCAGGTGGGGGCGATATCGTGCCAGGTCGGAGCGAGCGTCGGCTATGCTCGCTGGCCGCAGCAAGGGGATTTGCTGCAGGAAGTCTGCCATCGCTCAGACATCGCGCTCTATGAGGCCAAAAGCGTCGGCACCAACATTGCCCTTCGATTTTCAGAGGATATGCAGCTCAAGGTCACCGCACGGGCAAAGCTTGAAGGAGAACTTCGGCAGGCCGTCACGGAATGCCGCATCAAACCATATTATCAGCCTTTGATCGACCTGCGGTCAGGACAGGTCTGCGGGTTCGAGGCGCTTGCCCGATGGATTGTAGATGATGGCACGAGCATCTCGCCGGCGCTGTTCATTCCCATTGCCGAAGAAACCGGCTTGATGACGCCCTTGTTTCAGCAGCTTCTCCACACCGCGTGCAATGATGCCAAGTCGTGGCCCCAGCACATATCGCTTTCCTTCAATGTCTCCGCCATTCAGATGGATGATCGGCTTCTCGCATCCCGGATTCTCAAGATCCTCGAGGATACGGGCCTGCCATCATCCCGGCTCGAGGTTGAGATCACCGAAAATGCCTTGATCAGGGATCCGGATCTTGCGGCATCGATTATCGACGATCTTCACAGTGCGGGCATTCAGATCGCGCTGGATGACTTCGGCACAGGCTATTCGAGCCTCGCGCAGTTGGCGCGCTACCAGTTCGACAAGATAAAGATCGACAAGAGCTTTGTCAGATCAGCACGGGAACATGATGACCGGCATGAAAAGATCGTGCAGGCGCTGCTGATCATGAGTCGCGGCCTGGATGTGAAAACCACCGTGGAAGGCATCGAAGAACATGGGCAATTGATGTACTTCCTGCGTGAGGGATGTGACATCGGACAGGGCTATCTTTTCGGGAAGGCCATGCCCTTCCCCGAAACAATGCCATATATTCGGGATCGCGAAGAGCTATCACGCAAGACGGCCTGAGCTATCTCCTGAAATCCCCGACACTTCGCTCCTACATGAGATGATCATGCCAGCAACAACGAGGATTCCATTGCCGCAGCAAATGACAAGACCTGTTCGTCGGCAAAACGCCGGCCGATGATCTGAAGCCCCACCGGCAAGCCGTTCGACGCATGTCCGGCCGGCAGCGACAGAGCGGGGAGCTGCGGCAGCAGGTTGAAGGGACAGGTCATATCGAGGCCCGCAAACTTGCCGTTCGGCAATGTCGCGACATAATCGTCGTCGTTCTCCCGCACTGATGGAGCGGTGATCGCGCAGGTCGGGCACAGCAAGGCGTCATAGGTCTCGAAAATCGTTGCCATGTCTCGCCACATGGAGGTGCGGAGCAGTTCCACGCGCTTGTAGTCCGTCGCATTGGCGGCAAGGCCACGCTCGATTATCGAAACGACGACGGGATCCATCTGGTGTCTGTATTGGATCAGGCGTTCGCCGAAGAATGAAGACATGAACACGCACCACACGTCGAACCATTGGTCGTTGACGGCGCGGGTCCAATGCATCGGTACCTCATCGACGACAGCGCCCAGCTCACGAATTCTCCCGATCGCCTCGCGCATCACGGCCGCGACTTCGGGTTGGATCTCGTAATATCCAAGATCGATCGAGAAGGCGAAACGCCTGCCTTCCAAACTCCCCTTTCGCGCGGCTTCCCCCGAGAAACTCAGGGGCAGCGACATGATGTCTTCATCGCTGGGGCCGCTCGCAGCCTCCATGAAGGCAACGGCATCACCGACCGTTCGTGCCAAGGGTCCAAAATGCGAGATATTGTCGAAAACGCTCGGCAGGATCGTCATCGGAATGCGGCCAAGGCTTGGCTTCAGCCCGACGACGCCGCAGAAGGCGGCGGGAATGCGAACCGATCCACCCATATCGGTGCCCTCGGCAAATGGCACGGCGCCGGTTGCCACCGCCGCCGCCGAACCGCCGGAGGAACCGCCGGGCGTTCTTTCGAGATCCCAGGGATTGCGGGTGGCACCCCATCGCGGACTATGCGTGAAGCTTGCATAGGCGAATTCCGGGGTTGCCGTCTTGCCGATCAGGATTGCTCCGGCGTCTTCGAGCCGGCGGATGCAAAGCGCGCTTTTCTCCGGTATCCAATCACCCGATGTCCAGGACCCCAGTGTGGTCAAATCCCCTTTCGTCGGCGTCAGGTCCTTTGCCGCGAAGGGTACGCCGTGAAGAGAGCCAACCGTCCCGCCTTCGGATAGAATCCGGTCCGCCTTGCGAGCCGAAGCAAGTGCTTGCTCCTCGCGGATCACGGTGAATGCATTCAGCGTCGCGTTGGCAGATTTTGCCCGGCGAATTGACTCCGCGACGACGGCTTCCGAAGTGAACTGCCCCGAGCGGATACCGCTTGCGATTTCGGTCGCGGGAAGGTCGAGTGGATGAGTAGTGGAAAGATTTCCCTGAGGCTTGTTCACGAGATCGGTTTCCGTTCTTTCGGGCCTATTGCATTTCGCGGGTAAAGCGCGCGTGCTACTGATGTGGTTGCGATGTCCGACAAAGAGAATGCAAGGAAAGGTCTGCTTTTTGATGAGTTCGGCTGCGACATCGAACACCCAGACGCCACCTTTCGACGTTTGGAACACCAGTCTTGGTACTGCAGCAAGTTCCATCGGCTCGCACGTGTTTCCCGATGCCCTGGCCGTCACATTGCGGCTTCTGGCGCCGTTCCAGATGATGAACGGCTTTCTCTACTCTCCGGACGGACACGCCTTCGATCTCTACAATGAAAAGATCGTCGCCAAACGATCTGTCATTGTCGATCGTTATCTGGCCGGGGCGTTCGTGCTCGACCCGTTCTACGATGCCATCTGCAACGATAACAGCGAACGCATGATCGTGATGCGTGACCTTGCTCCCGACGACTTCAGGCAGACCGAGTATTTCCGGCTGCACTACGCGACAACCGAGATCGTCGATGAGATCGGTTTCGTGCTCAAGCTCGAGAGCAATTTTGTCGGCGTGCTCTCCTTGTCCAGAACCGGTATCGCGCCGTTGTTTTCCGGCGAGGATCTGGTCCGGCTGAGAGCCGCCGCACCGGTTATTTGTGCGCTGGGAGAACGGCATTGGTTTCACGTTCCCAGCCTCTCCCTCGACAGCAAGACCGCACCGGCGGCCTCGAAGATCGAGCACCCTGCTCTCACCAAGCGCGAATTGGAGATCGTCACGCTGATCCTCAAAGGACATTCCACCCTCTCGCTTGCGGCGGTTCTTTCCCTCTCCCCGAATACGGTCAAGGTGCATCGCCGGCAGGTTTACGCAAAGCTGAATATCTCAAGCCAGGCCGAGTTGTTCCGCCTGTTTCTGGCGTGAGGCCCGGCCACAGGCCGAGCCTCCTTTTCGTCCAGCACCCTACTCCGCAAAATCCATTTCCGGAGGAGCCGTCTGGAAGGCACGAGTGAGATAGGCAAGATAGGCGATACCGATCACCAGCCAGACGAGACCGAGAATCTTGGCATCCTTGTCGAGGTTCCAGAGAAGGAAGAGATCGCAGACAGCCGCTACCGCCGGGATGACGAGGCCAATCAGGGCTCCGAGCGGCTTAACCTCGGCATTGTTCTTCAGATAGAGAGCGATGACCGAGATGTTGACCGCCGTAAAGGCCAGGAATGCGCCGAAATTGATGAAGGAGGTGGACGTGGTGACGTCCATGGTCAATGCGAGCAGGCCGACAATGCCGACAAGGATAAGGTTGAGCAGCGGCGTATGCCACTTCGGATGCAGGCTGCCGAAGAAGGCCGATGGCAGCACCTTGTCGCGCCCCATGGCATAGAGCAGACGACCGACGCTCGCCTGGGCGGCAAGACCGGAGGTGAACTGCGCGACAACCAGCGTGGCGAGGAAGATCGTGACGAACAGATCGCCGCCGATCGTCTTTGCGATTTCATTGGCCGCTGCATCGGCGGAAACAAAATCGAAACCGGGATGGGCAAGCTGCGTGACATAGGCCGAGGCAATGAAGATCAGGCCGCCGGCAAGCGCCGTGATCAGGATCGCCCTCGGCATCGTGCGCTTGGCATCCTTTGTTTCCTCCGTCAGCGTCGAGACTGCATCAAAACCGAGGAAGGAATAAGCAGCGATCGCAGCGCCGGCGACAGATGCCGAGAAAGGCACATCCGGCTTGAAGAAGGGCGTGACGGAAGCAAGACCGCCGGGACCGTTCAAGGCAATAACATATCGCGCCGCCAGGAAAACGAACGCCGCGAGAACCGCGAGCTGCACCACCATCAGGATGAAATTGACGCGGTTGGCAAAGGCGATGCCGACGACATTGACGATTGTCGTTACCGCGATGAAGCCGACGATCCAGATCCAGCCTGGAATGCTCGGAAACGCGGATGTCAGATAGGCGGCGCCGATGAGCCATATGACCATCGGCAGAAAGAAATAATCGAGCAGGACGGCCCAGCCGACAAGGAATCCGATGTTCGGATTGATCGACCGGCGGGCATAGGTATAAGCCGACCCGGCGACGGGATAGACGCGTGCCATGACGCCATAGCTGATGGCTGTCAGAAGGATTGCTCCGGCGGCCACGAGATAGGCCATTGCCGTCGTTCCCTGGCTTGCCGTTGCAAGCGCCCCGAAGGTGCCGAAGACGATCATCGGCGTCATGTAGGCCAGGCCAAAGAGCACGACGGACCAAAGCCCGAGCGTCCGGTCAAGTTTCACAGTGTTGTTCATGTTCCGCCTCCGCGAAGAGTTCTTGTTTATCTTCTCGGAAACTGCGCAGTGCAGATAAATCAGCCATTCCCGCGCAGGTCTCCGCCCGCTGCTTTTTCTTATTTATGAAGAAAACATGACCGAGGGGGTGGCCGCTTGATATAACCCCAAGGTGTTATATCGGCAGCGCTGGCTGGATAGGTGAAGCTTGCTGCCCATTGCCTCTCTTTAGCCTGTGCTGCTCCGCATATGATGCACGATCTTTGCAGGTATGATTCAGGCCGACATGAAAAGAAGGCCTGGAGGGAAACCAGGCCTTCTTCTCTTTTCTGATCGGAGGTCAATTTCAGATCAGATTAGAAGCTGCGTTCGAAGCGAAGGATACCGGCCCATTGGCTTTCGTTGATCGAATCCCAATTGGTGTAGGAGACTTCCGGTTCGATGAGCAGGTTCTTGACCGGGTTCCACTTGACGTTCGTGGTCGCGGCAAAGATCTTGGAGTCGGTGTAGGCAAGCTGGAAGTTCCACTTCAGCTTGTCGTTGATCGGAACGCTTGCGCCACCCCAAACTGCCCAGTCACCCCAGCCGATGTCAGCTGCATCGCCAGCACCGTTTGCGCCGGCATACTTGTTCAGCTTGCTGCCATCGGTGTTGTAGCCGCCCATCAGGAAGGCCGAGAAGACACCGAAGTCAGCGTCAACACGAGCCTTGATAGCACCTTCTTCGACGATCGAGTCGTAACCGCCGACCACCTTGAAGCCCCATGCACCAGACTTGAAGCCGGCACCGGCGACAACGTCAGGAGCATAGTGGTCAGAGCTGTCTTCGCCATTCGAGCCGGTAGCGCCCGAACCGGAGTTGGTATCTTCAAGCGAGATCACAGCCGTGAAGCCATTGCCTGCATCGTAGTTGTAGGTGATCTGGTTCAGTTCATACGGGCCGTCATAGACCACGTCGTCGTTGATGACGTCGCCGGCGTAACCGGTGAATACGTTGAACTGCGAGTCTTCCTTACCAACGGTGAAGCCACCGAGGCTGATGCTGGCATGCAGCAGGTTGGTAGAGGTCGAACCGCCGTCGTTCCAGTCCCAACGCAGTTCGGTATTGGTCTTCAGAGCACCGTATTCGGTGTCCGTAGCCGTTTCGAGACGCAGTTCAGCACGGGTGTGCCAAAGCGTGCCCAGGCGTGCATTGGGGTTGTAAGGAGTGTACCACTGACCTTCGGTACGAACCTTGCCGCCGATCTTGAGGCAGGTTTCAGTGCCCGGGATGAAAAAGTAGCCGGCACCGTAAGCGTCGCAGATGCGAACATATTCCAACGGCTCCGGCTCAGCAGCGACAACGGCATCAGCTGCGTGCGCACCGGATACTACTGCCAACGCAGCAGCGGAGCCGAGAAGAAGGCTCTTGATATTCATTTTTTCTCCAATCGCTTTGCCAAATCAGAGCGACACCAGCGTTGACCCGCTGCATTCGTTGATTTGGCTGTTCCCTATGATTGGAAGCCCATGGGCCCCCACGCACAGGATAGGGACGGAAAATCTCGCGACGGAATCCAATACTTCGGTCGCAGCCGCTAAATCAGGCAGGGGAAGGTGCGGCAGATGTATAATTACAACATATATCAAATAAACTTAAACTGATTTACTTAAGTATACATGATAGAAACATTAGAAAACAAACTTTTGGTATATATACGGAATCGGTAGATGTCTTATAGTAAGTCTTATTTAGTATTTGTCCAGTGCACCATGGAATAAATGGCCCCTGCTGCATCAAAGATAGCAATGGTGTGTGGGCGGCACCGCCAGGATGGCCAAGAAAGATGTCAGCATCACAACGCTCGACATCCTTTTCTTCGAGTTCGGAGATCTTAGCCTTGTCGGTATCGTGCGGTGTGACCGAGGCTTCGGCAGCGCAACTTTTTCAGCGTTTCCCGCATGGCACATTCGCGGCTTGCCGAAGACGATGAAAAATCAGTCTCTCGGTTCGCAGGAAATGAGCACAATTACCGATTTGAAAACACAATGAAATTCAGCGTCACTTCAAGATCGTCAGCTAACAAGGCCGGAATCGGTGCTGAAAGATTGATGGCACGATGCAATGTAGCGAATAATTCGTGCGGGGCAGAGACAAAGATGAACGACCAAACCCATTCTTTCGGTGCAGCCCCGATTTTGGATCGGCAATGGGCCTTCATCATTGGTGGACTCTGGCTCGTCGTCATGTCTGCCTCGCTGATTGAAAGTTACGCCTATCGTTATGCTGGCGTCTTGCTCCTGATTTTGTCGCTCATTTCCTATCTGCGCTCCTCATCAAGGCCATCAATCGACTGGCGAGGGTGGCTCTGCCTGGCCTGGGGCACCTATGCGCTGCTGCGATTTTCTCTTCAGTTCGCGCTGGAAAGCGATCATCCGGTCGGCGATCGCGATCTGCTGTTCCTGATGCCGCTCGTTTTCCCGTCTCTCGCTTATGCGCTGTTTCTATGCTGGCCTCACCTCGAGAGGCTCATCGCTGTCTACTTCGGTTTCGCGCTCATCGTCCTCTTATGGGGTGCGCGGATTACTGAGGTCGCCGCGGGCAAGACGGTCATTCCGTTGATCCAGCACAATCAAATACACGGCGCGGTTTGCTGCGGTATGATTTTTATAGGCGCCGTGTTCTGGCTGCTCTATTACCTGACCGAGGGAGCCGACAGGCGCACGATGCGCCTCTATGCTTCCGTTCTGTCCCCGCTCATCTGCCTACTCTGCCTGATTGGCATCTATGGGGCAAAATCGAAAGGGGTCTGGCTTTCGCTCCTTCCGGTATTGCCGATCCTGGCATTTCTGGCACTTCGCAGCCTGAAACAGCGACTGGCTGTGCCGCTCGTCCTTGCCTCGCTCGCTTTGCTCGCCGCAGGTGCCTATGCGGTCCGGGACAATATCGACCACACAGCCGGAGCGACAGTCTCCGCCGCTCTCGCCATGTTCAAGGATGCCGGCACGACCGAGCCAATTGGCCAGGCCGTCTCGCGCTCCATCGAGAGCGGCAGTACGCCGCTTGCCATGAGCGAGCGCCTGCAGCTCTGGTCAAACGCGTGGGAATTGTTCTCCGCCGCGCCGATTTTCGGCTGGGGAACAGAATGGCTCACACGCTGGCCGCATACTCGCTATCCAAATGTCGGATATACTTTCATGCACAATGGCTACCTCGAAATCCTCATCCGGCATGGGATATTCGGCGCGGTGGTTTTGGCCGCGATGCTGGCCTGCTTTTGCGCCAGCGTCTGGCGGGTGGCAAACAGGGGGATCATCCCAAGGCACGCCATGTATGCCTATTTTCTGATTCTCTTCTTTTTCAGCTTGACCATTCTCAGCAACTCGAACAACCGGCTCGCCAGCGGAGAAAGCCTGTCGATCCTGACCGCCGCCTTCGCCCTGGCATGCGAACTGAGAATTCGCAGGCAGGCAGCTTGAAGCGGGTTTCATATCAAGGAACCGGAAAATGAGCCGTTCCTGCCCCGCACACGACTGCTATCAAGTTTGTCGCGAGTAAAACCTGGCAGCCACGCGATCAAGGGCGATGAAAATCCCGCCAAGAGCCAGGAATATTACGCCCAAGATCGTCATGTTGATCAGAACGGCGTTTAGGCCAATGTCGCTCACCTCCAAAAAGGGGTAGGGATAAAATCCCGAGAGATGACCATGGATCAGCGAGTATATTGAGTAGAGCGCGGGAAACAGCAGCCACCAGATCGCATCGCGCCAGGAAAGCCTGCCGCGTTCAACAAGGAAAATCCAATCCAGCGCGGTGAGTAACGGGATCCAATAATGAAGTATCTGGTCCCCCCACAATTGCCACCCGCGTGGATGCCAAACGTCCTGCAGCACCCATACATAGACGCAGCCCGCGACGCCGACATAAATGAGGAGTGCGGTTTTCGTGGCTGAACGTTTGGCCCATCGTCCGATCCCCGATGACGGCGTGATTTCAGCCGACAGCAGTGCAATAACGAGCAGAATATTCGCTTGGATCGTAAAATAGCTCAGGAAATTGGTCGTCAATCGTAATCGTGAGACATGGGCTGCCGGTATGATGGCCGCGTATGAGATGACGATGCCTGATAGCGCCAGCAGTGCGATCATCCAACGCCAGAACCGGACTGAAATTCTCTTGGACATCGCGGTCTCGCAGAGTTCTAGGGCAACCGACCCCCGCTCGCGAGGTGCACGACTTACGCATATGTCGTAGATCGAGTCGACAATACCCGTCTCTAGCGCACCAGCTCAAAAATCGAAATCTATTTTCGGCTTCATGACTTGGAGAAGCCGCGCTGCTTAACCTTTCGTCACTCTCTTGCGCAGCCGTACGGCGATTAGCAGTGCTCCTTCGGCAGCAATAATCGTTATGAGGACCCAGAAGCCGCTCTGGACAACGTCTCTTCCGCTGTAGCGCAGGCCATAGCCGAGGCACAGAAAGGACCCGTTCCAGATCAAACAGCCAAGCGATGTCGCCGCCAGGAAAGTTTTGGGATCGAGCCGCAGGGCACCGGCCGGCAAGGCCATATAGATCCTGACTGCAGGGATGATCTGGCCAGACAACGTCACCCAGAAATGGTTGCGGCGATAGCTGTCCGTCAACCCGTCATAGAACGAGAGCCGCAGCAGTATGTATCCACCATAGTTGGCGACTGTACGACGAACCCTCTGCGGTCCGAACATCCAGCCGACTGTATACCAGCCAAGCCCACCTGTGACCGAACCGGCTGTCATTGCCGCAATGGAGAAGGCAAGCGTGAGGGGATCGGGCGCCATCAAGCCGAGGAGCATCAAAAGGATGTAGGATGGGAAAAGCGGGACAAACTTTTCCACGACGGCGAGACAGAAAATTCCCCCAAGCCCGAAGTTGATGAATACTGTGATCGTACCAGGCGCTTGCGCCACAAGTTCCTGCGCCGTCATGCGAGCTTCGATCCCACCGATCCGGAACCGTTCAGGACTTTGCAATCGCCGGCCCTGGAGATCCGGTAGACGGAGGCTGGCGGCAGGTTCCAGACAGTTCGGCCGATCCGCACGTCTCTAAGGTTTAAATGATCCAGCACCTGGTCCGGCACCGGACAGCGAGGGCCATAGGTGATCTGATGAAATGCTCCGCCCGGTCTGAGATTCTTGAAAGCGCCGCCGAGAATGGCGCGGATCTCCCGTACCCGCATGGCACGAAAGCCCAGCCCGCTGACCACCGCACCGAAGGGAGCGCCTTCCAACAGTTCCATCTCGCCAATCCGCGTCGCGTCCAGACAGAGCACGCGCGCCCTGGGAAAGCGTTTTTGCAGGAGCCTCGCGAAATCAGCACTCAGCTCGACCAGCGTGAGGTCATCTTCGCGAACGCCGCGTTCGAGAAGTGAATAGGTGAAGGCTCCCGTACCCGGGCCTAGTTCCATGACCGCACCTGTGGCGGGTCCAATGCCTTGCGTCATCAAGGCTGATACGCGAGAACCCGAAGGGGCTACGGCTGAGATGGCACGGGGATTGCGAAGCCAGGCAAGAAAGAACGAGGCGGCGTCAGTGAGCAGCATGACAGCCACTCTCAATTGCGAAATATCGATCAGCGGCGAAGCCGTTGAGGTTACTGGGCATTGGTGCTTCCTTCCAAGATGAGGAAGCGAGGTCTCACACACCCAGATTGAGAAAACCTGTCATGCCGGAGTACCTCGGAAGATAGCGGCTTACGTGGCTCGAGGACGAGCAGCCCAGGTCCGCAACGGTCTTTGCAAGGTTATCGCAATGTAGCGATACTAAGTTCCGCGCGCCCTATCGATATGGGCGGGGGATGGAGTTTATCGAATGCGCGTGCTTTTGGTCGAGGACGAGCGGCCCATGGCCCTGGTCCTGCGCAACGGATTTGTACGACACGGCATGGTCGTGGACGACGTGGCAAGCCTATCGGAGGCGGAAGCCGCGCTCCACAACGATATTTACGATGTCGTGGTGCTGGACCGCCGGCTGCCTGACGGGGATGGCCTTTCGCTGGTCAAGCTGCTGCGCGCCGAAGGCGATGTAGTGCCCGTTTTGGTCCTCACGGCGAAGGGCGACCTGATCGACCGGATCGCTGGCCTTAACAGCGGCGCGGACGATTACCTCGGCAAACCCTTTGCGTTCGAAGAGCTTCTGGCACGCTTGCGGGCAATCTTGCGTCGACCGGTTCATTTGCAACCCGACATCGTCAACCTTGGCCGCATGTCGTTCGATTTCGCCCATCGCGAGGCCCATGTCGAAGGTGTCCATCTGCGCATGCCGCGCCGCGAACTGCTGGTGCTTGAAGCACTGATGCGGCGCATGGGGCGCATGGTGCTACGCGAGACGCTGATGGAGGCCGTTTTCGGCATGAACGACGAAATCGAGTCAAACGCTCTCGATACGCATATCTCTCGCGTTCGTCGCAAACTTGCCGACGCGAAGGCCGGTATCACCATCAGCGGCATTCGCGGCGTCGGCTATCTCCTGCGCGAGACTGCATGATGCGGCCACGCTCGCTGAAATGGCTGCTCGTCAGCAGGCTGGTGACGCTACAGGCAGGCATGATCGCCGTCGTCCTGCTGTTGGTTATAGCGGCGATCTGGAGCACCGGTTATCTTCTCGACGAGTATGAAGGCGGCAGCCTCGATGTTCTGGCTGATGCTACGGAGCGAGACCCGACGGGAGGATTGGCGCTGCGAGAGACGCCGGAGCTCGCTCATCTGCGCGCCAAGGCGCCAGATTTGTGGTTCACGGTCCGCGACACTCAGGGGCATCGCCTGCAAGAGGGCAACATTCCCAAGGCCTATTTGCCCGTGCTCGCCGTGCTTGACCAATTCAGCGATGCCCGGCTGAGCGACCGGCCGGAATTGGCCGGAAAACCCGATGCGGTGATCAAATGGGTGGAAAGCCCTGCCGGCAGGGTCCAGATCCTGACGGGTACGAAAGGGCAGATGTCCGTGCAAAGACTTGCAAAGGGTATTTCAGGCGGCTTTGTCCTGGTGATGCTGCCCATTATCGTGCTGATGGCACTGGCGACCTCGCTTGCCACTCCGCTGGTGGTTCGCCGGGCGCTGGCTGGTCTTGGCCGGACCGTAGCGCAGGCGGCCCACATCGAGTTCGACAAACGTGGCGCCCAACTGGAGGTGAACGATGTTCCCGCTGAGATCGGTCCGCTCGTCAGCGCGGTCAATGACACACTGTCCCGCCTCGATGCGGGATATGAACGACATCAGCATTTTCTGGCCCAGGCGGCCCATGAACTGCGCACGCCGATCGCTATCCTGAACGCACGCGTTGCAGCCCTCCCCGCCGGTCAGGACAAGCGCGACCTGCTGGAAGATGCGGCGCGGCTGACAACACTTGCCGGACAGCTGCTGGATCTCCAGCGTCTGGATCAGAAGCGAAACGATTTCCTGCCGGTGAACCTGACCGCCATGGCCAAGCAGGTGCTGTTCGACCTTGGCCCCTTGGCGCTGGATGCCGGTTACGATGTGGCCTTCGAACCGGAATGCGACGAGGTGCTGGTAACGGGCGACCAGACGTCGCTGGAACGGGCGCTGACCAATCTGGTTCAAAACGCCATCGATCATGGAGGACGTCAGGGAACGATCACGGTTCGCGTCGGCAAGAGCGGCTTCGTTGAGGTATGTGACGAGGGCAAGGGCATTCCCTGGAGCGAACGCGAGCAAATCTTCGAACCTTTCAATCGCCTGGGCTCCGAGGGCCGGGGGGCCGGACTGGGGCTCAATCTGGTTCGGGAAATCATGCAGCTCCATGATGGCTCCATCGCCGTGGTCGATGTCGCCACCAAGGGCGCCTGCCTGAGGATGTCGTTTCCTGCAGCGCCTTCAGCGTAATCAATGAGACGATATCGGCGTCATCAACGGATCCTCGCCGACGATCTCGATCAGAAAATCGAGAACCGTCCTGATCCGCATCGGCAGGTTTCGGCGCGACGGATAGACGACACTGATCGCAAAACGGCTCGGCGGAAAATCGGGCATGACGTTCACCAGCCTACCTTCCGCGATGTCAGGTCCGACCAGAATGTGGGAGAGCACGGCAAGCCCGTTTCCGGCAAGCACGGCACGATGGACCGCTATCGAATTGCTGGCGACCAGACGTGGCGCGATGCGAACCGCCACATCCTCTGCTCCATTGGAGAAAGACCAGGACCGGGCATCGCCTGCGCGGCTGTAACAGATGCAGTCGTGGGTGCTGACTTCCTCAGGCGTTTCAGGCGCCCTTCGTCCCCGCAGATATGCGGGCGATGCGACGAGAAAGGCGGTGGTCCAGCCGATCCTGCGGCACATGAGACTACAGTCGGCCACCAGCCCGAGGCGAACCTCCAGATCAATGCCCTCCCCCACCAAATCGGACGGTTCGTCGCGAAAGATCAATTCGACGGATAGTCCGCGATGGCGTTCAAGCAAAATCCCCAGGCGGTCGCTGACATAAAGCCCTAGCGGCGTGGGCAGAGCGAGCCGCACCTTGCCTGCGGCGGCTGTGCCCTCACGACAGGTCGTCTCGGTGAGTGCCTCAACGGCCTCTATGATCTTCTGCGCCATCGGGATGATCTGCTCGCCCTCGGCCGTCAACGCAAGCGCAGTCGTCGTGCGATGCAGGAGACGCGTGTTGAGGTGCGCCTCCAGTGCCGAGACCTGACGGGAGACCGCCGGCTGCGTCCGCCTGAGGTCGGCGGCGGCTGCGGAAAACGAGCCGGTTTCGACCACTCTCATGAAGGTCTGCAGCGCGCATACGATATCCATTTCCGACCGTCCCATACTTTTCAGCATAAGCCTTATGTCCGGAGCTTAGTCCGGCAGGGGTTTACTGTCCAGCTATTAAGGATATATTTTATCCATAAGGACAGAAAATATCCTTAATAACGGAGGTGACGATGACACAGCGCTTGAACTACGCACAGCAATCCCCGGAACTCTTTCGGAAACTCTCTGAACTCAGCATGGCCCTGAAAGACAGCGCCATCGAGCAGAAGATCCATGATCTCGTGCAGATCCGCGCATCGCAGATCAATGGCTGCGCCTTCTGTCTCGACATGCATGTCAAGGAAGCCAAGATCCATGGCGAGAGCGAGCTCCGGCTCTACCACATCGCCATCTGGCGGGAATCCAATCTCTTCGTGCCCCGGGAACGGGCTGCTCTCGCCTGGACGGAAGCCGTCACGAAACTGCATGAGGGCGGCATTCCCGATGAACTCTACGAGCGCGTGCGCGGTCAGCTTTCCGAGAAGGAAATCTCCGACCTCACCTTCGCAATCATGGTCATCAACGCGTGGAACCGCTCCAGCATTGCTTTCAAATCCGTGCCCGGCTCCGCCGACAAGGCATACGGCCTCGATAGGGCCGGCCTCAACTGAGCCTTTCGCCCGAAAGGCTCCTTGACCGACACGCAACGGCACGACCGGCTGCGGAACGCCCAGTAAACATCGTCATCAACGGCAGAACCGGCCTGACCGGTTCAAAGACCATAATCAACAGGAGACAGTCATGACCGTACAAAACACTTCCCATCCCATTAAATCAGCCCCCGAAGAGCTGGTTCCCTCGCGCTACGCGGTGAAGGTCGGCGAAATCGACGTGCTTGTGGTAAGCGACGGCGTACTGCCATTGCCGACAAAGATGCTGGGCTACAATGCCGATCCGGCCGAACACGCAGGCTGGCTGAACGACATGTTTCTGCCGCCGGACGCTTTCGACTGGGCGCTGAATGTGGTCGTGGTGCGCACCGGCAAGCAGACCATCCTCATCGACGCAGGCTTGGGTTTGGACCCGGAGTTGAACCTGCCGCGCGCCGGGCAATTGATCAAGCGACTGGAAGCCGCCGGCATAGACCTTGGATCCGTGACCGATGTGGTGCTGACCCACATGCATATGGATCACGTCGGCGGCTTGCTCGTCGACGGCGTGAAGCAGCGGCTGCGCCCGGATCTGCGCATCCATGTGGCCGCCGCCGAGATCAAGTTCTGGGAGGCGCCCGATTTCACGCATGTGTCGATGCCACCCGGTTTCCCGGATGCGCTTCGAGCGACCGCCAAGCGGTTCCGGGAAGAGTATCAGAACCAGCTGCGATTGTTCGACGACAAGCACGAGGTAGCGCCTGGTGTCATCGTCTCCCGGACCGGCGGCCACACACCCGGGCATAGCGTGGTCCGCGTCGCATCAGGCAAAGACCGGCTGATGTTCGCCGGCGACGCCGTGTTCGCGGTCGGATTCGAGCATCCCGACTGGCACAATGGCTTCGAACACGATCCGGAAGAAGCAGCGCGCGTCCGCGTTCGCCTCCTGCGGGAATTGGCGGAGACCGGCGAGCTTTTGGTGGCCACCCACATGCCGTTCCCCTCCGTCGGCCATGTGGCGGTCGATGGCGACCACTTTCGTTGGGTGCCGGTCTTCTGGGACTACTAAGACCTTGATGGCCGGGGCCGAGCCGGGCGCGAAGCCTTCGCGGTCGGCGCGGCTCATACGACGCGGCTCCCATGGGGCCGCCGCAAACCACAACCACCCGAAATAAATGAACAATGCGGCACCCAAGGTGCCGCGAATGGAGAAGCTCATGAAAATCGTCATCATCGGCGGAACGGGCCTGATCGGCTCAAAGACGGCCGAACGCCTTCGCAAGCAAGGCCATGAAGTCATCGCCGCAGCCCCCAACACCGGCGTCAACACTATCACCGGTGAGGGCCTAACCGAGGCATTGAGTGGCGCCTCCGTCGTCATGGACCTGGCAAACTCGCCATCCTTCGAGGACAAGGCGGTGCTCGAATTCTTCGAGACGTCTGGCCGCAATCTGGCGGCAGCGGAAAAGGCGGCGGGTGTGAAGCATCACATCGCCCTTTCCATCATCGGCGTCGATCGCCTGCCCGAAAGCGGCTATATGCGCGCCAAGGTCGCCCAGGAGAAGATCATCCGGGAATCCGGCATTCCCTATACGATCGTCCATTCGACGCAGTTCATGGAATTCCTCAGCGGCATCGCTCAGTCTGGCACAATCGGGGATACGGTACGTCTGTCGCCGGCCTTTGTGCAGCCGATCGCGTCCGACGATGTCGCCGACAACATGACCGTCGTTGCGAACTCGGCTGCCATCAACGGCATTGTTGAAATCTCGGGTCCGGAACGTGTGCGGCTGAATGAGCTCGTTGCCCGCTATCTCAAGGCGATGGGCGATACAAGCAAGGTCGAGGCCGATCCGGAAGCCCGTTATTTCGGCGCCAGGCTGGAAGACGGCTCGCTTGTTTCCGACAACAATCCGCGCCTCGGCCGCATCACCTTCGAGCAATGGTTCGCAACTTCTGCCCGTAAATGACCCCTGCCGATAAATCGTCAGGCGCCGTGCCGCCTCACACTCTCAGGAAAGGAATTCGATATGCTGAAGTCAATTCTCGGCCTCACCCTGGCCGCTCTTCTGTCCACCACCGCCGTTGCCCATGATGCCGGGGAGAAGGACGCGAAAGTCACGCTGGTTTACCAGCACGAGCTGCCGAACGTTCCCGGCAAGAGCATCAAGGGCATTCTCGTCGAATACGGCCCGGGTGGCTTTTCCGAAGGCCATACGCATCCAAGCTCCGCCTTCATCTATGCAACCGTCCTCGAAGGGGCGATCCGCAGCCAAGTCAATGATGGTCCGGTGAAAGTCTACAAGGCCGGTGAGAATTTCTCCGAAATGCCCGGCGATCGCCATGGCGTCAGCGAAAATGCCAGCAAGACCAAGCCGGCGAAACTGCTGGCCGTCTTCGTCGTCGACAGCAGCCAGAAGGAACTGACCTTCCCGATCAAGAAATAACCGGCTGCGAGATGGGTGCCTGAGGCACCCGTCCCTCCCAGCCTTTTGGAAATCATCGTCGGTGAGCCCCATCATGTTTGGTGAAGATCATTCCCTGCCGCTCGTCCTCATCAATCTTCTCGGGCTCGCCGGCATTCTCATTTGGCATATTCAGGGGCGCCGGCACCCGACCGCGCGCCTTGTCGCGCAGATCCTGTTTTTCGCCGGCATGACACTCGTGCTCTGGCTTGCCGGCATTTCGCCCTATCATCTCGACGACGGTGAACTCCAGGGTGCAGGCATCCTGCTTGCCAAATCTGCCAGGGTGCTCTGGTGGCTGCATCTTGCCTGGACGGTGATCGGCTTCGTCCACATCTATCTCACTCTCAATCGCCGTCCGCATGAAGCCCATCTCCTGCAGGACCTGATCGTCGGCATCGTCTATCTCGGCGCCACATTATCGGTCATCGGTTTCGTCTTCGGCGCACCCGTGGGGCCGCTGATTGCCACCTCGGGCGTGGTCGTCGTCCTTATCGGCCTTGCGCTGCAGAACACGCTGGCCGATGTCTTTTCCGGGATCGCGCTTGCACTGGGCCGCGCCTATGTGATCGGCGACTGGATCCAGCTTGCCGATGGCACCGAAGGGCGCGTCGTTGAAACCAACTGGCGCTCCACCAACCTGCTCTCGGGCGGAAATAACGTCGTCGTACTGCCGAACGGCGTCCTGGCGAAACAGGGTGTTACCAACCGCAGCCGCCCGGATGAATCGCACCAGATATCGCTGACGATGCGAGTTTCCGCCGCTCACAAGCCGCGGCTCGTCGAAGAGCTCATGATCGCCGTTTTGCAGCACAGTGAAAGGATCGTCATGAACCCGCCGCCGGCCGTCGCGCTCAAGACCATAGACGCGATTGCCATCGAGGTCGAGCTGCTATTCCGCGTCGCGAGCGCGGCAAGCCGCATGTCGGCCCAAAACGAGATCATCGACCTCATCTACGAGCATTGCCGGACGGACGGCGTATCATTGGCAATGCCGGCGCAAAGCCTCGTCTGTGTTCCCATGGGTGAACCCAAGGAGCAGGCTGCTTTCACGACGATTTCATCCGGCGCGCTCTAGCACCCATTCAAAGGAGCTTTTCCAGAGCTCCGGCGGGATTTCCTGCGACAGGATGCCGACAAGGTCGGACAATTTGACGCCGCGTAATTTCTCGCGCCAGGCTTCGTCGGCCGCCCACATGATGCGCGCGACCGCGCAGGGGCTGCTTTCGCAATAATCCTTCGGGCGACAGGGGTTATTGGCACGAATATTGGTGCAGACGAAGGTTCTTTGCCGGCCTTCGACAGCCTCTACAATATCAAGAAAGGTGAGATCTGCAGGCGGTTTCGCCAGCCTGTAACCGCCGGAAGGACCAAGGGCGGTATCGACAAGCCCGGCCTGCGACAGACCCTGCAGTGCCTTCGAAAGATATTCCTTGGGGAGCCCGTGAAATTCTGCCAGCGCCTTGGTGGAGAGATAACGGCCCTCTGGCAGGCCTGCAAGAATGGCGCAGCAATGAAGCGCCCATTCGACTTGGCTTTTCAAAATCATAAATACACACCAAAGGCCTGCGGTTGGCATACATTGATCAAGGATAAATAATATCCTTATTTGATCATCATGTAAACAAACGCAAAGTGCGCATCCGCTACCGTCCTACAGTACCGCGGCCAAGAGAACCACCTAGACCAAAGTATCATTCAGCGCGGTCACGCATGCGACTAGCATTTCGTCATCAGCCAGCGCCGGTCCGGGTTCGATCTGGTGATTAAGCGAGGATCTCGTATGTACCAGGATTCCATCATCAACTTCGCCGAGTCCGGCGAACACAAGGCCGTCATCGTGCGCACGCAGCTATTCGCTTTCCTAATCGGAGCAGCAATGGCGGGTGCCTATATCGGCTTTGGCGATATCCTTATGTTTACCGCCGGCGCGCACGCGGATGCGGCCTGGGCGCATCTCATCATGGGTGCGGTCTTCTCATCCGCCCTGACGATCGTCGTGTTCGCCGGTTCCGAACTCTTTACCGGAACGGCCATGTACATGCCGCTTGCTGTTCTGACGCGGCGCGCGCATCTCTCGGACATGCTGCTCGTCTGGTGTGCCGCCTGGATCGGTAATCTGATCGGCGCGGTGGTCCTTGCCGGACTGTTTCATATGGCGGGCGGCGGCGTGCTGCTGGGCGACGGGAGCCAGGAATTCTTTTCCGTCGTCTCCGCAAAGATGTCGGCGGGTTCGCTTGCGCTTCTCGCGCGCGGCATTCTGTGCAACTGGCTGGTCTGCCTGGCGATCTGGATGGCGGGGCGAACCGACAATGCGGCCGCAAAGATCATGCTGATCTTCTGGCCGATCACGATTTTCGTCGCCGCCGGATACGAGCACTCCGTCGCAAACATGTTCACCTTCGCCATGGCCCTGATGGGCGACCATCCGGCCAACATCACCCTTGCCGGCGCTGCTCACAACCTGATCTGGGTCACGCTCGGCAATCTGATCGGCGGCGCCGTCTTCATGGCCTTGGGCTACTGGGTCCAGTTCCAAAGCAGCGGCCATGTTTCGTTCGCACCAGCTCCCGCAGCCATCCGGCCTGAGATCGCCGCCAAGGGAAACCGGAAATGAGCACCCCAAACCGGCCGGCTCGACGGTATAAGCCTCAGGCCGTGGATTGAAAGCTATCCGGCTAGGCGATAACCTGCCCTCAACGTCATCGTCGCCCCCACCTAGCCGCACCACACCTATGTACAGGTTAAGTGGTGTTCATAAGAGGATAAGCTTGCGGTCGAACAGGCTGAGGGAAGAATGTCCATAGCGTCGATATTGCTTCGTGCCCGCGATCCAGGCCAGGGCCATAACCTTGCCTTCGGCGTGGTTGCCGTCACGCTTGCGGCCGTTATCTTCTGCATCGATACCTATACCGATATCGAGGGTGCTATCGCGGTTCTCTACGTTGTCAGCATGCTCCTTGCCGCTCAATCGATGACCCGCATCGGTCTGCTTGTCATCGCGGCAGGATGTGCCGCCCTGACTTTTCTCTCTTACGCCATGACGCATGGCCAGGAAGCAAACCTTCAGGAGACACTCCGTCTGTTCGGCGCGCTGGCCGCATTGTCCGTGACGACCCTGCTACTCCTCAAAACGGAAACCGCACGGCTCAACTTGCTTTCAACCCATTCCGCCCTGTCGGAAAGCGAGGCAAGATATCGCTCGATTTTCGATCGCACGCGCGTCGCGCTCTGGGAGCGCGATTATTCAAAGCTGCGAAGTTATCTGATGGATGTCAGGGCGCAGGGCGTTATCGACATCAAGGCTTATGCGCGTGTTAACCCGGCCCTGGTCGACCACTGTGGCAGCCTCATCAAGGCGGTAGCGGCAAACCAAGCCGCCCGCGAATTGCTGGGTCCAAATTCCTCCGGCATGGGCATCCCACAGCGGGCTCTTATTGCCGGCCAGGAAAAGTTCCTTGATATGCTGCAGGCGATCATGGATGGCGACCGAACTTTCGAAGACAAGGTCGAGGTGCAAACCGACGACGGCGAAGAAAAGCTCGTGCTGCTCAGCGTCAGCCTCCCGGAGGATCCTGCCGCCTTCGGCCGCGTCGTCGTCAGCATGGTCGATATCACCCAGCGTGAATTGGCTCTGAAGGCCCGGGCCGAGGCCCAGGCGGAGCTGACGAAGGCTTCGAGAGCCGCAATGGCCGGCGCGATGTCGGCGTCACTTGCCCACGAACTCAATCAGCCGCTCGGCGCGATTGTCATCAACGCGCAGACATTGCTGCGATGGCTCGATCGCGAACCGCCGGATCTCCCCGCCGTGCGGCGGTCGGCCGAAAGAATGATCCGCGACAGCCAGCGGGCAAGCGAGCTGATCCACAATGCGCGCCGTGTACTTTCTTCGCCGAACAACGATCTGGAGAGTGTTGATCTCGGCAGTCTGATCGATGAGACGGTCGCCTTGATGGAGCACGAGCTTCAGCAGAGCAAGACGGCCGTGCTGGTCGACTACAGCCCGCATATCCCCACCGTATCGACCGTGAAAATCGAATTGCAGCAGGTGCTGATCAATCTCATGACGAATGCCATTCAGGCAATGGATGAGGCCGGGTGCTCCGAGCGGAGTATCAGGATAAAGATGGATCAGCCTGATATCGAGCATGTCTGCATCGCGGTGCGCGATACAGGCCCCGGCATTGGCGCCGATGCGAAGGACAGGTTGTTCGCGCCGTTCTTCACCACCAAGGCGACCGGCATGGGCATGGGCCTTTCGATTTGCCGCAGCACGCTGGAGGGCCGCGGCGGAAGGCTCGATGGAACCAATCATTCCGAAGGCGGTGCGCTCTTCGAAATGCACCTGCCGATAAAGCCGGAGGCGGAGCATGCCTGATCAGCGCAAAATGCAAAAGGAGCCGCCCAAGCCAGTGGTCTTCATCGTCGACGACGATCTGTCGATGCGCGAGGCCCTCTTGGATCTCTTTCGCTCGATGAAGTTCGAGGCGCAGGCATTCGAGAGTGCCGCGGCGCTGATGGACGTGACGAACTTCGACCGCCCGGGCTGCATCGTTCTCGATGTCCGCCTGCCCGGCCTCAACGGGCTGGATTTTCAGGCACAGCTGGAGCGCCTTGGCAGCAAGATGCCGATCGTGTTCATGACCGGGTTTGGGGACATACCGATGACCGTGCGGGCGATGAAGGCCGGCGCCGTCGACTTTCTAACCAAGCCGTTCAAGGACCAGGATATTCTGGATGCCGTGGCGGCGGCGATGGAACGCGACACGCAGCGCCGGCGCCAGCATGCGCAGAACGAAGCCATTGTTTCGCTTGCGGATCACCTCACCCCGCGCGAGCGCGAGGTCATGAAGGCCGTTGTGATGGGGCTGATGAACAAGCAGATCGCCTACGAGCTCGGCATCAGCGAGGTCACGGTGAAACTGCACCGCGGCAATGTCATGCGCAAGATGGAGGCACGCTCGGTCGCCGAGCTGGTCCGCAAGGCCGAAGTGCTGGGCGAAAGCATAAGCCCACCTGTCTCTTAGTATGATATCTTTCAAGTGAGCTTCAGAGCATAAAGATCACTATAAGCGCCGAAAAGCAGCCAGAAAGGGTCGCTTCGTTGCCTCCGACACCGACCATAGCCATCGTCGATGACGACCACGCCATCCGGGAAGCCATGGATGATCTGGTGAAATCCTGTGGTTACGACAGCCGCCTGTTTGCGTCGGCCGAGGAGTTTCTCGCCTTCGAACCGCGCTCGGCAATCGACTGCATGCTCGTCGATGTGAAGATGCCCGGCCTTAGCGGGATCGAGCTGCAGACGGAATTGAACAGGCATTCGGACCGGCCGCCGATGATCTTCGTTACCTCCTACAAGGATGAACGGACGCGAAAGAAAGCCATGAACGGCGGCGCCCTCGCCTTCCTCGGCAAGCCTGTCGATATCGCAAGGCTCATCGATTGCCTTGAGTCCGCGCTCGGTCATTGACGGCCGAAAGATAACCCTAGGCCATCTGCCCTCTTCGGCTCATCCAGCCCTTGCAATCACTCGTCTGCCGATCGCACTCCGCGGCCTCGGGGCTAGCCCGAGGGCGGAGCCGGGACGGTCGATACAGTGCATTCGCGGATAGACATATACCTTTTGCCGAATACTACTAGACCTAGGTATAGATGTGCGATTGCCTCTGCGGTTGTAGCCTCCAGTCATCAGATTCAGCGACAGGAGGAGACGATGTCCAGACTTGAAGCGACGCATGCCGTCGTAGCTCTTCTTGTGGCCGGTATCGTTGGCTCGACGTCTATCCACCTCGCAAACACCGTTGAGACACGACCTCATTCGCCTGGATTGCAGGGCGCCCTCTCGCATTTGCATTGGCGTCCGGGTCATCGACGAGTGAAGTCCTAACCGCCATCGGCCGCTCGTCCTCAGAGACCTTGGCCCAGGCTTCAGCGGCCCAGCACACCCATCCACATGAAAGGAGTAACAGCAATGGATTCTCTATCGAGACGCTCGGTTCTTGCCCTCGGAGCCATGGGGGGTGCCGCGCTGGCGGCTGGTGCTGCCCAGGCGGCCAGTTTCGGCAATCCCGATCAGCCGGCTGAAGGGGCTATCAATGCCAATCCCGCCGGCCTTTCCGACCCCGGTCCGAAGAACCCGGCGCTCGCCGAGCAGTTCCCCTCTTTCCAGAGCCCGCCGGCAACAGATATCGGCGACATGCAGCTCTTCTGGGCATCCTTCAACAACGCCGCCAAGCGTATCCAGAACGGTGGCTGGGCGCGCCAGGTCACAAAGTCGGATTTCGCGATCTCCGAAGCCGTCTCCGGCGTCAACATGCGCCTCGGCCCGGGCGGTGTCCGTGAGATGCATTGGCACCGCGCCGCCGAATGGGCGATCATGACCAACGGGCGCTGCCGCATCACCGTCCTCGACACCCAGGGGCGTGCTTATGTGCAGGATGTGGAAGAAGGCGATCTCTGGTATTTCCCGGCCGGCTTCCCGCATTCGCTGCAGGGGCTCGGACCGGATGGCTGCGAATTCGTGATCGTCTTCGACCAGGGCGACCAATCCGAATACGGCACGCTGCTTCTGACCGATTGGCTGGCTCACACGCCGCCGGAACTGCTTGCCAAGAATTTCGGCGTCCCGCAGGACGCATTCAAGAACATTCCGCTGCAGGATCTGTGGATCTTCCAGGGCAAGGAACCGGGCCCGCTTTCGGCCGATCAGGAGGCCGTTGCTTCCGCCGGCCTGCCGCCCTACCCCTTCACCTACAAGCTGACCGCTTCGGCACCGTTGAAACAGAATGCATCAGGCACCATCCAGCTTGCCGACAGCAATACATTCAAGGTCTCCAAGACCATTGCCGCAGCGATCGAGACGATCAAGCCCGGAGCCGTACGCGAGATGCACTGGCATCCGAATGCGGACGAATGGCAATACTGGATCAAGGGTGAAGGACGCATGACCGTGTTCGATGCCGGCCCGCGCAGCCAGACCGCCGACTTCCGGCCGGGCGACATCGGATATGTGAAGAAGAGTCAGGGCCACATCATCGAGAATACCGGCAAGACGGACCTGCAATTCGTCGCCGTCTTCAAGGTGGCTGAATATCAGGAAGTGGGTCTGTCATCCTGGCTCACCCACACGCCACCGGCGCTTGTGGCGCAGCACCTCAATGTCAGCCTAGCCGACATTGCGAAGTTCCCCGCCGATCAGCCGGGCATCATGCCTCGCTGATTTCAGATTGCCGCGGCGCATTGGCGCCGCGGCAATCCGCGTCACTGCAAAATGCGACGGATGCGGTAGGCGCAGCGGCGAGCTCCCGCCAGAATATGTTCGTCGCGCTGGATCGATACATCTTCGCCCATGACTTTTTGGAAGATGGCCAGTTCGGTTCGGCAAAACCCCTGGCACACCTGCGCTGCGGCGCATATGGGACAATGGTTCTCCACCAGCAGCCAACCATCGCCGTCAGGCGCTATAGACCACTCTGCCATGTATCCTTCGCGAGACCTGATATCGGTCAGTCCGGCAAGGCGGTCTTCGATACTCCCCGCTGTGGCCAAAGCGTCGACATAGGCTTTTTCCGTTTCCAGCTCGCGCGCCGTAATCAGCTTTTCCAGCCCGGCTTCGCCGAAGGCAGCACGAATGCCTTTGATCAATCCGAGGGTGAGCTCCGCATGGGTGTCGGGAAAGCGGGATCTGGCGGCTTCGGTAAGATGCCAGAGCTGCTTTGGCCGCCCGACGCCGGCCGAGATGGTTTCGGCCGTCACGAGGCCATCATCACCGAGCTTGAGCAGCAGCTGGCGCGCGTTCTCGCCGGTAGTGCCGAGACGCTGTCCCAGCTGCGCCGACGTCTGAGGGCCGCGCATCTTGATCTCCAGCAGCACGCGCTCTCCAGCAGCACCCCTTTGTTTTTCCAAGCTTTGGCTTGACATATTACTTTCCAAAGATATTTTCCAAGCAAGAACTTGCTAAATAAACCATCTGAATGAACCCGACAATACGGGAACTCGATATGTCGTCGCCGCTCGTTTCCCCTTTAAACGCCATTAATATCCAGAGTTCTCATCTCTCCAGGCATTCCGATAGGGCGGTGGCCTGATTCCATGACCGCGATAATCCAAACGCTTCTGGCGCGGCTCGAAAGCGGCGATGACGGCCCGCTCCTGCGCTTTGCTCTGGGTAAAAGTCTGCTCGATGCCAGTGATGCAAACGGCGCGCTTCCGCACCTGCGCGAGGCTGTCCGTCAGAATTCAGACTACGCTGCCGCATGGGCGCAACTCGGCCGCTGCGAACTTGCTCTTGGTGCCGAAGACGCCGCCATCGAGGCCTGGAGTCGAGGTCGCGACGCCGCTCGCCGGCATGGCGAGGTTCAAGCCGAGCGCCAGATCTCCGTCTGGCTTCGGCGGGCTGTTGCAAGGAGCGCCGGCAATGCCTGACATGTTTGATGTTTTTCTGCTCAAATCCGTCTTATGCCTGGGCTCTGGAGCCTGCCTACGGTCTCGAATAATCTGGTTGGGTTTTCGCCCCCCGTCGCAGCCATCGCGCGGATGACGACTGCCGCCGCGTACTCTGCACATAGTATCAATTCAAAGACGAAGCACGCGCTTCCCGGCATCGCATATTGCCCGGCTCGTGCAGCAACAGAATGCTGCACGAGCCGCGGAGAGACTTAGTGGCGTCGGAAGGATACTGATTGCTTCCCAATTACGCGAAAACGACTTCTTCCATTTCGATCTTGCTCGTGTCGATTTCCATCGCCAGCCCGGGTCGATCCGGCACTTCGATCATGCCGTCAATGACATCGAGGGGATCAACGAGGAAATGCTGGTGCACGGCATTCCACTTGACCAGATACTCCTGATAGGGCGTGTGGATCGGCGATTGCACCGCCGAAAAATGCGCTGTGGCAAAACTTGAATGGCCGTGCGGAATGGTCACGAGATCGTGGACCGACGCGTAGGCCGCGATCTTCAGTGTTTCCGTCAATCCACCGCACCAATAAATATCCGGCTGAATAACGTCGAGCGCTTCCGAGTCGATGAAGCGTTTGAACCCCCAGCGCGTATATTCATGTTCGGCGCCGGACAGCGGGATACGAATGCGCTCCCGAATCTTGCGATAGCTGTCGATCCGATCGGGCATGACGCATTCTTCAAGCCAACGAGGCCTATATTGTTCGATCCGATCGGCAAGATCGACGACATAGCCGACATCCATGGCCTGCCAGCAGTCGAACATCAGATCATAGTCCTCGCCGACCGCTTCGCGGAGTGTCCGCACCAGCTCGACGTTTTTCTTCAAGCCTTCGGCGCCGCTCATCGGCCCATGGCGAAAGAACCATTTCTGAGCCCGATAGCCCATTTCCTTGTATTCAATCGCACGCTCGCGAACCCGGCCCGGATCGAGAACCGCAAAGCCGAGCATCGAGGCATAGGCTGGAATCTTCGTCTGCGTCGGTCCGCCGAGCAGACGATAGACCGGCTGGTTCAGCCATTTTCCGCGCAAGTCCCAAAGCGCGCAGTCGATGGCTGAAATCGCCAGCATGGCGTCGCCCTGTCGGCCCTGCACCATGAAGCGGTGCATCTGGTCCCAAAGGCGTTCGCCGGCGATCGCATCTTGACCGACCAGCAATCGCCGCAGGCTCTTGGCAATAATGAATGCCACCCCTTCAGGAATAGGGCCGGCCAGGCCGGTAACGCCTTCGTCCGTATGGACTTCGACGAAATAGGTGACGATTTTGAATCCGTCGGCGGTCTGCACTCCACCTTCGAAGTCATTCCTCGTCCGGTATTCGGGATAGATATCGACGGGACGAACAAGGCGTTCCTCCCAAAGATCGGCCTGTGTCGGCAAGGTGCCGGCCAATTTTCTAAGACGGATTTCCGTTATCAGCATTATCGGACCTCGACTGCGGAGTTGGACCTGTTCCGCCCAAACAGGACGGTGATGATGGTAAGAACAACGATCGACATGGCGGCCATCAGCGCCAACCAATAAAGGCCGCCGTTGAAATCGCCCGTCGAGTCGCGGATGGTTCCAATGACCCAGGGGTTGACGACGCTCGACAAATTGCCAAGCGCATTGATGAGTGCAATGCCACCGGCCGCCGCCGCACCGCTGAGGATCGCTGTGGGCAGGCCCCAGAAAACCGGCATGGCGCCGAAGACACCGAAAGCGGCAACGCAGAGAAAAATGAGTTTCACCGTCGGATCACCGGCACTCCCGGCCCCGACCAGGCCGATAATGGAAATGGTCAAGGCACAATAGTTCGCCATGCGGCGCTTGCCCGGCAGGTCGGCAAGGCGGCCGAGCAACAGCATTCCTGCAAGGCCAAACAAATAGGGAATGGCCGCGACGAAGCCGGTCTGCAACTGGCTGAGACCGAATCCCTTGAGGATCAACGGCAGAAAGGTGCTGACCGCGCCGTTGAGGTTTGTGAGGCCGTAGTACATCAGGCAGAAAAGCAAGACCTGCGGGCTGAGCAAGGCTTTCAGGAGCTGCTTGCCATGACCGCTTGCACTCAGCGCAGACCGCTCCCGTTCCTCCTTGGTCAGCCGCTCCACCAGCCATGTCCGTTCAGCAGCATCGAGGAACTTTGCTTCCGAAGGGTTGCTCGGAAGAATGAACGGGATGCACACGGCCAACAACACGGCTGGAACACCCTCAAGAAGATACATCCATTGCCAGCCATGCAGTCCCAAAATTCCGTCCATCTGCAAAAGCAAGGTCGATACCGGCGTGCCGATCACCAAGGCAATTGGAATCCCAGCCATGAACAGGCTGATGATACGGCCGCGATAGGCCGAGGGATACCAAAGCGTCAGATAGAAGACAACGCCCGGAAAGAAACCGGCTTCGGCAGCGCCAAGCAAGGCCCGCAACACGTAAAGGCTGCCCGCGCTCCAGACCAAGGCATGAGCGCTGGAAAGCAATCCCCAGGTCAACATGATCCTGGCGATCCACCAGCGGGCACCAAAGCGCTCCAGTGCCAGATTGGACGGAATTTCCAGCAAGACGTAGGGCACGAAGAACACGCCGGCGGCAAAGCCGAATGCGGCGGTCGACAGACCAAGATCCTGGTTCATCGTCAGCGCCGCCACGCCGACATTCGCGCGGTCAAGAATTGCAATAAAATAAGCAAAAATCAAAATCGGCAGCAAACGCCGCGTCAGCTTGCCGATAACAACCTGTTCGGAAACAGCCATTCTCTCCTCCTAGAGATCCATTCGCTCCAACACCGAAGGATGCCTTCACCTCTCCGAGCTTCCGGTTGATCCCTTCAAATGATTCCCGGAAACGTTTCCGGCATTGCCATGCCTCAAGGTCGCTGTCAAGTAAGGGACACTTTGCTATCGACGAATTGAGCCTCATGAAGAAACCAACCAACGTCGGCATTCGGGAACTTGCAGCCCATCTTGGCATGGCCATCAGCACGGTCTCACGGGCGATGAACGACCGCAGTGAAGTGAGCGCCAAGACCCGGAAAAAGATCCTCGATGCCGCCGAACAGTTGGGCTATCGGCCAAATCAGTCCGGGCGAAGCCTGCGCAGCGGATCGACGAAAGCCATTGCCCTGACGATGCGCACCGACATTGGCCGTTCGACTGCCGGCGAGACGTTTTTCATGGCGCTCAGCGAGGGCCTGCAAAGCGCTCTTGCCGATGCCGGACTGGACCTGATCATTCTGCCCTGCGCCTCCGACCAGGACGAAAACCAGTTTCTCTATCGCGCGGTGGATCGGAAACTTGCCGACGGCTTCATCATTTCCAACGTTCAGCGCTTCGACCCACGCATCGACTATATGAAAAAATGGCATGTGCCTTTCGTCGCGCTCGGAAGCAGCGAGACGCCGGGGGATTACGCAGCTCTGGATCTGGACTTTGCCGGTGTCGCCCTGAGGGCTGTAAGGCGGCTGATTGATCATGGCCATCGGCGGATAGCGCTTGGACTGACGGCGCAGGAAACCAACAACAACTATGTTTTCCTCGAAGGTTTCCGGCGCGGTCTTGACGAGGCAGGGATCGATTTCGAGGACGCCTTGGTCTTGCGCCTGCACGACCGGATTTCCGGCGGCTACGAATTGGGATCCGCTCTTCTGGCGATGGACGTCCGCCCCACCGCGGTGGTGCTGATTCAGGAAACCATGGCGATGGGCCTCTATCAGCGCCTGGGGGAAGCAGGCCTGCAACCCGGCAGGGATCTCGCCGTCATCGGGTTTCGCGAAAATCCGGTCTGCCGCTACCTGACCCCGCCGCTGACAAGCTTCCGCATCGACTTAAAGCAATACGGTGTCCGGCTGGCCGAGATGATGGTTTCCGTGTTGGAGGGCATGACAATTCCGGAAGCGCAATCGACTTTGACGCGCGAAGTCTGGTCAATGGATATTGTGCCCGGCCAAAGCGACGCCGAGCCTATAGGCTAGGCAAGAATGCCAGCAATCTTTGGTGACCTGGCAGAGCGCGCAGGTACGCCGAACACGATCGACAATTGCCCTTGATGATGTTCACCTGAACCGACCCGTCTGACGCCAACATGCCGCCGATGCACAAGACATTGCTGGGTAGAGAGAAGGTGCTGGTTTACACAAATATATCTTCCTGGTAAGATACCAGTATATTAAATCTAGCAAACAGCCCAGCGAGACCTTGATGAGTGACACCATACATGCCGTGCAATTGGCGTGGAGCCGAGAACGGTCGGACGTTGATAATTGGCCCGTGGGGGTGATCGGCCGGGTGCAACGGCTTTCCGATCTGCTCGAGAACGAACTTCAGAGCTTCTTCCGCCAGTACAATCTGGATACGAGCGAAGTGGACGTGCTGTTCACGCTGCGCCGGTCTGGCGCACCCTATGGGCTGACACCGACGCAGCTTGTCAAATCCTTGATGGTCACCTCTGGCGCCATCACCAAACGCATCAATCGGCTGGAAAGAAGGAATTTAGTCGAACGCATTCCCGACGCACTAGATCGCCGGATCGTGCAGGTTCGATTGACCCAGCAAGGCCTTGCGACGGTCGAAGCACTGTTCGCACCTCATATCGCCAATGAGGTCCGACTGCTGCAGGGCCTGGATCGAGACAAGCTGGATCAACTCGCCGGCCTGCTCCAAGCCCTTTTGCAGACCTTTGGTGAAGCCTCGTACCGATGACTGCGGAATTGCATGCGGCAAATCCCGTGTGCCGTCCGCCTATCTTGGAGTTCTTGATGCCGTTTTCCAGAGATGTCCGACCTGACGAGACCGCCGCCCGCACCGCGCTTTGGCGCGCCTTGCACATGGCAATCGATCCGCCACCACATGTGCTGGAGGATGAGCTGGGATTGAAGCTGCTGAACCCGGGACCGGACTGGCTCAAGCGCGGAGATATGGACCCTGGTTTTACGCGTCCGTTTCGAGCATCGATCGTGGCGCGGGCACGGTTCATAGAGGAACTGGCAATCGACCAGGCAAAGCAAGGCGTGAGCCAATATATCATTCTCGGCGCCGGTCTTGATAGCTTTGCTCAGCGCAACCCCGAAATCGGCGCTTTGCTTAATGTCTTCGAGATCGACCAGCCCGGAACACAGCAATGGAAACAAAACCGCTTGACCGAACTTGGGTTTCCCGTTCCCGACTGGCTGCATTTTGTGCCTGTCGATTTCGAGCAGGGACGGTCGTGGTGGGATAGTCTGATGACTGCAGGATTCGACCCGACGAAGGCGACGCTTGTCGTATCCACAGGTGTGAGCATGTACCTGACCCACGCAGCGAATGAGTTGACCCTCCGGCAGGCAGCCGGATTGCCGCCCGGCTCTACCTTCGCGATGACGTTTCTCGTCCCCACGGAGCTGGCCGATCCGGCCGTTCGGCCAGGCCTCGAAATGGCAGTCCGCGCCGCAACGGCGAGCGACACCCCCTTTCGATCGTTCTACACGCCCGAAGACATTCTTGCCCTTGCACACAAGGCGGGTTTCCGGCGCGCTCAGCATGTGTCAGGCGACGAGCTCGCCAATCGTTATTTTGCACACCGAAAAGATGGGCTCAGGCCACCTAATAACGCCGAGGAGCTCTTGGTCGCGCATACCTAGTCGCTCCGACGGAATCGGGGCGTTTCCAGTCGATGGGAGCTGCCTCCTGAAGGGACCGCAGAATTCGCAATTCCATCCCTAACCTACAGAAATCAACGACACTGTTCGCCTCCAACCAAACGACCAGTTTCGATTCTTGACGATGAGTTGCATCATGTATACACCGTATACATGAGCACTCGCATCGTCATCCTGAATTGCGCACTCGATGAATTGCAGGCCGTCGGCCTGGACAAGCTCAGTTTGCGTGCCGTGGGTAAACGGGCGGGAATAACGCCCATGGCGGTCTACCGGCATTTTCAGGATAAGGCAGACCTGCTGCATGCGCTTGGCGACCACGCTCTTTCCCAGTGGCAAGCACGCGTCGAGCAAATTCAGGATGTGGATTTCCGCGGCTGGATTGACGCCGTCACCCGCGCATTCATAGACCTCGCTCTCGATTCACCGGCGCTCTTCGATGCCGCTTTCGTGCTCAAGACACGCGCCGAGCGTGTCTATCCTCAGGACTTCGTCGGGGGACGCTCTCCAGTGGTTGGAGCCTTTTCGACTCGTCTGGCAGACGGTCAGCAGCGCGGCCTGGTACGCCCGGGCGATGCGCTTGAGATCGCCATATTCTCCTGGGGCCTGTTGCAAGGGCTGATCGGGATGCATCGCTCCGGCCGCTTCAATCTTTCTCGTGAAGACTTCACCGACATGTGCCTGCGGGCCGTCGCCAGGCTCATCAACAAGGACTAACCGATGAAAATGAGAGGTGTGGTTGCTGCACTGATTTCCGGCGCTGTCCTTGCGGTGAGCCGCGATACAGGCCATCTGGGCTTTCTCGTTTTGCTAGGTCCGATACCGCTTTTCGTCCATGTCCTGGGTGAAAAGCGAGCTCTGAATACGTTCGCGCTGTCTTATCTGGTCGGGCTGATGGCCGAGGCTGGCCCGCTGTATTTCTATGGCGGCGTCATCCCCATGATTTATTGGATTATAGCGCTACAGGCCCTGTTTTTCGCACTGTCGGTCCTTTTCATGTGGGCCTTGTATCCACGAAGTCCGACCGTTGCCGTTTTTGCCTATGCAGCCATGACGGGGGCTATTGAACTTTTGTACTCCTACATCTCGCCGAACGGCAGCTTCGGCGCGCTTGGCTATACGTTGGTGGATGTCCTGCCTTTGCTGCAGGTCGCATCGCTTGCGGGCGTGAGCAGCCTCAGCTTTCTCGCGGCTATCATACCCGCCGGCATTGCAACGCAGATCCGGCGGCCGACTGATTATTTTGCTGCTTCGGCATGGATTCTGCCGGTTCTTGCCGCTCTTCTGTTTGGATTCTGGCGGCTGGCTCAGCCGGGCGGCGAAACCATTCGCATCGCGCTCCTGAGCAACGACGAATTCGCCGGCGTCGCAAGCGATCAGCCGGATCGCAACGACGCGATTGTCGCGGATTTCCGCCAGAATATCGAACAGGTCGCGAGCAAAAGGCCGGCCTACATCGTCACGCCGGAAAAGATGTTCCTGCCGACGCCGGAATTTGCGCAGCTTTCCGTGAAATTGAACACGAAAATCGTCGCCGGAATAGACCGGCCGCTTGGCAATGGGCAACGTTCCAATACCGCGGAGTTGACCCGGCCCGCTCTGTCACCGTTGGCCTATGACAAGCACTACCTTATTCCAGGATTGGAAGGTGAATATATCCCCGGCGAGGAGTTGGTGAGCGTCGATCGCGTCGGCATCGCGATTTGCAAGGACATGGATTTCCCCCAGTTCCTTCGAACCTATGGCAGCCGGCACATTGGCCTATTGCTGGTGCCGGCGTGGGATTTCAACGCAGATGGAAAACTGCATGGCAAGATGGCGATCGTACGGGGTGTGGAAAACGGCTTCGCGATCGCGCGTGCGGCCAGTCACGGTTTGCTGACGTTAAGCGATAGCAAAGGCAGGATCATAGCCGAGACCGCCTCCACAAAAGGCCAGGGCAACCTTGTCGACGCAGTGTCGCTAGGGTCCGGGGATACTTTCTACGCGCGCAATGGCGATGCCTTCGGCTGGTCGCTTGTCATCCTGTGCGGCGGACTTCTATTTGCCTTGCTGGTGGTCAGGGTCGAGCCCAACAGGGATGCATGACGCGAGCGCTGCCACAGTGAAATAGCGAGCGCGGACATGCCGGCCGTCCACCGAAGGGCGGGCCGCCGGACCGCCGCACGAAAGCGGATGAGTTGTGCAAAGTTTGAGTTGACCGCTTTCAATGGCGAGGCAACACTCGCAGCCTGTAGCAAGGCAGGAGGAAACATGATGGATGAACCAGACCGTTGGCGCCATATGGCGAGTGCACCGAAAGACGGCAGCAGGATCCTCGTCACGATCCGCTCGACCGAACAGGGGCCGGCCGCAGTTGATCTCGCCTACTGGTCGAATGGCGATCAGTTCGGCGCAGAAGGCTGGCGCGCCTCTGATTCCTCGCCCGGCCGCCTCTTCGAATACGCCGAGCCGGAATTGAAGTGTTGGATGCCGATGCCTTCGGCCAATCTCAACCGCACCGCAATGCCCTCACCGTGGGAAGGTGAAGACGCAGAGCAGCTCGACGGATCAGGGATCTAGGAACTCGCTTCCCCACGCTGCCAAGATTCGACGCGTGGTGAAATCAAATCAAGATGTACCTACCCAATATCAGCCAACCGCCTTACTGGATTGTCTGTCATCGGTCTCTCAGGTCCTTAGCAGCTGCTTCAGATCGCTGGCTGGGTCGGCCAGCACGCCCTTGTCGGGATTGATCCCCAGTTCGAGCATCTTCCGGCCGACTATGTAGGCGGTCGCGTCGTTGATCGCGTCGACGGATACGAATGCGCCTGACTTGAAATACCAGACGGAATGCGTGCCCTTGCGACCGTCCGTCCGAAGAAGAGTCTGATCATAGCCAAGATTGAAGCCGGCGATCTGCAGCTTCACATCATACTGATCTGACCAGAACCACGGTTTCGGCCTGTAGGCAGTATCGCCGCCAGCAATGACCAAGGCTATGGCCTCGGCCTGGTCGACAGCATTCTGCACCGACTCGAAGCGAATGCGTCCATCCTGCCAGGGAAACGAGGAGCAATCGCCGGCCGCGAATATAGATGGATCGGACGTCCGGCCGAACTCATCCACGACGATGCCGTTCTTGACCTCCAGACCCGCAACATCGGCGAGTTGATCATTTGGAGCAACGCCAATGCCAACGATGACGCAATCAATATCGACCACCGTGCCATCGGAGAGCCTGGCGGCGGTGACCTGGCCGTCCCTGCCGATCAGATGATCGAGGCCGGTCTTCTCCCTGATGACAACGTCATGCGCTTGATGAATGGCACGTATGATATCGGCCGTTTCCTTTGCCGCCGTCCGTTGCAAAATACGGTCGGCCATCTCGATCACGGTGACCTCCATTCCGCGATGACGGGCAACAGCAGCCGCTTCGAGCCCAATATAGCCGCCACCGATAATCAGCACGCGACGACCGGGCAGCATCGCCTCGGCCAGATGGTCGGCATCGCGCTTGTCGCGCATGACATGGACGCCCTTCAGTGTCCCGCCGATCGCCGCCGGGAGCTGCCGGGGTGTCGATCCGGTTGCAAGCAGCAGAGTTCCGTAGTCGAGAACCGCCCCGTCATGCAGCAGAACCTGCTTTCGCTCGCGCCTGATCTCCTCTACCCAGGTCGAGAGGTGAAATTCGACCCTGTTGTCGGCATACCACTGCTCGGGACGGAACAGCAGCCGATCGAAGCTCATGTCGCCGAGAAGATATTTCTTTGACAGCGGCGGCCGCTGGTAGGGCAAGACGTCCTCAGCACCGATAATGGTGATCGGACGATCATCTTTCAAAGCCCGCAATTTTGCGGCAGCCGCAAAGGCCGCCTGGCCCGCGCCGACGATGACCAATCTTCCGGTATTTGGCATCTAAGAGATCTTTCTTCACGAACGGGCAACAGGTCCCGCCTTCAGCTGCGATATTCCGGCTCCTCAGCATCAAGGATCGCCCGTACCTCGGACAGATGGTCGATCGCGAATTGACCATAGTCAGCCCATTGCTGCTGTGTGACCGCCGCGACATTGTCGGATACGATCCGCAATGGGCGACCCGACGCATAGGCGATCATCAGTGTCTCGCAGGCACGTTCGAAATAATACATTTCGTCCAGCGCCGCAGCGACTGTATCGGCGGCGACCAGCACGCCGTGATTGCCCATCAGCAGCACATTGCCGCTGCCGAGCGCGGCAGCCAAACGATCGCCTTCGTCGGTCGAAAGACCCATCCCGCCAAAGCCCTCGTCGATGACGAGCCGCCCGAAGAAGCGCATGGTGTTCTGGTCGATCGGCGGCATGCGGCTGTCGGCGAGCGAGGCAAGCGCCGTCGCATAGCGCGGGTGCAGGTGCATCACGCAGCGGGCATGAGGACAGCGGGCATGGATCCGGCCATGGATATGCCACGCGGTGGGATCGGGCGCGTCCGGCCGGTCGAGCGTCGAGGCGTCCTCAGTGTCGAGCAGGATGAGGTCGGAGGCCCGTATCCGTGAGAAATGCCGGCCGCGCGGGTTCATCAGGAAGTATCGCCCGCTTGGCTCGACGGCGACACTGAAATGATTGGCGACGGCTTCGTGCATCCCCAACCGGGCGAACCAGCGGAAGGCTGCGGCAAGATCGCACCGCATCGTGTTCATGGCGTCCTCATCCGGCATCACGCCCGAGGCACGGGTCGAAAGGGTCTCTATGGCGTTCATGCGTTGGTCCTCCGTGTGAGATTTTCATTTGCATTTGGAGTGGAACGTAATGGCGTGCGGCCACGGATGATATCCGCAGCCTTTTCAGCGATCATGATGGTCGAAGCATTGGTGTTGGCGCTGACGATCGCCGGCATGATCGAGGCATCCACGACGCGCAGGCCTTCAAGCCCGCGAATGCGGCATTCCGGATCGACGACGGCGCCCGGATCGTCCGCCGCTCCCATCCGGCAGGTGCCGACGGGATGATAGCAGGTCTCCAGCGTTTGCCGGATCCAGCAATCGATCTCCTCGTCAGTCCGTACAGCCGGGCCGGGAAAAAGCTCTTCACCGGCGAAGGGAGCAAGCGCCGGCTGTGAAAGCACGTCGCGCAACAAATGAACGCCGGCGCGAAGATCGGTGAGATCCTGCGGGTCGTCCAGATAGTTGAACAGGATCTCCGGTGCCTGAAACGGGTCGCTGCTGGTCGCGCGCACATGTCCACGACTGCGCGGCCGCATCAGGTCGATATGGACCTGGAAGGCATGTTTGGCTAGCACGTCTGTTCCGCCGGGCACCACCGCCAGCGGCATGAAGGTGAACTGAATATCCGGCTGGTCCAGCTCGCGTCGGCTCGTCACGAACCCGCCTGCCTCGAAATGGTTGGTCGCCGCCGGGCCTGAGCCTTTCAGCATCCATTCGGCGCCAGCAAGCCAGCTGCGTGGCGCGCGCGTGACAGGATAGAGGGAAACCGGCTGCTTGCAGGTATGCTGGATGACAAGATCGGGATGATCATTCAGGTTCTCGCCGACACCGGGCAGGGCGTGGCGCACCTTGATGCCAGCGCTTTCCAGATGCTTGGGCGAGCCGATGCCCGATAGCTGCAGCATATGCGGCGAACCGATGGCGCCGCCGCAGAGGATCACTTCGCCCGCTGCGGCAAGATGCTCGCGCCCGGCCTTCGCATAGCGGATTCCCTTCGCACGCTGCCCTTCGATGTCGATCCCCAGCACATGCGCGCCTGTGATCACCGTCAGGTTGGGCCGACTGCGTGCGGGATTGAGATAGGCATGCGCGGCGCTCCAGCGGCGGCCACGCCAGGTGCTGCGCTCGACCGCGCCGAAGCCCTCCTGCTGGCGGCCGTTGAAATCGCTGGTCCTTGGATAGCCCGCCTCGACGCCGGCTGCGATAAAGGCACTGGCAAGCGGCGATCCCTCGACGTCGCCACGCGTGATCCTGATGGGGCCACCCTTGCCGCGAATGCGATCATCCGCGCCAGGAGCGGTTTCCGCCCTGCAGAAATAGGGAAGCACGTCCTCATAGCTCCAGCCGCGCGCACCAAGCTGCGCCCAGCCATCAAAGTCGCGTGGATGACCGCGCAACCAGACCATGCCGTTGATCGAGGATGAGCCACCCAGAACCTTGCCACGGGGATGCCCGAGCCGCCGGTTTTCCAGATGCGGCTCGGGTGCTGAGGTAAACGCCCAGCTATAGCGGTCTCCCCAGACCACGCGCGACATGCCCGCAGGCATTCTGAGCCATACGGACCGGTCTTCGGGGCCGGCCTCGAGGAGGAGAACCCGGCATGCCGGATCCTCCGTCAGGCGTGCCGCCAGCACACAACCGGCGGAGCCGGCACCGGCGATGACATAGTCCCACGGCATGTCGGCGCGTCCGCTCATTCCCGGATCGCCTTGTAGCAAAGCGTATGGAAATGATGTACCAAGTTCTCGCTCTGATTGGGGCGTGCGGGATCGATCAGATACTTGCCCGAACCGAAGCCGAGGGAATGCAGCCCCTTCTGGTTGGTGATGTTCAGTTCGATATCTTCGGGGCCGAGCTGTGTGTTCATCCACTCGATCGCCGCTTCCGTCACCGGCGGCATTGGACGACCTTTCGGCTTGTAATAGCCAAAGCGAAGCAGGGATTTTTCGGGCCCAAGCGGGATCATGATGAAGGTGCCGACCATATCCGTGTACGGAAAACTGTAGAAGGTCGTGTTGGGAAAGATCCCTATGTTGAAGAACCAGTCCGTCTGCCAGGTCGAGCCTTCGAGCTGCACGCCATAGGCTTCCTTGGCGCCCTTGTTGGGAGGGCCGATATAGGTCCACCATTGCCCGTAAGGCGTCAACGCATAACCCTCGAAATTGATCAGTGCCGCCAGATCCTTGTGAACCGGTCCCGAGAGGTCGAAATGATAGCCCTCGATCGAGTTTTCCTGAATGACCTTCCAGTTCGCGTCGACAATGACGTCCGATTCCGAGGCTAGTTCGAGATTGTCGAGATCGGGAAGAAACCGACGCATCTCGGCCTCCGCTCCGCTGGCAATTTCAGCGACGGCGGGAGCGTTCTCGTCGAGCGTGATGAAGACGAAGTTCGCGAAGATTTCGAACCGTACATGCCGGAGGCCCCAGTCCTTCTTGTTGAAGTCCTCGAGATTCTCGGTGCGCGGCGCGCCGCGCAGGCTACCGTCCTGATTATAGCACCACGAATGATACATGCAGCGGATCACGCCCGGCCTGTTGCCGCGCCGCTCATCGATCAGCCGGTTGCCGCGATGCCGACAGACATTGTGAAACGCACTGATTTCACCGCCCTTGCCGGCCATCACAACGACGCTCTGTTCGAAGATGTCCTGCACGACGAAATCGCCGGGATTGGCGAATTCGTTGATGTGGCCAACGACGTGCCAACAGTTCATGAAGATCTTCGCCTTCTCTTCGTCAAACACACCCTGATCGAAGAAGAACGAAGCCGGCATCGACGTGCCCGTCCGCGGATCGCTATAGTCCCAGGTCAATTGCGCTATGGTCATGCCTACCCTCCTGTTCAACGATGCGGCCCGGGAAGGACCCGCCACAGAAGGATGCTATGATCCAAAAGAGCTCTGCGATTGACATTATCCGCCATATTCCAAAAAGCGACGCCATTCGGCCTTGCCAGAAATCGATAGCAATTTTAGTATGTTATAGGCCGCCCAGCTCAATCGATTATCACATCCGAAGCAACCAGACGATTTTGGACATTATGCGTCCGAAAAAATCAAAAGGCTCTCCATGTCGTCGTTCGAAAATCCGAGAGGTCATCGCTTCGGCCTCGTACTTGCTCCGGGGTTTTCCTATCTTGCGCTGGCGATGGCGATCGAGCCGCTGTTCATCGCCAACTGGCTTGCCCGTCGTAGGATCTTTAGCTGGAACACACTGTCGACCGATGGCTTCGCGGTTGCGGCCAGCAACGGGATCCAGAGTGCCGTCGACTATCCCCTCGGCACGACCGAGCGTTTCGATGTTGTGCTGGTACTGGCAAGCTTCGACGCACGCGAAGCGGCATCGGACCATCGGCTGCAGAAGTGGCTGCGCTGGGTCGAGCGGGCGGGCGCCGAGGTCGGCGCAATCGAGACCGGAAGCGAAATACTGGCCGCCGCCGGCCTGATGGAGGACCATCGGGCGCCCGTACACTGGTACAACATCGAAGGCATGCGGGAGCGCTATCCCGACGTCAATGTGACCGATACGCTCTACAGCCTTTCCGCGCGCCGGCCCATTTCGGCGGGCGCGAGCGCGACCCTCGACATGATGACCGCCCTCATTGCCCGCACCGCCGGTCAGGAACTTGCAAACGAGGTCGCCCAACACCTGTTGCTGCAGAAGCGAGAGGGCCACGACCGTCAACAGACATCAGACAACCGCGACCAGGGGACCGTGGCGCGCGATCCCGTGACCCGCGCACGCCACATCATGGCCTCGACGATTGACGAGCCCCTGCCCTGTCCGAAAATTGCTGCGATGGTCGGCGTTTCGGAAAGACATCTGCAGCGCCTATTCCAACAGCAGCTCGGCTCTGGCATGACGCAGATCTATCACATGCTGCGTATGGAGCGGGCTCACCAGCTGGTTCAGCAGACCGAGCTGACCATCACGCAGATCGCGGTTGCCTGCGGCTTCTCCTCGCTTGAGGTCTTCTCGCGCACCTACAAGAAGGCCTTCAGTGTCTCCCCGAGCAAGGATAGACACCAGTCCGTCGACAGCAGCGTGTTTCGCCGAGGAAGCATGAAGCACCTAAAACTGCCTCGGGACGGAAACCAGCCGGAATAACCTCCGGCTGGCATTGTATTTCGCGCTCAGCGCGATGTCAGATCATCGGGCAGTTCGGCATTGTGGTACTTGCGATAGATATCGCGCAACACCTTGTTGTCGAAGTTCGTCTTTACCCATTGGTCAAGCCATCCCTTGAGAGCAGTTTCACCTTTCGGAATGCCGATGCCGAGCACGGTCTCCTTCTGGGTGAACTTTACCTGCAGCGGATGGTCGCCAAGCTTCTTGTTGATGCCGTTGATAACAGCCGATTGGCTTGAGAGAATGTCGACCTGGCCCGAGACGACGGAAGTGATGAGCGTTGCGTCATCTTCAAAGCGGACGATATTGGCGCCCTTGGCATTTGCCGAGATGTCCTGGTCATTCGTTGTCGCCCGGGTGACCCCGACGCGCTTGCCGACGAGGTCCGAATAGCCCTTGATCTCGATGCTCGGGGGTGCCGCAACGACGAGCGCCAGCGTGGCGTAGGGAATGGAGTAATCAATCGCCTTCTTCCGCTCCTCGGTGATGCCAAGCGCGGAAACGACCATGTCGGCCTTGCCGGTCTGGACGGACGGGACGCGTGCCGCATTGGTGATCTCCACCAATTCCAGCTGAACGCCGAGGTCCTTGGCGATCAACTGCGCGGTCTCGACGTCCGATCCCGTCGGCTTCAGATTTTCGTCGACAAATGAATATTCCGGAGTGCCCATCGCAACCGCGATGCGGACTTTCCCGGCCTTCTTGATGTTGTCGAGCACATCCGCATGGGCAACGGTCGCAAGCGCAAGCAGACCGGCACTGGCAATCAGCGCAAGCTTCGAAATCATTCTTTTCGGCATATGAAACTCCTCTCTCGTTGTTCGATCCTGCGCCTGGGCGCAGGTACTCCTCCTGGAATTCAAAGCTCGGCGGCCATGAATTCCCTCAATTCGGGCGTCTGGGGATTGGAGAGGATATCCGCCTCTCCGGTTTCCCAGACCTTGCCGGTATGCATGTAGATCACGCGGTTGGCGGCGCGTTTGGCAAAGCCCATCTCATGCGTCACGACGATCATGGTCATGCCGCCGCGGGCAAGATCCTCCATCACCCGCAAGACCTCGCCGGTGAGCTTGGGGTCGAGCGCGGACGTCACTTCGTCGAACAGCATGACCTTTGGCTGCATGGCGAGCGACCTAGCAATGGCCACACGCTGCTGCTGACCGCCTGAGAGCTGTTCCGGGTAGCTTTCGATCTTTTCCGATAGCCCAACCTTGGCGAGCACTTGTACAGCAACCTCGCGCGCCTGGTCCTTGCGCATGCCTTTGACGCGGCGCAAAGCCAACATGATGTTTTCAGCGACAGTCATGTGGGGAAACAGATTGTAGCTCTGGAACACCATGCCGATATCCCGGCGCAGGGCGCGAAGATCGAGTTTCGGGTCTTCGACGCGATGGCCACAGACATCGATCGAGCCGCCTTGGATCGTCTCCAGGCGATTGATACAGCGCAACGCGGTGCTCTTGCCGGAACCCGACTGGCCGATCAGCGCGACGACCTCGCCGGCATTGATCTCGAAGGAGACCCCTTTCAGCACCTCCAGCTCGCCGAAGCGCTTGACGACATTGGTGAGCTTAACGGCGACCGACATTGAGTTTCCTCTCAAGCGAACGGCTCCAGACCGACAGCGGATAGCAGACGCAGAAGTAAAAGAAGGCTGCGACGCCAAAGACCAGGAAGGGCTGGAACAGCGAGTTGTTGATGACCTGGGCAGCGCGGGTCAGCTCCAGAAAGCCGACGACCGAAGCAAGCGATGTGTTCTTGACGAGCTGCACGAGGAAACCGACCGTCGGCGGCGTTGCGATTTTCAAAGCCTGCGGCAGGATGACATCACGCAGGGCCTGCCAGCGCGTGAGCCCGAGGCATTCGGCAGCCTCGAACTGTGTCTTGGCGATCGACTGTACGGAGCCGCGCCAGATTTCGCCGAGATAGGAGCTCGAATAGACCATCATGCCGAGGCAGGCGGCGACAAGCGGCGGCACCGAGATGCCGAAGACGCCAAGGCCGAAATAGAGAAGAAACATCTGGATGAGCAGCGGCATGCCCTGCACGATCTGGATGTAGACAAGAGCCACCCGCCGCAGCCAGCGAAAGCGCGAGATACGCGCGAGCATGACGAAAAAGCCGGCGATGCCGCCGAACAGAAAGGCGAGTGCCGAAAGCACCACGGTCCACGCGAGACCTTCGAGCAGATAGACGAGATGATTGGTCGAAAATGCACCGAGCATCAATACCTCACAAACCGAGTTCGAGTTTGCGGCGGCGCGGGAAGGCGATAAGCCCGAGCCCGAAGAAGGCGGCGCGCATCAGATAGGTGATGGCAATGTAAAGGACCGCAACGACCACATAGGTTTCCAGCGAGCGGAACGTGTTCGACTGTATGTTGTTGGCGACGCCCGTCAGTTCCTCCGCCGATATCTGCGAGCAGATCGAGGTCGAGAGCATCATCAGGATGAATTGGCTGGAAAGGGCCGGGTAGACCCTCTCTATCGCCGGAAGCAGGATGATGTCGCGATAGATCTGGAATTTCGAAAGGCCAAGCGATTCCGCCGCCTCGATCTGGCTCGGATGGACGGAATCGATGCCAGCCCGTACGATTTCCGCCGTATAGGCGCCGACGTTGATCACCATCGCGAAGACGGAGGCAGCGACGATTGGCAGACGAACGCCGATGGAAGAGAGGCCGAAGAAGATGAAGAAGATCTGTACAATGAAGGGAGTATTGCGCACCGTTTCGATGTAAGCACCGGCCAGACCTCGCAGGGTTGCCACATCGGATCGACGGGCGATCGCACAGGCAATGCCGATCGCAAGACCGATAATCACCGAGAACAGCGTGATCTCGACAGTCGTCAGCGCGCCCGCCAGAAAATCCAGCCAATAGGGCAGTAACGCCCCAAAATCGAATTGATACTGCATCTCTCCTCCAAATGTTGCGCGAGACCACCCGATCCCACCGTCCTCAGCGCGCCAGCCATCCTCCATCGACCGGAATCACGGTTCCGTGGATGTAGTCGGATGCGGGCGCGGCGAGGAACACGGCGGTCGCACCGATATCCTCCGGCGTCCCCCAACGACCAGCGGGAATGCGGGCAAGGATCGCAGCGTTGCGATCCGGATCCTCGCGCAGCGCCGTGGTATTGTTCGTCACGAAATAGCCGGGTGCAATCGCGTTCACATTGACGCCCTTGCCAGCCCATTCGCAGGCAAGCAGCCGCGTAATACCCGCAAGCCCGCTCTTCGAGGCCGTATAGGAGGGGATGCGTATCCCTCCCTGGAACGAAAGCAGCGAGGCGATGTTGATGATCTTGCCTCGGCCCTTTTCGAGCATGTGACGACCCGCGGCCTGCGATAGAAAGAATGCCGTCTTCAGATTGGTATCGATGACCGCATCCCAATCCTCCTCGGTGAAGTCGATCGAGTCGGCACGGCGGATGATCCCGGCATTGTTGACCAGGATATCGAGGGCTCCGAACCTTGAAACAGTCTCGGAGACGATCCGCTTGACGGGCTCGATTGTGGACAGATCGGCATTGATAGCGTGAAAGCGGCAACCGGCCTGCCGAACCAGTGCCTCGGTCTCCTCCATCGACGAGCGGCCGACGGCGACGATCGATGCTCCCGCTCCCGCAAGCGCAACCGCAATCCCCTGGCCGATGCCCGTATTGGCACCGGTAACGACCGCAATGCGGCCGCCAAGATCGAAGAAATTGGTCATGCGGCTACCTCAAATCGGCGATGGCGATGTGGTCCATATCGGTGAAACTCTTGTTGTCACCAGCCATGGCCCAGATGAAACTGTAATTCTTCGTGCCGGCCCCCGAATGGATCGACCATGGAGGTGAGATAATCGCCTGCTCGTTGGCAACAAGCATGTGGCGCGTCTCCTGCGGCTCGCCCATGAAATGGAAGACGCGCTGATCCGCCTCGAGGTCGAAATAAAGGTAGGCCTCCATGCGTCGGTCATGTGTATGCGCCGGCATTGTATTCCAGACACTGCCCGGCTCGATCATGGTGAAGCCCATGGTCAGCTGGCAGGACTGGCAGACATCGGGATGGATAAACTGGTAGATCGAGCGCTTGTTGGCGGTTGCTGCTTCGCCCGGCGTCAGGTGCCGCGCCTGCTCGCGCTTCAGAAGCACGGTCGGATGCATCGCATGCGCCGGTGTCGAGACAAGGTAGAATTTCGCCGAGGTGCCGGCGTCCCTGCTTTCGAAACGAACATCCCTGGCGCCCTTGCCGACGTAGAGGCAATCGTATTTTTCGAGATCGTAGGACTTGCCATCGACGGTGATACGGCCGGCACCACCGATGTTGAGTGCACCAAGCTCACGCTCGACCAGGAAGGTTTCCTGTCCGATCGCCTCGGGCGCCGTCAGCGTCAATGCCGATCCGGCCGGCTCCGCGCCGCCGATGACCATGCGGTCATAGTGAGAGTAAGTGAGCCGGATCTCGCCGCTTTCGAAGACGGTCTCAACCAGAAAATGGCGCCGAAGCGTTTCCGTGTCATAGCCACGAACAGCTTCCGGATGGGACGCGTGTCTCACGTCTGTTTTCATGGAGTTATTTCCTTTTCTCGATGGTGTCCGGCCGTCGTGACCAGCGTTGAAGGCAAGCGGGACAGGTCCCGATCGAGCAGGCTTGCGGCTTTGATAGTCGCCGCAAGCCTGTTCGCTATTTGATGTATCCGAGGCTACGCGGCAGGGAATTCGTGATATCGGGCACGAACGCGATGATCAGCAGGCAGACGAAGAGGATCGCGAGGTACTTGGCGATCGGCTTGACGGTCGCTTCCAGCGGCACGTTGCCGACGGCGCAGCTTGTATAGAGCCCGAGGCCGAGCGGCGGTGCGAAAAGGCCAAGGCCCATTGCGACGATCAGTACGATACCGTAATGCAGCGGCTCTATCCCGAAACTATGGGCAACCGGCAGCAGCAGCGGCCCGAAGATGATCAAAGCCGGCGCGCCTTCCAGCGCCGCCCCCATGACGATCAGGATCAGGATCGAGACAATCAGGAAGGCCCAGGCGCCAGCCCCATGCGTCAAGCTGATCATCATTTCAGCCAGCATATGCGGGACCTGCGCGATGGTGATCGAGAAGGCGACCGTCTGCGAGGCGGCGACCACGAAAAGGATCATGCCGGCGAGGGTTGCCGATCGTTTGAAGAGCGCCAGCGTGCTCGCCCATGTCAGTTCACGGAAAGCCAGCGCGCCGACGATCAGAGCGTAGGCGACGGCAAAGGCGCCAATCTCGGTGGCCGTTGCAAAGCCCGAGCGATAGCCGCCGAAGATGATGATGATCACACCGAGGCTGATGCCGCCGCTTCCAAGAAGGCTGGCAAGGCTCCGGTCCGATTTCTCGACAATCGCGGGTGCGTCCTTGCGCGAGAAGATAACGACGCCTGCAATCAGCGCGGTGGCCATCAGGATTGCGGGGTAGATGCCGGCGGCGAAAAGCCCGCCGATCGAAATATTGGCGACATAGCCGAGAATGATGAGATTGATGCAGGGCGGGATCGTTTCGGCCATGACGGCGCTCGCCGCCAGCAGAGCGACACCGTCGGAAGGGTTGTTGCCGGAACGGCGCATCGCGGGCACCATAACCGTGCCGACGGCCGTGACATCGGCGAGCTTCGAGCCGGAAATGCCGGAAAAAAGCACCATGCTCAACACGGTGACGATGCCAAGGCCTCCCCGCCGTTTTCCAACACCGCGCCGCAAGAGTTCGATCAGGCGAACGGACATGCCGTTCACTTCCATGGCCAGACCCGTCAGCACGAAGAACGGGACGGCGAGAAGCACGACGTTGTCGATCCCGCTATAGGCTTGCTGGGCAAACACGGCATAGGGGATGAACCCGTCGCCGGTGATATAGAGCAGCGCGCCGACGCAGAGAGCAAATGCGATTGGAATCCCGGAAGCGAGGCAAATGGCAAAGCCGAAAAGGAGCAATGTAAGAGCGCCCGGCGCGTAGTCCGGCAGGAGGAACATCCATGCCGCAACGACGGCTCCAATGGCCAGCAGGCCACCCAGCGCGACGAGAATTGCGTGCGCGGAATAGGCGAAGAGCCTGGCTGCTGTGAAGATCGCCATGCACAGACCGCCGGCGATCAACGGATAGATGAACAGGTTCTGCGGCAGGCCCGTCGAGGTCACCTGCGTCCAGGCCGTCTCGCAGTATTGAACCGCAAAGACAACGAATGCGATGGAGACGACGAACTCGACCCAGAGGCCGGCGGCCTCCACGACAACGCGGTTCTTTTCTCTCAGATTGTCACGGAGAATGCGGATACCGACGTGATGTCCCTTGGCGACAGCAGCGGCGCCACCAAAGAAGGCGACGCCGATCAAGAGCATGCGCGCAACCTCATCCGCCCATAGGATGGTATCGTTGAATGCGTAGCGCCATAGCACCGAGACGATGACGACCAAAAGGTCCGCCGCCAGAAATGTGGCCGCGAGCACTTCGACGAGTGTCTGAAGAGCGCCGATGAACGGCGCTCCCCTGACGGCGGGAGCCTGCGCGCCCGGAACGACGGCATCGACCAACATGGTGCTCATGCCTTGACGATCGCGTCGAGCACCGGCTTAGTTGCCGGGTACTTCGTTGCAAAATCGTTCCAGAGTGGCTGCACCAGCTTCTTGAATGCCGCGCGATCGACCTCATGCGTCTCGATGCCATTCTTCTTCAACGTCGCAAAAGCGGCCGTCTCGATGTCGTTCGCCTTGCCGCGCTGGAATGCCGTTGCTTCCGCGGCGGCCTCCTTGAAGGCGGGAAGCGTTTCAGCCGGAATTTTCGAAAGCGCCCGCTTGCCGATGACGATGGTTTGCGGATTGCAGATATGCTGAGTCAGCGAAATGTGCTTGGCGACCTCGTAGCATTTCAGCGCCAGAATGGTCGGGGCATCGTGCTCCATGCCGTCGATCACACCCGTCTGCAGCGCCGTATAGACTTCGCCCAGCGACATCGGCGTTGGAGCTGCCCCCATCGCCTGCAGGGTCGCAACGAAATTCGCCACGGGCAAAACGCGGATCTTCTGGCCCTTCAGCAGTTCCGGCGTATTGGCCGGCTTGCGGGCGGCGATATTGCGACCGCCGAAGCTATAGGCCCAGCTCAGGACCTCGACGCCGATCTTGTCGGCGAAGATGCCGTTGAGCACGGTGCCGGCATTACCATCAAGGACGGGGCCAGCGGCACTCATATTATCGAAGAGGTAACCGAGATCCAGCACGCCGACTTCCGGCGCGAGTGTGCCCCAAATGGAAGAACCTGATATCATCATGTCGACGATACCGAGCTTCACCTGGCCGACGATATCCGCTTCCTTGCCGAGCTGGTTGTCCGGGAAATACTGGATCTGGATGGCATCGCCGACTTTGGCCTTCAAGGCGCTCTGGAACTTGTCGTACCAGAGCCAGTGCGCCGAATTGGGATCGGACGGCAGCGACGATGAAAGCCGCAATGCGACCGGCGCCGCAAAGGATGGCGCCGCGCGCCCGATAATGGCAAAAGCACCCAAGCCTGCCAGCGATGCGCCGAAAGCTCGGCGTGACATTGTGATATTCTTCATGGTTCTCCTCCTTGCAAGACGCGACGTGCGTCCCTCCTCCATTGCTTGAAGTTGAATGCGCATCCGTTAGTCGGATGCTGATCTCCCCGCGATCCTGACCGCCAGCGGCGGGCAACCGTCGCAAACGGCTTCTCCGAGCTGGCCGATTTCGATCGCGTGAACCCCCGTCGTGGCGCCCGCTATGACGACATCACCCTTCTTTAGACCGCGGTTGCGCGTGGCCAGGTGGTTGACGAGAAACAGGAAGGCATCGAGCGGGCCTCCGTTTGCGCCAACTGCAACACCCTCGCCGATCGTTCTCCCATCGATGCGCATCGCGGTTTTCAATTGGTCGATGGCGCCGCTGTCCCAACCCTTGATTTCCGCGCCCACGGCAATTCCGGAATTGTTGCCGAAATCGGAAACGATGGCCCAGGGGCCGATATCGTTGATGGTCGGGAGGGGCGAGCCGGCAATCTCCATTGCCAGATGTATACCGGCGATAAAGGGCAGCAATTCCGGCTTGGTCCACGGCGTCGAGCGTGGAGCGATATCGCCCCCAAGGACGATGCCAATCTCCGTTTCCACGGCAATGAAACCGCCTGCTATTACCGGTATTTCCCCGATTTCACCCGGCTGGACCCGGATCACCGATCGCGAAAAGGCAGGTCCCGACATGCGGTCGGATTTCAGCTCGGTTCGCAGCTCGGGGTGAATTGCCGCAACCTTCCAGCCTGCAATCTCATCCGGCCAGAGCGCGATCGACCGCTCCTGTATCGCATATGCTTCGGGCAGCCCGGCTGGCAAATCTCCTGGGAATCCCGGGAGGGGCCTCGCTTTCCGTCGCGCCATGTGAAAGGCTTCGGCAATGGACGCAGTTGAAGACATGGACAGAATGCTCCCGAACTGGTACTAGTATGTTGTTGTATGGTAGTATTAACTCGTATTCCACTGAATGCAAGTAGCTCGGAGGACGGATTGTGAATATTGAACGCGGGCAAGGTGGTTCTGCGGCTCATCGCCTGGGCCAGGAGCTCTTGAAAGCCATCATCGCGTTGGAGCTTCCGCCGGGCATGCGGCTTTCTGAGCAGGAGATCGCCGAGCGCTACGGCGTTTCCCGTCAGCCGGTGCGCGAAGCGCTGATCGCACTGAGCCGCCAGCGCTTTGTCGAGGTGGTTCCGCAGCGCGGCACGATCGTCGTGAAGATTTCGGTTCGCGAGCTGATGGAAGCCCGTTTCCTGCGCGAGGCCATTGAAAGCGCAGTGATCCGTCGGGCTTGCGAAAGCTTTTCGCCCACGAGCCGGGGGCGTATCGACGATTCCCTCGACGCTCAACGCCGTGCCGCCGCCAAGGGCGATCACTCAGCATTCCGGCGCTTCGATGAGCTCTTCCATGTGACACTCGCCGAGGGTGCCGACTGCCCCATGGCCTGGACTATCGTCGGTGATCTGAAAGCGCATATGGATCGCGCCTGCCAGCTGACACTTCAGGGACCTTCGGTCATGCAGGCGCTGGTGGCTCAACACGAACAGATCATTGCGGCGGTCGACGCGCGCGATCCGGAAGCCGCGGAAGCCGCAATGCGCAATCACCTGACCGAAATCCTGCGCGCGCTGCCCGAAGCCGAGCAGCGGCACCCCGAGCTGTTTGCTTGAGGTAAAGCCCGAGGGTTCAAGAACTATCGGTGCTTCAGGGGCGCCGGAGTTCTATTGCTTTCGTAGAGGAGCGCAGCTCTTCACGCGGAGATGGAGCCCACCTGCGTGCCTCGTGCCTTTCAGGCATAGCGCCGGTTGAAACGGGAGAGCAGCAGCAGACCCTTCTGCATCAGGATAAAGGCGAACAGCAACAGGCCGATCAGTATCTTCGTCCACCAGCTGGAAAGCGTTCCATCGAAGGTGATGTAGGTCTGAATCAGGCCCTGTATGAGGATCCCGATGAGTGTTCCTCCAACGAACCCCGCTCCTCCCGTCAACAGCGTTCCGCCGATGACCACCGCCGCGATGGCGTCGAGCTCGACGCCGACCGTGGCAAGCGAATATCCCGCCGATGTATAAATCGAGAAAACGACGCCGGACAGGCCTGCGAGGAAGCCGGACAGGGCATAGATCTGGATCGTCGTGCGGCCGACCGGGACGCCCATAAGCTCCGCCGTCTGCACACCACCGCCCAACGCATAAACATTGGCGCCGAAGCGCGTCCGATGCGCAAGAACAATACCACCGGCAAAGACCAGCAGCATGACGCCGCCGATCAGGGTCAGCCGCCCGCCGCCCGGCATCAGCCAATAGAGATCGTTGAGCTGCGAATAGAAATCATGCTCGATCGGAATGCTGTCGATCGACAAGACAAAGGCGATGCCGCGCGCCAGAAACATGCCCGCCAGGGTAACAATGAAGGGCGGCATGGCGAGATAGTGGATGATTGCACCCATGCCGGCGCCGAAAATGGTGGTGATCACCAGGACGAGGACGAAGGCGATCAGCGGATGGATCGAAGTGTCGCGTAGGATGATCGCCAGGAAAACACCGGTAAAGGCAATCACCGAGCCGATCGACAGGTCGATGCCGCCGGAGATGATCACGAAGGTCATGCCAACGGCGGCAATTCCCAGAAAGGCATTGTCGGTCAACAGGTTGCCGGCCACCCTCGTCGACAGCATGTTCGGATACTGCAGTGCGCAGCCGGTATAGGCGAGGATGAAAATGACGATGGTTGCGAGCAGCGGGAGATATTTCGAATTCACTTTGCCTGCTCCTCATGGATCATTGCCGTCTCGCCACGCCGCCGCCATAGAAATGCCGAGAGGGATTGCAGCGCAGGAGATTGGATGACCAGGATGATGATGACGATGACAGCCTTGATCACCAGATTGAACTCCGGCGGAAAGCCGGACAGCAGGATGCCGGTATTGACGGACTGGATGATCATGGCGCCGATCAGCGAGCCAACAATGCTGAAGCGCCCTCCAAGCAGAGAATTGCCGCCGACGACGACGGCGAGGATTGCATCCAGCTCGAGCCAAAGGCCGGCATTGTTGGCATCCGCGCCCTTGATGTCGGCCGAAACGATGATGCCGGCGATGGAGGCGCAAAGGCCGCTCAGCGCATAGACTGCGATCAGCAGCACCGGTGTCCGGATGCCGGATAGCGTGCTGGCGCGGCGGTTGATGCCGATGGCCTCGACCAGCATGCCGAGCGCCGTGCGCCTGACAAGCAGGATGACCGCAAGTCCCACCGCCAGCCACACAACGACCGGCATCGGCAGCCACACGAAGGATCCGCTACCAAAGAAGATGAGGCCGTCATTGTTGAACGTCAGGATGACGCCTTCAGTAATCAATTGCGCGATACCGCGGCCTGCGACCATCAGGACTAACGTCGCGATGATGGGCTGGATGCCAAGAACAGCAACCAGAAATCCGTTCCACAATCCGCATGCGATCCCGACGCCGATGGTCAGCATTAGTGTGTAGGCCAGAGAGTTTCCGGTAACGATCGTCGATGCCGCCACGGCGCCGCAAATTGCGATCACCGCCCCGACCGAAAGGTCTATGCCCTTCGTGGCGATGACCAGGGTCATGCCGATCGCAAGAAGCGCTACCGGTGCACCGCGATTGAGGACATCGATGGCGCTGCCATACAATCTGTCGTTCTGGACCTCCAGATGAAAGAAATGCGGGAACATGATAAAATTCAAGAGAAGGATGGCTGCCAGAGCTATGAGCTGGGGCATTAATCGGAACAAGGAGGCCTTGATCTGGGAACTCATGCTTCCTCCCGGCTCTTCTGCGTTGTCGCGATTGCGTCGACAATGTTGCCTGCGGTTATCTCTTCGCCCGTCAGCTCGGCGATATGCTCCCGGTCGCGCAGCACGATGACCCGGGAGCTATAGGCCACAAGTTCTTCCAGTTCGGATGAAATCACCACCAGCGACATTCCCTGCCGGCAGAGATCCTCGATCAGCCGGATGATCTCCGCATGTGCACCAACATCGATGCCGCGGGTGGGTTCATCGAGAATGAGGAAACTGGGATTGGTGGCCAGCCACCGCGCCAGAATGGCTTTCTGCTGGTTGCCACCCGACAGGAGCCTGATCGGCTTCTCACGGTCGGTCGTGCGGATATCCAGCGCCTTGATGTAGCGGTCGGCGATGGCGTTCTGTTCGCTGCGCGGCAGCGGCCTCGCCCAACCGCGGCGCGCCTGCAGGGCCATGACGATGTTCTCTCGAATGGAGAGGTCGCCGATGATGCCATCGGTCTTTCGATCCTCCGGACAGAAGCCGAAGCCATTCTTTATGGCGGCCCGCGGGCTGGACAGCGTGACCGCGCTGCCTTCGACCGTCGCCTCGCCGCTATCCGATCGTTCAACGCCGAAGAGCACTTCCGCGGTCTCTGTGCGCCCGGACCCGAGCAGGCCGGCGATGCCGACCACCTCGCCACCGCGCACTTCCATGTCGAAGGGCTTGATCTTGCCGCGTTTGCCGAAATTGCTGAAGCGGTATTTCACCGGTCCGCTTTCGTTGGCGGTCTGCCTTGCGGCACTTTCGGTATGTGCAAGCTCGCGCCCCAGCATCATGGCGATCAGCGTTTGCCTGGGAAGACCTTCCGCTTCCCGCGTGCCGACCAGACGGCCGTTGCGCAGAACCGTGATGCGATCGCAGATCTCGTAGACCTGCTCGAGAAAATGCGTGATGAAGACTATACCCAAGCCACGCTGTTTCAGCCGTCTGATGATGCCAAACAGCAAGGCGACCTCCTGTGTGTCGAGGCTCGCCGTCGGCTCGTCCAGGATCAGGACTTTGCCGGAAAGATCGACGGCGCGAGCGATCGCAATCACCTGCTGGATGGCAACCGAGAACCTGTCGAGCTGACGGCCGACATCGATATCCATGCCGTATTGCGACAGCAGATCCCTGGCCATACCGTTCATGACACGGCTGCTGACCATGCCGAAGCGCCTCGGCTGCCGACCGAGAAAGAGGTTTTCCGCCACGCTCAGGTTCGGAAGGAGATTCACCTCCTGATAGACCGTTCCGATGCCGAGCTTCTGCGCCGCGAGCGTATCATGCGGATCGATCTCGGTGCCATCGAGGGTTAGAATACCCCCATCGCGGCGATAGGCGCCGGTCATGCATTTGATCAGCGTCGACTTTCCCGCCCCGTTTTCTCCGAGCAGCGCATGAACCTCTCCGCGCATCAGAGTGAAATCGACATGATCGAGGGCAGTCGAGCCGGGGAAGTATTTACAGAAGCCTGTCGCTGTCAGAAGTCGCTCGGCGTCGTGAGCCATGAGGCGTGAATGTCCTTGGATTTGAGCCAGTATGCAAAGACGGTTGCCGGCGCATGCAGATGATGCGCCGGCATTCGATATTGAGAGACCGCATTGGCTATATACTTGCCGAATGCGGTCGGCCGTCGCCTCAGTAGCCGAGGTCTTTCTTCTGCTCGTAGACCTTCTGCGGATCGTCAGCCTGCGTGTAGAGCTTGGACTCGGTCTGGATCCACTTCGGCGGCTCCTTCTTGTTCTTCAGATAGGCATCGAGCGCATCGAAGGCGGGACCGGCCATGTTCGGCGTCAGTTCGACGGTCGCGTTCGCTTCGCCCGCCGCCATGGCCTTGAAGAGATCCGGAACCGAATCGACTGAAACGGTCAGGATGTCCTTGCCCGGCTTCAGACCAGCTTCCTTGATGGCCTGAATGGCGCCGACAGCCATGTCGTCATTGTGAGCATAGAGCGCGCAGATGTTCTTGCCGCCGTTTTCGGCCTTCAGGAAGCTTTCCATGACTTCCTTGCCCTTGGAGCGGGTGAAATCGCCCGTCTGGCTGCGCACGATCTTGAAGTTGTCATGGCCCTTGATGGCTTCTTCGAAGCCCTTCTTGCGAGCGATGGCAGGCGAAGAGCCCGTGGTGCCCTGCAGCTCCACGATGTTGCACTTCTTATCGCCCACCGTCTTCACCAGCCAGTCGCCGGCAACCTTGCCTTCATGGATCTGGTCGGAAGTAACAGCGGTCAGATAGAGATCCTTCGGCGCATTGATGGTGCGATCGAGCAGGATGACCGGGATCTTCGCTTCCTTGGCCTCCTTCAGCACGGCATCCCAACCGGTCTCGACAACTGGCGCGAGCAGGATCGCATCGACGCCCTGGGCGATGAAGGAACGGATCGCCTTGATCTGGTTTTCCTGCTTCTGCTGCGCATCGGCGAATTTCAGATCGATGCCGCGTTTTGTGGCTTCCTGCTTGGTCAAGGTCGTTTCAGCGGCACGCCAGCCGGACTCCGAACCGATTTGTGAGAAACCGACAACCAGCTGCTTTGCAGACGCAGACGTGAACATGCAGGCAGCAAGGATCGTGGCACTGATCAGTGCAGTCTTGAACTTCATGATTTCCTCCCAAAGGCCATCTCCTCAGGCCCGCCGCCAAAAAATCATATAGTAATACTTTTGTAAATCAGCAATCGATGATGCACCGCACAATGAATGCCGAAACCTTGCGCGGCCTGTTGAGAGACCGTTGCGGATCGACCTGTTTTTCCGCAACCTCGATCTTTCGAGGCGATAAAGCAGTCCCGATCCGCGCTAGTTATAGGTAATCGTGTCAGCTGTACGCGGCCGATTGAAGAAATAGCGGTCGAAGCTGTAGCCACTGACACCGGTAAAGCTTCCGAGGAATGCGGAAATCGGCGTCGTAAATTTATATTGTACCCGGGTCAGAACGACCTGGACGCCGCCTTCCTGTATTCTCGCGGGCACGGTGATCGGGCTTGCCGAGCCTGCGGCAAGCGAAGACGTGTTGAGTGCTGCCGACCAGTTTACCGTTGCGGTGCCATTTGCCGACACGTCCTCCACCGCCACGGTAATGGTCAGCCCCGTCGTATCGTATGGCTGCAGAATGAAGCTCATTCCGGAGAGCAGCCCGGCAACATTGGATTTTGTCCAGGTGCCTTGTTGCGAAATAACATCTCCCGTCGTGGAAGCAATTTGATCAAGCTTGCGGTTGACGGTCAATGCATGTCCGAGATCCAGGGTTGCCGCCAGCAGCAGCAGCAGAATTGGCAAAAGAAGCGCAAACTCCACCGCTGAGGCGCCATTGCGATTGCTTGCGAAGCGCCGAATGCTGAAGGTTCCGATGCGGCGCTTGGGCCGGGCATGTTTGATCGTCATCTCAGGAGGGCTCGTTGCGAAACAGCACAGTCGCACCCAGGAGGTAGCGACCGTCCGCCAGCTTTGCACTGGAATAGGTGAAGTAATTGACGACAGAGCTCCACGGCAGAAATGCCTGCACCAGCATGTAATCGCTCGCCTTGCCGGTGGCGAAAGCCTCCGTGACCTTGAGATTGCCCGTGCTGTCGATCGGAGTGACGCTGGTGACCGCAGACAGGTTGGAGATGACATCGACCCTGATCAGGAGATTGTCCGAACAGCTGAAGGTAAGGGCCATATCCGCACAGATTTTTGCCTTGAAATCGGTGAGTGTCATATTGGCCGAGACGGCCTCCCCGGTACGGATCATGCGGGATATCTTCTGCACCGATGCATCGAGGCTGGATGCCGCGAAGAACATCACGGAGACCTCTATGATGGCAAAGATTATCAGGGACAGCGGAAATATCAGCAGCGCAAATTCGACCGCAGCCGCTCCTTTGCGATCGGCAGACAGATGGCGCAGGAACCTCAATGATCTGGGGCGCATCATTGCGTCAGCTTTACGGATGCAAGATATTGCGTGAAGAGTGCGGACAAGCCGGACACAATATCGCTCGAGGAAGACGCGGAAATGAACAGGCTCTTGGACGAGGCGCAGTCCGCGAGCGCATAAGGAATATAGTCGCGACGTGTGATGCTGGCAGCTATACCGCTATCCATGGTGCCGCCCCAGGTGCTGCGCCAATTGGCACTGGCCATCGTCGAGCCAACGGTATTGTTGTAGCCCCAATCGGTGGTTATGGGCAGATATTCGGTATAGAGAACCGCCATGGTGTTCGACTGGTTCTTCACATAGCCACACCAGTCGGGATTGATGGGAGCGACCTTGTTCCAGTATGGTCCGGCGGTCTTGATTTTAGATCCGGACCACGTCACGCCATCGGTCACCCACTCGCGCTTCGACTGGACGCCGTCCGTAAGCAACAGGACCAGCTTGAGCGGCTTGGCGAGGGAACTGCCATCGCCGCCACTGCCGACTTTCTGCTGCAGAGCCGGCAAAGCCACGTCGAAAAACGTGTAGTCGGTGGATGTCGCGCTGGTCAGCCCATAGCTATCATTCGAGAGGCGCTTCCGCGCATCGGACGTCTCGAGTGTCGGCGCCAGAACCTCGGTTGTGGTGTCGCCAAGACTATAAAGTCCAACCTTGATACGCTCGTGATTGCTGTCAGCCTCGTCTATCAGGTCGATCACTTCGTTGACGGCATCGACGGCAACATCTGCCCGCAACTTTATACCCTTGGCATGTGCATAGGCGTAGTTATCGGCATAATTCACACCTCCCGAGGTGTGCGCGTCTCCGGTATGGCAGGCAAACTGGCATCCGATCCCACTATACATGGCTTGCTGTCCGACGGTTGTTGCAGCTAGCAGCATCGAGGGTGACTTGTCGATAACGATATAGACGTTCAAATAGGATGTTGCCGGGCCTTTGACCGAGCTTGCAACACTAACCGGCACATTGTCGATATTCGCAATTTTCATGAGTGTTGTCGGAACAACACCGTTCGCAATCGCCGTTATCTTGTGGTTGCTGGTATCAATTGCTATATCTGAGATTGTATAACTGCTCTCGGATTGCGAACTGAACCAATCAGTAACTTTCTGTTTAAGAGCATCAGTCTTGGCTGTATCGATCTGCTTTACTGCCGCAATCAGCGCCGCGTCGAGATCACTTTGTATGCGCTGTCTGACATTGTAGGCCCGGATATAATCGAGGCTGGCGCCAACAGCGAGTATCATCGGGACCATTGATAGAGCTACAACAATCGCGACGTTGCCGCTTTTGTTCCGAAACAGCGCGCTGATTAGAATCCTTAAACGATCGCGTGAGATGAAATATCTTTGCTTCAAAATCCGCACCAACATTTATCATACTAATGCACAACTCAGGCCGTCTTTGGGTTAAAGAGTTGTTTACGCCTGCGTCGGGGACGAGGAAGGCCAGACCATGTGGCAAGAATTATGCGCAATTTGGCCATGATGCGTTTTTTGGATACGATATATGCCGTGCTTAGTGCCTCAGAACGAGGCTTTATGCAGGAGTAGGATACTACTTGCTTGGTGACATTGGCGGATCAAATGGCTGTATCTCGGCTCTAAGTGAGCAATGATCCACTTAGTCATCTACATTGCACTGCATATATTCAATCGTTTAGTCCACTACATACATATTAATAAGCAATGCCTTATATAGACTGTACGTGCGTAATTAGTTTAAATTGTCTGAAATATAGTATTTTAGGAAGGCATTATGAGCAGCTTTTAGCTCACGAGATGCATGCATTGATCGCGGGTGGTTCTAAGCCTCATTGCGCCTGGATAGGCCGCAAGAAATGTATTTTTGATGGTCATTGTGTTCACGGGTAATGCTCGAAGTGAGAGCTCAGCATATTCCAATTAGGCATTATAATTGGTGAGACAGCCAAACGATTGATCGGGACTTACCCTCTAGTCACCAAATTGAAGCGACAAGCCGATTAGCGCAGCTAAATATCCGATTTGCGCATCCGATTTCCCTCTCCGCTCAAGAGTTTGAAATATTTAACTAATTCTCAGCAATTCGCACCGCTTTGTGACAGCATGGCATTGGCTCGCACGGTTCCAATCCCCTTCAGGGGATTTGATCCTTCCGTAAGCCGAAAGCACCATGCGAGGGACCTAGGCCCTTCGGATGTTTGCCACCTGTGAAATGAATTTCGCTGGTTTAAATGATCGTCACGCCAAAGCGGCCGATCGCCCCATGCTCCCTGTGAAGTGATATCCCGCCTATGAGCGGGACAAAGGATGCGGTTCGAACGCCGCAGCATCAGAGAACCAAAGCTGCGTGACGCTGAAGCTGAGTGCCTAGATTAAAGGATCATCAATGAGCAATGTTATTCCATTCCCTCCCAGCCATCTCCACCATGCGTCCGACCATGATGAGATCGACTTCGATCTTGCGCAAAAGCAAATCGAGAGTGCCCGCAATCAAATTCGGGCCATTTTTGAAGAATTACTCAGCATCCAGGAGAAACTGATAGAGACCCCTACAACTGCGGCCCATCCAGATCGCATTGAGCTCAGACAATCCCGCCGAATATAACAGATACAAAAGATACTCATCGATATTACGAGTGCCTATTTCACTTAAATTGAGTATTTTATGAAAATAAGAGATAAATACCTTCATCGGAAGCCAATTCATCCCTCTATCGAACACTATATTCAATCTATCGGGCGATATTATGTAGCTGCTATCATCGTCATGACGATACTGATCAGCGCGACTTATGAGACAGTCGAGATTGCGCTGGAACGTCATTCGCTGCAGCAGGATGTCAGCTATCTTGTCGGGCGCCAATTCATCCGCTTTCAACAACTTGCCATCGAAACGCGAGCCGTCATGCGTGCTTCGATCGACCCGAACACACCCGACTATGTCGTGGCGCCGATGATTGACGATGTTCGAAGCGCGATCGCCGATATTCGAACCATGAGCAAGAAGCTGAACGAGCTGAATGGCAAGATAAGCGCCAATCTTCTGGAGAAGCTCAATAAACATGACACAGGGTCGGAGACCTTGCGGCTCGATCTCTCCCAACGGCTCGAGGACTTCCTGGAGCGTGCCGAGCGCGTGATGTCGACAACGGCAGAAGACCGCCGACAACGCTATTCCTTTTGGGGACCGATTGACTTTGCCGCCTCGTCCGACAGTCTCCTTATGCGCCAGTTCAGGGCGCTGATTGATAGCGCGCATGACAGAAGCGACGGCAGCATAGATCACGCACGTCTCATAAGCGCCGTGTTACTGGGCCTTATCGCAGCGACCCTCATTCTAGCCACGACAATCCTTTTCCTGCCGCTTCTGAGAAAACTCCACAGCGAGCATCGCAAGACGCTTGATTTTGAGAATAAACTCACCCGGCTTGCCCATACGGATGCGCTCACCAACCTCAACAACCGCTCTGCTTTCAACGATTCACTGACCGAGTTGTTTGCCAGTCAGAAAAAAACCGGGGCAAACTTCTCGCTCCTGCTCATCGACCTCGACAACTTCAAATCCATAAACGATAACTTCGGCCATCCGGCAGGCGACGCGGTGCTTACGCATGTTGCCGATGCCCTTCAAAGGACCTTTCGCGTCGGCGACGTGGTCGGACGGCTGGGTGGTGACGAGTTTGCCGTTCTTCTCCCAGGCGTCGGCGATGGTTCGGCGCTCGAGATTGCCGCAGGCCGCGCCATCTCAGCGATCGCTTCGGAATGTCATTTCGAAGGTCGTTTGATCCCAGTATCCGCTAGCATCGGCGGCGCAGCAGCTCCCGCGCACGCAACAGACGAACCGAGCCTCATGCGGGTGGCGGATCTTGCCCTTTATGCGGCAAAGGTCAAACGCGGGACGGTGGTCATTTTCGATGAGGCCTCGCTTGCTCAGCGTTTGGAAGAAAACCAACTCGCAGCGGCCCTGGCGCTCGCCCCCGCGCGCGAGGAATTCGTTGTCCATTACCAGCAGAAAGTCGATTTGCGAACCGGAGAACATCTTGGATTCGAGGCTTTGGTGCGCTGGAACCATCCCCAGCTCGGCATCCTGCCGCCCGGACGCTTCCTGCCGCTGATGGAAGGATCGCATCTCGTGCGCAGCATGACGTGCTGTGTCGTGGATATCGTCGCGTCCGACATTCAAGCCTGGAAGGCAGCCGGTTTGCGGCCCGGCCCGATTGCGATCAATCTTCCAGAGGTCCTCCTTGTCGGACGGGAAGGCTATGAGCTCATCGAGAACGCCACCCGGACCCATCAACTCGAATGGCACGATTTCGCGGTGGAGGTACCGGAAGACGTTTTCCTCAACCGCGGCACCAATCAAATACTGGAAACCATCACGCGTTTCCGACAACACGGCATGTCGGTCTCCCTCGACGATTTCGGCACGGGCTTCGCGTCGCTTGTGCATCTTCGCGATTTTCCGTTCGACGAGTTGAAGATCGATCGTAGCTTCGTCGCCGAAATCGGCAACGATATCCGGTCCGAGCAGATTGTGCGGGCGATGGTCGATCTGGCGGGAAATCTGGGCAAACGGTGCATAGCTGAGGGCATTGAAACCCATGCGCAACGCGTCTTCCTCCTCAAGATCGGCTGCGATATCGGCCAAGGCTATCTCTTCGCCAGGCCCGAACCCGCGACATTGGCAACGGCGCGGCTGCAGGCCGATCGAAGCGTCAAACGGCTGCCGACAAAGCGAATGAAGCGAACGGCTGGCTGATCAATTCCGACGAGGCGCTGCGCGCCATTACCAGGCATGACGATCGGGTGGAGATCCCCAAATGAAGAAGATGATGCAGGTTGCATTGGCCGCAGCTCTGGCCGCGGTCAGCCCTTCGGAGCGAGCAGTTGCCGCAGACAAAATGGCGGTGGACGTCGTTCACTTCTGGGTGTCGAAAAGCGAGGCGGCGGCACTCGATGTATTTCGCAAGGCCTGGCTCGCCGGCGGCAATCAATGGGCCGATGTGCCCGCTGAGAACAAGGTCGCCGTTCAGCGCATCGTCAGCGATCGCATCGCCAATGGCTATGCCCCGAGTGTGATGCAATGGAATGCCAATGAAGGGTCACGGGAACTGCCGGAGATGGGAATCGTGCAGGACATCAATGATGTCGCAATGGCCGATCATTGGCGGGACTTCATCCCGGCCACGGTTTTCGACCGCATCTCCTATCAGGGAAAAGTCTACTTCGCGCCGACGAACATTCATGCCGAAAACTGGCTTTGGACAAGTAAGACAATATTCGACCATGCCGGGGTCCGAACGCCAACCACATGGGATGAGATTTTCGATGCATCCGAGAAGATCAAGGCATCCGGGCATCTGCCGATCGCGCTCGGAGGGACGCGCTGGGAGATATCGTTGATCTTCAACGATATCATCTATCATGAATTTGGCCCGGATGGGTATACGCGCCTCATGGGCGGTGATGCCAGTCTGGTGCAGGATCCACGAATGATCGCCTCCTTGAAGATGCTCTCGAGGCTATCGCAATATGTCGAACCGCTCGAGACAAGAAAGAACAAGACCTGGGCCGATGCGACAGCCGCGGTCGGCAGGGGCGACGCGGGCATGCAGTTCATGGGTGATTGGGCCAAGGGCGAGTTTGTTGCGAGAGGTTATGAGGTCGATAGGGATTTCGATTGCAGCCTGGCTCCCGGAACCGCCATAGCCTACTTCATGGTCATCGACGCCTTTGCCTTTCCGCTCACCAATCGTGAGGGAGCAGCCGATGCGCAGCGTGCCTTTGCGCGCATGGTTCTTGACCGAGACAACCAGGTCGCCTTCAGTCGCTTCAAGGGCTCGCTTCCTGTTCGCACCGATGTTGATCCGGCGGGATTGGATCGTTGCGGCAAAATGGGTCTCGAGATGATCAAGGCGAAGAACCGGGAGGTTAGCGCTCAATCTCAGGCGATGCCCTCGCAGATGTCAGAAGGCTGGATCGGCGTCGTCGGCGACTTCTTCAACAATGGAACCACCACGCCTCAGGAAGCACAAAAGCGCCTCTATGAGGTCTTGACCCAACACTGAGGCGGGCGACCCGATATCGCTCACCTGTCACTGGAACTCCATAAGGGTGGAGGCGCGACCGGCAATCACTTGCCCTGGGCCTTGACGGTCAAGGTCTGCTGGCGCGCTTTTTCGTTTCCGAAGGGTTTTCTCCATACGTCGCCCTGTAGACGGCAGAAAATCGCCCGAAATGGAAAAATCCCCATTTCAGGCAGACCTCGCTCACGGCCTGGCTATTTTCGGGATCAAGTAGGTCTTGTCGCGCCTCTCGCAGGCGAAGCTTCATGAGATAGGCAAGCGGCGTCGTGTCCTTGAAGGTGCGAAAGCCGAGTTGAAGCGCCCGAATGGATACTCCGGCCGCTGCCGCTACCTCGGTCATGCCGATGGGTTGGCTGATATTGGCCTGCATGAACTCGATCGCCCGACGGACGTGCCGTGGGGCTATCAAGCTCGGCTTTTGGTCCAGCAAGTGCGATAGCCGGTGAGGAACCAGACGTATGACAAGCTCGGCGAGTGCCTGCGTAATATGAGACATGGCGATCGGAGACCGCAACAACGGGCCGTTGTCGCGCATGCCGTTCATCATCGTTGCCGCCAGGTTGCCGATGGTCTGGCCAACCGCTGTTGTCAGGCTCAATTCGGGCAGCAGCTGCAGGGAGCCGCTAAGGGATTGTTCAAAGGTCTGATCAATGGTCTGTAAAATGACAGACCAGCCAAGCAGCAATTCATCTATCAAATTTGACTGACCGTACATGGTGACGCTGTCTGGCTCGAAGTTATTATAGAGCAGCAGCTTTCCCTCTCCCGCCTCCGCCATGCGCGCGCCGTAGGCCACTCCCATGCCGCCGTTTCGCGGAATGACGATGGACAAATACTCCGCAGTGTCACGCGTTGGCTCGATCTTGAACTGGAACTCATCCTGATGATAACCGCTGAGCAAGACCGCGTTGTCATGCAGGGCAATGTCGATCCCCCAGCGAAAATCCGATGCCTGCCCCATCGGCTCGGCACTAAAGGCGCCGAAGGCCCCGCCGAGCGTTTCAATCATGTTGTCGAACGAAGCGCCACTGTAGCGAAACGAGTTTGAAAGAACGCTATCGTCTGGCATGAGATCCTGGTGGCATGTTTTCTACAGCGACGGTTGAATCATGGTAGTTGGGTTCGCGGTTCCTACAGCGAGGCTGCTGCTCGTGAGCGTGTATCGCTCGGGCTTTCTCCGAAAGCATTGCGATAGACGACAGCAAACCTGCCTGGATGAAAGAAGCCCCATCTCGTGCAAATCTCGCGCACGGATTGCAGATTTAGGGGGTCGCGAAGCTGGTCGTGGGCGGCCTTCAACCTTATCGCGCGCAGATAGGCGCCTGGCGACGTCCCCTTGAAGTCCTTGAAGCCCATTTGCAGGGCGCGCAGCGAAACTCCGACATCGTCCGCCACCATCGATATGGTGAAGGGCTCAGTAATTCTGGCGTACATGTAATCGATGGCGCGCCGGACATGCCAGGGCGCGACCGTCGACACCTTCTTTCTTTCCAAATGCCCCGACAGGCGATGGGGAGCACACCGGAGCACAAGATCGGCGAGCGTTTCGCTCATCGCCGCGACTGCAAGAGGTGAAGACATGAGCGGGCCGTTGTTACGCATGCCCTGCACGATCGTCATGACCAGGTTACCGATCAATTGGCCCGAAGGCGTTGCAAGGTCCACAATGGGCTCAAGATCAAGCGTCTCGAAGACAGGAGCTTCCAACAGCGACACAAGCATCCGCCTTATGATCTTCCAGTCCAGCAAGAGAGCATCCGAGCGGTGCGGACCGCCTTGGAGACAGCGATTGCCTATCTCATGATTGTTGCCCATCAGAAGATGGCCTGCCCGACCTTCAACGGCTCTTTTACCAACAGTGAACTGAAGCGATCCGGTGCGAGGAATGTAGAACGCAAGGTGCTGCGGGGTTTCATCGAGCGTGCGAACTTCCCAGGGGCTTTGATAGGTGGAATGAACCGCGGTAAAAGCGCCGCTTCTGCGCAGTTCCACCGCCCAGCCGAAGCCCCGTTCTCTCCCCAACGGTTTGGCGCCAAACGCACCATAGTTGGTAGAAAAGGTTTGAACCATGGATTCGAAATCAATGCCCTCATGGGTTGGCACAAAGCCGCCAACCGTGTGCTCGGGAGCATGTGCAGAGTTCTCGAATCTCAATAGGATCATGCAGTTCGGTTCTTTCCCTTTTATCTATTCCGCCTCGTTCAAAGTTGTCGCTACGCTGGTAACGCCTTCCATTCCCGTCATTCGCGAAAGGCCCTTGCCGCGGCTGGATTGGCCAATCTTGTTCATGTATGCAGGATCAGTAATTGGGAATTGAGCTGCGCACTTTGATCGAATCGAAGCACCTGCCAGCGCAATTCACACTTACAGTGTAAATCAAAAAGATCTGTAAATGAAGTATGATCCGTTAGAGCATGTTGCGGCCCATTTCCTGCGAGAGTCGCAACCCAAACGGGTTGCGTCCCGCAATGAGCGCGACCTGTTGCGTTTGATCTGGAAGTCTCCCGGGATCGAGCGCTCCGACCTGACCGAGCCGCTCGACCTTACCCAACAATCCCTGCATAGGATCGTCGCGCAGCTTCGTGATCGAGGAATGATAACGTTCACGTCGTCGGAAACGCGTCGACCCGGCCCACCCAGCCCAGGGCTCAGTCTTTGCAAAGACTGGTGCCTGACACTCGGCATCTCGATAAATGTGGGGTCGATCGGCCTATGCCTGATGGGGTTCGGGGAGCCGCTGGAGAAGATGGAAATTCCACAGGAAGGATCCTCCCTCTCCGTTGAGATGGATCGGATCGAAACCGCGGTTGAGGATCTTCTTACCCTCAGGGGTGCAAAACGGCACGACATACTGGGCATCGGCCTTGCTGTCAGCGGACACCGCATGCTGGAAACCGCATTCAATTGCCCACTACCACTCGCCCACTGGTCATTGATCGACCTGGCACCTCTGCTGGGAAAGCAACTGGGCTTACCCGTTTGGGCAGACAATGTCGCCCGCACGGCGGCCTTGGCCGAAGCAATCTTCGGTGTGGGCCGCGAGAGCGCAGACTTCGCCTATATCGCCCATCTCCATGGTTACGGCGGCGGACTCGTTTCCGGCGGAATGCCATTTCGCGGCAGTTTCGGGAATGCGGGTGAATTTTCCGTGCTCTTCGATCGACAGGACTACGAGAACCGCCCCGCGCTTGGTAATTTGCTTCAGCATCTGCGCTCCAAAGGCCGCTCAGACCTGACGCTGAAGGATCTCAAAAGTGAAGCTGCGTTGAACTCGGATGCTATTACCGAGTGGATCGACCGCGTCACGCCGGCCCACAATCGCGCCATCAATGCGATCTGCGCAGTGTTTGACCCGGCCTTGATCGTCCTTGGCGGCGAACTTCCTCACGCGCTCGCAGGAATGCTCATCAAGCGAACCGAGATTAACAATCTACCGCGACATGGCGCATTGCGCGACGTCCCCAGGCTCGCTGCGGCTGAAGTGATTGACGCTCCGGGTGCAATTGGAGCGGCATTAATCCCTCTGTTCGAGACCGTATTGTGACGTCGCCACCGCCGCTTGGAAATTTAGATCCTTGCCGATGGTGATATCTGGTGGCTGAGCTAATGCGGTGAGTATCAGCGGACAGCGTATCCGAGCTATCTTCGCGGCTGTCGGGAGCGCCGAAATCGCCCGCTCACGAATCGCGTAAATCGATTAATCGTTCCGCCGTGAACTTGTCCGTCACCAGCATGTCTATGACGCCGATACGAAGCGCTCCCGCGATCGCCGCAGTTTTTTTCGCCCCGCCTGCCAATGCAATAACCCGGTCGATCCGTTTCAGATCTTCGATCGGAAGACCGATGACGCGATCGTCGAGTGGGGTTTTCACCAGCCCGCCATCCTTGTTGAAGAACCGTAGCGAAATGTCGCCGACAGCCCCGGCTTCTGCGAGATCGGCAAGTTCGCGCGATGAGAAGATATTGCCGGACCGTGTCAGCAGTTCGGACGGCTCAACACCGCCAATACCGACGATGGCAAGCGAAATGCTGCCGAAGAGGTCCATGGTTTCGCGAACAAAGGGATCGGCCTGCATCAGGAGCTTGGCTTCACGCGAACTTGTAACGCCCTGCACAGGCAGGAGCTTCGGCTCAGCTCCGGTCAAACGAGCAAGGCGGGTGGTAAGCTGAGTGGCATGCGTCTGAACGGACGGATCGCCCATCCCGCCCAGCGTTTGAACCACATATTTGACCTGAGCGCTTTTCTGCGGATGGATGTTTTCGACCATATTGAAGATCGTCTGGCTCCAGCTCGACACGCCGATGATCTCGCCAGGGGCAAGCGTCACCTCGAGCAGATGGGCAGCGGCCTCGCCGATCCGGGCCATGATGGCGGCATCTCGGTCTTCCGTGCACTCGACGACAACGGCTTCTGGCAGGCCGTATCTTTCCCGAAGCGCGCTTTCGAGTTCGGTATAGGTTCCGGCTGGCGGGATCACGCTGGTGCGCACGATATCTTCGGCTTCAGCCCGTTTCAGCATTCGTGACACGGTTGCCTGCGACAGACGGAGGTGCTCGGCGATCTCTGCCTGTCGCCGCTTCTCGATGTGATACATCTGAGCAACTCTCGAAATCAGGCGAAGTTCGTGCAAACGGGCCATATCGGTTCCAGCGTGAATTTTTATTCACATTTAACCGGTGTGTGAGGGAACGTCGAGCGGGCGAGTGCATCATTCCACGTATTCAAAAGGCCAGTCCGATCGATGCCTTCAGGGCGGATTACTTGCGTGCTGCGTGGTAACGCCGCGATTACCTCCAGATCCGTCCACATGCCGAGCGAAAGTCCGGCGAGATAGGCTGCTCCGAGAGCGGATGCCTCCGGCGCTTCACACTGAACGACGGCATGCTCGATCAGGTTCGATACGCATTGCATCAGGAAGCGATTCTGGCTCGGTCCGCCGTCGACATAAAGCGCACCGAGTTTGCCGCCGCTCTGAGCCCGCATGGCGGCGATCACGTCGTGGACCTGGCAGGCGATCGAATCCGTGACCGATCGAGCCATCTGGGCGCGGGTCGTGGCAAAGTTGATCTGGGAGAAAAGTGCGCGGGCATCGGAACTCCAGTAGGGAGCGCCGAGGCCGACGAAGGCCGGCACGAACCCCGGCCCTCCCGGTTCGGCTGTTTCAGCGAGATCGACGAGAGCAGCCACATCCGCAAGCCCCAGAATCTCCGCCATCCAGGGAAGGCTCGCGGCCGAGACGAGAATATTGCCTTCGAAGGCGAAGGTCGGCACGCCGGCAATCCGCCAAGCGACCGTCGTGGTAATGCCGTTCTGCGGTGCGATGAAGCGCGGAAGCGTCGTCATGACGGAAGAGCCGGTCCCGAAAGTTACCTTGGCGTCGCCCGGCTTGAAGGCTCCGTGACCGAAGAGCGCCGCATGGCTGTCGCCTATTGCGGAACGGATCGGCGTACCGTCGGCAATGCCCGGGAGCCCCCGCGTCACGCCGAAATCGGCTGAGCTGTCGAGCACCTCGGGGAGCAGGCCGATATCGACTTCGAAGATTTTCCCGAGTTCCTCGCTCCAGGCCTGGCGCTTGAGGTCGAACAACTGGCTGCGAGCCGCATTGGAGGCATCGCAGACATGGCGGCGACCACCGGTCATGCAATGAATGAGCCAGGCATCGATCGTGCCGAGACGCACACGGCGCCCGGCCGGCACACGATCAAGCAGCCAGCGGAATTTCGCCCCCGGAAACATCGGGTCGAGCGGCAGCCCGGTCAGCGCCTCCACCCGGTCGAGGCGGCCTTCCGTGATCAGGCGCTCGCAGTCCGGCGCGGTGCGGCGGCACTGCCAGCTCAAGACAGGACCGAGCGCTTCGCCGGTCTCAGCATCCCACACCGTCACCGATTCACGCTGGTTGGACACCGCCACGGCCTCAATGGTAACGGCGGGGGCGCCTTTCAGGCAGGCCTCGATTGCCTCGCAGACAGAGGCATAGATGCGGCGCGGATCCTGCTCGACCCATCCCGGCTGCGGATAGGAAATGCCGACGGCGGCCGAGCCTCGCGCCAGGACTTCTCCCCTCTCGGAAACCAGCACTGCCTTGGAATTGGTCGTGCCCTGGTCGATCGCCAGAATAGCCCGCATCATTTTCTCCTCAAACGAATGGTCGGGGCGGATGCGCGCCCCGGCTTTGAAGACCTGCTATCAGATCATTTGCGCTTGAGCAGCGCCACTGCTGCATCGGCGATCGCCGTCGGCGCCATGCCGAATTCGTCGAGGAGGAATTCGGCGGAACCGGTTGGGGCAAAAATGCCGGGAACGCCGAGGCGCTTCATCGGCACAGGTGCATTGTCGACCACCACTTCGGCCACGGCCGAGCCAAGGCCGCCGAAGATCGAATGCTCTTCGGCCGTGACGATCGCGCCGGTCTCGTTGGCGGCGGCGATGATGGCGGCTTCGTCGATCGGACGAACCGTCGCCATGTTCAGCACGCGCGCCCTGATGCCGCGTTCGGCCAGGATCTCCGCCGCCTTTACGATACGGTGGGTCAGCGTGCCGTTGGCAATCAGCGTGACATCGGAGCCTTCGCGAAGCAGGTTCGCCTTGCCGATCTCGAACCTGTGCCCTTCCGGCAGCAAATCGGGAACGCCGACGCGCGACAGGCGCAGGAAGCAAGGACCATCGTAGCCTGCGGCCCATTCCACGGCAGCAGCGGTCTCGATCCGGTCGCAGGGAGCGATGACCGGCAGGTTCGGCAGCACGCGCGTCCACGCGAAATCCTCGATCGAATGGTGAGTTGGGCCGAGTTCACCGTAAGCCAGGCCTGAGGAAATTCCGACGAGCTTGACGTTGGCATTGGAGTAGGAAATGTCGGCCTTGATTTGCTCTAGGGATCTGCCGGTGAGAAACGGCGCGGCGGCACAGACGTAGGGCAAGCGTCCGCCATTGGCGAGACCGGCGCCCACACCCACCATGTTCTGTTCGGCGATGCCGACATTGACCAGGCGGTCGGGAAATTTTGATTTGAAGCCATTGAGCTTGGAGGAACCGACGGAGTCGTTGCACACGGCGACGATGGTTTCATTCTCGGCTGCCAGACGTTCGAGCGTCGCGGCGAAGGCATCGCGGCAGTCGTAAAGCTTCGGTGGGATTACGGGCGCATTCATTGGATTGCCTCCGACAGTTCTGCCAATGCGATTTCATACTGTTCTTTGCTTGGAACCTTGTGATGCCAGTCGACACGGTCCTGCATGAAGGAGATGCCATGGCCCTTGTTGGTGTGCGCCACGATGCAATGGGGACGGTCGCTTCGATGCTCGAGAGCGGGCACGATCGCGTGCATGTCGTTGCCGTTGATTTCGTTGACCTCCCAGCCGAAGGCCTCGAGCTTCGGGCGCAGCGGGGCAAGATCATTGGTATCCGACAGTGACGCCCCCTGCTGGAATCTGTTGTGGTCGATGATCAGCGTCAGATTATCCAGCTTGAACTGATGCGCCGCCATGATGGCCTCCCAGTTGGAGCCTTCCTGCATCTCGCCGTCGCCGGTGATGACATAGGTGTGGTATTTCGCGCCCGATAGCTTGGCCGCCTTCGCCATGCCAACCGCAACGGGAAGCCCGTGTCCCAACGGCCCGGTGTTAGTCTCGACACCAGGAACCTTGTTGCAATTCGGATGCCCGTTCAGGCGGGAATAGGGCTTCAGGAAGGTCGAAATCTCATCCTCCGCAATGAAACCACGCTTGGCGAGAATGACATAGAGCGCACAGGCGGTATGTCCCTTCGACAGGACAAAGCGATCGCGATCCGGGCTCTTCGGCTTGTCCGGCCAGACGCGCAAGACGCGAAAATACAATGCGGCAAGGAGGTCGATGACCGACATTTCCCCGCCAATATGGCCGGCGCCTGCCTCATACACGGCTTGAAGGTCGCGCAAACGGACCTGGCGAGCAATACGCTCAAGCTCCGAAATTTCCATCATCATCCTCGTTATGCATATTTATTCACTATTAGATATTTTTGCACACCAATCACGTTAGTCAAGCCCCTCATCTGCTTTCAATTGATGAAGCTCGGTTGAATGACCCTGTTGACAGCCTTTCCGCAACTTGTTACGAATTTTCCACCAAGTGTGAATATTTATTCTATGATGAACGAATATATCATCAGGCGTCAGAATTGCAGGAGGAACGATGGTGGCGATAGACATTCAAAATCAGAGCCGACCGTCCGGAACGTGGCGTAGCAAGCTGTCGGGAGCGACCGGACCGCTGATCGGCCTGCTCCTCCTCTGCCTGTTCCTGTCTTTCAGCACCGACGCCTTTCTCTCTGTCCGCAATGGCCTGAACATTCTCGACCAGATCACGGTCCTTGGGATCATGGCTGTCGGCATGACATTTGTGATCCTGATCGGCGGGATTGATCTTTCCGTCGGTTCCGTGCTCGCACTATCGATGATGGTGATGGGCTGGACCGCCAATACGGCAGGCCTGCCGCTTGGGGTCGGGATCGCGCTCGGACTGATAGCGTCTGCCGCCAGCGGGCTCATTGTCGGTCTTGTCGTCACGCTGTTCAGGGTCCCGGCCTTCATCGCAACGCTAGCGATGATGTCGGCCGCACGCGGTGTCGCGAACATGATTACGGACGGGCAGCAGATCGTCGGGTTTCCCGACTGGTTCATGACGCTCGCGATCGACCGTCATTTCGGCGTGCTGACCGCCACCGTGTTTCTCATGCTGGCTGTCGCCCTCATTGCATGGCTGTTTCTTCACTTCCGCTCCGAGGGGCGCATGCTTTACGCGGTCGGCGGAAATCCCGAAGTAGCGCGCCTTGCCGGGCTCAACGTGCAACTCGTAACGATCCTGGTCTATGTGCTGAGCGCCATTCTCGCGGGCCTCGCTGGCATCGTGCTTGCCGCCCGCCTGGACTCGGCACAGCCGTCCAGCGGCTTCGGCTACGAGCTCGATACCATCGCGGCTGTGGTTATCGGTGGAACCTCCCTGTCCGGTGGTACCGGCGGCATTGGCGGTACGCTGATCGGAGTCCTGATCATCGGCGTCCTGCGCAACGGCCTCAACCTGCTCAACGTCTCGCCGTTCCTTCAGCAGGTCATCATCGGCATCGTCATCGTTCTTGCGGTCGGCGCGGAGACCATCCGCAGGCGCCGAGCCGCCTAAGCTTTCGGTCCGCACAGGTCGGATCATCGAAAAATTCCTCTCCGATAAGGTTTGGAGCGGATCACTGCCCGAGGGGGAGGTTACCCAAGGGGCCATCAAAAACGGAGGAAAGAAAATGAAATTTGTGCGTATTCTCCTGGCATCGGCGGCGGTTCTGTCGCTGTCACTGGGCTCGGTTCAGGCCAAGGAAGTGAAAAAGCTCGGGCTCGCCGTCGCCAATCTGCAGGCGAACTTCTTCAATCAAATCAAGCAGGCTGTCGAAGCTGAAGCCAAGACGCGTGGCATCCAGGTGGTGACGGTCGATGCCAAGGGCGATGGCCCGACGCAGATCAACCAGGTCCAGGATCTCCTCACCCAGAACATCGACGCCCTGATCTACATCCCTGCTGGCGCCGCCGCCGCGACCGTTCCGGTAAAGCTTGCCAAGCAGGCGGGAATTCCGGTCGTCAACGTCGACCGCAATGCGGATGGCGCACCTGGCGATACGTTCCTGGCAACGGACTCCGTGAAATCGGCCAAGGCGGTCTGCGATTACATCCTCAAGGAAGCCGGCGGCAAGGGCAAAATGGTCATCATCCATGGCCAGAAGGGCACCACGCCGGAGCTCGACCGCACCAAGGGTTGCCAGGAGTCCCTGAAGGCCTATCCGGACGTCAAGGTCGTCGCCGAACAATATTCCAACAACTGGTTCCAGGACGAAGGCTTCCAGATCATGCAGAACATGCTGCAGGCCAATCCGGATGTTTCGATCGTCTTTGCCCAGGCCGATGCACTGGCGCTTGGCGCTGCCCAGGCTATCAAAGTCGCAAACCCCTCGCAGAAGATCGTCGTGGCCGGCTTCGACGGTGACACCGCGGCTCTCGAAGCGCTGAGCAAGGGCGTCTTCGATGTAACGGCGACACAGCAGACGCAGAAGATGGGCCGCGACGCAGTAGAAAATGCAGTCAAGCTCGTTGCCGGCGACAAGGTTCCCGCAGTTCAGCTTCTCGATGCGACCCTGACGACCAAGGACAACGTGGCAGGCTTTATCGCCAACCATCCGTAATCAGTGGAAATCTCGAGGAGGCAAGATGTGACCCAGCCGGTTCTTTCCCTGAGGGGCATATCCAAGCGCTACGGACCGCTCCAGGTGCTGAAGAACGTGGACCTCGACGTCCATGCCGGTGAAGTGGTAGCACTTCTCGGCGAAAACGGCGCCGGCAAGTCGACGCTCTCAGGCATTATAGCGGGCTCGCGCATTCCGTCCGAGGGAACCATGACGTGGCTGGGGCAGCCTTATGCCCCGGCCGCTCCGCGCGATGCAATCGACAAGGGTGTCGTGCTGATCCATCAGGAACTGCAGCTTCTGCCACATCTATCCATCGCCGAAAATGTCTTCATCGGCCGATGGCCGATGAAGAACGGCATGGTCGACCGCGCCCAGATGGTTCGCCGTGCCCAGGAACAGCTCGCGAGGTTGAACCTGCACATTCCCGCGACGCGGAAGGTTGCCGGCCTTTCGACCGCCAATCAGCAACTCATCGAGATCGCGAAGGCACTGGCGCTCAACGCAAAGCTGCTCATTCTCGACGAGCCCACCGCAGCCCTCGGTGGTGCGGAGACTGAGGCCCTGTTCGAGCAGATCAGAAAGCTTCGCTCCGAGGGTGTCGGCATCATTTACATCTCCCACCGCATGGAGGAGATCAAGCAGATCACCGACCGCATCGTCGTGCTTCGCGACGGAGAGCGCGTCCATGAATTTGCCGACAGCTCAACGCCCGTGCGCACGATCGTCGAAAGCATGGTCGGCCGTTCGCTCGATCGCATGTTTCCGCCACTTCCCGAGCCGACGAGCCGGCCGGTACTGCGCGTATCCGGCCTGACATCGCCGGACAACTCCTTCCGCGGTGTGAGCTTTGACGTTCACGCCGGCGAGATCCTTGGCATTGCCGGCCTTGTCGGTGCAGGTCGTACCGAACTCGTTCGCGCGATTTCCGGTGCAGATCCGATCAGCGCCGGTTCGATTGCTCTGGAGGGCGAGCCGCTCAGGCTGCGCAGCCCGGCGGACGCGATTGCCAAGGGCATCGTCATGGTTCCCGAGGACCGGAAGGACCAGGGCCTCGTCGTTGCGCACAAGATCAGCGAAAACATCATCTACGCCAATCTCGACAAGCTCGGCGGCCGCTGGATCACTTCCGGCATGAAGCGCGCCTTTGCTGAAAAGGCGGTGGCAAGATTCGGCGTAAAGGGCCGTGCGGAACAACTTGCCTCAGATCTTTCGGGCGGCAACCAGCAGAAGGTGGTCATCGCCAAATGGCTGATGCGTGATCCGAAGGTCGTCGTACTCGACGAGCCAACGCGCGGCATCGATGTCGGCGCCCGCGCCGGCATCTACGACATCATCGTCAAGCTCGCCAGACAGGGGGTCGCGGTTATCGTCGTCAGCTCCGACCTTGAGGAAGTGCTCGGCGTATCGAACCGAATCCTCGTACTGGCACAGGGCAAACAGGCAGGCATTTTAAGTCGTGACGAGGCCAACGACGTCTCCGTCATGGAACTGGCGACAATCTAGAGAATTTCCAGGAAAAGTGCGCAGCAGTTTTCCGTCCGGAAATGCGTAAAAACAAAGAGATAGAGCGCTTTCGCTATTCGAAGAAAAGCGAAAGCGCTCCAGGCAAAGACAGAAAGGAAGAGCGGTGTCCGACATCTCTCTCAATGCACCGAAACTATTTGATCTCAGCGGCCAGGTCGCCATCGTGACGGGTGCGGGCAGCGGGATCGGACAGAGGATCGCGATTGGCCTTGCACAGTGCGGCGCCGATGTGGCGCTGCTCGATCGCCGCACGGATGACGGTCTTGCCAATACCGCCAGCCATATTCGTGCGGCCGGTCGCCGCTCGATCGAAATCGCGGCTGACGTTACCAGCAAGTCGTCTCTGGCCGATGCCGTCGCGCGCACCGAAGCCGATCTCGGCGCGCTCTCGCTTGCTGTCAATGCGGCCGGTATTGCCAATGCCAATCCCGCCGAGGAGATGGAGGAAGACCAATATCAGACGCTGATGGACATCAACCTGAAGGGCGTCTTCCTCTCCTGCCAGGCGGAGGCACGGGCCATGCTGAAGAATGGACGCGGATCGATCGTCAACATCGCCTCCATGTCGGGCGTTATCGTCAACCGTGGCCTCAGCCAGGCACACTACAATGCGTCAAAGGCCGGCGTGATCCACATGTCGAAGTCGCTGGCAATGGAATGGGTGGCGCGCGGTATCCGGGTCAACACGATTTCACCCGGCTATACCGCAACGCCGATGAACACTCGTCCGGAGATGGTGCATCAAACCAGGCTCTTCGAGGAGCAGACCCCGATGCAGCGCATGGCTGGTGTCGACGAGATGGTCGGCCCCGCCGTATTCCTCCTGTCCAATGCTGCAAGTTTCGTCACGGGCGTGGATCTGCTCGTCGACGGCGGCTTCTGCTGCTGGTGACGCCATGCGCAAGCTGATCGCAGGAAACTGGAAAATGAACGGTCTCGCATCCTCCCTTGCAGAGATCGAGGCGCTGAGGGGACTAACCGGTGAGGCGACGTGCGACATCGTCGTCTTCCCGCCCCTCACGCTGGTTGAAAAGGCCGTCGAGCGCGCCTTGGGCTCGGCGATATCGATCGGGGCGCAGGATTGCCATGCCGAATTCGCCGGCGCCTATACCGGAGACATCTCCGCCGCCATGCTCGCGGAAATCGGTGCGCGCTTCGTCATCGTCGGCCATTCGGAGCGGCGCTCGTCCTATCTTGAAGCCGATTGCGCTGTTGCCGCCAAGGCGGCCGCCGCCCACAGGGCCGGGCTGACGAGCATCATCTGCGTCGGCGAGACGCGCCAGCAGCGCGACGAGGGCAAGGCGATCGAGGTCGTGCGCGCGCAGCTTGAGGGATCGATCCCCGACTGCACGACGAGCACCAATACCGCAATTGCCTATGAACCGGTCTGGGCGATCGGCACCGGACTGGTGCCATCGATCGCGGAGATCGAAGAGGTGCATGCCGCAATCCGCCATGTGCTCGAAGAACGATTGAAGAGGGATGGTACGCTTGTACGGATCCTTTATGGCGGCTCGGTCAAGGCGGCGAATGCGGCGGCGATCTTCGGCGTTCCCAATGTGGACGGAGCCCTGGTCGGCGGCGCATCGCTGAAGGCATCGGAATTTTCCGGCATTATTTCTGCAGTCGCTTAACATCGGGGTGACCGGACCGTACCCCTAACCGGTAGAGGAAAAGAGCATGCAACGCTTCGAAAACAAGACCGTCGTCATTACCGGCGCAAGCCGAGGGATCGGTGCCGCGATTGCCAGACGTTTTGCGCGCGAAGGCGCCAATCTGGTAGTGTCGGCCAATGAGGACGCCGTCCATGCGGTCGCTGAGCAGATCACGACCGATGGCGGAAAGGCGATCTCCTTTGTTGGCGACGTTACCGACAAGGCTAGCGTCAAGTCTCTGTTCGATGCCGCCGAACAGGCCTTTGGCGCCGTCGATGTTTCCATCCAGAATGCCGGCGTCATCACCATCGCCCGCATCGAGGACATGACCGAAGGCGAGTGGGACAAGATCATGGCCGTCAACACCAAGGGCGTCTTTCTTTGCGCCCAGGAAGCCATCGCCCGGATGCGCAAGCATGGCCGCGGTGGCCGCCTCATCAACACGGCCTCCGGTCAGGCGCGTGCTGGCTTTATCTACACGCCACATTACGCAGCCTCGAAGATGGGCGTCGTCGGCATCACCCAGAGCCTTGCCAAGGAAGTCGCCACCGAGGGCATCACCGTGAACGCCTTCTGCCCCGGCATCATCGAAACCGACATGTGGGCCTACAACGACCAGGCGTGGGGCAAATTGCTCGGCAATTACGGTCCGGGCGAACTCATGAAGGAATGGGTCGAAGGTATCCCCATGAAGCGCGCCGGATCTGGCGAGGACGTTGCGGGCCTCGTTACCTTCCTTGCAAGCAACGATGCGGCTTACATCACCGGCCAGACCATCAATGTCGATGGCGGCCTGATCATGTCGTAGCGGCCACATGGACAGACTGTTCAGTCTTTGAACCGATTGAAAGGCAGCAGGACGCCAGGCACCCTCTTGCGATACCGGCTGCCGATCACCTATCTTAAGAATGTTCTCAGGGCGGGGCGTAATTCCCCACCGGCGGTATCGAGGCAACTCGGAGCCCGCGAGCGCCCTCGTGAAAACGAGGGGTCAGCAGATCCGGTGAAATGCCGGAGCCGACGGTCATAGTCCGGATGGAAGAGAGCAATGCTGCAAACGCCACCTCGCGTGGTGTTTCGCATCCTTGTTCGCCCAAGGGAAAACGGTGGCCGCGAACCGGCCATGGATGCCACGCAAGTGGCTAACCCTTGAAAGGCAGAAGACATGGCAATTGCCAAAATAGAAGATGCAATAGAAGCGATCTCGCGTGGGGACATTGTTGTCGTTGTCGATGACCGTGACCGCGAGAACGAAGGCGACCTGGTGATCGCGTCTGACGCCATCAGCGCCAAGGCCATCGCATTCATGATGAACCACGCACGGGGGCTGATCTGTGTCGCGATGGAAGGACAACGGCTCGACGAGCTTGAAATCCCACTCATGGTTCCGCGCAACACGGAAGTCTTAAAGACCGCTTTCACGGTATCCGTCGATTACATTCCGGAAACGACCACGGGAATCTCTGCGGCTGACCGGGCTGCGACTGTCCGCGCGCTGGTCACGACCGGCTCCCGCCCCGACGATTTCGCGCGTCCGGGTCATATCTTTCCTTTGCGTGCGCACCCGGAAGGCGTTCTCGGCCGGCCCGGACATACCGAAGCCGCCGTCGATCTGGCCAGACTTGCCGGGCGGACAGCATCCGGCGTGATCTGCGAAGTCGCAAATGACGACGGAACAATGGCGCGTCTGCCTGACCTCGAACGCTTCGCGGAGCGTCATGGCCTGCTTCTGGTGACGATCGAAGACCTCCAGGCCTATCTCTCGCACAAGCGCCGCGACACTTTCACCCCGGAGAGTTCCGTAGCGTAACCAATGACAGGATAGTCGGCTCAAAAGCTGGATGTCCCATAACGTCCGTTGGAAAAAGACATATAAGGCGAGCGAGGCAATCCAGCAAAGGATTGTACCGCTCGGCCGTCCTCACGGAATGGGAGGCCCTGCCCGACGCCACCGCATGATCAATTCTCATCAAATCTCTGCTGTCGCGCCACCTTGGCATGAAACACAGTGATGGCATGATTTTTTCGACATGGGAGGCAGCACGATGGACGATACGCTCTATGGCAAGCGGGACAAGCGCGGAGACTGGAAGCCGAACAAGCTCCTCAAATATCCGCCGGTTTTCATCTGGCCGGCTCAGCCGATCGGCTTCCTGAAATGGTTCTTCGGATATCCCGGCTATCTCATGCCTTGGAACACGGTCTATGCCGTCATCGGCACGCTGCTGTGGCTCTATGCAACGCCATCCATGGAGACCATGAAGACCTTCAAGCTGGGTTGGATTGCCTATCTTCTCGCCCGCAACGCTGCCCTGGTCGTCCTGTTCTTCGGCGCGTTTCATCTGCGTCTTTATATGCAAAAGAAGCAGGGAACGACCTTCAAATATAACAGCAAGTGGCCGTCCAAGGACAACTCCGCATTCCTTTTCAGCAATCAGACAATCGACAATGTGATCTGGACTTTCGCAAGCGCCATCCCGCTTTGGACCGCTTTCGAAGTTCTGACTTTATGGGCCTTCGCAAACGGCATCATTCCCTATGTCGATTTTGCTGAACACCCGATCTACTGCGGCTTGATCATGCTGCTGATCCCGACATTTCGCGATCTGCACTTCTATCTCGTCCACCGCTTGATCCACTGGCCGCCGCTTTATCATGCCGTTCACAAGCTGCATCATAACAATGTCAATCCCGGGCCATGGTCAGGACTGGCAATGCATCCGGTCGAACATCTGCTCTATTTCTCAGGTGTGCTGATCCACTGGATCATACCTTCCAACCCAGTCCACGCCCTTTTTCACCTCACGCATGCTGCGCTGGCGCCGGCCCCGGGACATGCGGGTTTCGACAAAATCATTGTCGGAAACGAAACCGCCATCGACACGCATGCCTATGACCACTACCTGCATCACAAATTCTTCGAGTGCAATTATGCCGATGGCGTCATTCCGCTCGACAAGTGGTTCGGCACTTTCCATGACGGGTCCAAGGAGGCGGAGGATCGTATGAACAAGCGTTTCATGGAGAGGGCAAGGCGCCGCCTTGAAAAGCAGGCGCACCGCTCTGCGGCATCGGACTGATGCCATAGGCCGCGACCGGAATTGCCGGGCGCGCCGGCATCTCCATTAGACCGGCGCCGCGGACTGCCCGATATTTTCTGATGTGAAGGTCAGGAACGGTACGGGCTCCTGACTGACCGGCACGTCGATAATCCCGATCCTCGAAAGGACCGTGTCCAGCGCGCGCCTCGCCTGGGTTTCCGGCGCTTGATCCAGAACCAGCGTCATCAGTCCGGATGAAATAAAGCCGCGCGTTTCGTCGTTGAGCTCATGCGCGATCCAGACGACTTCTTTCTTCTCTCGCTCCCGGTAACGCTGAAGCACGGAACCGACCCCCAGATTGGCGCCTCCCGCATTATAGACGCCGACAATATCCGCCCTGCGGCGCAGAGCTTGTGTCAGCATCTCGGCGGATCTTAAATCGTCATCGTGGCCGAACACGACCTCGGAAAACTGAAGCGCAGGATTCCGCTGGGTCGCGATGTAATCGGAGAAACCACGGACGCGCTCCTTGTGAATCCGATATGCCCAGCTGTGGCAGACGGCAACGATGCTCCCGGCCGCCTGTGGAAGCATTCGCGACATATAGAAGCCGGCGGTTCGGCCGGCCGCATAATTGTCGATCCCCACGAATACGTCGTCCCTGCCACCCGTATACGAAACGATCTGCACGACTTCGACGCCGCTGGCACGGGCCTGTCGCAGGCTCTCCGTGATTTTCGGATGGTCAACGGCGACAACAATCAGTCCGTGCCGCCGGATTGCGCTACTGGCGATATAAGCTGCGAATTTTTCAGGATCACTTTCCTCAACGAAGGTTCGATGAAGGCTGATCGAGCTGTCGAGCGATGCGGCAATCCGTTCGAACGCGCGGTTGAGCCTGCTGAAGAAGGGCGTTTCCGGCCTTACCAAGATCACCTCGATACGGATCGTCCCGCGATAGAGGTTCGGGATGCCCCCCTTGTATCCCAACTGCTTCGCCGCCAGCACCACCTTCTCGATCGTTTGCGGCCTGACCCCGCCTCGTTCGTTCAGAACACGTTCGACGGTTGCAATGCCCACGCCTGCCGCGGTCGCAATATCGACCAAACGGGTTTTCTTCATTCCGCTCCTCCTTGAGGAAAAATGATCATAATCGGCGTGGAATGTGAAGCGGCAATTCGCCCATGGTCGGACCTGTACAGACGTTTGGGAAAACCGGGCACAGTCTGTGCCGGAAGACGATGGCGAGGAGGCAGGAAATGACGACATGGATAGATGCATGTGGAGCCGTGGAGATAGATCAGGAAGACGTTATCCGGTTCGATCATGCCGGACGAACCTTTGCGATCTACAGAAGCCCGGACGACGAATTCTTTGCGACAGACGGATTGTGCACCCATGAAAGGATCCATCTGGCCGACGGACTTGTCATGGACGATATCATCGAATGTCCGAAGCATAACGGCCGCTTCAGCTACAAGACCGGCGAAGCTCGGGGCGCACCAGTTTGCATCAACCTGAAAACCTATCCGGTGAAGCTGGAAGGCGATCGCGTCATGATCGGAATCGGAGCATGAGCGACGGTGCGGGGGTTGTCATCGTCGGGGCGGGAGAATGCGGCGCGCGGGCGGCGCTGAGCCTGCGGGAAAACGGCTATCCTCATCCCGTCACCCTCATCGGCGACGAAGTCCACCTCCCCTATGAACGGCCACCTCTTTCGAAACAGCTGTTACTCGCAGAGGCAACGCCCTCGGCGCCGCCCGTCCTCACGGACATCATGCTCGGCGAACAAGGTATTCAACATATCGGCGAAGCATTGGTCGAGGCAATCCATCCCGCCGACAGGCAGGTGATCCTGTCAGACGGTCGGGCGCTGCCCTATGAAAAGCTGCTGCTGACGACGGGAGCGACACCACGGCGCCTGCCGAATGCGCCGGCGAGCAGCCGCATCCACTATCTAAGGACCATAGACGATGCGCTGGAGCTTCGCCCCTGGATCCGGGCCGGTACGCATATTGCAGTCCTCGGTGGTGGTTTCATCGGCCTGGAGGCCGCCGCCTCGGCGCGCAGCCGTGGGGCCGAGGTGACGGTAATCGAGTCCCAGGAACGCATTCTCAAGCGTGGCGTGCCCGAGGCTATCGCTGAAATGGTCGAGACATTGCATCGGCGCAAGGGCGTCGTTGTGAGATGCGGCGCGACGGTTCTTCGGATCGAGGCCGATGACCGGCGCGTCGAAATCCTCCTCTCGGATGGCGCTGGGATTTCGGCGGATGTGCTGGTCGTCGGGATCGGCGCACAGCCGCGCACCGAGCTTGCCCTCCAGGCCGGCCTTGCCGTGGATAATGGGATCGCCGTCAACGAACGTCTCGAGACGTCAGTCGCGAATATCTATGCTGCCGGCGACTGCTGCTCGTTTCCGCACCCGCTCTATGGCGAACGTCGGCTTCGGCTGGAAGCCTGGCGCAACGCACAGGATCAAGGCATCCTCGCTGCGGCAAATTTGGCAGGCGGGGCAAGCCGCTATGAGGCCGTTCCCTATTTCTGGTCGGATCAATTCGATCATACCTTGCAGATTGCCGGGCTCGTCGACGAAGGGCGGACGGTTGTTCGACGAGACCTGGGCGACACTGCCTTCATCCTCTTTCATCTTGACGACGCACAGAGGCTGGTTGCTGCAAGCGGGATAGGCCAAGGCAACCGGATCGCCAAGGACATGAAACTGAGCGAGATGCTGATTGCAAAACAGATAACGCCGTCAATCGATGCCCTGACCACAGCGTCGAGCCTGAAGAGCTTGCTGCCGAGAGCTTAGATTTCGTGGATAGAAATTGCCTGAGGCATCGGAGCTTGATCCGAAATCGCCGCAGGAAAATGGACCTGGTGCACCATGCCATGATGCGCGGAGCGTCCCTGCGACGCTCCGCCTGTTAGTCTCTTAACACCAGCCCTATTGGCGCTTCCCGACATATCTAGCGTTTCAACTTCTCCTGCAGCGCGGCCCAGCCTGCCGCGAAAACATGCGTGGAAACAATTTCGGCATATTTTCCGGTATCTTCCGGTTCCTCATCGAATGTCGCGAACCATTCGGCAAAGGTCCGGTGGCCTTCCGTAATCGGAAGCAGCCTTATGCCGGCTATATAGTTTTTGACCGGAAAGGCAGGCTTCACAAAGCTGTAGGACAGCGAATGATCGAGGTCGCTGAGAGCGATCAGCTGCTCGCGCACATGGGCACCGTCCGTGAGGTGAAATGAGCGGATGCAGCCGACATCGCCGCTGCTTTGGCCGCCTTCGATTTCGCTTCTTGCAATGGCTGGATGCCAATCCGGCAGGCCGTTGAAGTCGCGCACAACCCTCCATACGGTTTCAATCGGCGCATCGATCACCGCGCTTGCATATGCCTTGGCCACATTCCCCTCCTAATGCTGGATGACGAGATTCTTGAAAGCTTGCGTCTGCGCGACGAGGGCTTTTTCCACCGGCAGACGCTCCATGCTGGATGCACCATAGAACCCGTGGCAGCCCGGGCACCGCTGCAGAATGTAGCGTGCATCCTCCGGCTCGGCGATCGGACCGCCATGGCACAGGACGATGATATCGGGATTGACGCTGCGGGCAGCCGCGGCGATTGCATTGACTTCCTCCACGCATGCTTCCAGCGTGAGCGCGGTGTCGGCGCCGATCGCTCCGCCCGTCGTTAGCCCCATGTGCGCGACGATGATATCGGCCCCAGCCTCGGTCATCGCCCGCGCATCTTCGGCCGTGAAGACATAGGGCGTGGTGAGCAGGTCCCTGCTGCGCGCCAGCTTTACAAGCTCCACCTCAAGCGCGTAGCCCATGCCGGTCTCTTCGAGATTGGCTCTGAACCTGCCGTCGATCAAACCGACGGTCGGGAAATTCTGAATGCCGGCGAAGCCCAACTCCTTCAGCTGGTCAAGGAAATGATCGAAGTTGCAGAAGGGATCGGTGCCGTTCACTCCAGCGAGGACCGGCGTGTGTTTGACCACGGGAAGGACTTCACGTGCCATGTCCAGCACGATCTCGTTGGCATTGCCATAGGCGAGAAGACCGGCGAGTGAGCCTCTTCCAGCCATGCGATACCGGCCGGAATTGTAGATGACGATCAGATCGATGCCGCCGGCTTCCTCGCACTTGGCCGAAAGGCCGGTGCCTGCGCCGCCGCCGATGATCGGAATCTTCGCGTTGATCTGCTGGCGAAACTTGTCCAGCAACTGGCTTCTTTTGAATTTCATACGAACGGCCTCTGGCTGATTTCATGGAAATGTCGGACGACTTCGGAGCAGAACTCCGGTGAATTGATTGCGTGCGGCACACGGAGAACCTGGCGTTCATCGCTCTGCTGTACTGTGCTTTCAATGGCATCGAACAGCGCCGCATCGGCTTGCGGATCATGGAAGGCCTGCCCGGGAGCATCCAGAAGAGAGACCCCTCCCAGCGGCAACAGGAAGCGCACCGGTCCAATGCTGCGGTTCAGGCGTTCGCCGATCCATTTGCCCATCGCCACGTTCTCGTCGACCGTGGTGCGCATCAGCGTGATCTGCGGATTGTGCACATAGAGATTGCGGTGACGATATTTCTCGGGAACGGTGTCGATCCCGGCGAAGTTCACCATGTCGAGAGCACCACAGGAGCCGACATAAGGTAGCTTCGACTGGGCCAGAAAGCCAAACCGCTCCTCGGTCGCCGGCAGAATGCCGTCGAACAGGAGATCGCAGACTTCGGTCGTAGTGATGTCCAGAACACCGGCGAGATAGCCGGACGCGGCAAGCTTTTCCATCGATTGACCGCCGATGCCGGTCGCATGGAACACCAGGCATTCGAACCGGTCGCGCAATTGCTCGACGACCTGGGTAATGCATGGCGTCGTAACGCCGAACATGGTCAGCCCCAGCGACGGCCTGTCGTCCTGCTCCGGCTCCTTCCGATTGCGGACCATTCCCGCGATCGAATTGGCGGCATTCGCCAGAACCGTTCGTGAAATACGGTTGAGCCCGGCAATGTCGGTGATCGAATTCACCATGGATATGTCGTTCGGGCCGACATAGGCGCTGATATTGCCGGCAGCCACAGTCGAGACCATGACGCGCGGTGTGCCGACCGGCAGGATGCGCATGGCCTGCGTGACCATCGCGGTTCCCCCCGAACCGCCAAGGCCGATGACGCCGCCGACATCGTTGCGCGATTGGATAAAGCGTTCAAACGCCAGCCCCATCGCCGAGACCGCGGAGCCCCGATCACCGGTGAAGACGGCTTTGACACCGTCGGGATGGAAACCGGCAACCGATCTCGCATCGATATCGACATTGGCCGAGGGTGTCGCCGTCGAAAGATCAACCAACACAACAGGCATCCCCTGCCCCTTGATCAGTTCGGCAACATAGCGCAGCTCGTCGCCCTTGGTATCGCAAGAGCCCGCCACATAAATGGTCTTCGGCATCGTCATCGTTTCCTCCTCCAGTCTTTTCCATCCCGTTCTCCGCCAACCAAGTTGCTCCATTTTGAGAGATCTGACAAAGTCCACTTGTCGAGAAGTGGACCGCAAATGAACAAGATTTCATCGGCAAGGATCAGCCGGCTCATTGGCAATTGGCGTGGCCTCGAAGGCAAGATTGGCCATCAGCTAAGCTTGGCACTTGCGAAATTGATAGCGGCGAGGGAGTTGCCCGTCGGCGGCATGCTGCCATCGGAACGCGCTCTGGCGACGGCGCTTGCCATCAGCCGGGGAACCGTGGTTGCGGCCTATGCCTCGCTTCGGGATGCTGGAATACTGGATAGCCGCCATGGCAGCGGCCACCGCATTATCGCATCTGCAACCACGTCCGGCACCGCGCATACGCGTCTTGCCGGCGAGGTCTTGGCACGGCCACAGGATATCGACATGACCAGCGGCGCTCTGCCGCCATCGCCCGTTCTTACGAGAATGCTTGCGGCATTGCGCGGCGCCGATCTTGCAGGCGTGGCCACTGGCCTTGGCTATGATGCCGCCGGCCTGCCGACGCTCCGCTGGGCTGTCGCCCGTTACTATTCCGACCTGGGCCTGCCGACCCATCCGGACAATATCCTGATTACCAGCGGTGCGCAGCAGGCGGTTTGGCTTCTCGCCAATGCACTGGTCGATGCGTCGGACGCAGTCGTGGTCGAAGATCCCGTCTATCGCGGCTCGCTGGAGGCGTTCCACAGACGCAATGCGAGGATCATTCCCGTCGCGGTCACGCAACATGGCCTCAACATGGAGCAGCTCGAAAAAGCCCTGAAGAACCGGCCAAAGCTGCTCTATCTGTTTCCCGAGGCGCATAATCCGACGGGACGGTCGCTGGATGAGGCAAGCCGTCGTCATCTGGTGCGACTGCTGGAGCGCTATCCCACCTTCCTCGTAGAAGACGGCGCGCAAAATGAGCTTTCGACCCTTGCGGGAACGACACCACACCCACTCGCAGGCCAGATGAACCCTGAGATGGTCGCGACGATCGGAACTCTTTCCAAACTATTCTGGGGCGGGCTCCGCATCGGCTGGATTCGCTCCGTCCCTTCGGTCATCAAACGTCTTGCAAGCTTCAAGGCGGTCGACGACCTCGGCTGTTCCATGTTCGACCAGCATCTTGCCGTCGGCTTGCTTGAAAACATTGCGGAAGCGCGGATCTACCGTCACCAGGAAGTGGTGGGCCATTTGAAGATCGCAGAGGATCTTATCGCGGAACGCGCCCAGGGCCGATGGCATTGGGCACGCCCGGCGGCGGGCACTGCCATGTGGATCCACATGCCCGGTGTGGATACCGTGGCACTGTGCCAGGAAGCACAGCGCCACCGCTTGTTTTTGTCGCCCGGCTCGGGATATTCCGCACACGAAAACTTTGGCGACTTCATCCGCCTGCCCTTTGTCCGCCCGCCCGCAACCATGCAATTTGCCATCGACACGATCTGCAATCTGACAGCGGACGCATAAGCAGCCATCGGCGTTCATGCCGGCGTGCACCCCACGCCCCCCAATGCTAGGCTGGCCGACCCTTGCCGCTCAGTTTGCCACTTGGTCGTGCAGAAGCTAGTCCAGTTCGGATGTCTTGAACGTCGGGCTGCATTGAATCGGCGCCGTTTTCCGTCTCGGGCTGCTCCAACCGGCGAATATGGGCATCCAGCATCGCGATGGCCCCGCTGATGTTCCTTTCCTTCAATGCATTCAGGATCTTCCGGTGAGCATTGCTCGATACAGGCTGCCATCCTGCCGTCCGGGTCGCGGAAAAAATTATCCGCGAATTCGCGAGCTGGAGATCGTCGAGCATGGTCAAAAGCCTCGGCATTTTGCAGGGGGCGACAAGGGCCCTGTGAAAAGCGCGGTTCGCCTGTTCCCACTCCGTTATGTTCTTCGCTTGGTCGCCTGCGATCAAAGCTTCCTCGATCTTTTCGTGACTGGCGGCATTCATGCGCGGGGCGGCCAGCCTGAGTGCCAGGCTCTCCAGAGATGCGCGAATCTCCACGATTTCCTGGATTGACCACCCGTCCAGCGGGGCAACGCGAATACCTCGGCGTGGCTCGCTGACGACTAGGCCACGAGCCCGCAAAAGCTGAAAGGCTTCGCGCGCGGGCACATGGCTCGCCTCGAACTCTTCGGCGACTTTATCCTGCCGCAGCGCCGTTCCCGCCGCCAACTCTCCCGACACGATTCGTTCCCCGATGACGCGCGCAATGCGCTCCGCGACTGTCTCTGCCATACGATCCTCATAGATTATCTATAATAATACAGTTTGATCGACCTACCTAGAGGCCATATCTTGATATTTGGCAGCATAATTATAGATTATCTATTAATCAAGGGCGACTATGCGCTGCCGTTCCGCCGCCCTGGGAGAATTGCCATGCCGGAGAAGGAAGCGGCCATCGCGCCACAAGGCGAACTCAAATCTTGGACACTCGACACTGCGCGCGTGCTTTACGACCTGCCTTTCAACGATTTGCTGTTCAGGGCTCACACCATCCACCGAGAGAATTTCGACCCCAACCACGTTCAGCTCAGCAAGCTGCTCAACATCAAGACAGGGGGCTGTCCCGAAGATTGTGGATATTGCAGCCAGTCTTCCCACCACGCCTCTAATGTGAAGGCATCAAAGCTCATAGACACCGCCGAAGTCATCGCCGAGGCCCGCAAGGCAAAGGCGCAAGGTGCGACCCGCTATTGCATGGGGGCAGCCTGGCGCAGCCCGAAGGCACGGGACGAGGCAGCCATCGTCTCGATGATCGAAGAGGTTAAGGCGCTCGGGCTGGAGACCTGCATGACGTTGGGAATGCTGTCGCCGGAGCAGGCTCGCACCTTTGCTGAGGCAGGGTTGGATTACTACAATCACAATCTCGATACTTCCGAGCGCTTCTATCCTCAGGTCGTCACGACACGCACGTTCGGCGACCGGCTGGAGACGCTGGCTCACGTCCGGGAGGCCGGCATCAAGGTTTGCAGCGGCGGCATTTTGGGGCTGGGCGAACAGGAGGATGACCGGATCGACATGCTGGTGACCCTGGCAAATCTGCCAACCCCACCGGAAAGCGTGCCGATCAACATGCTGATCCCCATTCCCGGCTCACGCCTGGCGGAAGCCAAACCTGTCGATTCCATAGGCTTCGTTCGGATCATTGCTCTTGCCAGATTGATGATGCCGCAATCGCATGTCCGCCTGACGGCCGGACGAGCGGCGATGAGCGACGAAATGCAGGCGCTTTGTTTCTTCGCCGGTGCCAATTCGATATTTATAGGCGACACGCTCCTGACGACGGCCAACCCCGGAGATGATCGCGACAACAGCCTTTTGCGCCGGCTTCGGCTTGAGCCGATGACATTGGAGGCGCATGAATGACGGTCGATTTGCGCCAGCGTTATGAGGTGAAACTCCGACAACTCGCCCAGAAGGGCCGCCATCGGGACCTCAGCCGCGACACTGGATCGGATTTCACCTCCAACGACTATCTCGCGCTGACCTCGTCGCCGCGCATGCGCGCGGCCCTTGTCGATGCTCTCGATCGTGGCGTGCCGATGGGCGCCGGCGGGTCGCGCCTGCTACGGGGCAACCATGCCGAACACGAAGCGCTTGAACAGGAAGCGGCCGCATTCTTTGTGTGCGAGCAAATGCTCTACTTCGGCAGCGGTTACGCCGCCAATCTCGCTGTTCTCTCAACCCTGCCGCAACGCGGAGATCTCATTGTCCACGACGCCCTGATCCATGCGAGTGCGCATGATGGAATGAGGACGGGACGGGCCGATGTGGTGTCGGTGGCGCATAATAATGCGGATGCGGTCGAGGATGCCATCCTTGCCTGGCGCAAGCGAGGAGGCACCGGCGTACCGTGGATTGTCGTCGAAAGCATCTATTCGATGGATGGTGACCGCGCGCCGCTTTCGGATCTGATCGAAATTGCCGATCGCAACGACGGCTTCCTCTACATCGATGAGGCGCACGCAAGCGGCGTTCATGGCGTTGGCGGGCGTGGCTACGCTGCAGGACTTGAAGGACGAGATAATGTCATCGTCTTGCACACCTGCGGCAAGGCTCTGGGTGCCGCCGGGGCACTGGTCGGCGCCAACCGCACACTGTGCGAATTCCTCATCAATCGGGCTCGCCCCTTCATCTACGCAACAGCACCATCCCCCTTGCAGGCCGCGAGCGTCCGCGAGGCACTGGCCATCCTCGCTGACGAGCCGGAACGGCGCCGAGTGCTGCATGGCCTCATCGCCTTTGCAAACGAACAATTTTCCGAACGTCTGGGCGTGCCCGGCAGCGGCACGCAGATTCTTCCTGTTATCGTCGGTGAAAACGCACGCGCCACGCATCTGGCCGAGCGCATGCGCGCGGACGGTTTCGATATTCGCGCTATTCGACCGCCCACGGTTCCGCATGGGACCGCGCGGCTGCGCATCACCATCACGCTCAATGTCGACCGACCGACCATCGCAAACATGGTCGAGCGGCTCGCCGAGCTCATTGCGACGGAGATTTCATGAGCAACTGTCTCGTTGTGACGGGCACCGATACGGACATCGGCAAGACGGTCTTTTCCGCCGCGCTCACAGCTGCCCTCAACGCCTCCTATTGGAAGCCGGTCCAATCAGGGCTGGATGGCGAAACCGACAGCGAAACGATCGCCCGACTTGGGCGGATTCCGCAGCATCGTATCCTGCCCGAAGCATGGCGCCTGAATACTCCGGCCTCACCGCATTTGTCAGCCCGGATCGATGACGTTGCGATAGCGCCTGATCTGTTGACATCCCCCGCGACACAATTGCCACTCGTCATCGAGGGGGCTGGTGGATTGCTTGTTCCTTTGACGCGGGAACAAACCTTTGCCGACGTGTTCGCGCGCTGGCGCTATCCGACCATTCTGTGCGCTCGGACCGCCCTTGGCACCATCAACCACACATTGCTTTCGATTGAAGCACTGGAGCGACGGCAAATACCCATCCTCGGCGTGGCCTTCATCGGTGACGCCCAGCCCGATACGATGAGTATCATCGGGGAGATGGGTCGTGTTTCCATCCTCGGCCGCCTACCGCATCTTGATCCGTTGACGCCGGAGACATTGCACCGGGCCTTTGCAGAGCAATTCGATCTTTCCGGATTTCGCGAGGCCTTGGCATGACGGCGATCTACAGCCCGCAATCGCCGATCTGGCATCCTTTCACCCAGCATCAGCTTGAACCGGCCTTCAAGAAAATCGCGCGAACCGAGGGAGCCTACCTGTTTGACCAGGACGGCCGTTCCGTTCTCGATGCCATTTCTTCTTGGTGGGTCATCACCCACGAGCACCGCCATCCCCGCATCACGAAGGCGATCCACGATGCGGTGGAGAAACTCGACCAGCTGATATTTGCTGAATACAGCCATGAAGCCGCCGAGGCATTGGCGCGCGGTCTCATTGATCTCGCCTCGCCCGGACTGGCACATGTTTTCTTTTCAGACAGCGGATCCACCTCGGTGGAAGTCGCCCTGAAAATGGCCCTTGGAATGTTTCACAATCGGGGGACGCCACGCTCCCGCATTGTCGTCATGGAACACAGCTATCACGGCGATACCATCGGTACGATGTCGATTGGAGCACGTGGGGTGTTCAATGCAGCCTACGAACCATTGCTGTTCGACGTCGCAAGCATTTCATTCCCTGTGGCGGGCCGGGAGCAGCAGACACTCGACGAGCTTGAGGCATTCTGCCGGCGCGGAGACGTCGCCGCCTTCATCGTCGAACCCTTGGTGCTGGGGGCTGGCGGGATGAAAATGTATCCGCCTCATCTCTTGACCGAGTTTCGGCGGATAACGGCACAGTATGGAACCTTGCTAATCGCCGACGAAGTCATGACTGGTTGGGGACGGACAGGCACTTTGCTCGCCTGCGAACAGGCGGGCATTTCTCCGGACATACTCTGCCTTTCCAAAGGAATAACGGGCGGCGCGCTGCCGCTCGCCGTGACGCTCTGTACGCCGGAAATATTCGACGCACATTTGTCCGATGACCGTGGCCGCATGTTTTTTCATTCCAGCTCCTATACCGCCAACCCCATCGCTTGCGCGGCGGCCGTGGCAAATCTGGAAGTCTGGCGAGAGGAACCCGTTATGGCCCGCATCGCGGCCATCGAGGCAATGCATCGTGAATGGTTGGCGAAATTCCGGTTCGATCCACGCTTTACCGGTGTCCGCCAGCAGGGCACGATCGCCGCGCTTGATCTTGCCACCGGAACGAATGGGTATCTCTCCGAGGTTGGCCCGAGGCTTCGAAACTTCTTCCGCGAGAGAGATCTCCTCATACGACCTTTGGGCAATGTCATTTATCTGATGCCCCCTTATTGCGTGGGGGAACGGGATCTGCGGCGAGCCTATGAAGCCATCGATGAGGCCGCCGACTTTATTGGGTTCTCGGCATGAGGGCCTGGTCGAGCAGAATAGCAGGCCTCGGTCACTACGTTCCGAAACGCCGCATCGACAACGCCGAAATTGAAGCACGCCTGGGTCTGGCGGAAGGCTGGATTGAACGCAGGACCGGTATACGCGCGCGCCATTGGGCCGCGCCCGGCGAAAGCCTGACCGACATGGCGGCGCAAGCCGGGTCCATGGCGCTCGATCATGCGGGCATCGATCGTGCGGCCGTTGCACTGACGCTGCTGGCAACATCCACGCCTGATCATCTCCTGCCGCCTTCGGCACCGTTGCTCGCGCACAAACTCGGTCTTCAGGCATCGGGAGCGATCGACCTCGCAGGCGCGTGTTCGGGCTTCCTGTACGCGCTGGTGCTTGCCGATGGCTTTATAAGAGCCCAGAACAGTCCCGTTCTGGTGGTCGCTGCGAATATTCTGAGTAGGCGCATAAATATGGAAGAGCGGGCAAGCTCCGTGGTCTTTGCCGATGCTGCCGGCGCCGTGCTTCTCGTTCCATCGGAAGATCCACAATCAGGTATCATGGGCATTGAGCTGATTTCGGAAGGCTCGGCCTACGATCTCATTTCCATCCCGTCCGGAGGCAGCGTCCGTCCCTTCCATCCCGGCATCGAGCCTAATTCCGTGAATATGACAATGCAGGACGGGAAAGCGGTTTTCCAGAAAGCCGTCCGCATCATGAGTCAATCGGCGTCGCGGGCCTTGAAGCGTGCCGAGATATCCTCGCAATGTATCGACCGCTTCATCCCCCATCAGGCGAACGCCCGAATTATCGATGCAGTCTGTGACGAGTTGGCAGTTCCGCTCGAAAAGTCCGTACGCACGATCGGCGAATTTGGAAACTCATCGGCGGCGACGATTCCGCTCTCAATGTCGCTGGCCAATCGTGAGCGACCGTTTGTCGCCGGCGAGCAACTGCTGCTTGCCGCGGCAGGCGCCGGCATGACCGGCGGAGCGGTTGTCGTTCGAATGCAGGAGGCCTTGCCGGTGCCGACAAGCGAGGCCGGCCCGCGGATATCGATGTCAAGGCCGCCCGTTCCGGCATGAATGCCCAATTGCTCTCAGACGAGCAAAGCGCCCCGCACACGCAAAACCCGCTTGAAGAGAGGCAATGGCGTTCCACCACCATGAGTGCCCCACCAATCGATGTACCGAGCTCCCTCGGAGATATTCCGATACTCACCGAGAAGCCTGCCTCTATGAATGGAGCGAGGCGAAATGTTGCATCATTCGTTCCGCATCGGGGCGGATGCCGGTGAACAGTTCGAAAGCCTTGACCGCCTGTGAAACCGCCATTCCGCCGCCATCGAGAACGCGGCATCCCCTTTGCCTTGCAAGCTTCACCAGTTCCGTCTCGATCGGGAAATAGACGATTTCCGCAACCCATAGCCGATCCCTAACGAGCCGCGCATCGAGCGGCAAACCGGGATGCGCAGCCATGCCGGTCGGTGTTGCATGAACCAGACCATCGGCAGCATCCAGGGCGGCGGCAAGGTCGCTGCCGACCAGGAATGAGCATTTGCGGTGGGCTGGCTGCAGCTGATCTGCGAGCGACTGCGCACGCGACGGGTCGATATCGAATATTTCGATCGTGCGCGCACCCATTTGCGCCACGGCGTGAGCAACTGCGACACCGGCCCCGCCGGCCCCGAGCTGCACGACATGGTCGAGCGGAACTCTGGACAGGCCACGACGAAAGCTCTGCGCAAATCCCCACCAATCGGTATTGTGCCCTATCCTGCGCCCGCCTCGAAAGACGATCGTATTGATCGAGCGCAGCGTCTGGGCATCCGGCGAAAGCTCGTCTACCAGCACGACGGCCGCCTGCTTGCAGGGATGCGTGATATTCAGGCCGGCAAAGCCCTGGGCTTCAGCCTCATCGATCAGTGCCGGCAGATCCGATACGCCAAGGCCGCGAATTTCGAGGTCGATGAGATCATAGCGGTATGAAAGACCGTAATTCTCACCCTCGCGCATGTGCATGGCCGGCGTCAGCGAACGGCCGATGCCAGCACCGATGAGACCGACCCGAAGTTGACGTGAGATGATGGCAGCCTGAGTGTTCAATCTATCCTCCCGAGCAGCGAACCATAGCCATATCGCAGCTCGAGATCAAAATGTACGAACTAGTACGTAAAGTCAATGAACGGTACAGAAATCCTGCTCACGGCAGTGCTCGGCGACATCATCACATGGCCTTGGGTTCTCAGATAGTGTTCGAAGGAGCAGTCTTCAGGAAAGCCAGAATTGCATCGACGATCAATGCCTTGTGCCGTTTTTTCAGCTCGTCGGAGGACAAATCTCGTTCGAAGATTGCCCCGAAAGTATGGCGATTGGACACCCGGAAAAAACATTGCGCACTGATCATCATGTGCAGGTCTACAGGATCCACCCGGCGTATGAAGCTGCCGTCCGCATAGCCACGTTCGAGGATGCCGCTAATGATATCGATGACGGCGATATTCATTTCCGACAGAACCACCGAACGCTTCATATGTTCGGCTCGATGAATATTCTCGATGCTGACCAGGCGCACGAAATCCGGATTTTGATCATCATGATCGAAGGTGCTGGCAATCAGCTGCGCCATCGCCTGAACCGGCGGCATGTTTTCGAGATCGAGCTCGCTCTCTAGCGTCCGGATCTTCGTATAGGCCTGTTCGAGAACGGCGAGATAGAGCCCTTCCTTGCTGCCGAAATAATAGTAGATCATGCGCTTGGAGGTCTTGGTGCGCTCAGCGATCTCATCGACACGCGCGCCGGAAAAGCCTGCGGCGACAAATTCTTCCGTCGCAATCTTCAGGATATTTTCCTTGGTCGCGTCGGGATCGTTTTTCCGCGTGAGGCGCTCGATCTTGGCCGCTTGCGCTTTGGTCATGCCTTGCTCGTCTTCCTGGGTCCATCAATGCCCACCATTGAAGATCAAAGCTTTAACACAGCCTCAGCGCGAATGGGGAGAGCCTAAAGCTTCGGCAGACCAATCGGTCGCAGATACCGTCTCAGTGCCGCGATGCGGAAGATCGCGTTCGCCGCACCGTAGCCGCGATAACCGCTACGCTGGACGATCTCGAAGAAGAACCCTTCTCCATAACTGGGACTATAGAGCTGGAAATATTCGCCATGATCGTCGCGATCATAGAGGATATTATATGCCTTCAGCCGATCGGTGAATTCCGGATCGAGGCCGAATCTCGCCTCCAGATCATCATAGTAATTCGGCGAGATCACCAATGTCGCGAAACCGTTGGCAGACAGGGCGGCAGCCGTCGCAAAGATGTCTTCGGTCGCAAAAGCCAGATGCTGAATACCCGAGCCGAATGTCTCGGCGATGAAATGGCCAGCCAGAGTATTGCGGTTTTCCGCGCCGTTGAGCGTGATGCGCAGCGTACCTAGATCATTTTCGACGACCTGGCTTCGAACGACGCCGGCAGGATCAATGATGTCGACCATCGGCGTCTTATGCGCATCGAGTATCGCCGTATAGAACAGCAGCCAGGTGAGCAGTTCTTCGTACTTCATGGTCTGCGCAACATGGTCGATGCCCGTCAGGCCGACCGGCTGCAGATCGGCGTCGTCGTTGACGGGGTCGAACTCGATTTCCCAGATCCGCCCGAGCGGGCTCTGTCGATCGAGGAAATACAGGATGCCGCCACCGATACCGCGGATGGCCGGCATTTCAATTTCGCCGGGATCGAGCGACTGTTCGAAACGCTCGGCACCGAGTGCCACGGCGCGCGCGACGGCCGCCTGCGCGTCGCGGACCCACAGACCCACTGCATAGGCCGATTGCCCGTGCAGAGCGTAGGAAGCGCCGGCAAATCCACCCTGATCGGCATTGACGACCAGATTGATGCCGCCCTGCCTGAAGACATCGACGCGCTTGGACTTATGGCGACCGACATGCCTGAAGCCCAGCGCGTGCAGTCGATTAAAAAGTGGGGATGTCTCGGCTTCATCAACGGTAAACTCGACGAAAGCCACGCCCTCGACCTCAGCGCGCGGCGGCATGGGCGCCAATGTCAATTTGCTTCCGCTTTCGGCGCGCCGAACCCGATCGCCCAGGTAAACAAGCGAGCGCTTGCCGTCTACGGCGATAGCCGTCGGCGAACCACCACGGAACTGGTCGTTGAAAATCTCCAGCGAAAGATAGCCGTCATAGCCTGTCGCCGCCACCGCATTCATGAAGTCGAGCACGGGCAGATCGCCCTCGCCCGGCATGTTGCGGAAATGACGGCTCCAATAAAGAAGATCCATGTCGATCAGCGGCGCATCGGCAAGCTGAATGATGAAGATCTTCTCCTTCGGGATCGATCGGATCGAATTGACGTCGATCTTGCGCGAAAGTGTATGGAAGCTGTCGAGGATGAGCCCAATATTCGGATGATCGGCACGGCGGACGATCTCCCACGCATCGCGGTGATCATGGATGTGCCGTCCCCAGGCGAGCGCCTCATACCCCACGCGCAGGCCGCGCTTTGCTGCCCGTTCTCCGAGTTCGGCAAAGTCGGCCGCCGCGCGATCGATACCTCCGAGAGCAGCCGAGGAGACATTCGAGCATACCAGCACGAGGTCCGTGCCCATTTCCTGCATGAGATCGAACTTGCGCTCGGCACGATCGAAAGTGCGGCTACGCAGTGGCTCGGGCATGCCCTCGAAATCGCGGAACGGCTGGAAAAGCGTGATCTCCAGGCCATGATCCCGGACCATCTGGCCGACCTCGCGCGGCGATTGATCGAAGGCAAGAAAATCGTTCTCGAAGATTTCGACGCCATCGAAGCCGGCCTTTGCGATGGCATGAAGCTTTTCCCTGAGGTCACCGCTGATCGAAACGGTCGCAATCGAGGTTTTCATTGTGTCATCCCATTCATTTGGTGATTTCCAAGAAACTCATCGCCGATCGCCTACCCCGCAGCGGCCAGCGGATACCGGCGCAAAACGCCGGTATCCGTTTTTATTCAGACGGCGCGATCGGCACGCGGCGTCGCGGCAGCGATGCGTCTTCCATCCCTGCCGAGCTGATCGATCGGTGTCCGATAGGTCTCCGTTGCCGTTGCCGCCGAGGCGGCGGCAATCAGGGCCGTGATCGAGGTAAACGCTGCGACGGGCACCCACCCCATGGGCCCGGTACCCAGCAGGGCAGCACTGATTGTCGGGGCAAAACCGCCAAGTGCGAAGCCGATCTGTGTGCCGACCGCCATGCCGGAGAGGCGAACCCGAGTATCGAACATTTCGGCATAAAGCGCCGGCCAGATGCCGTTGGACGCGCTATAGACCACACCCGAAAGCAGAATGCCCAAGACGAAGACGAGGGTGAGGTTATTCTGGCTAATCGCCCAGATATAAGGCCAGATCAGAATTGCGCAGCCAATGGCACCGAAGATGAAGATCGGCTTTCGGCCGATACGATCAGCCAGGATTGCCCAAAGCGGGATGGCGCCGAGCGCTACGATATTGGCAAGCACCAGCACGGTCAGCATGGTGGAGCGGTCGATATGCATCGTATTGACCGCATAGGACAGGGTGAAGACGCTGAAGATCGTGCTGACGACTGAGATCAACGCGGCAAAGATGATGCGCAGGACATCGGCCCAGTAATTCGTCATTAGGGTGACCAGTGGCAGCTTGGTGGCCTCGCCCTTCTTGGTCTCTTCGAGGAAGGCAGGCGTCTCGGCCAACGTGCGGCGAACCCAGAAACCGACGATGACGACGACGAAACTCAGGAAGAAAGGAATGCGCCAGCCCCAAGACAGGAGCGCGGCTTCGTCAAGCCTGCCGAGCGGTATGAAGACCAGGGTCGCAAGGATCAATCCCGCCTGCGTACCACTCAGCGTGAAGCTGGTGAAAAAGGCTCGCCGGTGTTCGGGCGCGTGCTCCAACGTCATCGAGCTGGCGCCGGCCTGTTCGCCCGCGGCCGAGATACCCTGCAGCAGACGTGCCAGAACGAGAAGCATTGGCGCCAGAATGCCGGCCTGACCATAGGTTGGCAGGCAACCGATGATGAAGGTGGAAAATCCCATCAGAAGCAGCGTGAAGGTGAGCACCCTCTTACGGCCGAATTTGTCGCCGACGTGTCCCAGGATAACGGCACCCAGCGGGCGCATGATGTAAGCAACGCCAAAGGTGGCGAACGAGGCGATTGCCGCCGTCTGCGGATCTTCCGCCGAGAAGAATATCTTTGGAAAGATCAGCGCGGCAGCCGTCCCATACACGAAGAAATCGTAATATTCGACAGCACTTCCAATCCAGCTCGCCAGAGCGGCCCGCTTTGGTGTCTTACGTTCGACTGGTGTTTTCATCATTGCTCCTCCCCAGAACATGTCAGTTTCGAAGACATGCCACACCCGCAAGCGCCGGCTTTCACCCACGCCCTCCCGCACGGCATCCTTGATCGTCTTGGCAGTCACCGGCACCACCGTGGCGGTGCACGTCACTCCTCGCAACAAATAATGTACGAACTAGTTCGTTTTGTAAAGTGACACGCTCATATGGTTGGAAATGGCACGACCTTCATCGACGATGATCGCTTAGATTTGAATTCTTTCGCCACTTCCGCGGAGCCCTTATGAATGAGGAAAGGCGAAATATTCCAACGCATTGGAAATATTTTGGCGGGTCATCGCGAATGCCCAATCGGACCACTGCCTGACAAAATCGATACACGCTCGCCACCCACATTCACGAATCCATGCGATGGCGCAGCGGGCAGCCGTGACGGATGCAACTGTCGAAGTTCGCAGGCAAAGCCCTGTCCGCGTTTTGCTGAAATAAAGCGGCATAGCCAACCGAGTGGCTATTCATTTGACTTCGGGTTTACATCCACCGGGACTATGACACAGAGCTACGGCACTGACCGGACCCGGACCTCTCGGCATGGGGAATGACGCGCTCAAAGTTTTGTCCCTTGCGCATAGCCGCGAGTTGCAGGCCTACCTGACAGTGAAACTGCGCGGAGCGGATAAGCGCCAAGGGCAATCACGGGCATATCGGGTCGCGAGATAAAACATAAACGCGGCTCAATGTGATGAACGCCACCGCGGGAATAGAGCCTCGCGTGCCCGGGTCTTGAGACGTGACTCCGGCACCCGGACCACTATGACATTTTAATCTCACGCCACCGGCCGGCCCATGGAATACCTATGCGCTGATCTCCATTCTCAACGGCATCTGGAATCTGTTGAAGATATATGGAGCTTCAGTGATGTACTTCGAGCTCAAGGACACCACGGCCGAGATCCTTGCCAAAAGTCGTCGGCATGAAGAGCTTTGCGAATTGCCTCTCGACCTGATCGGCTCCGAGCAGGAGGCCTATGATATTCAGGCCTTTGCTCAAAACGCACTCGGCTTTGGCCGAAAGGGATACGCCATCGTCGGTTCCAGCGAGCCCTGTCGCCAGGCGCTTGGTCTGGCGAAACCGATTTATTCCGAGATCCCGGCTCTCGCTCTTGCATCCGCGGCGACGGCGTTTCGGCTGCCGCCGGGCGTCATCGGCGCGCAATGCGAAATCACGTTCACGATGCGGCGCACCTTTCCCGATGCTGACGAGCGCATCTCGCCGGAAACCGCTGCCGATGCTGTTGCCGGATGTCGACCCGCGATCGGCATTCTTGGACGCCGTACCATCCGGGCGATCGCCGGTGACAATGCCGCGATTGCGGATTTCGGCCTGCATGTCGCAACCCTTCAGGGCGGCCAGACGGTGCACGTCGATCTCTCCGTACTTGGAAAGCTCGACGTCAACGTCTTCCTGTTCAAGGAGGCCGGGATTTCAGGGCGCGCTTCATCCGTCATGGGGCATCCACTGAATGCCGTGGCCTGGCTTGCAGCCGCCCTCTCTTCCCGTGGCAAGCAACTGCAGGCCGGCGACGTTGTCGCGACGGGCGCATGCGCGAAGATCCTCTGTGTTCACGCGGGACAGCATGTTGCAGCCGATTTCGGGCCGCTTGGCCAAGTCGAATGCATCTTCGAGTAACGAACAATCAGGAGCGGAAGGCCAGCAGATGCGTCCTCAACAGAAACCATTCGTCGTAGAAATTCGGAGAAGCCGCCGCCGAAAGGAAGCCTCGCCATCCCAGCAAGACGGCGGCATTCGTGCGCTGACCGTGACACATGCGACGAAGCAAGAGGGCCCAAGGGGTTCTCGCCTGAACGGGCGTACGTGATGGTCAGCCGGAGCATCCCTTTCGAGTACTTTCTTCTTTCAGGCATTCGCGCCGACGCCTATGGGCGTCGCTACTACTTCGTCGGCGTCGCGCAGCGGGATCGGGCCGGCAGGATCGATGTGCTGTCTCTAAAAGAAGGCGAGTGGATCGTTTCACCCAATCTCATATACGAAGCAGCCTGAGTGATGCGGGCAGCGCAGGATGTACCGCTTGGCACATCAGGCATCGCGGCGGGCGATCGTTGCTACCAGCATCAGGGCCATCATTTCGATCGTCGCGTCCGGATTGGCCGGACGGCGCTCCGGATCAAACGCAACGCCGATAACGACTGCGCGATCGGTTGAAACTTGAGCCGGCCAGAAATCGAACCGCGATTGATCGAATGGATAAACGCCTCCATTGACAATCGCCTTCGAAGTCAATGCCGTTCTTATCGCCTCGATCTCCATGGGGGAGAGGTTCTTCTCACCCTCAATCTTAAGGTCGTCACCCTTGCCGGAGACAATGATGCTGACGGGAGCGTGAAAGAGCGAGACCAGGGTAGACCGGGTAAGATGTGTCGCCTCCTCTATGGAGGTGGCAACGATCATCTGTCGAGCATAAATCTGCAGCTTCTCCTGACCCCGGCGGTAGCGATCAAGCTCTGCCGCATCGCGCCGCCTCGTGGAGGCGATGGCACTGGTTATGCAACCGATGATGAAGAGCAAGGCAATCGCCCATATGTTGGCGGTGTCCGCTACCGCCAGCGAAAAGCGGGGCTCCGTGAAGAAGAAATTATATGCCAAGGCGCCGAGGAGCGCGCAAAACAGCGCCGGCCTGAGGCCGAATGCCACGCTGCTGATGACGACGGGCAAGACATAGATCAGCGACAGATTGGGAATGGCCTCATATCGGTCGAAACCGGCGGCAACCGCGGTGGCCATTGCCGCCATAATGAGGGACACCAGATACTGAATAACCAGCGGCATCTCCGAGAGGCCTGTGTCGCGCATGACAAACGGATCTGCGACAATGCCGGTCTGAGATTGGCTGAAATCTTTTTCCAGGGACATGGCGGAATCCTCCTGAAAGAGAGATGGCTAGATCCGCATATCAATTCCATATGGATGGCGGACGAGATTTATAAAAACTGCATAAATGGACCCGTCGTCAGCCTTGACTGACCACCGGACGCCCGATTTTCGAAGGGGCTCATCACCTCACGGATGTTGCAACTATGTCGCATTTCAAAATTTAGCCGAAAATTTCGCCAAATTCGACTTGGCCTGAGTGATCAATCAATCTAGGATTGGTCATCATCAACACGGTTCTAGGGGGTTTTAGATGGCTGTTTTTTCCAACTCCCCAGTGGCTTCCGCGAATATCGCCTGAAGCCGGCTGCGTTTTCGAACGCAATAGAACGTGATGGACTGGCGCTAAATCTCCCGTCGATCGTTCCGCATCAAACCATTTCGCGCGGTTTTGCGCGAACATTCCTTTCCCTATGACGGAGCCGGCGAAAGCCGGATACATCAATGGCTCTTGGTTTCAAATCCCGCCGCGGCGGTGCTTTTCGCAGCGTTTTTCGTTATTGCTGGGCTCATTGGAAGCATCAGCCGGGCCGCGCATCCTTCATGCTGTTCACGGCGATGCTGTCTACGCTTGCGGATGTGCTGACACCATTGTTCTCCGGCCGTCTGGTCGACGCGGTGGTGTCCGGTCAGGCCAGTGACGCTGCAACGTGGAACAATGCTTTCAACGCCTTTTGCTGGCTGATGGCGCTGTCAGTTGGCGCCGTCATCCTGCGGCACGCCACATTCATCGCAATCATCCGCTTCACGCTGAAGTCGATGTCAGAGATTGCAGCGAATTCCTTCTTCCATATCCAGCGCTTTTCAAGCGACTGGCACGCCAACAGCTTTGCCGGCTCGACCGTTCGCAAGGTGACGCGCGGTATGTGGGCGCTCGATCTGCTCAACGACACCGTCTTCATCGCGCTGTTTCCCTCGCTGATCATGCTCATCGGCTCGACCATTCTGATGACCTGGTACTGGCCGATGATGGGACTGCTGGTCGGCGCCGGATCCGTATTCTTTATCGCCTTCACCGCGACGATGGCTCTGCGCTACGTCGCGCCGATGGCCAGCATGGCCAATAGCTGGGATACACGCCTTGGCGGCGCGCTCGCCGATGCTGTGACCTGCAACGCAGTCGTCAAGGCCTTTGGCGCCGAGGATCGGGAAGACAAGCGTCTCGCCAAGGTCATGCGCAAGTGGCGGGATCGCACCGCACGCACCTGGACGCGCGGCACTGTGAACGGCACGTCGCAGAACGCGCTGCTCAGCCTCTTGCGCGGCAGCGTGCTGGGGCTTGCCCTTTGGCTCTGGGCCAACGGCAAGGCCAATGCAGGCGACATCACCTTCGTCCTGACTGCCTTTTTCATCCTCCAGGGATATCTGCGAGAAATCGGCATGCATATCCGCAACCTGCAGCGCTCGGTCAACGACATGGAAGAGCTTGTCTCCATCCATGCGCAGCCTCTGGGTGTCGAGGATGTGCCAGGCGCTCCAGCGCTCCATGTGAAGGCCGGCATGATCGAATTCGATCGCGTCACCTTTCATTACGGCAACCACTATGACCCGCTCTACAAGGACTTCTCGGTCACCATCAAGCCGGGCGAACGGGTCGGTCTCGTCGGCCATTCCGGCTCAGGAAAGACGACTTTCATCAAGCTGATTCAGCGCCTGCATGACGTCAATCACGGTACGGTCTCGATCGATGGACAAGATATTTCGAAGGTGGCGCAGACCTCTCTTCGCCGCCAGATCGCCATCGTGCAGCAGGAGCCCATCCTGTTTCACCGCTCGCTGGCGGAGAATATCGCCTATGCGCGGCCAACGGCCACGCATGCGGAGATCAAGAGGGCTGCGCAGCTTGCCAGCGCCCACGACTTCATCGAGGCCCTGCCTAAGGGCTATGCGACGCTTGTCGGAGAACGCGGCATCAAGCTTTCCGGCGGCGAGCGGCAACGCATCGCCATCGCCCGCGCATTCCTGGCCGATGCGCCGATCCTGATACTCGACGAGGCAACTTCGAGCCTCGACTCGGAATCGGAAATGCTGATCCAGCAGGCCATGGAACGATTGATGGATGGACGCACGACGCTCGTCGTCGCCCACAGGCTGTCGACCGTGCGTGCGCTCGACCGGCTGCTGGTCTTCGAACACGGGAATATCGCCGAGGAAGGGACCCATGCCAGCCTCATTCGTCGCAAGAGCGGAATCTATCGTGGGCTGTTCGAGCGTCAGGCACTGGAGCTGACGAAAGGCATCGCGAGCGAGGGGTTGATCGGCTGATAGGACTCCGCCGATCAACGCTTCCCGCCGACTTGGCGCCCCTCTTTATGGTAGGGCATCATAAACTCTATCATATTGATCTAAAACATTAAAAATAGTTTTGTAACAAATTGCCTTGCAAATGGCATGAAGTAGATGAAACATAGTCGGCTAATGAATTTTAGCTGATGATGATATGGCTGCTCGGTCTCCATCCGTGCAGCGTAAGCATAGGGAGGATCGCCATGGCGGTTAATTCAAGCCCCGTCGCCCTGGTGGAACATTCTGACCGGTCGCGTAACGACCCGAAGTGCCTGTTCATAGCCCACATTCACGTTGACAGCACATGCAGCCGTGACAGCAGATGACAAAGAAGACCTATCTCAGACAGCTGGCGGGCGAAGCCGATAAGCTCTTCACCGGACAGACAATCGAGCAATATGCCGCAATCTGCTATCGGTGGCGCCCGGGCAAACAGGATGTAGAAGTGCTCTTGATCACTTCGCGGGAAAGCGGTCGATGGGTCATCCCAAAGGGATGGCCGATAGACAGGAAACTACCTCACCAAGTCGCCGAGCGGGAAGCCTGGGAGGAGGCTGGCGTCAGTGGAAAGGCCCGGAAGAAAAGCTTTGGCTACTACACCTATCTGAAATCCCTCGACACCGGCGAAACCGTTCCATCCGTAGTGCAGGTCCATCTTCTCGAAGTTGCCGGAATGAGCGCGCAATTTCCCGAACATGGCCAGCGTCAGCTGAGATGGCTTCAGCCCAATGAAGCAGCCGCCCTGGTGCGCGAGCCCGAGTTGAAGGGGCTTTTGCGCATGGTCGAAACCGCACTTGCAAAAGACAATAAGGCAAAGGATTCGACTGCGAAATAAGGACCCTATCCGGGAATAGGAGGCGTGTTTTGCCATCATCGATGCGCCTCCCGTCGCGGAACAATAGCAGGCAAGGACGGGAAGGCGCCGATGCCGTCATCAGCATGAATTCACAGTGCTCGGAGCAGGTTTTACGGCCGGTATCAGAATGATTTTACCTGGGAAAATCCTGCTCCTGACTGCGAAGATGCTTTCAATGCCCCATCGATGCCTTCTTGCCGAGCGTTACATTGCGTAGCGTAAGGGCCAAGGGGATAGCCGCCAGGGAAATCAGCGTCAGAACCCAGAAGGCGTCGACGTAGGACAGAAGCGAGGCCTGACTCTGCACTTGCTGGTTGATCCAGGCGAGCGCCTGCTGTTGGGCCGCCACCAGCGAACTACCCTGACCAACGAAATAGTTCGTCACCTGGTTCAGCGTATCCTGATAGGCTCCATTCGAAGGAATGGCATGCTCCACCAATCGGCTCTGATGAAACTGCTCCCGATGGGTGATGATGTTTGAGATCAGCGACACACCGATCGAACCACCGGTATTGCGCGCCGCATTCAGCAAGGCCGATGCCTGGTCGGTTTTGCTGGAGGGGATACCGTCATAAGAAGCGGAGGTGATCGGCAGGAAGATGAAGGGCAGACCAATTCCCTGCAACATGCGAGCTTCGGCAAGATACCAGAAGCCGATACCGCTATAGACGCTGGTCACCCGATACATCGAGAAGGCGACAAAACCGGCTCCGATCGCAATCAGATATTTCGGCTGCACTTTCGACGATAGAATGCCGACGACAAACATCATGACCAAGGTCACGACACCGCCCGGCGATAGCATCATGCCGGCCCATGTTGCCGTGTAGCCAAGATTTTGCTGAACCAACTGCGGTAGATACTGGGTTGTCGCCAGCAGCAGCGCGCCCGTCGCCATCATGACTATGAAGCAGGTTCCGAATTGCCGGCTAACCAGCATCCGGATATCGACGGCGGGATTCTTGTGCTTCAGCTCCCACGGGATCATCAGCACAAAGGCCAGCGCGCTGATTGAAGCCGCCATGATGATGAAGCTCGAGCCAAACCAGTCGTCCTCAAGACCACGATCCAGCGTCAGTTCCAGCGCGCCGAGGAAGGTCGCTACAAGGCCGAAGCCGATCCAGTCGAAACTAATCTTTTCCTTACGCAACCGGGCGCGCTCCTTGGCGCTGCCTTCGGGCTCCTTGATCAGCATGGCGACGGCGGCAAGCGTCAGAATGCCGACAGGACCATTGATCAGGAAACACCAATGCCAGGAGAAATTATCGGAGAGCCAGCCACCCAACGTCGGTCCGACGACGGGAGCAACCACAACCGCGACCCCGAACAGGGCAAAGCCCTGCCCGCGCTTTTCCGGCGGAAAGCTGTCGGCCAGGATGGACTGCGCGACCGGCACCATGCCGCCGCCGCCGATGCCTTGCAATATCCGGGCGAGCAGCAGGAATTGCAGGTTGGGCGCAAAGCCGCACATGACCGAACTGATGGTAAACAATGCCAGGCAGGCAAGGAAAAAGGTCTTGCGCCCAAAAATGCGCACAAGATAGCTCGTCGCCGTCACGATCACCGCATTGGAGACGAGATAGGTGGTCACCACCCAGGAGGCTTCGTCCTGGCTGACACCAAGACCGCCGGAAATGTAATTCAGGGCAACGTTTGCGATCGTCGTATCGAGCACTTCCATGAAACTGGCGAGTGCCACGACAATGGCGATGATCCAAGGGGTTGCCGAGGGTTTGGCAACAGCGCTCGTGCTCACAGCAGGTCCCTCAGGCTTTCCAATACGGAAGGACTTGCATCGGTACGCACGCTGGGCACGACCGACATGCCCGGGCCTAACGCAACGTCACTCGGCACGTCATCAAGCTCGATTTTCACCGGTACGCGCTGAACGATCTTGACGTAGTTGCCGGTGGCGTTTTCGGCCGGAAGCAGGGAGAATGCCGTTCCCGATCCCGGCTGCACGCTTGCGACATGGCCATAGATCGTGCGTCCACCATAGGCATCGATCGTCAGAGACACCGGCTGCCCAGGACGCATGTGATCGAGCTGTGTTTCCTTGAAGTTGGCCGTCACCCAGAGCTTGTCCGGCACGAACATGGCAAGGTTCGTGCCGGCTTGCACATACTGGCCATCGCCGGCCGAAAGCTGCACCACCCGACCAGGCTGAGCCGCCGAAATTGTCGTGTAGGAGAGATTGAGCTTGGCCTGATCCAGCTGCGCCTCATCCTGCTTCACCGTTGCCTCGGCGCTGGCGATCTGCGGGCCATAGGCATCGAGCTGGCGCTGCGCTGCGGTCAGCGATGCCTGGTCGGTGTTGAGCGCTGCCTCTTGCTGGTGCAGCTGCGACGTATATTGCTGCGCTTCCTGAAGCGTGCCGGAGCCGCTCTTCATCATTGTCTGGTAGCGACTATCCTGTTGCTGGGCAAAGACGAGATTGGCCTTGGCCTGCTCAATCTGGGCCTTGGCCTGTTCGACGTTCGCCTGCTGCACCTGCTTCTGAGCCTGAGTATTTTGGAGATTGGCCTGTGCAGCGGCGACTTGCGCCTGCGCCTGCTCCAGGGAGGTACGGTAGTCCCGGTCGTCGATCCGAGCGATCGCATCGCCTGCTGCCACATGCTGGTTATCGGTCACGGCGACCGAAGAAATATACCCGGACACCCTTGACGTCACGGCATATTGACGGGCAGCGATAAAGGCGTCGTCCGTGTTTTCGTAATGCGCGCCGTTATCCCAGTATATGTAGCCCGCAACCACCGCCACGGCCAGCGCGCTTCCGCCGATCAGAAGCATCCTCAGGCGGCGAGAGGGTTTGTCCGTGGCTTCTTCCGTCTCGGAAGCCTGCCCTGCGCGCCCGGCATCGTCACCGACGTGAGCCTGATCGCCGGTAAGTGGCGCCTCCGCTCGCTCCTGCCGAGCCGCGATGTCGTCTTGCTCAGTATTTGCCGCCGCACCGCCGGTCTTCGGCTCCAATACGATCAGCTTTCCAAAAGTCTCATCCTGATGCGCGCTCATGTTGAACCTCGTTCGTCGCGACACAATAAAAGAAACGAAACGTTTCATTTAATTATTGACGTAGATCCGATCGGAATGCTAGTCAAGAGCCTCGGAGGCAGTGACCCGCATTCATGCCAATCAAAAATCGGTGAGGCCCGCTTTGGCGAGAGAAACGACCAAATCCAAGATCATGAAGCTGGAGCTAGGCACGCCTCGGCGTGGTCGCCCGCCGCTGGAAAAGGCTGGTGAAGTCGAAGACCGGATCCTGCAGGCCGCACTCCAGGTCTTCATCGCTCGTGGTTACGAAGGCGCCAGCATTGACGAGATCGCCGAAGTTGCCAGAGCTGGGAAGCCGAGCATCTATAACCGCTTCATCAGCAAGGAGACCCTGTTCAGGGAGGTGGTTTCGCGTTGGGTGCAGAAGTCCAGCGAGATGACGGCGTCCACGACTTCAGGCAGTATTCTGGAACGTTTTCAGACCGCAGGTATCCTGATCGTGCAGCGCGCCATCAAGGACGAGACCATCGGGCTCATGCGTAGCGTGATGGGCGAAGCGACGCGCCATCCGGAGCTGGCAACCACCATTCACTACGCCATGCGCGCGCATGGAACGGCAACGGTGATGAAGCTGGTCGCCGAACTGGCGGAAGCCGAAGAGATCAGATCTCTCCCGGCTTTTGCACCGGATAATCTTGCGGAAACGACTCGCCGCTTCATCGATCTGGTCTTGCTGCCGATGATGATGTCCTCGCTTTTCCACGCAGATCTGACGCCGATCAAGACGCAGATGGAGGAGCATGCCCGCGACGCGGCATCCTTTTTTCTGTCCGGCTGCGGCTACAAACCCCTTGGTGCCTAGGGCTTTAGGGCCTGCAGTCTCTACTCGACAGCCGCGAGCGAGGTACAGACACGCCTGCGAAAGCCATCACGACAGATAATCTCGGCGAACTGTCTTACAGGCCTTGATCATCGATACACATACATCTAATAAGGCGCCACGATCTTTGGAGTTTAGAATGCAAGTTCTGGTACGTGACAACAATGTTGAGCAAGCACTCCGCTTCTTGAAGAAGAAGCTGCAGCGCGAAGGCGTTTTCCGCGAAGCACGGCTTCGGGAGCGTTTTGAGAAGCCTTCCGAAAAGCGCGCCCGTGAAAAGGCCGAGGGTATCCGGCGTGTCCGCAAACTCGCTCGCAAGAAGCTTGAGCGGGAAAGCGGCATTTCGGCTCCCAAGAAGGCAAGAACTTCGGGCCGCTAACGGCGATCGGGCGACGGATTTCGTATCCCACGGATATGACTTCTTCGCGCCCGAGATAGCCTCTGCCTGCAGGACAGGCGAATGGTCTCCATTGTTAAATGGGGAATTGCCTTGTTGCGCCTTGATGATGGCATCAGTGGCGGAGCTTGACTCCAAGTCTTTCGCCGCCCTCGCGATTCGGGCAGCGAAATTTGTTGTGATGACCATCACGCGGCCCTCGACACGATAGAGAAGATTCGCGGTGCGCAACAGCTCAGCTTTTTGCTGAAAGAAATCAGCCGGCTCTTGAAGAACCTATCAAGACACGCCGCCCTCCAAAGAACAAGCTATCGAATTTCTTCCGGACCGCCTCGCCGTGATCCGCGAAAAGATAGGTTCGCGGCTCGGATTGGGGGATTGCATCTCCACTAAATCAAAGCGCTATCGGCAGGAAATTGCGTCCGTTGACGCGGTACCGGAGCCCGTCAGCTGAGTTGCCCAAGTAAATTGCGAAGGTGCCGAATCATCTTGGCGCTCCCGCCATCGCAGGTCTTCTGTCAGCGACCGGCTTTGCGTGCCGGCCAGTAATACAGGGCAGTCGCGCCAAGAAGCCCTGAGCTTTTCCTGGAAGCCACAACTTCCCTATCCCGGAACCAGAAGGAAAGCGACACGACCGGCGTTCCAGGCTTGAGCATGCGATCGAGCAGGCCTGCCAGCTTCGGCATCGGCTTGATCATCAGGTAGCACGTCACCGCATGCGCGTCCGAGAGATCGAAGTTGTAGAAACTGCCCCTGTGCAGCAACACATTGGGTAGGTTTCGGGTGCGGAACCGCGAAATCCAATAGGGAAGCGGCGATATCTCTATGCCCCGGATATGAGCATTCGGAAAAGCTCGTGCCAGCGCGATGACCAGCGAGCCCCAGCCGGAGCCAAGCTCATAAACGATCGACTGTTCCGGCAAATCAGCCTGCTTCAACAAGGCGACAACGTCCGCAGTCTCGGTGGCATTCGAGGATAGTGGCGGAACCCCCGTAAAGGCGTGAAATATCAATACCGATAAACAAAGCGCCAAAACGATCAGCAGGGAAATCGCGGAAAGAAGATCGTGTCCGGTCATGGGCAATTCGATATTTGTTATCATCTCGTCTCGGGCAGCTTAATCTGTGGGGAGAGACCCCAGTCAAGCGGAATTGCCAGATACCGTTCCACCAACTCCTGGGAATCGCCGGCATTCTGAGGACACCGCCTGCCGGCATGGGAAAGCCGTCTTGAGGGTCTCGATAAGATTTTTTCTCATTCGATGGAATAAGCCGCCACCTCCGCTGTCTACTCCAATGCAACAACAAGGAAAGACAGATGACGATAAGGTTCCCCCGAAAACCCGTAGCCATCCTTGCCGCCGTCATCCTGGCAACAGCAGGAGCCTGCACGGCCTTGGCCCAGGATCCCTCCCCGACACCAGCGGACAGCCCTGAAGCGGCCTATCTCGCTGAAAACAATGCCGCCATGGACAAGATGATGGCGGACATGGAGGTCAAACCCAGCGGCGACATCGACCGCGATTTCGTCGCGATGATGACCCCTCATCATCAGGGCGCGATCGATATGGCCGTGGCCGTACTCAAATACGGCAAGAACGAGCAGTTGAAGCGCATTGCACAGGAAATCATCGTCGACCAACAGCAGGAGATCGCAGCGATGAAGCTTGCAATCGGCGACGCCCTTCCGCCCTCCGCTCCAGCCCCGACACAGGTCTCCCCGAAAACCGCCCCCGCCGGATCCATGGATCCGAACATGAAGATGTGATGAAAGGCTTGCCCAATGATACGTAGATCCTTCGCAGCGCTGCTGCTTGCAGGCAGCATCCTTTCCCCATTGGCCGCCTTTGCAGGCCAGGCACCGGCCTCCTCTTCCGATCCTGATATTGCGATCAGCAGCAAGGACCGCGTGTATGCGGCCGAGCAGTTTTCGAACACGGTTTCCGTGAGCGATCCCTCCACGAACAAGCTGCTGGGCGTCATCAAGCTCGGCGACCCACAGCCCGGCAATTTCAGCCCGCTATATAAAGGCCAGGTGCTGGTCCACGGCATGGGGTTCTCGCCCGACCACAAGACGCTGGCCGTCGTGTCCATCGGGTCAAACTCCGTGACCTTCATCGACACGGCCACCAATACGGTCAAGCACACGACTTATGTTGGGCGATCGCCGCATGAAGCTTTCTTCACGCCTGATGGCAAGGAGGTTTGGATCACGGTTCGCGGTGAGGACTATATCTCGGTCATCGACGCTGCGACCTTCCGGGAAAAGATGCAGATCAAGGTGTCGGCAGGTCCGGGAATGCAGATCTTCTCTCCCGATGGCAAGTACGGCTATATCTGCTCGTCATTCAATCCGGAGACTGTTGTGGTTTCCGTCGCCGATCATCAGATCGTTGGTCATGTGAAGCAGGAAAGCCCCTTCTGCCCGAACATCGCCGCGTCTCCCGACGGCAAGCAGGTCTGGTTCACCTTGAAGGACGTCGGCAAGACCCAGGTCTTCAACGCACAGGCGCCCTTTGATCTGATCAAGACCATCGACACCGGCCCGATCACAAACCACGTCAATCTCGTCACCAACAAGAACGGCAGCTTCGCCTATGTGACGGTTGGCGGCTTGAACGAGGTCAAGGTCTTCCGCACCGACACCTTCGAGCAGGTCGCAACAATACCGGTCGGCAATCTTCCGCATGGCATCTGGCCATCGGGTGACGGCACTCGCGTCTATGTCGGCCTGGAAAACGCCGATGCATTTGCGGTCATCGACACGCTCGCCAACAAGGTGATCGCCAATATTCCGATCGGCCAGGCACCGCAAGCCGTTGCCTATGTTCCGAACGCGGTTCTGGAAGGGGATGGAACACAGAACCTCGTACCACTCGGCAAGGCCGGCGAAGCGGCGCATCTGACGCTCGCCCCGAAAGGCTCGAAAGACAAGGCTCCGACGAGTGTGTCCCTGTTCGACCAGGGCCTGACTCAGGTGCTGCAGGCCTCGGTTACGGGACTTGAACCGAAGAAGCCCTATGTCCTTGCTCTGTCCGACAAGGCGGATGGCAGCGGAGCACTGGAGGGGCTCGCAAACTTCGTGACCAATCCAGCGGGGTCGGCAATCGTCAATGCCGTCGGGCCGATCCGGCAGATTGTAGCGGCCAAGCACAAGGACGAGCGGCGATATCTGGTCGTCGCCGCCTCGGTCGATGGCAAGCCGGAGCGGGTGCTGCAGGTGCAGGCTGATTGATGCCGAAATGGACCTGCGTCGCGTGACGCAGGTCCAATGGAGATCGTTGACATGGACGATATGCTTGCACAGGTCGAACCGATGATCCCGGCGCTGAGACGCTATGCGCGCGGTCTCGTCCGCGATGTCGAGACTGCTGACGATATTGTTCAGGACTGCCTGGAGAAGATCGTCGCAAACTGGCACCGGCGCCGCAACGAGGATCCTCGCTCCTGGATGTTTGCGATCCTCCACAATCTGGCGGTCAACAAGATACGGCAGATACAACGGCGCGGAAGAAATGTTCCCATCGAGGACGTGCCGGCAACGAACGACACCGGTGCACCGACGCAAGAGCAGACAGTATTCAGCCATGACGTGATTGCCACCATAGAACGGCTACCCCATGATCAGCGCAGCATCCTGCTGTTGATTTCGGTCGAGGATCTGACCTACGCAGAGGCTGCGGAGGTTCTCGGCGTTCCAATAGGCACGGTGATGTCGCGGCTGTCACGGGCACGCGAACAGCTCCGGATACTTCTCGAGAGGCCACCCTCCAACACCTTGTCTGGAGTGACGCATATACGGAGGGTGAAATGACCAAGAGACCGATCACCGAGGACGATCTTCAGGCCTTCGTCGACAGCGCGCTCGATGCGGAGCGGCGGCAGGAGGTCGCCGAATATCTGCTGACGAATGAAGACGCTGCAGCCCGCGTTTCCGCCTATGAGAGGCACGCTTCCGCTTTGAGAGCGGCCATGGATCCTGTCGCCCATGAACCCGTCCCGAGCAGGCTGAACCTTTCCAACATCGTTGCTGACAGTAAAAGGTCATTCTCCCGGCAATATCTGCAGATGGCTGCGGCAGCGGTCGTGCTAGTTGCCGTGGGCGCCGCCGGCGGTTGGACGATGAAAGGCTATTCTCTGCCTCCGACTGAAGGCGTTGCGGCGCTCGCACAGGAGGCCTCGGCGAGCTACAGGGTGTTCGCCCCCGACAAGCTTCACCCCGTGGAAGTCCAAGCCGACGGTACTGGCTCCATGGCGCAGCTCGTGTCTGCGACACTCGGACCAAGCGCCATCGTTCCGGATCTCAGCAAGGCGGGATACCGCCTGATGGGTGCGCGCGTGGTGCCAACGACACATGGTCCGGGCGTGCTGTTCATGTACGACGACGACAAGGGCATGCGCCTGGTCATGCTGTCGCGCCGCATGCTGATCGACCAAAACAAGCCGATGGCCGAATATTCCGAAGGATCGATTGGAGGATGGAGCTGGGCTGACAATGGCATGGGGTTCAGTCTTGTCGGATCCGCTCCCGTGGATACTCTCCATCCGATCGCGGACGAAATAAGATCGCAGACGACCTCTTCGCTATAGGCTTGATTGGGTCTCCTCGGAACTCCTCGACGCTTGGATATTCACCCACGACAAATTTGGTGTCTGCTGGCGAGGCAGACCCATAGAACAGCCCATCTTGCCTATTTTTATGCGAAGTCGGCGAGTGCCATTGTTCAACACAGGTTGAGCAATTTCTCTCTCTCCTGTATCCAAAAGGGGTTTCTGGGAGGAGAAATATGAAAAGAGCCATCTCGATATTGGTATGCACCCTATTGGCATCGTGCCACGGACTGAAACCCGCTCCAGAGGCGCCGCCTTCATCCGTGCGTCCACTGACCCAAGAGGAAACCAACGCTGTCCAAAACGGCTTTCAAAAGTCTCTCTCGCTGAAGCAAGTGGCAATTAACGGCGGCAAAGCTCGATCGGCGGCTGGCGGAGCGACATATGCCTGCGGCACGGCGAACCTCGGCAAGGACAATCCGAATGCCCTTTACATCGGAACGCTCGTCCAAAGTCAGTTTGGCGGCCAGAGCATCACCATCTTCAACCTGATGGCCTATGGGCAGACAGATCCATTGGCGGCGGATGTGCGTGATCGCTGTAAAGCCAACGGCATTGATATTTGAGCCAGGCAGCGTCGAGAGCATAAGCTCGCTGCGCGTCGCCCTCTCCTGAATGAGTTTGGTTCGGGGCGTCACTGACGTTCTTGGCCACACGGAACTGGAGCCAATCACCTTGACGCGAGGTCGATGTAAACACGGCGGGCCGCATCGAGATCTCGCATCCGGCCAAAGCCCTCACAAGCGATTGTGACAACAAGCGGCGTGTCCAGACGGCAGCGATAACGCATTGTTGAAGTTACCGGGCGGCGATACCGGCGTAGCATTCCGGAAAGCGGTTCTGTTGATGCATCGATCTCACTGTCAGGCAGGGATGGAGACATGCTCACTCTTAATATCAATGGGCAATTGCGCGAGGTGGATGTTCCGGAGGACATGCCGCTTCTGTGGGCGTTGCGAGACCATCTCAATCTGGTCGGCACCAAATATGGCTGCGGCATCGCCCAATGCGGCGTTTGCACCGTGCATGTGGCTGGCAAGCCGGTGCGCTCCTGCCAGCTGGCGGTTGGCGATGTCGGCACCCGCGCCGTCGTAACCATAGAAGGGATCGGCGACACGCCCAATGGCGCCAAGGTCCAGCAAGCCTGGATGGAGGCAGCCGTTCCCCAATGCGGCTACTGTCAGGCCGGTCAGATCATGTCGGCCACCGCGCTGCTGGACAGCAATCCTCAACCCGACGATTCCGATATCGACGCGGCCATGGCGGGCAATCTCTGTCGATGCGGAACCTATATTCGTATCCGCCGTGCGATCAAGAACGCCGCCGCCAAACCGGCCTGACCATGAAAAAGATCATCGGCATCGTCGTCGTAGTTCTTGTTATCATCACGCTTGGTTTTGCGGGATGGCTGTTTCTTGGCCGTGACCCGACTTCCTTTGCCGGCGGCTCAACCGTAGCCCTTGAAGACTACCAGGGTGCCAATGTGACCGGCGTACCGGCGCAGCTTGCCAGTGCTGACGTGGTGAAGCGCGGCGAATATCTCATCCATGCCGCAGACTGTCAGGCCTGCCATACCGCCCCCGGCGGCACGCCCTTCGCAGGCGGTTTCGCCTTCAATATGCCATTCGGCACCATCTATTCCACCAACATCACGCCGGACAAGGAAACCGGTATCGGCGCTTACACCGATGCGCAATTCCTGGCAGCTGTGCACAAGGGCATACGCGCCGATGGCGAGAAGCTTTATCCCGCGATGCCTTACACCTCCTACACCTACATGACGGATGCCGACGTATTGGCCATCAAGGCCTATCTCTTCACGCTGGCGCCGACACATGCACCGGCCAGGCCAAACCAGCTTTCATGGCCCTTCGACCAGCGCAGCCTATTGGCGCTCTGGAACGTCATGTTCAATACCGATGCACGCTTCCGTCCCAATACCGGGCAGAGCCCGCAATGGAACCGGGGGGCTTATCTCGCCGAGGCGATGGGCCATTGCGGCGAATGCCATACGCCGCGCAACCCAGCCTTTGCACTGGACAATCACCAGAAATTCGCCGGCGCCGTCACAGCTGGTTGGCGCGCCTACAACATTACCGGCGACAAGGATTCCGGCATCGGTGACTGGAGCGATGAGGATGTCTATCTTTATTTGTCGACCGGACATGCCAATGGGCATGGCGGCGCAGCTGGCCCGATGGGTGAAGCCACCGATGACAGTCTCAGCTATCTGGTGCCGGACGACGTGCATGCCCTGGTGACATACCTGCGCAGTATTCCCGCCCATGCCACCGATCTTCCGCGCACCGTCACCACGGCTGCGCCGGCATCGCACAAGGAAGGTGTACCGATAGATATCAATTCGCGCGGCGAGAAGATCTTCGCCAGCGCCTGCGCCAGCTGCCACGATTGGACTGGTGTGAGCCCGGTCACCGGCTATGCCACGCTCACCGGCGTGCGCGCGGTGAACGATCCGAGCGCCACCAATGTGGCGCAGACTGTTATCAATGGCGTTGACCGCACCACCGCCGAGGGCAGGATCTTCATGCCGGCTTTTGGCGAGGGCTATTCGGACGACGATATAGCGGCAGTGGCCAACTACGTCACAGCCCGGTTCGGCGCCAAGGGTGCGCATTTGACCCGCGAAGACGTGGAGAAACTGCGAAAGCAGGCGACCCAGCAATCCAATTCCCCGGAGGCACACAATGGCTGAAACCAAGCCCAATTTTGCCGAGTCCGATGCCTATCTCTCGACGCTGATACGCGAGGTCCGTTCTACACCTGCAAACAGTAGCCTTCTCACGATGGGACGGCGCACCTTCTTCAAGCTGGCCGGCGGGGGCGCCGCGGGACTGATGCTGGGATTTCATCTCGGAGACGCGGCCTTCGCAGCCGAGATGGCTGACAGCAAAGATCCGGGGCTGAACGCTTTCATCCGCATCGCTCCAGACAATGTGATTACCATCTACTCCAAATGTCCGGAGATTGGTCAGGGAATCAAGACCTCGTTCGGTGTGATCATCGCCGACGAACTCGATGCCGACTGGAGCCATGTCGTGATGGAGCAGGCCGACATCAATCCCAAGGTCTATGGCAGCCAGGGCGCCGGAGGTTCGACCTCGATTCCACGCGCCTGGGACCAGCTACGCCAGGCAGGTGCCAGCGCCAAGGCGATGCTGATTGCCGCAGCAGCCGAGCAGTGGGGGGCGGATCCATCGCAGATCACCGCTCAGGATTCGGTCTTGACCCATGCTGCGAGCGGCAAATCCGCAACCTATGGATCACTTGCGGTGGCGGCAGCAAGAATGCCAGTGCCCGATCCTCGGAGCCTGAAGCTGAAGACCCGTGCCGAATATCGCCTGATCGGCAAACGCTATCACGGCGTCGACGATCCCAAGGTCGTCAGCGGTCAGCCACTGTTCGGCATCGACGTCCAACGTCCCGGCATGGTCTATGCCAGCTACACCAAATGCCCGGCAGCAGGCGGCAAAGTCCGGTCCTTCAATGTAGAAGAGATCAAGGCCCAGCGCGGCGTGCTCGACGCCTTCGCGCTGGATGGAACCGGCATGTTCGTTGAGGTCATGCCGGGGATTGCCATCATCGCCAAGGACACATGGAGCGCCTTCCAGGCGAAGGACAAGCTCAAGGTGGATTGGGATCTGAGCGAGGCATCGACGGATTCCAGCTCGAAATTCTCCACCGAGGCCAAGAAGCTGGCAACCAGTTTCCCGAAAAAACCCGACGATAACGTCGGCGACGTGGACAAGTCCTTCGCCAGTGCCGCGAAAACCGTGGAGGCCTATTACGAATATCCCTTCGCCGCTCATGTGCCGCTGGAACCGATGAACACCACAGCACATTGGCATGACGGGGTGATGGAAATGTGGGTGCCCACCCAGCAGCCCGATCGCGGCCTGCCGCTGGTGGCGAAGGCGGCCGGCATACCGCAGGAAAAGATCGTGATGCACCAGACCCGCGTCGGCGGCGGTTTCGGGCGCCGTCTGGTCAATGACTATACATGCGAGGCAGCCGCTATCGCGAAAAGGGTCAACGCCCCGGTCAAGTTGCAGTGGACGCGGGAGGATGATTTCAGCCACGACTTTTACCGTCCCGCCGGCTACCACCAGTTCAAGGGCGCGATCGACGGCGATGGCAGGCTCGACGCCTGGCAGGAGCATTTCATCACCTTCACCGCCGACGGCAAGAAAGAAGCCTCGGGCGCCAACCTCACCGACAATCTGAGATATTCCATCAAGGCACCCAACCTGCGTCGCGGCAAGACGATGCTGCCGCTGAGGATTCCCACCGGCGCCTGGCGCGCGCCTGGTGATAACGCCCAGGTTTTCGCCGCACAGAGCTTCATGCATGAACTATCGCTCGCTTCAGGCCGCGACCACGTCGCCTTCATTCTCGATGCGGTGAACAGGGACGTGCCTGAGTTGACGCCCAAGGACCCGAGTGTCAACTTCAGCCCCAAGCGGGCGAGCGACGTGATCAGGATGTGCGCCGAGAAGGCCGGCTGGGGCAAGGAACTGCCCAAAGGCAGCGGACTGGGCCTCGCCTGGTGCTATTCCCACGCCGGCCATGTCGCGCAGGCGGTCGAGCTGAGCATCGATGACAGGAAGCAGATCAAGGTCCATCGCATCGTGGTGGTGCTTGATGTCGGACCCATCATCGATATGGCAGGCTCGGAAGCCCAGGCACAGGGCGCCTCTACCGACGCTCTTTCCACCGCCATGGGCCTCAAGATCACCATCGAAAACGGCCGGATCCGGGAGCAGAACTACAATGCCTATCCGATCCTGCGCCTGCCCTTTGCACCGATGACGATCGATGCCTATTTCATCCAGTCGGACAATCCGCCCACAGGCATGGGCGAACCCGCCTTCCCGGCACTAGCGCCCGCACTGGGCAATGCCATATTTGCCGCAACGGGGGAGCGGGTGCGCCGCCTCCCGCTGCGCGATCTGGGCTACTCGCTGGCAATCTGACAGATCGCATTGTGTTCAAACCGCAGAATCTTAGGTGGCACATCCTGGTTTTGCTGTATTGATTTTGGCCAGGCGGCAATCCGCCATATTCGTCATTCCTCTAATAGATCGACAGATTGGTCGGAATCCGTGGACAGCCACCATGCTATTTCTTGCCGAAACGAAGCGTGGCGGCCATATAGGGCACCATGACGCTTGATTCGAAGATATTCGTTGGCCTGAGGTCGACCCGTAAGAAGCCTACTGCGCAAAGTGAACCCACTGGTCCCAAATGCCAATGGGACGGTTGCGACAAGCATGGTGCGCACCGTGCGCCGGTCGGACGGGATGCGGAGGGCCTTTATCTGCTCTTCTGTCTTGAGCACGTGAAGGAGTATAACAAGGGATACAATTTCTCGACGGACCTCTCCGACAAGGACGTTGCCCGCTATCAGAGGGAAGCAGCCGCCGGCGGCCGCCAGACCTGGGGGACCAGCGTCAATCAGGCTTCCGAGGCTCCGCTCCCTGGCAATGTCCGTTCCGGTTCTGCCAAAGCATTGAATGCCCGTAAGACTGCCGCGCAACGCCAGGCGCAAAAAGCCGATTTGCAGATGCGCAAACTCAAAGTACTCGAAGCCAAGGCATTTGAGACGCTAGGCCTCTCCCCGGATGCAACGCCGGAGGAAATCAGAAGCCGCTATAAGGAACGGCTCAAAATGCACCATCCGGATGCCAACCAGGGTGACCGCACGTCCGAAGATCAACTTCGAGCATCGATCGAAGCGCATAAGATCCTTAAACTGAACGGATTTTGCTGAACGGCTCTAGCTCGTTGCTTTTCCGCAATTCCGGACGAAAACTTGCTGTGCACCTTTCCTGGAATTGCTCTAGTCGGGCCACCTCAGCGCGCTCGCCGTGGATTTTACCGGTCGCGCCATGGCGCCCTCGGGACGCTCTTTCTGGTTCAGCAGCTTGGTAATCTGTTCCGCGACAATATGCTCTTCACCCGGATGCAGATTGCAGGGATCGAGGAAGAAATGCCCGCGCTCGACCTCATGATTGCGCACGATGATCGGCGGCGTACCTGCGGCCAAGGCTGCTGCTAGGCCATTGGCGGAATAACCGCTTTCCGGCAGCACCTTGATCTCGATCCGGTCGAGAGGATTGTTGGTCGGATCAGGCACGATCCTGACAGCGAGGCCTTTGAGAGCCGAGAGCGAAGTCAGCCATAAATCAAGGGCCGACTGTTCGCGGGCACGAATGCCGTCGTGGTCACGCACCGCCCAGGCTTCAAGTGCGGCCATGACACCGGCGACACTTTCCTTGCCAACCTTCATGCCGCGACCAATGCCGCGGTTTTGCAGGTAGCCTGCCCGAACCAGATCCTTGCGCCCGGCGACGATGCCGCTCGTCGGGCCTCCAAGGAACTTGTGTCCGCTATAGATCACCAGATCCGCGCCCTCTTCCAGGAAGCGGCGCAGATCGTATTCCGAAGCCGCATCGACGATGACAGGCACGCCTTTGGCGTGGCAGATCTCGGCGAACTCGGGCAAAGAAAGCATCCCGTATTGCACGGTATGATGGGCAACCACGTATAGACCGGCGACCGTCTTCTCGTTAATCGCCTCGGCCACGTGATAGGCCTGCACAACACTGACCGTGCCCGCCAGAATAGCCTTGGCACCGCATTGCCGGATCGACTGGTCGATGACGCCTCCGTAATTGACCACATGGCCGAGCTGGACGATCACCTCGTTTTTCAGGCGGTCGGTATCGTCAGGCAGGCGCTCGATCGCCAGGAGGCCGGTGCCGGTCATCGTTGCTGCCACGGACATGGCGATGCCGCTCGCCGCTGATGCCGTGATGAAACCCGCTTCGCCGCCCGTCAGCTTGGCTATGACAGCGCTCGCCTTGCGCTGGAGATCGTCCATTTCGACGAATTGCGGCGCGATCTCGGCCATTGCCTGGATGGCCTCGGGTACGATGATGGAGGCTCCAAGGGTCGTCATCGTTCCGGATACGTTGATGATCGGGCGCAGACCCAGTCTCTCGCGGATGGGCAGGTTGGAAAGCTGATGCGGTGTCGACGGCATGGCTGGAGACCTTTGCAAGTTAAGCATTCAACTCAAAGATGGCTTCGATTTCTACGCTGATGTTGTTTGGCAACGAGCCGACGCCAATCGCCGAACGGGCATGATGGCCGGCATCGCCGAATACGCTGACGAAAAGATCCGAACAGCCGTTGATGACGGCGGGATGGTCGGCGAAATCACTGGCGGCGTTGACGAAGCCCAACAGCTTTACGATCTGCCTGACATTGTTCAGGCCGTTGGCCGCACCCGCCACCACGGAGAGCAGATTGAGGCCGGTCAGCCTTGCGTGCTGATACGCCTCTTCGACGCTGACGTCGGTTCCGACTTTACCCGTGTGCAATCGGCCGTCGGCTTCGCGTGGGCCCTGCCCCGACAAGAAGACCAATGATCCGACCCTGACGAAATTTCGGAAATTGGCGATCGGCGGTGGCGGCGGCAAAATCTCCAGGCCAAGCGATTGCAGGCGGTCGGTGAATGTCATTGATCTATGTTCCTGATCGTCAATGGATATGCGATGCGGCGCTGAAGCGGGACAGAAAAGCCCGCAACCGCTCATTGTCTTCGACTTGTCGCATCAGTTCGGCGGGCGAACCCTGTGCGGATACCATCCCATCGGCCATGAAGATGATGCGGTGGCTGGCATCGCGCGCGAACGCTATTTCATGCGTCACCATCAGCATGGTCATGCCCTCGGCTGCCAACTGCTTGACGACGTCGAGCACCTCGTTGACGAGTTCGGGATCAAGGGCGGAGGTAATTTCGTCCAGCAGAAGGATTTTGGGCTCCATGGCCACAGCGCGTGCGATCCCGACCCGCTGCTGCTGCCCACCCGATAGTTCCGAGGGCAGGCTGTCAACCTTCTGAGAAAGCCCGACGCGCCCAAGCCAGTGCAAGGCGATCTCCCTTGCCTCCTTGAGGGGCTTGCGACGCACACGTCGCAGGCCGAGCATGACATTTTCTGCGGCCGTCAAATGGGGGAACAGATTGAAGCTCTGAAACACCATGCCGGTTTCAGCACGCATCCGGGCAAGATCGACCTCGCTGCGCTTACGCCGTTCAGCGCCTTCACGGTAACCGACCTCACGACCGTCAATCCTGATCGAGCCGCCATTATAGACTTCGAGAAAATTGACGCAGCGCAAAAGCGTTGTTTTGCCGCTGCCCGAGGGGCCGATGATGGTGACGACTTCGCCCTTGGCAACATGCAGATCGACCGATTTCAGCACCAGATTGGATGCGAAGGATTTAGCGAGCTTCTGTATTTCGAGAAGATGGGGTTCTGCCATGATCTTAATCCCGGATATAGGAGTAGCGGCGCTCCAGCATACGGCTGAGGCTGGAAAGGCTGTAGTTGATGGCGAAGTACATCAGCGCGCCTAGAATATAGAGCGGCATCGGTTCATAGGTTCGCCCGATGACCTGATTGATTGCCTGCATGAGGTCGACGACGCCCAGCAGCGATACGAGCGCGCTGCCCTTTATGGCGTCCGTAACACCGTTGATCCATGGCGGCAGAAAGCGGCGCAGCGCCTGCGGAAAGATGACGTAACGCAGCCGGTCGCGAAATATCAGGCCGATCGATATGCCGGCTTCCATCTGCCCGCGTGGAATGGAAACCACCGCGCCGCGGAAATATTCGACCACCTGCGCCGTCTTGAAAAGTGAAAGCGCGACGATTGCCGCCCAGAATGCACTCAGATCGAGGCCGAGCTGCGGAAACACGTAGTAGACAAAGAAAATCAGAACGAGGATAGGAATCCCGCGGATGCAATCGCTGAAAAGCCGGACCAGGATAGCGATGGGCCGTGGTCCGTAGACCAGGCCTGCCCCCAGAACAACACCCAGGACGAGTGATACAAAGATGACAATCGCCGATACCAGCAGGGTTATGTATAGACCATGCAGCAGAAAGGGGATGGCGTAGATAACCTGTTGCATCTAGCGCTCCACTCGAAAATAACGTTCCATCTGGCGCAGCCCAAACAGGATCACATAACCGGTGACGAGGTAGAGAACGGTTGTAACCAGATAGACTTCGATGATGCGAAATGTGCTGAAGTTGATCCACTGCGCACCGTATGTAAGCTCTGGAACGGCAATGACCGAGGCGACAGAGGTATCCTTGAACAGGGAAATGAAGGTATTCGACAACGCCGGCAAAGTGATACGTGTCATTGTCGGAAGCCGCACATAGAGCAATCGTTGCCACGGCGTCAGGCCGATTGCCTTTCCCGCATCAATCTGCCCACGCGGTACGGCCTCCAGGCCAGAGCGAAATACCTCGACAAGATAGGCACCGGCATAGAGTGACAGGGTAAGAATGAATGAGACTGTCGGACTATAGGCGATGTCGACTGCTGTTGGCAGACCATAGAATACGAGGTAGACGAGCAGTATCAGCGGAACGTTTCGGACGAACTCCACATAGGCAGCGATCAGCGCTCGAACCGCGCGACCCGCGGAGACATAGCAGATCGCAAGGATCAGGCCTATCAGCGCACCAATAGCGATCGATATAATCGCCAGCTCGACACTCAGCAGCAGACCATTCGACAATTTGTCGAAGTGGCGCCAGATCAGGTTGAAATTGAGGTGATACCCCATTCCGTGACGTATCCTTAGACGATTCTAGTGAGGAGAAGGCAGGACGCCGCGACACCGAGCGACGCCCTGCAACAATCGTCAGATCGTGGGGAAACCCGGCTTGCGAACCGGCGGCTCCAGCCCGAAGAAATCCTTGAAGCCGGCGTCGTAGAGGTCATTTTCATGGCCGAACATGGCGATCGTGAAGCATGCATCGACAAACTGCAGCCAGTCGAGATCGCCCTGCTTCAGCGCCGCGCCGTAAAGCATGGCGTTCCAGGTCTTGCCGGCGTCGAAATAACGGTTCGGATCGCGCGACACCAGCCACCGGACGGTCGAAAGATCGACTGCGGCAGCATCGACGCGCTTGGCTTCCAGGGCCTGCAGAACATTGGCCTGCGTGTCGATCTGCATGACCTGCGCATCCGGGAGAACCTTATGGACACCGGATTCCGCATCGACATTCTGGAGAATGGAGACGCGCGTCGCACTGCCTCCGGCCAGAAGCTTGTCGAAGGTCTTGTTGTCTGCATCAGGTCGGGTCAGGAGCGCCACGCCCTCGACGTAATAGGGCCGCGAGAAGTTTACGAGCTGCGCGCGCTGCGATGACATCGTCATGAACTGGATCGAGATGTCGACCTTCCCAGTCACGACATTCGGCACGCGCTGGGCAGCATCCTGCTTGACGAATTCAACCTTGGTCGCGTCATCGAACAGGCCCTTGGCGAGAATGCGGCCCATGGTGATATCCATGCCGACCAGTTCGCCGGCGTCATTTTCAAAGTGCCACGGCGCATTGGTGCTGCCGGTACCGACGATCAGATGACCGCGGTCGATGATCGTACGAAGCAGGCTGTCGCCGGCCGATTGTGCCGCGGCTTGCTTGCCGCTGACGGCGACCATGCTGGCAGCGGCGCCCGCGATTGCGATGCTGCCCATGCCCAATTTCAAGAAATCTCTGCGCTGCGAATTATCGCTCATGGCGACCTCCGATTTTTGCTAAAGTTCCCAAAGAGCTTTGCGCTCTTATTATTTTTGTCTGGTATATAGGACAATAGTCCCGTATTTAGGACGATATAACGAAGGCCAGTGATTGGCAACTGCGAAAGAAGAGCTGTGCGTAATGAATCTGAATCTTGATCAAGGGCTGGCCCAACCAGGTGACCAGAATGGCCGAGAGCGCGGCATCGACCGCATACTGAAGCTGTTTGCCTTCCTCGACGCGCATGGACATCCGGTTCGCGTGGCCGAATTGCCAAAAGCGCTCGGCGCACCGCGCTCGACGATCTACGAATTGGTGAGGGTGTTGACGGAATCCGGGATGCTCGAGGTCAGCGGCGATGACAACAAGGTGTTCTTCGGCAAGCTGATGTATCTCTACGGCACCAACTATATACGCGAGAACGATCTGGTGCGCCGCGGCACGGCCGAAGTCGACCGGCTATCGCGAGCCACAGGCGAAACCGGCGAGCTTTGCGTGCTCTATCGGAACAGGCAGGCGATCGTGCACACCCATGCCGGCTCTCGCCCGATGGGCATCAGCTCCGAAGTGGGGGCGCAAATTCCCATTCCGTGGACTGCGTCCGGCAGGCTGCTTCTTGCTCACCTCACCGACGCGGAGATCAAGCAGCTGGTAACTCCGGAAGATCTTGTCCTCCCAGACGGACGCAAGGTCGCAATCGACGACTTCATCGCCGATTGCCGAAATTCGGGTGGCCGGAAAATCGTCGTCACCACGGGTCTGATCAACAGCTTCAGCCAGTGCCTCGCGGCACCGATTGTGGGTGTTCGGGGCGTCGTCGAGGCGACAATATGCCTGGTGATCCCGATCGACATCGGGCCAGAAAGACGTATTGAGCTTGAGGAGCAATTGGCGAAGGCCGGGCAGCGCCTATCGGTCAGCGGCTAGCCGATATACCACATTGCCCTCGAATACAGCGAGTGTGATTTCGAGTACGGGGCACCGAGCACCGGAGGCTGACATCAATATCCCCTTCATAGATTGAATCGCTATGAAGGGGGGATGTGACCAACTATCAAGAGCGATAGCAATGCATCCTATGCCAGAGGCAGGTGCCCACAGATACGTTAGAGGCAAACCACCTTTCAGGAGCAGGTATATCGGCGCTTACTCCGCAAGCGTCGACTTAGCCACTGCAAGGATTTTCGAGAAGAGCTCGATGTCTTCCCTTGAGTCAGACGGCGGCGTGCGGTTTAGTGCGCCGTTTACGATCGAGGCATGGAAGGCTTCGAGCTCGATCTGGAACGCGTCCTTATGGAATGGCCCAAGAGCGCGCACGACATTGCTGTCGGCAGTACTTTCCTGCACTTCCAGTGTCATCGGCAGATTGCGCAGATACGGCGTGTTGTAGCGGAAATTCAGACGCTTGGTCTTCGAGAACACTTCGATGCCGGCGTCGAAGCGCGCGATATCGTCGATGAGGCATTCGTAGATAGCCGTGAAACTGCCATAGTCGAACATGGCCGTCAGCTGTTCGCCATTCTGCGACAGCTGCGCGCCGATCACCCGCTTGGGCGAGCCGCCCAAGAGATCGCGCATCGCCGATAGCGAGTGCGAGCAGAGCCCGGTCATGACTTCATACCCACGCCTGACAATCGCCGGCGCATCAGCACCGCACATGGCGTCCATCATCACCTTGCGAAGCGCCCGGCTTTCATCGATCAGCGCGGCCGGAATATCGCCGCTCGGCGTGACGACCTTGTCGGTCTGATTGAAGAACCATGGTCCTTCGCAGATCACGTCGCGGACGCGGACGTAGGAAATCGGCCCAAAGCTTGCCAACTCCTGCTTGGCTGCCATGAAGGCCGGTGCGAAGCGGCGCATGTAACCAACCATGACGACACGATCGGATGCCGCTTCGGCGGCGACGAGCGTTTCCAGATCAGCCGCCGTCAGGCAGGCCGGCTTTTCAATGAAAACATGCTTGCCGGCAGCGATCGCCGCCCTTGCCTGCTCGCCGTGGTGCTGATCGGGGCTGAGGATCAGTACGGCGTCGATCTCGGGATCGGCAAACAGCGCCGCCGCCGTGTCATAGCGCTTGGCGATTTTCCAATGATCGGCCACCCGCGCCAGCACCGACGGCGAAACATCGTGGACGGCGGCAAGCTCGAACTGTTCCTGCAGCTTGTGAAGCGTCGGAATGTGCATCAGTTGCGCCACTTCTCCAAGCCCAACTAGGCCAACCCTCAATCGCATGTTCCGCTCCTATGCTGCGCTTTAAGCCGCGAATTAAATTCAGACTGCGCATTTAATTATCGAAAGCGAGAGGCTTCCTCAAGCGCAAAATGGAATGAATATTCGATCTTTTTCTCCAAAACGTCGGAATATTCCATTTACAGGCGCAAGCTTCTCGGTATTATGATCCATAATCTGGATTTAATAAAAGGGGAGTACGTCATGACCATCAGCAAGGCATTCGCATTCGGAATTGCAGCGCTCGGCTTTACCGCCGCCTATCCCGCCCTCTCGCAGGCCGCGACCATCAACATCTTCTGCTCGTCCTCCGGCATTGAACTGCAATTGTGCAAGGAAGGCACGGAAGCCTGGGCCAAGGAAAGCGGCAACGAGGTGAAGATCACCACGATGCCGGCAAACTGGGATGATGTGCTGTCTCTCTATCAGCAGCTGCTTTCAGCTCAATCGACCGATGTCGACGTGATGATCCTCGACGGCGTCTGGGTCGGTCCGCTGAAGAGCCACCTGCTTGATCTGAAGGACGCCCTGCCCGCCGGCAGCGTCGACAAATATTTCCCTTCGGCGGTCGCTGCCGGCACCGTCAATGGCAAATTCATCGCCATGCCTTGGTATATGGATACCGGGCTGCTCTTCTATCGCAAGGACCTGCTCGACAAATATGGCGCCAAAGTTCCGGAAACCTGGGCTGACCTGACGACGACGGCGCAGCTTGTGCAGGACGGCGAACGCAAGGCCGGCAACGACAAGATGTGGGGCTATGTCTGGCAGGGCCGCGCCTATGAAGGTCTCGTCTGCAACGCCACCGAATGGTTTGCCAGCAGCGGCGCCGGCACCTTCATCGATGCGGACGGCAAGGTCACCATTGGCTCGCCTGCCGCCAAGGAAATATTGAAGACTGCCGCCGGTTGGGCCGGAACCATCTCGCCCCAGGGCGTCCTCAACTACGACGAAGAAGGCTCACGCGGCGTCTTTCAGAACGGCGATGCCGTCTTCATGCGCAACTGGGCCTATGCATGGTCGCTTGCCAATGGCGCCGACAGCGCCATCAAGGACAAGGTTGGCGTGGCGCCGCTGCCGAAGGGCGCGAATGGCCAGCATGTCGGCATCGATGGCGCCGCCTATCTCGGCGTGTCGAAATACTCGACCCATCCGAAGGAGGCAGCCGCGCTGATCGCCTATCTCGCCGGAGAAAAGGAAGAAAAGCGCCGGGCATTGGCCGGCTCCTACATTCCGAGCATCTCGTCGCTGTTTTCCGACGCAGATGTCCTGAAGGCCATTCCGTTCCTGACGACCGCCAAGGCAGCGTTCGAGAATGTCGTGACCCGGCCGACCAGCGTGACCGGCAGCGATTACCCCCGCATCTCGACGGAAATTTCCAACAGCCTTCACACGGCTCTCGCGGACCCTTCGGCAAGTGATGCGGCCATCGACGACCTGGCATCCAAGCTTGATGCGCTGAAGTCGCGCGGCGGCTGGTAATATTTCCCGACAATCACGGTCCGCGCCCTGTGAAGCGCGGCGCGGACCGCCCATTCCAAATTCTAGGTGACAGATAATGACGATTAAAGTGGCGACAGCGCCGGATTCCTGGGGCGTCTGGTATCCGAAGGACGAAAAGCAGGTCGGTTGGGAACGCTATCTCGACGAGGTGCAGAAGGCTGGCTACGGCTGGACCGAACTCGGCCCATGGGGCTATCTGCCGACCGATCCTGAAACGCTGCTTTCCGAACTTGGCCGCCGCGACATCAAGCTCTGCGGCACCGGCGTAGTCCATCCGCTCTCGCTTGTCGATTCCGCTGAAACGCTCGCCGCCCGCGTCGGGCCGATCTGCGCGCTCCTAAAGGCGGCAGGCGCGGAATGGTTCGTGCTGATGGACGAATCCGAATCCTATGCCGCGCCCGGCGATCGGCTGCTCGACGATAGGGACTGGGCCAAGATGATCGCCATCGTCAGCGCCACCGCGAAGCGCGTCGTCGAAGAATACGGCATGAAGTTCGTCTTCCACCCGCATGTCGGCACCTGCATCGAGACCGAAGCGGAAATCGAGCGACTTCTGGCCGATACAAGGCCGGAGCATGTCGGGCTTTGCTTCGATCTCGGCCATCACATCTATACCGGCGCCGATCCGCTTGCCTTCATGGAGCGTCACGCCGACCGCATTCCCTACTATCACTTCAAGAACATGGATGGTGCTTTGCGCAAGCGCATCACCGATGAGAACATTCCCTTCATGGACGCTTTCCAGATGGGCGTCATGTGCGAGCTCGACAAAGGCGTCATCGATTTCGCCGAGGTGGTGAAATTCCTTAAGGCCAGGAACTATGATGGTTTCGCCGTGGTCGAGCAGGACATGTATCCCTGCCCGCCAGAAAAGCCTTACCCGATCGCCAAGCACAATCGCGACTATCTGAAGACGCTCGGCCTTTAAGGCCGGGCAACATGGCCGCCGGCCCTACTCGATCCGACCGGAGAATGAACTTGCCCGCCCATTCCGCTGAAATCCTGAACACCTCGGCCGAGATCGGCGACGTGCTTGCTACCGACATTCTGGCCGGGATCGCGGCCGCACGCGCCGATGGCAAGCTGTTTCTGCTGGGTTGCCCGAGCGGCCGGTCGCCGAAGCCGGTCTATGATGCGATGGCCAACAAGGCCGCCGCTGGCAATCTCGACCTTTCCAATCTCGTGCTGGTCATGATGGATGAATATCTTGGCGGCGGCGATGACGGTCTCGGCCTTTGCCCACCGGACGCCCACAATAGCTGCCGCCGCTTTGCCGAACACGATATCCGCCAGCGGCTGAACGCCGGGATCGACGCTGCCCATCAGGTTCCAAAGGAGCATGTCTGGTTTCCAGATGCCAAGGATCCGAGCGCCTATGATGCCCGCATCAAGGCGGCCGGCGGTGTCGACCTCTTTATTCTCGCCTCCGGCGCAACGGATGGCCACGTTGCCTTCAATCCACCCGGCAGCCCGGCTGACGGGCCAAGCTCCATCGTCGAGCTCGCCGAGGAGACGCGGCGCGATAATCTCGGCACCTTCCCCGACTTCCCCTCGCTCGATGCTGTGCCGCATCACGGCCTGACCGTCGGTCTCGGCACCATCGCCACTCTGTCCAAGGCCGTCGCCATGGTCATCCACGGCACCCACAAGCGGAGCGCCGCCAAGCGCCTGATGGAAAGCGATGGTTTCGATCCGCATTGGCCGGCAACCATCATCCATCACTGCAAACAGGTGCGGATCCTGCTCGATACCGCAGCAGCGGGGACAGCATGACAGCCGCCGGTTTCGAGGAACCCGGAGTTCCTGCTCCCCGGAATAGAGGCTATCGCATCGGCATCGATCTTGGCGGCACCAAGATTGCTGCCGGTCTGGTCGATATCGAAACGGGCGCAGTGACGCATTTTCGGCGCAGGCCAACTCCCGTTGCCGAGGGTCCGGCCGCCATCATCCGCGATGTCGCCGATGTCGCTGCCGATATCATCATGCTGGCAAACGCCGAGGGCAGAATACCCGCATCGGTCGGCATCGCCGTACCCGAGCTTGTGGACCTCGAAGGCCGCGTCTGTAGCGACTGGAATTTCTCGATCGAGACGATCCGCACCGAGATTGAAGCGCTACTCGGCATTCCTGCGATGGTCGATAGCGACGTGCGTGCGGCTGCCCATGCCGAAGCACGCTTCGGCGCCGGCATGCCTCATCGCAGTTTCATCTATGTGTCGCTCGGCACCGGCATGAGCTACACTCTCGTCATCGATGGACGGCCATGGGCGGGCGCCAACGGTTTCGCCATCCATTTCGCAAGCTCGTCGCTGGCGCTTCCGAAAGACGATGATACCGGCCTGACGGTCGCAAATGGCGAGGATTTTGCCTCAGGCAAGGGCATGCAGCTTTCCTTTGCCCGCCGCAGCGGACGGTCTCTTGACGACGGCGTTCGCACGCTGGAATCCCTGAGTGTTGAAGGCGATCCTTTAAGCACCCGCGTCATTGACGAGGCTGCGGAGGTGACCGGCCGGCTGGTCGCGCAGATGGTCAATATGATCGACCCCGAGGCTATCGTTCTCGGCGGTGGCCTCGGCTGTTCAACGGGCCGCTATCGCGAAAAACTGGAAGAACACATGCGCGACAATATCTGGGCGAAGCGCTGCCGGTCGATCCCGCTCCTTCTTGCTGCCCTCGGCGAGGGTGCGGGCGTCGTCGGCGCCGCGCTTGCAACCCCGTCAGGCAATTTCCGGCAAACAACCAGGGTTACGGCATGATGGCGCAGTCGGCATCTCACTCCAGCTGGGCCAAGCGTATCGAGCCATGGCTTCTGCTTGCCCCGATGCTGATCGTGCTGGCAACGGTCACCGCATGGCCGCTCGCCCGCACCGCCTATCTCTCCTTCATGCACGCGACGCTCGACGCCGGCGACCTGCCGCGCTTCATCGGCCTTGGCAATTATCTGGCGCTGATGAAGGACGGCGACTGGTGGCATGCAGTGCGCAACACCGCTTTCTTTGCAGCGACGTCGGTGACGCTCGAAACGCTCGCCGGTGTCGGCATCGCGCTTCTGATCGACAGCCAGATCAAGGGTCGCGGCGCATTGCGGGCCGTCATGCTGATCCCCTGGGCGATCCCGACGGTGGTCTCCGCGCAGATGTGGCAATGGATGCTGCATGACCAATATGGCGTGGTCAACGCGCTCCTCATCAAGCTTGGTCTCATCAACCATGGTATCGCATGGACTGCCGGAACCGGCACGGCCATGGCAGCGATCATCGCCGTCGATGTCTGGCAGACGACACCCTTCATGGTGCTCCTGATCCTTGCCGGCCTGCAGATTATTCCACGCGATCTCTACGAGGCCGCCAAGGTCGATGGCGCTCCCGGCTGGGCACAGTTCTTCTATATCACCCTGCCGCTGCTCTGGCCGACCCTTGCCGTCGCCATCCTCTTTCGCCTGCTGGATGCGGTGCGCATGTTCGACCTTGCCTATGTGCTCAGCTCCAAAAGCCGCGAAACCGCGACCATCTCGATCTACGCCCGCCAGCAGCTCGTCGACTTCCAGGATGTCGGCTACGGCTCGGCGGTGGCGATGCTGGTCTTCCTGATGATCTCCCTGGTGGCGGCTGTTTATATCCAGCTGACCAAGATCCGATTGATCAGCGAGTGAGGATGCCGATGAAACGCCTTGCCAAAACCATCGCGCTGACCCTCCTCAAGATCGTCGTCGTGTTCTATACGGTCTTCCCGTTCTACTGGGCGATCGTCTCGTCGTTCAAATCGGGGTCAGCCCTGTTCTCGGTCGATTTCTTCCCGCCGATCGACCTCAGCAATTACCGCGACCTGCTGACCAACGGCAATTTCCTGCGTAACATCCTGAATTCCGCGATCGTCGCGGTATCGGTCGTGACACTATCGCTGATCTTTGCGATCACCTCGGCCTATGCGCTCGGAAAGCTGAAGTTCCGCGGCCGCGGCGTCGTGCTGGCCGGGATCCTCGGCGCTTCGATGTTTCCGCAGATCGTCGTGCTCTCTGGCCTGTTCGGAACGATCCGCTGGCTCGGGCTCTACAACAGCCTCGGCAGCCTCGTTCTCTCCTACATGATCTTCAGCCTGCCCTTCACCGTCTGGGTGATGACCAGCTTCATCCGTCAGATTCCGGCCGAACTGGAGGACGCCGCCCGGATGGACGGCTGCTCGACCTGGGCAATGATCTGGCAGATCTATTTCCCGCTGCTGGCACCGGCGCTGGCAAGCACCGGCCTGCTCGCCTTCATCGCCTCGTGGAATGAGTTCCTCTTTGCCCTCACCTTCACACTCAGCGATACGGTCCGTACCGTTCCGGTCGGCCTGGCGCTGATTTCCGGATCGAGCCGTTTCGAGCTTCCCTTCGGGACGATCATGGCGGCTTCCGTCATCGTCACCGTGCCCCTGATCCTGCTGGTTTTGATCTTCCAGCGCCGCATCGTCTCCGGCCTGACGGCGGGAGCGGTAAAATGATGCGCATTACTATCAAGGAAAGAAACATCGATGGCTGATCTGTCCCTCACCAATGTGCGCAAGGCGTTCGGCGCCCTGACGGTGCTGCATGGCATCGACCTTACGATTGAAGACGGCGAGCTGGTCGTTTTTGTCGGTCCGTCCGGTTGCGGCAAGTCCACCCTGCTTCGGGCAATCGCCGGACTGGAGGAGATCAGCGGCGGCGATATCCGCATCGGCGGCCAGTTGGTCAACCACGTCGCCCCGGCGGAACGACAGATCGCCATGGTGTTCCAATCCTATGCGCTCTATCCGCATATGGATGTCTACAAGAACATGGCCTTCGGCCTAAAATTCGCAAAAATCCCCAAGGATGAGATTGATCAGCGCGTCCGCAAGGCAGCATCGATCCTGAAGCTCGACGCGGTTCTCGACCGCAAGCCCGGCGCCCTTTCAGGCGGCCAGCGCCAGCGCGTCGCCATCGGCCGCGCCATCGTCCGGCAACCGAAAGTCTTTTTGTTCGATGAGCCGCTGTCGAACCTCGACGCAGCGCTCAGGGTCAATACCCGCATCGAGATCGCCAAGCTGCACCGCGAACTCGGCGCGACGATGATCTATGTGACGCACGATCAGGTCGAGGCGATGACATTGGCCGACAAGATCGTCGTGCTCAATAGCGGCCGCATCGAACAGGTGGGAACGCCGCTGGATCTCTACCACGCACCGGCAAACCTATTCGTTGCTGGCTTCATCGGCTCCCCGGCGATGAATCTGATCGATGCTCGGGTCACATCCCTTGAGGATGGTAATCTGCAGCTTTCGATCGGTGACCAAAATATTGCGCTCCCCTACGAGGAGCCTGCTATCCCGTCCGGTACAAAGGTCACAGTCGGTATTCGACCCGAGCACTGGATCCCCGGCGACGGCCCTTCGGTGAAGATCGAGGGCATAGTTGACCTCGTAGAGCATCTGGGCGAAACCAGCATCGTCTATCTCAGGCTTGCCGATGGGCAGATGATCACCGTGCGCTATCCCGGCGATATTTTCTGTGTGGCCGGAGATCGGTTTGTGGCCGACGCACCGGCGGCTGCGGTGCATCTTTTCAACGAGGCTGGACAGGCTATGCTCGGGCGTCGCTCAAGTCCGGCCTATGGCATCCTCGGCCAGGAATTTCGGGCACGCTGAATGGAAATGGAATGACCGATACGCCAAGGAAAGGGTCAGGAGCGGCCAAGTTGACCAAGCTTGCCGGTGGACGGCAAAGGCTGCCTGACATTACCGGCACCAATCTCGAGCATACCCGCATTTTCAACCGGCGCCTCATCTTCGAGGCGCTGCATCAGTCCGGCCCGCTCAGCCGGATCGACATCGCCAAGCGGGTCGGGCTAACGCCGCAGACCGTCTCCGGCATCACGAGGGAACTGCTCGACCAGCAGTTCATCATCGAGACCGGGCGCTCGCAAGGCCAGCGCGGGCAACCGCAAATCTATCTCGGCCCCAACCCGGTTGCCGGCTTCTCCATCGGTATCCATCTCGATCGCAATCGCGTCGTCATGGTCGTCTGCAATCTGCTGCTTGAAGTCATCGGCCGCAAAATCTGGGCAGGCGACACCCGCGATCCCGATTCGACATTGAAACACATTGCCCGCCTTACTGATGATCTGATCGCCGAGGCCGCCGTGCCGCGCGACAAGATCTGGAGCATCGGCCTGGTGCTGCCGACGCTGGATGAAGACATTTACGACTTTGCCACCAAGCAGCCTGGATGGGACGCCTGGGCCAACGTTCCGGTCGCCCAGCGCCTGAAAGACCTTTGCGGCCTGACGGTGCTCGTGGAGAACGACGCGACAGCAGCGGCGATTGGCGAGCATTTCGCCCGCAGCGACAGGGACAAGCGCAATTTCGCCCATCTCTATATAGGTTACGGCGTCGGCGCCGGCGTGATCATCGACGGCATGCCCTTGAAGGGCGTCTGGGGCAATGCCGGTGAATTGGGGCTGCTGCCCTTTCAGCCAAAGCGAATGCGCGACAATGGCGAACCGCCGATCATCGATTCCGTCTTGTCGCTAAGCGGTATTGCGGCAGCGCTTGAATGGAGCATCGAGGAGGCCGATGCGGCCGTTGCCGACCTTTCAATCCTTGCCGATCTTCACAGCCAGCGCGACCCGCGGCTTTCGAGCTGGATGGAAGAGGCTGGGCTTTGTCTGCGCTTTCTCACCGCCATACTCGAAAGCACGACGGACCCCGAATTCATCACTGTGGGAGGATCGCTGCCACCCTCGATTATCGCTGCCCTGGTGGAGCGCGCCTATCCGCTGCATCGCTCGCTGAGCGAGCGCAAGGACAGGCTCTGGCCGCGACTCCTGGTTGGCCAGCTGACGGATGATGCACCGGTTATCGGTGCGGCGAGCCTGCCTATCTTCGTCACGACCAATCCGAATTTCCGCCACCTCTACATCCGCCAGCTCGGTGACGAGCAACGCCCTTTCGAACAACAGACGAGAGGTTAGCGGGATCGTCACCCGGATGTTCCTGGTGCCGACGGCTGAGGACAGGAGGCATCAGGTGCCGGGAATTGGCTCCCATGCCAAATCACCGGTCTTGGAAAACTGCGGGATATGGGCGAGGCCCTGAACGAGGTCACAGTCAGATCCCAACGTCTCCCGCCAATCGCGAGCTTCCGTGAGGATGACGCCGATACCGACAACTTCGGCGCCGGCCTTGCGCACCAGCTCCAGCGAGCCCTTGAGGCTCGATCCGGAAGCGACCACGTCGTCGACGACCAGCACGCGCTTGCCCTTGAGAAGAGGGATCGCGGCGCGGTCCAGCAGCAGACGCTGTTCACCCTTGGAGGTGATGGAAGAGATGCGCTGCTCCAATGCATTCGCCAGATGGATTTTTGGCGACTTCTGCAGGACGACATAGTTGTTGAGGCCGAGCGCACGGGTGACCTCGATAGCGACCGGAATGCCGAGCGTCGCGGTGCCCACCACGATATCGGGCTTGAGCGATGCGAATTTGGCGGCAAGCTTGACGCCGACATGTTCGCCGAATTTCACGCCGAGATCGATGACCATCATGAGCGAAATGGCAAAATCCGGCTTGATCGCCACGATCGGCAGATCGACGGCATAGCCGGAAACATCGACGCTCCAGTTCTGCCCCGTTCTTGGCTCCATGGTCTCAGAAGTCATTGGCTCTATCCTTCATGCTGAGGCGCTGCTCGACCATCAGGCCGACCTCTCGCCAGGTTGTTCGCTTGTGTTTCAGATCATACCCATAGAGGGTCAGGGAAAATGAAATTGCATGTGCCATGCGGATCGCCTGAACCAGCAGCGGAATGCCGCGCGCCAGCGCGAACCGCATCTTCGTGGGTAGACTGACGTCGTCTATCTCCATGCCGCGGGAACGCTGGGCATCCGCGATACGCTCGAAATCATCCCGCAACATCGGAATGACACCGAAGGTCAGCGAGAGAACAAGTGTGGCGATCGGCGGCAGCCGTGCAGCACTTGACGCTGCCAATATCGCGCCCGGAGAACTCGTCTCCATGACGAAGTAGAAGGCTGCGGTCGTCGTGACCAGCCTTGCCGCCATCGCCATGGCGACAGACAGGGCTTGAGGCGTCGAAAGGCCCTGTAGCCACAGGTTGATCATCCAGCTCGCTATGACCATGCCGGTGAGCAGAGCGGCGCCCTTGAGATAACCGCGAAGACCGGGAACCTTCAGCACCCACAGAAGAAACAGGCAAACAAGCGCAAGGAGCAGGCCGAAGCGCCAATCCGGAGCAAACCAGGCAGCCAGCATGATGATGAAGGCAATTCCCAGCTTGATGAAAAAATTGAGCTCGTGCAGCCGGGTCATGCCATGCTCCATGCGGCCACATCATAGGGCGCTTGCCAGCCGAGAGAGCGGAAGGTGTCGCTTTGCCATCCGTCTTTGGAGCTTCCCTCGAATGCGATCTTGCCATTGTCGAGGACCATCAGGCGCGTGGCCAGATCATCGACCAGTTCGAGATCGTGCGAGATCAACATGACCGCACGTCCCGAGGACTGCATTGACGAGATGAAGAGCTCCAGCATCTGCCGACCCTTGATGTCCCTGCTCAACAGCGGCTCATCGATAATGGCGACAAGTGCTCCGGTCGCATCGGCGCAAGCCAGCCCCAGCAACGCCTGCTGACGGGCTGACAGAGCAAAGGGATTGGCCTCGGCGAGGTCGGAGAGCCCGTAGCGCGCGAGCGCAGCCTTGGCACGTTCGATCACCGCCGGATCGCTTGATGAGGCACTCGAAGCCGTGATGGCGAAGATCACTTCACCGAGCACGCTCATGTTGAATAGAATGTGGCGCATGTTTTGCGGAATATAGGCAATCTTGTGGGCTCGTGCGGCGACGGACCATTCATTCGCGTTCGTGCCGTCAAAGAGGATCGTACCCGAGGTGGTTTTCAGAAGCCCGAGGATCGATTTGAACAGCGTCGTCTTGCCGGCACCGTTGCGGCCGATGAGCGCGAGCACTTCGCCGGCACGGACATCGAAACCTACATCCTTCAACACCGGGTTTCCACGAGACCGGGCGAGCTGGCTTGTCAGCCCCAAAACAGTCAACAGCGGCCGGCCAGTCTCGCTGGCCCGTCGTTCAGGCCGGGCACGCATCGGCGGCAAAATGCCGGCTTCGGCCCAGGCTGCATGCTGTGTCAGAACGGTTTTTGGCGGCATGCTGGGAGAAACATTGCCTCCATGCAACAAGGCTATGCTGTCGATCACGGAATAGAGTGCCAAAGGGTCCTGCTCCGAGATCAATAGGGTCGAAACGCTACCGGACACCTTCTGCAGGATATTGGAGAGCCGCATACGGGCGGCGGGATCGAGCCCGGTCGTGGGCTCGTCCAGCACCAGAATTTTCGGGTTCGAAGCCAGCGCCGCGGCAATGGTGACCATTCGCCGTTCGCCACCCGAAAGCGTCAGCACGCGACGGCCCCGCAGCTCCTCCAGCTCGAATTCCGCAATGAGCTCGGCAAGTCGATTGCGGATTGCGCTTCGCTCGACGCCCCTGTTCTCCAAGGGAAAGGCGATGACATCCTCGACGCAGATGTCCCAAAGCTGGTCTTCGCTATTTTGCGACACGAAACCGATCGTGCCGAACAGCTCTTTCTTGGTAAAAGAGAGGAGCGGGCGGCCCGCGAGCTCCACGCGGCCGGAGAATTCGGCGGCGTGTATGAGACGCGGGATCAGACCGGCGGCAACGCCGAGCAGCGTCGACTTGCCGCTGCCGGCTTCGCCACAGACGAGAAGGCGCTGCCCCTCGTCAAGCGTACAATTGGCTTCGGCAAGCACCGGTACAGGACCGCCGAAACCGATCGTCAGATTTGCGATATTGAGCACTTGTTGATCCAGGTCGGGTTCAGAAACGCTTGAAGCCGGCCGGATGCGCGCTCTTCAGAATTTTCATTGCAGGAATGATCAGAAGCGGCGTGCCGATGACCATCGGGACGATGTCGGACAGGCCGAGATAACCAAAACCCCACCAGAACGGGAAAATCCCAAGATAGGCAAGGCTTGCGGACACGGCTATCACCATAACCAGACCGACAACAAGGCAAGCCACGGCGATCTTGATCAGTGCCAGACGATCAAAAACAGTCTTGGCGGGATCGAAGAGTAGGCCCGGCACAAGGCCGGTCAGGCCGACCATGATGCCGTCGACGATGAGCGAATGCGCGGGAATGAACGTGCCGGCCAGAAGCGACCAAACGATAGTACCGAGATAGCCGCAGATGAAGCCGCTGCGCCAACCAAGCAGGATGCCGATCACCGGCGGCAGAAACGCGAAAATGCGCCACTGGATGACGCCGGGCACGAGCTGGATTGGATTGGCATAAGCCCAGAGCACGCCGGTGGCGGCAGCCGCCACGATCGAAAGCACGATGGGAAAGAGAGTATTGCCGTCAGTCTGAGACGCGGTCGCTTGCTGCATGTTTCTTGCCCCTTTGAAAGTAATTTCCGGAAATTCCTGAAAGCCGGCTGGAACGGCTCTCCGTGATGAGTCAGACGCACATTTGGTCCCGAAGTGACATCCTGGGAATTCCTCCTCTTGAGATGCCCCAGCTTTCTCGGGTTTCTTCAGTCATGGGAAGCGATTGGCAATCCAAAGAACGCGCTTTCCAGGACGTAAGCGACTTATAGGAAATGCAAATCACGAAAACCATTCCAGATTGTATTTAAAGTGTGATTTAGTCCATTGAATTTCAGCGGGCCAATCCAATGCAAACATGCCCAGATCGGTCTATGACCATGGCAGGATGATGCAGGCAAAACGTCGGCGCCATGCTTACATTCCCGCCACGCTTTTTGCGGCTGCAGAGCGTGCCCGCCGGGTCTGCGGCAAACCCCTGACGCTCGAAACCCGTTCACCAGTCCAGGCATTTTTCTCCGTCGCGCTATCCGGTGTGGCCACGCCGTCGATAATGTCGAACTGAGGAATATGACCCAGGCTGGTCACCAATCTGGCGTCATCGCCGAGCAGGTCTCGCCAGGTGTGGCCCTCGGTCAGGATGGCGCCGGCGCCAACTATGTGTCCTCCGGCTCGCCGCACGAGCCTGATTGCCGCCGCCATGCTGGAACCGGTGGCGATGACATCATCGACAACGAGAACGCGCCGGCCCTGAAGCAGGGCGATCGAACGGCGATCGAGCAGAAGACGCTGGGGCACTGCAGTCGTGATGGAACGGACATCCTCCACCAGCGCGTCGGCAAGATGAAATTTCGGCGACTTCTGCAAGACGACATATTGGTCGATGCCAAGGCGCCGTGAGACCTCGATGGCGACCGGAACACCCAATGTGGCGCTGCCAACCACTATATCCGGCTGCGTCTGCGCAAAATGTTGAGCAAGTGCATCGCCGACAATGTCGCCAAACCGGATTCCCATGTCGATGACCATCAGCAATGCAATGGCTCGCCGATCGCTTAGCTGGATAATTGGCAGGTTGAAATCTTCGCCGGCAATCTCGATCTGATAGGTTTGCGGGGTCTCCAGATACATGATCGCGGCCTTCGTGCCATCGGTGTTTGCATTCAAATTACTGTCTTAGTAGACACTAGGTCACACAATTTTTACAAACAGAAAAATTCGTCCGGTGCGTTTCCTTTTCTTCAACGAGGCATACCTCCCGAATGAGCAGGCTCCTGTTTTCCCGCTTCGCACATTACCTCGACGAGATCGCCAATCGCGGCTCGATCCGGAAAGCCGCGGAGAAGCTGAATGTGTCGGCTTCGGCCATCAACAAACAGCTCATCGGCGCCGAAGAGGAGTTCGGCGTTCCCTTGTTCGAGCGCCTGCCGCGCGGGATGCGGTTGACCTCGGCGGGCGAGTTGCTCGTCAACGGCTATCGAGAATGGAACAAGGATCTATCTCGGATCAAATCCGAGATAGAGGAATTGAAAGGACTTCGCCGCGGCGAGGTCAAAATTGCTGCCTCCCAGGAAACTGCGCCCGACTTTCTGCCTGCGGTGATCGCGCGGTTCATGAAGGATCATCCTCGCATTCGAAATTCAGTCACGGTGGTGGAGTCGGACCGCGTGCGCCAACTGGTCAGGGAGGGAGGCGCAGACTTCGGGCTGACATTCAGCCCCCTGCCCCTGCCAGGTGTCAGCGTCACGCGCTCGACCGACTTCCAGCTCGTGGCGATCCTGCCGAGCACTGCGGGTGCGGAGCAGCCGGATCGAATATCCATGGACGAATTCTTCAAGAAGCCGACGATCGTTCCCGATGCTAGCAGTCACCTGCGCGATGTTGTCGACATCGCCGCGGCGCGTATCAACACCAGATTTCAGCCCGTCCTGACGACCAATAGCCTGGCGCTTATGCGTTCCATGGTGCGTGAAGGCTGCGGTTTCGGTGTAACGGCCATAGCTTCCGGCATGCCCCTCGAACATGAGGGTGGATTGCACTATGCCCGCATAGATGATGGTGGTCTGCCGCCAATGGTGCTTTCGCTGATCGTGGATCCGCGTCGCAGCCTTTCGATGACGTCGATCATCGCACGCAGATACTTTGAAGAATATCTTGATGAGATCGCATTTCGCGCAGGAAAATCATCCGAGCACTCACCCGAATAATTGAATTTTACAGGAATAAAAGTGAGCACTCGAAGTTCGGCAAACATCCGCCGAAATGATAAATGATATTTAGCTGGCGGTGAATTTCGACAGTTTCTTTCATCTGACCTGACGTTGCTGTCTCCATCGACCAAACTCGGGCACGTCGATCTTTTGACAGCTTTTCTCATCCTCGCCGACTACCTCGACCTTATCAGGAAAGACCGACATATCGTCGATCGCCTTATTCGGCTGCCGGCCCGTAAGTCTCTCCTTCTGTTGAGAAAAAGGAAACACACCGCGCGAATATTAATGCTTGTAAAAGTTGTATGACGCCAGCCCTATAGAGGCAATATCTTCTAATGCTAATTCTCGAGGTAGCACGGGAGTGGCTGTTGATTTTAGCCCATCCGAACCAGCCACACCGGTTGGCGATCTAAATCTTTCATGGGATTTCGTCGTCAACTCTGCGTCGTCAATGGAGGTCGAAGGAAGTCGGCCCCTAGCTCTCTGCGTCCGCAGGCGGCTCCGCCTCATTTCCTCTGTTCCGCAGGCTGACGAATCCCTCGCGCTTGGGAAAAGACGCGATGCACCAATGTCGCTGGAGGCAGAAACCGTGCTCCACGGACCGGCAAATTGGAGAAATCCGTATGCCTAAGGCCAAATCATATCTCTTGAACACGGCGAGTGGAACGATCCGAACAGTGATGCTTCCCGCGCGCAATCGGACCAAACATATTCACGAACTGATCGGATCCGATATGGTCGATATCGTTCGCGTCAAGGACTCGCATCTTGTCTATGCCGATAACAATCGCCTGGCCGACGGACTTCCAAGCGTAACGGACATGAAGGGCCACCCCTCGCCGTTCGCCGGCAATCTGCTGATCGTCGGCAATGACGAAAGCAGCGACACCGCAAGCGTCAGCGCCAGCATTGACGACGTCGCTTCGTGGTTCACCATAATTCGCCCAGTGTTCCTGCCTGTTTTCGAGACAGTACGCGAATCTCAAAGCGTCGAGCTCCGGGTCATTCGCCTGGATGTCCGCATTGAGCGCTCAGCACCGAACGTTATCGGGTAGTTGCAAAAGAGCAGCTCGTCATGGTTTGGCGACGTTCTCTGGCTGGTTTCGTCTGCAAAAAACATTTGCTTATGTGGAGCGTGCTGCTCCTTTCCCGCGCGGAATCTGAGCATTAGGCCCGATTCCACGCTCGCCAATGCGAATGAGGGTCGACGCGAGGTTCAATCGATTTCCCTGGAAAAATGCACCGCGGATGTGCCGAATGCGAATATACACTGAGCCCACTAATATTAAGGGCTAACTCAATCCGCCACAAGGATACCGTGATCCTTGCCCGCCCCATCTACAACCATTGAATACATTAGCATCTACGTTATATGTGCGAGTAAATTACGTGATGGTGGTGACTGGTGGCACGATATTATTTCAAGGTTCGAGATGAATTCAAACGCGTTCTGGCAGAAAATGATATCGAGGAAGTCGATCACCTGACAGCCTGCCGATCTGTTGCAATGGCTCTGGCAGTTTTTACCTTCGACACCAGGGCACCTCCGAGCACTTCAGTCGAACTACAGGATGCTTCGGGGGCTCGCGTTGCCGTTATTACGCTTTCGGTTGAAACCTGATGAGAGCTTTTTCACGGGTTGGCCAACAGCGATGGGCAGGAGCGATCTCTCGCGATTGACTTGTCGCGCGGCAACTTGAGTAGGCCCTTTAAGCGGACGGCGCTCTGTCGGTTTTCACCGGGAAAGCTGCGACATCGATGCGGTTGATCGTTACACTCCCGTGATCATCGAAACGATCTCGTTCTTGTCGGTCTCCGATGTCTTGCGGATGCCGATCTGCTTACCACGGCGGAGCACGCAGATACGGTCGGAAAGCTTGAACACCTGATCGAGGCTGTGGCTGATGATCAGCACGCCGATATTGCGGGATTTCAGTGATTGCACGATCGCCTCGACCTTCGCAGTTTCGGCGACACCGAGTGCTGCCGTGGGCTCATCGAGCAGGATCAGCTTCTTTGCCCAGCGAGTGGCCCGGGCGATTGCCACGCCCTGCCGCTGGCCGCCGGAAAGATCCTTGATCGTCGCATGTGCCGAGGGAATGCGGACATCGAGTTCCTGAACCAGCTTCTCAGTTTCCGCGATCATCGTCTTGCGATCGAGCAAGCCAAGGCCATTGGTCAACTCGCGCCCGAGAAACATGTTCATGTAGACGGTCTGCTGATCGGCGAGAGCCAGATCCTGATAGACGACCTCGATGCCATGCGAACGCGCCATCGTCGCGCTCGACATGCTCACAGTATCGCCCTCGATGGTAATCGTCCCCGAAGACGGGGCGTAGACACCCGAGATGATCTTGATCAGCGTCGACTTGCCGGCGCCATTGTCGCCGACCAGCGCCACGATCTCACCGGGATGAATATCGAGCGAGAAGTTTTCGATCGCCACGACGGCATCGAAGTTCTTCTTGATGTCCTTGAGCTCGAGGACGGGAGCGGAAGCATTCATCTCATATACCTTTAAACCGGCCAGGATTCGGCTTCGCCGAAACTGTTCTCGATGGTTTCGACCTTGGGCTGCCCCTTGGAAATGCCGGATATGCCTACGACATAGGCGCGGGTGACAAAGGCCTGACCGCGGAAACCGAACACGGCAGTGTCGCCCGGCTTCGGTGCGTTGGGGCCGGCGGCATCGATCATTGCGTAGTAATCGATCATCGATGGCGGCGGGACCTCGACGCTGCGGAGCGCCGACGCCGCCACAGTCGGCTCGTCCGAGACGATCGCCTTGACGTCGTAATCCGGGAAGATCGGATCGATGTAGAAGCCGCCGCCGAGGCAATAAGCCTTGCCACCCGACAGATGCGATACTTCGGTCAGATAGCAGACGGCAGGCAGTTCCGGCAGGTCCTCGACGGCATGCAGTGCCGTGGTGCCGTGCAACCCATTGCCGGGTTCGCATTGAGTGGCGCCGGCATCGGCAAGCGCCTGCAACAAGATCGACGAGGTCGTGCCCGGCGCATTGACCTCGATATTCGTGCGGCCGGCTTTCGCCAGCGCCTCTGCCGCCTTGGTCAGCGTGGCGAGGTTATGGGTCGGGATAACCTTGCGCGTCTCGTGATCGAATAGCAGCGCCGGGAAAGTGGTGATGCCGGCAAACCGGCCGCCATCCAGCCTGTCGAAGCCATCGGCGACATCAGCCACATCAGCGGCATCGAAGCCGCCTTCATGACCGCGATAGAAGGTGTCGCCTTCGGCCTTGATACGGGCGAGCAGGTTCTGCGTGTATCCCGCAGCCTTGGCACCGGCTGCTGCTTCGGCGGCTTTCTCGTCGTTGAACACAGTCCAGTAATCGGGGCGGAAGTTTGCGGCGGCAGCCTTCGCCTCATGACGCGCCACCTGCTGGAGATGGCCGAGATGGCCGACCTTGAGGCCGGCGCGATGCGTGGCGCGGGCGCAGGCCATGTCGACGGCGACCGAGCGGTCGATCCCGCCGCGCATGACGGCATGCGCAAAAGAACTGGCGCGGCCAACCTGCTTGGTCATCGCGAAGATCTTCAGACCCAGCCGCTCGGCTTCGGTCTTCAGCACGCGGGCATTGGTCTCGACCGTATCAAGATCGAGCACGTAGGAATTGGCGGGAATCCTGCCCTCACGATGCAGCGCGATGGCGGCCTCGATGAATTTGGGATTGCGGCGGCGGAGAACGTCGAGAAACATCGGAAAACCCTTCCTTAGCGCTGCTTTTCGCGCAGCGACACGGCCACCGCCGCGAGAATGATGAAGCCACGCACGATCATTTGATCGGACACCGAAAGTCCCATCAGGATCAGGCCATTGTTGAGCATGCCCATCATCAGCGAACCCACGAGCGCGCCGACGATCGACCCCCTGCCGCCATTGAGCAGCGTGCCGCCGACGATGACGGCTGCGATAACAGTCATGAGATCGGTTTCGCCGAGCGTATATTTGGCGGCCTGCAGCCGGCCGGCGTAAAGCAGCCCTGCGAGCCCGGCGAGACCGCCACTCAGCATCATGACCGCAAGGCGGATACGCGGCACCTTGATGCCGGAGACGCCGGCCGCGCGGGCATTGTCGCCCACCGCAAGCACATGCGCGCCGAAGCGGGTTTCGCGATAGATGACATGCCCGACGATGATGGCGAGGATGGTCCACCAGATCAACGACGGGATACCGAGAAGCGAACCCGAGCCGAAGAAACCGGTGAACATCTCGTCGGTCACGGGCACCGAGCGCAGATTGGTCAGCGATCGCGCCACGCCGGCAAACAGACCCATCGTCGCAAGGGTGACGAGAAAGGACGGCAGGCGCACGAAGGCAACCAGCATGCCGTTGGCAAAACCGATTGCCAGCCCCGCGCCCATTCCCGCAAGAATACCGGGCACCATGCCGTAGTTCTCTATGACCACGGCGGCGCTCAGCGCGGAAACCGCGACGATCGACCCGATGGAAAGGTCGATTTCGCCCGCCGACAGCACGAAGACCAGGCCGATGGCCATGATCGTCACCGGCGCGGTCTGCAGCACGATGTTGGAGAGGTTCCGCGCCGTCAGAAAGCCGCTATCCTTCAACACGATAGCGAAGAACAGGAAGATTGCGACGAAGCCGAAATAGACGACATATTGCTGAAGATTGATGCGGCTTTTCATGGTCATGACCGGCGCGCCTGTTTTGCTAGCGATAGACATATCGGTTCTTCCGAATAGGGATGGGCGGGCGGCGACGCCTCCCGCCGCGCAGTTACTTCAGGGCGCTGGCGATGCTCGCCGGGACATCCCTGTGCAGCGACTTCTGCCAGCCTTCCCTCACGGTACCCTTCGTGACGGCGAGAGAATCGACCACCAGGAACGGAGCGGCCTGCTTGCCCACAAGTGATCCAGCCGTTGCGCGGGCCGCAGTGACGCCGATATTGTAGGCCTCGTCGGCGACCAGCGCCGCCACATTACCGCCCTTGACCATATCGAGTGCCGCGGGTTCGTTGAGGTCGAGCGCGACGATCCTGGTATGGGTATTGCCGGCGGAGCGCAGCGTCGAAAGCACGCTGAGCGCTGGCTCGGCCCAGGTGACATAGATACCGTCGAGGTCGGGGTGCTGCGTCACCATCGCCTGGGCGATTTCCTCGGCGCGCGCCGGGTCGGCCATGCCCTGCTCGGCTACGATCCTCATCTCGGGATAATCCTGCTCGATGGTCTTCTTGAAAGCCTGGTCGCGCTGGTTGGTCACGTAGAAATCGGCATCGTGGAAGATGTAACCAACCTTGCCCTTGCTTCCGAGAGCGGTCGCCATCGCGATGCCAGCCTTGTGGCCCATCTGGAACAGGTCGTCGGAGACGATCGTCACGTAATCCTTGCCCTGCACATAGCCAGCCGGAGAATTGTCGACGAAGCCGAGCTTGACGCCGGCCTTGAGCGCTGGATCGTAGACATTCGCCGCCGAAGCAGGATCGACAGGTAGCGAAAGGATAATGGATGGCTTCTTGGCGAGCACGGTCTCGATATCGGACTTCTGGCGGGCAGCGTCGAAACCGGCATTGGTCTCGGCGATCACCTCGATACCCAGGCGCTTGAACTCGTCGCGAGCACCGGCATTGACGGCTGTCGTATATTCGCTCATTTCGTGCCAGACGAGCGCGGCGGAGAACTTGCCGTCCTTGATCTTCTGCTCTTCCGCAGACGTCAGGGTGTAGCTTGCGGCGGGCGTCGGCTTCTCGCCATGCGGGCCAGAGGTCTGGCCTTCAGCCGCAAAGGCGTGGCCCGAGACGAAGGCAGCCGCAAGGCCGAGCGAAAGCATGGAAAACATGCGCATCAGGTTTACTCCGAAAGAATGTGCCAGGGAGCCGGCGGCGCATCTGGTCGCCGGCAATGCGCGATCACTTCGCGGCGTCGAGAACCGACTTCGGCGCATCGCGATTAAGCGATTCCTTCCAACCCTCGGCGACATTGGCCTTGGTGACGGTCAGCGCGGGCGCGACGATGAAGGGCGGGGTCTTTTCGCCGATCAGCGACTTCATTCCGGTTGCCGCCATCGCCCGGCCAAGTTCATAGGCCTTGTCGGCGACGATCGCCGTGACATTGCCGCCCTTCACCATGTCGAGGCCAACAGGCTCGGAAAGGTCGAGCGTGACGACCTTGGTATGCTTGTTGCCGGCGCTGCGAAGTGCAGCCAGCACGCCATCGGCCGGTTCGGCCCAGGTCACATAGATGCCGTCGAGATCGGGATGCTGCAGCAGCATGGCGTTGGCCAGTTCCTCGGCGCGAGCCGGATCGGAAATCCCCTGCTCGGCGACGATCTTGATATCGGGGTAATCCTTCTCGATCGTTGACTTGAACGCCTGGTCGCGCTGGTTGGTCACATAATAGGTCGCGTCGTGGAAAATATAACCGACCTTGCCCTTCTTGCCGATCGCCGTTGCGAGCGCGTCAGCTGCCTGCTTGCCCATCTGGAATAGGTCGTCGGTGACGATGGCGGCATAATCGGTGTCGTGCTTGTAGCCCGTCGGCAGGTTGGACAGGAACACGAGCTTCGTGCCGTCCTTGACCGCCTGCTTGAACGCTTCGGCTGAGGTGGTCGGATCGAGCGGCAGCGCCAGGATGACATTCGGCTTGGCCGCGAGCGCCGTCTCGATGTCGCTGCGCTGCTTGGCGGCATCGAAGCCGGCATCCGTGGTGACCACGACATCGACGCCCGCCTTGGCGAACTCATCCTTGGCACCGGCTGAGACCGCGTTGGTAAAATCCGATGACGTATGCCAGAGCAGTGCCGCCTTGTAGCCCTTGCCCTTGAGCTTGGCGAGATCGGCGTCGGAGAGTTTGACTTCGGCGCTTTTCGTGGCGGTTTCGCCCGACGGACCGGTGGTCTCCGCATGCGCAAGCAGCGGTGCCGCAATCAAGGCGCTGGCCAGCAGCGCTGCATTCAACATTTTCCTCATCAGCATTGTTGGGTTCCCTTTTTGATTTATTGATTTGCAGTCTCTATTCCGCCACGCCGCAATAGCGCGCCATGAAGCTGGCAAACGCGACTATCCCGGCGAGGTATTCCTCTATCTCGACGTGTTCCTCAAATGTGTGGCAGTTGCGGATATCACCCGGCGCGCAATAAACAGCCGGAATACCCAAGCGGTTGACGAAGAACGGCGATTCCGACCAGAACGGAGCGCCCTGGATTTCACCGCGGCCGGCCATGGCTTCGGCAACAGCAGCGCAAAGCATCGATACGGCAGGCAGATCGGGATCGATCTCCGCCGCTGAGCCGCCCACCTTGTGGTCGCGGCCGGCTGGATAGGAGATGTCGACCTTGATGTCGGGATCGGCGATCGCCGCGCGAATGACCATCTCCATCTGGTTCGCAGCATCGTCAAGCGATTCGCCCGGCAGCAGCTTGCGGATCAGCGAGAGCTTGCATTCCTCCGGCACGGCAATGAAGCCACCACCTGTAAGCCCGGTGATCAGCAGAAAGCCACGCCCAATCAGCGGATGCTCGGCGCGCGCCGAGATTTCGTCGGAATGCTTCCAAAGCGCCGACATGACGGCATGGCTGGCTTTCAGCGCATCCTTGCCAAGCTCCGGTACGCCGAAATAAGCGGATTTGCCGGTGATCGTAATGTCGGCGATGAAGAAACCGATCTGAGCGGAATAAACGGCAAGCTGGGTCGGCTCCGTATAGACAACGAAATCCGGCCTGGCGATTTCGCCGGCTTCGATGCGGGCAACGTAGTCCTTGACGCCGGCGGAAACTCCCGTGCCGGGCTGGCCGCTTTCCTCGTCGCCGACATAGGCGAAGGCGAGATCGCCCTTGAGCCTGATTCCAGCTTTATCGAGCAATGACAGGGCTGCAAGCGACGTGCAGATACCGGCCTTGAGATCCCCCGAGCCCCGCCCCCAGATCTGCCCGTCAATCATAGGCGCACCGAATGGATCCTCGCGCTCCGTGCTGGCCCAATGCTCCCGCCAGCCGTCGACATGCACCGTGTCGGTATGGCCGATGAACTGCAGCCGCTTGCCGCCGCCTGCACCCTTGCGCTCACCCCAGACATTTGGGCGGCCGGGAAGGAAATCAGCTGTCTGGACGTTCTCGACCCCGCGAGACTGCATCTCAGCCTGGAGCAGCGAGACGAAATTTGCCTCATTGCCAGTGATGCTCTCCCGGCCGATCGCGGCGCGCAGCAACGCTATCGCATCGTCTCTATCCAGCGCTGCGGCGAGCCGTTCGGTGAGGTCATCGGCGATCATCACACGGCCTCCCTGAAGGATACCGTCTCGGCCGGCGGCAACGACATGCGGCTATCGGGCGCATCGGCACCGAAAAGCGCGTTGTGCAGATGGCTAAGGCCGATCGCGGTCGCTCCGACGATTGCGGCACGCGCGCCGAGGACGCTCGTCTCGATCTGCACCGGATAGGGAAAGCACTGCGGCAGGAACTTTCGCACCCGCTCGATCAGCTCTTCGCGCAGGCCAATTGAGCCGCCGAGGATGACCTTCTGCGGATTGGCGATCGCCGCGATCGCGGCAATACCCCGCGCCAGAAGCCTGGCGGTTTCGTCGAGCACTGTCGCGGCGTTGTTGTCGCCAGCTGCAGCCTTCTCGAAAATCTCGGGAACTGTCGCGGCGTGACCAGCCAGTTCCTGATAGCGCTCGATGATCCCGAATGAAGCGACGACCCGCTCGTAAGCACCGGCCCGCAAGGATTCCGGATCGAACGGATCCGCGCCGAACGGCAGGAAACCAAGCTCGCCAGCGGCATTGCTGACGCCGCGCACCAGCTGACCATTGACCATCAGCCCGCCACCGATACCCGTGCCAACAGCAATATAGGCAAGGTTATCGATACCCTGACCCTGACCGAGCCAGTTCTCGCCGATGACACAGAGATTGACGTCATTTTCCAGCGCCACGGCGAAGCCGAGCGCCGTCTCAAGGGCTGCCGCGACATTCATCTTGTCGATTCCCGGAATGTTTGGCGCCAGAAGAATGCGGCCCGTCGACTGCTCCGGCGCACCGGGTGCGCCGACGACGGCCATGCGGATCTTTTCTCGAGGAATATTCTGATGCGCCGCGGCCTGCCAGCAGAGCGCCGCAATCTGGTCGATGACGAACTGCCCTCCCCTACGATCAGTCGGAGCCACTTCCTCAGCAAAGACCTGGCAGGCGAGATCGGCAATCGCCACGCGAACCTTGGTACCACCAAGATCGACAGCGGCGATATACGCCGCGTCCGGGATAAGCTCGTAGGTGACTGCGGTTCGGCCGATGTGACCCGAGGTACGGCCGGTTTCCTGCACCCAGCCATCCAGTTCGAGCTGGCGGACGATCTCGGAGATCGTCTGCTTGGAAAGGCCGGTCTGCTTGGCAATCGAGGCCCGCGAGATCGGCCCATTCTGAACGATCGCCTCCATGACGGCACGCTGCGAAAACTTTCTGGAGATGCGCTGGGTTTCGCTCACGGCGTCCTCAATTAATTCGTTCTGTCACCGAACTAAATAGGACTTGCAGGTCTCCGTCAAGAGCGGGTCATCGATGAAAGCCTAGATTTGACCCTATCCGGCACTCGAAGTGCCCCTGTGCGAGCGAGGAAAACCCAGGTCTGCCGTCGTGTTTTCCAATCGAGTTGCAGGCATAGCCCACCGCCACAGATCAAGCCCATTCCAAATCGGTTGTTCACCTCCTTATGCAGGTGCTGCTCAATCTCCCCCGCGATAGCAAGGAACTGAACCCGGTTGGCGCTGGATAGATTCGATCATGAGCCTAAGCTTCGAGCGGTCTCAAATGCACATGATTCAAGACGCTAGGATCTCTGGTGGCGATAGGATGCGCCTGCGTGGCGATCCGGCAACCGATCGCCTTCGTTGAAGAGTTTTCGCCGAAGCGCACCTTCCGCATAGGCCGTTTTGTAGATGCCGCGATCCTGCAGCGCGGGCACGACGATATCGATGAAATCTTCGAAGCTTTCCGGCATGACCGTGCGCGTCAGATTGAAGCCGTCGATTTCTCCCTCGTCCACCCAGGAAGCGAGCTCATCGGCAACGGTTGTGGCATCGCCGACGACGACCGGATAGCGGCCGCCCATGGCAAGCTCCTGCAGCAGCTGCCGCTTCGTCCAGCCACGCTGCTGCGCGATTTGCGTCGCCGACTGGCTGGCATTGGACGTGCCATAGGTAATGGTCTCGTCGAGATCGTACCGCGAAAAATCGATGCCGGTGCTCGCCGAGAAATGTGCAAGCCCCGCCTCCGGATTGGCATAGCGCAAATATTCCGCGTGCTTTTCTTTGGCGGCAACGGTGGAACGATCGGCGATAACAGTCATGCCAAGAAATATCTTGATGTCATCGGGCTTTCGCCCGGCCGCAACCACGGCTTCGCGCAGTGTACGGGAGGTCGCCCGCGCTGCATTCTTGTCGGTCGCGCCGATGAAGATACATTCGGCGTGACGGCCAGCGAACTGACGACCGCGACCGGATGTACCCGCCTGATAGAGTACCGGCGTGCGCTGCACCGAGGGCTCGGCGAGGTGATAGCCCTGCGAGCGATAGAACTGCCCCTGGTGATCGATAGCATGGACCTTGTTCGGATCGGCATAGATGCGCTTCTCCTTGTCCAGCAAAACGGCGTCATCCTCCCAACTGCCTTCCCAGAGCTTGTAGAGCACGCTCATATAATCATCGGCGCGATCGTAGCGGCTATCATGCTCGAGCTGCGTGTCGAGACCCAGGCCCCGCGCCGCGCTATCGAGGTAACCGGTGACGATATTCCAGCCGATACGCCCGTTCGTCAGATGATCGAGCGTCGACATACGCCTGGCAAAAATATAGGGCGCATCGGCGCTGGCATTGACGGTAACGCCGAAGCCGAGATGCTCAGTCACAGCCGCCATGGCCGACACCAGCATCAAGGGATCGTTGACCGGCAACTGAATGGATTCTCGCAACGTCAGATCGACCGAGTTCTGATAGACGTCGTAGACGCCGAGAATGTCGGCGAGGAATATGCCGTCGAACAGGCCGCGTTCCAAAGTGGCCGCAAGCGAGGTCCAGTAGTTGAGGGTCTTGTAACGATCGGACTGATCCCTTGGATGCGCCCATAATCCGTGATTGATGTGACCCACACAGTTCATGTTGAAGGCGTTGAGCAGGATCTTTTTCTTCTTGGTCATGATAGTGTCCGTCATTCCGGTCTAGATGGCGCGGCGGCCGCTTGCCGTTGAGATAGTAATTGCCGACGACTTGATATTTCCAGCCTACCGGGTCGTGAAGCGTATGTGTACGTACATTGCGCCAATGGCGATCGAAATTGTCGCCCACGAGCGTCGGGAAAGCTCCCGATAATTCGAACAACTCGCTGGCGGCAAGCAGGCTTGCCTTGGTCGGCGGAATTAGACTGCTACCCGTTACCAAAAGCGCTTTAACGTCAGAAGTTTAAGCCACGCCCGGAAAAGCTGATCCGTTCGAACACGAAAATGGGGCTAAAATAATCTACAAATTTAGTAGAAAAAGAACAACTGGTCTTTCTCTCAGCAATCCGTCTCCTTACGCTATGGGCCATGATCTTCCCGTCCAGCAATGCAGGATCTTTTCATGACCAAACCCTTTTCTTCGCTTTCTCTTAGTCGGCGCCGCCTTCTGATTGCCACCTCCGCGCTCGCAACCGGTGCCCTGGTGACGGCGGCAGGGCTTGGCCCAGCTCTGAGTGCCGACAGCCCGCGCAACGGTGGTGACATCACCTTCCTCATCGATTCCCTCGGCGATACCTGGATCCCGAACAACAGCGCGATCTCCAGCTTTCAAGGCCATATCTGGGGCCACGTCACCGATAAGCTTGTTTACGTCGATGCAGACGGCAAGGTCAGCCCCTGGATTGCCGAGCGATGGGAGCAGAACAACAGCGCCACCGAATTCACGCTCCACCTGAAGAGCGGCGTGACCTTCTCCGACGGTACCCCGCTCGACGCAGCCGCCGTCGTCGCCAATCTCGATATCTGGTATGCCGGCCGCAAGAAGGAAGGCATCAACCCGATCGGGCTCTTTCCGAAGACCTACGACCACGCCGAGGCGGTCAACACCAGTACCGTAAAAGTCATCTTCAAGAAGCCGACACTCGGTTTCATCCCGACACTCGGCTATCACGGCTCGATCCTGATCTCTCCGAAGACCATCGCGCAGCCTGCACCGCAACAGGCTGATCTCAGCAAGACCTCCGGCAGCGGCCCTTATCTGGTCAGCTCCTGGAAGGAAGGTGACTTCGTCAAACTGGTTAAGCGCAAGGACTATAACTGGGGTCCCCCGGCTGTCGGCCATACCGGCCCGGCCTATCTCGATTCAATCACCTACAAACTGGTATCCGAGCCGTCGCTGCGCGTCGCCTCTGTCCAGTCCGGCCAGGCCGATGTTGCCTACAATGCTTCGCCGCAGGAATTGCAGTCTCTCAAGGCCGACGGCTTCACCATCGCAACACCGCGCTATCTCGGCTTCGTCAACGGCTGGGCGGTCAACACCAAGCTCGCTCCCTATGATGACGTAAAGGTACGCCAGGCCCTGCAGGCCGGCATCAATCGTCAGGAAATCATCGACACCGTCTATACGCCCGACTGGAAGCTGGCGACATCCTTCATCCAGAGCAACGTGCCCGGCGCGACCGACCACAGCGATCTGCTGGCCTACGACCCGGGCAAGGCAGAGAAACTCCTCGATGAGGCGGGCTGGATCAAGGGCTCCGGCGGCATTCGCGCGAAGGATGGCAAGCAGCTGTCGCTGACAATCTACTCCAACCCCTATCTCGCAACCTCCAAGTCAATCGATGAGCTCATCGCCCAGCAGCTTGGCAAGATCGGCTGGAAGGTCGATATCCGGGCCTATGACGTCGTGACGTTTGGCCAAAAGGTCGCGTTCGGCGGCCCGGCTGTGGCGGCCTATGAGGTGACACGCAGCTTCATCGACGCCGGCACCGTCGCCGGCATCCTCACCAACGCCAATAACGGCGAGAACTGGTTCGCTCTTGATGAGAGGGACCAGAGGATCAACGAGCTGCGCGACAAGATTGCCAGCGCCGGCTCTGCCGAAATCCGTGCGCCGCTCCTCGACGAACTGCAGAAGTATGTCCTCGAACAGGGCTATTTCATCCCGCGCACGCAGATCGTCCAGCGGATCTATGTGCAGTCGCCGAAGCTCAAGGGCGAGACGTACAACGGCGTCGCCTATGCCAGCTACTACACGGCGACGATCACCGATTAACCCGCAATGCAATCGAGCAACGGAAGGATGTGAGCGGCATGAGGAATGCCTACATAAACTACGCCGCAAAGCGCTTCGTCCAGGCCGTGGTCGTCATCCTGCTGGCCTATGTCCTGACCTTCGTCGTTGTCAGTGTCCTGCCCGGTGACCCCGTGACCAACGTTCTGCGTAACCCGCAGAACGGGTTCACCGAGGAAGAGATCCAGGAGATCATCGCCGCTCAGGGTTTGGACAAGCCGGTCCTGGTGCAGTTGTCGACATCCCTCTCGAACTTCCTGACCGGCGATCTTGGCTTGTCGATGCGAACCAACCGGCCCGTGACAACCCTGATCGGCGAGGTGCTGCCCTCGACACTGATCCTCGCCTCTACGGGTCTTGTCGTGGCGCTGCTATTGGCGATGGTGATCGCTTACGGCACCCAGTTTCTTCCGAAACGGCTTGGCCAAGGCCTGCTGCGCGGCTTTCCATCCCTGTTCCTGTCCGTGCCCAATTTCGTGATCGGTCTGGTGCTGATTCACATCTTCGGCTTTCAGCTCGGTCTCTTCCGCGTCATCGAGCCCGACAGCGTCTGGGCGACCCTTTTTGCGGCTATCGCGCTCGGCATCCCCATCTCGGCACAAATCGCCGAAGTGCTGATCGCCAACCTCGATCACGAGTCCCGGCAGGAATACGCCGCCGTCGCGCGCAGTCGCGGCCTCGGGCAGATGCGCCTTTTTGCCAAACATCTGCTGAAGCCATCCTCCCTCCCCGTCATTACGATCATCGCACTCACCATCGGTGAACTGCTCGGCGGCTCGCTGATCACGGAGGCGGTCTTTGGCCGCACCGGCGTCGGCAGCCTGGTGCAGCGTTCGGTCAGCACCCAGGACCTGCCTGTCCTACAAGCGGTCGTCTCGCTGGCGGCGGTGATCTTCGTCCTCGTCAATCTGATCGCAGACCTTGCCTATCCGTTGCTGGATCCGCGCGTGAAGCTGCTTGGCAATTCCGACCGGCGCCCTGTCACCGCTGACGACGACACGACCGGCATTTCCCACGAGGTGACATCATGACCCTCGCCTCCGTCAGTTCCACGACGCATATCAAGGTAAAGAGCCGGCAGGCAGCCCTTCGGATACCGCCAACCGTTGCGCTCGCCTTCGCCATCATCGCGCTCGTGATTGCCTGGTCGCTCGTACCGAGCCTGTTCACGAGCCATGACCCGGCCATCGGTGTTCCCGCTCACAAACTGCTCCGCCCCGGTATCGAGCATTGGTTCGGCACCGACCAGCTGGGTCGCGATGTCTATACGCGCGTCGTCTACGGCACGGCCTCATCGGTGAGGAGCGCGCTCATCGCCGTCGTCATTGGCGTTGTCGCCGGCGGCTTCATCGGCCTGCTGGCCGGCTTCCTCGGCGGCTGGGTCGATATCCTATTCGCTCGTCTGGTCGACGTGCTGCTGGCGATCCCGAAATTCCTGCTGGCCGTCATTGTGGTAACCGCAATCGGCTTCGACACGACGAACGCCGCCATTGCCACAGGTGTCTCGGCGGTGGCCGTCTTCGCCCGCGTCATGCGCTCGGAGGTTATCAAAACCCGGCAGGCAACGTTCGTCGAGGCTTCGTTTCTGCAGGGCGGCTCGCGCTGGCACATTCTGTGGCGCCACGTGCTGCCGAACGCGTCGCGCTCGGTGCTTCCCCTTGCAGTGCTGCAGTTCGGCGACTCGATCCTGGTGATCGCCAGCCTAGCCTTCCTCGGCTACGGCGACCCACCCCCCGCCTCCGACTGGGGCCTGCTGATCTCGATCGGCAAGGACTACCTCAAATGGCCGTGGCTCGTATATGCGCCCGCCTTCATCACGATCGCGACCGTCCTCTCCGTGAACAGGATCAGCCGATGGCTACGCAAGACAGACTGACCCTCGCCCTTCACCACGCCGAAGCAATCGAGCTTTCCACCCAGACGGCAAAACCCTTGCTGCGGATCGACGGCCTGTCGGTCTCCTACGGGCCGCATGAGGTCGTTACCGACGTCGGGTTCGAGCTGGGTCGCGGCAAGAGCCTCGCCTTGATCGGAGAGTCCGGCTCCGGCAAGTCGACCATCGCTCGCGCCGTGCTGCGGCTGCTTCCGAGTGGAGGTTACGCCACCGGCCGCGTCGAGTTCGATGGCCGGGAGGTGCTGGCATTGCCCGAGCGCCGTTTCAGGCCTCTGCGGGGAAAGGCCATCGGGTTCATCCCACAGGACCCCGGCAACGCGCTCAATCCGGTGCGCACCATCGGCGCCCAGGCGATGGAGGCCGCAGCGCTTATCGGCGAACGCGATGCCGTCATTCGCAAGGCACTTATCCTCGAGACCTTCGCTCAGGTCGGGCTCGATAACCCTCAGCGCGCTTATGACTCCTACCCGCACGAGCTATCCGGCGGCATGTTGCAGCGCGTGCTGATCGGCCTTGCGGTCCTTCCAAGGCCCTCGCTTCTGGTCGCGGACGAGCCGACCTCGGCGCTCGACGTGACCATACAAAAGCGCATTCTCGACCTGCTGTCGCGGTTACAACAAGATCTGGATATCAGCCTGCTTCTCATCACACATGATCTGGCGATCGCCGCCGAAAGGGCGGACTCGCTGGTTGTGCTGAAGGACGGCACCATCCAGGAAGCTGGTAGAACGCAAACCGTTTTCTCTTCACCCGCCTCAGCATATGCGAGAAAGCTGCATGCGGACGTCCCGGCCTTGAACCCCGACCGTTATGCCTCTTTGCGCAACCCCGGTTTTCGCCTCCTCGACGCCCCCGCCGACAAGGCACCGAAGATCGAGGTCGCCGCCGTCACGAAGACGTTCACGGTGGGCGGCAGGATACTGAAGGCTGTCGACGAAGTATCGTTCACTGTCCCGGCGGGTACCACGCATGCGCTGGTGGGCGAGTCCGGCTCGGGCAAGACAACGACGATCCGCTTGCTGCTGGGGCTCGAACAACCCGACACCGGCAATATCTCGGTCGCCAGCCAACAGCTTGCCGGCCGCTCGCAGGAGTCGCTGCGCGACGTGTGGCGCCACCTTCAGTTCGTCTACCAGAACCCGTTCACCTCGCTCGACCCGACCTGGAAAGTTGAGCAGTTGGTGCGCGAGCCACTCGACCGGTTCAAGATCGGAACGCGAAACGAACGGACCGAGCGGGTGCGCGAAGCGATCGCCAATGTCGGGCTCGGCGAGCATCTGCTTTCCCGCAAGCCGCAAGCCTTGTCAGGCGGCCAGCGCCAGCGCGTGGCGATTGCCCGGTCACTCGTCCTCAAGCCTGATGTGATCGTTCTCGATGAGCCCACTTCCGCGCTCGATGTGAGCGTGCAAGCTGATATCGTCGAGGTGCTGCTCTCGCTGCAAGCCAGCCTTGGCCTGACCTATGTGTTCGTCTCCCACGACCTAGCCCTGGTGCGCCAACTCGCCCACACCGTCTCAGTGATGCAACATGGGCGCATCGTCGAACACGGGACCGTCACGGATATCTTCGACAACCCGCAGCAGCCCTACACCGTGTCGTTGCTGCAGTCGATTCCGTCCGGCGTCGCCGGCATCGGTCGTGCGCTCCATCCGCAACTCCGCCGGATCATCAATCAGGAAAAGATCGCATGAGCATCGCAGCGTCCGCTGGCTTCCAGCCCTCGCCATTCCGCCCGAAGCAGCGGCTCGGCTTCAACACAAGGGTGTCCTTCAACGATGATGCCGGGCCGGCGCAAGGACTGCGTGATGGGATCGAGCTGTTCAAGGCCGCCGAACGCCTGGGTTATCAGTCGGGCTGGGCCTATCAGCGGCACTTCGACCATTATCTGTCGTCGCCCCTGCCGTTTTTCGCAGCAACCGGCCAGCACACACAGCACATCACGCTGGGCTCGGCTGTCATCCCGATGCGCTATCAGGACCCGATCCTGCTCGCCGAGGCGGCGGGCACGACCGATCTGCTGATTGGCGGCCGGCTGGAATTGGCCATCTCGACCGGTGCCAACGCCGCATTTGACGCCGTCTTCGGCACCGTTGATACCGACGCCCGCATGGAGGCCAAGCGCCGCCAGGCCCGCTTCCTTGCCGCGATCTCGGGGGAAGTCCTTCACACCGTCGCCGGGTCGGGCCAAGGTGCTCCTGCCGGCGCCGAGCTGCGCGTGACGCCGCACAGCCCGACATTACGGTCCCGGATTCGACAGGGATCGGCGAGTTTTGGCTCCGCGGTGCAGGCCGCTGAACTCGGAATCGGGCTCATCTCCGGAACCGTGCAGCACGACCACGCCGAAGGCGAGAGCTTCGGCGAATATCAGGCCCGCTGCATCGAGGCTTTTCGCACCACCTGGCGCAGGACTTGGAGAACCGAGCCGCCACCGGTGGCTGTCGCCGCCTCCGTTCTAGTCGGCACCACTAGTGAACTCCGGGAGAAATACGCCGCCTACGATCTCGAGCGCCGCACCCAGGGGATAGCCGCGTCCCGCCCCAAGGGCGCGCTCGCGCCAGCCAGCCAGCCCGTTGGCGCTCAGATTTCACCGGTCTTTCACGGCACGCCCGACGAGGTGCTCGCGGCCGTCTTCAACGATCCCGGCCTTGCCGCAGCAGACGAGATCGTGCTCTTCCTGCCGCCCGCCTTCGGTCTCGCCGAAAATGTGCGGCTGCTGACCGATCTTGCGGAGACCGTAGCCCCAAACCTCGGCTGGTTGCCCACTTGGTGACTGGCACAGCAGGGCCAGGCTTGTCGCAGCTTTCGGTGAGGATGCTATCGAGGGAGCAAGGCTAAACGATCAAACAGCCGGGATCGAAGCGGCCAGCGGGTACGGATCTGATGCGCCGGCAAGCTCTTGGAGTTGATCTTGCCGATGGGGATGCAAATCCCGCCACAACCTTATATCTGTTTTCCGCTCCCTTATGTCGAACTGAGCATAGGCGCTACGAATACCCATGAGACAGTCCATATCCGAACAAATCCTCGAGGTCGTTGGCGTGTTGTTCTATCGCGAGGGCATCCGCGCGGTGGGCATCGAAAGGATCATCGAGGAAGCCAGCATCGCCAAGGCGACCCTCTATCGCCATTTTCCTTCCAAGGACTATCTGGTCGCGGCCTATCTGAGCCAACGCCATGAGCGCGTCATCAGCGCATTGGAAGATGTAAGGCGGCGCACGGCAACGCAGCGCGAGCAGATAGAAGTTATTTTCCAGGAGCTATTCAAGAAGGCCGACAGCCGCGAATTCAGGGGGTGCGCCTTCGCACTGGCGGTTGCCGAGCATGGCGATTCCGCTCGCATCGTAGACGTCGCGCGAGAACACAAACGCGCCGTCCGCGCCATTTTCGCGACTATTCTGGCCGAAGCCGGCATTACCGACAGCCAGCCGGCGAGACATCTTGCTCTTCTCTACGAAGGTGCACTTGCCACCGTTGCCGTCGATCGCGATCCGGCAGCCGTACTCGTTGCCGGCCAATGCGCTCTTACCGTTTTCGATGGGGCAAAGGCGGCCCTGAACCGCATCAACCGGCCATGAGATGACAGCGCCAACGGGTCAGAAACTCGACGGTCCATCATTCGCGTGCCGTCGTAGCGCAAAGCAAATATCAGCCACTGCCGCAGCAATGTTAGACGCCGATCTCTGAGTTCTTCGCGCACTTGCCGTGCATGATAATGACCGAAGATCTCGAGGCCGTTTCCTCTTCCGGTGTGTGCTTGCTTCGCCGGGATGGAACAAAGCAAGGGCTATTCTCGTTCTCTGTCTGACCGCAGATGGAGGATAAAATGCTTTACTATGCACTGCTATTTCTTGTCGTTGCTTTGATTGCAGGTGCTCTCGGCTTCGGTGGTCTTGCAGGCGCGTCGGCATCCATTGCCCACGTCCTATTCTTTCTTTTTCTCATATTGTTCGTCGCGTCGCTTCTCATGCGCGTAATCCGACGCTGAACGATAGCCGTCGCACAATGAAACATGGGCTGATGGTGCCGGCTTATCGTTGCACCAACCTTCACGCTACAGCGAGATATACAGCGAAGATCGCCTCTTCATCATCATCGGGCGATCCTCAGGCTTGCTGAGGATAGAACAAGCATTCGAGCAGCTGCCGGAGGCCGGTATCTGCTTTTGCAATCTAAGCTCTGCGTCCTGGAGAGATTAGGAGAAAAAATGGTTGAAGAGTTACATGAAAAGGCATTGACCGGCGTTGCGGGTCTCGACGATGTGCTTTCCGGTGGATTGACACGCCGTCACGTATTTCTCTTGGAAGGCTCGCCGGGTACCGGCAAAACCACGATTGCCCTGCAGTTCCTTCTGGAGGGAGCTGTCAACGGCGAACGCTGTCTCTATATCAGCCTTTCAGAAACGGAAGACGAGTTGCGGGACAGCGCCCGTTCCCATGGCATGGAAATCGGCGATCAGATCCGGATCTTCGAGCTTGTCCCGCCCGAAAGCCTTCTCGACGCGGATCAGCAGCAAAGCCTTCTATATTCGTCCGACCTCGAACTGGGCGAGACGACCAAGCTCATTTTCGAGACATTCGAGCGCATGAAGCCGCAAAGAGTGGTCATCGACAGCCTCTCGGAAATCCGGCTGCTGGCGCAGAGTTCGCTGCGGTATCGCCGCCAGATCCTGGCACTCAAGCACTTCTTTTCAAGGTCCGACGCTACTGTCCTGCTTCTCGACGACATGACTTCAGACATCCTCGACAAGACCGTTCATAGCGTCGTTCATGCCGTCATCCATCTGGAGCAGCTCGCCCCCGATTACGGATCGGAGCGTCGGCGGCTGCGGGTCATCAAATATCGCGGGCAATCATTCCGCGGCGGCTATCATGATTTCATCATCAAGACGGGCGGCGTCGCAGTATTCCCCCGTCTGCGTGCGATAGAACATAAGACGGGGTTTGAGCGCACCACGCTTAAGAGCGGCATCCCGGAGCTTGACGATCTTCTGGGTGGCGGCATCGAGCGAGGTTCGAGCACGCTCCTGATCGGTCCGGCAGGAACGGGCAAGAGCCTGTTTGCACTGCAGTTCGTCGATGCGGCCATCAAGCGCGGGGAAAAGGCGGCCATTTTCGTCTTTGACGAGGAACTAGGCCTGCTTTTCTCGCGGACCAAGGCAATGGGCTTCGATCTGGAGAGCATGCGCGATGAAGGTCTGATCCACATCGAGCAATTGGATGCGGCCGAGCTGTCACCCGGTGAATTTGCCCAGCGCGTCAGAGACCGCGTCGCGAGCTATGACGCAAAGGCGGTCGTCATCGATAGCGTCAACGGCTACCAGGCGTCGATGCCGGAGGAAAACGCGCTCATTCTGCACATGCATGAGCTGCTGCAGTATCTCAACCGGCAGGGCGCCAACACTTTCCTCACAGTTGCCCAGCACGGGCTCGTCGGAGATATGAAATCTCCCGTCGATGTGACTTATCTCGCCGATACCGTTATCCTGCTTCGCTATTTCGAAGCGCTGGGAAAGGTCCGGCGGGCAGTATCCGTCATCAAAAAACGCACAGGCAAACATGAAGACACCATTCGGGAATTTCGAATTACGCATGCCGGCTTGACTCTGGGCGAACCTCTTTCCGGCTTTCAAGGCGTCCTGCGGGGCGTACCGACTTTCATGAACGAAAGGCACCCGCTGCTTTCGAATTCAGACGAGGATGGCGATCATTCCTAATAGAGATACCATCGGCCTTATCCACGCTCCTCTCGGACGCGATGCACAGATTGCAGCCTCGTTGCTGCAGGAGGCAGGCGTCAATTCGAAAGTGGCGCCGGATCTCACCTCCTTTGTCGCCAGTCTGAGCGACGATGTCGCATTTGCAATCATCACAGAAGAGACATTGCGCTCAGCCGACCTGCGCGCAATGTCCGCCTGGATCGAGGCCCAGCCGAGCTGGTCCGACCTGCCGTTCATCATCATGACGAACCGCGGAGGCGGCCCCGAGCGCAATCCCGCCGCCGCAAGGCTTTCGGAAATCCTCGGCAATGTCAGCTTCATCGAACGTCCGTTCCATGTAACGACCTTCGTCAGCGTCGCCCGATCGGCGTTGCGGGGGCGACGGCGCCAATACGAAGCGCGATTGCGCATCGAAGCCCTGGACGAAGGCGAGCGGAGGCTGCAAACCGCAATCGAGGCCGGGCGGCTAGGCGCCTGGGAACTCGACCTTGCGACCAATGACTTGATCACCTCGGCAACCTGCAAGCGGATTTTTGGACGCGACCCCGACCTTGGCTTCACCTATCGTGACCTGCTGGATACCGTTCATCCGGAAGACCTCGACCGCATGCAGAATGCGGTAGCCACCACGGTCAACACAGGGGCGGACTACTCGATCGAATACAGGACGATCTGGGGCGACGGTTCCGTCCATTGGGCAGAAATCCACGCCCAGCTTCATCGAGATCGAGCCGGCAAGGCGATCAAGCTGGTCGGTGTGTCGGCCGATATAACCGCACGGCTAAAGGCCGAGGAACATCAGCGGCAGCTCAATGAAATATTGGAGGAAAGAGTGGCGGAGCGCACGCTCGAGCTCGAGCAGGCGCACGCGGTCGTCATGGCGGAGGTCAGCCAGCGTGAGCGCGCGGAGGAACAGCTTCGTCACGCACAGAAGATGGAGGCGATCGGTCAGCTGACCGGCGGGGTCGCCCACGACTTCAACAATCTGCTGATGGCAGTGCTCGGCAATCTTGAGCTGCTCCGCAAACATGTCGGAGACGACGTCAAGGCAGGCCGCCTGATCGATGGGGCATTGCAAGGCGCCACGCGAGGCGCTTCTCTCACCCAGCGACTGCTGGCTTTTGCACGCCGACAGGACCTTCGCATCGGTCCGGTCGATCTGGGCGGGCTTGTCGTTGGAATGGAAGACCTCCTGAAGCGATCCGTCGGCTCGGCCATTCGAATTGAATCGTCGATTCCCGCCGCCCTCCCTTTCGTGTCGGCCGACAGCAACCAGGTGGAGTTGGCGCTGCTTAATCTCGCAGTCAACGCCCGGGACGCCATGCCCGATGGCGGCACCATATGGATAAAACTGAGGGCGGAAGAACAGGCCGCGAGAACAGAGACGCTTGCGGCCGGGAACTATCTCGTTCTGTCGGTGATCGATGAGGGGCATGGGATGAACGAAGAAACGCTGCAAAAGGCCATTGAGCCGTTCTTCTCCACGAAGGAACTCGGAAAGGGAACGGGGCTAGGCCTATCCATGATCCATGGGCTTGCCCTGCAGTTGAAAGGCGATCTCAGACTAGCCAGCAGCATCGGCAAGGGGACGGCGGCTGAGCTCTGGATACCGGTCTCGACATCTACGACCTCCCGCGACGTCGTTGTCGAGGTGACGCCGGTGAGCCCCGAAGAGGCCGCGGGACCAAAGAAGATCCTGCTCGTCGACGATGATGTCCTGATCGCGATGAGCTCCGCCGACATGCTCAGCGATCTCGGTCATGAGGTGACTGAGGCGCATTCGGGCAAGGAGGCGCTCGAATATTTGAATAACGGCGGCGGCTTCGACCTGATGATCACCGATTATTCCATGCCCGGCATGACCGGTGCGGAATTGGCCAAAGCAGCTCGTAATATCGCTCCCGACCTACCGATCCTCATTGCCTCCGGATATGCCGAATTGCCGGCCGGTGCGGATCTCGATGTCGCAAGGCTCGGAAAGCCGTATACGCAAACGCAGTTGGCTGCCGAAATCGGCAAGCTTATATCCCCGGATCGTTGAGAAATATCGCTTTATGTCGTGCGCCAATTGTAGTTCGATCCACACTTTCGGACATCAAGCGAGGAACCAATGACGGACAGGCTAAAGGGTAAGATTGCGATCATCTCTGGCGGAGCCACGGGGATGGGCGGGGCGGCGTCACGTCTGTTTGCAGCAGAAGGCGCGAAAGTCGCAATTATCGACCGAAATGGCGATGCCGCGGCGGAGACGGTGCAATCAATTCGCAGTGCTGGCGGCGTTGCCGATCATTGGGTCGCCGATGTTTCGGACGAAGCGGCCGTCAATGCTGCCGTTAAGGGCATCGAGGACCGTTTCGGTGCCGCAAACGTACTCTTCAATCACGCCGGAACGATAGTCATCAAACCGTTTCTCGAAACGACGCTTGATGAATGGGAATGGCTGCACGCAGTCAACGTGCGTTCGATGTTCCTGATGACCAAAGCCGTCCTGCCGGGCATGATAGCGGCCGGCGGCGGTTCCATCGTCTGCACATCGTCCATCTCGGCGGTTGCTGCTACGCCGATGGAAGTACTCTACGACACCACCAAAGGTGCCGTTCATATGTTCGCTCGCGCCATAGCCGTCGAATTCCGCGACCGGAATATCCGGTGCAATGCGGTCTGCCCTGGCTTTATCCGCACGCCGCATGGCCTGCGCGAGGTCGCCGAGCTGCAGGTCCTCGGTGTCGATGTTTCCGATGCGGTAATCGCCGCGCAACAGGGCCGGATCGGTGAGCCGGAGGATGTGGCGCGAGCCGCCCTCTACCTGGCTTCTGACGAATCCAATTTCGTGAACGGCATCCATCTCTTCGTCGATAATGGCTTCACGGCAATTTAGCCGGATGGCGCCTCGGACTAAAAGACACTGTCTCGAGAGACGATAAGATTCCTTAGGCTGCCGTGGCGCCAGCTCTGCGCCCGGCACGCCGTGACCGGCTTTCGCTCAGGGCGCGTTGAAAATCCTTGTCGGTTTGTGCGTGGTGGCCGAGATCATCGAGGAATTCGGAGACATCCTGAAGAGTTCCGACAACGATGTATCGCAGACCACCGCCGGCATCGATCCGGTCATAACCGATGCTGACGCCGAAGCCGCCATTCACCTTGCGAAACCACGCCGACCGCCAGCTCTTGAACCCACTGGGATCCGCCTCGAATTCGGCAAGCAAGGTCTTTTGCCGCTCGAGCCGCCTCAGAAATGTTGCGACCATATCCGCCGCGCCGGCCTTCGGCTTCTCCGCTCTCTTCGCAGCCCATTTTTCGATGAAGTGAGATTTGGCGGGCGAGATCGCGGTTTCATCGTGATCGGCTGCAACCGTCTGGGCCAAATCTGACACCTCGGGACAGTGTTCGCCAGCGGGCGCGCTAACCGCCGCCGCCTCTTTTTCCGTCAGGCTCTGCCGGAGGTCAGAGGCGAAGGAGCCCCAGATCGACTTCGCCTGTTGGGCGGGCCTTGTTCTCATTCGGCGGGAGGATTTGATTTCGAGGACGAAGGGTTTGGTCTGTTTAGCCATAATGCTCGGATGTGCGCTCTGTGACGGGCCGCAGTTGATTGGGGATCAGCTTGGATGAAGGGCTGAGGATTGTCTCATAATCGCGATCGCGACAGCGCAATCGCTTATGACCTTTCCAGGAAGAAACCTTATAGCGGATTGTCTTCCATTGGAAACCCCCGCTGCATTCGATCGCAATTCTGCCAAGCCAAGCCTTCGAAATAGAAAATGGCAGCGTCTTCTATTCAGCAACCCTGTCGATTGCCGAGATGCATGGGATCAGTGCTGGCTATCCGGAACGACCACACGCATTCCGTCGGTGACGCTGCTCATGAGGATCTGACAGCTAAGGCGGCTATTGGCGGTCGGATCCATCACGAACTCGATCATGTCAGCTTCTTCCTCCGAAGGCGGGGGCAGCAGCTCGAGGTGAGGCTGATCGATGTAGCAATGACACGTCCCGCAGGCCAAGGCGCCGCCGCATTGCGCCACGATACCGTCGATGTCGTTCCTGACAGCAACGGCCATCAGCGTCTCGCCATTTTCCGCACGCACGCGCTTTTCCTGACCAGCGGAGTCGACGAACACGATTTCACACATTGCATTCTCCATGCTTTCGACAACCCGCTCAAGCGGGAATAAGCCTGATGTTAAGCCGCTGCGGGCCACGAACCGACAGTCCGCGCTTGTAGGCGGGACGTTCGTCCAGCAATTCGATCGAGCGGGTACGCTGGAGCAGCGTCGTAAAAATGATCTCCATATCGAGACGGGCGAGGTGATTGCCGAGACAGAAATGCGCACCGCCGCCGAATGCCAGATGGCGGTTGGGGCTTCGCTCGATATTGAATTGGTCAGGCGCGTCGAACTGCTCTGGATCACGATTGGCAGCACCATAGAGCAGGCCGACCTTGGTGCCCCTCGGCAGGCTCTTGCCCGCGATCACCTTTTCCTCGGTGAGATAGCGATGGAAGAATGGCAGCGGCGACTCGTACCGGAACATTTCCTGAATGGCGGTCGGCATCGCGGCCGGCGCTTCCCTGAGCTTGGTCAGAGCGTCTGAATACTGCAAGAGAGCATGCATTCCGCTGCCCAGCACGTCGATCGTCGAGCCGTGTCCGGCCATCAGGATCAGCATGCAGGTGGAAACGAGTTCGTCTTCGGTGAGCTCGCCGGCGGTATAGGCCTGCGTGAGCCGACAGAGAAGATCGTCGCGCGGGTTGCGCACGCGATCGGCAATGAGTTCTTTGAGCAATTCGTAGAACTCTGTCGTCGCGCGCTCGGCAATCGCCTTGCGCTCGGCACTGCGGTCGACGTCGAAATACTGCACCACCTGTTCCGACCATCGACGCAATTGCCCCGCATATTCGTCCGGCACACCCAGCACCGAGCCGATGATATGGCCCGGGACTTCCGAGGCAAGATCCTCGACGAAATCGATCGTTCCCGCTTCGAGCAGCCGGGCGAGCAGCTTGTCGACGAAATCCTGGATCATCCCGCGCTGGCGGGCGACGAGAGCGGGAGTGAATTCGCGGAAAACCTTGCGCCGCAGACGGTCATGCGTTTCGCCATCGGAATCCAGCATGCTGAACTGCACGAAGCGCGAATGGTTCGGCATATCATGCCAGTTCAACCGAACCTTGTGCTCCTGGATTTCCTCGGGAGAGAGGAAAAATTCAAGCGAGCGCACCAGCGTCTTGTCGCCGGCGGCGGCGGCAACATCCTGGTAGCGCGACAGCAGCCATATATCGAAATGCTCGTAATAAACCGGACCTTCGTTGGCGCGCAGTTCGCGATAGGACGCATAGGGATCCTCTGCGAATGCCTGCGAGAGCGGATCAAATGATTGGGTTGCCGTCATCGCCACCTGGATCTCCTCCATTCCGGTTAAACTGGCGCAGAATAACCTTCCCTACGACAGAAAGACATGGATGCGAACCGCGCCCATATGGATAAAACTCTCATCCTCGGATATGGTCGGGCCACCATGGTCGACGAAGCAACAGCGGCGGAAATCCGCGCCCTCGATGAGGTCTTCTTTCAAACACCGGGCCGGCTCTCGCGCGCCCTACCCTATTCGCTCCTGGCCGCTGGGCGGAGGATCTGCGGCCCCACAGAAGCGCCAATCGCCCAGCGCTTTAACCAGCATACCCTGATCCTCACCCTCAGCGGCAAAGGTGTGCTTGACGTCAACGGACAATCAAACCTGCTACAACAGGGAACAATCGCCTGGCTCGACTCCTCAATGCTCTACTCACATGGCTGTGAGCCGCATCATTCTCACTGGTCGTATCTCTGGCTCGGCTTCGTCGGTCACGGGCTCGACACCCTGTTCGATAATCTGGGCGTGGGCGGAAATCCTGTCTTCGCGACGGCGGCTCAACATGATCTGCAGCCACTTTTCGAAGACATTCTCAGGGAGGTGGAAACAAGCGGCTTTCTGGCCGACAGCCGGTGTTTTGCCTTGCTCGCACAGCTGATATCGACGCTGGTGTCCGAGCGCGCTGATGGCGACGATCTCAGCGGCGCGGTACAGAGATTGCAACGCGTCCTGGAAACCGTACGGACGGATCTTTCACACCCCTGGAGCGTGGCGGAACTCGCCGCAGCCGCCAATCTCAGCCAGGCACAATTGTTTCGCCGGTTTCGTCAGAGGATGGGAACGACGCCTGTCGACTGGCTTCGCCACGAGCGCGTCAACGCCGCCAAACGACTGCTCGTCGTGACGGAAGAGCAGATCGGACGGATCGCTGCCAGATGCGGCTATCCCGACCCCTTCCATTTCGCGCGTGACTTCAAGAAGTTGGCCGGTGTCACCCCGAGTGAGTTCAGGCGGCAGGGGCGGAGCGCGTCCTTTGGGAGCCCATGAAAATCGCGACACTTGTCGATGGGCTCCAATCAATTGGCCCGTTTTAGGACGCCGTGAAAAGCTGTCGTATAACCGTATACAGAAGGACCGATCGAAGCATGTGTGAGATATCCCTCAGGAGGATCGAAGAGTGAGCACTGAACAAGGCGTCTTGCGCGTCTCCATCATCGTGACGTTCGTTCTTGCGGCCGCGGGCATCATCTTCGGCGTCCTGTCCGGCTCCTACGCCATCGTCTTCGACGGTGTCTACGCTTTGACCGATGCGATCATGACCATCGTCGCGCTGATCGTTTCCAACCTGATCATCTCGTCGGCAACAGACACGGAGGGCAGCCGCAGGTTCGCCAAGCATTTCACCATGGGTTTCTGGCATCTGGAACCCATGGTGCTCGGGCTCAACGGCATCCTGCTGACGGGTGCGGCGATCTATGCATTGATCAATGCGGTCGCCAGCATCATGGCCGGCGGTCGACACCTCTCCTTCGACCAAGCCATCATTTATGCCGTGCTGACAATGATCATTGCTTTCGCCATGGCAGTCTACGCCCAGAGGATGAACAGGACGCTCAGATCGAGCTTCATCGCCCTGGACGCCAAGGCCTGGGTGATGACCGGCGGCCTCAGCACCGCACTGCTCATCGCCTTCATCTTCGGCTTCTTCATTCAGGGAACGAGCCTGCAATGGATGTCGCCCTATGTCGACCCTGTGGCGCTTGCTCTTGTGTGCATCATCGTCATCCCCATACCGGCCGGCACGATCAGACAGGCATTTGCCGATATCATGCTCATGACGCCGGCTGATCTGAGGGAGCATGTCGACCGTGTCGCCACTGACGTCGTCCAGCGCTACAATTTCGAATCTTACCGCTCCTATGTCGCCCGCGTCGGGCGCGGCAAGCAGATCGAGCTTTACTTCATCGTGCCCAAGGATGGACCGGCGAGAAAACTGGAGGAATGGGATCGTATCCGCGACGAGATCGGTGAGGCGATCGGTGATGAAAGCCCGGACCGCTGGCTGACCATTGCCTTCACGACCGATCCCGAATGGGCCATCTAGTATATGGGGAGCGCCCGTCTGCGGTCGTCAGTTTATCGAGCCAGATTTGCTCTCCCGCCAAGGCCGGTTTAACCCGCATCGCCGCGCGTCAACACGTCCAGAAGCTGGCTGGTATTGTCGATCGAGAACTGCACACGCTCACCCGGCCAAACCGACTCCGAATAGGAAATCGGTGTGCCCTTGAGATCGACGTCGACCTTTCTAAGCGCCACCACCGGCTGGGACATCGACTGAGATAGCTGCTTCGCCTCTTCGCTTGTCGGTAGCCGAACGATTATGTCGGTGCGCAGGCGGATATAGTCGGGTATGCCGTACTCGGCCAGAATCACGGTCACGCTCCGCCCGCCCCGCCGCGCTTCGTCAAAGCCGGGGAAACGGCGTACGGGATAATAGGCGTGCGAATAGTTTATCGGCTCGTCGTCGGCGAAGCCGCGGCGGACGATATGATAGACCGGCTCTCCGTGCGGAAGCCGCAAAGCTTCGGCGATGAACTCGGGAGCGGGAACCACTTCTTCGTGGATGGCCTGCCCCAGCGGCTCCCTGCCCTGATCCAGCAGGTTCTGGGAGAAACGCGTACGTTCGGACAAACGGTAGTCGAGGCGGCTATCCCTGACGAAGGTTCCGCGTCCCTGCTCGACCAGAACAAGCCCACGGCTTTCCAGACGGGAAATAGCGCGCCGTATCGTATGACGCCCGACGCCGAAACGGTCCATCAGGTCGGTTTCCGTCGGCAGCTGTGCCTTGGGCGACAGACGGCCGGTCAGAATATCCTCGGCAATATCGCTCTCGACCTGCTGCCATTGTCCGTGCAGCGACTTCTTCTCCATGCCCATCCATCCGAATCCAGCCATGTCATTCGAATGTCATATATCGGCTTCAGCATTGTATTTCAATCTCTGTTCAATGATGAACGTCCCATGGATCGTTGATGAACCGAATTTTACCCGTGATCTTCTGCCATTAGGCCAACGCCTCTTCATACGGATGTCATTTGCCACCATTAGATAAATATTCGGATGATATATTATTCATTCGGATAATGAGGGTATAATGGTAGAGCTTAATCGTCGGCAATTTATTGCAGGTACAACAGCAGTCATCGGCGCAAACATCGCGCTGACCGGAAAAGCTCGATCGGCCGATGCGGCCATTGAAATCTCGAGCACCTGGGGCTCCGACAAGCCGTTCCAGAAGGTTGTCGACGCATTCAACGCCAAGAATCTCGGCGTCACTGTTACGAACCGCTTCGACGGTGACTATGAAGCGGTGACCGCAAAGGCGGTTGCCAGCATCGCCGCCGGTCGTCCGCCTGCGATGATGATCACCGGCTGGAAATTTGGCTATTTCGCCAAGCGCACGCTTGGCGCCCGCGATCTGCGTGAAATCAATGCCGCGAAGGCAGAGGCCATCCTTGCCAATTTCCGTTCTTCCGTGCTGCCGCTCGTCACCATTGATGGCGCGGTCATCGGCCTTCCTTGGGCCATGTCGACACCGATCACCTATATCAACAGCGAGATTTGGCAGGCAGCCGGGCTCGATCCGAACCTGCCGGAAACACCGGATACGACGTGGCTTTACGACAGTGCCCGCAAGCTCGATGCCGCGCTGAAGGGCAAGCATCCGACCTATCGTTCGCCGATCTCGCTCTCCAACAACGAATGGACGAGCCAGTCCTTCATCCAGAACGCGGGCGGCTTCATTATCGACCCGGCCGGCAAGCTGGCCTTGAACAGCCCCGAAGCCATCGCCGGCATGACGGAATATTGCGCTCCGGCGCATGAGGGCCTTTGGCTCCCCGTCAGCGACAAGGAACAGACCGCCGCATTCCAATCCGGTGCCCTTGCCATCTGCACGACCAGCTCGACCTCGGCCGTCACCTTCCCGTTCGGCGCTGCAAAAGCCGTCACGACCAAGTTCCCGAGCCTTCCCGGCCATGCACGCAAGATGAACAGCGGTGGCAATTTCATCGCCGTCTACACCCGCAACAAGGAACAGGCGGAAGCCTCGCTCGCCTTCCTTGAATTCTGCGCGTCGAAGGAAGGCCAAGCGCTCTGGTCGCAGACCGGCTACCTCAACACGTCGACGCATGACATTCCCCTGATCAACGACTTCATGAAGCCGGCAGCCGGCCAGCTGATGGACGGCTTGACCGCAGAAACCATCTGGCCGGGCAAGCGTGGCCTCGAAGGTCAGGCCGTGTGGCGCAAGTGGGTTTCGCGCATGTTGCTTAAGGAGACGACTGTCGCCGACGGCATCAAGGGCGCTCATGACGAGCTGACAGGCCTGATTTCGGCATAGGCACAGCATCATGCCATTTCGTCTTAGATCGCTGGCCCCCTATCTGTTCGTGGGGCCAGCCGTTCTCGCCGTTGCGATATTCCTCTATGGCCCGCTCATCGCTTCGATGGTGCTGTCCGTAATCGACTGGAATCTGCTGTCGTCGGACATCCGCTTCGTCGGCTTGGACAATTATGCGTCCGTTTTCGCTAATGCCGATTTTCGCGCCGCGGCCTGGAATACGCTGCTCTATTGCGTAGTCCTCATCCCGGCCGAGATTATCGTGCCATTGATCTTTGCAGTCATGCTTCATTCGGTGCGCAAGAACCCGATGCAGGCCTTTTATCGCGGCAGCCTGTTTCTGCCGACGATCGTCGCCTATTCCGTCGCGGGCGTCGCCTGGTCTTGGTTGTTCAACCCCATCAACGGCCTGTTCAACGAAATCCTTGGCTATTTCGGCTTTCCGCCGTCGCGTTGGCACACCGATCCGAGCCTGGCGCTGCTGTGCGTGAGCCTCGTGACATTCTGGAAAACCTTCGGCCTCAACATGCTTCTCTGGCTGGCGGCGCTGGCAAACCTGCCGCATCAACTGCGTGAGGCATCGCAGCTCGATGGCGCGGGCTCGCTGCGGCATTTCTTCAACATCAGCCTGCCGCTGATGACGCCGACGGCCTTCTTCATCAGCGTCACCACCTTTTTCCACGTCCTCGATGACATTGTCGGCATTATCGACGTCCTGACCCATGGCGGGCCTGCGGGCGCCAGTTCGAGCCTGCTGTATTTCCTGTGGCAGCAAGGACTGCTGTTCTTCCAGTTCGGACCCGCAAGTGCCGTTGCCGTCATCATCATCGTGCTCGTGCTTGCCGTGACCTGGTTGCAGTTCCGCGTCAGCGAAAAGCGGGTCCACTACAGATGAACAATCTTGGCTCGAAGCTGCACCGGCTGCTGCTTCATATCGCGCTGCTGGCGATCTGCATTGTCACCGTATTTCCGCTGGTCTGGATGGTTTCGGCTGCCTTCACGCCGAACGAGATCATCATGTCGAAGTCGGTTCGACTTTGGCCGGAAGATCCGACATTATCGAACTTCACCGTTGCCGCCAGCCGTCATCCCATCTGGATGTGGCTGTGGAATTCGTTGCTGACGGCTACCCTCATCACCATCGGAAAGCTCATTCTCGCCGTCCCTGCGGGTTTTGCCTTCGGGCGGCTGGAATTTCCGGGACGGCAGACACTCTTCTGGTTCGTCATCGCCACCATGTCCTTTCCGAGCGTGCTGGCGATCATCCCGACCTATATCGCCGTCGTTAAACTGCAGGCCTTCAACACCTATGGAGCGATGATCATTCCGTCGATCCCCTATATCGGCTTCTACGTCTTCTACATGCGGCAGGCGTTCCGGTCGCTGCCGGCCTCGATGTTCGAGGCAGCGCGGATGGATGGCAGCGGCCTGGGGCGGCAATTCATCGAGATCGGCCTGCCAAATGTCATCCCGGCGATCGCGGCGCTTTCGGTCATCTCCTTCATGGGCGCCTGGAACATCTATCTCTGGGGTCAGCTCGTGCTGGACGACGCCTTCAAGAAGACGCTGACGACCGGCATTGCTTCCTTTGCCGATCTCGAGGGAGCCGATCGGGCATGGGGACCACTGATGGCCACGAGTTTGCTGTCGATCGTACCCGTTCTTCTGATATTCCTGCTGGCACAGCGCTTCATCGTCGATGCGCTGGCCCCCGGCATTGACGACAGATAGGCAGAGCATGCCCCGTGTAATTGTTATCGGATCGGTGAACCACGATCGCATATGGCAGCTGGACGCACCACTGGTGCCGGGCCGGCGGATACAGTTCTCATCCCGGACAACCCGGCTCGGCGGCGGTGCCTTCTATACGGGTCGACAGCTTCTGGAACTGGGAGCCAACGTCGCCATCCTTTCGCGGCTGATGCAGGACGAACAGGGGCAAGCAGCGCTGAAATCTCTCGTCGCCGATGGCTTCGACAGCCAATACATCATGATGGCGCCGGGCGAGACCATGCCGCTGGAAATCTTCCTCGAACCGAATGGAGAGAGGACCATCCTCGCACCCACGAGGCAATTGGCGCCGTTAACGGCCAGCGAGAAACTCTCGAGCGCGGGCGTCTACATCAATGCGCTCAGCCTCGACGAAAGCCTTGTCGGTCAGATCGATGCCCAGCCGCTCGTCATCTCCCAATTTCCGCTGCGGCCTGCAACGCCGCGTCCCGCCGACTATGTGATCTCCTCCCGTGACGATATCGCGGATGATCTCCACGTCGCTTGGCTGCGCGCCGGTCAAATCGCCGGTCCGCGCCTGAAGATGCTTGTGCTGACCGATGGGCCTCGCCCGATCAGCCTGTTCGATGGATCGACGACCGTGGAAGTGGAGCCGGCGGCAAAGGTCGATACCGCAAATACGATCGGCGCAGGGGATCGGTTTGCCGGCGCCTTGCTGTTCGCCTTGCTGGAAGGGCTGGAGCCGGCAGCCGCGGCGCGGGAAGCAAGCCGCGTGACGGCGGAATGGTTGCGCCGGCGCGAAGGCTGAGCATCCCCCTCCTTCGGGATCAGAAATATCGCCCTTGCGCAGCGAAACGGCATGGACAATTCATTCGGATGATTATAGAAATTATTCGAATGTCTTTGACGTCAGGCGTCCAGCCTGAACGAACCACAACTGCCAAGGAAGAAGACCATGACCGAGGAGAAGACCGGTAGTCCGGTCCGTGAATCCTATATTCATGCGCAGACGCTGGAAATTCTTGCCGCAGGCCGTCCTGCCAACATAAAGGCGGTTGCCGAACAGGTGCTCGACACGCTCGGCGAGGTCGCCGTTCTCGTCAACCGCACCGGCCTTGCCATGCTTCCACTGACCGATACGGTCTGCGGCACGGCCTTTCATCTGGGCGAGGTTCTGGTGTCCGAGGCGCATATCCGCGTGCCGGAGCGATCTGTCGAAGGTTATGGCGCGGTCATCGGCCGGGATCTCGAGCATGCCATGGCGATGGCGATCATCGATGCGGCGATCACCGCCGGCCATCAGGCCGACATCATCCTTGAACTTCTGGATGCCGAACGGCGTCATCAGGAAGCAGAGGATCGGCTGCTGCTGCAAAAAGTCGAAGCGACCCGCGTGCAGATGGAGACGTTCTGACCATGGCACACAATCTTCTGCCTACCCTGGACGACACCCGCACCAACGCGACCTTCGAAGAACTCATGTGGGCACTCAGCCGGCCCGGCCAGCTACGCGAGATGCCGGGAGAAGGCTTCTGGATCCTCGCAGAGAGCCTGCTTGATCGCGAATGCAGCTTCCACGCTCCGAATGATCCGTCTTTGGACACGATGTTGGCCACAACCGGGGCTCGGCGAGCACCGCTTGCCGAGGCAGACTATGTTTTCGCGGCGATCGACTCCGCCGAAAGCGTCGAGGCTCTCTCGTCGTTGCGCATCGGCACCCTCGCCTATCCGGATGATGCCGCGACCCTATTCGTGACTGCAAAGTTCGGCATCGGGCAGCGGCTGCGCCTCACCGGCCCCGGCATTAAGGACAGCATCACGATCGAGATTGACGGCATCGACCCCGGCTTCTGGCAGATGCGCCGCAAGGCGATCCGCTATCCGCTCGGCTGGGACCTCTATCTCGTCGACAGCAAGCGCCTGCTCGGCATTCCCCGCTCAACCACAATCGAGGTGCTCTGATGGCCTATGTAGCAACCCGAGGTGGCGAATATGCCATCGACCAGGCCGAGCGGCTCTTCCGCGGCGATCTCGGCGCGATCACCCGCGAGCGTGTCGAAGCGGTCAAGACCGGCCTTCCCTATCTCATCGACCGAGTGATGGGCGAGGCGTCGCTTTATGAGCCCGATCTCGCTGCCCTCGCTTTGGCGCAGGCTGGCGGCGATCTCTATGAGGCGATCCTGCTGCTGCGCGCCTACCGCACGACGCAACCGAGGATTGCCGTTGCAGAACCAGTCGGCCAGACGGATCTTTTCACCGTTCGCCGCATCTCGGCCGCCTTTAAGGATATTCCGGGCGGTCAGATCCTCGGGCCGACGCTCGATTATTCGCATCGCCTGCTGCAGGTCGATGTGCTGAAGGGCGTGGACTATGTGCCCGAGCCGGTGATCCCGGCCGCCGAACCGGCGCCTGCGAGCCAACCTTCGCTCACCAGTTGGCAGAAGGCGCAAGGTCTTATTCCGGAGCACCCGGTCGAAACGGTCGCGCCCGACGATATCCCTGACCTGACGCGCGAACCGCTGCTCTTTCCCGCAACGCGGGCACATAAACTGCAGAGCCTGGCGCGCGCCGATACCGGCGGAACCCTGGCGCTCGGATATTCAACCATGCGCGGCTATAGCTCCGTGCATCCAACCGTCAATGAATTGCGCCTGGCCGAAGCACCGGTCCGTCTGCGCCATCCCTGCGGCACGGTGTTCAGCGCCGGCCGCGTTCGCGTCAGCCAGACCGAAGTCATCTCGAAATCGAGAGAGCTGGAACTGGGCTTCTCGGCCACCTTCGGCTGGAACGAGGTAAAGGTCATCGCCGCTGCGACGCTTGATCTCGCCTCCAGCCAACCCAATCCGCATCCGGCCGCCAATGAGGAATTCGTGCTCTATCATACCGAGCCGGTCGAAAGCTCCGGCTTCTGCATCCACTTCAAGCTTCCGCACTATGTCACGTTCCAGTCCAGCCTGGATGCACTGCGCCGCGTCAAGACGGACAAGAACGCGGCCGCAAAACCTGCGGACACCGACAAGCTTCCCTCACGACAAGAGGAGGTCGCACTATGAAACTGCAGGATCTGACAAAGCCCTGGATGGCCTTCAACTATGGCTTCCTCGATGAATCCGCCAAGCGCGAAATGCGCCGCCGCATTCTGAAGGCGATTGCCGTGCCTGGCTATCAAGTGCCCTATGCCAGCCGCGAAGTGCCGATCGCCCGCGGCTGGGGAACGGGTGGCCTGCAGGTGACGCTGACGCTGCTCAAGCCAACCTCGGTCGTAAAAGTGATCGACCAGGGTTCGGATGATTCCGTCAATGCCAGCAGCATCCGCAAATTCGTCGCCCGCGTCGGCGGCGCAGTCGAGACCGAGGACACGATGGCTGCAACCATCATCCAGTCGCGCCACCGAATTCCGGAGGAAAAGCTGCACGAGGATCAGATCCTGGTGCTGCAGGTTCCGAACCCGGAGCCTTTGCGCCCGGTCCAGCCTGACATGTCGGTGGCGCGCGAGATGCATGGCGATGCCGATTACGGCCAGCTCTGGCTCATCCTCTATGAACAACTCGTCAAATCCGGCCGCATCATGCAGGGATCAAGCTATCCCAGCATGGTCAACGGTCGACACGTTATGACACCATCGCCGATCCCGCGTTGGGATGTGCCGAAGCTCAACCAGGCCGACCATCTGACGATCCTTTCGGCTGGGCGCGAGAAACGCATCTTTGCCGTGCCGCCCTATACGCGCGTCGAGCCTTTGGTCTTCGACGATGTGCCCTACCGGGTCGAAGATCACCAGGACAAGACCTGTTACCGCAGCAATGTCACCGGCTTCTTCATGAATGAGATTCCCCAGGAGAATGGCTCCTCGCAATACGAATTGTCCGACAGTCATTTCGGCGTCAAGCATATCCGCAAGACTGAGGCCGAAGCGGTCGAGATCGGCGAGACCTGGTACAACAATGGAAGGATGGACTGATGGCCAACCTTGACCTCGCAAGACCAGCGGAGCCGATCCGCCAGCCGCCGAGACTGATGCTTGCAGACCCCATTCTGACGATGCGCGATGTCGCGCGGAACTATGGTGACGTGCGAGCGCTTGCCGGCGTCGACGTCACCGTCTATCCGGGCGAAGTGCTCGGGATCGTCGGCGAATCCGGTTCCGGCAAGTCGACGCTCCTCAGGATGATGAACCTTGAGGATACGCCCGATACCGGCACCTATAATCTGGCGCTCCCAGGACATGAGGGCCGCAATCTCTTCACACTCGATCGCTTTGAGCGGCGGATGCTGAGGGCGCATCACATCGGCATTGTCTATCAGAACCCGCATCTCGGCTTGCTGATGAACCACACCAGCAGTGGCAATGTCGCCGAACGCCTGCTGATTGCCGGCAATCGCAATTTCGCCGAGCTGCGCGAAAGGGCACGCCAATCCCTTGACGCGTCGGAATTTCCGATCGAGCGCATGGACGCCCGGCCGAACGAGCTTTCCGGTGGCATGCAGCAGCGCGTGCAGCTCGCCAAGGCGATCGCGCTTGAACCTGCCGTCTTGCTGCTCGACGAGCCGACGACCGGCCTCGACGTCAGCGTCCAGGCTCTGGTTCTCGATACGCTGAAGCGCCTGCAGCGCGACCGCTCCATCACCATGGTTCTGGTATCGCATGATCTCGGCGTCATCCGCACCATGGCGGACCGGGTTCTGGTCATGCGGCACGGCATGGTGGTCGAACAGGGCCTCGCCGACCAGATCTTCCAGGACCCACAGCACGCCTATACGCAGCAACTCGTGCACGCGAAGCTTTGAGGGAAAGACGATGAACATTCAGGTTTCCACCCGACAAGTTCCAGCTCCGGTGTTGCGCGTCGAAGGTCTCTCGAAGCAATTCGAAATGCATCATTTGAAGCGCACACTGTTTGCCTTCGAGAATATCGACTTCGAGCTCGGCGAAGGCGAATTCATTCTGCTCAAAGGGGAGAATGGCGCGGGTAAATCGACATTGCTGCGTACACTCTATCGTTCCTACCTGCCGCGTGGCGGCCACGTCTATTATCATACGAAGGAAGGGATCATCGATCTCGCGACTGCCGCCGATGTCGATATCGCCGTCCTGCGCCGGCGTGAAATCGGCTTCGTCACCCAGTTCCTGAATGCGCGTCCGCGTGTCGCGGCGGAGGAGCTTGTTGCCGAGCCGCTGAGGCTCGCCGGCAAATCACATGCAGAGTCCCTTACCGAAGCGCGGCGCTGGCTCGACGCTTTCGGTGTGAAGAAGCAGCTCTGGTCTGCCTATCCCTCCACATTCTCAGGCGGCGAGCAGCAGAAGGTCAATCTGGCCCGTGCGCTGATCCTGCCGCAACGCCTGCTGCTGCTGGACGAGCCGACTGCCTCGCTCGATCATGCGGCACGCAAGGCACTGGTCGAAAGATTGGCGCAACTCAAGGCATCCGGCGTTGCAATGATCGGTGTCTTTCACCATCCCGAAGATGTAAGGGCATTGATCGACCGGGAATTATATCTGGAAGCCATCAAGATCGAGGACGAGCAAGACGATGTGGCTGAGTAATTTTGAGATTGTATTACAGGACCGCGTGATCGAGCGCGGCGCCGTCAGGATCGAAGAGGGGCTGATCGCAGAGATCAGCGAACGGCCGGTCGAGGGCGCAGATGTAGACGGCCACGGCCGGTTTCTGCTGCCCGGCTTCGTCGACATGCATGGCGATATGATCGAGAAATGCGTGGAGCCGCGGGTCAATGTCCGAATGCCGCTGGAACTCGGCGTCTACGACCTCGACAAGATGCTTGCTGCCAACGGCGTGACGACCGCCTATGCGGCTGTTGCCTTCACCCCGGCAACCTATGGCCATGTCCGCTCGGCGGAAAATACCCGAGCAATGATCGAAAAACTCGCATCGATGCGAGACGAACTCTTGATCGACCACCGCGTCCACGGCCGCTTCGAGGTGACCTTCCTGCCTGCTTTGAAAGAAGCAAGGGCGCTGATCGACGCCGGCGCGCTCCACCTGATTTCGCTCATGGACCATACGCCGGGCCAGGGGCAATACCGCGATATCGAATTGCATATCGCCAATACGGCAAAGGCAAAGAAGATCAGCGAAGCCCAGGCTGCAGATCTTGTGAAGCAGCGCATGGCGGCCCGCACCGAACACGGCGACAGCACGGACATCATCAACGGACTGGCGGATCTGGCGCGCGAGCACGGTGTCGTGCTGGCCTCCCATGATGACGACACGATCGAGAAGGTCGCGCTGCTGCACAGCCTCGGTGCGGCGATCAGCGAGTTTCCGATCAATATCGCGACGGCAACGGAAGCCAGGAAACTCGGATTGGCGACCGCGATGGGTGCCCCGAATGCATTGCGAGGCCTGTCCTATTCCGGCAATCTCTCCGCCCGTGAAGCCTATGAGGCCGGCGTCCTCGATATCCTCGCCAGCGACTATCATCCGTCAGCCATTCTTCCGGCTGTCATCGCGCTTGCGGAAATCGGCACCGGCGGCCTTCCCGCCTCGGCTGCCTTGGCAAGCGCCAACCCGGCAAAGGCGCTCGGCCTCAATGACCGCGGCCGGATCGCCGCAGGGCTGCGCGCCGATCTCGTGATCGCCGAGCGCGGCCGTGTGCCACGGGTGCGCAGCACGATCCGCGGCGGCAAGATGGTGTGGTCCGACGGCTCCATCAAAGGCTTCTAGGCCACTCGAAACGGCTGGTTGGCGCTTCGCGTCGAGACGCAACACCCCGTCGTCAGCGGGAGGGCGTTGCCCTCCCGCCCAATCATATACCTTACATCGCCTTCTGCGGGTGCGGCGTGCCCTCATAGGCACCCCAGATCGATTGATCCAGATTGATCGTCGCACCGGTCATCAGTCCGGATTCCTCGGAGGACAGATAGGCGACGGCGCGCGCTACCTCGGCCGGATCGACCAGCCGGCCGAAGGGCTGGCTGGCGGCTGCCTTTTCCAACCAGTCATCGGCAGCGCCATGATACTCCCGCTGGATACGGTCCTCGCCATCGCTCGACATCCAGCCGATGTTGAGCGCATTGACCCTGATCCGGTTTCTGAGCAGCGAGAAGGCAGTGTTACGGGTCAGCGTGTCGAGCGCGCCCTTGGACGAGCAATAGGCGCTGATGAAGGGCTGCCCGGCCATCGACGACATCGAGGAGATATTGACGATCGTGCCCTCGACGCCGTTGGCGATCATGTTCTTGATTGCGTCCTGCATAAGGAAGAACGGCGCGCGCACATTGATGGCGAAGATCTGATCGAACAGTTCCGGGCTGGTGTCGAGAATGGTTCCCCGATCAGTGGTCGCCGCGACGTTGACCAGGGCGTCGATCCGGCCAAACTGCCCAGCCGCAGCCTCTATGACCTTGCGGCAGTCCTCGACGCGGCCGAGATCGGCCGCAACGAAGACGACCGGCGTGCCGTATCGCTCACCAATCTCCCGCGCCTTGGCCTCACCCTTTGCGGTGCTGCGGCCGCAGATCGTGATCCCTGCCGCCCCGCGTTCGGCAAAGAGACGCGCAACCTCCGCACCCAAGCCCTGCGTGCCACCGGTCACCACGGCAAATTTTCCATCCAGTCGGTTCATAGAATCCTCACGCCTCCCTGCGTGCCGCATGTGCGGCGATCAGCTCGGCAAACTGCCCCGCATCCATCCCCGCATCAAGGGCCTCAGCCATGATTTGAGCCTGTGTTTTCGGCGCGAGGCCTCCGACCGGCGGATCGCTGTCGAGATTGGTGGGGAAGGCATAGCCTTCGGCCGTCGATGCGATCACATTCGCCGCCTCAGCGCGGCTGAGCGCACCTGCCTGAACGGCGGCGAGCAGCGCCGGATAGGCCGTCACCGACATACGGCTTCTGTTGACACTTTCCATGGCCCGCCCAAAGGCCGATGACACCTGCAGGAGGTTTGCCATGCGGTAGATATCCTTCGAGACATTGTTGCCGGCGCCATGCATGACCGCCGGGTTGAAGAAGACGGCATCGCCCTTTTCCAGTGGCAGCTGCACGTGATGCTCGGCGAAATAGGCCTGAAACTCCGAGCGTCCGAAAGCGATATAGCCTTCGAAAAAGGTTTGCGAATAGGGCAGGAAGAGCGTCGGTCCACTTTCGAGCGGCATATCGCAATGCGCGACCGCTCCCTGCAGGGTCAGAAGTGGCGAAACCGCATGGATATGGCCGGGATAGGCCTGCATCTGCCGCGGCGTCATGAAGCCGAGATGATAATCGCGATGCGGCTTCTGCGCCGTACCGCCGGGGTTCACCCGGTTCATCTGCGCGGTCATCTGGTAGCCCACGCCCAGCCAGGCTTCCGATACCATCGCGACGGCAGTCGAGGCGTAGTAGTGAGCGAAATTCTCGGGGTCCGCCAGGCAATGTTTCTCCAAGGAGTTCCAGATGCGATCATTGGCGCCAGGCTTGGCAAAGTGATCGCCTGCCCCCTTGCCCTTCTCTTTCTCGTCGCGGACGATGGCTTCGAACACGGCGGTAGCCCGATCAACGACCGCAGCATCCGGCAGGGCATTCTTGATGACGATGATGCCCGGCCCTGCGGTAAAGGCTTCGACCCACTCAGCCATCAGCTCGCACCGCTTGTCTTCATCCTCGGCGGTACTCCGAACCAGATCGCCATCATAAATGAGGATGTTCTTCTCGATACTTGCCGCCAACGGCCAGTCCGAGGGATTTGCAGTTTTTTCGACCATGTCCCTGAAATGATCGAGATCGCCGCAATCGGCCGAAAGCCAAACTTTTTGGCTGCGCCGGCTGGTCAGTGTTTGAGCGTCCATGATGTTCTCCTCCCGAGATGACGTTCGACTTATGTGTTGAAGGTAACCTCGCCCCGGTCTATGAGAAAGACAGAAAATACCTCAAAAACACCTCAGAAGGATAGCAGGTGAAATCGCGCTTCCCACTGAAAGACATTGCCCTACAGGCCGGCTTGAGTCTGGCGACCGTGGACCGGGTGATGCATGAACGCGCCGGCGTTCGTACCGTGACACGCACCCGCGTCGCAGCAGCAATTTCCGAGCTGGAACGGCAATATGTACAATCGGGCCTCGCCGGGCGGCGCTTCGTCATCGACATCGTGATGGATACGCCGCAACGTTTTTCCACGGCAGTGCGCGAAGCATTCGAGGCGGAATTGCCCGGTATGCGCCCGGCCTCATTCTCTGCGCGGTTTCATGTTGCCGAGACGATGAGCGAGCAGGAGCTGCTGTCTATCCTCAATACCATCCGCCGGCGCGGCAGCCACGGCGTCGTCCTGAAGGCTGCCTCGACACCGGCTATTGCCGAACTTGCCGCCCAACTGATGGCGGCGAGAATTCCGGTTGTCACCCTGGTCACCGATCTGCCGGCGAATGCCCGCATCGGCTATGTCGGAATGGACAATCGGGTGGCGGGCGCAACCGCCGCCTATCTGCTCGGCCGCATGGCCGGAGAACAACCCGGCAAGGTGCTGGTGACGCTGTCGAGCAGGCTCTTTGCCGGCGAGGACGAGCGCGAGCAGGGATTCCGCAATGTTCTCGCGGATCGTTTCCCTCATCTTTCGACCGTACGGATTTCCGAGGGATTTGGCGTCGACCGAACAACCCAGCTGCTCGTCCGAGACGCCTTGGAACGGGAGCCGGATATTCGCGCGGTTTATTCGATCGGCGGCGGCAATCGCGCCATATTGAAAGCCTTCACCGAAGCCCGGCGCGAATGCACCGTTTTCGCCGCGCATGATCTCGATCAGGACAATGTCAGACTGCTTGCGACCGGCGCCATTACCTTCGTCATTCACCACGATCTGCGGCACGACGCCCGCAGTGCCTGTCAGCTCATGCTCGCCTATCACCGGATGCTGCCGCCCGATTTTCAGGTGGCTCCGTCGAGAGTGGCAATCGCAACCCCCTTCGAGCCGACGCACTGACTGCAACGACCTTGCATGCCACTTCCTAATCCCGGCTGCTCACCAGAAACCACTTATACTGAAGCGGATCCGGCGATCGGACTGCGTGATTGAGCGCCTTTCCTAAAAGATGCAGGCTCTCTATCGCCAGCAGGCCAGCTCCGATGTGATGAGCGAGCTCCTCTCTTGCAACAAATACTTCGACGAAACCCATGGGCAGAGTGCAGATCCACGACCAATGCGGCAGCAGCCGCGAGGGCAGGCTTGCCCCTTTCAAATAGCCATTGGCGTCGTCAATAGCGGTCTTGATATGCCCGAAATCGATCTTTCCAGCCTGAAGTTCATCCGACCATGAGCGGACCTTTCCCCGCCAGGCCTCGATGCGCGGGTTCTCGCGAAGATTGAGAGCCTCGGAAAATGTCGCAGGCGATGGCACCTCGATCTGGTTCTCAAAATAGAGTTTCACGATCGCCAGATCGGCAGGCTCCGTATTGCCCGCCTTTGCCTCGGAACCGATGATATCGGGCAGGATCTGGCTATAGGTCGGAATGCCGCGGCGGGTGAGTTCCAGGCTGATGGACGCCATGGTGAATTCCAACTCGACCTCGTGCAGCATCCGATCGCCGGCGAACCAACGCACCCTTTCCGGAATTTCTTCCAAATCCGTGGTGATCTCATCGAAGCTCGCGGAGGAGACGGTGATATTCCGTACGGCGAGATTGGAAATGATCAGGTTTTTGAGCGCGCGGAGCTCATCGACCTGATAGCGCCCCATAGGCCGGACGTTGAGATCAGGAGCGACATGGCCAATCCAGTGAAGGTGGCCATCGATCGGCCGCGGATCGATGTCGAGATCGGGTGGGAGCAAAGGCTCCTCGGCGAGAACGAACATCTCAAGCGCCTGGCGCTGATGCGCGGGGCTGATCCAGCCTTCGTCAAAGCCTTCCTTGAAGCGATGGCGAATGAAAGGACTGTCGGCGGCGCCCATGCGCTGATCGAAATAGAGCGCATGAGCAAGATTCCATGCCGGGAAACGATGGAAGAGCATGCGGCATCCTCTTGTGATGACGTTAGCCTGGGTCTTCCCACATCATAGCAAAGGCCTTTCTTCGCCGCGATGCGTTTCGTTGTCGTGCTGTCGAATAATCCTTATTTGAGCCCTTGGCAGATCAAGGCCGCTCGCCAGCGGCAAGCCGACGTTCGATGTCGTCAATGACAGGCATCAGATCGGCGACCGTATCGATGACATAATGAGCCCCGTGCTTCTTCAGCACACCGGACGCATGTTCGCGGACCGTGGCAAGCGCGTCGGGTGCCATGGTCGCGACTTCCTGCGGCGTCAAACCGGCTTCATTGCCGCTCAATGCGAGACCGACCGTCCAGCAGCCGGCGGCAACACCCTCGTCGATACCAACGCCGGTATCATCGACCTTGACAACCGTATTGGCGGGCCAGACGTCGAGATCGAGAAAGCACTTGTACATGTTCATCGGCGTCGGCCGGCCATGCGGCAGGTCGCCGGCGCAGACGAGATTGTCGACCTCGTAGCCCTGTTCCTTGGCAAGCGGCAGGACGCGCTCCATGATCGAACGGGTATAACCCGTCGTCGAGCCGATCTTGAGGCCGCGCTGACGCAAAGATCCGACGACTTCGATGGTGCCGGGCACGAGATCCGCAAACTTATGCACGACCTCCTCGTTCATCGGAACGAAGACCTCGTAGACTGCGTCCACGTCTGCCGCCGTCGGCGCCTTGCCATGGCGCGCCGTCCATAGCTCGTGAATGCGCGGCTGCTTCAGCATCGCGTCTATGTGATCCCATTTCGGGCGCCCCATCGGCTCTCTCGCTTCCGGGATGGTAACCTCGATGCCGAAGCGGCTGAAGGCTTCGACGAATACGCCCATCGGAGCGAAGGACCCGAAATCGATCACGGTTCCTGCCCAATCGAATACAACGGCTTTCAGCTGGCTCATTGCTCTGTCTCCCATGAACCCGATTTTGAACCATAAAGATCTTCGATGATCTGTTCGCCCAATGCGAAGCCGGTCGAAGCACCGGTGCCGCCCGTTACCATCGCGAGCCGAATATTGTCCGCAGGACGCTCGACCAGAACATTGCGCTTCTTCGAGGAGGCGTAGGTGCCGATCCAACGGTTGACCACATGCCGGCCCGGAAGGTCGAAGACGCGGTCGAATTCGTCGAGAATGAGTTGGTCGAAGCGGTCGCTTGCAAAGGGCTGCTGGGCATTGCCATAAACATGGCTGTCGCCGACAACGAGCGAGCCATCCGCAGACTGGACGGCGATCAGATGGATACCGGCGGCGCGGCTCTCGGCTTCTTCCCGATCCAGCCGCGTTCCGAGCGCTGCAGCCTCCGGCAAATCGGCAAAGCCCTCATAGCGCGCCAAGCTCATATCCGACATGACAGCGGCGCCAAATCGGCTTGGCTGCCCAGGCGAAACACGCAGCATCTGCAGCGTGCAGATCGTCAACGGGTGACTGCCGATGACATCGGGGAAAAGCGTCGAGAAATCGTCGCCGGGGCAAACGACTACTGCTTCGGCTTCGATGAGGCCATGGCTTGTTTCGATCCGCGTGCCGTCGATCGCCCGAACGGCGGTGTTCCATCGAAAGTCGACCTTGTGTTTGGCTTCGAGCCAGGCGGCGAGTTTCGGCAAAGCCTCGGAAGATTCCACACGCAGCTCGTGCGGGCTGTAGAGGATCGACTTGACTTCGTCGAGGCGCATGCCGGGCACGAGATCCCCCGCCTCGGTTGCCGTCATCAGGCGGCATTTCTCGCCCATCGGCGTTTTGAGAAAGGCCTCGACCACGACCGCAGCCTCATCACGTCGGGCCGGCATCACCAGACCGCGATGCAGCACCGCGATATCCGCCTCAGCGACGATCTCGGCCCAGATGTCGCGGCTGCGCATGGCCCGCTCCCAATGCGCGCCAGCCTTCTGTCCGGAAATGGTGACGAAGCCGAAATTGCGAATGGAGGCGCCGACGGCCTTGGCATTGCGCTCAATGACGACGACTTTCTTGCCCTGCCGCGTCGCAGCCAGCGCCATACCGAGCCCGACGATACCAGCGCCGACTACCGCAAGATCATATCCAACTGCCATCACACTGCCCTTTCCTCAGCCAGCCCAGCTCTCTTCGATTGGCCTTGTAAACGCCACCGAGCCTTTGGTCGGACTTTATAGGGTAAGGCATAGCAAAATCATATGACAGAATTATAAATTCTGTGAAATTATATGAATTGACTATATTTTTCTATCAATTGAAAGGGAGCTCGCCGTCCATCTCAAGCGCATGCTCCCTCGCGACCTCGAAGAAGGCTGCAATGGCCGCGTGATCGCGGCATTCCGGCAAGGTAACGAGATAGTGGCCGATGGCCAGTTCGGGTTCGACCAGCGGAACGACGTCTATGTGATCGTCGGACCGGACCTCCCCCTCGATGGAAATCGCCAACCCTATGCCGGCGGCAGCGGCAGCATAGGCGACATCAAGCGTCGCCACTTCGAGGACGGGCTTCAGCTTCACGCCCTGCTTGCTGGCAGCGTCTTCGAGCAGCATGCGGGTGCCGGAGGATTTGTTCCACAGCACCATGTCGTGGCTATCGAGATCGGCCAAAGTCAAGCGACCTTTCTCAAGCATGGGATCTCCCTTGCGGCCATAGATCGCCACGCGGGATTCATGCAGCCGTAGCGATGAAAAGCGGCTGTCGGGCGTGACCTGGGAAATCGTCGCAACATCAAGCTCGCCACGCAGTACTGCATCGGCCAGTTCCAGAGACGGGCCGCCCCGCGTCGTCAAACGCAGAGACGGAAATTGCCGAACGAAGGCCGTCAAGACCGGCATGATGAGCCGGTGCGCGCTGAAGCCGATGGAGATCGTGCCGATGTTCAGCGATGTGGTGTCGGTGATCGCCCGGTCGACCTCATTGAGGCATTTCAGCGTCACCCTGATCTTGGCGATCAGACTGACTGCGGATGGTGCGACGCTGATGTTATGTCCATCACGGATAAAGACGCGGGTACGGCACAATTCCTCAAACGACTGGACCTGTGTGGAAACCGACGGCTGGCTAATCCCGAGATCTTCAGCCGCACGCGAGAATTTTCCCGTGCGTGCCAATGCTTCGACGGCCTTCATTTGCGCAAGCGTAACAGACGGCATTCGCGATGGTCCCACCCTGAAATCGCACAGATATACAGTTCAATAAGTCGCCGACCCCACCGTGGCAACTCGCTTTCCACAAAGGCCGGACATGCTAGCGCGTGGCGTCAGCGCTGGACCGATCTGTTGGAGAGGCGCGACAACCCCCAAAGCACGATCAGCGTCGCCACACCCAGGATCATCGTCAGCGTTGCGGCATCGAAGATGGCGCCACGATCCGAGAGCGCGAAGATATTGACCGGCAAGGTGACCCAGCCCGGCGGATAGATCATCACGGTCGCTCCCAGCTCGCCCATCGACAGCGCAAAGCTGAGGCTGAAGGCAGCGACGAGATAGGGCATCAGCAGCGGAAGCGTGATCCGGCGCAGCCGATAGAACGGACGGGCGCCGAGGCTTTCGGCGATCTGCTCGCATTCGACGGGCAGGCGTGCAAGGCCGGCGGAGACATTGCCGTAGGTGAATGCCGAGATCAGCACGAAATGCGCGATCAGCACGATCAGCCGCGTTCCGTTCAACAATAGCGGAGGCTGGCTGAAGGCGACGAGCAGGCCAAGGCCGATGGAGACCGACGGAACGGCACTCGGAATGAAGAAGACGAGATCGAGGATGCGCTTGCGCAAAGGGTTCAGTTTCCGCAAAGCCAAAGCCGCCCATGTGCCGCTGATGAGGGCTGCAACGCTGGCGATGGCTCCCGTGGCGATGCTGGCTTTCAGGCTGTCAAAGGAATCGCTCCTGAAGGCATTGGCATAGTGAACCAGCGTTAGCTTTGTCGGAAGAATATCGTTCCATTGGCCGCTGATGCTTGCCAAGGCAATGACCGCGATTGGCAATCCATAAACGATGATAAACAGCGGGATGGCGACGCCCCAGACCAGCATCCGCCCCGATTTAGACCACACCAGCACGATTGCCCCCGAAATGGGCGATCACGGCCCGATAGAGACTGTAGAGACCAAGCGACAGCACGACGTTCACCACCGCGATAACACAGGCGGTCGTATAATCGAATTCCTGGATCGCCTTGGCGTAAACGAGGACGGGCAACGTTATGACGCCCTTGGCGCCGATGAACAGCACGATGCCGAATTCGTTGACCGTCAGCAGCAGGCAGAGGCTGCCGCCGGCGATCAGAGCAGGCATGGCGGCCGGGAGGATCACCTGCCGCACGATACGCCACGGCTTTGCGCCGAGGCTGCTGGCAACTTCGATCTGCGCCTGGTCGATCTGCGAAAAAGTCGCCAGCAGCGGCCGCATGACGAAGGGCGTATAGACAGTTGTTTCCGCCAGGATCACGCCCCACTGCGAATAGAGAAAGTCGAGCGGCGGCAGGTCGACATGCATCAACCGCATCAGGCTTTCGTTCACGAGACCCGCCGAGCCATAGATGAAGGTGAAGGCAAGCGTCACGAGAAAGGTCGGCAAGGCGATAAACGTATCGATCAGCCGCCCGCAGAACTTCGCACCCGGAAAAGGAACGAAGGCGATCACCAGCGAGAAGATGAAGCCGAGCACAAGACACCCCGCCGTCGAGCCGAGCGCGATGACGATCGTATGCTGAAGTCCGTCAAGAAACTCGCGGGACGACAATACCTCGGCAAATGCCGCAAGCGACACAGTGCCGGGATCCCCAAGCGATTGCCTGACGATCAGCCCCAGCGGATAGAAGAACAATACAGCGAGGACCAGAAGCGGCGGCACCGTCCAGAAGCGGTCCCAGCGCGGCTTGGGCGCAAGTGTTGCTGCGGCGACATCAGCCATTGCGGCCGTCCTCCGGCACCAATGTCACGTCGGCGGAATTGAGGTGGAGCGTCAGCATGGACCCGAGAGACGGCGGCGCACTCATCGGCGCGGAGGACATTCTGACCTCCTGCCCTGCCACTTCGAGCGTGACGTTGTGCGTGTCGCCCTGCCATTGGACGCTGCGCACGACGCCGGTCAGCCTATTGCTCTCGCCCTCAGCGGCATCCAGCCGAAAATCATGCGGCCTTGCGCAAAGCAGGCAATCGCTTCCCATCGGCAGACGATGATGGTTGCGTGCCACCAGCACCTGATCGCCGAACCTCACCTGCGCCCGTTGGTCGTCAAGCGGCTGCAGGCCCTTGACTTCGAGGAGGTTGGCGCGCCCAAGAAACTCGGCGGCAAAGCGGTTGGGCGGATAGCGGAATAGGGACTGGGCATCGCCGAACGCCTTCAGCTTTCCATCGCGCATGATACCGATATGGTTGGCGAGCGTCAGCGCCTCTGACTGATCGTGGGTCACATAAAGCACGGTGAGCGACGGCAGCTCGCGATGCAGCCTTGCGAGCTCGTCGACCATCGAGCGACGGATCTGCGCATCGAGCGCCGAAAGCGGCTCATCGAGAAGCAGCACCTGTGGCCGGATGGCAATGGCGCGGGCGATGGCGACACGCTGCTGCTGGCCGCCGGAAAGCTCACGCGGATAACGCTTCGCGTAATTGGCCATTCCGACCATCGCGAGCGCTTCGGGAACACGGGCGCGAATAATCTCCTCCGGCGCGCGGCGAGCCCGCAATCCGAAAGCGACATTTTCCTCGACCCGCATATGCGGAAACAGCGCGTAGTTCTGCACGACCATGCCGATGTCGCGGTCATACGGCGCGAGATTGGTGACATCCCTGTCGCCGATCATGATCCGGCCGCCGGATGGACGCACGAAACCGGCCACAGCTCTGAGAGCCGTGGTTTTTCCCGAGCCAGACGGGCCGATCAGGGCGACGATCTCACCGGGGCTGACCGTGAGGTTCAGCGAGTCGAGAACCGTGAGGCCGCCATAGGCAACCGAGACATTCTCGAAGGTGATACGCTTGGCGGCTGCGGCCGACGACGATGTCGTCGGCCGGCCGTTTTCGGATAGCTTTGCGTTTGCTATCGACATCAGTTGCTCGCGATCGCCTTGCCGTAGGCATCGACGTCCTGCTTCAGGTCGGCAAGCACCTTGGTCCAGTCCGGCGACCAGATTTCGATACCTTCCATGATGGCGTGAAGCTTGGCGAAGTTCTCGTCGGTCGGATGAACGTCGGTGCGAACCGGCAAGCCCTGAGCGACGGCGCTGACATCCTTCTGGGCGTCTTCGCTGAGCAGGAAGTCGATCAGCTTCTTACCGTTGTCCGAATGCGGCGCGCTGGAAACAAGCGCAATGTAATAGGGAAGCGGGAACGCGGTCTTCTTGCCATCCGGGCCTGCGGGGAAGAAGATCTTGATGTTCGGATTGTCAGCCTGCTGCGCCAGGTTCATCTGCAGATCGCCGTTGGCGACATAGAGCTCACCCTTGTTGACCAGCGCGGTCAGCTTGCCGGTCGAGGCGGACGGGCCGAGATTGTTGACCTGAAGCTTCTTCAGATAATCGAGGCCGGAATCCTTGCCGCCAAAGGCGTGGAATGCCTGGAGCATCAAGGCAGTGCCATCGCCTGCCTGGCCGGGCGTGGAATACTGGATCTTCTGCTTGAACTTCGGATCGAGCAGGTCCTGATATGTCGCCGGCGGCGTCTTCAGCACCGAGCTGTTGTAGATGAAGTTCGGGTAATTGTTGATCATCGCGACATAGAGGCCCTTCGGGTCCTTGTCGCGCGCGTCGATCTTGTCGGCGCCGGCTGGCGTATAGGCATCGAGCAGGCCTTCGCTGGCTGCCTTCTGCACGAAGGGCGGCAGGGTAACGAGAACGTCTGCCTGGGTATTGGACTTTTCCTTCGACAGTCGGTCGACGACCCCGCTCGAGCCTGCTTCAACGTACTGAACCTTGATGCCGGTCGCCTTGGTGAAGGCTTCGAATTCGTTACCGTACCAGCTCGGCGTGCCGTCATGCAGGCCATCGGCGCTGTAGATCGTCACGACATTATCCGCCGCCATTGCCGGCAGCGCGACCGAAGCAAGCAAGCCCGCAATCGCAAAAATGGATTTGGTTTTCATGATATTTCCTTTGCTCAATGACCTGACCCAGCCGGCATGGAGTGGGTTAATGTGAAACGGTGCGAGCAAATTCATAGCCAATGACTATTTCATTTATATGACAATAGTCATTGGCTATAATTTTAATAAGGTAATCTTAGCGCTTATTTTGTCTTGGATAGAGGTATGCAGGTGAGCGTTGAAGCCGCGTCAAACGCCAAGCCATCAGCGTCTTCTATGATGAAGCGCGTGTTGCGCTCGCTCCATGTCAGTTTACGAACTGACGGCGCGTCGACAGAAGTCAGTGACCGTACCAGCAAGCTTTTGCCGGTCGACCGATGGTCCGTCGGCCAGACAGTCATCCACCGCGCCATGCATCGCATTGAACAGCATGACAGCCGTCAGCCGTGCATCAACGAACGAGAATGCGCCGGCATCACGGCCTTCCAGCAGGAAGGATGTCAGGCGGGTTACGATCGGGTTGGCCCGCTTCATGCCGCGCTTGGCGGGGTGGAATTGCTGGAAAACCAGATCGTGCAGCGGGACCGCGTCAAGATAGCCGAACACGCAGGTCTCCATCCAGACATCAAACCGGTACATCCAGCTGCCGGTAGCGGCCGCTGCATTGGCCGCATCAACCTTCTGGCAAAACTGTTCGATAAACCGGATCTTCAAACCGGCAAGCACATCATCCTTGGTCTGGAAATGGAGGTAGAAAGTGCCCTTTGCGACGTCGGCGGCTTCAACGATTTCCGCAACGCTGGTGGCGGCGAAGCCCTTTTCCAGAAACAGGTGCTGGGCAGCATCCATCAATTCCTCGCGACGGATTTCCGGCGGCTTGGTGCGCGGGCGCTGGCGGTCTGCGACGGTCACGGGGTCTCCTTGTTCACAGGCTGTCGATAGCAAGGCCGGCCGGCTTAAGAACGGACCGACATAACCATTCTGCCGCGTGCAGGCCTTTCTCGAAGATTTCTAACGGCATATCGAGCGGAAGACGAGCAAGACTTTGCCGTGCAGCATCAGTTATTGCCTCGGGAACGACGACGGCGACCCCGAGTAGCGATCGATGAAGAGTATCTCCAGCATCCTCGACCCGTTGCGCCACCATCCGCAGCATTGCAGCATCACCAAAAAACAGGGGCTCGCAAGCCGCAATCAACAGGAGCGCAAACGGCTGCTTGCGCTGCAACCAATCCTCGACCCGATCAAGGCCCGATTGGATGGCTTCGGCATCCAACGGAGCTTCCGCAACCAGAATGGCAAGCGGCCAATGGGTCTCATCGCAATCCGGTACCATCGATGGGCACACCCTCATGACGGCGCGCGCATCGCGGTGAGGCTTCGCAGAACACTGCCCATATGCACCGGCATTCCGACGGTGGCCGAAACGGAAGCGAGCCACATGGTTGCCTCGTTCACATCGTCGAATATCTGCGCGGGAACACCGAACATCTTTTCGGCATTCATTCGGCTCATCTCTTCCAGGGCCGCCGGCGGCACGACGGTCGCCATGCCGATGACAAGCTGCCTGATTCGATCACCATTGGATTGAAGCCAGACCTTGGCCTCCTTCGCACCGCCGTCAGGACGCTTGAGCGCTTCACTATCGGTGAAGACTCGCAGGGTGGAGAAGGTTTCGCCACGGTCGAGCCAGGCCGTCCAATCGGACAGGAAGTCGAGTTGCTCCTTGAGCGACATGGAGCCTTGGGCAGCGGAAAGCACGAGTGGCCAATGCGTAAGATCGTGGCGGATCATGACAAGGATTCCTCCTATGCGAAATAGGAATGACGGCTGCGGCGCGAACTGTTCATGAGGCTCCTGCCCCACGCAGACGACCGTTCTTCATACCGATATAACAACACGGCAAATATATGACTGACCGTCGGTCATTTGTAAAGGCGAGTGATTTCACTCCGTAAACCTCCCTGCCGAAAAGCCCGATTTTCTGGATAGGCCACGCAAATCTACGCGGTGAATGGCCATGAAGCCATTCCGCGAAACTGCCTGTGAAACCAGACAGGACGGCTATTGACCTTTTCACCCATAAATATAATCTGCGTATATGCAAACTGCTCGCCATATGCGAGCCATCGTAGAAATGACCGGAGGGAGATCCGGTGAGGACGGAGGCGGCCTCGAGCGGCATTGTGCCACTTGGGGATTTCACCGTTCGGGAGGAGTGACATGACGGACGACAATCCGGCGGTGCAGAGCGCCGTGCGCAAGGCAACCATTCGCCTTTTGCCCTTTCTGGGCCTGATGCTGATCCTGAATTTCCTCGATCGCTCCAACGTCGGCTTTGCAAAAACGGCCTATCAGGCCGATACCGGTCTTTCTGATGCGGCATATGCCTTCGGCGCCGGCATTCTCTATCTCGGCTACGCGACATTCGAAGTACCGAGCAACCTGATCATGCAGCGTGTCGGCGCCCGCCTCTGGCTGAGCCGCATCATGATCACCTGGGGGATTGTCTCGGCCTGCATGGTCTTTGCCCACACCGCAACGACCTATTACATCGTGCGCTTCATGCTTGGCGTCTGCGAAGCCGGGTTCTATCCAGGCGTCCTGCTCTATCTGACCTACTGGTTCCCTGCCAAGCAACGGGCGCGCGCCACCGGTCTGTTCTATCTCGGCATACCTCTATCGCTGGTGATCGGTGCCCCGCTTTCCGGCTGGCTGCTCACCCACCACGACGTGCTCGGTCTCACCAACTGGCAATGGATGTTCGCTGTCGAAGGGCTGGCGGCGACGGTTGTCGGTATTTTCGCGCTCTTCTTCCTGACGAGCCGTCCGAACGAAGCGAAGTGGCTGACGACGGAAGAGAAGAACGCGCTGATTGGCGTCATCGAGGCGGAAGAACGCGGCAAGCTCTCCGAGGTCAAGCATTCCGTCTTCAGCGTGCTGAAGGATTGGCGCGTTCTGGCCTTTATCGGCATCTACCTCTTCATCCAAGTCGGCGTCGGTCCCATTACCTTCTACCTGCCAGCACGGTTGGCACAGGCAATGGGTGGCGGCATCAATACCTGGGTCGGCGTCCTGCTCGGCCTTCCCTGGTTCTGCGCGCTCATCGCGACGCGTGTCTTCACCGTCTATGCCGATAAGCACGACAATCACCGCATTGTCTGCATCTCGATGCTGACGATCGGCACGCTTGCGCTTGCGACGATCGGGTTGACGATGAACCCCTGGGTCATGGTCATCGCCGCCTGCATCGCGGTTCCGGGGCTAGCCTCCTCGCAGCCTGTCTTCTGGAGCCTGCCGACCCGCTATCTGGGCGGCGTCGGCGCGGCAAGCGGCATTGCCTTCATCGTCTCGCTCGGCAATCTCGGCAGCTTTGCCTCACCGCAGATCAAGGCCTATGTCGATGCGGCCACCGGGAACGGCGATGTCGGATTCTATATCCTCGCCGGCTGCTGCTTCCTGTCGGTCGTGCTCCTGATCGCGCTCGGCTCGCATCGCCGCTGGATCGTCGATGCCGAACCGGCTCCCCGCGCCAGCCGTATGCACTGAAAGGATCGCATCGTCGAGAATGTGACGCGTCCGCCATTGACAGGTTGCATCGTCAGGTTCTTGAGTTGGGACGGCAGCCGTTGCGCATGGCAACGGAGCCGTCTCATCTTCAACTTCGTCGGAGTTGAATGCGGAAGTGTAGGAAACCGATGATCAGCTTTGGTGTTTTGACAACCTATTTTATCGTCGTGCTGGGGCTGATGCTTATTCCTGGGCCAGCCACGCTGTTGACATTGGCTCGGTCTGTCAGCGGCGGCAGGCGTGTTGGCCTGGCGACAGGCCTTGGCATCGCCTCCGGCGATCTCTTCCATACGATCATGGCGACGTTTGGCTTGTCGGCATTGTTGGCCACATCGGCATTGGCGTTCGAGATCGTCAAATATGCCGGCGTCATCTATCTGATCTATCTCGGCTTCAAGGCCTTCATCGAGAAGACCGAGAGCCTGGACATGCCGGCCGCGCAGGCCATTACCGCCCAACGCGCTTTTCGGCAGGGGTTCTTTACCGAGATACTGAACCCGAAGACCGCCCTGTTTTTCCTGGCGTTCCTGCCACAGTTCATCCACCCGGAAAGCGGCTCCGTCATTGCGCAATTCGCCGTGCTCGGCGCTATCTTCGTCGGGCTCAGCATATGCGTGACGTCGCTTCTGGCTGTTGGAGCCGGTTCGATCGGCGGCTGGCTGCGCCGCAACCGCAGCGTCGGCCGGTGGCAGGGGAAGGTCGTCGGCACGATTTACGTGGCGCTCGGCCTCAGGCTCGCCCTCCAGCAACAGTAGGCCTGTTCAACTGTTGTCATTCCGCAGGCTGTCTGGCTGGATCTGCTGACGGGCGATTTCACGCGGGGCGTAGCCAAAGGCGCGCTTGAACATCGACGTGAAGGCGGCGGGATTCTTATAGCCGAGATCCAGCGCGATCGTGGTGACCGCCGTGCCTGCGACCAGCCGCGGAAGTGCCGCATGCAGACAGGCTTGCTGGCGCCACTCGACGAAGCTCAACCCAGTTTCCAGACGAAACATCCGGGTAAATGCGCGCCGGCTCATGCTCATCCGGTCTGCCCATGCGTCGATGGTGTCATGCGCGGTGGGATGCAGGAGGAAATCCTGGCACCTCTGGGCGAGCACCGGATTGTTCGGCAATGGCAGGGAAAGCGGCAGCGGCTTCAGCCGTGCCAATTCGTGCAGAAGAAGCGCCATCAGCGCCCCTGAGCGGTCGTTCGGATCGTATTCCACCGGAATATCGACAGCCTCGGCGATCAGCGCCCGCAACAAGGGCGATATCTCCACAACCTGACAATGATCCGGCATGTTCTCGATGGCATGAGGTTCGATATAGACGCTGCGCATGCTGACATTGCCCAGCATGCGAACGCTGTGAACGACGCCCGGAGGAATCCACATGCCTCGTTCGGGCGGCATGACCAGGGTACCGTTCGGGGTCGTCGCCAGCACCACGCCGGAAAAGCCATAGAGCAACTGCGCGCGGCGATGCTGATGCGGGGCGACGCGGTGCCCATCCTTGTACTCGTTGCCGAGCGCCACCAACGGCCGCTCGACATCGATGAAAGGATCAATTCGGCTGTTCCTGACCATTTTGGCCCAGTCTCGTAACAGTTACGCCTAATCGCGGTGGCGGGCGATTTGTTCTTTCAATATCAGCGCGACAGACGAATTGAAAGCGAGTGCCATGAGCCAGGTCATGAACGCGCCCCGCGCGGCAACCACCATATATCCGATCCTGATGGTCGCCAGCCTCGGCCATTTCATCAACGACGTCACCCAATCCTTGCTGCCGGCGAGCTATCCGGTCCTGAAGGCCGGTTTTGAGCTAAGCTTTGCTCAGCTTGGACTGCTCACATTCGTTTACCAGATTACCGCATCGCTCCTGCAGCCATTCGTCGGATGGTATACAGACGGCAAGCCGCAGCCCTATTCCCTTCCCTTCGGAATGGCCTGCAGTTGCGCAGGCATGCTGACCTTGGGCTTCGCACCAAGCTATTCGGTTCTGGTCATGGGTGCGGTGCTGCTCGGATTTGGCTCTTCGATCTTCCACCCCGAGGCATCGCGCATCGCGCGACTGGCATCGGGCGGCAAGCATGGCTTTGCACAATCGGTGTTTCAGGTCGGCGGCAATTTCGGCACGTCGCTCGGGCCGTTGCTGGCCGCCTTCTTCATCCTGCCGCACGGGCAGCGTGGCATGGCCTTCCTCGCCGTGCTCGCCTTCGTCGGCATTCTCATTCTCGGCGGTCTCGGCCGTTGGTACCAGATGAACGGACAAAGCCTTCGCGCTCCGGCCAAGTCGGGCAGAAAGCACAAGGCCCTGACCCTGTCGCGCACGCGTGTCGGCATTGCCATCGCCGTGCTGATCGCGCTGATCTTCTCGAAGTATTTCTACCTCGCGAGCTTCACCAGCTACTATAATTTCTACCTGATGGACCGGTTCGGGCTTTCCGAACGCTCGGCGCAGCTCTGCCAGTTCGTATTCTTTGCCGCCGTCGCCTTCGGCACCATGATCGGCGGCCCGGTGGGCGACCGTATCGGCCGCAAGAAGGTCATCTGGGGTTCCATCCTCGGCATCTTGCCGTTCACGATCATCCTGCCGCATGCGAGCCTCGAGATCACCGTCATCCTCAGCGCGATCATCGGCACCGTCATCGCGTCGGCATTTTCGGCAATCGTCGTCTATGCACAGGAGTTGATGCCCGGCCGCGTCGGCATGGTCTCGGGTCTGTTCTTCGGCTTCGCCTTCGGCATGGGCGGCATCGGGGCCGCGGCACTCGGCGCACTGGCCGACCGCACAAGCATCGAATTCGTGTTCGAACTTTGCGCGTTCCTGCCACTGATCGGGCTTTTGACCATCCTGCTGCCGAACGTCGAGGATTGAGGACGGGCATCGCCCGGTCCGGTGCCTCAGTCGCGTCGCTTGACGATCCGCAAATTCATTTCGGAGCGCAGGCGAAAGCCGAGTGCCGTATAGAGCGCGATCGCCGAGGTGTTGCCGATATAGGCATGCAGGTAGACCGTCTCGTCTCTGGCGGAAATTTCGCCGGCGACAAACCGGAACAACAGCTTGCCGAGGCCACGCCCCTGGAAATCCGGATGCGTGCAGAGACCGCTGAGCTCGGCAAAGCCGGTCTGCCGCATGCGCTGGCCGCCCATAGCAATGAGGCGGCCGTCCATCTTGATGCCCCAGAAAGTACCGAGGCTCTGGGCGCGCAGGGTAAACGGGCCGGGCTTGGTGAGAGTTGCCAGGGCAAGCATATCCTCAGCATCAGCCTCCGTCAGTGGTTCGATGCGGCTGTCTGAAATTCGCTCATAAGGCCGCTCGGCAATCATCTGCACGAGGGTGGCTTTCGTGACGGCAGTCAATCCCTCCGGGAGCACGACGGGCGCGGCCTCGACAAGAGCCATCACTTCGCCCGCCGCAGGCAGACTTTGCAGCGCTTCAAGGCTCTCTTTGGAATTGTCGGCGCAGGCGGCAAAGGGGACGATAGAGGGCGGATAGCGCCTTGCCCACTCGCCGCCTTCGGCCAATGCCGCATGACCGCTTTGAAGGGCACTCCAGACGGGGCGATCAAGGAGGTGTTTCATTGCTTCTGTTCCTTTTGGAAATTTCCCCGGCGGGCAAGTGGAGCTTCGGCCAGACCTTCTTCGATCACGGCAAGCTGCTGCAGGATCGGCCCCGACATATCACCGCAAAGCTCGGCCACCGCCTGCTCGATGCGGGGCCAGACCGATTGCTTCGAATAAGCGACGATATCCTGCCCCTTCGGCGTCAGCGAGATCAGCCTTCGGCGCTGATCCTCCGCCGAGGCCTGCATGTCGACATAGCCGAGTTCCAGAAGCTGGGAGATCGTGCGCGTAGCACCCGGCTGGGTGATGCCGACGGCCTGGGCAAGTTCGCCTATCGTGAGTGGGCCGTTGCCGTCGATCGCCGCGAGGAACGGATATTGGGCCGACTGAATGGAAACACCGAGTTCCTCGATGATCTGCTGGGTATCGGCCTGAAGCCGCTCGCCAATCCGGCGGAAGCGGCTGCCGAGACAGAGTAAGCCGAGCGATTTCACGATATCCTCTACCAAGGAAGCCTCCTGGTACCAATTATATAACAAGTTATATAATTGCTTATGCAATTGCCGTCAAGCGCACTTCCGATTGGCTGTGACCGCACCACCTTCTCGACGAAATCGAGATGCCGACGCGCCCTTTAGACCATGCAGCCGCGTCTACAGCCCGCGGCTTGCCTTGTCGCCAGCCAAAGCAATTGTCGTCTCAAACAATATTCTGGCCCCGATTTCGATATTCTCGTCAGCGACGAATTCGGCCTCGTTGTGGCTTATGCCACCCCGGCACGGAACGAATATCATCGCCGTCGGTGCGACGCGGCTCAGGAAGAGCGCATCATGAAATGCGCCCGAGACCATCCGCATGCTGGCAACGCCAAGCCCTTCACATGCATTCTCAATCGCCGCGACAACGGTCGCATCGAATTTGCCTGGCGCCATGTCAAACCGCTTTTCGATGTGCACATCGCTCATATGACGGGCGGCAGCCGCGCGGCATTCAGCCTCGACCCGGGCCTCGATGGATGCCAGCACATCCTCTTCCGGATGACGGATATCGACGGTCAGCGTCACCTTGCTTGGGATGACATTGATGGAACTCGGCTCCACGGCCATGCGCCCGACCGTTAATCGCGCCAGAGGATCAGCCGGCATGATTGCCTCCTGCAATCGAGTGATCGCTTCTGCCGCCGCTGCCATCGGATCCCTGCGAAACTCGAGCGGCGTGGTACCCGCATGAGCAGCCTCACCCATGAAGGAGATTTCGAGCCATTTGGTCCCCTGCACGCCGGTGACGACACCGATCGGTATCTCCTCTCGTTCGAGAATTGGCCCTTGCTCGATATGGACTTCGACGAAGGCGGAGACGGAATGGCCGGCCGGGCGCACCTCGGCCTGCGGCAATGCGCTCAGCGTTGCCGCCAGCTCATCGCCCAGTCTCGCGCCATCCGCGCCACGCATCTCACGCCAATTGAACAAATCACCGGCACCGACGAAGGCCATCGAGCCCATGCAGCCCGGAAAGAAGCGACTGCCTTCTTCATTGGTCCAGGAGACCACTTCGATAGCCCGCTCCGTCACCGCGCCCGCGTCTTCCAGCGTCTCCAACACCTCGAAGGCGGATAGCGTGCCGAGCGCACCATCGAACCTGCCGCCGGTCGGCTGGCTGTCGAGATGACTGCCGATCAGGACAGGCGCAAGCGAGGGATCGCGCCCCTCGCGCCGGATGAAGAGATTGGCGACCTCATCCTGATAGACTTGAAATCCGCGTGCAAAAGCAAGCTCCGCAAGCAGACGACGCGCTGCCCTATCTTCCGGGCTCAGCGCCTGCCGATTGACGCCTCCGGCCCGGGTGGCGCCAATGGCCGCAAAATCGGCGATGCGCTGCAACAATCTCCGCGCATCGATCATCGGCTTGCCATTCATCGGCGAATGCCTGCCACGAAATCCTTCACGCGCTGCGGATCGACCGCATTCCACCAGACGCCATCATGCTTCAACGAGCTTGCGACGATCACACCATCGGCCACCGACAGGATGTCGTTGACATTGTCTGGCGTAACGCCGCTGCCGACGAGCGTCGGCAGGCCCGATGCCCGCTTGATCATGTCGATATAACCAATATCCGCCGCGTGCCCCGTCCGCTGGCCGGTCGCGATGACCACATCCGCATCGAAGAAGACGATATCCTTGACTTGCTCTTCGACCGGCCGGTCGGCGACGATGGCATGAGCCCCGTGCTTCACATGCGCATCGGCGAAGATGCGGATGCCACGGGCATTCAGGTGCGCACGGTAACGCATGGCGCGCGCCGCCGCGCCCTCGATAAAGCCCTCGTTGGCGACATAGGCATTGGCCCATTGGTTCACACGCACGAAACCGGCCCCGGCAGCACTGGCAATCGCCAATGCGGGAATGGCGGCATTGGCAAGGACATTGATGCCGATCGGGCGACCGAGCTCGCGTCTGATACGATCGGAAATGACGGACATATAGGCCGATGTCTCGTGACCGATATCGTCTGGCTTCGAAAAGGGAATGTCGCCATGATTTTCGATGATCACGGCGTCGCAGCCACCGGCAAGATAACCGCGCGCATCATCGAGGCCGCGCTGGTAGACCAGCTCGATATCCTCGCCCGAGTAGCGCGGTGCGCCCGGCAGCGGCGCCAGATGAACGACGCCAATGATGGCCTTGTCGCGGCCGAAGAGATCGATGAGCGCATTGCCCGTTGTCTGGCCGATTGGCTTTGCTGTTCCAGTCATGTGTTTTCCAATTCTGATATCTTCAAGAGTTCTGAGAATTCCGTCCTTGTGGGATAGGCGGCGAGTGTCCCAAGACGGCTGACGGCCATGGCCGCAGCCTTCGTCGCTACCGCTGCGGCCTGGCCGAGATTCTTTCCCTGCGCCAGCAAGCCGGCAACCGTGCCGGCAAAACAATCGCCGGCGCCACTGGTATCGACAACCACCGTCTTTTGCGCCGGCAGCCGGAGCAGGCCGGCATCTTTCGCATCGAGGATCAAGCTCCCCTCGCCTGCGAGCGTAATGATGACGCCTGCAGCCCCCATCTCCGCGAGCATGCGTGCCGCTTGCTCAGGATCGGCAAGATCAGTCAGTGCCAAAGCTTCGCCCTGATTGACAATGACGAGATCAACATCGGTGAGGTCGCTGACCTGCCGCTCCGGCAGCGGGCTCGGATTGAGCACCGTCATAAGACCCGACCGCTTGGCATGATGCAGGCAGGCAGCCGTCACGTCCCAGGGCAGATTGCCCTGCAGCAAAAGGATTTCACCCACCTGCCATCTCGCCTGCAGATCCGTCTGCGATAGGGGATCAAAGGCGCGGGCACACTCGACAGCGCTGACGATGGAATTCTCGCCGTCTTCGTCGAGCAGGATCGTTGATCGATCGGTCGGATAGGCAAGGCGGATCAGCTGGCCTGTATCGAGATCGGCCTGCAACATCCGGACCAACCTGTCCGCCAGTTCGTCATTCCCGATTGCGGACCACAGACAAACATCCGCGCCGCTTCGCGCTGCCGCGACCGCCTGGTTGGCGCCCTTGCCCCCAAGTCCCTCGATCGTTGTCAGCGCATTGAGCGTTTCGCCCGGCCGCGGCAGGCGCGGCAGGCGAAAGCTCGTATCGAGGCAGACATTGCCGACGACATGAAGGCGCATGGCGTCAATCTTTCGTCGTTGCCCAAGCCAGCATCTGCTCGAACAGGGTTTTGTAGCCGTTCCAGGCGATGAACTCCGGCGGCAGCCAATGCGGACCGACATCCGAAGTCCAGACAAGCGTCCGGCCTGAGCCATATGTGCCGGTCACCAGCAGCGGCAGCGAGCCATATTCGCCCGACACCGTCGCCAACACGTCCGCGCCCGGCTTGACCGTCACTTCGTTGAAGCCGAGCAGATATGGCCAATCGCCGCCCAGGCCTTTGAGGACCGGATGCGTCGCATCGCCGGTGACAACAGGCGTAAAGCCTTCGGGAACCTCGACGCGGTCGTCCACCGCCATGCAGGCCACCGGAAGCACATCCTCGACTGGCGTCTTGCGATAGCGGGCGCCGCCATTGATGCCCTGGAAGCTGTAATAGCCGCCGAACATCAGCAGCGCACCGCCCTTCGCCACGTAATCGCGCAGGAGTTTCAGCCGGTTCGGGGTCCGCCTGGAGTGGATCCAGGTATCTGGATGCAGCAGCAGCGTGTTGGCGCCGATATCCGAGAGAACGATCGCCGAATATTCGTCAAGCGCCTCCGCCGTCAGCGGAAAGTCGCGCTGGGCCTCGTGCGCCGGCATAAAGGTGACGTCAAAAGCACTGTCCTTCAGCGCCTTAAGCAGCTCATCGGCGCCCGTATGATAGGTGACCGTCGGAAACTGGTCGAAACCCTTGATGTGGGTCGCGGTGGAAATCCATGATTCGCCCGCGAGGAGAACCTTTTTCTTGCTCATGTCTGCTCCTTGTCTGCACCAGCGGCCGTCAGGCCGAGGCGGAAAATACCGATTGGGGATTGGAGATCAGCATCCGGTCGATCGCCTGCTGATCGACGCCGAGGCGTTTCAGCCGCGGCAGGAAATGCTTGAGAATGTAACCGTAGCCGAAGCCGCCGTAGCGGGTCAGCATCATCTTGAGAAAAACGTCCTGCGACAGCAGCAGCCGGTCGGCGAAACCCATGTCGACAAGCGTGCCGATCGCTCGGGCATTTTCCTCGTCGGAAGGCGACTGGGCGTCCTGATCGGCATAATAATAATCCATGCCGATCATGTCGTATTCCAGGAAGGCGCCGCGCTCGGCGAGGCTCATCTGGTACCGGAGATCGTTGTGACTGGGGTTCATGTGGCAAAGGACGGTGTGGCGCAGATCCGCACCCTCTTCTTCCACTATGTCGAGCACCCGATGGGCAAGGCGCTCCCAACCCGGCAGGTGGATCGACAGCGGCAGCCCCGTCAGCCGTGATGCCCTCGCCGACGCCCGCAGCGACTTCTGCTCCTCGGCGGTAAAATCCTTGCTGACGCCGACTTCACCGATGATGCCGGCCATGATCTCCGGTTGCGTTTCGCCACCGCCGACATCATTGACGATGAAGGCCGTGACCTCATCGATATCCATATCCTTCAGCCATTCGGGATGGGTATGCTCGAGATAGAACCCCGTCCCCATGATGATCTTCAGGCCGGAGAGGCGGGCGATGCGGCGCATCTGTTCGGCATCGCGGCCTATGCCGAAATTGGTGGTTTCCACCACCGTATGGCCGCCGAGCGACTGGAAACGGCCGAGTTCGGCGAGCGCCAGATCCGCATCATCAAGAGAGACGTTGTCGCGGTTCATGTAAGGGTTCATTCGCAGATCGCCGATGATCTCGATACCGAGCGGCTGTTCGGCAATCGCTCGCTCATCTGGATGGCAAGGGCACTTCCACGTTCGGGCGCCATCGAGGAAGATATGCTCGTGCATCAAGGTCACGCCCATCTCGGACACCGGGATCGGCCCCAATACCGTCATGGCGCATCCCGTCTGCACGCCGATGGCGTGACGTGTCTTTGCGGTCTCGGGAAAGAGATGTTCCAGCATCGCTCAACGGCTCCTGACCGCGCCCTTGAACAGGCGGAAGTTGAGCCAGATCGCCACAAGGATGATCACACCGGTCACGATCGGCGTGAAGAAGGGCGACATGTGCGACAGGATGAGCCCATTGGCGATGACGGCCACGGTAAGTGCGCCAAGCACCGTGCCGACGACCGACCCGCGTCCGCCAAACAGACTGGTGCCGCCAAGCACCACGGCCGCGATGACATCGAGTTCAAAACCCTGGCCGGAATTGGACGAGCCCGATCCCAATCGCGCCGCGAGAATGACGCCGGCGATGGAAGCGGCAACACCGGAGATCACATAGACAAACAGCGTCACCCCACGCGTATTGACGCCGGCACGTCGTACCGCCTCGGCATTGGCGCCGATGCCCGTGACATAGCGGCCAAAGGGCGTCTCGTTGAAGGCGACATAGGCTGCGGCCAGGACGACGACCGCAATCAGCGCCGGCGCGGGAATGCCGAAGAACCACGCCTGGCCGATGGCCGTGAACGGGCTTTCCGGAGCGACGGGGATGGAATAGCCGCCAGTAATGAGGAGCGCCAACCCACGGATGACGGAGAGCCCGGCAAGCGTGACGATGAAGGCCGGAATACGCTCATAGGCGATGAAATAGCCCTGGATCAGACCGGTTGTCGCACCGAGAAGCAGCATCAGCAACACCGTTAGCGGCCAGGGAATGCCGGCCTGCAGGCATGCGGCCGAAAGCGTTGCGGCCAGAGCCAGCACCGAGCCTACGGAGAGGTCGATCCCGCCCGTGGTGATGACAAAGGTCATCGCCGCGGCGACGATCAGGAGCGGCGCCGACTGCCTGACGACGTTCAGCAAATTCGGTGCTGTCAGGAAGACATTGGTGAAGAGCGAAAAGAAGATGCAGACGGCAATGAAGAACAGCGCGATCGACACGATGCCGCCATTGGCCATGGCCTTGTCGTAGAGGCGCGCCTTGCGCATGCGGGTCGACTGGCCAGTTTGGGCATGAGAAGAGGTCATGGTCATGCGGAAACGCCTCGATCTGGAGATGGGCCGGCGGAGCGCGCGGCGAACTTGCGGCCGACGATCAGGTTGACGACCTCTTCGATATTGGTGTCTTCGATCCGGCGTTCGGCGACATTCTGGCCCTCATACATCACCTGAATACGGTCGCAGACCAGGAACAGGTCCTGCAGGCGATGGGTGATCAGGATGACGCTGACGCCGCGAGCGCTGACGGTGCGAATGAGTTCGAGAACGGCCTCGACCTCGGCGACGGCCAGAGCCGCCGTCGGTTCATCCATGATCAACACCGATGGGTTGAATGAGGCGGCACGGCCGATCGCGATCGACTGGCGCTGACCGCCCGACAGATTTTCTACCTTCAGCCTGGTATCGGGAATGACGATGCCGAGACCTTCAAGCATGTGGCGGGCGCGCTCATGCATCGTCTTCTTGTCCAGCATGGGAATGCCGGCAAGCTTCCATCTGGGCTCGCGCCCAAGAAAGAGATTGCCTGCCACATCGACCGAGTCACACAGGGACAGATCCTGATAGACCATCTCGACATGCGCCGCGCGTGCATCGGCCGGCGAGGCGAAGGAAACAGGTTTGCCATCGATCTCGATCGTTCCCGAATCCGGGATAACCGCGCCGGACAGCACCTTGCTCAAGGTGGACTTGCCGGCGCCATTGTCGCCGACCAGGCCTAAAACCTCACCCGGTTTCAAGGTCAACGATACATTCTCCAGCGACTGCATCGTGCCATAGCGTTTGGAAATACCGGTCATTCTGACGCGGTAGGTATCAGCATTTGTCATCTCGGTGCTGCCTTGCGGAAATGGCTTAAGCCATAATGCCATAACGTCACGGCCGAGACGATCGGCCATGACGTGACGAGGGGTCCGGGTTACTTGAACATGCCCCGAAACTTGTCGACATTTTCCTTGGTGACGATGGTCACCGGCACGTTGATGATCGGGTCGATCTTTTCGCCCTTCTTGACCTTGACCAGGGCTTCGACCGCAGCCTTGCCCTCGCCGGCCGGATCCTGCTGGATCACGGCGGTGACCCAACCCTGGTCGATGCCTTCGACCGCCTGCTTGGTGAGATCCCAGCCAAATACTTTGACGCTGCCGGTCTTGCCCTGGCTGGTCACGGCGGCGACGGCGCCGAGCAATGCCGGTTCGCCGGTTGCGTAGAGGGTCGTCATGTCAGGATTGGCGGTAATGAGGTTTTCAGCGGCGCTCAGCGCCACATCCTGGACATTCTGGCCATCGACCGTATCGAGGAAAGTGACCTTCTGTTCGCCGGCCTTCACGGCCGCCTTGAAACCATCGAGACGCTGGTTCTGGATGAAGGAGTTGAGCGCGCCGACGACGCCGATCTTGGCGCTGCCGCTCAGCTTGTCCTTGACGTAATCGGAGTAAAACTTGCCGATCTCTCCGCCGGCCTTGGTATTGTCGACGCCGACGAAGGCGATATTGTCGCCATTCGGAATTTGCGCATCGATGGCAATAACCGGGATGCCAGCCTTCTTGGCAGCCGTGATTGCCGGCTTGACGCCATTGACGTCGATGGCGACCAGGATAATGCCATCGACCTTCTGGGTAATGTAGTTCTCGATCGCGTCATTCTGCGCGCTCGGAACGTTGTTGGCATTGAAGATAACGAGATCGACGCCGGCCTTCTTGGCCGCTTCCTTGGCGCCGTCATTGATCTGGTTGAAGAACAGGGCCTGCTGGTTGATGGTCACCAATGCCAGCGTATCGGCCATGGCCGACCTTGCATTGAACCCGAGGGCTACGGTTGCGACGACAGCGCAGCCGAAGACATAGTTTGTAAGACGCATGATAGTTCCCCTTTTTTAATTGCAGGGGCATTATTCAAGTTACTTGAATTTCTGTCAAGTGACTTGAATTTTCAATTTTGCTCATTCAACACGTACTAGAAAAACTTGCGGGCCATGCACTCAGAAAGTCGCGGGCGTATTGACCCAGAAGATGCTTGCCCTTTCGCTCCCGACATTGCGATACCAGTGCGGAAGCTCGGAATTGAAGACGAAACTATCGCCGACCGCCAGCCGAAAGGTGCGTTCGCCGACCATCAGTTCGACTTCTCCGGCAAGCACATAGCCCACCTCTTCGCCGATATGCTGGATAGGCCCGGCGCTTTGACCGCCCGCCTCGATGTGGTGGATATTGCATTGGAGGAGATGGCCGGGCGAATAGGGAATGATCCGCTCCAGCGAAATACCTTCACCCCTGCGCAACGGATCGAGCCCGATCAGCGGCCGGGTGCCCGAACGAAAGACGATGCCCTCCTCGCCATCGGCTTCCTCGAACATCCAGCCTATGTTGGTGCCGAGCGCGCCGACCAGCCTGTGGAGCATCGGAAGGGACGGAGAGGCTTTGCCATTTTCGATCTTGGACAGCAGGCTTTCGGAACAATCGGCGGCCAGGGACAGAGCCTTCAGCGTCAATCCTCGCGTCTGTCGGGCGAGCTTCAGCCGACCGCCGAGGCGCGCTGGATTGGCAAGAATCTTGTCCTCGCCGTTGTCGCCGGATTTCCGTGGGGGCTCGATCATATTCATGGTTTCGATATCGCATTGTTGGAGGATGAAGCTTAGCGCCTCCCCATCCCCGATGTCTAGGCAGCGATCAGAGCGTGCCCGGCAGCCGCTCAAGTTCGAGCGTTTGCGGCAAACAGGACCGGTCCGCAAAAGGGGGTTCGCCCCTCGTAATGGAACGCTCTTACGTCCGGCCCTGCATTTCCCGCAGGCCGCACCTGCAAGAGGCGGCGCTTTTGCTCGCCGATTGCGGCGAGAGATAGGCTGTCTATAAAGAATATTAAGTCGTCGGCGATTGCGCGGGAGAATCGGCTATCCGACGCGAATGCGAACAATTGCTGGAAACGAGGGTCACCAGACTCCCCTTATCCCGTGTATTCGATAGGCTGGGCGGATGAAGCCGGACGCACGAAAAATCCCTCGCTCGACGATTCGGACAGAGCGTCTTCTTTTTGCGTCCGACCTCGGCCGGCGATGCGGAGCGAGCATTCGGGATCCAAAGCGATTGGGATGTGACCCGCATGCTCAACACCTCCTTTCCTCCGAGCCAGCGGGAAATTGAGCGCTGGTTCTCAAGTCACGAGAATGAGTGGGAGGCGGGCACAGCCTATCGCTTTGCCATTGAACACCACGAACAAATGGTCGGAGTTGTCGATGTCGATGAAATTCTAAACGGCGAAGGGAGCCTGGGCTATTGGTTGGAAAGATCAAGCTGGGGCAAGGGCTTTGCATTCGAGGCGGCTCAGGCTCTGATCCGCTTTGTCTTTTATGAGGTCGGCCTATCGAAACTTACATCGGGTCATGCATCCGATAATCCCATGTCTGGGCTAGTGTTGACAAAGCTCGGCTTCACGCGAGTCGAGAACACGGACGTTTTCTTACGCTCCCGAAGCGAAACGGTTCTCAAACACTGCTACGCACTCCTTCGCGGCTGCTGAAGTGGGTACCCCACTCTCCGAAATGCCCGGTGGCGGCGCCATCGCGGACCTTCCCATCGATCATGATCACATCCTGAAAAAGGATCATCGACGCACAGACGGTGCGCTCAACACATGTTGCATTAAATCAACAGTCAGCTTTTCCGTCCCCGAAGGCGGCCAACATGAATTTACAAACAACCTGAATGTATATACCTTTACGTTCAAGATCATGCTTAGCTTGCGATCTGGTGGGGTTATTTCAGCCGCAAGCTGACGAGGTCTTTTAGGGGTGGGGACGATACAGACGGTCAATTGCTGATGCATTGCCTGGCTTGCCTTATGTTCAAAAGAGGCGTGTCCGGGATCACGTATTATACCCGCTCCTTGGGATATGAGGTCAATCAAAACCAGGAGTTTATAATGAACATCAAGAGCCTTCTTCTCGGCTCCGCTGCTGCGCTGGCAGCAGTTTCCGGTGCTCACGCGGCTGACGCGATCGTTGCTGCCGAGCCGGAGCCGCTGGAATACGTTCGCATTTGCGACGCCTACGGCGCAGGCTACTTCTTCATTCCAGGCACTGAAACCTGCCTCAAGATCGGCGGCATGGTCCGTACCGAAGGCAAGTGGTACGACGCCTACAACGCCAACAGCCACAACGGCACGCTGTGGCACACCCGCGCTCAGCTGGCCCTCGACACCGCGACCGACACCGAATACGGCCCGCTGAAGACCAACACGGTTATCCGTTGGGATTGGCAGGAAGGCAACAGCACCAGCACCAAGCTGCTCTGGGCCAACATCAGCCTCGGTGGCTTCCTCGTCGGTAAGGCTGACTCCCAGTACAACTACTACATGGGCTATGCCGGCGACGTCATCAACGATGACGTGATCTATGACGGCCCGTACGAGCTCAACCAGTTGACCTACAACTACGACGCCGGCAACGGCTTCACCGCTGTGGTCTCGCTCGAAGACAGCAACTCCAGCGGCTCGGGCGCTGCTTACGGCGCAAGCTGGGCAACGGACGACAAGGCCAACCACTACGCTCCTGACGTTGTTGCCGGTGCTGGCTTCAAGTCCGGCGCATGGGGCTTCAAGGTCGTTGGCGGTTACGACTCGATCAAGTCGGAAGGCGCAATCAAGGCTCGTGTCGATGCCGACTTCGGCGTCTTCTCGGCCTTCTTGATGGGCGGCTGGAACACCGATGGCGACAACCTGAACAAGTATGCCGGTACCAACCTGGCACGCTCTTCTTGCCCGGCAAACGACGCATCGAAGTGCGGCTGGGGTGACTGGGCAGTTTGGGGCGGCGTTGGCGTTCCGATCAACGAAAAGCTGAAGTGGAACCTCCAGCTCGCCTACACCGACTCCAAGATCTTCGCCGCTACGACGAACGTCAAGTGGAACCCGGTTAAGAACCTGCTCATCGAGCCGGAACTGTCCTACACCAACTTCGATTCTGTGAACCAGGATCAGTGGGCCGGTATCCTGCGCTTCCAGCGCAGCTTCTAATACCAGTTATCTGGTCTACCTGGGACCGGATATGAGAAGCCCGATGTACCGATCCATCGGGCTTCTCACAACGATCGGTTGACCTCCGATCAAAGACGGAAGGATCCGGTTTCCCTCCGGATCCTTCTGAGTTCAAGACAATCAATTTCAAGACCTGCAGCCCTCACCGCTGGCAACCGCGGAACATGCTCCTAAACCGCGATAGGATCATCGGGCAATAAGCTCCTCAGTGAAATTTTATTCATAATACTCAATAGCTTGCCGAATTTTTAGATGAGCGGCGGCGCCATATTTCCGGCCTATTCATATTAGAACATTTCGCTATGGATTTGCTCCAGCATCGGCAGTGGATCAGGCGGGACTGCGTCGGATTATCAATGATCTATAGAGGCCGGCATTGAGCGCATGTGCGGGCATTCGCAATTCCCGTTGACAATTGCTAAGACGCACTTATTATTAGGGTGCTGAATTTGATTGACCTCCAATCCAGCAAAGAGCGGCCCAGTTATTTCCCTAGACTGGACCGCTTTTGCTTTTATGGAATATCGTCGATCGATGCCTGAGCCTCACCCATCCCGGCAATATCAGCTTCTCAACCCATGCCCTGATTGCTGCCCGGCTGCTCGATTGGCGCCTCAACTGGGGTACGAGCGCTGTGAAATGAAACGATGGTAGCAATAGGCCGCGCCGACGATCAAAATCGTTCCGGCGAGCATGGGGGTGACCAGAAACGGCCAGGATGCGCCGGCCGCGATCACAACGATCGGATCGGCGCCGGCCGGCGGATGCAGCGTCTCGGTTGCTTGCATGGCCGCGATCGCAAGACCGACGGCGAGCGCAAACGACAGGGGATGCGCACCCAACAGCGCAAACGCCGCGACGCCGATGAAGGCCGAGATGAGGTGGCCGCCGATGACATTCTTCGGCTGTGCGAGCGGGCTCTGCGGCAAGGCGAAGACCAAAACGCAGCTCGCGCCGAATGGCGCCACCAGAAGGAATACGCCGAGGGTCGCGCTGAGCTGCGACAGAATATAGATCACCAGAAAACCGCCGAAGCCCGACACCAGTGCCGTGCGCACGCGGCGGCCGATGCGCATGCCCCAGCTCGGCTCCGAAAGACTGTTGATTTCGGTCATGTGTCGTCTCGATTGTTCGCAGGCGGAATGAGGGAGCGTCGCGCAAGCCGCCACGCTCCGCGGTTGTGTCAGCTGCGCTTGAACTTGGCGGCTTCTTCCGAGCCGCCGGTCGCATTGCCCGCGCTGTAGGAATGCGCGCCGGTTCCGGCGAGCTTGCCGCCATCGACGATCAGATATTCATCGCGGATCGGACGGCCCTCGAAGAAGCATTCGAGGATTTCCCGCGTGCCGGCGGCATAGCGGGTCTGGGCCGAAAGCGAGGTGCCGGAAATATGCGGCGTCATGCCATGATGCGGCATGGTGCGCCACGGATGATCCTTCGGTGCCGGCTGCGGGAACCAGACGTCACCGGCATAGCCGGCAAGCTGGCCGCTCTCGAGAGCGCAGGCAATCGCATCGCGGTCGCACAGCTTGCCGCGCGCCGTGTTGACGAGATAGGCGCCACGCTTGAAGCGCTTCAGCGTCTCGTCGTTGATCATGTGCTCGGTCTCGGGATGAAGCGGGCAATTGAGGGTGACGACATCGCAGACTTCGTACATCTCCTCGCGCGTGGCATGCCACGTCAGACCCAGTTCCTTCTCGACCGCCTCGGGCAGGCGATGACGATCGGTATAATGCAGATGCATGTCGAAGGGCTTCAGCCGCTTCAGCACAGCAAGACCGATACGGCCGGCAGCGACCGTGCCGACATGCATGCCTTCGACGTCATAGGACCGCGCGACGCAGTCGGCGATATTCCAGCCGCCTTTCACCACCCATTGATAGGATGGGATGTAGTTGCGCACCAGGCCGAGGATCATCATGACGACATGTTCGGCCACGCTGATCGAATTGCAGTAGGTGACTTCGGCAACCGTGACGCCGCGGTCGATGGCCGCCTGCAGATCGACATGGTCGGAACCGATGCCGGCGGTCAATGCGAGCTTCAGGTTCTTCGCCTTGGCAATGCGCTCGGCCGTCAGATAGGCCGGCCAGAAGGGCTGCGAGATGACGACATCCGCGTCGACGATTTCTCGTTCCAGAACGGAATCTGGGCCATCCTTGTCGGAGGTGACAACGAAAGTGTGGCCATTCTCTTCGAGATATTTGCGCAGGCCCAACTCGCCGGAGACGCTGCCAAGCAGGGTGCCGGGCTTGAAGTCGGTGGCCTTTGGCGTCGGCAGGGTCTGGCCGCCGGGATAGTGTTCGATTTTCGGCAGATCATCGCGGGCGTAGGATTTGGGATAACCGTCGATAGGATCGTCGTAAAGAACGCAAACTACTTTTGCCATGTTCGTTTCCTCAGCTGCGACAGCAGGAAACACCCCGGAAACGCGTGAGCGCACGCGCCGGTCCCAGATATCGGTTCTGTCAGAAATTGGCCGCCATCAGCTTGCGCTTTTGAGGGTCAGTCGCTGGTGTTTCCTAAAGCCGTGTTCCGTGCAATCGGAACCTCGTTTCAACAAGGCGATGTTTTCACGCCGGGGAGTCGCCGGCAAATGAAAGGTTTTTACCGCGCGATAGACGATATCGATGGTGGCGGCGGCACGGCAGCATGCCGTTCGAAATCGGTATCAAAATCCGCGCCCTGCAAGGCCCTTGCCAATGCGTTGGTCATGGGCGACTGCGGCGACCGGTTTGAAATGACCAATCCCAGTGCTTGCCGGTGATGCGGTTCGATCAGTTCGATGGAAACGAGATCGGTCTTGTCGCCGAGAATATAGAAGAAAGTATGCGGCACGATGCTGCACCACAGGCCGTTGCGGATATGCGAGCAAACGGCCAGGAAGGAATTGCTGACGACGGATGGCTTCAGTGTCAGCCCGGCGGATGCGGCTATGCCATTGAGGATGCGCCTGTTCTGCATGTCCTCGCTCAAGAGGCACAGCGATTGCGAGACCGCCTCTGCCCAGGGAAGCGTTCGGCGCTTTGCCAAGGGATGGTCGGAACGGCAAACAAAGACATATCTCTCGTGGTAGAGCGGCAGCCGCTGCACATTCTCCAGCGGCTCATTCTCCAGATAGGTCAGGCCGCCATCGAGTTCGAATGTGTCGAGCCCATGCTGAATGGCGCGAGAGGTCATCGACTTGATCTCGATGGTCGCATCGGGGTTCTCCAGGCTGAAGCGCTCGGACAGAAACGAGACAGCCGCCATCGCCGCAGGCACGACACCCAGTCTCAACGTGCCGGACAGGCCTTTCTTGGAGCCGGCGATATCCTTCTGCAGGCTGTCATAGTCGGACAGAATCTGCCGTCCCCATTCCAGAACGCGCTCCCCATCAGGCGTCAGGCCGATATAGCGATTTCCACGCGCGATAAGCGTCACGCGAAGGTCGTCTTCGAGCTTGCGGATGGCCGCCGACAGGGTTGGCTGCGTGATGTGGCAGACCTCGGCGGCCCTGGCGAAATGCTTTTCCTCCGCCAGAGTCACGAAGAACGAAAGATGTCTGATCAGCACCGGTAACTCCCATCCATGTAGCGTTATATCTCATGAAATATAACGATACATGGATCAAGCCTTTTCCTCAGCCAGGCTTACCACCGGCAAGTGCCGAAAAGCCGCCCCGCTCTGCTGCGACGCGCAGGCGGGCGCATGGCGAATCGGCAAGGCCCTGTGTGGAAAGTCCATCCAATACGGCGACGACCTCGGCAAGGCCACGTGCTTCCGCATAATGCATTGGCCCGCCGCGCCAGCGCGGGAATCCGTAGCCATGGATCTTGACGAGGTCGATATCGGCTGCGCGAACGGCAACACCCTCCTCCAGAATACGTGCCGCCTCGTTGACCATTGGGAGGATGACCGCATCGGCGATCGCAGCCTCGTCCCATGCCAGCTGCACCTTGCCGTGCGCTTCTTCGGCAATGATTGCTGCCACCGCGTCAGATGGCTGCGGCGCGCGGTCACCCGGCCGATAGTCGTACCAACCGCCGCCAGACTTCTGCCCAAAGCGCTCGATGGCGCAAAGCCGGTCGCCCACTGGCGCGAAAGGCACCTCACCGCGTTCGCGGGCGGCCTTGCGCTGGAAGCCGGCGATGTCGAGACCGCCGAGATCCTGCGCCTCGAACGGGCCCATCGGCAGGCCGAAAGCACGCATGGCGGCATCGACAACGGAGGGTGTGGCGCCTGAGAGCAGCAGCCGCTCGGACTGCGCGCGCGTGACCTTCAGGATGCGATTGCCAATGAAGCCGTCACAGATACCGGCGCGAACCGGGATCTTGCCGAGCAGACGGGCAAGCGCAAAGCCAGTCGCCAGCACCTCAGGCGCCGTCGTCTCCGTCGGCACGATCTCCAGAAGCTTCATGATATGAGCGGGACTGAAGAAATGCAGGCCGAGAAAGCGCTCGGGGTTCGACAGGCCCTGGCTGATCTGATCGGGATCGAGATAGGACGTGTTCGTGGTGAGCACCGCATCCGGGCGGCAGACCTCCGATAGTTTTGCGAAGACCGCGCGCTTGATCGAGAGATCTTCAAAGACTGCCTCGACAACAAGATCAGTATCTGCAAGCGAACCGTAGTCGTCAGTGCCGATAACACCGGCTATGCGTTCGGCCGCAATCTCGGGCGTGATACGACCGCGTTTTGCAGACGCTTCGAAGATCGATCGGACATTGGCAAGCCCGCGCTCGACTGCTGCCTCATCGCGCTCGACGAGAATCATGGGCAGTCCTGCATCCCTGAGCGCCGCGGCAATGCCCGCACCCATGGTCCCACCACCGATCACCGCGGCGGAACGAATATCGCGCGGAGCCACACTGGCGAGTTCCGGTGGTCGGGGTGCGGCCCGCTCGGCAAAGAAGACATGACGCAGCGCGGCCGCTTGAGCGGAACCGCGCAGCTCCAGAAACGTCTCGCGCTCAAAGGCCATTGCCGTCGCGAAATCCGCCTCGCTCGCCTTGCGGACGGACGCGGTCGCGCGGACAGGTGCGATCTCACGTTTTGCGCTGGCTGCGACGGCTTTTTCTACGTCGTCCCAGAAACCATCCTCGACCGCCGCAACGTTGCGGCCGGAGATCGACTGCGGTCTGGGCTTACCGACCGCTTCCTTTACAAAAGCTATGGCAGCTTGCCGCAGATCTCCGTCGACAACCAAATCCACGAGACCGAGTGCTGCCGCCTTGCGGGCATCGATGGGATTGCCGCTCGTCACCAGATCGACTGCAGCCGGGGCGCCAATGAGACGCGGCAGGCGAACCGTGCCGCCGGCGCCGGGAATGAGTCCGAGCTTCACCTCGGGCAGACCGAGGTTGGCGGAGCGAACCGCCACACGATAGGCGCAGCCGAGCGCCACCTCGAGGCCACCGCCAAGCGCACTGCCATGGATCGCCGCGACCCAGGGCTTGCCCGCACCCTCGATGCTCGCAACGACATCAGGCAGATGCGGAGGCTCCGGCGGCTTGCCGAATTCGTTAACGTCGGCCCCGGCGATGAAGGTACGGCCTGCGCAGCAGAGAACGACCGCCTTGACCATTTCGTCCGCGTCGAGCGTAGCGACCGCCTCGATCAAGGCCTGGCGCACCGCCTGCGAGAGCGCGTTGACGGGGGGATTGTCGATGGTGACGACAGCGATTGCGCCTTCGCGTGCGATGGTGACGGTCATGATCTTACATTCCCAGATAGGCTGCGCGGATGCGTTCGTCCGCGATCAGTTCGGCGGCGGGGCCGGAGAGCGTGATGCGCCCCGTCTCCATGACATAGCCCCGGTCGGCAACGGAAAGCGCACCGAAGGCGTTCTGTTCGACAAGAAGCACGGTGACGCCGAGCGCCTTCATGTTCCTGACAACGTCGAAAATCTGCGCGACGAGGATCGGCGCAAGTCCTATGCTCGGCTCATCGAGAAGCAGGCAGGAGGGCCGGCTCATCAATGCCCGCGCGATCGCCAGCATCTGCTGCTGGCCGCCGGAGAGGCCGCCAGCCGCCAGGCTCCGCTTCTCCTTCAGGATCGGGAACATGGCGAAAGCATCCTGCAAGTCGCTGTCGACCTTGTCGTCGGCAAAGAGATAGGCGCCGAGCCGAAGGTTCTCCTCGACCGTCAGATTGGTGAAAATCTGCCGGCCTTCCGGAGACTGGGCAAGTCCGCGCTGTACACGCCGATGCGCCGGCACGGTGGTGAGTGCCTCTCCGCGGAAGAGTACCGAACCGGCCGACACCGGTTGGATCCCGGACAGGCATTTGAGCAACGTCGTCTTGCCGGCGCCATTCGCACCGACCACGGTGACAATCTCGCCCGACGCAACATCAAGATCGACGCCGTGCAGCACCTCGATGCGGCCGTAGCGCGAACGCAGTCCCTCAACCGTCAGCATTTTGAGCCTCCGCCGCCTGCACACCGAGATAGGCTTCGATGACACGCGGATTGCGCGCGACTTCTGCCGGTTTGCCTTCGGCGATCTTTTCGCCGTGGTCGAACACGACGATATGGTTGGAAATGCGCATGACCATCTTCATGTCGTGCTCCACCAGCAGGATCGCGACACCCTCGGCCGCGACCTTGGCAATGAGACGATCGATTTCTTCCGTCTCGACGGCATTGCAGCCGGCGGCCGGCTCGTCGAGCAACAGTACGCGCGGCTTCAGCGCCAGGGCGCGGGCGATTTCCAGACGCTTCAGCGCACCATAAGAGAGTGAACCCGCCTCCTGTTCCGCAGCTCGGCCAAGCCCGACCCGGTCGAGCAATATACGGGCGCTCGCCTCGGATTCCCGACTGCGACGACGCGAAGCCGGCAGCGAAAGGAGATCGGCGAACACCGAACCGCGCTCATGCAGGTGATGCCCGGCAATTGCGTTTTCGAGCACCGTCATGGCCTGGAAGATCTGCAGGTTCTGGAAGGTACGCGACAGGCCGCGACGCGCGAGCAGATGCGGCGGCATGCGGGTGACATCCTCACCATCGAGCAGGACACGACCGTGCGCCGGCGTGTAAAGACCGGAGATCATGTTGAAGAGCGTTGTCTTGCCGGCACCGTTCGGGCCGATGACGGAGACGATCTCGCCTGCCTTCAAGGAAAAGCTGACGTCATGGACGGCGCGAAGGCCGCCAAAATCGATGCCGAGACCCTCGATCTGAAGCAGGCTCATGCTCCCCTCCCCGCAAAACGGCGCGTGATCGATGGAAGCAGGCCCTCGCGCATGAAGATCATGACGAGCATCATGACAAGACCGAGCATCAGCTGTTCGTATTCCTGGAAAACGGTGAGCACCTGCGGCAACATCGTCAGGATCGCAGCACCGAGGATGGCGCCAAGCACCGAACCGGCTCCACCGAGAACTGCCATGATGACCATCTCGATCGAGTGCATGAAGCCGGCGACATCGGGCGTAATGAACTTGTTCTGCAGCGCCAGCAGCGAACCGGAGACCGAAGCATAGACAGCTGAGATGATGAAGGCCTGCAGCTTGTAGCGCGCGACATCGACGCCGACCGTGCGTGCCGCAATCTCGGAGCCGTGCAGGGCGCGAAGCGCTCGGCCGGTGGGGCTGTGATAGAGGTTCAATGCAAGCCACGCCCCGATGACCAGCACGAGGCCGGAAAAGGCATACCAGAACTCGGTATTGGAGAGATCGATGCCAATAGTGTTGAGGCTGGCGCGAAGCCCGAGTTCCGGTACCGCGATGCCATCAGGCCCGCCGGTGAAGCGTGCCTCGTTCGACAGCACCATGGAAACGAGGACCCCGAAGCCGAGGCTGGCGACGGCGATATAGTAGCCCTTCAACCGGAGGATCGGCCGACCGACGAGGAAGGCGATAACAGCCGAAACGAGCGCGCCAAGCAAGGCAGCAAGGGCCGGATGCAGGCCGAGATGGACGGGTGCCAGCGCACAGGCATAGGCGCCGATACCGGCAAAGCCCGCATGTCCCAGGCTCACCTGGCCGGCATAGCCGATGAGGATGACCAGGCCGGTTGCGGCCAGACCATTGACGAAGATCAGCGAACCGACGCGGAAATAGTAGGACGACGGGAAAAACATCGGTGCGACGACGATGACCGCGGCGAGAATGAGAAGGCTGGTGGTTTTGCCGGGAAGCCGCATGATCACACCCGATCTGCCGACTGGCGGCCAAACAAGCCTTGCGGCATGGCAAAAAGCACGGCGATGATAACGACGAAGGCGGCAGCATCCTTGTATTGCGAGCTGATGTACCCGGCCGTCATCGCCTCGAGAACACCGAGCAGCAGACCGCCGACGAGCGCACCCTTGGGATTGCCCATGCCGCCGAGCATCGCCGCCGCAAAGCCCTTCAATGCGAGCGCCAGGCCGACATCGTAGCTTGTCAGCGTGATCGGCGTCACCAGCACGCCCGCGAGCGCGCCGATGGCGGCCGACATGGCGAAGGACAGCGTCATCACATAATTGGTGTTGATGCCGACGAGGCGGGCGGCAACACGATTGTTTGCGGTTGCCAGAACCGCGCGGCCGAGCAGCGTGCGCGTGAAAAACAGCCAGAGACAGAAGAAGACAGCGAGCGCACCGGCGATGACCCACAGGCTCTGCGGCAGGATGGTGGCGCCGCCGATCAGGATCGGCTGATCGCCCGAAAAGGCCGGGAAGCGGTGGATCTGCTTGTCGAAGACGAGCTGCGTCACGCCGCGAATGAAGATGGAGGCGCCGATGGTGATGATGATCAGCGAGACCACGGGCGCGCCGCGCGCCGGCTCGATCGCCAGCTTGTAGAGCGCCACGCCGATCGCCGCCGTGACGATGATCGCGATCAATGCCGCGAGCGGCAGCGGAAGCCCCGCAGTGTAGGTAAACACCGTGATCATGCCGCCGAGCATGACGAACTCGCCCTGGGCAAAATTTACGACATCGGAGGCGTTGTAGATGATGGTGAAGCCGAGAGCGACCAGCGCATAGACGGCGCCGACGGTGATCCCGGACAGAAAGAATTGCAGGAGTTCGGGCATGGATGCCTCCGCTTCGCACGACGGTTTCCGCCGGCCGGCGCTTTCAGGGCGCAGCCGGCGGTACGGGCTCTCGATTAATCGACGATCTTCCAGCCGCCCTTTTCGATCTGCAGCATGCGGAAGGCCGAGAGATCGAGGCCAAGATGATCTTTTGCCGACATCGTCACCGTGCCGGTGGTGCCGACGAGACCCGAGGTGGATTCTATCGCATCGCGGATCGCCGCCGGTTTGGTGCTGCCTGCCCGCTTGATCGCATCGACGAGGATACGCAGGGCATCATGGGCATAGCCGCCGAAGGTAGAGACCGGTTTGCCGGTCGCCTTCTCATAGGCTTCTTTGTAGGCAACGACGACCGGGCGCTGCGGGTCGCTTTCCGGCAACAGGCCGGCGACGAGTAGTGCAGTTCCCGGGAGGCGCACGCCCTCGGCTGCCTGAGGCCCCGCAAGCTCGATGAAACCAGCGGAAGCGACGCCATGCGACTGGTAGAGCGGCAGGCCGACGGCGAGCTGCGCATAGTTGCGCGTGACGATCGCTGGGCCCTGGCCGAAGCCCGGGTTCAGCACGGCCTGAATGCCCTTTTTGCCCTTGATGTTCGTCAGCTGCGGCGTCATCTCGGCGTCGTTGGGGCCATAGGTCTCGTCGGCCAGGACTTCGATCCCGTATTCACCGATGATCGCCAGGCACTGCTTGCGCATCGAGGCGCCAAAGCCGTCAGAACCGGAGATCAGGCCGATCTTGGTGATGCCGTTCTTCTTCATGTCGGCGAATATCTTGGCGCAGGCCATGCGATCGGTATGCGGCGTCTTGAATGTGAAGGGTCGGACCGGGTCGACGATCTCGATGGCGCCGGCAAGCGAAATGAACGGCACCTTTGCGTCTTCGATGACCGGAATAATGGCCATCGACGTGCCGGTCGTCGTACCGCCGATGACGGCAACCGCTTCATCGTCCTCGACCAGACGGGTCGCAAAGGTGCGAGCCTTGTTTGGGTCGCCGCCGTCGTCATAGATGACGAGGTTGATCTTCTCGCCATTGACGCCACCAGCGGCGTTGATCTGCTCGACAAGCATCTTCAGCGTCTTGGCCTCGGGATCACCAAGGAAGGAGGCAGGGCCGGTTTCGGAAATGGTCGCACCGATCTTGATGTCGGCAAGGGCCGGGGCAGCAAAGCTCAGGGCAAATACAAGCGTTCCCGCAAGTGCGGTCGTTATGGAAAATTTCATGTCGAATCTCCTCCCACGAGATGACAAAGATTAAGTCTCAGTACCCCTCACGCCGCTTTTGGGCGGCGCCACATCACCACGCGAAACCGGTTTGCAACAAAGGCTGCATCCGTCAGGCTGGCATTGCCTGCTGGATTGGCGCCGGTCACGTGGAAATCACTGAAGGCGGCGCTCTGGTTCACATAGATGCCGCCGGTCAGGTTGACCGAAAGATTGACGCCTGCCGCAGCGAAACGATCGGCCGCAGCCAGAATGCGCGCCTCGTCGGTCTCGTAGAGGGCCGCCGTAATCGCGCCCTTCCGCTCGGCGAGTTTAGCCGCGCACTCAACGCCATCAGCCGCATCATCGACCGCGACGACGAAGGCGATGGGGCCGAAGCGTTCCTCCGCATAGGCAGCCTCATCGACAGCATCGACGGAAAGGATCAGCGGGGTTGCTGTGCGTGCATCGCCCAAACCTTCGATCGGCGCGGTGTCGCGCACGATGCGGCCGAGCGGGCGGGCCTTGGCAATACGGGCAAGAGTCGCCGGATTGGCGATCGCGCCGCAGATGCCGGCCGCACGGGCCGGATCGAACAACAAACCGTCTACGGCCGCAGCAATGCCGGCCGCAACCTCGTCGAAACTCTTGTGTCCCTCATCCGTCTCGATACCGTCGCGCGGCACGAAAATATCCTGCGGCGCGGTGCACATCTGGCCGCTATAGAGCGATAGCGAGAAGGCTATGTTGCTGCACATGCCGGCAAAATTATCGGTGGCGCCGATGACGATCGAGTTGACGCCTGCCTCTTCCGTGTAGACATCGGCGTTGCCCGCATTGCTCCGGACCCATGCGCCGAAACTGTTGGAACCGGTATAGTCGACGATCGCGATCGCCGGATGCTGCACGAGGTCTTTCGTGATCTCCGAACCGGGCGCGTCTGCGGCAAGCAGCACAGTGTCGGCACTGAAGCCTTCCTCCACCAGCACCTGCCTGATGATTTCGACGGTGATGGCAAGCGGCAGGATGGCAGCCGGATGCGGCTTGACGATGATGGTGTTGCCGGTTGCAAGGCTGGCGAAGAGCCCCGGATAGCTGTTCCAGGTGGGGAACGTATTGCAGCCGATGACAAGCGAAATGCCGCGTGGCATGATCCGCCAATGCTTTTCCATCGTGATCGGCTCGCCCTTGCCCTGCGGCTTCGTCCAGATCGCCTTCTCAGGCGTACGGCTCATCTCGGCATAGGCATAGGCGACGGCTTCCAGCCCGCGATCCTGCGCATGCGGACCGCCGGCCTGAAAGGCCATGGCGAAGGATTGGCCGGTCGTATGCATGACGGCATTTGCCATCTCGAAGCTGCGGGCATTGAGACGGGAGAGGATTTCAAGGCAGATGCCGACGCGAACGTCGACCGATGCCGAAGCCCATTGCCGCGCAGCCGCCTGCGAAGCGGAAGCCAGCATTTCGACGGTTGCGGTCGGATAGGTGATGCCGAGGGGTGGTCCGTAAGGCGAAACTTCCGCACCGACCACGCGAGTTTCAGGATGGTTGGCGATGCGAAACGGCTTTCCAAGGAATGCCTTGTAGGCAGCGAGGCCATCGTCCTTGGCGGTCTCACCATAAAGCTTACCGCTCGGAATTTCGGGATAGGCGGACCAGTAGTCACGCTTGGCAGCCGCGCCCAGAGCAGCCTGCAGCGTCGGGCGATGGCGCTCGAAAAGTGTGGTCATCCCTGGCTCCTCCCATGCAATGTCTTTATCATTGACTGACCGGTCGGTTTATGCAAGAGTTTTTTTATGGTCGCCGCTGGGAAAGGCGACAGGGAGGAAATATGTCCGATTCCGACACCATCTTGTCGGCGCTTGCCGATGGCGTTCTGAGCCTCACGCTCAACCGCCCGGACAAGCTCAACGCCTTCAATGAGGAGATGCATCTTGCGCTGCGTACCGGCTTCGAGCGCGCTCATGCGGAGGCCGATGTGCGTGCGGTCCTGCTGACAGGCGCCGGCCGCGGCTTCTGCGCCGGCCAGGACCTTGGCGACCGTGATCCCAGTAAGGGCACGCCCGACCTCGGCCACACGATCGAAACCTTTTACAATCCGCTGCTGCGCCTCATCCGCAGCCTGGAAAAACCGGTGATCTGCGCGGTTAACGGCGTCGCCGCCGGTGCCGGCGCAAACATCGCCTTTGCCTGCGATATCACGCTTGCCGCACGCTCGGCCCGCTTCATCCAGGCCTTCGCCAAGATCGGCCTCGTGCCGGATTCGGGCGGCACCTGGAGCCTCCCGCGTCTGATCGGCGAAGCCCGCGCAAAGGCGCTGGCGTTGACTGCCGAACCACTCGGCGCGGAGACCGCCGCGGACTGGGGCCTGATCTGGCGTGCCGTCGACGATGACAAGTTGATGGAGGAAGCGACCGCACTTGCCGTCAGGCTTGCTGCCGGACCGACCAAGGGACTCGGCATGACAAAGCGCGCCATTCAGGCGGCCGCGACCAACTCCCTCGACGAACAGCTTGATCTCGAGCGCGACCTGCAGCGCGAGGCCGGCCATAGCGCCGACTATGCCGAAGGCGTCACCGCCTTCCTCGAAAAACGCAAGCCGGAGTTCAAGGGCAAATGAGCATGACCGACACTCTTTCACCGCAGGCGCTTGCAGAAGCCTGCGCAAAAGCCATGTGGGAAGACGACAATGCCAGCCGCCACCTCGGCATGGAGCTTCTCTCCGTAGCGCCCGGCGAGGCGATAATCTCCATGGCGGTGACGGAGACGATGACGAACGGCCATGGCACCTGCCACGGCGGCTATATCTTCGCACTCGCCGACTCAGCCTTCGCCTTTGCCTGCAACAGCTACAACCAACGCACCGTCGCCCAGCATTGTTCGGTGACCTACATCGCCCCGGCTTTCAAGGGCAATCGGCTGATAGCGACGGCACGAGAGGTATCGCGGCGCGGGCGTGGCGGCATCTACGACATCGCGATCACCAATCAGGAAGGCGAGCAGATCGCCGAATTCCGCGGCCATTCGCGAACGGTCAAGGGCACCCTTCTGCCCGACTAGGTTTCACACAACCAGCATTTCGCATTCTTGGAGGAGATATTCATGGAAAACCTTTCACCGCGCGCCGGCGAACTTGAAGCGATTGAGACAGCCTCTCGCGACGAGATGTCCGCGCTGCAGCTCGAGCGCATGAAATGGTCACTCAACCATGCCTATGAGAATTCGGCTTTCTACCGCCAGCGTTTCGATGAAGTGGGCGTGCATCCTTCCGACCTGAAAACCCTGGCGGACCTCGCCAAATTCCCCTTCACATCGAAGAAGGACCTTCGCGATACCTATCCCTTCGGCATGTTCGCCGTGCCACGCGAAAAGCTTGCCCGCATCCATGCCTCCTCCGGCACGACAGGCAAACCGACCGTCGTCGGCTATACAGCCGGGGACATCGACACCTGGTCGACCGTCGTTGCCCGCTCGATCCGCGCGGCCGGTGGCCGCGCCGGCGATCTCGTGCATATCGCCTATGGCTACGGCCTGTTCACCGGCGGCCTTGGAGCGCACTACGGCGCTGAAAAGCTCGGCTGCACTGTCGTACCGATTTCAGGCGGCATGACCGAGCGCCAGGTGACACTGATGCAGGATTTCAAGCCACGCATCATCATGGTCACCCCTTCCTATATGCTGTCGATTCTCGACGAATTCCGTCGTCAGGGTATCGATCCGCGCGAAAGCTCGCTTGCCGTCGGCATTTTCGGCGCGGAGCCCTGGACCAATGCCATGCGCGAGGAAATCGAGCACTCCTTCGACATGCACGCCGTCGACATCTATGGCCTGTCGGAAGTCATGGGCCCGGGTGTTGCCAGCGAATGCGTCGAGACCAAGGACGGGCTGCATATCTGGGAAGACCACTTCTATCCTGAAATCATCGATCCGGTCACCGGCGAAGTCGTTCCGGATGGTGAACTCGGCGAGTTGGTCTTTACCACGCTGACCAAGGAAGGCCTGCCGATCATCCGCTACCGTACGCGAGACCTGACGCGGCTTCTGCCGGGCACGGCACGCGCCATGCGCCGCATGGAGAAGGTGACCGGCCGCTCCGACGACATGATGATCTTGCGCGGGGTCAACGTCTTCCCGACGCAGATCGAAGAGCAAATCCTGAAATGTCGCGGTCTTGCCCCGCACTTCCAGATCGAGTTGACGCGCTCCGGCCGCATGGACAACATGACGGTTCATGTGGAATCCACGCTGGAGGCAGCCGACGAGATGGCGCGGACGGGTTCGGCAAAGGAACTCACCCACCACATCAAGAGTGTGGTCGGCGTGACGACCAAGATCACCGTGCACCCGCCAGGCAGCGTGGCGCGCTCTGAAGGTAAGGCGAAACGCGTCGTCGACAACCGCCCCAAGGAATGATTGGCTTTGGGTGCTGGGATAGCCTGGCAACCATTTGACAGTATATAGAAAGGGTTGGTCGCTCCCCCAGCGGCCAGACCATAGTTAGCCGGGAATAAGCAGAGCAGGATTACATGGCACGCACACGCGCAGTTGATTTCGAAGAGAAGCAGCGTGGGATTCTGACGAACGCGGCAGCGGTGTTCGCCGAAATGGGCATGGAAAAGGCTTCCATGTCGATGATCGCTTCGCACAGCAATGTCTCAAAGGCGCTGCTCTATCATTACTATCCGGGCCGTGACGCTCTGATCTTCGACATCATCCACACCCACCTGACCGAACTAGAAAGCGCCGTCGAGGCGGCCGATCGCACCGACGTGACGCCGCAGGAGCGCTTGCGTCTTCTCGTCAAGGCCGTGCTGAAGAACTACGAAGGCGCGGACAACGAGCATCAGGTACAGCTCAATGGTACCCACGCCCTGTCGGAAGAGCAGCTTTCCGAGTTGCGGACGATCGAAAGAAGGCTCGTCAAGCGCTTCTCCAGCGTCATACAGGAGATCAATCCGGACCTTAACAAGGACAAGCCGTTGCTCACGCCCGTCACCATGTCGCTCTTCGGCATGATGAACTGGGTCTATATGTGGTTCCGGCCCAACGGACCGATCACTCGCGACGACTATGCGGATATCGCAACGACGCTCATCCTCGAAGGCGTCAAGGCCGTCCGCTGACGCAACTGCTCAATCGCCGAGTTTCAGCCTTTCGAGAATGAGGGGATCGTAATCCGGCGCGCGGATCCGCCGCCGGTCAGGCTCGGGCGCGGTCAACGGCGCAACCGCCAGCAGCTTGTCTTTCGCTTCGAGCGCAAGGCGCTGATAGATGGCGGTGCCCTGGCGCTTCCAGGCAATCTCCTCCGGCGTGAGTTCACGAACCACCCGCGCCGGCGCACCCACTGCGAGGCTATTGGCCGGAATCTGCGCACCAGCCTTGACGAAGGCCATCGCCGCCACAATCGAATTCTCGCCGATAACAGCCTCGTCCATGATGACGGCATTCATGCCGACCATGGCGTTGGCTCCGATCCGGCAGCCATGCAGCACCGCGCCGTGGCCGATATGCCCCTCCTCCCCGACGACAACCTCGAGGTTCGGGAAGCTGTGTACGACGCAGGTCTCCTGCACGTTCGAGCCGCGCTCCAGCACGATGCGGCCGAAATCGCCACGTAGCACCGCACCCGGCCCGACATAACAGGCAGGGCCGACGATCACGTCGCCGATGACGATGGCCGCCGGATGCACGAAGGCGGCCGGGTCGATCACCGGGATGACGCCGTCATAGGCATAGATCTGCGCCATCTAGTCGTCTCCCGATCTCTCGACGTCGCGGCCTGTGGCCGCCACCGATTCCAGCCGTTCGGCGAATTCGCGGCGGAGGGTTCGGCGAAGCCGTGCCGCCTTGTGCCGCCGAATATCGACAGCGGTTACCGGCACCAGTTCGGGCACGCGGACCGGACGACCGGCGTCATCAACGGCGACCATGGTGAAATAACAGGAATTGGTGTGGCGCCGCGTGCCGGAACGGATATCCTCGGCCTCGACCCGGATACCCACTTCCATGGAGCTGCGCCCGGTATCGTTGATCGAGGCGCGGAAGGTGACCAGTTCACCGACGTTGATCGGCTCCTTGAACAAGACCTGATCCACCGACAGCGTTACCGCATATTGCTTGGAGTAACGGGACGCACAGGAGAAGGCGACGCGATCGAGCAGGTTCAGAAGAGCGCCGCCATGAACCTTGCCGCTGAAATTCGCCATGTCGGGCGTCATCAGCACGGTCATTTCCAGGCGATGCGGGTCTTGCTCGATTGTCGTCATGTGCTCACTCTCTCGTTTTCGCCACCATCGTCAACACATCATACTGCGCGACTGCGGCCCCTATCTGGTTGGTCACCTTGCAATCCCAACGCACCTCGCCGTGGTCGGCATTGGCGCGCGGATTGATCTCCTTGCAGGTCAACTGCACCTGAAGCGTATCACCCGGATTGACCGGTGTCAGGAAGCGCAGGTTGTCGACGCCATAATTTGCAAGGACCGGACCTGGGGCAGGATCGACGAAGAGGCCGGCAGCGAAGGAGACGATGAGATAGCCATGCGCCACGCGGCCGTCAAAGAACGGATTGGCCTTGGCGGCCTCCTCATCCATATGGGCGTAGAACGTATCGCCGGTGAAATTGGCGAAGTGCTCGATGTCATCGAGTGTGACGGTGCGGGTCGCGGTGACGAGCTGGTCGCCGATTTTCAGTTCGGCGAGCGATTTACGGAACGGATGCTCATCGCCGCTGCGGGCTTCGGCACCCTCAATCCAGCGCCCCGTAACGGCGGAAAGCAGACTCGGCGCACCCTGGATTGCAGTTCGCTGCATGTAGTGCTTGACGCCACGGATGCCGCCCAGCTCTTCGCCGCCGCCGGCGCGGCCGGGACCGCCGTGGACCAGGCCCGGCAACGGAGAACCATGGCCGGTCGAGCTCTTGGCGCTGACCCGGTTGCCGATCATCACGCGGCCATGGAATGGCGCAAGACCGAGAACCACCTCCTCGGCAAACGAGGGATCATTGGTGAAGACGGACGCCACAAGGCTGCCCTTGCCGCGGCGAGTGAGCTCGATAGCCTCCTCCGCCGTGTCATAGGGCATGACCGTGCTAACCGGGCCGAAGGCTTCGACATCGTGCACCGCACGAGCAGAACCCGGTCTGTCGCAATAGAGCAAGACCGGATTGAGGAAAGCGCCGGCACTTGCATCACCGAACATGATGCTCGGATTATCGGGATCACCGCCGACGATCTCGGCATCGACGGCAAGTTCGCGAATGCGGGCGCGCACTTCCTCGCGCTGGTCTAGGCTCGCAAGCGGACCCATGCGAACCGTCTCATCAGCCGGGTTGCCGATCGCCATCTTTCCGAGGCGTGCGCGCAGGCTTTCGATGAGGGCATCGCTGTAGGCGCGGGGCGCGATGACGCGGCGGATGGCCGTGCATTTCTGGCCGGCCTTGACAGTCATCTCACGAGCGACTTCCTTGACGAAGAGATCGAATTCCTCCGTGCCTGGCGCGGCATCAAGACCAAGCACGGCCGCGTTCAGACTGTCCGCCTCCATGGTAAAACGGACTGAATTGGCGACAATCGCCCTGTGCGTCTTCAGGCGCTGGCCGGTCGAGGCGGAACCTGTAAAGGTTACCGCGTCCTGGCCTTCGACATGATCGAGGAGGTCACCGACCGAACCGCAGATGAGCTGCAATGCGCCTTCGGGAAGCAAACCGGTCTCGATAATCCGGCGGACCATGAGTTCGGTGAGATAAGCCGTCTGGCTGGCCGGTTTGACAATGGCAGGAACACCGGCAAGCAATGTCGGCGCCAGCTTTTCCAGCATGCCCCAGCAGGGGAAATTGAAGGCGTTGATGTGAACGGCGACGCCTTGCAGGGGGCTGAAGATATGCTGAGCGGAAAAGCTGCCGTCCTTGGACAGCTGCTCGACATCGCCATCGAGCAGCACGCGGGCATTCGGCAATTCGCGCCGGCCCTTGGATGCGTAGGACAGCAGGGTCCCTATCCCGCCTTCGATATCAACCCAGCCATCGGCACGCGTCGCCCCGGTCGCGGTCGAAAGCGCGTAGAATTCTTCCTTCCTTTCGAGCAGTGCCTGACCGATTGCCTTCAGCATGGCGGCACGATCATGGAAGGACATGCGCCGCAACGCCGAGCCGCCCTTGTCGCGGCCATGGGCTAGCACCTGCTTGAAATCGATGCCCGAGGAATCGATGAACGCGACGGGAATGCCAGTCGAGGCATCGAGCAGCGGCACGCCCTCCTTGGCGCCGGCGACCCAAGTGCCGCCGACATAGCTTTCGAGCCGGCGTGGGCTGTTTGCCATGATATTCATCCGTGTTTCCTTCCGTCAGTTCAATCGAAGTGCAGAGAGCTGCGCATCGACATCCGCCTGCCATTCGGCAAGCAAGGTCTCGTTGGGCGTGTGCCGCAGTCCGAAACGCGACAGCGTCTCGAAGCGAGCCGAGCCGGAATGGCCGAAGCTTGCGGCAACACGGGGATACCAGTAGGTCACCGAAGCCCGCGCTCTGGCCTTGCCTTCGTCATCGGCGACGATACGGGCGAGGCCGGCCGCGCCCAGCTCCGCATGCCGCTTCTCGCGCGGCAGAATGGCCCGGAAGACTTCGGCGAGCGGCTGATAGGAAACGCGTGACTGCTCCTTGAGCTGCACGACGCTGGCGCTGCCCATCAGTACGTTCATGACCACCGCATCCACCCAGCCCTCAAGCGGATAGTGGAAGACCGAGAGCCGCATGTCGCCGCCTTGCCTGACGGCGCCGATATCGGCTTCGCGGGAAAGCCGCTCCGCCCAGGGATGATGTACGGCATAGCGGGCGCCATCCACACCGAAAGTCTCCATGATCTTCAGCACAAGGCCGGCATGGTCTGCCTTCTCAAGCACGATACGAGCGGCGGAAATGCGCTCCTGAATGCCGGGGGCGTCGTTGATCGTATCGGCAAAGCCGGCGGAGCCCGCAAGCTCGCTGTCGACGAAGCTCGCCATCATGCGAAGCAGCTCGCCACGGTAGCGCGGGGGCACGTTGTCAGGTGAGGACAACACCCCACCCTCTTCCAGATATTGCTCGATCGGCATCGTATCGGACATGCTGTCCTCCCTTCGAGGCGGCGCAAACTTTACTGGTCGTAGCTGACGACGATACGGTCGGTGAGCGGGTAGCACTGGCAGGTCAGCACATAGCCCTGCCGCACCTCGTAATCCTCAAGGGCGTGGTTGACCTCCATCTCGACCTCGCCTTCGAGAACCTTCGCGCGGCAGGTGGAACAGACACCGGCCTTGCAGGCGTATGGTACGTCCATCGCGTTCTGAAGGGCGGCGTCGAGCAGGCATTGACCATGCTTGGGGAACTTGAAGGTGCGCGTCGCCCCATCGAGCGTGACGGTTGCCTCGCAGGTCGCGCCGTGGTCTGCATTCGCTGTTGTTTCTACCTTTCGACGGGCGCGGCCCGGCTGGGAGGAGGCAAATAGCTCGAACTTGATCTGCTCGTCGCGAAGCCCGTGCTCGCGCAAGGCCGCGGCGATCGCCAGCATCATCGGCTCGGGTCCGCAGATGAAAGCCATGGCGACCGAGGTCACATCGATCCAGCCCTTGAAGAGGGCGGCGCATTTCTCGCCGTCGACCCGGCCCGTGAAGAGATCGATATCCTGTGCCTCGCTTTCCAGAACGTGGATTACCGAGAGACGGCCGAGATAGAGGCTCTTCAGATCATCCAGTTCCTCGCGGAACATGATCGAGCTGCTCTGCCTGTTGGCATAAACAAGCGTGAAATAGGAGCGTGGTTCGCGCGCAAGCACCGTCTTGATGATCGACAGAACCGGCGTGATGCCGCTGCCGCCGGCAAAGCCGAGATAGTGCTTTCCCACATCGGGTTCGATCGGCGCGAAGAACGCACCCATTGGCGGCATCGCTTCTAGCGTGTCGCCGGCCTTCAGGTTTTCGTTGACCCAGGTCGAGAAGCAGCCGCCGTCGACACGCTTGATGCCGACCTTCAGCACGCCCTCATCCTTGCCGGCGCAGATCGAATAGGAGCGGCGCAGCTCCTCGTCCTCGAACTGGCGGCGGAAGGTCAGGTACTGGCCCTGGGTGAAATCGAAGACGGCGCGGTCCTCTTCGGACGGCTGCAGCGTGACGACGACAGCATCACGCGTCTCGCGGCGCACATCGGTAACGGTCAGGGGATGAAAACGTGCCATGTGTGGCCCTCTTCCTATGGGTCAGATGCACTTGAAATAGTCGAACGGTTCCAGACAGTCGGTGCAGCGGTAGCTCGCCTTGCAGGGCGTCGAGCCGAACTGGCTGATCTTTTCCGTGTTCGCCGATCCGCAGCGCGGACAGGCAATCGTCAGGTTCGAATGGCCGGAAAGCCGGTCGATGCGTTTCATGAGCACGCCGTCAGTGGCCGTGCCGTCGATCGGCGGTGCAATCCCGTAAGCGCGCAGCTTCTCGCGCCCCTCGACGCTGATCCAGTCCGTGGTCCAGGCAGGCGATAGCTGACGTTGCAGCCGCACCTTACCAAGGCCCTTCTCGGCCAGCGCCCGCTCGATATCGAGGTTTATGATCGTGGTGGCAGGACAGCCCGAATAGGTCGGCGTCACCGTCACCACAAGCGTATCATCCTGCCAGCCGACATCGCGGATGATGCCGAGATCGGTCAGCGAAATCACCGGGATCTCCGGGTCGGGCACCTCCGAGAGCCAGTGCCAGACCTCGGCAACAGAGGGATGCAGCGCCGTCGTCATCACGGCCTCCTACCAGGCAGCGCCCGGATAGGCGCGCTGCAGGAACTGCATCTCGGTCAGGATGAAACCGAGATGCTCGGTGTGAACACCACGGCGACCGCCCTTGTGCATGTAACCGTCCGCGGGCTTCTTCAACGTGGCTTCGGCAAGCGTCTCGCCGACGATCTCGTCCCAGCCAGCCTTCATGCTTTGCGGCTCGGGAATGACGCCGGCTTCGGCAAGTCTTGTATCTACCCCATCGCCGACAAACATCTCGCCGGTATAGGGCCAGAGATCATCAAGCGCTTCCTGCATGCGGCGATGGCTCTCGGGCGTGCCGTCGCCCAGCCGGATGATCAGGTCGCGGCTGCGGTCGAGATGATAGGAGACCTCCTTGAACGCCTTTTCCGCGATCTCGGCGATGCGTTTTTCGGTCGAGCCCTTCAATGCCTTGAGAAGCAGATAATGCCAGGCATCGTAGAGAAACTGGCGCATCAGCGTCTTGCCGAAGTCGCCATTCGGGCGTTCGACCATCAGAATATTGCGGAACTCGAATCCGTCTCGCAGATAGGCAAGATCATCCGCCGAGCGGCCCTTGCCCTCCACCTCGCCCGCAAGCCCGAGCCATAGCTGCGTCTGGCCAATGAGATCGAGCGCTGTGTTGGCAAGCGCGATGTCCTCTTCCAGCGCCGGCGCATGGCCGCACCATTCGGAGACGCGATGACCGAGGATCAGCGCGTTATCGCCGATGCGAACCAGGAATTCGAAGAGTGCGGCCTGATCGACCGCCGGTTCAAGCGTCGCGGTCGTCATCACATGTGCCCCACTTCATCCGGAATGTCGAAGAAGGTCGGATGACGATAGACCTTGGAGTTGGACGGGTCGAAGAGCGGTCCTTTTTCCGATGGCGCGCTTGCGGTGATGTCCGAAGACTTCACCACCCAGATGCTGACGCCCTCGTTGCGGCGCGTATAGACATCGCGGGCATTGTTGACCGCCATCTCGGCATCCGGCGCATGCAGGCTGCCGACATGGCGATGGTTGAGGCCATGCTGACCACGGATGAAGACTTCCCAAAGCGGCCATTCATTGGACATGTTTCTCACTCCCTAAACGTCCTGGCTGCCTTATTCGGCAGCGATCTTTGCGGCGGCGCGGCGGTCGGCGGCCTTTTCGGCATGAGCCGTCAGACCGTCCCGGAACCATTCGCCATCGCTCCATGCCTTTTTGCGAGCATTGAGGCGTTCGGCGTTGCAAGGGCCGTTGCCGGCGATGACATTGAAGAACTCTTCCCAGTCCGGCTCGCCGAAATCGTAGCCGCCCTTCGCCTCGTTCCATTTGAGGTCAGGGTCGGGGACGGTCAGCCCGAGATATGCGGCCTGTGGTACGGTCTGGTCGACAAACTTCTGGCGCAGCTCGTCATTGGAATTCTGCTTGATCTTCCACGCCATCGATTGAGCCGAATGCACCGACGCATCGTCCGAGGGACCGAACATCATCAGCGACGGCCACCACCAGCGGTTCAGCGCATCCTGCACCATGACTTTCTGTGCCGGAGTGCCCTTCGCCATCCGCATCAAAGCATCAAAGCCCTGACGTTGATGGAAGCTTTCCTCCTTGCAGATGCGGATCATGGCCCGGGAATAAGGGCCGTACGAACAGCGCTGCAGCGGCACCTGGTTCATGATCGCCGCACCGTCGACCAGCCAGCCGATGGCGCCGATATCGGCCCAAGTCAGCGTCGGATAGTTGAAGATCGAGGAATATTTGGCCTTGCCGGAATGCAGTTGCTCATACATCTCATCGCGGCTGATGCCGAGTGTCTCGGCAGCACAATAGAGATAGAGACCATGGCCGGCTTCGTCCTGCACCTTGGCGAGCAGGATCGCCTTGCGCTCCAGCGTCGGCGCGCGCGTGATCCAGTTGCCTTCGGGTAACTGGCCGACGATTTCGGAATGGGCGTGCTGGCTGATCTGACGCACCAGCGTCTTGCGATAGCCTTCCGGCATCCATTCCTTCGGCTCGATCTTCTGGCCGGCATCGACGCGCTCCTGGAAGGCGCGCTCCTCGGGTTCCATCTCGTCGAGGGAGCGGATGCGGGCGCTGTCGGTTTTCACCATCTGTGCATACATGGTCATTCCTCCGTCTTCGCGCGTCCAACGCGCTCGAGAATGAGCAAGCCTTGCGGTCGTAATGAAGCGCATCAGCGGAGCTGATCGTTCACCACATCCGGATTATAGGCCTGTTTCACGCTCTCCTCCACGAAACATCGATCCGACGGCAAACAAATTAACCGACCGAACGGTCACTGTATTAGCATGCCATATGTCACAGCTCAAATGAATTTTCCGTATTTTCTGTGACATTTGAAATCACATAGAGACGCCACAAGGCGAACGCTTCGCTATGTTCCTGAGAGGATTGATCTTTTAGCGCGACTTGAGGTGATCGAGCCGGCGTTGGCTTGCCGGGGTAGCCTCTTGGAGCTTGCCCGCCTCGTCGACAAAACGACGGCCGACGTAACCATCGGCCTTCTTCGACAGTTTCAAATAGAGATCGGCGAATAATCGCCGAGCATCTTCGCCGGGCCAATTGGCCGGCAAGGCGGATCTCGGAAGATGCGGCTCTCGAAGCATGATCAGGCGATATTGGTGGACTAGAAGCAGCCGCGCGATCAGGCAATCAAACGGCGAGAGGCTTGAGGCGCTTTCGATCCGCTGCGAGAAGGCGCCGAAGCGGCTGATGAATTCGTTGTAGGCCGCCGCGAAGCGCGGCAAATCCCAGGAACCCTCTGCAAACTCCTTGAACGCCGCATTCTCGGTCGCAAGTTGAGCGTCGAAAATGATAACCCGATCAGGCAGCGGCGGTGCGGGATGCGTTCCGACAGCCATGCGCGGACTCAGCCTGGCAAAGCCGTCCCGTTCGAGACCTTGCATGATCTCGTCCGGCGCGGGACCATTGATCAGCACGAACTGCCATTTGACTGTCGGCTCGGGCCCATAGAGCAAGGCGGCGGCCTTGGCGAACTCCGTCTGCGCAGCGTCGGCCAGCCGATAATAACTGCGGCGCCCCGCTCGCTCGCCGACGAGCCGTCCGGCATTGACCAGACGCGACACTGCAGTTCGCAGCAGTGTCTCGGTAATGCCGACACTCCGGCACGTCTCGATGAGGTTTCCGATCCAGACAGTGCCGCCGCGCGGCTCGATGACATCGCCGTAGATGGTGACGATGAAGCCGGCTGCCTTGATCGGCAGGTCAACCAGCAGCGCCGCGACCGCCTCATTCAATTCATGCCCGGACTTAACGTTATCTGCCGACAATCCAACCATACTCCCGATCTGTGATCGTTGGGGTTTATTAGCGCGAGACGCTTGCAATGTTCAAGCTGATGCCCGGCCAAGGCGAATGAGGAGCACTAGCGCGTCGCGTTCGTCGGCAATGCCGTGGTGTATTTGACGCATTTGAGTGAGAAGTGCGACGAGGAGCTCAACACAGCCTCATGGGTCAGGATGCCGCGCATCAAAAGCCCCTCATATTCCCTGACATCGGCAACGACAGCACGGATGAGGTAATCCCACTCCCCGGACATGGAATAGCATTCGAGGACTTCGCGATAGCTGGCGATGAACTGCTCGAAATCCCGGCGCGTCGCGGGATCGTGGGTCTTCATCTTGACCTGACAAAAGACATTCAAGCCCTTTCCGATCTTGTCGGGATCGACAAGCCGAACCGTCCTGCCCAGTACACCTTCGCTCTCCAGCGCCTTTATCCGTCGCCAGCATGAGGCGGGCGATGCGCCGACCTTCTCTGCCAGCGCCGCCTGGCTGATATCGCCCTGCTCCTGCAGCACGCGAAGTATGGCTCTGTCGACGTGATCGAGGTCGAAATTTTCCATTCAGAAACCCGCCGATTGTGAACTGAACCTTTCAAATACTAGGTTAGTAGCCATGAGATTGAAAGGAATAATGCGGCCATGCTGAATTAGAATCACGCAACCAGATGCAGGAGGAGCAAATGGACCAGCTGGCTGCAAGAAAGCATGAGCGCAACGCACCCGACGACCGTATCGACTGGCGCAAGATAGCCCGTCTCGTCCATCTCTCCAGAGCCCTCGATGAGCTGGAAGAGAAGCGCCTCGTTCCGGAAAAGAAGGTTCTCTATCAGTTTTCAGCGCGCGGCCATGACATGGCGCAAGTGCTTCTCGGCACGCAACTCACCGGCCGGCACGATGCCACCTGCGGCTACTATCGCTCGCGGCCGCTTCTCCTCTCTCTCGGTGTCGATCCGGTTGACGCCCTCGGCTCGGCCATGGGCCGCGCCGGCGGCTATTCCGACGGCCGGGACATCGGCGTTGTCTTTAATTATCCCAACCTGTCAGGCGCTTCGGCCCTGCCCATGTGCGGCGGCGTTGGCGCGCAATACACGCCGACGGCTGGCTGGGCACAGGCGATGAAATATTATGCCGACACTCTTGGGCGAAAAGAATACGCAACAGATATCGGCGTCGTCCTCGGCGGTGACGGTTCCGTCGCATCCAACGGCTTTTGGGCAGCACTGACAGTTGCGACGACACAAGAGCTGCCGATGTTGTTCTATATCGAGGACAATGGTTTTGGCATTTCGGTTCCCTCGACGCTTCAGACACCCGACGGGAATATCGCGGCAAACCTCGCCAGCTGGAAGAATCTTGCAATATTCGATGGTGACGGCTGCGACCCCGCCGAAGCGGCGCATCTGGTACAGGACGCGGTCTCTTTCGTCCGCGAAGAGCGCAAGCCCGCGCTTCTGAGGCTGACGGTTCCACGCCTGCAAGGGCACAGCTTCCAGGATACCCAGACCTACAAGAGCGAGGAAACCGTCCGGCGCGAATGGGAGCGCGATCCGCTGCCGCGCCTGAAGGAATTTCTCGTTCCCGCCATCATGACGGTCGAAGAATGGGAAGCCTCTGAGAATGCCGCGCGTGAATTGGCCGAAAGGGCACGGGAGGCCGCCGAGGCTAGGCCAGCCGCCGATCCCGCCTCCGTGACCCGTCATGTGTTTTTCGATGGCCAGATGCAGACGATGGGCGGCCAGCATCCCGGCGGTTATGTCTCTCCGGCAACATCACAGGAACCCGATACATCCGGCCCGCGCATCAACATGGTCACCGCTATCCGTCGCACGCTCGACCATGAGATGGCGATCAATGAGCGAGTTGTCATGTTTGGCGAGGACATCGGCCCCAAGGGCGGCGTTCATGCCGTGACCCTCGGACTGCAGGAAAAATTCGGCGTCGAGCGCGTCTTCGATACCTCCTTGTCCGAGGAAGGGATTATCGGCCGCGCGGTGGGCATGGCGCTGGCCGGGCTGGTTCCTGTTCCAGAAATCCAGTTCCGCAAATATGCGGAGCCGGCGACCGAACAGCTCAACGACTGCGGCACCATCCGCTGGCGGACCAACAACCGGTTTGCAGCTCCGGTCGTCGTGCGCATGCCCGGCGGTTTCTTCAAATGCGGCGATCCGTGGCATAGTCAGACCAATGAAGTTGCTTTCGTGCACCAGCCGGGCTGGAAGGTTGCAGTCCCTTCGAATGCGGAGGATGCCGTCGGCCTTTTGCGCACATCAATCCGCGGCAATGACCCGGTCATCTTCTTCGAACACAGGGCCATGCTCGATCATGCATGGGCGCGCCGCGCCTATCCCGGCGATAACTTCGCCTTGCCGTTCGGTAAGGCAAAGCTGACGCGTACCGGCACCGATATCACCATCGTCACCTGGGGCGCGATGGTTCAGCGCTGCGAAGAGGCGGCCGAGGGCATCTCCGCTGACGTCATCGACCTTCGCACGCTGATGCCGTGGGATCGGGAGGCCGTTCTCGCCTCAGTCGCCAAGACCCACCGCTGTCTCATCGTCCATGAAGATCTCGAGACCGGCGGTTTCGGCGCCGAAATTGCGGCCGTGGTCGCGGACAAAGCATTCATGGATCTCGACGCACCAGTCTCGCGCCTGACCATGCCGGATATTCCAAGCCCGCATAATCCCATCCTTCTCGATTGGGCCGTGCCGTCGACGGAACGGATCGTCAGGCGGATCACCGAACTGCTGGAGTTTTAAGCATGACGAGTATGATTGAGATTACGGCACCTCTTGAGCAGGAAGGCACGAAGGCGGTCGTCCGTAACTGGCTGAAACAGATCGGCGATCGCGTTAGAGAAGGCGATGCGCTCGTCGAGCTGGAAACCGACAAGGTAACGCAGGAGATACCGGCACCCTGCGACGGCATCCTGAGCGAAATCGCCATGTCGGATGGCGATGACGCGGCGCCGGGGGACATCCTCGGGCGAATGAGCGTCGAAGCGAACGGCATTGCGGCCGATATGCCAACCACTCCCTCACAGGCGCAATCGGCTTCAGCAGCGGCAGCCGCCATCCACTACTCCCCCGCGGTTCGCCAGGCTGCCGCGGAATACGGGATCGATCCGGCCACGCTCAAAGGCAGCGGCAGGGATGGCCGGGTGACGCGCGCCGATATGGATCACGCGCTGGATGCCGGCAAGGCCCAGTCATCCGCCCCCGCATCGCCGCCGGCGACGATGGGGCTGCCCTCCTCGTCCATCCCAGTTGATGGGAGATCCCGAACCGTTCCGCATTCGGCCATGCGGCTTGCGATCGCAAGGCATATGGCCCATTCGCTGGCATCAGCCCCTCAGGTCACGGCTGTCTTCGAGGCGGATTTCACGGCGATCATGCGTCATCGCGACAGCCATAAGGATCGAATGAAGGCTGAAGGCGTGAACCTGTCCTACACCGCCTATTTCGTGGCGGCGTCCGTGGCGGCGATGAAACTCGTGCCGGAGGTAAACAGCCAGTGGCACGATGACAGCCTCGAGATATTCGAGGACATCAATATCGGCGTCGGAATAGCCCTGGGTGACAAGGGTCTGCTTGTTCCGGTGATCCGGCAAGCGCAGGAGCTTTCACTCCGAGACATTGCCAGCCGGCTTCAAGACCTGACAGACCGGGCACGATCCAACGCCCTGAAGAGCGAGGAGCTGAAGGACGGGACTTTCACGATTTCCAACCATGGGGTCTCGGGTTCATTGGTGGCGTCGCCCATCATCATCAACCAGCCGCAATCGGCCATTCTGGGCGTCGGCAAGCTGGAGAAGCGTGTCGTCGTGCGCGAGGTCGATGGCGTCGATACGATCCAGATCCGCCCGATGGCCTATGTGTCGCTGACGATCGACCATCGTTCCCTTGATGGGCACCAGACGAATGCCTGGCTGACCGAGTTCGTTCGAATTCTGGAGACTTGGCGATGACAGACGGAACTGGATTTCTCGGCGGTCTTGCCGAGCAGAAGCCGGATCCTCTGCTCGAGCTGATCGCAAAATTCGCCGACGATCCGCGATCCGGAAAAGTCGATCTTGGCGTCGGCGTCTATCGCGATGAAACGGGCCGTACGCCTGTGATGAGAGCCGTCAAATCGGCGGAACATCACCTTTGGGAAACGCAGAATTCCAAATCCTATATCGGCCCCGAGGGTGATCCGGTCTTTCTGCAGGCATTAGCGATGGAAGTGTTTGGAGAGGGCCATGGCGGCAAGCAGGTGGCCGGCGTTCAGACACCGGGCGGCACCGGCGCTTTGCGGCTAGCTGCCGAATTGCTCGCGCAGCAGCGCAAAAGAAAGATCTGGATCGGCACGCCGACATGGGTCAACCATCACGCCATATTTTCCTCTGTTGGCCTTCAGATCGGAAACTATCGTTTTTTCGATATCGGCAAACAGGCAGTCCTGATCGATGAGATGCTGGGGACTTTGCAACAAGCCGCGCCGGGCGACGCTGTTCTCTTCCAGGCGAGCTGTCATAACCCAACCGGCGCCGCGCTCTCGCAACAGAACTGGCGAGATATCGCCGACATCGTTGCGAGGAATGGATTGCTGCCGCTGTTCGACAGCGCCTATCAGGGCCTCGGACGTGGCTTGCAACAGGACATGGCCGGGATGATGACCGTTCTCGACGCCGCAGATGAGGCCATGGTCGCAGTCTCCTGCTCCAAATCGTTTTCGCTCTATAGAGAGCGCACTGGCGCGGCCTATCTCATCGGCGGATCGCGGACATCCTTGAACAAGGGTGTGGGCAATCTGGCAAGCTATGCGCGCACGAGTTATTCGATGCCGCCGGCGCATGGCGCGGCAATCGTGGCAACGATCCTGCAAAACCCGTCCTTGCGGAAAGCCTGGGCTGACGAGTTGGATGCCATGCGAATCCGCATGACGGAGATTCGTCAGGCTGTTGCCGCAGCATTTGGCAGGTTCCGGCCGGACCTTGCTCATATCCGTGATCAGGAAGGCATGTTCTCCCTCCTGCCGATTTCACCTGATAATGTCCGGAGGCTTCGGGCCGATCATGCGATCTACATGCCGGATTCCGGCAGAATCAATGTCGCCGGCCTTCGGATCGAAGATGTCGGCGCCGTTGTGAAGCGAATTGGCCCTTACCTGAATTGAGATTTCAGCAGAGCCGCTCTACGGCGATGGCCCGCCTTTGCCCAGCATCGAATGACTCCAGTCGTCGATGAACCTTCGGCGTTGCGCCTCATCCTGCGCGGCAAGCAGCGCCGGCCCGATGCGGATGGGCTGAATGAAACTCAATTCACCCAAATTCTCGGGACCATCGACGCCTTCGGGGATAGCTCCCTTTTCCGCGAAGAAGAATGCCTGCCTACGCGCCACCTCCTGCCCCCGCTCGGATAGCAGATAATCAAGGAAGCGGCGGGCGAGATCCGGCCGCGGCGAGGTCTTCGGGATCAGCACCCCGCGGCTCAGGATCAAGGCATAATCGCGCGGGATGACGACTTTCAGATCCGGATTGGCCTTGGCGGCGGCATAGGCGTAAGAGCCGATCATATTATAGGCGAGGTAGATCCGGCCGCTGGCGATCTCCTGCAGGATCGATCCGGTACAGCAACTGACCTTCACATCCGCCCGGCTCATGCTTTCGAGAACGCGGCCATAAGTGGCCGTCGCCTGACGCGCGTCGCTGAAGGCCAGCAGATATCCAACGCCTGATGTCCTGATGTCGAAGGTACCGACATGCCCGTCATAATAATCGAGCCGTCGCCTCAAAAGGTCGGCCAGCTCGGCGCGCGTGCGCGGCACATCGTCCGGCGGCACGTAGCGCGCATTGTAGACGAAGACCGCCGGCTCGAAGGTAAAGCCGAAGACCTCGTCCCGCCAATTGGCCCATTTAGGCACCCGAGCCGTTTGCGGAGAATCGTACGCCGATGCGCAACCATTATTCACGAGGCTGACGAGCTGGTCGAGCGACGAAGACAACAGCAGGTCGCCGAGCGGCGCGTTTTCAGCGCAAGCATCGCTCGCCTTTTGGTGCAGCTCGTTCGTTACATAATCAGCATACTCGACGGCAATGTCCGGCGCGGTTTTCTGAAAATCGCGGATCAGCGGCTCCATGGCATGAAGATCGGCTGCGCCATGGATCGAGAGACGTGCCGCCTCTGCATTTTCGGCCGGGAAGAACTGCGTGCTTCCTTCCAGGGCAGGAGCTGGCGAGAATGAAAGTACTGAGACCACGAGAGCCGGCACCAATGTGCGGATCAGCCAAGACATCATTTGCCCTCCATGTGGATGCGCGGGAGAGCCAGAATGACCGTGAAGCCGCGAGTATCCTCCCCCTTCTCGCGAAACTGCAGTGCTCCATCATGTGCGGCGGCGACTTCGGAGGCGATGGCAAACCCGAGCCCCGCACTGCCCTCGCCGGCCTTCGAAGTCTGGAAGCGTTGGGTGACGCGCGGCCACTCGCTGGCGGGAATTCCGGGGCCGTCATCCTCGACCTCGACAAGCGCCAGCGCACCCTCTGCGCGCGTACGAACCTCGAGCCGGGATAGCGTCCCGTGCCGAAGCGCGTTGTCGATCACATTGACGATGGCCTCGCGCAAGCTGACCGGATCGCCAGGCACGATGAGCCTAGCATCAGCCTCCTCGAAGGACACCACGATGTCGGGATCGATGGTGATCGGCACCGCCACGCGAAACGCTCGCCTGGCGATTTCAGTGAGATCGACAGGCTCAAGCTGCACGGATTCGGCCCGGTGGATCACCATGGCATGGCTCAACAGCTGGTTGGTCAGCCGCGCCAGCTCGTCGGCGCGCTGTTGCACGCGCTGGAGATGCTGCCTGCCCGCCTCATCCAGCCTGTCGCTGCCGAGCAGGTCGAGCTGGGCGGTCAGCGCCGTCAGCGGCGTGCGGATCTGGTGTGCCGCGTCGGCGATGAAGCGCTGGAGCAAGACTACGCGTTCGTTGAGGCGGCTCATGAAGTGATTGATGGAGCCGACGAAAGGGCGAAGTTCGCGCGGGACAGATACGGAAACCGGCGTCAGATCCTGCGGATCGCGGCGGCGAAGGGCGCTTCCCAACTGGTTGACCGGACGCAGCGCCTGGCGAATGGAGAGGATCATCACTACCAGCGCCAGAAGGCACATGATGACGATCGTGATCGCGGCGCCGAGGGTCAGCTCATGCGTCAATCCACGGCGCGCCTCGACGGTTTGGGCGAGGATCACATGAGCCCAGCCGGACGCGGCCGGATCGGAGAGCGCACGCCCGACGACCGCGATACGCACCGCCTCGCCCTTGTAGAGACCGGAACTCAGGACCGGCTCCCTACGAACAGCTGGAACATCTATGTTCGTTTCCAGATCGCGATGGCCGGTCAGCGTCTTTCCCGTAGGATCGACGATGCGGTAGAAGATGCGATCGCGATCAGCGAGACCCAGCATTTCGAAGGCGGACGCGCGGAGATCGACAATGAGAGTCCCTTCCTGAACGGCAAGACCATCGGCGATCTGCAAGGCGGCCCCGACCAGCAGGCGATCATAGGCGTCGTCGGCCGCGGTTCGCGCGGAGTACCAGCTTGCGGTCACAAGTATGGCGGCCCCTGCCGTCAACAGAACCGATATGACCAGCGCCAGACGGGCAAAGAGCGAATATTCACGCGTCATCGGAGACCAACTGGTAGCCGATGCCGTGAAGCGTCACGATGCGCGCCTTTGCTCCTTCCAGCTTCTTGCGCAACCGCCCGACATAAAGCTCGATCGCGTTGGCGCTGACAGCCTCGTCGAAGCCATAGAGCTGGTCGAGAAGTTCGTGCTTGCTGAAGACCCGCCCCGGTCGCGACGCGAAGATTTCGAGAAGTGTCATCTCCCGGCGCTTCAGCTGCACCTCGCGTTTGCCGACCTTCACCGAACGGCTGGCGCGGTCGAGGACGATATCGCCGCAGGTGACGAAGTTGGTCGCATCGCCGCTGCGTCTGCGCACCAATACCCGCGCCCGCGCCTCCAGCTCGCGAAAGTCGAAGGGCTTGACGAGATAATCGTCGGCGCCGAGATCGAGGGCGCCGACGCGATCATCGACTTCGGAGCGCGCCGTCAGCATGATGACGGGCGTGCTCACGCGGGCACGTCTTAATCCTTTCAGGATTTCGAAGCCGTCAAGTCCGGGAAGCATGACATCGAGGATGACGAGATCATAGTCGGTGAAGGCCAGGATCTCGGCTGCAGCACGACCGTCCGTCTGCCAATCGACCACATGGCCGATAGCCTGAAAGCGCCGACATATGGCTTCGCCAACGTCTTGCGTATCTTCAACGAGCAGAATGCGCATATCAGCCTTAATGCCTAGCCGTCATGACCTCCGGACGCAACGGTTCACCGTGCTTAGGCCGCTTCCGGATAGAGCCACACGCTTTCGCGCGGAATCTCGGCCCAGACCGTGCCGGCAGCTACGAACCGCGGGCCGAATGCCTTGGCCTTGAACTCGCCGTAGGACAGGCGGTATTCCCAACGATCGCCCAGGAAGAGGCAAGCCTCCAGCTGCATTTCGATCCGGCCGGATGCCGGCTGATCGTGAACGATGATCTGCTCGACGCGGATAACGGCCTTGCCGTCGCTCTCTGCGCCGTCCCCCATCATCACCCCATCGAGCTGCCAGTTGGGGCCGCGAATGCTGGCCACGGCTCCATCCCGCGTGATGCGTCCCGAGGCGACATTGTTTGCACCTAGGAAGTCGGCGACATAGAAGCTTGTCGGCTTCGAATAGATATCCTGCGGAGGGCCCTCCTGCTCGACCTTTCCGTTGCGTAGAAGGAGGATATTGTCGGACGCCGCGAGCGCTTCGGCCTGATCATGCGTGACGAGAACGCCGCAGATGCCGAGATCGAGGACGAGTTTGCGGATCCAGTAGCGCGCCTCCTCACGAAGTTTCGCATCCAGATTGGACAGCGGCTCGTCCATGAGCAGGATCTTCGGCTCATAGACGAGAGCGCGGCAGATGGCGACGCGCTGTTGCTGGCCGCCCGAGAGCTGATCCGGATAGCGCTCAGCGAGGTGGCCGAGGCCGATCTTGCCGAGCGTCTCCAAAACGCGCTTTTCAGCGTCAGCCTTGTTCACTCCCCGCAGTTTCAGGCCATAGGCGACATTCTCTGCCACGGTGCGGTGCGGCCACAATGCGTAGGACTGGAACACCAGTCCGATATTGCGGTTTTCGGGCGCGACGGTGACGCGTTTCTCGCCATCGAAGACCACCGCGCCGGCGATCTTGACCTGGCCGATCTCGGGCTGCTCGAGCCCGGCGATGCAGCGCAGCAACGTCGTCTTGCCGCTACCGGAAGCACCGAGCAATGAGACGATGGAGCCGCGATTGGCGGTAAAGGAGGCGCCCTGGAGGATGTGCAGGCCGCCCAGATATTTATGCACGTTTTGAACGATGAGATCAGTCATGGATCTTGGCTCCCAGACGAAGGGCGAGGGCAAGGCCGCCGCCGGTAAGAAGGATGCTGACAAAGGCGAGTGCTGCGATGGTGTCCATCGCTCCGGACTGGAGTTGCGCCATCATCAGTGATCCGATGACCTCCGTGCCGGCACTCATGAGATAGATGCCCGTGGCGTAATCGCGCAGGAACACGATCATGATCAGCGCCCAGGCTCCCACCAGGCCTGGCCTGATGATGGGGATGACAATATCGCGCCAGCTTCGGCCGATGGTGGCGCCCGTCGTGCGCGCGGCTTCCTCGAGCTCGGGGCTCACCTGGATCAGCGTGCCCTGTAGCAGGCGCAGGCCATAGGAAAGCCCGACGATGACATAGGCTGCAAACAAGCTGATCAGCGTGGTCCTGAGCGGAATGAGGAAGGGGATGAACAGGAACAGCCAGAAGAAGGCAAGGCCGATGATGAGGCTCGGCATGGCGCGCGGCAGGAGTACCATATAATCGAGCACGGTATTGGACAGGCCCTTGTGGCGATGCCCGGCAAGCCCGATCACGAGATAGATAGCAACCGCGGCCGCTCCACCGACGACGGCAAGGATGACCGTGTTGACGATACCGCGAAACAGGCTTGGCACTTCGACAAGCGTGGCAAAATGCGCGACGGTCAGATGCGCGAGCGGATTGACCCCCTGCCCCCAGGCATCGACGAAGGCGCGCAGCACGATGCCGCCGATCGGCAACAGCACCGATACGAAAAGCCAGAAGCCGATGAAGGAAAGCGCAATGATCTGGCCGGTGGCTCCAAGCCGCATCACCGTCGTGCGCGCGCCCTTGCCGCCAAGTGCCGCATAGCGACGGCTATGGCGCAACAGGCGACGCTGATACCAGACGAGCGGCAGCGTCAGCAGCACGAGCAGCACGACGACGACAGCCATCAGCTGGTAGGTCGGCACGCCAAACAACGTGGTGAGCTTGTAGACATAGGTGGTGAGCACGACGATGCCGCTCGGATCGCCCAGCACATAGGGAACACCGAACATCTCGAAGCCGATCAGGAGGTTCAGCGCGGTGGCAAAGACGAGCGCCGGCAAGACCATGGGAAGCGTCACGTCCAGGCAGACACGCCAGATCGGCGAACCCATCGACCTTGCGGCCTCCTCCAGATCGGACGGCAGGTTGCGCATGGCAGCCGCGACATAGAGGTAGACATGCGGCACATGCGCAAGCCCCGTGACGATGACGATGCCGGTCAATGAATAAAGATTCCAGGGCGCGGCACCGAAGATGTCGCGGGACAGCATGGTGAGGAACCCGGAAGGGCCGACGGCTACGGTGTAGCCGAAGGCAAGCACGATGGCCGAGATGAACATCGGCACGAGGATGACGACTTCGAGCGCCTTGCGGAACTTGACGTCAGTCCTTGTCAGAAGGAAGGAGAGCGCGGCGCCGAGCGGCACCGCGATCGCCACCATGCCCACCGCCATGATGACCGTGTTCCAGAGCGCATCGTAGAACATTTCGTCGGTCAGGATATAGCGATAGGCCTCGATCGAGAGCTTGCTGCTGCGCGCAAAGAACGGTCCATCGAGCAGGCTCTGGTAGATGATCAGTGCGATCGGAGCGAGAACGATGACGGCGAGCAGGCCGATGACGATACGCCGGAAGCCCAGGGCGTTGCCAGGCTGCGGGATTGGCGCAAAATTCTGGCTCGCATGGGCGGCAGGCCGTCCGGCGTGAGACAGAGTTGATACTGGCGTCGACGGTGCCGACATCGGCTCGCCTCCTTATCGATGGTTGTGGTTCTTGGCTGGCTTGGGCGCGTGTCAGCTCTTGACCGAGCCGCGCCACTTCTTGAGGAATTCGAGCCGCTTCATCGGATCCATGAACTCCAGACGCGAGTCATCGAGCGCGATGGGCTTCAGGTTGCCGCCGACCAGTTCATTGATGGTGTTGAGGTTGTATCCCTGGTCGACATCGGTGCGCAGCGACGGCATGCCCTTCGAGGCGATGGCGTTCTGGCCTTCCTGCGACAACATGAAATCCAAGAACAGCTGGGCTGAGTTAGGATGCGGAGCGTTCTTCATGATGGCGGCGACGCGCGAAAAGGCCGGCGTGTAGTCCTGACCGAAGGCGACGCCGAGGTTGGAGGCGCTCTTGACCCAATCGAGCGCGTAGGAACCGATCAGGTTGAAGGCGATGACGTTCTCACCGGAGACCACGGTTTCGCGCATTGAGCCGGTCGAGGAATAGGTCTTGCCCTTCGCGGTGCCGAATGCTCCGACCAGATCCCAATAGTCGCTGCGCTGCTTGGAATCATTGGTCTGGATCATGAAGCCGACGCCGGATTTTTCCGGATCGAAAGTTGCGACTTTACCCGCGACATCCTTCTTGCCGAGATACTCGATCAGGGCTGCGCGCGTACGCGGCACTTCGGCCTCCGGCAGAGCGAGCTTGTTATAGATCATGCCGATCGGCTCGAGCGTGGTGGCATAGACGGTCTTGTCATAGACGGCCCAGCTTGGAAGGGCGCCGATTTCAGACGAGGAATAGGAGACGAGATAGCCGTCGACGGCGAGCTTGACGGTCTGGTCCATCGCCGACGTCCAGACGAGGTCGCCGCCGACCTGGCCGGCCGCCGCTTCGGAGATCACGCGATTGTAGACGCCGTTGGTGCCGATATCGTTGTAATCAACCCGAATACCCGGATATTTTTTGGTGAACGCATCGAGTAGGGCTTGTGCCTGTGTCAGGTCGGTTGCGGCGTAGATCGAGATCACGCCTTCCTTCTTGGCAGCGGCGATCAGATCGTCGCTTGCGGCAAGCGCTGCACCATTGATGCCGACCGTTATGGCGGCCGCGAGACTGAGTTTTCTGAAAAGCAGTGACATCTAATATCCTCCCAATTGACTGCTGGATGTGATTTGTTGCCATCGCAAACCGCTGTCGCTTCCGCCCACGCCATCCTGAAGACGAGCGGGATGGACAGGCCTTCAACAGAAGGCCGCCAGCGACTGAGTGATTTGGCGGATGGCCGTAAGGCGACGAACGATTGCCGCTAGACGCGGCCGAGCATGATGTTCATGGATTTCCTCCCAATGGCCGATCGGTTTGGAACCGATCGTCTCTGTCCTCTACAGATCGGGACAAGCTGGCATCGATTCCTGTCAGAGAACTGTCACGACGGAAGAAGTTTGAAATTGCGAGGCAGAGACCTTTATCGGATAGGTGCCGCGTCTAAACTGCGGCGAGATGTTCGATCGCCCCACTGGTCAGTTCGAGCGCGGTAGCTTCGACGATTGCATCTATCGCCACGCGCAGGCGCGGCAACATAATGGTTGCGGCCGGCCAGACGGCGTGAACAGGTAGATGACCAGAAATGCGATCTTCAAGAACAGAGATCAACTGACCGCCGGAAATCTCGTCTCGCACCAGCCATTGAGGCACCAGACCAAGCCCTTGCCCCGATCTGATCGCCGAGAGCGTGAGAAGGCTGCCCTCCAGCAGCAGTCGCGTCCTCGGATGCCATATCGATAGCTCGCCGCTCGGTAACCGAAATTGCCACGGCGCCGGACGGCCGTTCTTCGGGGCGCCGATCAGATCGTGATCGGCGAGATCCTCGATCGTCTCCGGCCGCCTGCGGTTGTCGAAATAACCTCGAGAGCCGCAGAGAACGAGGCGCTGCACACCTAACCGCCGGGCGATCAGCCCGCCAGTGTCTGGCAATTCACCGATGCGAACGGCCAGATCGATGCCACTGTCGGCTAGATTGATATGCTCGATTGAGGTGCTGATATCGAGACTGAGCCGGGGCCATTTACGCGAAAGGGCGTAAAGCGCCGGCGCGACGATTTGCGAGCCGAAAAGCGGCGGCAGGCTGACATTGAGAGTACCCGCGGGCTCGTCGGAAAGGCCGGAGATTATCGTCTCGACCCGATGAATATCCCGCCAGGCGGTCTCGCAGACATCGCGGTAGGCGATGCCTTCCACCGTCAACGATAGGCTGCGGGTCGTGCGCTTGAACAGCCTGATGTTCAGGCGCTTCTCGATGCGCCCGATCGCCTTGGCAACCGCCGAGGCGGAGAGCCTTAACCGGGTCGATGCCGCAACGAAACTTCCCGCTTCGCAGACCGCCAGAAACACTCCGATATCGTCGCCCGGCTGATGCTGCATGGGGTCACTATTCAAGAATTTAGTTCGGTAATATAACGATTTTTTGTCGCTTTAACAGCATTTCAGGCGCGGATAGCTTCGTTTCATGACCAATATTCGCACCTACGCCATCATCGGAGGCACGTCAGGCATCGGTCTGGCGCTTGCTCATACACTTGCAAAACGGGGAGACCGGCTGCTGATCGGCGGCCGGTCTCCGGACAATCTCGCCAAAGCCCTGGCCGCGCTCGGCCCTGCGGCATCCGGCCGAACCGTGGAGATAACGGACCGCACCTCGCTCGATGGCTTCTTTGCCGAGGCGCCGATGCTATCGGGCCTTTTCACACCTGCCGCCTCCTATCAGACCGGCACCTTCCGCGACGGCGGCATCGAAACCAGTGAAGCCTTGTTCGAGGCGAAGTTCTGGGGACAATATCGCGCCGTCCATGCCGCGCTGCCGCATCTTCGTGCCGATTCATCTGTCGTGTTGATGTCCGGTGCCGCCTCGGCCCGGCCAGTCGGCGCCCCGGCCTATGCCGCCTGCAATGCTGCACTTGAGGGGTTGGCGCGCGGCCTTGCACTGGAACTCAATCCGATCCGGGTGAATTGCCTCTCGCCCGGCACGACGGATAGCGAATTGTGGCGCAACCGACCGGACCATGTGCGGGAGCCGGCCTACGAGTACTGGCGCAAGATCTGCCTCGTCCAAAGGCCGGCCACAGTCGAAGAGCAAGCCCACGCTGCCCTCTTCCTGCTCGACAACACCAACATGACCGGCAGCACGCTCTTCTGCGACGGCGGCTACACCATGCGCTGATCCGAAAGGTGACGGCGCCCAGGCCTGTCGCGTGACGTCCTGCTCCAAAGATCTACGTTAACCATCTATTAAGATTTGCGGCCGCTCGGCGATGACCCAAATTGACTTCGCGGGCCGCAAAACTTAACAATTCGTTAACACTGTTCCTTTGGGCAAAGGCGTTTGTATGTTTTGCGTCGTCCGGCCAGCCAGCCTGTTCTCTGCTGGCAAAACTATTGTCTCTGCCTTCACTTTTGCGGTCGCACTGCTTGCCTGCAATACAGGCGCCTCGGCAGCGTCGGACCCGATCATGCCCACAGGCTCGATAACATCGCAGCCGATCGGGCATTACGAATTCTGCCAGCGACGCCCTGAAGAATGCTCGATCCATCCGACTGACTTGCGTCCCCTTCAGATCACGCAAAAGGTCTGGGACGAAATTGTCGAGGTCAATACCTCGGTGAACACATGGGTCAAGCCGATCAGCGATCTCGATCACTACGGCGTCGTGCAATACTGGAACTATCCTGACGACGGCATGGGCAATTGCGAGCATTATGCCCTGGAGAAGCGCCGCGAACTGATGAAGAAAGGCATTTCGCTTGCCGATCTGCTGATCACGGTCGTGCGTCTTCCGGATGGAGAAGGTCACGCCGTCGTCACCGTGCGCACCGACCGCGGCGATTTCATTCTCGACAATCTGACCGATCAGGTCAAAGACTGGACGCACACGCCCTATCACTATCTGAAGCGGCAGGCGATCAACGACACCGGGCGCTGGGTTGATATCATCCAGAAGCCGACCGTCGTCGCGAGTGTGATGAACTAAGCCATTCCCCAAAGGCAGGCTTGAAGCGTCGTGCCCTCTATTTTTCCAGCATGCGTGCCAGCATGTGCCTGATATGATCCTGGCCGCCGAAGAAGATCGCAACGACGGTAATCATCAGCCGTTCTTCGTCCGATCGAAACCAGACAACGGCCTTGTCGCGCCGCAGAAAGCGAATACCCGGATGAATATCCGGCCGCAACGTTCCGATGTAAGGCGTCTCCACCAAACGATCGATATCCGTGCGAAGCTGGCGAATCCGGTCGGCCGCACGCGCCCAGGCTTCGTCGGAAGTGTCTCCCAGATCACCGTAGGCCTCGAACAGATGATCGAAGATCAGCTCGAAATCGAGGACAGCATCCCGCGAATATTCAAGATTCCACACTGAGAGCTCGCCGCTTACGCTCGATCATATCCTCGATGCGATCTTCCATATCGGTGGCCGAGATCTTCGAGCCTTCCAGCCGCCGCTGGATCACGGTGCGCAGTGCTTCCGTCTCGGCGGCTTCAGCCTCCGTCTTTTGACGAAGAAGCTCCAAGCCCTGCTGCAAGACCGAGCTCAAACTTGAATAGCGCCCAGCGTCAACAAGCGAACGCGCGAATGCGTCCTGCTGATCCGTCAGGGAGATCGATGATTTGATACTCATTGGTTGGGCTCCTTTTGGCGTAAAGTGCTACTCAGTCGCATATATGTCAAGACATCCGTCTTTCGGGTGATCGAGCGCTAAACCAGCCTTGACTTCGAATAGTAAATAATAAATTCTCTATTCGTTTTTAGGAGTTGCAATCGTGAACGACGCTGCTGCCATCACGCCGGGCCAAGTATCGGATGAATTTGCCATGTTGGATGCGACTGCCCAAGCCGATCTTGTTCGGCGCGGAGAGGTCACGCCGCTCGAACTTGTCGACGCGGCCATCGCCCGAATAGAGCGCATCAACCCCGACATCAACGCTTTGGCTTCGGTGGATTTCGATCTCGCCCGCAAGCGCGCTGCCGAGATAGAGACGAACGGTCCCTTCGCCGGCGTGCCGACGCTGATCAAGGACCTCATGCCCTATCCCGGTCACGCAGCGGCATTCGGAACACGCCTGTTTGCCGGCCAGAAGACTCCTGCGGGCTCCCCCTATACCGACGCCCTGGATGCCGCCGGGCTGATCGTTCTCGGCAAAAGCGCGACCTCCGAATTCGGGCTGCTCGGCACGACCGAAACACTTAGCAATGGCGCAACGCGCAATCCCTGGGATGTCTCCCGATCGCCCGGTGGTTCATCGGGCGGCGCTGTCGCCGCGGTTGCCTCTGGCATGGTGCCGGTGGCCCACGCGTCTGACGGCGGCGGCTCAATTCGCGGACCATCTTCATTCACAGGCCTCTTCGGCTTCAAGCCCAGCCGGGGGCGCACCGTGTCCAATGGCATGCCAGCCGAAATGCCGACGGCGCGGCTGATCGCAGACCATTGCGTCAGCCGGTCGGTCCGCGACAGCTACCATTGGCTATCCTTCACCGAGCGAGCGGACCGGGTGACCATGCTTCCATCACTCGAGGCTTTGAGGAAATCGCCGCGACAGCAATTGCGCATCGGCGCCTATCGCCTGGATTGCTTCGGCTCGCAGCCATCTTCGGATGCGCAAACCGCGCTCGAAACGGGTATTCGGCTTTGCCGTCTGCTGGGCCATGACGTCATCGACGTTCAAGGCCCAACGATCGATACTCGCGCCACAGGTGAGGCATTCTTCACGCTGACGGGTTACAGTATCGGCCAGCTGCTGAACCAGGTGCGGCAGATGCTGGGGAGCAGCTTCAATCCGGATCTGTTCGAGCCATATACGCTTGATCTTGCCCGCAGGGCAGAGGGCACGCCGCCCGAAACCCTGGCAAGGCTGGTGACAGCGCTCCATCTCGCAGAACGGGATGCCGATACGTCGCTCGCGGACATAGACATTCTCCTTTCGCCCACTGTCCCGATGCCGGCCTTTCCGCTCGGCACGCATGGACCAGAGCAGGCGCCTGCCGAAGCGGATGCATTCATAGCGAGGCTTGCGGGGTATACGGTCGTCGCATCGCTTGCCGGCTGGGCGGCAATGTCGGTTCCCCTTCATCGTATCGCGAGCGGCCTGCCGATCGGCTGCCATTTCGCTGCCGCCAGAGAGCGGGATGACCTCTTGTTCTCACTGGCGCTCCAGCTCGAGGAAGCCGCGCCGTGGATGAGCGATCTGGCCACTTTACCCGAGGTGACCGCATGCCGCAAAAGCTGAAGGATGAGGTGCGTGATCGCATCGTCGAGGCGGCAGGCACCGTCTTTGCCGAGCAGGGCTTTACGGCAGCCAGGCTTGCCGATGTTGCGGAGCGGGCCGGCATCAGTACCGGCAACATCTACAAATATTTCGAAGACAAGGAGGCGCTGTTCAATGCCATTGTCACCGCGCCCATTGCAGCGCAACTGCTACGGCTTTTGCGCGCTCGTCTGAGAGAATTCGAAAGGCTGGATCATTGGGAAGGCGCCACCGCAAGCGGCTCGGATGCTGCGCGCGCACTTCTGTCATTCTGGATCGACCATCGTCTTGCCGTACTCATCCTCCTGCGCGGCGGCCGCGGCACGCGCTTCGAACGGGTGAGGACTATGATGATCAACGAGATGGAGCGCCTCGCCTCTGCATACGCGGAGAAAAAGGAGGGCGACGATGCACTGTCGCCGTCTGCAAGATTCGTATTGCACAAGGTCTTTGCCCGCACTGTCGACATGATCGCAGACATTCTCGAAGCGCACCAAGATCCGCAGGCCATCCAACAGGCAGTCGCCGTCTTCTGGCGCTATCAGCTTGCCGGATTGCAGGCTTTGTTAAACCCTGGCCCGCGCTGAAATATGGAGCCATAGCTGTCATCAACCTGACTCCGCCATCATCCCGCCCATGCAGCGGCCGACCAGTTCAATTGAAAATTGACTGCCTCGGTTGGCCCATGCTAGGCCTCGAACATGCCCAGACCGACCAGAGCCGAAATTGACGCTGAGATCCTCGATCACGCCGCAGGATTGTTCGCGAAGCACGGTTTCGCCAACACCTCGCTCCAACAGATCGCGGATGCCGTCAACTATTCGAAAGCCGGGTTGCTGCACCACTATCCCAGCAAGCAGGCGCTCTACGATGCGGCGATGGAAACGAGCCGCGATCACATGGAGACATTGCGCGCCAGTGTGGAAGCTCTTGCTCCCGGCATCGAGCGCGATCGAGCCGTCGTGGAAGCTTCCGTCACCTTCGCATATGATTGGCCGGGAATTTCAGCATTTCAATACCGTTTGGCGGAGAATGGGCAGAACGCCGATCCCGAAATGATAGAGCTCGGGATGATCATGTATGCGGCACTTGGCATTGATATGCAGTCCGTCGAGCAGGAACGGATCGTCCGCGTCACGAGCGCATTCACCGGTCTCGGGATCACGGCATCGGTTGCCGTGCGCGCGGATCTCAAGCGGGAGTGGCGCGGCTTTATCGTGGCGGCTGCGATGGACGCACTCGGTCATGCTGGCAGCAGCTCAAGGAAGGCGAGCTGATTGCTGGATAGTTTCCAGCAGGGCGGCTATCTCAACCGACTGATCATCAATCTCTTTCTTGCTTCCACGCCTAATCCCTTGGCGGAATCGGCTGCAGAAACGCGCGCTCGTAGCTAAGGAACGGCGGCTGCTTTCCAAACCGTGCGTTGGCTTCGATACCGTCAGGATCGTTGGCGATCTTTTCGCGGTAAGTGAGATACGCCTCATCATCTGGAAAGGTGAACAGGGCTATGGCAATATCGTCAGCCCCGTCCTCTCCCACGCCTGGAAAGCTTATGCCAATGCCGGTTGGTCTCTTACGGGGAATGAAGTAGCCGTGATGCGTCCCACCGTGGCGCTCGATAAGTTTGATCCAAATTTTCGCATAGGCTTTGAAGTCCTCGATCCTGTCCGGATCGAGGCGATAGCGAACCTCGCATGTTACTGGCGCATTCGACATCGAGCATTGCCTCACTCAGAAAACACTACTGCTGGCATGGCTGCAAAGCTGAGTCCATGGAGAACAATGGAGAGGGTTGCGGCAGAGCTGCTCGCTCGACATCAGATGAACTTCACGCTGCCGCTCGCAGGAAGAAGCGGCAGCGGTCAATCATGCTTTCTCCCGTGCGGAGTTGTCTTTGGATAGCATGAAGAGAAAATCGACATCGTCACCGATGATGGCGTCGATCAGCCCATCGGCAATGCACTGCCGGATCATCGGAAGGTAGTCACGTCCGCTCTGCCAGAACAGAGCCAGCTTCTCAGGCAATGGCAGGCTGAGACGCACGGCAATACCCGCTTCCCGGAGCGCTTCGGCGTCGGCTCGATGAAAGCGGTTCAGTTCCAGAGAGACACCGTCGATCCCGCCTGAGCGCATCGAAGCCACGATATCGACCGGGCGGTGATGCAGGATGGCTTCCGTCTGCAGGCGGGGCTCTTTTTCCTTCACGCGCCGAAGATCGATGTGGTCGAAGGAGGATATGGCGACATGCTGGAAGGCATCGAGATCCCGCAACGTGCCGACCATGATGTCGATCAGGCGGTCGCCCCGTTCCGGCTCCTTCATCTCGATTGCCAGGCGCGTATCGCTTTGCTTGGCCCAAAGGACGACATCGGCGAGCGTCGGCACAGGCGTACCGGCAAAACGCCCATCGAATTTCGCGCCGGCATCGAGCGTCAGAATATGCTCGAGATCATGATCGGCGACAAAGCCGAAGCCATTGGTGGTCCGCTCCAGCGTGCGGTCATGGATGACGACGATCTGGTCGTCGCGTGTCAGCATCAGATCGATCTCACTTTCGTTCGCACCGGCCGCGACGCCATGCTCGAATGCGAGGATGGTGTTTTCCGGAAAGCGGCGGCTGAAACCGCGATGGGCGGCGATGCGCAGCAGGCCATGACGAGCCGCGTTGAGAGGCAAAGGCACTGGAATTCTCCTTGAGGGTCGAAACGATATTTGGGGCTAGTGAAGCGTTGGATCGAAGGCGTCGCGCAGGTAGTCACCGATGAGGCTGATCGACAGCGACAGCAGAAAGATTACGATCCCTGGCAGCATCGAGATCCACCATTCGGTCATGATGTAGTCGCGCCCCGCGCCCACCATGCTGCCGAGACTGACCAATGGCGGCTGGATACCAAGCCCGAGGAAGCTCAGCGCCGATTCCTGCAGCAGGATCTCCGGCAGGATCACGGTCAGATTGACGAGAACGACCGAGAGGATATTCGGCAGGACATGCAGGAAGGCGATTCGCGGCATGCCGGCGCCATTGCGCTTCAAGGCTGCGACGTAGCCGCGCTCCAGCTCCAGGCCGGCCATGGTGCGCACCAGCCGGGCATAGCGCTCCCAGCCGTAGAGGCCGAGCAGCCCCATGAAGAGCCAGAGATTGTCGCCGAAGAAGGCGAGCACGGCGAGCGCGATGATCAGGAATGGCATCGAGGCCTGGAAATCTACCGCCACCCGGATCAACATGTCGGCAAAGCCGCGGCGAAAGGCGGCAAGCAGCCCGAGCGTCGTGCCGAGCGCCAGGCTGATCGCCGAAGCGCCGAGCGCGATGAGCAGGCTGGTGCGCAACCCGTAGAAGATGCGGCTCAGAATATCACGGCCGAGTTCGTCGGTGCCCAGGATATGCTTGAACGTGCCGCCGAATAGGAGTGGCGGAACCTTGCGAGCGTGAAGATCGATCTGCGCAAAGCGGTAGGGTGCAAAAACATTGGCAAAGATCGCCACAAGAATGAAGCTGACAAGCACGATGGCGCAGAGCGCCGTCGTGACATCGAGACGCAGACGGCGCGGGGTTTTCTCAGGCTTGACCTTCGAGAGCACGTCGGCGTCGGTCGCTATGTTCGTCATGGCTATGATCTTTCCATTGGCCGATCAGGCCGAAGCCCGATGCCGCAGGCGCGGATCGGCGAGAATGTAGAGGCAATCGATGAGAAGGTTGGCGCCGACCATCGTTGCGGTGATCAGCAGCACGATCGTCTGCACAATATTGAGGTCGCGTTGCGCCACCGATGACACGAGGAAGCGGCCGACGCCCGGCCATGCATAAACGGTCTCGACCACAGCCGCGCCGCCGATCATGCCGCCGACGAGGAAGCCCAGCATGGTCAGAAGCGGCAATGCCGCATTCGGCATGACATGCTGCCATAGAACGGCGCGTTCGCCGATCCGCTTGGCACGGGCGGCAAGGATATAGCGCTGCCCCAGCACCTCAAGCACGCTCGAACGGACGAAACGAGCAATGATGCCGGCATTGTAAAGACCGATCACCAGAACCGGCATGACCAGATGCGCCACCGTCGACCCGCCACCGCTCGGCAGCAGCCGCAACGACACCGCGAACAGCTGGATGAGGAGGATAGCGATGAGGAAATTCGGTAGCGAATGCATCAGCACCGCCAGCATCATCACGAAACGGTCGATCAGACCGCCCCGGTTGCGCGCGGCCAGAATGCCGAGAGGCACGCCGGCGCCGAAAGCCAGAACAAGAGCTGCACCCATCAATTCCAGCGTCGCCGGCACCTTGGATAGCACCAGCGTCAGGGCGTCCTGTCCGTTCAGCAGCGAGGTACCGAAATCGCCACGCAATAGATGGCCGAGATAGGAAAAATACTGGATATAAAGCGGCTGATCGAGGCCCCATTGTTGCCGCATCAGCGCCACCACTTCCGGCGGCGTCTCGACGGGCAGCAGCGAATGCAATGGATCGCCGCTGACGCGCAGAATGATGAAGGTGAAGGTGATCGCCAGGAAGAGCGTGACGAGGGCCCTGAGCAGAGCGCGCGCGATGGACTGAAGCATGGCCTGTTCCTTCAGAGCGCTTCGAGCACGGCTGTTGCCTGTCGCATCTTGCTGCGCCGTCCGCGCGGCACGGCGGAGAGAAGCTTTGCCGTGTAGGAATGAGCGGGATTTGCAAAGACGTCTTCGGTCTGGCCGGTTTCGACAATCTGTCCCGCCTCCATGATCGCGACGCGATGCGAGACGTGGCGGACGACGCGCACATCGTGGCTGATGAAGAGCAGCGACAGGCCGCGGGCACGCTGAAGATCGAGCAGCAGATTGAGAACCTGCGCCTGCACCGAGACGTCGAGTGCCGAGACCGGCTCATCGCAGAGCAGGATCTTCGGCTCGACGACCAGAGCGCGGGCAATGGCCACACGTTGCCGCTGCCCGCCGGAAAGCTGATGCGGAAATTTCTCCAGGGCGGAGACCGGCAGGCTAACGGCCTTGAAGGTCTCGGCGGCGCGGTCAAGCCGGCTCGACGGATGACCGATACCGTGGATCGCCAGTGTCTCCAGCATCTGGTGGCCGACGCTGCGGCGCGGATCAAGCGCGCCCAGCGTATCCTGCGAGATCACCTGCAAATGCTTCGCCAGCCCACGCCGGTTGGGTTTCATCAGGCTCTTGAAAGACGTGCCAAATAGCGCGATCTCGCCTGAGGTCGGCTCACGATCGCCGCATAGGAGCGAGGCAAGCGTGGACTTGCCGCAACCGGATTCCCCGACCAGTCCAAGCGTTTCACCGGGTTTCAATTCCAGGCTTATATCCTTGATCGCGTGAAATCCCTGAACTCGTCCGGGCCATAGGGAGAAGCCCGGCGAATAGGAAAAGTGCAGATTGCGGGCGACGAGCGCGATATCTACCCCTTCCCCACTCGATGGCGCGGTCTTTTCAAGCGTCATGGGAACTCCAGGGATTGAAACAGGCAAGCGAGGCCCTGCCGGCAATCAGCGGCGGCACCGTCGTCGCACAATTGGTCTCGACCCGCGGGCAGCGCGGTGCGAAGGCGCAGGCCTGCGGCACTGTGCCGTGCAGCTTCAGTTCGCCGGGAATATCGGCGAGCTTTTCGAGCGGCCTGCCGCGCCCGGGCATCGCCTCCAGCAGCAGCCGTGTATAGGGATGGCGCGGATTGTCGTAGAGATCATCCGTCCGGTTGATCTCGACCAGCGAGCCCGCATACATCACGGCAATACGGTCGCAGACCTCGGAGACGAAATCGAGATCATGGCTGATGAAGATCATCGGGATGCCGCGCTCGCGTACCGCCTTGACTAGCAGCGCCACGACCTGCGCCTGAACGGTGACGTCAAGCGCGGTGGTCGGCTCATCGGCAATGATCAGCCGAGGCTGCATGGCAAGCGCCATGGCGATCATCACACGCTGGCACATGCCGCCGGAAAATTGCGCGGGATAGGCATTGTAACGCGTTTCCGGCTGTGGAATGGCCACCTCGGCCAGAAGCCGCAGCGCCTCGGCCTTAGCTTCGGCCGGTGACAGGCCGGCACTCACGGCCGCCTCGGTGATCTGAGAGCCTATGGTCCGCACCGGATCGAGACAGGAGACCGGCTCCTGAAAGATCAGGCCGATGGGCGGCAGCTTTGCACGCGCCATCGAGCCAAGCTCGCCCGCGTCGTACATGGAGTCCTGAAAGGAAATATATCCCGTCGCCCGAGCCGTCGGACCAAGCAGGCCGGCAAGGGCAAGACAGGTGACGCTCTTGCCCGATCCGCTCTCCCCGACGATGCCAAGGATTTCGCCTGCGGCAAGGTCGAAGGAGACATTGTTGACCGGATGGAATCGACCCGACTTCGTTTGAAACGTGACACTCAGATCGTCAACGGAAAGGACGGGAGGAAGCATCTCAGGAAAGCTCAGCTCTTCTGCTCTTCGAAGGCAAGGCTACCCGCGCCAAGATCCATCTGGAATGCCGGCAGCGGCTGCCACTTGATGCCCTTGCGGATACCGAAGAAGACGGCGTTCTGATGCAGCACCGTCACGCCCGGATCCTGCCATTCGATCAGATTGAGCATGTCGCGGAAGATCTTGGCGCGATCGGCCGGATCGACGGCCTGCTCCATCTTCGCGCCGAGAGCATCGAAATCCGCGTTCTGCCAGATCTTAAAGGAATTCAGGTTCCCGGCTGAGCTGAACTGGGTGAAGAAGGAAATGTAGGGGTCCGGGATCTGGCCGGTGCTTGACCAATTGCCGGTGGCGCGGGTCGAGGAATTTTCGAACAGCTTACCGCTTTCGACGAACTTCATCTTGGCATTGACGCCAACGGCCTGCCACATGGCGACGACCGCCTGCGTGACGGGGTTTTCCGCCGTGTAATAATTGTTCTGCGAGCGGATTTCGATTTCTTCACCGTTGTAACCTGCATCCTTCAGGAGCTGCATCGCCTGATCCGGATCATATTTGTAGGCCGGATAATCCTTGAGATAGACGGGACCATAGAGTTCGAACTGCAGGCCGTTCGGCACCCTGGTGCGGCCGTTCCAGATGGTATCGACGATCGCCTGACGGTCGATGGCAAGGATGAGCGCCTGGCGAACGCGCGGGTCTTTGAGAGCTGGATTGTTCTTGTCGAAAAACAGGATGCGATGGTTGGGGACCGGACCACCGACAATCTCATGGCCAGTGCTTGCGGTGACGACCGCAAGCTGATCCGGCGGCAGGTCTGTGGCGATGTCGTAGTCACCCGCCAGCAGCCCGGCGATGCGCGAGGACACTTCCGGCACGATGCGCAACGTCACGCGCTTGGCAGCCGGCTTGCCGCGATACGCCTGATCGTGAGCAGCCAGAACCACATTTTCATTGGTCGCATAGCTCTCGACTTTATAGGGGCCGGCGCCGACAGGCTTCTGGCGCCAGGTCGTCCAGTTGCCGCCGTTCTTCTGCCAGGCGTCCTTGCTGATGACGACAGCGGCATAGGATGCGAGGCGCTGCAGGAAGATCGGATCCTGGAATTTGGTGACGAAGCGAACGGTCAGCGGATCCACAACTTCGACATGATCGAGGCTGGTGAAATTGGTGCGATAGGTGGGGTAGCCCGGCGCATCCTTGTTCAGAAGCCGCTCAGGGCCGAACGAGAAGGCGACATCCTCGGCTGTCATTTCGCGACCATCATGGAAGATCACGCCCGGACGCAGCTTCATTTCCAGAACCGTCGGCGAGACCCAGGTCCAGGACGTGCCGAGATTGGGCTTCACCGAAAAATCGCCACGCATGTCAAGCGCGAGAACCGTCTCGTGGATCGAATAATTGTTGCGGAAAGCGACGTTGCTGGCTGCATCGACCGGCTCTTGCGATATCGGATTCTGCTGAACGGCAATGCGAAGCTCAGGCCTGTTGTCCTCACCATTATCGGCCCAGGCAGAGAGCGCCGGCACGAAAGTGGAGAGGCCGGCCGCCGCTCCCAAGAGCAGCGTGGTGCGGCGGGTAACAGCCATATTCAGGCCGCTGAGCAAGGGATCGGACATCGGCACAGTCTCCAAATAAATGAGTTGCACAAACGTTTGCGCAAATGAAAAACAGCCACTTGCGCTCAAAACTGCCGTTTCAACTACGCAAGGGAGAATGGCCGCAAACTAGGGGAGCTGGATGACGCACGTATGACAAGTTCAGGCGGCACGAAGCGTATCGGACGCTTTGCAACGCGCGCTTCCAATGGCAAATTCGACAACTCAACCAGAAGATCAAGCGACGCCTCGCAGAGCTGATCCGTCGGTTGAGCCACTGTCGTCAAGGGTGGTGCCCAATAAGCGGTGTCGGGCACATTGTCGTAACCGACAACAGAGATATCGTCAGGAATCCGAATTCCGCTGTCACGCAGGAATGCAACGACCTCGATGGCAAGCCCATCGCTGCCACAGATGAGAGCCGTCGGTCGCTCCTGCGAGGCCAGGATGCCGAGGAATGTCTTGCGATCGCTCTCACCTCTCTCGAAGGATATGACATCGCCAGCAATAGAACCCTGACTGGCGGCAATCGTCTCTTCAAAGATCGCCAGGCGATCGCGCAGCGCATTGCGGCTGATGCGATAGACGAAAGAGATGCGGCGATGCCCAAGTCCAGTCAGGTGGTCGAACAGCAAGTTCATCCCATATCGATCATCGGTGAGCACTGCCGGCAGCGGCCCCGTCAACCCCGCGCCAAGCGTCACATGCGCCTTACCCATACGATCGAGATGATCGCAGAGGGCCTGTTGACCGGGGAGATCACTGACCATGATCACGCCGTCGAAAAAGTCTTCCTGGAACAGCCGCAGCTGGCCCGCGACCTCGCCTGCCTCGGCCTTTGCCTGCGCGACCAGCAGTTCCACACCTCGGCGCTGGGCCGCCGCCTGTAGCCGGCTGGTCAGATGCGGTTGATAATGACCCGAAAGACTGTTGACGATCGCCCCGAACACGCCCGTCCGGTGCGTTCTGAGCGAAGTCGCCAGCCGGTTGACGACATAGCCGACGCTGTTCGCCGTTGCTCTGACGCGCTCCTGTGTTTCCACGCTGATGCGACTATCGACCTGGCCGTTGAGGACACGCGAAACCGTTGTGGCGGATACCCCAGCCAGCCGTGCGACCTCGATAATTCCGATTCTTTTCGGTGTCTTCATATCTTCTGCCGGGACCGTTCCGCCGCGGCACGACAATGCCGAAAGCTAGGCGCAACGACAAATGCGGCCGTTGAACCGCCTGCGTCAAGGCGCAAATCCGCCGCAGCGGCATCGCAGAAAATAAACGAATTGCTTAATCAACCAGGACGAGGCATTGACCGCCTCGAGCCGTCGACCATCGCACGGCGGCCATTCTGGTTGTATCAGACGAGCGGCAGGCGGAATGGCGGATAATGATTTCTCATCCTGCCGCCACTCAAGGGCACGGTCATATCTCATACTGTTTAAATTTAGTACGGTCTGCGCGGTAGCCTTGATAGTCGGTTTGATCGACGCAGATTCTGCAGCCAACCGACAATGAGCCGGCTCGGCATTTTTATTGGTCTGAAACTCAAAGCTCCATAGCGTTCAAGCATATGTTTTTATTTACACTTATCTTGCGGGCTCGTTCTAATGCGACGCGAGCCAAAGCCACCATATCGGTATATCATTTTGTTAGAACTTTATACATTAACTAAATACTAATAAACGACTTAACTTATACGCTCATATTAGCTAACCATTACTCAAGCAAGGGGTAATGATTGTGCGCGATATTGATACAGGCTTTCAAAATAATCCAATGACTGCCTCCGCAATCACCGATGGCGGTGGGGTGCCCTACCTTGCCGGTCGCGAAGCATCCGCAAACAGTTCTATGCCCGCCGGGGGCGCCTCCCATGCGGAAAGCCAAATGCAATTCATTGATGCACTGGAACATGGTTCAGCCAGTCCGCTGGAAGCTGCTCCCCTTCCAAGCGTGCTGATAGGTGGCCTGCCCATCACCGTGGTCGATCGGCGCAGTGCGGCATCTCTCATGATCGAGGTTGCGCGAAAGCGTCGTCGCGATAGCCGTCCCTACTACTTCACCTCGGCCAATGGCGAGGTTGTCGCGCGCGTTCATGCCGACGCGAAGATTGCCAAGCTTTTTCACGAAGCCGATCAGATTCTGGCCGACGGCCAGCCGCTTGTCATGGCTTCGCGGTGGCTATGCAGGGTGAGGCTCCCCGAGCGTGTGGCGACAACGGATCTCTATGAAGACGTGGCCGGGCTTGCCGAGAAAGAAGGCATTTCTTTTTACCTCCTGGGCTCGACCGAGACGGAAAACCACAAGGCCGTGGCTGTTACGCAGGCGAATCACCCGAACCTGCGTATCGTCGGCCACTGCCATGGCTATCTTTCAGGAGAAGCATTGGAAAAGAAGCTTGATGAAATCAATGCGCTTGCGCCCGACATCCTTTGGCTCGGCCTCGGCGTTCCGCGCGAACAGATCTTCGTGCACGACTTTGCCGCACGGCTCGGAAATGTCGGCATCATAAAGACATCGGGCGGGCTTTTCGACCATCTGGCCAAGAAGACCAAGCGAGCGCCGCTTTGGGTTCAGAAGGCCGGCTTCGAATGGCTCTGGCGCACAATGATGGAGCCGCGCAGGCTTTTCTGGCGGTACCTCACAACCAATCCCTACGCCATCTACGCGATCCTGAGGTATTCGAAATGACGACCAAACGATCCCCTGTCGAAACGGACACAGACATAGCCATCGTCGGTGGAGGACTGTCCGGAACCATCGCCGCCTGTATACTGGGCCGGGCCGGCTATCGCGTTACGCTGATCGATCGCCATCGCATCGTCCCGCAGGAATTCCGCGTGGAGAGGATAAGCGGGGACCAGATCGAACAACTCCACCGGCTTCGCCTCCTCGGCCCCCTCTCGGCTTCAGCCACGGCCTTCGACGAAGTGATCAACATGCACAAGGGGCGGATGCTGGATCGGACCTATGGCTGGCATTATGGATTTTTCTACAACAAGCTCGTCTCGGCGATGCGGGCCACGTTGCCGGAAACGGTGAACTTCGTCGTCGGCCAGGTCAGTCGCGTACAGACCAGCGCAAGCAGCCAACGCATCGTGATCCTCGGCCAGGACGAGATTACGGCGCGGCTTCTCGTTCTTGCCACCGGGATGGGTGACATTCTGCACCGAGACCTTGGTATCTCGCACCGGTCTATCAGTGAAAAGCGGTCGCTGGCACTCGGCTTCAATCTTCGCCCTGTCGGCGCAAAAAGCTTTCGTCATGCCGCCCTTACCTATCACGCCGCTTCGGATGGCATCGATCATCTCAATCTCTTTCCCGTTCCAGGCACGACCAGGGCTAACCTCTTCGCCTTCCGCAGTCCGCGAGATCCCTGGGTGAAGTCGTTGCACGAACATCCGAAGGACGCTCTTGCCGCCGCCTTCCCGTCTCTTGTCGAAGTCTTCGGTGATTTCGAGATTGTCGGCCGCATCGACAGTTGGCTTACCGACATGACCATCGCGGAGAACTGCCGGCAGGATGGCGTCGTCCTGATTGGAGACGCCTATCAGACCTCCTGCCCGGCGAGCGGCGCTGGCGTCAGTCGGCTACTGACGGATGTGGAACGTCTGTGCACGGCCTACATTCCACAATGGATGAGCGAAGCCTCTATCGATCGCGCAAAGATCACGGCCTACTACGATGATCCTGAAAAGCTCGACATCGATACTCTTGCGCTGGAACTGGCCGATCATCGCCGCAACCTTGCGACCAACACCGATTTTAGCTGGCAAATGCGCCGGCAATTCCATTTCGCTCGACGCCGCCTGGTCCATGCAATCGAAAGCCTGAGCCCCGCCCTTGCGGCAAGGCTGCACCACCTTGCGGGTAGCCACCCCAAACTCACCACGCGATCGCCGGCGCTGTAGAGGCAAGATTGCCTGGATTAGTTTCGCTGTACCGTCAGGAGCCGAATATGACGAGCTCTGTAAATGTCAGGTCTCCGAGCGGCGGCGGTTTCGGGCCCCTGAAGTATTTCGCGCCGCTGCCCGCGAAATATCGGCCTGTCAGACCGGGCACCGGTGCGTTGGCGTCTACGATTGCGAGCAACATGCCCTTGCGTAGCAGGTAGCGGCCCAGCACACCGGCGCACTGGCTCAACTCGTCCAGCGAACGGCAGTAGATGACCTGGGAGCACGGAACAATGCTATGGAAGATCCGACGCGTCTTGAACACGAAGGGGAAGGCCTTGCCCTCGCCGACACAGATCAGTGAACGGCAGTCGAGGGCCGCATGCTTCAGAAGAATGTCTCTATCGCCTTCGGAAAGCATCGACATTTCCGGAAGATCGGAACGGGCCCCCAGCACGCGATAGGGATGCCGTACCGAACTCAGAATGGGCAGGAAGGCAAGCTGGCCTTCCGAGTACCGCCGGAAACCGAGCGCCTCGTTGACCTTCTCTGTTCCGGGTGCCGGCGAAACATTGAAATAAATGACGTTCTTTTTTCTCAGTACCGCGATCACCATTTTGCCGGCGAAGGCGCGGTATTCCGGATCGACGGACCAGCTTGAGAGATTGCAGCGAATTTCTTCCTCGCCCTCCTGTCCCTCATGGCGGAAATAAAGCGCCAGCAGGACGCCGACAATCCGCCCCGACATATCCAGCACGAAGCCGTATTTCGGGAGATCCGGCACGATAGGTCTTTTCTCCATGCGGACGATGGCCCGCTCCCAATAGCTTCGGGAGCGCGTCGGAAAATTCCTGCCAAGGCAATCGATGATGCCGTCCCAATCGCTGTCTTCAATCGGCCGGCAAGTAAGTCCGGGGGGGTATGCACCTAAAACAGCCACGATTAACTCCGGAATATTACCGATATGGTGGTCAATGTTTCATTCTTCCAAAGACATTACTACATCATCATTAACAAATATTTGTTGCGAATACTTACAAAAGAACCTTCTAAACTTACCGTCGTTTACGTGTACGCGACTATATGTCGGCAGCCTTTCGTTGCAGGAACAGGCCTCTCGCCATTGCGACTGCGCGCCATCGCGTACCGAACGAGACACCGACCAGCAGAAGGCAGAAGCCGAGGGCAAGAGGCGAGAAGAATGCCTCCTCCTGCAATACGGCATTGGAGGTGATCGTGACGATGGTGACGAAGGCAAAGAGAAAATCGGGATCGCCTGTCGCGATGAGCTGCTTGCGCGCCGCCGCGGCAAGCGCGATCAGAAAGCCGAAGAAAACGAAACTGCCCACTCCCATCTGGTAGAGCATCACGCCGACGGCGCTTTCGACCGGAACCGAAGCCACGCCCTCCCCCTGCGCCCGGTCCCAATCAAGATTGAGACTGGTGCTGGACAGATTGCCGCCAATGCCCAATCCCTGCCCAAGGGGATTGTGGAGAAATTCGCGAACGCCGGCGATCAGGCCGAGAACATGGTAGTCGCCATGCGTCGCACCAAAGGCGATAGCCGCGACCGTCCACACCCCGGACAATACGACCACCGCCAGGAGCGTCAGCTCTGCCCTGGATGGGCGAAACATCACCCGCGCGCCAAGCGCGACGATCAACATGAATGTGGCGCCCTTGGAACCGATCACCAGAAGCAGCGGGATCGCAGCGATCGGCAACAGCCAACGTCCCCTGAACAGGAGCCAGGTGGCCATGATACTCAAACCATAGGCATAGCTGATCGGGTGAAAGTTCGGACCGCCGTTGCGGAAGATCGGTGGAAACAGATCGCTCAGGAGCTTGATGTTGAAGAAGGTCGTCATCATCGTATCTTCGAGGCCGCGGAGCACGAAGCCCGTTTCCCGGAGCCGCTTCTCCCAAACACCCGCTTCGATCTGCGCTTTGAGGCCACGCTGGATATAGAGATCGCCATGGAACAGGCTGAGGAAATCCATCCTGAAAATCTGTTCCAGATAGCCATAGGCGATCGCGCCGACGCAGAGCCAGAAGATCGCCTTGCGCAAGTCGACAGGATAAAGGCTCGCGGCCAGGATTGCGATGTGAAAGCAGGCAATCGGCGTGATCGTATTGCGGAAATAGATGACCGCGTCTTTGGGGCCTCCGTGAATCGCTCCAAGCGCGAAGTAGAAGCAAACCGTTCCGCACAGCGCGAAACTGAACAGCAGCCATGGACGCAATTCGGTCAAGGCACGCACGCGATACTGGAATGAAGCGATGAAGAACATGCCGAAGGCAGCCATCAGAATGACGAAGTTGGCCCCACGCAGGGCATCGAACGTATTGTGATCTGGAACGAAAGGCGTGAACCACGCGACCACAAGGTTCTGATATAGGAACGAGCAGGCGATAACGGTGGGAATACAGCCCGGAAGCGCGATTGACAGAACCAATGTCAGAAGAAACGTCGCCGCAACCCCGAACGGTGTCCAGACTGCAAAGGCGGAAACGGACGCGATGACCGAAAGAATTGCGATAAACAGATGAAACACGGCATCGGAGCGCAGTGAGTTCTGCGCTGCCGGATTGAAGCCGGCATGGCCGCCCGTGATGCTCATCGCAGGCCTCCATCAATCCACGCCGGCTGCGGTCCGGCAAGGTCGGATCCCTTTCGCATCTCAGCCACCGCCATCGCCTCCGAACATTGCGGCGAGCATCAAGGAATCGAAACCCTGCGTGCTGCTCCGGCTCTTGATGAAGCCAAAACCCTGATCGAGCTCCCAATAGACCCAACCGACCTGGTTTGCTTCCGCCGCCCGGCGCACAGAACGGACCCAGGATATCCGGCTTTCAGCATCGACGCAGAAATTCAGCACGCCAAATTCGTTCATGATCACCGGGCAGTCATAGGTTTCCGACCAATGCTTGAGCCGTGCGAATTCAGCTGCGATTGCCGCATCCGTCCACGGCGTCGACAATTGCTCCTCGATCAAGGCCGCTGCCTGTTCGTCCCCGGCTGCGCGCAACGCATTGATACGCTCGACTACGCTCGGCGTTTCCTTCGTTGCCGGAAAGGGCAGATTCGAAATCCGCGCAAGCGGCGATGAATCCCAAGTTTCGCACTGATGTGTGAAAGCCGTCGGCGCGTAAAAGTGAACTGCGGCAATCTGGTTGTCGTCGGCAAGCGGCGGCGTCTCGCCGATCTCCCAAATGCCCTGCGAAGGCGACGGTCCCCACATCAGCGTGTGAAGCGGACAGCCGGATCGGACAATTTCGGCCAGCCGGTCGCGCAATCCAAGCCACGCCTCGCTTTCCATGGGCGGCTCGTTCAACAGTTCCGGGTAGACCGAAGCAGGCGGCAGGTCGGCGACGACGGTGCGGAGAGCCGTCCATGCCTGCGCCACCCTCGCTGCTCCCGTATCGAAATCGAGACGCAAGGCGGTGTGAAGACTTTCCGAAGGGTGCATATCGACAATGACAGCGAAACCGTGCCGCACGAGTGCCGTCACGCCATCGCGGATACGGCGAAGTGCTGCCGCATCGCCCGTCGAGATGAGATCGCCGTTGATGGGCAGGCGGATCGTCTCGAAGCCGAGACGGCGAAGCTCTTCAAGCACCGCATCACTCGGAGCGATACCATCGCTGCTATCGAGCCAGCCCGGCAGATTGAACCCGCGTGACGGCACCGGACGTTTGTTCGCAGCTCGCACGGGACCGGAAAGAACCGCCACGATGGAGCCGCCTGCCAACGTGAGAGCGCCCCGGCGTGACATCATCATCGACGATAGCCTGGTCGATACGCTCATCGTCTCGCAGCAATCCTGCCGCTCCGATTTCCGTCGTCGGTTGGCCGAATGGGATGCACCACCGATCCTTCGGCGGCGTCCACCGGCGTTGGCGCGATCACCAGCGTCGCACTGCGGCCGATCTGATCGGTATCGAGGCGCTGCCGAAGCATATTGGCAGCCTCGGACATCTCCTCCGATGGGCTGAGCGCGAAAAGCATGAGGTCTGCCTCGGCAAAAAGCGTTGGCTGCCAGTCGCTATCGACGAGTGACGGAGCCATCAGAAGGACGAAATCGAAGGAACCCGCGTCAGCCAATATGTCATCGATGGTAAGGCGAGTTTCCGCCATCTGCTCTCTCTGGGCAGCCTTGTTGTAAACGATTGTTCGAAGGCCGCTCGCGCCGCTGACGAAGACACTATTAGCGCTTCGCCTCGGTGCTTCCAGTCCCGGCTGGCTGCCAAATTCAACCACAAGCACGCTCTGCTCGGCCTGTTGAAGGCCAATGCCGACCATGGCGCCGGCAAGTCTTGCGGCAAGAGGCGTGTGCAGCGAGGATACCAGCAGCACATAGGGTTTCGGGTGCTCTTTCAGGTGAAGAATGATGCGCCGCATGAGTTGCAGAACATCACGCGAAAAGGCTTCGTTCCCGGCTTGAAAAAAGCGTCTCCGCATCGCCCGGATGCTCGAATATGCCCCCGAGCCTGCAACGCCCGGCAAACGATATTCTCCAAGATTGACGGGGACGGGCTCCGACCGCACCACATCAAGCACACTATCCTTGTGGGGCTCCACCCCCTCCAGACTGTTGCGTATGGGTGTTGTCGGGTCATTTTCCCGTTGACCGACGGGGCCGCGCAACATGGCAAGGCCGCATCCCAGGATCAGGCCCAGCAGGGCGCTCACCGGCAGTAGCAGCAATGGTTTCGGCCACGTCGGCTGTACGGGCGGCGACGCAGAGCTTATCACCCGTGCCTCCTGTAGCTGGAGGCCCTGCATCTGCGAGGTCTCCTCCGCGCGCTTCAGAAAATCATCGAGCACTGTTCGGGCTGCCTGAGCCCTCGCCTCGAAACGCCGCAACTGCACCTGCGCGACATCCGAGTTTTCAAGCTGCTGACGCAGGGCATCGAGCTTGATCTCAAGGGTGACGACGTTCTGTGCCGCCAGATCGGATTTCGCCTTCAACTCCTGCGTGATTCGCTGGGCTTCCACGGCCATGAGGCCCTGCATTCCATCAAGCTCCGATCGAAGCCTTCTGATGATAGGATGACGCGATTGGTAGGTGGCTTCGTAATTGGCAAGATCCGCCGCGCGCTGATTGTAGTTTTCGCGCAGTTTCACCGTGGCTTCGGAGGAGAGGATTTCCGAAAGCTTGGCAAGGCCGGCGGGCGACGTGCCGGCGGCAACCGCCTGGGCATATTTATCCTTGGCCTGATCGGCGTCGCTTCGCGCCCCGCTCAATTGCTCGGTGACCCGATCGATCTGCGATTGCAGGGTGCCGCCAGCGGACGCATCGAGTATCTTATGGGTGACCTTGAAATCCCCAACCTCGCGTTCCGCGTCGCTGACATTTTTCTGAAGGCCGCTGATCTTGTCGGCAAGCAGCGAATTCACATCGCTGTTGGCGGTTTCCCGATCTCCCGAAAGGCCGGTCCTGTATCGATTGACGATCGCATTGGCGATCCGCGCCGCCTTGTCAGGATAGCGGGATACAAAGCTGACATCGATGACATAGGTAAGTCCCGCGCGTTCGACGGTCACGCCGCGCTGGAACCGCTTGAAGATCTCATCCGTCGTCGGGCGTTTACCCAGACCGACAAGCGAGAGCAAACCGCCGCTCGAGAATTCGGGATCGTTCTCGATGCCTTCGCTTTCGAAGACCTTTATCAGCAGGTCGCGCGATTCAATGACGTAGACCTGGCTCGCAATAGCAGCGCTGTCGCTGCCGATATTGGGGAGAACGCTGTTCAAATTCGTGGCATGTGAATCGCGTGGATCGATCATGATCGAGGCCGTCGCCGTGTAGCTCGGCTTGGCGGCGGCAAGATAGGCGACCGTCAGCAGCAGCACGACGATGACGCTTGCCAGCACCGTCAAACGGCGCTGCCAAAGGATCGTCCATACGGCACCGACGTCGAGCAGCGGCGGCAGCGTGCGTTCGTCAATGCTAAACGGCTTCATTCTGTGTTGCTCCGCTGCCGCGGGTCCTCGGCTCGTCCCGGATGGTTAAATTCAGTATTAGTGAATAATGTTAATCATCCGTTGAATTTATACCGGTGCGTGTGATCGAGATGAGACATCGCAAGTAACCATGTTACCAGTTCGCGCTGGCGCCACCATGAGAACTTAAGATATTAGAGATACATCTTATTTTAAGACTTATCGGCCGTAGAGCCCGAATTAATCAGTGCAGGATTACGACGTTGAGTGACAAAGTAAGTAGTCACAATACTATATCGGCCGAAATATCCCCCCCCGCGAACAATCTGCGCCAATCTATAGGCGCACTTGCGAGAAGCGGAGCTGTGGCAAGCGTGATTAAGCTTGCCAGTGCAGGCCTATCTTTCCTGATGTTCGTAACGGTGGCCATGACCACCGATGAGCGACAGTTCGGCCTTTACAGCGCTGCCTATGCCGGAGCGAGCCTGACCTCGTTCTTTTCCATCGTCGGCCAGCAAAGTGCGGTCCTGCGCTTTTGGCCCCAATATGCGGGAAATAACGACCTCAATTCGGCCAACGGCATGATGGCGCGCTCCGTCCTCGTCGCGCTCGCCGGGCTCGCTAGCTTCAGCCTGCTCATTGCTGTTATCGGATTTCTACCACTTGCGGGTGCGCAAACACCCGAGTGGCTATCGATCTGTATCGCAACGACAGTGCTTGCTTTCGCGCTCGGCTGGTCCGAATTCGTCGCTTGTGCGCTCCGTGCCAAAAACGCGCTCATATTCGCCCTGCTTCCGCGCGACGTGATCTGGCGAGCAGTAGCGATCCCGATCTTCATCCTCGCCCACTTCCTGCAGATCAAAATGAGTGCGGTGACAGCGACCTATCTGACCGCAGGCCTGCTGCTTCTCTGCATCGCCCCGCAAACACTGGTCTTGTTTCGCGACACGATCCGCGCGAAGCGCGGCCCGCTCACCCGGGAACAGAGGCGGGAATTCAAGACCGTAACCCTCGGCCTCTGGGGCGTCACCGCGCTGCCGCCTGCCTTGAGCCAGGCAAGTACCCTGCTTGTAGCTGCAATCCTCGGTCCGGAGGCCGCCGGAGCGATCTTTGTCGCAGACCGGACCATGCGGCTTGTGGTCCTGGCCCTCAACGGCATCAACCAGGCACTGGCTCCGCAGATCTCCGGCGCGTTTCATAGTGGCGACAGGCCGCATGTGCAGCGCATCACCAGCCTTGCCGCCTTCGCCGGCTTTGTCATCGCTTTGTCGGTGCTGATGGTATTTGTATTCTTCGGAGACCTGATCCTCTCGGTCTTCAATCCCGCCTATGCCACGCCGACCATGCAGATAACGCTGATCATCTTCGGTATCGGTGCCACGGTTGGAACCGCCTGCGGCCCGACTGAAATCCTGATGCAACTGACGGGCCTGCAGCATGCGCTTTTCAAGCTGCTCGTTATCGTCAATGTCCTCGGGCTCTGCGCGACGGCGGCGCTAACCTATTTGCTCGGCCCTATCGGAGCGGCGTTGAGCATCTCCGGCACCATCATTGTCTGGTGCGTGACGGCCGTTTTCATCGCGCGGCGCAGCATAGGCATCAATCCCTCGATCCTGGGCTTTTTCGGCGGTGAAGACGCACTTGCCGCCCGTTCCTTCCTGAAAGGCCGCTCATGAAAATCGTCCAGGTGCAGACACAGGCGGAAGCAGGCGGCGCTCAACGCATATCGGACATGGTGGGTGAAGGGCTGCGCGCTCGCGGCCACGAGATACGCACCGTGTTCATGTACAGGAAGACGGACGTTTACGACCGCGACCCCCATGCGGATTTCATCCTCGCCGAGCCACCGCGAGGCCTCTTTGGACAAATCAGGGCGGCCATCGGACTTGCGCGCTATCTGCGCGCCGCACGACCGGACGCGGTCATCACCTTCCAGCACTACGGCAATATCTTTGGCACCATCGGCGCACGTCTGGCCGGCGCGAAGCTGATCATCGCGAACCAGAGCGGGGCACCGCAGACACGAGGCGTGAGAGGCATTCTCACACAGATCGACAAGCTGATGGGTGCCCTCGGCGCCTACCATGCAAACGTCGTCAACTCCGGTTGGACGCGGGCACAATTCGACACCTTCCCGCAAGCCTACCAGCGCCGTACGCTACGGATCGACCACGGCGTTTCCGCACCATCGCAGGCAATCGACAAGGCAGCGGCGCGGGCCGCTTTCGGCCTGCCGCCGGAAGCATGGCTTGCCGTCTCGTCCGGCCGAATGGCACCGTCGAAAAACCAGATCGCCCTCATCGGAGCGCTCGTTCATCTGCCCGAAATTCACATGGCGATTGCCGGCACCGGACCCGAATGGGACGCGATTGTCGCCTTTGCCAAAAGCCACGGCGTGAAGGACAGGCTCCATCTGATCGGCGAGGTTCCGCCGACGCGCATTTTCGAGTTCCTCGCCACAGGCGATGCATACGCCTTTGCCTCGACAACCGAGACTTTTGGCCTGGCCGCAGTCGAAGCTGCCATCTCCGGCCTGCCCGTTGTGACGAGCAACTTGCCGGTCATGCAGGAAGTGCTGACGACGGAGGAAGGCGACGCGGCAGCACTCTTCGTCGACGCCAATGCATCAGGCATCGCAAAGGGGCTCGCTGAGCTTATAGCCGAGCCAGAGCTTGCAGCCCGCCTCGCGGCGGCCGGACAGCGGCTCAAGGAACAATATTCGCCGGCAAGAATGTGCGCGGGCTACGAGGCGCTCCTCTCGCCGCAATCATTTCCGCACGGCTGCAATCCCGTCGATCACTTCCAATCGGCCTGAGCGATTGAGTGTATGGATCTTCGGATAGGGCCAATCGCCCTCAGCCGTGATCGGTTGCGGCGGCGACAGCCGGACCGTCTGATCGTTCAATTCCAGCAGCTCGGAGAGACCGAGCCCGCCGCCGTAGCCAAGCGTTCCATCCTGCACCGGCAGGAAGATGCGATCGTTCTCACAACGGATGAAGGCGCCACCCGGGCGCGCCATGCGACGGTCGATGAGGATGGGGTTGAGCGGATGCGGCGTCCAGGGGCCGGCAAGGCTTGGGGCATGGAAAACCACCAGAGTATCGGACGTACTGCCATAGCCATCGCGGTTCGTCGCAAACAACCAAAGCCGCCCGCCATAGTCGAGCAATGTCGCATCGGAGATTTCGCCCTCGATGAGCACGGCCTCGGCGACCCAGCGATCCGGAAATTCGACCGAGCGGTATAATGTAAGCTTCCCGCTCGCGCTTGCCTCTGGAAGCATCCAGATCGAGCCGTCGCGCTCGAATACCTGCGGATAAGAGAGATGATGCGGCTCCTCCATGACGCATCGCGGCGCCTGAGGCGTCCCATCCACATCGAATGGCACGACAGATATGACGGCCTTTCCGGTTGCGTGCGGATAGTCTTCGACAAACAGGAAGTCCCGGCCTTGCCATTGGAAGGCGAAGGGGTCTGCGTAGAAATGGTCGCCCTCATCCGGCAGGACGGACCAACCGTCGCCAAGGGTGCATGTCGCAGCGACACCCGGCGCATCTATAAAGCGATAACCGACGCGCCAGTGCGCATGACGGAAACGCGTTCGCCGTATGGCCTCGCGGCCAAGCCGGGGCAGTGATCCCGCCAAATAGGCAGACGCAAATCCAACTGCCGTGAGGCTGTCCTTGCTGGGCGCCTCTGACAACGGCTCGCCGATGGCCAACCGGCTCTCGGTAAAGGCTCGAACTGTCGAAACAATGAGAGTGATGGCCCGGGCAAGCACGTCCTCGATGCCGAGCGCTACCGACTCCCGCCTGTCGATCATCGGCCAGGCCCGACCGACGACGGTCTTGCCATCAAGCACCGCCTCGATGACAGGCAATCTGCCTGCCGCTACCGCTTGTATAGTCGAGACATCGAAAGGAGAGTTGTCGAACCTGAGCGCGATCGTGGGAATATCCGAAGGTGGGGCATTGCCGACAAGATCCAGCCTTAACGCCGCCGAGCCCCTGCGGGGACTCGCTGGTATCGCCGACACGGGAGTTGCGAGACCAGGGATGGTGCGGCGAAAGACGCGCCGCTCAAGGGCGAGGATGGCATTGACCATGGCCGGGCAGCCCGCCGATCCCGTCGCATGCAAAACCGCGACATCATATCCGTCAGCCCGCAGCCGCCTGATGGCGATTTCCTGCCAGAGGCGAGGAGCAGATTGTGGGACGATGATGTCGATGGATGGCATGGCGCTTCCCGTCCGTGGCTGCCTCACGCGGGCCTCCACGGGCCAGATGAGCCGTAGCTTGGTGGAGAAAGCTTACTTTCGGGTTACTCCAAGGTTGTATTGCATGGACGGCACTTCAATCCTCATGGCTTCAATCGCAAAATTGCGGCGCGTCCCAAAGATCGTGTCATTCATGCTCTCCCTTGAAGCCGCTGTTGAAGAACTCGACAAGCCCGAAGGGTGCACGCGCTCCGAGACAAAGATCGAGGATCAGGTGGGCATCCACCGCTTCCGAACCACTGCGCGGGAACATGCCGGCCTCGTAGACAGCAAGTGCCGCCTCGATGTCGTCGGGATGCGAAACGATTGCCTTTCCGAGCTCAGCACCGTCGAACATCGCCAGGTTAGCACCCTCACCGGACGGCGGCATCAGATGCGCGGCATCCCCGAGAAGCGTCACGCCGGGTATGCGGTCCCATCGATGCGCGTCTGGGAGCGTGTAGATCATGCGCGGAACCAGCGGCGTGTCGCCATCGGTGATCAGCGCGATCAGCTCCGGCGCCCAACCCTCGAACTCGGCAGCAATGCGAGCAGCGGCGGCACTATCGGTAAGATCGATGCTGGCAACCCATTCGACAGGGCGGCTGAGCTGGACATAGGTGTGAAGAACTCCCCCCGCCTCACGATGCGCGAAGATCCCCTTTCCCGGCGAGGCAACAAACAGCGCCCCACTGCCAACCGCTTCAGCGGCCGCAGGATGCCGCTCGTCGGCGTCGTAGAGATAGGTTTCGAAGAATGTCGGGCCGGCATAGTTTGGTTTGGCGTCCGATAGCAGCGGCCGCACCTTCGACCATGCGCCGTCCGCACCGACGAGGAACTCGGTCTTAACCGTTGAGCCATCCGCGAATGCCAGCTCGTACTGCCCTCCGCCTAAGGTCGCCACGCTTGCAAGTTTCTTGCCCCATTGGATGGTTTCCGCGGGCAAGGATTCAAGGAGAATCCTTCGCAGATCGCCGCGAAGCACTTCGGGACGTCCACCCGTGCCGTCATCAGCCTCCTCGAACAACAATTTCCCGTGCTGGTCGAGCACCCGCGTCGCCTGGGCGCCCTCGTGGATGATCGCGCGGAACTCCTGGGTGAGGCCGGCCGCGTCGAGCGCAAGCTGCCCGTTGTGCTCGTGGATATCGAGTTGGCCTCCCTGCGTGCGAGCCTCGGCCGAAGGCTCCGCCTCGTAGATCGTTACGGGAATGCCATGAATATGCAGGACGCGTGCGAGAACGAGGCCACCCAGGCCCGCGCCGACAATTGTCACTGATATCGTCATTGGATTGTCTTTCTGATCTTTTGGAACAACGTTCCATAGATATGGATTGGAACATTGTTCCAATTATGTCAGGATTAGACTCATGCGGACAAAAAACCAAAGGACCGAACGGCGTACCGACGCACTCTCGAAAGAGCGGATCGTCGAGGCTGCGATCGAAATCCTCGATACGGATGGTGAGAACGCCTTGACCTTCCGTGCACTTGCCGCGCGCCTGGCGACAGGAAGCGGGGCGATCTATTGGCACGTTGCCGACAAGAATGAACTGCTGACGGCAGCAGCCAATCATATCATCGCCCGGACTTTAGGTGCGAGCGTCAATGATGCCGACCCGCGGGAGGGGATCCGCGCCATCGCCCTTGGCGTGTTCAATGTCATCGACATCCACCCCTGGGTCGGCACCCAGCTCTCCCGAGAGCCGTGGCAGACGGCGATGCTGCAGATCTTCGAAGGCATTGGCGGCCGGCTCCGGGCGCTCGGTGTTCCCGAACAGGCGCAGTTCGACGCCGCCTCTGTGCTTCTGAACTACATCCTCGGCGTCGCCGGCCAGAATGCCGCGAACGCCCGCCTTCTTCCGCGCGAGGTGGATCGCTCGGCATTTCTGGCAAGCATCGCCGCGCGATGGACACAGCACGATCCCGCAGAATATCCATTCGTGCATCAGGTGGCGGCGCAGATACCCGAGCATGACGATCAAGAGCAGTTTCTTGCCGGCATCAACCTCATCCTGGTCGGCATCGAAAGTACACGATAGCCCGGCCTGGAGGGAGACCCCTTTGGCTAGCTTCGCTTGTGATCGGGCGCCAGAACGAAATCGTGCTCGACCCGCCAGAACGTTCCCGGGAATTCGAGTTCCTTCGCCCGTGCCGGATCGTCGGTCAGCCTGAATTCGGCAAGCAGACTTTCCTTGACGCCGAACACCGCATCGGAGTGGATGTAGGGGTCATCGGGATCGAAGATGTGGGTCGTCAGCGTCTCGAAGCCGTCGGCCTTGATGATGTAGTGCAGATGGGCGGGGCGATACGGGTGGCGACCGAGTGCTTCGAGCAATTTCCCCACCGGACCGTCATCCGGGATCGGATAGTATTTCGGCTTTACCGCCCGGAACCAGTAGCGCCCGTCCTTGCCGGTGCGGAAGACACCGCGCAGGTTGAAATCGGGCTGAATGCCCTTCTGCTGGACGTCGTAGAACCCCTCGTCGTTGGCCTGCCAGACATCAAGCACCGCATTTTCGATCGGCTTGCCGTCGGTATCGAGGATGCAGCCGCTGATCACCATGTCCTCGCCCTTCTGATCGAGGCAGATATTGGCACCCATAGGCAATTCCGGCGCATCGGCCACATGGAAGGGGCCAAGGACAGTGCTTTCGGATGCGCCTGACGGCTTGCGATTGTTGATCGCATCGACCAGCATCGACACGCCAAGCACATCCGATAGTAGGATAAATTCCTGCCGCCAGTCGGTGCAGGTGTGGCCAGTGCGGGTGAGGAAGAAGATCGCTTCCATCCACTCGCCCTGGGTAGGCTCCAGTTCCTTCACCGCCTCGTGCAGCTTGCGGGTGACGACCTCCATCACCTGCTTTAGCCGCGCATCCCCAGTATTCGCGTTGCGGCCGGTAACAACCTCGACGGAATTTTCCTCGGTGAAATAGCCTTTTTCTTGCACGCTCATTGTCGCCTCACAAATCCAGAATTGTCTTCAGAACGCGACGCAGCTCGCGTTCCGGGTCGTCAACCGCCGCATCGGAGCGCCAGGCAACATGATGATCGGGACGTACGAGCAGCACGCCGGAATCGCTGATCTCGCGGGCGCGCGCCCAGTCTCCGGTCAGGTCTTGCCACTCTTGCCGCGGACCAATCTTGTGGGCCGAGATCGGCAGACCCAACTCTTTTGATAATGCCTTTGCCGCCGCGACCCAGCCGTCTCCACCGATGCCGGTCAGCACCGTGAAGACGCCATGCCCGGTGAGATCGAGGCTCGATACCTTCGCGCCGCTGTCGTTGAACAGCCACGCATGCGGCAACCGCGCACCAGGCCAGCTCGTTGGCTGAAAATGCAATTCCGGGTCCTTCTCGAAGGCGGGTTCCGGCTGACCGTCCTTGACCACGGCATTCGAGGCATAGCGGTGGTTCATCTCGACGCCATGCGCATCGAATTCGTAGACCTTGTGCGCGATCGCCTCACGAATGGCCGTGCGCTGGCGCTCGGCATCGGCCGTGTCATCGCAGCGCGCATCCATATTCTGCTGCATCTTCACCGGATCGACGGAATCGAGCAGACCGAGCGCCTTGAAGATCGGGCCAAATTCCTCGATCGATTTGTTGGCGCGGCTGACGATCTGCTTGGCGATCGGCGCACGCTCAGCCTGGTAGCTGTCGAGCAGGCCAATGCCGGCCTGACCTCTGAGGACCATGGCAAGCTTCCAGGCGAGATTGAAGCCATCCTGGATCGAGGTGTTGGAGCCGAGGCCGTTCGAAGGCGGATGACGATGCGTGGCATCGCCCATGCAGAAAACCCGGCCGTTCGACATGGTCGTCGCATACATGTTGTTGACGGTCCAGGTCGAGACGGATTTGATCTTCGGCTTGAGGTCGGCAACGCCGACCAGTTCGCGCACGACCTTGGTGGCGAAGGCGTCGTCGACCTGAGGCGCCGGCTGGTTGATGTCATAGCCCCAGACGATCAGCCATTCGTTCCACGGCCTGACCATGCGCACCAGACCCATGCCGATGCCGCCGACATCGGCGCCGGGCTGGAGCACCCAATAGAGCACCGACGGCCGGTGCGCGACGTAGCGCGAGAGATCGGCCTCGAACAGGATGTTCATCGAGCCGGCAACGCCCATCTTGCCTTCGAAGGTCAGGCCCGCATGCTCGGCCACTTTCGAGTTGCCGCCATCGGCCCCGATCAGAAACTTCGAGCGGATGGTCACTTCCTTGCCCGTCAGGCGATCGAGACAGGTCGTCGTGACGCCTTCGGCATCCTGGACATGGCTCAGATATTCCATCGACATACGCGCCTGCGCCCCGCGCGAGCAAGCGGTCTTGAACAGGAGCGGCTCCATATAGGTCTGCGGCAGATCGTTCATGTGGGCGGGCGACGAAAGCAGATGCTCGGCGCGCGACAAGGGATGGTTGCCCCAGCTCTGCATGCGGCCGATCTCTTCGCCGGCAACCGCCGTGCAGAAGACGTTCTGCCCCATCAGATCCTGTTCGACCGCGAAGAGATAGGCCTCATCCTCCACGTCTCGGCCAAGATCGCGCAGGACCTCCATCGTGCGCTGGTTGGTGATGTGCGCGCGTGGTGTGCTCGCCAGCCAGCGATAACGGTTGATTATCAGCGGCTCGAGACCATAGGTCGCAAGCAGCGCAGCCGTTGCCGAGCCGGCGGGTCCTGTACCGATGATCAGAACGTCGGTGGTGATGTCAGCCATGTGGCCCTCCCTTTTCATCATTGAGGACAGGTCCGCCCTTCAGCAGGCGGCGGACCGGAAACAGCTCCCAACCGGTGCGGCTGGATATGAGGCCCCAGAGACCCCGTGGTGCGAAGAGCATCGTGACGATGGCGAGCGCCCCCAGAGCGAGCAGATACCAGGAGCCGTAGCTCGAAAAGGCATTCCGCAGCAGGAAGAAGACGAGCACGCCGACCAGCGGCCCTTCGATGGTGCCGATGCCGCCGATCACGACGATGAAGACGACATAGGCGGTCCAATCGGTGAGCGAGAAGGCGGCGTCAGGCGAAATGCGCGCCTTCTGCAGGTAGATGAGGGCACCGACCATGCCCGTCACGAAGGCGGTCGCCAGATAGACGACTATCTTCAGGCGGAGCGCATCGACGCCGAGCGCACGCGCTGCCGTCTCGTTGTCGCGTACGGCAGCAAGGCCAAGCCCCTGCTTGCTGCGCAGCAGCCTGTAGATGAAGCCGATCGTCAACGCCGTGAGCGCCAGCGCCAGCCAATAGGCAAGCGCATCCGCCGCCGCTGCCGAGCGCATGCCGAACCAGTCCTGCAGCAGCGAGATACCCAGCATGTCCTTGGTGGCTTCGCGCGGCAGCGAGGTTCCTGTTCCACCACCCAGCATCTTCCACTGGGCAAAAAGCAGCCGCCCGACTTCGGCAATGACCCAGGTGCCGATCGCGAAATAGGGACCGTAGAGACGGAAGGAAAAGAAGGCGGCCGGCGCGGCGATCAACATCGCGAAGAGCCCGGCCAGCGGAATGGCGAGGATCGGGTCGATGCCGGCGAGAATGACGAAGCCGAACAGCGCGTAGGCGCCACAGCCGACGAAAAGCTGCTGTCCCACAGAAATCAGACCTGCATAGCCGGCAAGCAGGTTCCAGCTCTGTGCCAGTGCCAGCATGGTGAGAATGAAGAAGAGATCCTGGACGACACCGCGCGACACCAGGAAGGGTGCAGCTGCCAGCGCGACAACCGCGATGAGCGAAAGGATGGCGAATATACCGGAAAGCCTTGTGCGCGTTTCCACCCGCCAGCCTTTGGGTGCTGCGATTTCGGTCGACATTGTTTCGAAACCTTTGGTCATGGCCGCCTCAATCCACTGCCCGAGGGAAAAGGCCGCGCGGGCGGAAGAGCAGCACGCAAAGGAAGGCAATATGCCCGGCAAGGATCTGCCATTCGGGATTGATCGCCGCGCCAAATGTCTGGGCAACTCCGAGGATAACGCCGCCGGCGAGCGTGCCCCACAGCGAGCCGAGACCGCCGATGATGACCGCTTCGAAGGCGTAGATCAGCCGTGCCGGCCCCGCCGTCGGATCGAAATTCGCCCGCATGCCGAGATAGAGCGCTGCTACCGTCACGATCATCATCGCAAGCCCGGTGGCGATGGCGAAGATGGAATTCGGCCGAATGCCCATCAGGCTTGCCGTCACCACATCGTCCGAGGTCGCCCGGAAGGCGCGGCCAAGCTCGGTACGGTAGATCAGCTGGTTGAGGGCAACGATGACGAGAACGGCCGATGCAAAGGTCAGAAGCGGCATCAGCCCGGCATTGACGCCGCCGAATTGCAGCGAGGCTGTCTCCAATGCGCCCGCGGATATCCGTCGGCTGTCGGCCGTGAAGCCTTCGAGAAGTCCGTTCTGGATGACGATCGACAGACCGAAGGTAACAAGCAAGGGCGGCAGGATATCCTTGCCGAGCGTGCGGTTGAGCAGATGATATTGCAGCAGCCAGCCGACCGCAAACATCAGGGGCGCGGCGATCAGCGCCGCCAGGAAGGGATTGAGCCCAAGCAGGGAAACGAGCGTCAGGATCAGGAAGGCCGCGAGCACGATGAGATCGCCATGGGCGAGATTGACGAGACGCATGATGCCGAAGACGAGGCTGAGACCCGCCGCAAACAGCGCATAAAGGCCGCCCAGCAGCACGCCTTGAAGAAGCGTATCAAGCCAGTTCATGGGTGTCTGCTCCAAAATAAGCTGCATGAATATCGGCGCGATCGAGTTCCGCCGGTCGGCCCGTCAGGGTGATCCGACCCTCCATCATGCAATAGACGCGATCGGCGACCTTCAGCGCCTGTGCGATATCCTGCTCGACGATGACGATGGCGGCACCCGCGGCGCGGATATGCGCAAAGGCGGCATAGATGTCCTTGATGACTACGGGAGCAAGGCCGAGGCTCAGCTCGTCGCAGAGAAGGACTTCGGGGTTGGACATCAGCGCCCTGCCAATCGCGACCATCTGCTGCTGTCCACCGGAAAGCGCCGTCGCGGGATTGCGCCGTCTTTCCCTCAGGATCGGAAATAGCGTGTAGATACTGTCGAGTGTCCATGGCCCGGAGATCCGCCGGCCATAACGGCCGATTTGCAGATTTTCCTCGACCGTCAGCGACGGAAACAGCTTTCGCCCCTCCGGCACGAGCGCGATGCCACGCCGAACCACATCGGATGCGGCCAAAGCGCCGATCGGCTCGCCGCGATGCAGGACCATCTCGGGCTTATTGTTAATGACACCGGCTATCGAGCGCATCAGCGTCGATTTGCCGGCGCCGTTCGCCCCAATGACAGCGATGGTCTCGCCAGCCTCAAGCCGCATATCGACGCCAAGCACGGCCTGGAAATCGCCGTAGGAGGCCATGAGGCCATGGGTTTCGATAAGGCTTGCCATCAGACTTCCATCCCCAGATAGATCTCGCGCACTTCGCTTGAAGCCATGATGGCTTCCGGCTCGCCGATGCCGATCATCCGGCCGAAATTCAGCACAAGAATGCGCTGAACCACTGCCGTCAACGCATGCAGCACATGCTCGATCCAGATGATCGCGATACCGCGCTGGTGGACCCGCTTGATGGTCGTGACCAGCTGGCGGCATTCGCCTTCCGTCAAGCCGCCGGCGATCTCGTCGAGCAGCAGCAGCTTCGGCTGGGTCGCCAAAGCCCGGGCCAGCTCCAGGCGCTTGCGTTCGAGCAGGGTTAGCGATCCCGCCGGCATGTTCGCCTTGGCGATCAAGCCGGTCTCGACCAGAATGTCTGCGCAAAGATCCGAGACATTCCTCTCGGTCGCCTGCGCCCCAAAGGTGCCAGCGACCAGCAGGTTCTCATAGACGGTCAACCGTTCGAAAGGCTGCGGGATCTGGAAGGTGCGGCCCATGCCGGCAAAGCAGCGCTGCATCGGCGGCGTGTGGGTGACATCGCGACCGTCGAAGCGGATCGATCCGCGCGCGACGGAGAGGTTGCCATTGATCAGGTTGAACAGCGTCGACTTGCCGGCGCCATTCGGCCCGATGATCCCGAGCGCTTCGCCAGCCTCGACAGAGAAGCCGATATCCTCGGCGACGACGAGCGCGCCGAAGGATTTCGAAACTCCGTTCAATTCCAGTATGGGCATTGTCGTTCTCCCTTGGAGGCTGCCCGGCGCAACGCCGGGCAGCCATCCTTTCACGCCAGCGCTTCGAGCTTGCCGCCGAGCGGCACATTCGGCGCCAGCCCATTTTCGACAACGACGAGATCGTAGCCGCCGCCCGACTTCAGCCGCCATTGGCCGCCGACCAGCGGCGTCTTGGCGACATTCTTCCGGGCGAAGGGGGGAAGCTTCTCATTGCCCCAGGCAATCGGCCCGACGAGCGTATCGAGCTTCGTTTCGCCGATCGCCTTGGCGACCGCTTCCGCATCGCCGGCATCCCCGGCGCGCTTCATCACATCGACGGCCAGCTCGAACAGAGCATGGGCAAAGCCGATCGGCTGGGTCCACGGGCGGCCGGTAGCCTTGGTAAAGGCGTCCGCGACGGCGGCAGCGGTCTCACCGGTCAGAGATGACTTGAACGGATGCGTTGGCGTCCACCAGACTTCGGTCGACAGATTGTGCCCGGCGTTCCCCAACGCCTCGACGGTCTGTGGGAAGAGAAGCGCCTTTCCGATCGAGGCGACCTTCGGCTTCAGACCCTGCTGCTTGGCCTGGTTCCAGAATGTGGTGAGGTCGGGCGGGATCATGACGCCGGTCAGGATATCGGTGCCTGCCTGCTTGAAGGTGTTGATCTGCGCGGAGAAATCATCCGTCAGGTTCTGATAGCGGCCGGTATCCGTGAGCCCGTAGCCAAGCTTATCGAGAACCGGCGGGAAGCCGACGACCTTGTCGCCCCAGGCATTGCCGTCGCCATCGTTCGGGAACAGGCCGCCGACCTTCTTGTTCGTGTCGATCTGGCCCCACATGCCGGTGAAGACGGCGATGATGTCTTCCAGACCCCAGAAAAAGTGGTAGGCATAGTTGAAGGGCTTCCACGAAGCCGGATCGCCCGGATTGCCTTGCTGGCCGATGAACCAGGGCTGCCAGGGCGCGACTGTGGAAATGCAGGGCATCTCCTCGGCTTCGCAGGTGGTGGAGACCGGATTGGTCGTTTCCGGCGTCGAGGAGACCAGCATCAGGTTGATCTGGTCGTCGACGATCAGTTCCTTTGCGACTTCAGCCGCGCGGTTGGGGTTGGACTGGCTGTCCTTCACCACGACCTCGTAATTGAGACCCTTTGCCTTGGTCGTTGCCAGGAAGGCATCGATGACGAACTTATCAGCCTCGCCGAAGCCGGCGAGTGGCCCCGTCTGCGGGCTGACATAGCCGAGCTTGATCGCCGCATCCTTGGCAATGGCCGGCATGGCTAGGCCTGGCACCGCCAGCACGGCACCACCGGCAGCCGTCGTCTTCAGAAAATCGCGTCTCGTGAACATGTTTCCTCCCCTCATTGTCTCTCCTCCCAAAGAGTGCGCCAAAAGGCGCCGATGTCTCAGCCGACTGGTCGCCGGCCCTCCCATGCATCCTGCAAGAGTGTCCTGATCGAACCCCGGTCGATCGGCCGCGGATTCCAATAGGGATTTTCGACTGCGATCGAGGCCGCGCGATCAAGATCGGCTTCCGTCAGTCCGAACTCCTTGAGCGATAGCGGCGCTCCGATCGCCTTGGCGAAATCCCAGAGCCCACCGCCGATCGACCCGCCGAAGATGCCGGCCGCCTCCGCCAGTTCCGATGCGGCCGCGGCTGCATTGAACGCGGCGGTATGCGGCAGCATCACCGCATGGGTTTCCGCGTGCGGCGTATCAAAGGAGCCGCCCAGCGTGTGGCAGATCTTGTGATGCAGCGCCATACCGACGGTGCCGAGCACCGACCCGCAGAGCCAGGCGCCATAAAGCGCATCGCTACGAGCCTCAGCGTTCTTCGGATCACGCACGATAGCGGGCAGGCTCCGCGCAAAGGCGCGCAGGCCTTCCAGCGCCATCAGGCTCGAAATCGGATTGCGGTCACGCGCGTAAAGCGCCTCGACCGCATGAGCCATGGCGTTCAGACCGCTCGTCACGCTCATCGCCACCGGCAGGCCGAGTGTCAGCGAGGGATCGTAGATGACGATTTCCGGCAGGATCCTGGCGTCGCGCACCGTCGTCTTGCGGCCGCCTTCGGTCTGGCCGAGGATCGGCGTGACCTCCGAGCCTGCATAGGTTGTTGGAATGACGATCTGGAGAAGATCAGTGCGATAGGCGATCGCCTTGCCGAGGCCAGTCGTCGATCCGCCCCCCAGCGAAACAACACAATCCGCACCGGTTTCCGCCACAACCTTCATCGCAGCCTCAGTGACATCGACAGGCGTGTGCATGGTGGCGCCCGTGAAGACGCCGCAGGCGAGCAGGCCGATCTCGCGAGCGAGCGCCTCGGCATCGGCCTTCTGGTGCGGCGTCGACAGGACCAAAGCGCGCTTACAGCCGGCCGTAGCGATCCATTCGGCAACCGCGCTTCTACTGCCAGCGCCGAATACGATCTGGGCGGGGCTGCCCGCATAGGAAAAATCTGAGGTCATCCTGCTCTCCCCGGCTTTGCTCTGACCATGACGAAGGTGAGATTTGCAGCCTTGCCGCGCTGTCCGCCGATGTCGACGGCTTCGAAACTGGTGACGAGTTCCGGTCGCACGCCGAAGAGGGCGTCTTCGGCAAGATTTGGGTCGCTCGCATCGTAGATATGGGTCGTGATCGTCTCGAAACCCTTGGCGCGCACGACGAAATGCAGATGAGCGGGACGGCGCAGCGGATAGCCGGCTTCGGCAAGCAGCCGCCCAACCGGCCCGTCATCCGGCACCCCGTAGCCCGCGGGCATCACCGAACGATAGTGGAAATGTCCGTCCGCATTCGTGCGGAAAAGACCGCGCAGATTGTGTTCGGGCTGCAGGTCGGGCTGCTGATTTTCATAGAAGCCCTCACCATTGGCCTGCCAGGTGATGATCTCGGCACTGGCGATCGGCAGGCCGTCCAGATCCTGCACCCGCGCGGACACCGCCAGCGGCTCGCCAACGCCATCGAGCGAAATCGAAGCCCCGGAGGCTCGCTCCGGCGCATCGTTGCGAAAGAATGGTCCGCGGATGGTGTTCGGCGTCGCCGCCTTCGGACGCCGGCAATTGATCTCCTCCACCAGTGCCGAAGCACCGATGAGATCCGACAGGAGCACCCATTCCTGACGCCGCTCGTCGGAGGCGTGACCGACCTCGGTCAGAAACGCAATGAGCTGACGCCACTCTTCCTGGGTCGGGCGAAACTGCTTGATGAGATCATGCACATGGGTCACGGCAGCAGCAATCAGCCGTGGCAGATTGCCATCGCCGTTGGCGGAGAAGCGCTCGGAGAAAGCCTCCGACGATGTCGCTTCGCTGAATGTGAGCGCCTTGGCATGCCCCGCCATGCTCTTCCTCCAAAATCTGCTGTGCAGCTTGAAGAGACATTAGCAGCGGAAAATGCATGGATTGATGATTTTGTTATAGATCAATATAACATATTGTTATGAAGTTCGACGAACGCCACCTCATTCAGCTTGCTGCCGTCGTGAAGACAGGCGGTGTAACGGAAGGCGCCGCCTTGCTGGGGTTGGCGCAGCCGGCCGTTTCGCGCACCTTGTCCATGCTGGAAAAACGCGTCGGCGAGCCGCTGTTCATCAGGGGTCGCCGGCCGCTTCAACCGACGCCGCTTGGCCTCTCTTTGGCCGAGCATGGTCTGATCATGCTGGCCGCTTCGCGCAAGGCATCCGATCTCGTAGAGAGTTTCAGGGTGGGCAAGAGCGGCGTCGTGCGGATCGGCGGCACGCCGTTCTTCATGGATGCGCTGATCGCCGGCCTCTGTGCCGAATTCCAGGCAAGCCACCCGGATGTGCGGATCGACCAGAGCTATGGCTACTTCCCCGATCTGCGGGCCGCCCTCAAGGCCGACCAGATCGATCTTGCCATCTGCCCGATCGATATTCTCGACGAGGGGTCCGGGCTCGAATTTCAACAGATCCTCCCCGGACGCAATGTCGTCGCCTGCCGGGTGACACACCCACTGCTGCTGAAGCGGCGGCCGCAGCCGAGCCATCTTCTCGACTACCCCTGGATCGCGCCGCCGCCCGGCAGCCCGTTGCTGGCGGATCTGCGCGCCCTGCTGCTTTCCTTCGGCGCGACGGAAATCAAGATCCGCTATTCGGGCGGCTCGCTCATGAGCGTCATCAACTATCTGAAGGCAGCGGATGCCCTGACGATCATGCCGCATAGCGTGGTGTTTGCGCAGCGCAAGGAAAAGACGATCACCGCGCTGCCGATCACAATTCCCCACCCGGAGCGCGCCCTTGCCATCCTCACACGGATCGACGCGCCGCACTCTCCAGCCGTCGACCAGTTTGCCGAATTTGTCCGCTCCGGCTTCCAGAACCTTCGCCATCTGATCAAACGGCATGAGGAGTCGGTGATCTGGGGACTTTGAGAAGTCCCTAGCCACGTGCACGCAACGCGACCGTCAGGGGCAAGCGCGTGGCGGAAAGGGCCGGCAATGCGCCGCCGATAATCCCAATCGCCAAGCCCAATAGACCAGCCGCGGACATCACCCCTCCATTCATCGTGAGCTGAAATGCCATGCTGGCATTGTTTGCGCCAATGGTACTGGCCTGCCAGCCATTGAACAGAAACCATGAAGCGATGAGCCCGATGGCAGCGCCGATTGCCGAAAGCAGGATTGCCTCGACCCAGGTTGCGATGAAGGCGGCCAGCCGGCTAAATCCCAGCGCTCGTACGGTGGCAATCTCGACGGCTCTATCGGAGACCGAACTCATCATCGTGTTGAGCGCACCGGCCGTCGCGCCAAGCGCCATCAGGAGAGCGACCGGCCATCCGAACATGCGGATGAGATCGGCCGTACCGGAAGACTGTGCCGCATAAAGATCGACTTCGGATACCGCGACCATGGGCGTGACCGTGATGGCGCCGAGCGCAGACTGCAACAGCTTGATCGCGCCCGGTTCGACGAGCCGCAATCTCACGCTCTGAACCTCGCCCTGCCGATCGAAGGCTGAGCGGACGGCATCGAGATCGCCCCATATTTCCGACTCGAAAGCACTGCCATTCGCGGAAAAATGCCCGACCACCGTCCATTCGACCGGACCCAGCCGCACCCGGTCTCCCACCGCAAGCGAGCCGAATTCACCAGCAATGCGATCGCCGACAACGATCTCTCGCGAACCGGCTGTCGGGAAACGACCGGCCGACAGAGTGACGCCATCTCGAAGCGAGGGTCCGGTCGGGTCCATTCCCCGCAAAGCCAGCATCTTGGCAGCATCTGCGCCTACCTGTCGGACTTCCACAGGAACGACGATCTCGCGGGAATAGACAAGATTGCCGGCCGCATCGCGCACGGCTCCGATATCGCCCCGCACAGCCTCGAGGGTCCGGACCGCCTCGGCGGGAATAGCGGAGGCCATTTCCTGATTGGTGCCGCCGCCGAGAAGGACAGCAATGGTGGGCGACCCGGCGCTCTTCAATGCCGTTTCGAAGCCGGCCGCCATGGAGAGAAAGCCGGCGAGGACCGCGACGACGAGCGCGATGGACAGCGCCATCGAGATGGAAATCGCCAGACGACGTGGCAGGCTGAAAAGACTGGCCCGGATCATCACGAGCATTTGCTTGATACTGGAAGACATGGGACTACCTCGCTCTCAGCGCTTTGGTGACGGGTGCGCGCATGGCATTGACTGCCGGGATGAGCCCCGTCGCAAAGCCGAGGAGCGCGATGAGGCAAACTGCCTTGGCAAGGACGGTGGCCGAAAAAACCAGGCCAAGAACCGGCGCTGCCGCCATGGCCGCGAGCTTTGCCAGAAGAAGACCGACAGAGCCTCCGATGATGAAAATCAACATCGTCTCGCTGAGAATGAGCCCCAGGATCCGCCGCCGCGAAAAGCCGAGCGTCTTCAGAACGCCGATTTCGAACGTTCGCTCACGTACCGCGAAGACCATGGTGTTGACGACGATCATCAGCAGGGTCGTGAAAGCGGCACCGACGATGAAATTGATGATCAGGCCGATATCGGCATATTGGCGCAGAAAGGCTTCAAGGAATTGCTTCTCCGATTGCGTGCGCGTCGCCACGGCGGAATTGGCAAACAGCGCATCGATGCCGACAGCCAGTTGACCGGGAGAGACGCCGTCTTGTGGCCGCACGATGAAGGCATCCACCGTATCGGCGTTACGCTCGCGGGCGGCATTGACGTAGTCGTGGCGGGCAATGATGAAATAGGTATCGGTGCTCGCAGTCTCGCCTTCGAAAATCCCGGCGATCTCGAAACGCCAGTCGCGACTGCCGTTTTTCATTGCCGTCTGGAAGGATGTCAGCGTGATGCGCTGACCGACGGACCAGCCTTGTGCTTCCGCCAAAGCGCGGCCGACCAGCACGCGATCGCGCGCCGCACCGAGCGATGTCACCAGCTCTGCCCTCAGGCCGAGCTCCCTGCCATTGACGTCGGCGAGCAGTTGCGGCTCGACGGCGCTCACCGCCATGGCATTCTTTTCCGTGCCGACAAAGCCGCGTAGACGCGTCATGTAAGCCACGTCTGACACACCGGGCTGCGAAGCGATCCGCGAGAGATAGGCCATCGGCAGCGGCTGGTTACGCCCGGCCGCGTTCATCACACCGAGAATATTCTCGCTGGCGCCTGCCGCCCCTTGCGTGCCGTTCTCAAAGCTCGCTGTGAGACCATAAATCAGGAAGGCCACGATCACGCAGAAGATCAGCAGCAGGGTCCGCAGCGGCTTTCGCCACGCATTCTTTCGGGCAAGACGAAGGAAGCTCATCAGGCGGCCCTCTTCTCTTCAACGAAATGCCCCTTGTCGAGACGCAGCGTCTGTCGGGCATGGAGGGCTGCTTGCGGGTCGTGTGTCACCATGACGATCGTCTTGCCCATCTCGCGATTGAGAAAGCCCAGCATGTCGAGGACATCATCGGCTGACTTTCGGTCGAGATCGCCGGTCGGCTCGTCGCAAAGCAGCAGATCGGGATCGGCAATGATGGCGCGTGCAATGCCGACACGCTGCTGCTGACCGCCGGACATCGAGGCCGGATATTGCTTGCCACGGCCCGACAGCCCGACGAGATCCAATACCTTCTCGACCCGGGCGCGTCGCTCCCTGGCGGAAATCGGCTTGAGCAGAAGCGGCAGCTCGACATTCTCAGCCGCATTGAGCATGGGCAGCAGATTATAGAACTGGAAGACGATGCCCATATTATGGGCCCGCCAGGAAGAACGCGCCGCTTCTCCCATCTGATCGAGCCGGGCGCTGCCAATGCGCAGTTCGCCGGCATCGGGGCGGTCGATACCCGCCAGCATGTTGAGAAGTGTCGATTTTCCCGATCCGGACGGCCCCATGATGGCGACGAAGCCACCTTTCGGGATAGTGAGATCGAGACCGCTAAAGATGGGGATCGCTTCGCCTCCCACCCGGTATCCCTTCTGCACGGCGTTCAAGATGATGTATGATTCTTCCTTGATGATCTCTGTCATTGCTTGACGTCTCCTGATGATGTCTGGGGATTGGGAACAGTGAGGCGAATGCGCGCTGCCATGTTGGGACGGATTCCGGCCGGGGGTGCCGTGAGGGAAAGCCGAAGCGCGATGGTGCCCTTTTCGGATGAAGCGACGGGCGCGATCCGGTTCAGTTCAATAGCGAATGGCTTGTCGGGAAAGCCGTCAAGAACTGCCTCCCCACCCATGCCGGGACGGATCGCGGCGATGTTCGTCTCAGCCACGTCGGCATCGATCACCATGCTGCCGGTATCGACGAGCGTCAGAAGGCTCTGGTTTTCGCGGACGCTATCGACACGCGCCAATACGGTGTCACCGACGTGAGCGTTGAGCCGCGTCACCGTGCCGGCAAAGGGCGCGCGAACCGTCAATTCATCCAGTTGCTCTTGGGCGATGCGGATGGACAGCTCGGCCCGATGGAGATCCTGACGCGCCTGCGCCATGGCGTTCGACGCGCTCTTCCAGGCCGTTTGAGCCTCCTCAAGCTCTTTTTGAGATGCCGCCTGGCGAGAGGCAAGCGCTCCTATGCGCCGCAGAGAAGCATCCGCCAGCGTGAGCGCGATATCCTTCGCAGACAAAGCAAGATCGGCAGAAACCCTTGCCGCCATCGCTTGCTCGAGCGCAAAGCGGGCGCCTGCATCGTCCAGAATGACCAAGACCTGGCCGGCCTCGACATGATCGCCGGCTTCGACGGGGATGCCGGTAATCCTGCCCTCATATTTGGAAAAGATGGCCGTAAACCGTGGCGCGACGACATAGCCGGAGCCGGTTATTTCGCGGGTCGGCGCAAAGGTGACCGCCCGCATAGACGGTGCTTCTGCATCGCCGGCCTTGGCTGATCGGATGTTCGTGGCCGGCGTTGCGGAGGCCATGATGTCCGCCCGCAGCTCATCTGGAAGCATAGCCTTGAAACGGCCTAGGGCATTCGGCCAAACAACGGCAGTGGCGACCGGGACGGCTACCAAAGCGACAAGGATGGCCGGTAGCGCGAGCCGCCGTGCGATTGTCCACGGCGGCTCGGATTTATTTGTGCTGGTTAAAGGCTCAAGAGAAAGCGACTTGAGCGTTTCGGCAAGTTTGCGGTCGTGTTCGGTGCTTGTGTTCATGCCGAACAGCATGGCCGACTAGGCCGTTAACTCGACCTCAAACACATTTTCGGCAGTCCTCGATCGCGATTTCGTACCTGCGTCGAAGATTCAGGCGGGATTTTCTTTGCGCTCCCGCCATTCAAGCGGGGTCATCTCGGTGACACGGCGGAATTCGCGATTGAAGTTCGATTTGGTCTGGAACCCCACTTCGAACATGATGTCCGTTACCGGCCTCTTCGTCTCTTCGAGCAAACCGCAGGCCTCGGCCACCCGGAATTCATTGACATATTGCGAGACGTTTTTGCCGGTCGTGCGATTGATTGCCGTGGAGATCTGCCGGGCCGGAATGCCGGCCTTGCGGGCAAGACGATCGAGATTAAGATCGGGATCGCGGTAGACGCGCTTTGCTTCCAGCAAGGCCCGGATCGCGGTCATCGTATCCTTGTCCTCTGCCGTGTCGGGCTGCGACAGCGGCTCCGTCACTTCCGGAAAGCTGCGTCCACGGCTGGCGACCGCACCAGCGATCGACAGGATAATCAGCGCTGAGAGGTTTCCGAGGCTTATCATCGGAATCACATGCCTGCCCTCGGTCCACGCGAAATCGAGAGCGACGAAAATGTCCAGCGCAGCCGATAACAGCAACGCGAATGCCGTGAAAACGAGAGCGCGAAAAACCCGTGGTGCGCTCTCAAAGGACGTCGTTCTGAGCGAGTCCGTCCCGGATCGCATCAAAAGCAGGATGGCAACGGCATAGCCGATGAAAATGAGCGGAAGCGCCACATCGATGGCGCCGCGCCAGACAATCACCAGAAGGATGATCGCCACAGCCGGAAGAGCATGCAATCCCAATCGTCGCGAGGATGAGGCCGAGGCTTTGCGGGTAAGCTTGCACACTCCCAGATATGCCAGCGGCGGAACGATCGCCGCACCGATCGGCGCCACATATATGATCTCCCCTATGCCGTATCCCCAGCGCAGGCCGCTCAGAAACGACTGAAAAGCACCCATCAATATCAGCGCCAGGAACGGCAGATTGCGCGGGGCCTCCTTCAAGGAGGCCTGGTCGCTCCCCCTCGCCACGACGGCAAACAGCACGAGGAGCAGAATGGCGACGACAAAGGGCAGAGGGATGAAAAGCATCAGAAACTTATATCAAGGAGAACGACAGGACGATCAACCTGAGCCATGGCTTTAATCAATATGTTCCGCGACCTGAATCATGTTCGAGGACGAGAAATATCCCCGGTCGAAACCATTCCAATAAAAACTAGGCTTGCCTGATCGCGTTTTGCAACAAGGGATAACGGCCCATAATTCACGCGGCTGAATCAACCTTGCTTCTTGCCGCCTCGGCCGCCCTGATCCTTCGCGACGGATGAGGCGATCGAACGGATCTCCAGCCGCACGCAAAAACCTTGGTTGGTATCGAAGAATGACACCTTTCCGCCGTGAATCTCTGCGGCCTTCTTGACGAGGTTCAGTCCGAGGCCGGCGCCGGACGAGCTGGTGTTGATGCGGCGAAACGGCTCGAAAACCCGGTCCCGCTCCGATGGCGCGATGCCCGGCCCCTGGTCGCAGACATCGATCGTCCCAGCAGCGCCCACTCTGACGACTATTGCGCCCTTGCCGCCGGCGTGATCGATCGCGTTTCGAATGAGGTTGACGACAGCCATTTCGATCGTCGATGTCTGGATCACAAAGACAGCCGCCTCGGGGCTCGGCTCGAAGTCAAAATCGTAACCCGCATCCATCGCAATCGGGGCAAGATCGGCGGCAATATTCTCGACCAGCAGGTTGAGGTCCTTCTGCTCCGCGCGCAATTCGACCGCGCCGATGGCCTGCATCTCCAGAAGCTGGTGCGCCACGCGGGAGAGGCGATCGATATCGTCCCGAAGCTGCCGGCTGACCTCAGCCTCTGGGAGAAGATCGGCCCGTGTACGCGCAATTGCGATCGGCGTCCGCAGTTCATGGGCTGCGTCAGCCAGAAAGCGGTTGTGCCGATTATATCCCTCATCCAGTTTGGAAAGGGCGTGGTTGAACGCATCGACCATGGGAATGATCTCGTTCGGCACTTTCGAGCGATCGAGACGGGCCGACCGGTTTTCGAAATCGATCGCCTGCGCTTGCGTTGCCGTTTCCACCAGCCCGCTCAGGGATCGCCCGACCGCACGCGGCGTAACGAGCAAGGTGGCAACGCCGGTGAGCGCAAGCATCGGGAAAACCGCAATGAGAATGATGGCTCCCATGCCCGGCAATACGGTCAGCCAGCGGACTTCCCCGTTGGCATCCTTTGCGACATCGACCCGCATATTGATCCAGACATTGAGGCCGTCATTCGCAAAACCGCGTTCGGTCGCCGCCACGAATTGGAGCCTGCCGACTGGCGTGTCCCGGTTCTCGACTGTCGCATGCGTTCCATTGCCGGCTTCCACCCGCGCTCTTTCGATCGTCCAGGGAAAGCTCTGCTGGAGAGGAACCACCGGTATCTCTCCATATTGAAAGACAGGCCCATCGACACCCCGGACTGTGAACCAGAGATCCGGATAGCGCTGCTTCAACTCCGCAATTTCCGGCGCATCGGCAACCTGCAATCGGCCATCGGCATCTCTCGCCACATGTTGCGCAACGACACGCACCGCTTCTTCGTTGGCGTCTTCCAGCTCGGGATTGATGATCCAGATCCAGCCGGCCAACAGGACGACGAAGAGAACCAGAAGAAATGCCTGCAACATGATCAGGCGCCGTATCAGCCCCCATCGCAACGACCGGCTGCGCTCTACCTTCATGCCTTCGCCCGGATCAGATAGCCAATGTTGCGCACAGCTCTTATCTCAGCCGCGGCGCCGGCCTGAACGAGCTTCTTTCTGATCCGCGAAATATGGGCGTCCAATGCGTTCGAGCCGATTTCGTCCTCCAGCGCATAGACCGCTTCGATCAGGTTAGACCTCGTGACGATCCGGTTCGGACGACGCATCAACGTCTCCAGCACCAGGTATTCGCGCCGCGGAAACTCGACGACCGATCCTGCTATGGAGATTTCGTTGCTCCGGGGGTCGACGCTCAGATTACCGAAATTCAGATACTTATCGGAAATGGCAGGGCCTCGCCTCTGAAGTGCCCGCAGCCGGGCGAGCAGTTCCTCGATAGCAAAAGGTTTGGCAAGGTAATCATCGGCGCCGCTATCAAGCCCGTCGACGCGGTGGTCGATGCTGCCGAGAGCAGTGAGGACAAGGATCGGTACCGGGTATTTGCGTTGGCGAAGGGCGGCAACAAGATCCAGTCCCTCGCCATCCGGCAGGCGTCGATCCAGAACCAGGACATCATAGGTGCCAACGCGCGCCATGGCATCGGCATCCGCGATGGTGCGGACATGATCGGCGAGCACATCGCGGCGCCTCAGCGCCTCAAGCAAAGCTCGAGCCATTTCCGGCTCGTCCTCAAGCAGCAAGATTCGCAATGGCTTCTCCTTGACGAGGACAGCCTCTTGCCATCCCCTTCCCCCACTCACATGCCAAAGATTGCGGCTACATTACATGTCGACTTACGAGATAGAGCGCAAGCCGCGATCGGAGCGGTTTCAATTGGGTGAGCCACCGATGCGACGAGCAAGCATTCGCAGCATGGTCAGCCTGCGCGAAAGTTGTTAAAGACTTGCCATTCGACCTCTAGTCGGTCTAATCCCGCCACAAATCAAACTTAGAGGTCAGGCGGCAGATTCGCCCGACCGACCTATTTACGTAACAATTCCCTGACGATATCCATGACCCGCATCTCATCCTCCCTATCCCGTCGCGCTTTTATTCTTGGTTCATTGGCAGCGTCCGCCACGCTGGCCGGCTGCACCACGGTGTCCGGCCCGCAAGGTGCCCCAGAAGACCAAGCTCGTCTGCAGACGCCATTGCCGGCCCCCCCACTCGTCAAACCGGTCATCGAGCCCGTCGCCGCTCCCGTAGCGTCCCCGGAAATTGCGGCCCGCTATGCGCAGGTCCAGGATGGCGGCTTCACGATCCCCGCCATTCCCTACGAGAAGATCGATCCGAAATACCTCCGTCAAGAGGTTAGAGACCCGACGGGCGAGCCTGCAGGCACCGTCGTTGTCGATACGGTCGGGCGTTTCCTCTATCTGGTGCTGCCAGGCGGCAAGGCGATGCGTTACGGCGTCGGTATCGGCCGTGAAGGTTTTGCCTGGAAGGGCGAAGGCATCATCCACTGGCGCCAGCACTGGCCGCGCTGGAAGCCGCCGACAGACATGATTGCCCGTCAGCCCGCTCTCGAGAAATTCTCGGTCGCAAACGGCGGGATGGCGCCGGGACTGAAAAATCCCCTCGGGGCACGCGCGCTTTATATTTTTCAGGACGGCAAGGACACGCTCTATCGCCTGCACGGCACGCCGGAATGGAAATCGATCGGCAAGGCAACGTCGTCAGGCTGTGTCAGGCTCATCAATCAGGATGCGATCGATCTCTACGACCGCGTCCCATATCACGCCCGTATCGTCGTTCATCAGACCCCGCTTGTCCCGGTAACCTCGACCTGAGGCAGCCCTTCAGATCAGTGGATGGCGTCAGCGACTGAGCCGATATCCATGCCTATTCGAGGGCTGACACTCACCCTCTCCGGCATCTCGGCCAGGCATCGTCTGAATAGACGGAACGTCCGGTAAATGGCAAATCCACGCCGCAGACGGCAGGATTGATCCTGCCGTCTGGCGTTTCAATTCATGGACAGGCCGACGAATTGATAGCCGGCCCTCAATCCATTTAGTGGTTCTTGTTCGGGCCCTTGCCCGTGGCGAAGCTGCAGGTCTTGATCTTGCAGCTTGGATCGTCGCTTGTTGGAACGCTGGCGCTGGTCATCGCACCCTGGCCAAGGCAAGACATCGAATTCGAGACCGTGCGGTTGTACATCATCATGCCTGGATGGTGTGATGGGTATCGCAGCACGATCGACCCTTCCTGGGCCATCTTTTCATGCACCGTTGCGCAGCTCATGGACTTGGAATTGTAGGCCGACATGGCCATGGCGTTGGTGGTGAACATCATTCCAACGGCCGCAAGTATGATAATCGTCTTCATAGGGCTTCCTTTAGTGGCACCAAATAGCGCTAGAAAGGATGAGATATCCCTTCATTAGCTTCACATTTATGACAGTAAGCCGACTTCCCTTTGTCAGCTGCAGAGGTTGCAATCGCGAACGATCGCTCGGCAAGCTCGCGCGTCAAATGGCACGAGCCGAAGGCCGTCCAGCCTTGCATGGTACCCATTGGCACGGTGCAGGCCGGGTTAGGTTTTCCAATCGCCTCGGATTGAGACAAACAGGGCCCGATCCATCATCGGGCCCGATTTCTCATGAAGGTCAAGCCAAGCCGGCTGGCCTTAGAATGTCCGCTCGAAACGCAGGATACCAGAGACTGTGTCGTCGTTGGCATAGTCGTAGTGAACGTAGGTGATTTCCGGCTCGATAAGCAGGTTCTTCACCGGGTTGAACTTCACGTTCGTGGTGGCTTCGAAGATCTTCGAGTCTGTATAGGCGAGCTGCAGGTTCCATTTCAGCTTGTCGTTGACCGGTACGCCAACACCGCCCCACACTGCCCAGTCACCCCAGCCGCATTTTGCACCATTGACAACGCCCGCGGGCGAAGTGCAGGCCGATACGTTCTGGTTCGAGCCGGCATACTGGTTGAGCTTATCGCCATCGGTGTTCCAGCCACCCATCAGGAAGGCCGTGAGGAAACCGAAGTCGGCATCGATACGGGCCTTGATGGCGCCTTGCTCGACGATCGAGTCATAGCCGCCGACGACCTTGAAGCCGAACATCCCAGCCTTGTAGCCGAGACCGGCAACGACGTTCGGAGCGTAATGGTCAGCCTTGGACAACTGCCAGTTTCCGCCATAGGCGCTGGTGGTGGTGCCGGAATTGCTGTCTTCGAGGGAGATGACGCCCGTAAAACCGGTACCGCTGTCGTAGTTGTAGGTCAGCTGGTTCAATTCGTACGGACCGTCATAGATGACGTCGTCCTGGATCACATCGCCGGCATAACCGACGAACTGGTTGTACTGCGAGTCCGTCTTACCGACCGTGAAACCACCGAGGGTGATGTAGGCCCAAAGCAGGTTCGTCGTGGTGGCGCCGCCGTCATTCCAGTCCCAGCGAACGATGGTCTCCGTCTTCAGCGGACCATATTCCGTGTCGGTTGCGGTGTTGAGGTTGAGTTCAGCGCGAGTATGCCACTTTGTACCAATGGTGCTGGCCCGATTGTAGGGGTCATACCACTGACCTTCCGTGCGAACCTTGCCGCCTACTCTGAGGCAGGTTTCAGTGCCGGGAATGAAGAAATAGCCAGCGCCGAAAGCGTCGCAAATGCGAACGTATTCCAATGGCTCCGGCTCAGCGGCGACGATAGCGTCGGCCGCATGCGCACCGGATACTACGCATAGCGCAGCAGCGGAGCCGATAAGCAAGCTCTTGATGTTCATGGTAACTCCATTCTTCAAATGTACTTGCGCGATTGACGAACCTGGGGGGCCGCTCGACATCAAGTTTCAGTACCTAGTTGAAGCTCAGCGTTTCGCTTCCATGAATAAAATGCTTTTGAGGCCGCCCTTTTACAACAACCCAGAAATATGTGACAAAACGTATATGCGTCCTGTTGCAGAAACAACGCATCGACTTGGCGCAAATGGCTATTAGAGGGCATTTTACGCTGTTTTCCGCAAAATCTCGGCTCGACGAGACGGTGAAACTCTACAGAATTGTGACAATCCCGACACCCCGTTTCAACCTTAGATCGATCTCTCTCGAGCCTCATTTGTCCATGCAACCTCGCAAGACCGGCATAGTTTCGCGGATACCCGCCCTCTAAGACTAGAGCGCTAGAATCAGTCAGCGCAGCTGCGATGCAGAGCTGCCGCATGGTTTCAAATAATCAGTTGCGGCAATGTCGCCGGATTATTGCGGTAACGTGCCGTCGACCATGATCTGAATTCGCCCATGGCTGCAGCGCTCGACGCGAGCTTCGATGCCGTAGATATCGGCAAGCATCTGCGAGGTGACGATAGCCCCGGGCTCGCCATATGCCATAAGATCCCCGCCCTTGAGCACGGCGACCGTATCGGCATAGCGCAGTGCCAACGGGACGTCATGAAGAACCGCAAGCACGATCGTGCCCTGCTCGCGGGCAAGGGCTGTTGCACATTCCATGACGCGAATCTGATGCCTGAGATCGAGCGCGCTTGTGGGTTCGTCGAGCAGCAGCACATCGGGCCGACGCACAACCGCCTGGGCAAGAGCAACCATCTGACGTTGCCCTCCGGAAAGCTCAGAGAGCAATTGCATGGAAAGGTCGCTGGCACCCAGCTGCGCAAGCGCATCATAGCCTTCGCGCATTGCCGCCTCGCGACCCATCAAGCCGCTGCAAGCGCTCATGACGGCCTCAATGACGGGCAAGGCAATGCCCGGCGGCTGCGATTGCGGCATGTAGACGATCTTCTTCGCGCGTTCGACCCTCGATAGCCGTGCCAGATCGATGCCGTCGAGCAGAACCTCGCCAGAAGCAGAGCCAAGCCCCGCGATACCGCGCAACAGCGTAGATTTGCCGGCCGCATTCGGCCCGAGCAGGGCAAGAACCGCACCGCGCGGCACCGGCCCCAGCGAAAACGAGCTTACTACTTTCTTGCGGCCATAGGCGACCGCAAGCTTGCGAATGACGAGGCCGTTGACTTCGCTCGTCATCGGCCTGGCCTTGCATTGAAAATCAGCACGACGAAGACCGGTACGCCGACAAGCGCCGTGACGATGCCGACGGGCACGACCAGCCCCGGCAGCACGGTCTTGCTGGCAATCGATGAAAGCGACAGCAGGAGAGCACCGATAAGAGCGCTCGCCGGCAGCGCGAAACGCTGATCCTCGCCCACAAGAAGTCGCGCTATATGCGGCCCGACGAGACCAATGAAGCCGATGGTACCGACGAAGGCGACCGCCATGGCCGACAGGAGACTGACCCGCAACAGCGAGAGATAGCGCAGCCGCACGACATCGATGCCGAAGCTGATCGCCCGCTCCTCCCCCATGCGCAAGGCCGTCATTCTCCCCGCCGAGGCAAACGACATCGGCATGACAACCACGAGCGCAACCGCGAGGATCGCGACCTTGTCCCATGTGGCGCGGGCAAGACTGCCGACCGACCAGAACACCAGCTGCTGCAGCGCATCCTCCGTTGCAACAAGCTGAAACAACAGCACCACGGCGTTACAGCTGAAGACCAGCGCAATCCCCAGCAAGACCATCGTTTCCATGCTGGCGGCCCTCAAGCGCGATAGCGCATCCAGCAGAAGCACCGACCCGAAGGCAAAGACAAAGGCAGCAAGCGAGACGAGCCAATTATAGGGAAGCCAGGACAGCGCAAGATGAAAGACAATAACCGTTGATGCACCGAGTGCTGATGCCGAGGCGACACCGAGTGTGAACGGGCTGGCAAGCGGGTTGTTGAGGACGACCTGCATTTCCACACCGGCAAGCGATAGCGATGCCCCGACGAGCAGCGCCATCAGCGCGAAAGGCAGGCGGACGTTCCAGATGATGGCGCGGTCGGTCGGCGACAGATCCGCCGGGTGGAAAATGCCATGAAGGAGATCGGCGACGCTCATGCCCGATGATCCCGTGACGAGATCATAGCCGAAGGAGGTCAACAGCAACCCCAATAGCAAGACCATGATGATCAGGCGCCGGCCAACAAGGCGGCGATAGGCCACCCGTGTCTCGGCAAAGCCGGCCGTGCTGCCTGCTTCAAGTTTGCTCCGAGGCGTTACGGAGGCATCCATTCCCCCGTGTCCCATCAGTTGGTAGCGCTGGGCTCAACCCAGTAAGTACCGGTGTTGTCGATAGCCAGGAGGGATTTTGCCATCTCCTGTTGCGTCTTGGCCGGATCGATATCCTGGAAAAGCTCCGGATGGATCCATTTCGCCAGAGCCTCTATCGCCACGATGTTGTAGGGCGAATTGTAGAAATCGTGCCAAAGACCATAGGCTTTGCGATCCCGGATTGCCCGAAGATCCCTGAATTCCTGGCGCGTCAGAACCGTATAGAGGCTTTTCTGCGCTGTCTCCTTCTCGACGCCGGCGCCCAAAAGCAGGCCCGGTGCTCGGTTGCCGGTAGCAATGTAGATATCCGGATCGGCATGGAGAACATATTCAACCGCAACATCGCCGATGGCGCCGGGCACGACACCGGCCGCGATATTGCTCCCGCCGACGGCCGTCACGAACTGGCCAAGGCCACCATTGCCTGTCGTGTGGCCCGGCGCCTGCCATACGCCCGCCAAGAGCTCGACAAATACGCTCGGCTTCTGCTCATCCTTCAGGGAGGCGACGCGGGAAGTAATCAAGCCAAGGTGTTGGGAGTAGAAGTCCGTAAAGGCTTTTGCTTCCGCTTGACGACCGATCGCCTCACCGATAAGCGCGATGCTCTTCGGGGTGTTCTCGATGGGAGAAACGCGGAAATCGACATAGACGACCGCGATACCGGCCTGTGCCAGCGTATCCGCAATCGGGCTATGAGCCTTCGGGCCCTCGCCGGCAACGCTGAAGATCACGAGGTCCGGCTTCAGGGCGAGAATGGTCTCGACGCTGACGCTCACCTCGGAGGTCTCGCCGATTACGGCGATATCGGCGACGGACGGGAATTTCTTCTTGTAAGTATCGAAAGTGTGAGGATCGAGCTTGCGCAGATCGTTCTGCCATCCGACGATCCGCTGGAACGGGTTGTCCCTGTCGAGCAGCGCCAGAGCATAGCTGAGGCGCCCTTCGCCGAGCACAATGCGCGAGACGTGATCGGGCACATTGACCTTGCGTCCAAGCACGTCGGTCACTTCGCCGGCACGTGAAATGGCGGGCAGAGCCAAACCAAGCGATAGGAGGGCAAGGACACGCAGCGCCTTGAACAGCGATCCGGCAATCGTCATCGACAATACTCCTTGGCGGCCGCTCCAGCCGCTGAAATAACTGCTCGGGACCGCCGGTTAAAACAAAGCGGCCCACATCAAAGGATGACGAGAAGCCGGCAGAATGAGCGTCTCTTGCATCAATCCTGCCCGGCGTGGAACTGAAACCTCGTCATACCGATATGCATAATATGAATTTTGATCTCCACTTTTCGTTTCAAATGTGCATGTTGCCGAAGCGAAGTGAATTATCGACGATCGGCAGCCATGCATTCCCCCAACATCAACAGTATCGATCTCAACCTTCTGCGGGTGTTCGATGCCGTCTTTCGGGAGGGCAACATCCTGCGCGCCGCCCAGCGCCTCGGCATGAGCCAGCCCGCCGCCAGCCATGCGCTGGCGCGTCTGCGCCATGCGCTCGATGATGACCTCTTTGTCCGCTCAGCCCAGGGAATGCTGCCGACGTCCCGCGCCGAGCAACTCGCCGAACCCATAAGACAGGCGCTGAGCTATCTCGAACTCGGCCTTCAATCGGGGCCGTTCGAACCGGCGACATCGAAACAGAAATTCAAACTTGCCGTCGACAATTGCTCGGCGATCGCGCTGACATCGAAAATCGTCCTTGCTGTCGGCGCTGTTGCGCCCAGCATATCGTTGAACCTGCGCCCGAGCGGCACGGCCGACATCGACCGCATGATCGATGCTTCCGAACTCGACCTCTTCATTGGCCGCCCGGGCGAAGACCGGGAACGCTTCGCCTCCGAGGATTTGAGCAGCGACGATTTCGTCATCGTCCATCGCTCGGAACTCCGCAAGGCGAAAACTCCAATGACGGCTGAAGAGTTGATCGGCAAGCCGCACCTGCATCTCTCGTCCGCCGGCGACGACACCGGTTTCCTCGACCGCTGGCTTGGCGAGCGGCAGATGCATCGCGACGTGAAGCATTCCGTGCCCCTGCTCGGATGCACCGATGTCCTGTCGGAGCAGGATATCTATGTTCCGATGAGACGGCCGATTGCCGAAGCGATCTGCAAGGGTTCCCGCCTCGCAATAAGCGAACTCCCATTTATCTCACCCAGGATTGCCACCTGCATGCGATGGCACAGAAGGCTGGATTCCCAGCCGGCGCATATCTGGTTGCGCGATGCGATCAGGAGTGCCGTCACGTCTCACAGCGAGCGCTCTATTCGATCGCAGTGATCTCCAGCTCCTCGCTACCGAGGCTGACGAAATCGCCGACCGCCTTGCCCATCAGCAGCCTTGCCACCGGGGAGACATAGGAGATCGATCCGGCCTTGGGGTCGGCCTCGTCCTCGCCGACGATCCGATATTTCTGCACACGGCCATCCTCGCGACTATAGGTGACCGTGCTTGCAAAAGCGACGAGGTCCGAAGAAACGGGAGCCGGCATGATCTCGGCAGTGCGCACCCTCTCGACAAGATAACGCAGGTCGCGCAGCGGGATGGCGGCTTGCCGGCGGCGCTCATTGATATCTTCGATTGAGGTCGTTGCTTCATAGGCTTCGCGCGCCTGCTGGAGCTGTTGCTCCAGCGCCTTCAATCCCGCCTCGGTCACAAGATTCGGATGCGGGGAAATCGTCCGGTCGGGCAACAGGGTTTCAGCTGCCGTTTCGGCGCTTTCTTCCTTCATGAACGCTGTGCTCAATTCCAAACTCCACTTCGACGCGCTGCACTTTTATCCCAGATGATCAGCCCGCTTTGACCAGCGGGGCACATGGCATATCTGGAACAATGAAGACGAAACACCAAATCAGCCTTATACCATAGACCGGATACCGGCTGCGGAGAAATGCAATGGCGAATAGACCCCCAAAGCAATCAACGACGCCTGTGTCCGGCAAAAGCGCATCGGCGCCCAAATTGCTTTCAGGCGGCAACCCACAGATTGCCAAGGGCTATGGCGACGAACCGGTGCAGGCCTATATCGCCGCCATGCCGGGCTGGAAAAGCGAGGTCGGACGCCGTGTCGACACACTCATCACGAAAACCATCCCCAATGTTCAGAAGGCGGTCAAATGGAATTCGCCGCTCTACGGTATTGAGGGCGACGGCTGGTTTCTCGGCATTCACTGCTTTGCGAAGTATATCAAGGTCGCATTCTTTCGCGGCGCATTGCTTCATCCGATCCCACCCGGCGAATCCAAGAGCGAACAGACACGCTACCTCAACATCCATGAGGGCGACCCGATCGACGAGCCGCAGCTTGCCGATTGGGTGCGGCAGGCAAGCCACTTGCCCGGCGAGCGCATGTAAAAGCCGGCGGCCGAGATATCGTCACGGACATTTCTTGGCATTCCGGGCTTGATTGCGTAGCATCCACCTGAAGTCGCAACCCATCCCGCGGGTAACCGTTGCCTGCATTTCCGCGCCAAGCAAAAGGATAACCATGCGCCGACTGGACAAGGAGATGTTCCGTTCCCTTTCCCTCCTCGGCATGGTCATGGGGCTCATCTTCTTCGCGGCCTCGCTGACGCCGAGCCTGATGCCGCGATCCTATCTTGTCCAAGGCGCCCTCTCGGGCATCAGCGCCGGCGTCGGCTATATGATCGGGACGGCCCTCACCTGGCTCTGGTTCTATCTGCAACTCCCGGCTCCAGCTAAGTCGTTGAGACTGGCACGCTGGCTGATCGGCATCGCCTGCCTGATCCTCTGCCTTGCCGCACTCTGGCACGCGACCTTCTGGCAAAACTCGATCCGCATTCTGTGGAAGATGCCGCCGATCGCCAGCGCCGATCCATATTGGCTCGCGGCAGTGGCCGCAGCTACCTTCCTGGCTGCGCTGATCATCGGCCGCTTGTTTCGCCTGGCCTACCTGGTGTTTTCACGATGGCTTTCGCGCGTCGTGCCAAGCCGGCTCTCGAAAGTCGTAGGCGCCTTGCTTGCCGTCGCGCTGTTCTGGTCTATCGGGCAGGGCATATTGCTTCGCGGCGCGCTTGATGCGGCCGACGCTTCCTTCAAGCAGGCTGACGCATTGATCGATGACGATTTGCCGAGCCCGCGGGATGCGACAAAGACCGGTAGTACCGCCTCGCTTGTCGCCTGGCAGGGATTGGGGCGACAGGGACGGCACTTCGTTGCATCCGGCCCGACAGCAACCGAAATTTCAACCTTCTGGAATGCTAGGGCACAGGAGCCGCTTCGCATCTATGTCGGATTGAACAACGGCGACACCAGCAAAGAGCGGGCTGCACTTGCCCTGAAAGAGCTGATACGGCAGGGCGCTTTCAATCGTTCCATGCTGGTGGTGATCGTTCCCACAGGGACAGGCTGGATCGATCCGGCCGCCATGGATACGCTCGAATATCTGCAGCATGGCGACGTCGCCAGTGTCGCCGTGCAATATTCCTATCTGTCGAGCTGGATGTCGCTTCTCTTCGAACCGCAACAGGGCGAGGAAACGGCGGTCGACCTGTTCGACGCCGTCTATGGCTACTGGTCGAAGCTGCCTCGGGACAAGCGTCCGAAGCTCTATCTGCATGGGTTGAGTCTCGGCGCGCTGAACTCGCAGCTGTCGCTCGACATCTACAATGTTATCGGCGATCCGGTGAATGGTGCGCTCTGGAGCGGCCCTCCGTTCCGCAGTGCCAGATGGAAGGCGGCGACCGCAGCCCGCAATCCCGGCACGCCGGAATGGTTGCCGACATTTCGCGACGGCTCCGTGATCCGCTTTGCAAACCAGGAGCATGCGCCGGACCAGTTCGCGGCCCCCTGGGGACCACTTCGCGTCGTCTATCTGCAATATGCGAGCGACCCGGTCGTGTTCTTCAACGCAGCATCCGCCTTCCGCGAGCCGGAATGGATGAAGGCGCCACGCGGTCCGGACGTTTCGCCGGAGCTCACCTGGATACCCGTGGTGACGATGCTCCAGCTTCTGTTCGACATGATGATCGCGACGACCTCGCCGATCGGTTACGGGCATATCTATGCTCCGCAGCACTATATCGATAGCTGGATATCCCTGACGGATGCTTCGATCGCTCCGCAGGACGTCATGCGCCTCAAATCGCTTTTCGCCTCCCGCTTCGGCATGACGCCATAAGGCACCGGAATCGGGAGGCGACAGTGACTATCCCGGAAAAGCTGACAGCGTAACGTGGACGCTTTTCAGCTCGGAATATTCATCAAAGCCGTGCTTGCCGAGTTCGCGGCCGACGCCGCTCTGCTTGTAACCGCCGATCGCCAGCTGCGGAGCGCCATCTCCCATGCCGTTGATCCAGGTCCGGCCGGCCTTGATGCGGCGAATGGCCTGGAAGGCAGTCGACAGATTGGTCGACCAGACGCAGGCCGACAGGCCATAGGGCGTGTCGTTTGCCATTCGGATCGCCTCTTCTGCCGTCTTGAAGCGGAAGGTGGTCAGCACCGGGCCGAAGATTTCGTCCTGGGCAATGGCCATCTGAGGCGTGACATGGGTGAAAATCGTCGGGGCGTAGAAGGCACCCAGCTCGCCCAGCCGGTCGCCGCCCACCAGCACCTGCGCGCCATCGGCCTTGCCCTGCTGGACATAGCCGGCAACTTTGTCCAGATGCCCCTGGTGAATGAGGGCACCGACATTGACCCGATCATCCAGCGGATCGCCGGTGACGATTTGTCCTGCTACCTTTTGCACTTTTTCCAGAAGTGCATCGGCGATGCTCTCGTGCACGATCAGGCGGCTGCCGGAGATGCAGACCTGCCCGGAGCAATGAAAGACACCGCCTGAAATCTTTGCCGCCGCGGCATCGAGATCGGCGTCGGCAAAAACCACCTGCGGGCCCTTGCCTCCAAGCTCCAGCCCCACCTTTTTAATATTCTGTCCAGCGAGAGCGCCGATCAGACGCCCGACACGCTGCGAGCCGGTGAAATTGACGACATCGACATCGGGATGCTCGGCCAGAATCTGGCCGACATCGGCGCCATATCCGGTGATGACGTTCAGCACGCCCTCGGGTAAACCGGCTTGAAGCGCAAGTTCTGCCATGCGGATCGTCGAGCCCGAGGTGAACTCGCTCGGCTTGATGACGACGGTGCAGCCTGCTCCGATCGCCCACGGAATCCGCTCCGAGCCAATCAGCAGCGGAAAATTCCAAGGGGTGATCAGGCCGACCACGCCGGCAGGCTCGCGCAGAATGAGACCAAGCGTATTCGGGCCGAGATCATTATGCGCCTCCCCTTCAAGCCCCTGGGCATGGCCGGCGGCATAGTGCCAGAGGCTGACGGCGAAACCGATCTCCCCACGGGCCTGACTGATGGCCTTGCCGACCTCAAGCGCCTCGATGGTCGCGAGTTCCTCGATATTCGCCTCGATCAGATCACCGACGCGGCGCATGATGCGGGCGCGCTCACCACCAGTCATCCTCGGCCAGGGGCCATTGTCGAATGCCTTGCGTGCAGCGGCGATTGCCGCCTCGGCATCGGCGCGGCTGCCCTTCGGGATCGTGCTGACGATGTGACCCGGATGGGCCGGGCTTTCCCGGGTGATCGTCTCCCCCGAAAGGGCCGGTACCGATTTACCGCCGATCACCATGCTATAGCGCCGCTGCTGCAGAAGCCGCGGATCGTCGAGACGAGGTGCGATGAAAGGGTATGCGGTCATGTGGCTATCCTCACGATACGAATTTCAGGCATCCTGCGATCCGGCATCTCACGCCTGGTAGCGCAGGCTTTCCAAAGTCAGACTATGTTGCAGCGGCGCGCCGGCAACGAACCGTTCGATCTCGTCGACGATCAGCCGGCCGAGGCGCTGGCGCTCATTGCCGATTGCGCCGGCGATATGGGGTGTCAGAACGACATTCGGCAGATCATAGAGCGGTGATGTCGGTGGGACCACCTCTGGTTCGGTGACATCGAGAATGGCAGAGATCCTGCCGCTCGAAAGTTCGGCTTCGAGTGCTGCCTGATCGACAAGGCCGCCCCGCGCCGTATTGATCAATGTCGCACCATCCGGCATCCGGGCGAGCATTGAAGCATCGATCATGTGCTGCGTCGTTGCCAGTAGCGGCGCATGCAGGGAGACAGTCTGGCACTCGGCCATCAGCTCCGAAAGAGATGCCGTCCGAGCGCCCAGTTCGGCAGCCTCGGTTGCATCCACGAGCGGATCGTAGAGCAGGATATCCATATCATGCGGGCGGAGAAGCTCGAGGACGCGGCGGCCAATGCGCGAGGCGCCGACGATGCCGACCTTCTTGTGCCAGCTGCCGCTGTCGCCATCGAAGGATTGATGCATTTCGAGGGAGCGCCGCTGCTGGGCATAAAGCCGCTGGAAGCGAAAGACATCCTTGTTGGCAAACAGGATGGCGGCAAGCGCGAATTCGGCGACAGGAACGGCGTTGGCGGCAGCCGCATTCGTCACCGCAATTCCTCGTTCGAAGACATCAGGTCCGATAAGATGTTTCACCGATCCTGCCGCATGGGCGACAAGCGTCAGAGATGACGCAGCTTCCAGCACGGCCGCATCGATTGCGGCACACCCCCAACCCGTGACCAGAATATCCGTCTCGGCGAGCTGTGCCTTCGCCTCCTCACCTTGAAACTCCCGGAGAGGCTTGCTGGAAACGATGCTGCAGCAACGTTCAAGCCGATGCAGATCCGCAGGGGAAAAGAGCTTTTCTATTCCGAGAGGACCGAAAGCAAAGCTGAGCCTTGGCGGGGGCATGATATTTGAGGGCGATGGCAACAGCGAACTCCTGGCGGAACGATGTCCGCAAATGCTGAACGGCAATCAGGCCATTCGCGAAATGAGATCGCATACAAACGCAAGTTACGCAATATAAGAACGAATATTTCTTCAATTCACGCAAATTGCGCGACAGTTGCGCCAGACTCCAGCGCAACAGCACATTCGACCTGCATCGGCATGGCATCCGGCTCGGCAATGCGCCGCTGCGCAAGCTGAATTGCCTGGCGGGCCATCTCCAGACAATTGACCCGCATCGTCGTCAGTCGAGGATGCATCATCGCGGCATAGGGCAGGTCGTCAAAGCCGATGACCGAAACCTCTCCCGGCACGCTGAGCCCCACAGCCTCAAGCGCATTCATCAGGCGGAACGCACCCATATCGTTGGCACAGAACACGCTGGTCCAATCCGCCTCACCCTTTGCTCGCCGCTCCACCTCCGCCAGCAGCGCGGTATCGACACCATTGGCGACGCCGATCGCCGTACAGGAGGCACCCGGAAACTCTTCGAGGGAAGCGTAGAACCCGCGGCGGCGCTGGATTGTTGTCCAACGCGTATGATCATGAATATAAAGTAATTTCCTGTGCCCCGCCTTGAGCAGGGTCCGACCGGCCAGCCGTGCGCCGTAGAAATTATTGGGCGCAACACAGTCGAAACGCATATCCGGATCATAGCCGTTGACGAGCACCGCGCGGTGGCTGCCGTTGAGGAAATAGCCGGCCAGACTGTCGTTCAGATCAATGCCGACGAAAATCGTGACATCGGCCTCTTCCTTTTCCTGGTCGCGGGCCATGCGATGCGGACCAAGCGAAGTTTCGTCCACCATGCGGATCGAAAGGCTGAAGCCGCCGTCATTCGAGCTGTCACGCAACCCGGCGATCACCGCCTCGTAGAAAGGCGCCAAGCCCCCGGTTGCAAGGCTGCCGGTCACATAGGCCCGCAAATGCCTTGTCGGAGCCGCCGCTGCCCTGGATCGGCCAAAATAGCCGGCATCCTCGGCAATCTTGCGAATTTGCAGGCGTCGCTCATCGCTGATCCCGCGAGCGTCCGAAAGCGCGCGGGACACAGTGCTGACGGAAACGCCAGCCGCCTTCGCAATTTCGAGCTGATTTGCGTTGGACTTAGGTGAACGAGTCAAATGCCTACCCTTCAATTTACCCCGGATAATCACGGGATTCTCGTGAGAAATCCATCCCCGGACGCCGATATCAACGGCTCTGTCTTTATCGCACACACGAAACTTGCGACATATTTTGCATAAGTTCGCAAATTGCGCAATTGACAACGCAAATTGCGCGTGATGAATTGCGCGTCATCATGAAAAAGCCGATCCGGGAGGGTGCGGTTTCATCGAATGTGGGAGGACATGCAATGACCAACGACATGAAAAAGGATGCAATCCAGATCGCATTGAGCCGGCGGCAGCTGCTGCAGGCGGCTGGTGCGGGTGCTGCTGCAGCCGTATTCTCAGGCCTCGGTGCACCGGCCATGGCGCAGGAAAAGGTCGAGCTGACGATGTGGGCCTGGACGCCCGACACGCAGTCCCAGATCGATCTGTTCACCAAGGCTTTCCCGCATATCAGCGTCAAGCTCGAAAATGCCGGCCAGGGGCCTGCCGAATATGTGAAACTGCGCAACGCGATCCAGGCTGGCACCGGCCTGCCTGACGTCGGCCAGGTCGAGTTCACCAATATTCCAGGCTTCCGTCAGCTCGAAGCGCTGCTCGACATGGGCCAATACGGCGCCAACGACGTCAAGGACAAGTTCATCGACTGGACCTGGACGTCCGCTTCCGACGGCGCCGCCGTCTATGGTATTCCGTGGGACTCCGGCCCGATGGGCATTCTCTACCGCGCCGACGTTCTGGATGCGCACAAGATCGAAGTGCCGAAGACATGGGCCGCCTTTGCCGAAAGCTCGAAAGCACTGAGCAAGGCATCACCGGATACATTCCTTACCAATTTCGGCGGCACCGCCGATGGCGGCTGGGTCATCGCTCTTCTGGCGCAGGCCGGCTGGAAGCCGTTCGAGCTCAAGGGCACGGATCTGAAGCTCAACCTGAACGATGCCATCGCCAAGAAATGGGCCGCCTATTGGCAGGATCTCATCGATGCGAAGGCCGTGGGCGTCAAAACCCCGGTCTGGACCACCGACTGGTTCACGGGCCTGGACGAAGGCACCTATGCCTCTTGGATGACGGGCGCCTGGGGTGCCGTGTTCATTCCGCAGTTTGCCAAGAAGAGCAACGGCCACTGGCGCGCCGCTCCCCTGCCGCAATGGGATGCAGGAAAATATGTGACCGCAAATCTCGGCGGCTCCACCTTTGCGACCTTCAAGACCACGAAGCATCCGAAGGAAGCAACGCAGCTTGCCGTGTTCCTCGGTGCCGATCCTCAGACCGCGCGCCTCTGGAACACCAAACAGTTCCTTTTCCCGGTCCTCAAGGAACTGGTCTCGGATCCGGAGCTCATCAATCACAAATACGATCTCTATGGCGGCCAGGCCGTCAACGAGGTCTTCGTCGAGGCGGCCAAGCACGTCGACTCGTCGTTCCAGTATGCGCCGTTCCAGGATTACCTCGCCGGCCAGGTGCAGCAGGAACTCTCCGCCTCGATCGGCGGCAAGGGCTCGCTGAGTGATGCCTTCGATCGCCTGCAGGCGGGCGTCAGCGCCTATTGCGCCGATCAGGGCTATACCGTTTCCAACGGTTGATGGACTCCGTGCGGGGGCCTCGCCCCCGCACATATCTTTCTCGCATGACCCGCGCCGAGGCGCAGGCGCAATTCACAGCCGGAGACACCACAAATGGCTGGTCCTAGTAGCCGCAAGCGCCGCCGCCGCGTGAGCAAGAAACTGGCGCCCTTGCTCTTCCTTGCGCCATTTGCGCTGCTCTTCATCGCCTTCCTGATCGCTCCCATGCTCTATGCCCTCAATCTGGCGGTCTATAAGACCACCGTGGTTGCAGGCACCAAGTTCGTCGGAGCGGATAATTTCGTGCGCGCGCTGGGCGACCCGAAATTCTGGCAGGGCGTTGTCGTGCTCCTCAAATTCGCCGTCATCCAGATCCCCGGCATGGTGGCGATCGCGCTTCTGATCGCGCTGATCCTCAATAGCGGCACGGTCTACGCCAAGAGCTTCTTTCGCATCAGCCTGTTCCTGCCCTATGCCGTCCCGGCCGTCATCGCCACGCTGATCTGGGGCTATCTCTATGGGCCGGCCTTCGGCCCGTTCACGCAGCTCGCCAATGCCGTCGGGCTTCCGGCGCCGAATTTTCTCGGGGCCAGCACAATTCTCCCGTCGATCGCCAATATCGCGAACTGGGAATATACGGGCTATCAGATGATCATCTACTACGCCGCGCTCCAGGCGATCCCGTCCGATCTGGAAGAAGCCGCGTCGATGGATGGCGCAAGCGCTTTCGTCTATGCGCTGCGCGTCAAGCTGCCGTTGATTGCACCCATGGTGGTCGTCACCATCATCTTCTCGATCATCGGCTCGCTGCAGCTCTTCTCGGAGCCTTATCTGCTGCGAAACCTCGCCCCGCTCAGCATCACCAATTCCTACACGCCGAACTACTATGCCTACACGCTCGCCTTCGCCAACCAGCAATATAATTACTCGGCCGCCATGTCCTTCCTGCTCGGCGCAGTCACCGCTGTGATCTCCTATGCCTTCATGCTCATCGTCAATCGTGGAGGCAAGGCATGACCATTGTCGGTAAATCGAAGCGCTCGCCATCGTTCCGTCGTAACCGCTGGATGCTGTCAGCCATCCTGCTGGTGATATGGCTCTATACCGCCCTGCCCCTATTCTATGTTCTGGTGTCCGCGTCGAAATCGAACAACGATCTCTTCACAAGCTTCGGTCTCTGGTTTGCCGGCGACTTCAAGCTGTTTGAGAACATTCAGCAGGTCTTCAGTTATCAGGGTGGCATCTTTGCCCGCTGGCTGCTCAACACCATCGTTTACGCCACCACGGCCGGGATCGGCGCCGCACTCTTTGCGACCATGGCCGGATATGCGCTCGCGAAGTATGAATTTCTCGGCAAGCGGCTGGTCTTTGCGATTATCCTCGGCGCCGTCATGATCCCGCAGACGGCGCTCGTGGTGCCGCTGTTTCTGCTGATGTCCAAGGTCGGCATCGTCAACACGCCCTGGGCTGTCATCCTGCCGTCGCTCGTCTATCCGCCCGGCGTCTTCCTGATGCGCGTCTATGCCGACGGTGCGATCCCGAACGAGCTGCTCGATGCCGGCCGCGTCGATGGCGCCGGCGAGCTGCACATCTTCTTTTCCCTGGCGCTGCGCCTGCTGATGCCCGGCTTTGCGACCGTGCTGATCCTGTCCTTCGTCGCGACCTGGAACAACTACTTCCTGCCGTTGGTCGTGCTGAGCTCGCCGGAATATTTTCCAGTCACGGTCGGCCTTGCCCAATGGTATGCGACGGCAACGGTCGGCTCGGGCGGTGGTGCCGCACTCTTTACACTCGTGCTGGCCGGCGCACTGATCAGCATTGTTCCTGTCATTATAGCTTTCATCGTCATGCAGCGCTTCTGGCAAGGTGGCCTGGGTGCCGGCGGCGTCAAGGCTTGAAGCTGCGGAGAAACAGACATGGCCGTTATCGAACTGAACAAGATCCGCAAATCCTTCGGCGCTCTGGACATTATTCACGGGCTCGACCTGCGGATAGAAGACGGCGAGTTCGTCGTCTTCGTCGGCCCTTCCGGCAGCGGTAAATCAACGCTGCTGCGCCTCGTCGCCGGTCTGGAGGAGGTCACCTCCGGCCAAGTCCTGATTGGCGGCGAGGATGTCACCGAGCTCGGGCCGGCGGACAGGGCGCTCTCCATGGTTTTCCAGTCCTACGCGCTTTATCCGCACAAGACCGTGCGCGCCAATATGGCCTTCGGCCTGGAAGTCGCACGCACGCCAAAGGCCGAGATCACCCGCCGCGTCCAGGCTGCAGCGGCTGCACTTCGGCTGGAAAGTTATCTCGACCGGAAGCCCAAGGAGCTCTCCGGCGGGCAGCGGCAGCGCGTCGCCATCGGCCGCGCCATCGTTCGCGACCCTGTGGCGTTTCTGTTTGACGAGCCCCTTTCGAACCTCGATGCCGCCCTGCGTGCGGAAATGCGCATTGAGATCGCCCGGCTGCATCAGCGCCTTGGCGCAACGATGATCTATGTCACCCACGATCAGGTCGAGGCGATGACGCTCGCCGACAAGATCGTCGTGCTCAAGGATGGCTCCATTCAGCAGATCGGCTCGCCAATCGATCTCTACGAAAAGCCGGCCAACCTCTTCGTGGCGCAGTTCCTCGGCTCGCCGAAGATGAACGTCTACGACGTCGAACCGACCGCAGGGGGATTGAAAATAGCCGGCGGCGGCAAGTTACTGCTGCCTTACGCACCCTCGCAGGCTGCCAAGCTCGGCGCCCGTCCCGAGCATCTTGGCATTCTGGAACCCGGGAAGGGCAATCTCGAAGGCAAGATCGACGTCATCGAACGACTGGGTTCCGATACCTATGCTTACGTTGCTCATGAGGGCCTTGAATTGACCACGGTCCGCCTGGCCGGCAACGTCCAGCTGAGCGTGGGGCAGCCCGTTAGCCTCGCCATCGATCCCGCGCAGTTTCATCTCTTCGACAAAGAGACCCGCAGCATTGCGATAGGCCAATAGGCAGATCTATTGCTGCTACGCCCTGAAGGCTTGGCAAGAGGCCGCCGCATTTGCGGGCGGCCTCTTTTTCTTTGGACTATCGTTATTGCCCGGCGCCGAGCGGATATCCCTCGTTAAGGTGGTCGATGGCGGTCCCGTTGATCGTCACGGCATAGCCGTCCGCGGCCGCTCCCTTGGAAACCGACACCTTGTACGCCCCACTCGGCAAATAAAGATCCGCCGAGAACCCATCCCATTTTGCCGGGAGAACCGGCTTGACGTGGAGATGGCCGTTCTCGACACGAACGCCGAGGATACCCTCTATCGCCGTTCGATAGAGCCAGCCGCCGGAGCCGGTGTACCAGCTCCATCCGCCGCGACCCTTGAGGGGACCTTCGCTGTAAACGTCACCCGAGATCACGTAGGGTTCGACGCGATAGACATCCGCCGCCGATTTATCGAGCGAATGATTGATCGGATTGAGCATCTCGAAGCAGCGCCAGGCGTCCTCCGCACGGCCCATGCGGGCGAGAGCCAGCGTCGCCCATACGGCAGCATGGGTATACTGACCACCGTTCTCGCGAACGCCCGGAGGATAGGCCTTGATGGAGCCCGGATCGTTCGTCGGGTTGGTGAAGGGTGGCGTCAACAAGCGAATGAAGCCGCCTTCCTGGTCCGCGAGTTGTTCGAGGACAGCGTTCATCGCCGTTTCGCTGCGTTCCGGATTGCCTTCGCCGGACAGAACACTCCATGATTGGGCAATGGAGTCGATCTTGGCCTGATCGGATTGATGCGATCCAAGCGGTGCGCCATTGTCGAAATAGGCGCGGCGGTAGTAGTTGCCGTCCCATCCCGCAGTTTCAAGCGCATTCTTGAGCTTTGCCAGATGATCCGTCCAGCTGATAACACGCTGCGCATCGCCACGCGTTTCGGCATAGGTGATGAAACGTCCAAGCGCACCGGCCAGGAACCAGCCGAGCCAAACGCTTTCGCCGCGACCGTCGATGCCGACGCGGTCCATCTTGTCACCCCAGTCGCCACTCATCATCAGCGGCAGGCCATTTGCACCCGTGCGCTTGATCGCCAGATCGAGACCAAGGGCGGCATGCTCGTAAAGCGACGCATTTTCGGCCGAAAGGCGCGGCTGGAAGAAGGCGTCGTGCTGACCCGGGCTGAGCGCCGCACCTTCGACGAAAGGCAGCATTTCATCGAGGATCGTGACGTCGCCGGTCGCAGCATAATATTGGTCGACGGCGTAGGCGAGCCAGACCGGATCGTCCGAAATATTCGTCCGGACACCCGCGCCGCTATCGGCCAGCCACCAATGCTGGAAGTCGCCTTCCGGAAACTGCCGCCTGCCGGTATTGACGATCTGCTTGCGGGCGATCTCCGGCGAATGCAGCAGGAAGGCCAGGGAATCCTGCAGCTGGTCGCGAAGCCCCCAGGCACCGCTCGACTGATAGAAGGCCGTACGTGCCATGATGCGGCAGCTGAGCGTCTGATAGGGCAGCCAGTGGTTGACCATGAAGTCGAAGCGCTGATCCGGGGTCGAAACGCGCGTCTTGCCCGTAAACACCTTCCAGAAATCTCTGGTCTTGCCGAGTACCTCGTCGAAGCTGACCGCGCGGATATCGGCCAGAAGCGCTGCCGCTTCCTCGCGCGAGCCGGCATCGCCCATATAGAAGCAGATGTCGTGCACGCCGCCGGGCTCGAGCGTCAGATCGAAAGCCATTGCGGCGGCCGGATCTCCATCGAGATCAATCGCATCGGACAGGCGCGACCCGGCCGAAACCGTGCGTGGCTGCTGGATCGTCCCGTGGCGGCCGATGAATTCGCGGCGGCTACCGGAAATGCTGGATGGTTTCTCGCTGGCGGCAAATGATGCCACCCGCGTCGAGAAATCGACGCTGAATGGATTGTTCGCGAAGATCGCGCCAGTCTCGGCATCAAACTCCGAGACGATGAACGGCTTGCTCTTGGTCGGGTTGTTGCCGAGAATCCATTCGGCATAGCCGTAAAGGCGGAGCTTGCGTGCCACAGTCGCCGTGTTGCGAATACGAATCTGCGTCAGCTTGACCGATTTCTCCATATGGAGGGTCTGCGTGACTTCCAGCGCGATCTCGTCCTGGACGGTCGTGAAGACGGAGTAGCCCAGACCATGGCGCGCTTCGAACTGGGTGTCCGAATGCTGCGCCAGGGCAGCATAGGGCACGATCACCGAACCACGCTCGAGATCCTTGAGATAGAAGGCTTCGCCGGGCCTGTTGGTGACCATGTCGTTGGTCCAGGGCGTCAGCTGATGATCGCGGGAGTTCTGGCTCCAGGTGAAGGCAGCACCCTCGGCCGAGACGTGAAAGCCGAAGCTTTCATTGGCCATGATGTTGACCCACGGATGCGGTGTCTGTTCGCCACCCGAAAGGCGCACGACATATTCGCTGCCCTCTGCTGCGAAACCGCCATAGCCGTTCCAGAATGCCAGGTCGCGTCCCGCATCTGCTGCAGGAACGGTCTCGCTGCGGGTCATTCTCGGTACAAGCGTGGAATCACCCCACTGGCCAAGCAGCGCCGGCGATCCGGCGACGGAGCGCGCCCGCTCCAGCTGACCCTTCAGGCTGCCATCGCGCCCGCGCAGCACGATGCGAGAGGAGGCGATGATCGCGTCGTAGACGCCAGGTTCGGTCATGTCCTTGCGGATGACATAGATGTTGCGCTGAACGCCGGCCGCCTCGCTGGCATGACGGGCACCATCGCAAAGCTGGTCGATGATACGTTGCATCTCCGAGGCTTCTTCGCCGGTGCGCTCGTTGAAGATCACCAGATCGACCTCGACACCTCGCGACTGCAGGAAGCCCTGGGCGCGCAGCAGTTCCTTGACGAGATCGGTGCCGAGTTCGTCAGTCATGCGCAGCGTGATGATCGGTACGTCGCCCGAGAGGGTTGCGCCCCAAAGGACCGACTGCGACTTGAGACCGGCGCGAACCGTCTTGCTGTCCGCCCGCAGCGACATTTCGGGATAGACGATATAGCGCGCAAAGCGCTGATAGGCCGCCGCTTCCTTGGAGTTGACGCCGATCTGGCGCAGCTGTTTCTGGGTCCGCGTCCACGCCTGGACAAGACCTTGGGCAAAGCTGTCCGGCTGGCGATAGTGCTCGACCGCGGTGTCGAGTTCCGCCCGGTTCGCGGCCGCAATGGTCCAGAAGACCAGGCTGACCTTCTGGCCGGCTGGAATGCGGACGACACGGCGCAGCGACACGCAGGCATCCATGGTGAACCCATCGGTGCCCGAAAGAGTGGCGCCTTCGTCAAAGGCGGCGGCCTCCGTCAAGGTGCGTCCCCTGCCGAGGAACCGCATGCGATCGGTTTCGAACTGGGTCGGTCCATCCCCGTCGCTGCCGTCGACAACAAGCTGCGCGATCGCTACTTCCGGATCGGTCACTCCGCGCTTGCGGCGTTCGACGAAGATCGCATCGCCCTGGCCGGCAATCTCCGTGTGCACGAACATGCGGGCAAAGGCCGGATGTCCGGTATCGACGATGTCGAGCGTGGCAACGGGCTCCATATAGGAGGTGACTTCGATCACCCGGTCTTCCGTGCCGGTATTGGAAATCGTCAGGCGGCGGCCTTCAGCATCGTGATCGCTCGCGATGAAGACTTCCATTTCACTGGTGAGATCGCCGACGGTCTTGACGAATTCGGCCTTGTCGTCGCTGAAAGTTACACGAACATGCTCATTGGCGATCGATCGCGGCTCAGCGGTTGCGGACCACCATTCGTGCGACGCCGTATCCCGCAGGAAGATAAACGAGCCCCAGCGGTCTTCGGTCGGGTCGGCGCGCCAGCGATTGATCGCCAGGTTGTTCCAGCGGGTGTAGCCGGCGCCCGTCGCCGTCAGCATGGTCGAATAACGCCCGTTGGACAGCAGCAGCAGCTCGCGTTCGCGAGAGGCCGGATCTTCCACGCGGCGCACTTCGGGGCGCATCAGATCGCCCTGAATGGTTGCCGGCGCATCGGTCTCGTGCTTGGACGCCATAACGGGAATGTCGCGCGGCGCCTTCTCCTGTAGCAGCAGTTCGGCCGCTTCGATCACCGGATCGGCATGGAAGAGTTCGCGCAGAAGTCCGTCGAAGGCGACGTTGGCGACGGCTGCGATCGACATGCCGTGATGGTGGGCATAGTAGTTGTAGATGACCGCATGCTTCTTACCCTCGGGCACGCGGCTCGGCGTGAAGTCGACGGCATCGTGGAAACCATACATGCCGAGCGCACCGACGCCCCGAAGCCTCTCGAGATTCTCGAGCGCGGCGATCGGGTTGTATTGGCTTGCCAGCAGCGAGGCATAGGGCGCGATGACGGCATTCTGGCCGAGACCACGCTTGAGGCCGAGCGTCGGCACCCCGAAGTTGCTGTACTGATAGTTCATCTGGTGGTCGCGGGCATTGAAGGCCGCTTCCGAAATGCCCCAGGGAATGCCGCCAAGGTGCTTGGCGTAGTTCATCTGTTCCTGAACAATCAGATTGTTCGTCTGGTTGAGGATACCGCCCTGGCGCTCCTGCATCACGAGCGGCGGCATCAGATATTCGAACATCGAGCCCGACCAGGAAACCAGCGCACCGCGCGGCCCGACCGGAACGACGTGACGTCCGAGCTTGTACCAATGCTCGGTCGGCAGATCGCCCTTGGCGACGGCAAAGAGGCTCGTCAGACGGGCTTCGGACGCGAGAAGGTCGTAGCAGGCGGCATCGACTTCTTCGGTTTCGACCCGGAAGCCGATCGACAACAGCCGGCGCTCGGGACGGAAGAGGAAGCTGAAATCCATGGCAAAGGCGAGCTCGCGAGCGCGATTGCCGACCGCAACAAGCCTCTCCGAGACGGCATCCATCTTCGCCTGGTCGAAAGAGTTATCGACCAGATGAAGGTCGCAGGTCGCCGTAAGCTTGCCGGCCCAGTGGACGACCTCTTCGCTCTTGGCCGACTTGACCTCCCGATCGAGATCGCCGGCAAATTTGGCGATCTCCCGGGCGTCTGCAACAAGCCGCTCGATAGTGGCTGAAGAAAACTCGTTCTTCTGCTTGGCCGCTGCGAGCGTGGCCTCGAAGGCGGCTATCCGCTCCTCGACGCGAGCCCGCAGGTCACGGGTTATCTTGTTGTCATCCGCAACCTCGGCCAGGACCTCGCGAAGGATACCGACAACGTCGCCGATGCCATCGAGGCTGCCGTGAATCTGCGCGGCAGGATTCAGCGCCCAAATGCGGCAGGCGGAGGCCACGGCGATCAGATGGCCGGCCAGATTGCCGCTATCCACCGACGACACATATTTCCGGCCAAGCGGCTTCAGCGTATCGGTGTGATACCAGTTGAACAGGTGGCCACGATATTTTTCGAGCTTCGCGGTGGTCTCGATCGTCTGCTCGATGCGCTTGATTGCATCTTCGAACGAGATCCAGCCGAAATGCCGCGCCGAAACCACCGACAGGAGATAAACGCCGATATTGGTCGGCGACGTTCGCATCGCCACGACGGCATGCGGCGTCTGCTGCACGTTGTCCGGCGGCAGGTAATGCTGCCCGGGAACGACGAAATTATCAAAGTAGCGCCAGGTGCGCCGCGCGATCTTGCGAAGCTCGCTTCTCACCTTGTCGGGAACAACGAGCCTGTCTTCCGTCTCCGCCGTCTGGCTGACGATCCAGGCAATCACCGGCGACAGCACCCAGAGGATGATGAAGGGAACGCCGACCAGAAAGGCGCTGTCACCGGAAGACACGGCAAAGAGCAGCGCGAGAAGGGCGAGCACCGGAGCCCGCCACATGACCTTGTAGTGGCCGAGAATGGTCGTCTGTGCCATGGCCTGCGCGCTGGCGGCGGTGCGCCATTGCAGCATCAGCTTGCGGCTGACGAAGGCGCGGTAGAGCGAGCGGATGATGGCATCGGCCATGACGCAGGCGGTATCGACGATGAAGACGATACGCAGCGCCACCTGCGCATTGGCATTCTGAATATCGTTCCAGACCGTATGAAGGTGGGCGCGCAGGATGATATCGCTGGTGCGCGGGATGATGCCGTTGATCAGCGACAGCGTCGGCGCCACAAACAGGCTGAAGATCAGCACGATCTGCCAGAGCAGCGCGCCGAGTGGGCTCATCCAGTACCAGCCGAGGGCCGATGCCAGGAACCAGGCGATCGGCGTCAGCGAGCGGCGAAGGTTATCGGCCATCTTCCAGCGACCGAGCGCCGTCACGCCCCGCTTCGGGTTGAAGATATAGGGAAGGAGCTGCCAGTCGCCGCGAGCCCAGCGATGCTGACGGGAGATTTCCACTTCGTAGCGGATCGGAAAATCCTCGACGAGCTCGCAATCGGTCACCAGGGCGCAGCGCGCCATCGAGCCTTCGAGCAGGTCGTGGCTGAGCACCGAGTTTTCCTCGATCCTGCCCTTCAGTGAGGCCTCGAAGGCGTCGACGTGATAAAGCCCCTTGCCCGTGAAGGTACCTTCGCCGGTGATGTCTTGGTAGACGTCGGAAACGGCGAAGACGTAGGGGTCGAGGCCGCGATTGACCGAAAAGATGCGCTGGAAGGCCGATGCATCCTTACCCGTCGTCAGTGACGGGGTGACGCGCGGCTGCAGCACGCTGTAGCCGTCGACGACGCGCTGGCTCTTGGCATCGAAGACCGGGCGGTTGATCGGATGATGGAGCTTGCCGACGAGCTTCGTCACCGTGTCGCGGATGATGCGCGTGTCGCTGTCGAGCGTCATGACGTATTTCACATCCTGCGGCACCTTGTCGGCACCCGGCAGGAAGGTGGTATCGCGGCTGCCGCGCAGCAGCATGTTCAGTTCGTGCAGCTTGCCGCGCTTGCGCTCCCAGCCCATCCACGCGCCTTCGGCCGGATTGTGAAGACGGCGGCGATGCAGCAGATAGAAGCGCTGCTTGCCTTCCTCGGCATAACGCGCCTCGAGATTGGCCATCTGGCGCTTCGCATAGTCGAGGATTTCGAGATCGCGGGCGTTCTGCTCCTCCTGGCTGTCGGGCCAGTCGGTGAGCAGGGCGTAGTAGATTTCGCCGAGGGGATTGGCGAGATAATGAACCTCGAGATTGCGGATCAGTTCGTCAACATGCTCGCGCTTGCCGATCAGGCTCGGGATGGTGACGAGCGTGCGGGCCTCGGCAGGCAGGCCCTTCTTGAATTCGTAGCCGATCAGGCGATCAGGCGCGATGAAGAAGGTGGCGAAGAAGTTGAAGAGGCCGGTAGCACCTTCCGAGGCCGGAAGCGCGAATGCCAGCAAAAGAACGATCGTCGCGATGACCGGAATGCCGGTGCTGACGAAAACGCTTCCAACGGCAAGGAGCGCCAACAGCGTCAAGGTGAGTACGGGCACGGCAATCGCCAGCCAGTTCAGGCGGCGGATCGCCCGCATGAACCGCAGGCCGATCGTCTGCCGGAAATCGATCTCCGCCTCTAGCAGGGGGCGGCCGGCACCAACCAGGAAATAGCCGACATTGGCGGCGGCGGCCGACGGGTCCTTGCCGCCAGCGGCAGAACGCTCGGCCAGGCTGATGGCCGCCTCTGCGATATCGAGCTCCGTCTTCTCGCTGCGCTTTGCCAGCTTCTCGATCTGGCGGCGATAGGCATTGCGGGAACCGGAGTCGAGCTCAGCATAGTCGGTCTGCTTCCACAGAAGCTTGTCGATCTTGCTGACCTCTTCGACCCAGGTCGACCAATCGGTATCATCGATCTCCCTCAGGCTCTTGATGATGCTGCCCATCAGCGTATTGCCGGAGGCAAGTCGCGTCTGCTCGAGCGACATGACAGCTTCGGCGTCGGTGCCTTTCGCAGCGAGCTTTGCTTCCAGCCAGCCGAGTGCGGCATCGGTGGGCTCGATCGCGTTGCGCAGACGATAGTGCAACTGAGTCACGAAGGTCGTGTCGTCGAGATTGGCGGACAGCGTCTCAAGGAATTCGGCGGAGCTTGCATCGCCGAGCGCAATCACCTTGGTGGCTGCGGCATTGGCAATGCCGCGCATCTCGCGGCTCTTGTCGATGCGTGTAGCAACACGCCGCAGATTATCGATCAGCACGTAGCGAACGAGCGACGGCAGCGCCCAGAGTTCGCCGATATGCAAGGTCTGCTTGTCCTGGAAGCCTTCCGTGACGGCCGCCATGCCGGCATTGCTGATATTGCTGTGGGCATGGGCCATATAGAGCCAGGCGAGCGCCAGAGTGCGCGGTATTGCTACGCCGTTCAGATTGATCGTGCGCAGCTCGCGATAGAATTTCTTCGGGAAGTCCCGGCGGACTTCCTGAATAGCCTCCTCGACGATGTAGTGGTTGTCGAGCAGCCACTCCGTCGCCGGCGTGATGCTTTCGCCGGCATCGACATCCGCTGCCGCAGCGCGATAGACCCTCAGGATCTCGCTTTCGTTCTCGCGATGTCGTTGAAAGAAATCGAAGTTTTCGAAGCTGGCGACATCGAGCTTCTGGCTTTCCGCAAATTGCGTGGCCTTGGCTCTCAATTGATCGTTCGACAAAAGAGTAGAGCGGATTCCGAAATCGACATCCGCGAGAGGCAGTTTGGCCTGTGCGGTCGAACCGCCCGTTAGATTTTGAGACACCATACCATCCGCTCTTCTGTTGAGATCATGTCCGATTGAATATCCTGACCAAACAAGATGCGCCTGGGGGCGCAAAAGTTCCGTGTTCGGGCTCTTCGTGGGTTTGAAGGGAAATAGCTCTGTTCAGACATGAAATATTGGAAACTGTTAACGCTCCTCAATAGCGACTGCAAAATGAACGCGCGATTAATCATGGCACATATTTAGTGAACGGGCATGGGCCATCGGCAGCGTTGCCTTACAAAACAACGCCCAGTGGGCGATTCCGCCGGTGGCCGTGATGCCTTGCATGATCTTGCCGGTCCGCTCAGGCCGGGAGATTGCACAACTCGTCCGTTGTTTGACGGGAAGACGCCCTGTAGATTGCAATCGCACCCGGGAGGTTGGACACATGGCGATCAAGCAGATGCATAATGTCGGAATCGTCGTCGACGATCTCGACGAGACGATTGATTTCTTGCGTGAGCTCGGGCTCGAGCTCGAAGGGCGGGCCACGATCGAAGGAGAGTGGGCCGGGCGTGTCACCGGACTGGGCGATCAGCACGTCGAGGTTGCCATGATGCGCACGCCGGATGGCCACAGCCGGCTTGAACTCTCCCGCTTCATCAGACCGGCCGTCGTCGAAGATCACCGCAATGCCCCGGTCAACGCTCTCGGCTACCTTCGCGTCATGTTCTCCGTGGACGATGTCGACGAGACGCTCGAAAGGCTCCGCAAGCGCGGCGCGCAGCTGGTGGGCGAAGTCGTGCAGTACAAGGATATATACCGGCTCTGCTACATTCGTGGTCCCGGAGGGCTTCTCATCGGGCTCGCTCAGGAACTCGGCTAACGCCACGCGAAGAGCAGATCACGGCTCATGCCAGAGCCGTATTAGTTGATCGTCCGGATACGGCTTCTCAAGGCAAGGCGAAACGCCTTCTTCATTTGCGAGAACCCCTCAAAGCCGAGGTGATGGGCGAAGCGAACGACCGTTGTCTGGGATGTCTGGCAACGTTTTGCGATCTGCAGGCCGGATTCGAATGCGAACACATCGGGGTGCTCGGCGGCCAGCTTTGCAAGCGGCGCAAAACATCCATCATGCCGACAGCGAACGTGCATCCAGAAATCCGCATCAAGCATGCGGCCCGTTAACTCGGCATGGGCTTCTGTCATCACATGGCCTCCAAAATAGAACGTCCCGCAGGAAGCCGGGGCGCGAACGCCCCAGCCTCCCACGGGAGGTAGCCTCAGGATCTGGGCGCGGTCTTTCCGTGCAGCGGCTCCTTGCGGTGCCAATTCTCAAGAATCCTGCCGTCGGTGTGCTTCTGCTGCGCCCAGCGGATGCCGTTTGAGATCACCCTCAGGACGTGCTGGTTGTGATACACCGGATAGCTCTCGTGCCCGGGGCTGAAGAAGAAGATCCGGCCGCGGCCGCGCTGGAAGGTGCAGCCGCTGCGGAACACTTCGCCGCCGGAATACCAGGAGATGAAGACCAGCTCGTCGGGCTGCGGAATATCGAAGGGCTCGCCATACATTTCCGAAGCCTCGACTTCGAAATAAGGCGGCAGCCCCTCTGCGATCGGATGGGAAGGATTGATCACCCACACGCGTTCGAGATCGCCCTCTGGGAGCTCACGCCAGGAGAGGTTCGCATTGGTTCCCATCAGGCGCCGGAAGAGCTTCGAATGATGGCCGGAGTGCAGGATCAGCAGGCCCATTCCCTTCAGCACCCGCTGCTGGATCCGGTCGATCAGCCCGTCGCTGACCTCCTCATGCGCCACATGCCCCCACCAGAGCAGAACATCGGTATCCTCAAGCAGCGAATCCGGCAGGCCTTCTTCCGGATCGTCCATCGTCACGCGGCGAATTTCGAAGTCGGGGCTTTCAATCCCCTTGGCGATCGCGCCATCCATCCGGTCGGGATAGAGCTTCTGCACGATCTCATCGGTCTTCTCGTGCCGGCCTTCGTTCCAAATGGTCACTTTGATTGTCATTTCACTTTCCTCAGGTGGTTTTAAGAGATTGCTGCCGGACGAACGAGGCGGCCGGCCGTGTCGAAGACGTGACAGCTATCGGGATCGACCCGCAGGGAGACGCGATCGCCGGGGCGCAGGACCATGTCGCCCTCGGTTCGAACGATCAGAGGGTCGTCGCGACGACCGACGGTGAGATAGGTTTCCACGCCCAGCCGCTCGACAAGCTGGACCTCCGTCTCGAAGGTTCCCTGCCCGTGCGCCGTGAGCTTCAAATGCTCCGGGCGAACGCCAAGCCGCACCTCGCCCTGCGGTATCCGGCCATCCGCATCCGCAAGGCCGAGTGCGAGCCCGATGCCGCTCGTCAGCGCCGCGTCGGAGCCATTGCGGGTGGCCGTCATGGGGATGACGTTCATCTTCGGCGAGCCGATGAATGTGGCGACGAACTCGTTTTGGGGGCGGTGATAGAGCTCCATGGGTGCGCCCTGCTGCGCAACCGTGCCCTTGTTCAGCACAACGATCCGGTCGGCCATCGTCATCGCCTCGACCTGATCGTGGGTGACATAGACAACGGCCGCCTTCAGTTCGCGGTGCAGGCGCTGCAGCTCGGCGCGCATCTGCACTCTGAGGGCAGAATCTAGGTTTGAAAGCGGTTCGTCGAACAGGATGAGCGACGGTTTCTTGATGATCGCCCGGCCGATCGCCACACGCTGCCGCTGGCCACCGGAAAGGGCGGCGGGGCGGCGATTAAGGTAGTCCGTCAGCTGCAGGATCTCGGCGACACCTTCCACCTGCTTGCGGATTTCCGCCTCCGGAACCTTCTTGAGGCTGAGCGAAAAACCGATGTTCTCCGCGACGGTCATATGCGGATAGAGCGCGTAGGACTGGAAGACCATGGCGATGCCGCGCTTGTCGGGCGGGACATCGTTGATGCGCTGGCCGTTGAGGATGAGGTCGCCGTCATCGATCCCCTCAAGACCGGCGATCATGCGCAGCAGAGTCGACTTTCCGCAGCCGGACGGGCCGACGAAAACGGCAAACTCTCCATCCTCGACGGTGATATCCACGCCCTTGATGACTTCGAGAGCGCCATAGAATTTGCGGACATTGTTTAGCGTAATCATTGTTGTTGCTCTTTCTTCATCGGCTAACCCTTCACGCCGCCGGCAAAGGTCTGCACCAGGAAACGGCGGGCAAAGCCGAAGGCGACGACAGCGGGAAGCAGGTAGATGAACGCCAGGGCGGCAAGAAAACCGTAGTCAACGGTATTCACCCGCAGATAGGCTCGGAACAGGCCAAGCGGCAGCGGCTGCAGCTCGGGCGAGGAGAGGAAGGTCAAGGGCAGCAGGAAATCACCCCAGGCGGAAATGAAGGCGAACAGGCCGGCCGCGGCAAGGCCCGGCAGCGCCAGCGGCACAAGCACGCGGCGGATGCGCTGCACCATAGTCGCGCCGTCCATCAGCGCCGCCTCTTCATAGTCCCTGGGCAGGCCGTCGAAGAACGTCTTCATGATCCACAGCGCCAGCGGGAGCTGCATTGTTGCGAGGACGAGAATAATGCCGAGATATCCGTCGATGAACCCGGTCCAGCGCATGATGGCTCGCGTGGAACTGCCGAAGATCGGCCGCAGCATCGCCGCCTCGGCAAGATTGAGCGTGAGCAGGATCTTGTAGAGCGGGACGACGAGCGCAGTCGGCGGCAGGACCCTGATCAGCAGGATGCCATAGAGAAACGGCAGCTTCCACCAGGCCGTCGTACGGGAAAGCGCGTAGCCGCCAAGCCCGGCGAGCACGATGACGACAGCCGTCGAACTGCCGACGATGAACAGCGAATTGAACAGCCACCTGCCACCATCTTCCTGAACGAAGATCCTGGCATAATTGCCGAGTGTCCATTGCTCGGGCCAGCGGAGGAAGAGCTGCGCATTGCCGTCAAGGGAAGCGAGGAACACCCAAAGGAATGGGATAGCGCAAAAGATCGATATGAGCGAAAGCGTCGCATAGGCCAGAAGATCGCCCTTCACCTTGTTTGCGCTTTCCGCTGGGGAGATTGCAGCCATCCTAGACCTCCACCTTCATGGCCTTGACGTAGCCGACGCCGATGACGACGGAGATCAGCAGAACCACGACAGCGACGGCCGCGCCGTAGCCAAGCTGGTATGCCGTGAAGGACTGATTGTAGATGTAGATGCTGATGAGCTCGGTCGCGCCGCCCGGGCCGCCGCGCGTGAGCGCATAGACAAGGCCGAACACGGCAATCGTCGAGACGGCGGAGATGAGCATGTAAAGCAGGATGGTCGGCATCATCAGCGGCAGCGTGATGCGTCGGAACGTCTGCATCGGGGTTGCGCCGTCCATCCGCGCCGCCTCGTAGATTTCGCCGGGAATGGTGCTGAGGCCGGCGGTCAGAAGGATCATCGCGGTGGCGATACCGCGCCAGGTATTGACGACGATGATCATGGCGAGCGGAAAAGTGTTCAGCCAATCGGAGGGTTCGACACCGAAGAATGCGACGATGCGGCTCAGCGTCGCCTGTTCGCCACCCGCCAGCATCGAGATCCACATGAAGCCGGCAACGACCTCGGGCGCTGCATTGGGCAGCAGGATGATCGAGGCGAAGACCTTCCGGAAGCGGATCGACCGGCCAAGCGCCATCGCCGAGACGAGCCCAAGGACGAATTGCCCTATGATCGCCGAGCCAAGCACGAAGAGGAAGGTAACGAGAAGCGAGTTCCAGAACTTGGTGTCGTTGAGGAGACGAGCATAGTTACGAATCCCGACGAAACGCGGCGTCAGAGCGCCAGCACCGGTCAACGCCTCATTCGTGAAACTCAGATAGACGGAATAGACCGCCGGATAGATCACGAAGGCGAGCAGCAGCAGCATGGAGGGCAGCAGGATCAGAAATAGCTGCCGCCTGATCCGGGCTTCGTGGAAATTCTTTGCGGGCATTGCGCAACCGTCCCTATTCGGCGGGAAGAGCGAGCGCTGTCGCCTCTTCCCGCTGGTTCCAAGATCGAACGGATAGGTTATTTCACCATGTCTTCGCCGAGCGTCTCGCTGACATAATCGACGAGGATCTTCTGTGCGCCGGCAGCATCCGTCTCCTTGCGGAGCAGAGCTTCGGTGGCACGGGCCACACCCTCGGAGACGGCGGAAAAGCCGGGGGCGGAATTCAGAAACACGCCCTTCTCGACGGCCGCCAGAACAGGCACGAGCGCGGTGAGCTTCTGGAATTCGGGATCGCTTGTGGCATCCTTGCGCCCGGGTATGTTGCCGAGGCGTTCCGAGTAGGCGACATCGGCCTTGACCGAGCCGAGTTCGAGCAGGACCTTCTTGGCAAGATCAGGATCGGAGCCTTGTGCGTTTACGCCCCATGCGCTGTCGATATCGACCAGCACATGCTCGCCACCGTCTTTTCCGGGCATGGTCCATGTGCCGACGGCCTGCGTCACGTTTGGAATAGGGTTCTTGCTCTCTGGACCCCAGTCATAGATGTAGCACCAGGAGCCGCAGGTCGTGGCGACCAGCTTGCCCTCCGGGAACATCTGGTATTTTGGCGTCACCCATGGTTCGGGGCCAAGCAGGGGCTGGACGGGCATCAAATCGCTGTCGATGAGATCCTTGTAGAAGCCGAGCGCATCCTTGATGCCATCGCCCTTCAGGTTGAGGGTGCCATCGTCATTGGCGATCTGTGGCGTTGAGCTTCCGACGACGAGATATCTGAACCCCTCGGCAAAGGCGCCGCCGCCCCAGGTCACACCGGCCGGAAACAGCAGTCCATAAGCGCCGGTCTTTGCCTTGATTTCCTTGGCGCGATCGAGAAGATCCTTCCAGGTCTTCGGCTGCTCCGTGGAGATGCCGGCCTTTTCGAGAATGTCGCGACGATAGTAGAGCTGCTGCACGCCCAGCATGGCCGGCAAGACATAGACGTCGCCGTCTGGCCGCGTCACGAGCTTCTTGGAGACGTCGAACAGCTGGCTATAGCCGTCCCAGGCCCTGAACTCGGTCGTGATCGGCGCGAGATAGCCTGCGGCCACCATATCCGCGACATCCTGCCCGGCGGGGGCTGTGAACAGATCGGGGGCATTGCCGGCCCGAAGCTCGGTCAGCAGCTTCGACAGATAGTCCTTCTCCGGCGCCGGATATTCGATGACCTCGATCGTGACGCCGAACTTCTTTTCGATGTCCGGAACGACGACCTTCAGCGCATCGATGCGCGCCTGACGATGTTCGGCAATTCGGATGGTCTCCGCGTTGGCGGCGCTCATGAAAACTGACAGGCCGGCGACGCATATGCCGGCCATGAGAAAGCTCTTCAACATCCACCCCTCCCATGGGTTCTTCTTGCGATCCTCCATCGCCACGGAAATGTACACACGTATGGCATTGATTTTCAATAGCGTGATTATGTCGCCGCCAAATTCTCAATTACTAGGCTGTTTTATATTGAAAATTTTTTCATGTCCGGTTAGATCGTTTTGCGCATACGTGTGCATAAATGGAGGAAACTATGTCAAATCCCGTTCGCCTGGCCGTGATCGGAGCCGGGCTGAAAGCCGCCGAATACGCCCGGAGCTGGGTTCGGATGCCTGAGATTGAATTTGCAGCGGCGGCGGACGTCAGCGTCGCATCGCGCCAGCGGCTGGCGGAGATCTGCACGAGCGCAGGGCGCAAGGCTCCGCTGGAATTCGATGATTTCCGGGCCATGCTCGCGCAATGCAAGGACGAGCTGGATGCCGTCTACGTATCGACGCCGCATGCCTTCCATGCCGAACAGGCACTGGCCGTAATCGAGGCCGGCCTCGACCTCTTCCTCGAAAAGCCGATGGTCACCACCGTGGCGGAGGCCAAGGCGCTCATCGAAGCCCGAGCCAGAAACAACAATATCGTAGTCATCGCTTTCAACGGCGCGCTGTCGCCACTCGTGCGCGACACCCACAGGCGGGCGGCCGCAGGCGAATTCGGCGATCTGGTCAGCGTCTCGGCAACCATCTGGGAGGGCTGGTCTTCGAAATATGACGGCCAGTGGAAGCAGAAACCTGAACTATCCGGCGGCGGCTTCATGTTCGATACCGGCGCACACATGATGAATACCGTGTGCCTTCTCGTTCGCTCCGAATTCGAGCGTGTCTCCGCCTATATGAACAACTACGGCAAGCCCATCGACATCACCTGCGCAGTCGCGGCACGACTTGAGAACGGCGCATTGGTCACGTTCAACGCCGCCGGCGAAGGCCCTCCCGGCTGCGCCTCGCACATGACGCTGTTCTATTCCAAGGCCATCGTTCGGATAGACGCATGGGGCGCTTGGCGCGAAATCGAGCTGGACGGAAAGCCCGGCACGCGCGACGTTGCCGAGGCCACCCATCAGGAGACCCCGCTGAAATCCTTCCTTGCCGTGCGCCGTGGCGAAGAGGAAAATCCTTCGACCGTCGAGAATGGGCTTCGCTTTGCGCGCCTCTGGGATGCTATCAAGGCCTCGGCAGCACGCGACGGAGAATCGGTCAGAATTTCCGACATCGGCTAATCTTTAGGAAGCGGGAATGAACAAGCGCATCACCTCGAAGGAAATCGCAAAGCTCGCCGGCGTGTCTTCGTCGACGATCTCCAGGGCTTTCTCGGGCGATGCGCGGATCAGCGATCGGACGAGAAAACGGATCATGTCCATTGCTGACGAGCATGATTACCGCCCGAATGCGATCGCCCGCTCGTTGAACAGCCAAAGATCGCAGCTTGTCGCCCTCGTCGTGAACTCGATCGAGAACCCGTGCGAAGGGCAGCAATTGCAATATCTGGTCCAGCGGCTGCAGGAGCGGGAATTGCTGCCGATCCTCCTCTGCTGCGCCGGCTATGATGACCGGGCGCATCTGATGCGGATGGCGTCCGCCTATCAGGTGGATCACGCCGTGATCTTCTCCGACATGGTGTCCATGGCCGATGCGGTTCAGATCTTCCGGACCGCCCGGCCGATCATGGTGTCGTTTGAGCCCATTTCCGATCCCAACATATCGCAGCTCATCGTCGACGGATCGAAGGCGGCGGCCGAAGTGGTCGCCAAGGCGGTATCTTCCGGGCGAAGCCGTTTTGCCTATCTGACCGGCCGCAACTCCAGCTGGATCGACAAGCAGCGCAAGAGCTGGTTTGCCGATGCGCTCGCCCAGCATGGCCTCAGCTTCGTCGCGGAAAGCCATGGCGACTATTCCTACGAGTCAGGCTTCAAGGAGGCCGTCGTGCTGCTTCGCCGATCGTCGATCGATGCGGTCGTCTGCGGAAACGACGTGATGGCGATTGGCGTTCGAGATGCGGCGACACGCGTGCTCGGCAGGAAGGTGCCGGAGGATCTCGCGATCATCGGGCAGGATGGCGTCAACCTGGCCATGTGGGAATGCAATGATCTGACCACGCTTGCGCTCGATATCAACGCCTACATGGATACGATCGTCGGCTTCATCGAAGATCAGGTCCTCGGCAAGGATGGCACTGCAACCGTAACCCACGAATACACGGTTCGCTGGGGCTCGACCTGCTGAAATCCCTGAATGCCCGCTTCGCCAGCGAGATTGCCATTGCCTGGCACATCATGACGCAAGGCTTGTCGTCACCATGGCGAGCGCGACATAGCGGCCGATCTTGGCGATAGCGACCAGCAGAAGAAACGTTGGCAACGGCTCGCGCAAGGCGCCGGCAACCACGGTGATCGGATCGCCAACGATGGGAAGCCAGCTTGCCAGCAGCGACCAACGCCCGTAGCGGCGATACCATCCCTGCGCCCGTTCCATGGCGCGATCGCCGACCGGAAACCACGATCGATGGCGAAAGCGCTCGATCCATCGCCCCAGCCCCCAGTTCGCCAGCGAACCGAGCACGTTGCCGAGGCTTGCGACGGTGACAAGCGCGAGGACCGGATAACTCTCCGTCAGCAGCATGCCGACAAGAACGGCTTCGGATTGCATGGGCAGGATCGTCGCAGCAGCAAGCGCCGCCAGGAATAGGCCGAGGTAAGCTGCAAGATCGATCATGCCGTCTCTATCTTCCACGCGTGCATCAGTGTCAACGTATCCCAACATATGCTTTGGCTCACGACCGAAGCTCCGGAAGAGATCGGTTTTCGGGCTGGCAATAGTCGCGATGTCGGTCGGCCTGTGCTAAACGTCGCTCCGCATTCGCCCGGCGGATCACGCCACCACATCTCCATATGAATTGAGCGATCAATGAATCCGGTCTCCGACGATGCCTGGTCTCCATGGCTGCCCTGCGAACTTGCAAGCCGACTGAAGCACGCCTGCGGACTCTGGTGTGTCGTCGGCGGATGGGCACTCGACCTTTGGCATGGCAGACGGACGCGAGAACATGAGGATCTGGAGTTTGCGATCCTGCCGGAAAGCGTGCCGGAGTTTCGCGAGATATTGAAAGAGCTCGATTTCTTCACCGTTCATGCAGGTGTCATCGAGTATCTTGAGCCCGCCAGATCGCCGCCGCCGCATGTCTCGCAGCTATGGGGCCTCGATTCCGGTAACGCTCGCTGGCGTGTCGATATGATGCTCGAAAGAGGAACGCCGTCGACCTGGATCTACAAGCGCGACGCATCCATCCACGCGCCCCGTTCCGAGATAGTCCGGATCAGCGAAACGGGAATACCCTATATGGCGCCCGCTGCCGTGTTGCTGTTCAAGGCGAAATATCTCCGCGACAAGGATGAGGTGGATTTTGCACGAGCCCTGCCCTGCCTCGATCCCGCTGAAAGAGAAACGCTCCGGCTATGGCTCGAACTCGTCCATCCGAACCACCAATGGCTGGCAGCACTTTGATCCGCTGATCGGCGATGCACCGACTGAACAGGCGAAAGCCCGCGCTGTAAGGCGCGGGCTCCGTGATGGCCTGTGCGGCCTAGCGGCGTGAACCGAAGGGACGAAGCGTCATGTGGCGGTTGACGTCCTTGTAGAGCAGGTAGCGGAACGGTTCCGGGCCGCCGGCATAGCAGGCCTGCGGGCAGAAGGCGCGCAGCCACATGAAGTCACCGGCCTCCACCTCGACCCAATCCTGGTTCAGGCGATAGACGGCCTTGCCTTGCAGCACATAGAGACCGTGTTCCATCACATGGGTCTCAGCGAAGGGAATGACGGCGCCAGGCTGGAGGGTGACGATCGTCACATGCATGTCGTGGCGCAGATCGGACGGATCGACGAAACGGGTCGTCGCCCAACGCCCTTCCGTGCCGGGCATGACGGAGGGCGCTATATCCCTCTCGTTGAGGATCAGCGGCTCCGGATGATCGAGCCCCTCGACGGCCTCGTAGGCCTTGCGGACCCAATGGAAGCGCGCATGAGCGCCGGAGCGATTGTGAAGCGACCACTTCAGGCCTGGCGGCAGGAAGGCATAGCCGCCCGGCTGGATAATGTGCTTGCCCGTCGGCAGCGTCAATTCGATCTCGCCATCGACGACGAAGAGCACGCCTTCGGCCTCAGGATCTTGCTCCGGCCGGTCGCTGCCGCCTCCCGGCGCGACTTCCATGACATATTGCGAAAAGGTCTCGGCAAAACCGGAGAGCGGGCGAGCAATCACCCAGCAGCGCGTCTCGTTCCAGAAGGGCAGAAAGCTGGTGACGATATCCTGCATGACGCCTTTCGGAATAACCGCATAGGCCTCGGTGAAGACGGCTCGTCCCGTCAGCAGATCGCTTTGCGGCGGATGGCCGCCGAGAGAGGAATAATAGATTCTTTGCATCGTCTCGCCCTTCGTTCTCAGAATTTCCCGGGAGGCTCGGCGCCCGCCTTCATCTCGTCAATGGATGGCGGCAAAGCCTTAACACCGCGTCACTTCGCTCCCGCTTTTTCCAACAATGCCGCAATCTTGTCGTAATCGCGGCCACGAGCATGCTGGAGCGGTGTCACACCTTCACGATCAGCGATATTGACATTTGCTCCGGCGGCTACAAGCAACTCGACGATTCGCAGATGACGGCCCCCACCGTCACTCAGGATAATCGCCTCCAAAAGCGCGGTCCAGCCGAGCCGGTTGACGTGATCGACATCGACCCCGGCCCTGATCAGCGTATCGACGGTCTCGACATGGCCGCGCTCGGACGCCGGAATGAGCGCCGTGCCGCCGTAGCGATTGACGCTCTTCAAATCGGCGCCATGCGCAAGTGTAAGCTTGAGGATTTCGAGATGGCCGCGGGCGCCGGCATAGAGATAGGGGCTGTCTTGAATATCGTCCTTGGCATTGACGTCGGCGCCGGCCTCGATCAATGCGCGTGCGGCTTCAATCTTGTTGCCGTGCGTCGCCACAAGCAAAGCGCTTGCGCCACTTGCATCCCGCGCATCGGTATCCGCCCCGCCGGCGAGGAATTGCTGGATGGCCGCAACCTCATCTGCCGCAGCCGCTTTGTGCAATCGAAGATCCATGGAGTTACCGTTAGCAAGAACAGGAAGGCAGAGGGCCGTCAGGAAGACCCAGACAGACAGAGAAGCGAGCTTCAGCAAGCGCCGCCGCTTTGTTATGTCGGGAACAAGGTCACCATGGGAAGGCTTCATCATCGGCTAGGCGCAGTTCAGGCGCGGCATTTCCTTGACGCGAGGATAGTCATAGGCATTGACCTTCGAGGTCGTATAGCCCGCACCCACAAGCGCTTCCGCAAGCTTGATGGCAGCGGTGACGCCGTCGATGACCGGAATGCCGGTTGCCACCTGCAATCGATCGCAAAGCGAGGACATGCCGGCGCAGCCGAGAATGATGGCTTCGGCGCGATCTTCACGCTTGGCGCGTTCGATTTCCGCAATCAGCAGCCGCTCCGCCTCGGCGGGATCTTCCTCCAACCCAAGAACCGGCAGATCGATGGCCCGAACATTGCGGCAATGGCGTTCGGCGCCATAGTCGCTCACCAAGTCCTCGATGATCGGAATGGAACGCGGCAGCGTCGTGATAATTGAAAACCGGCGGCTTATGGTCATTGCCACCTGTACGGCGGCCTGGCAGATGCCGATGACCGGCCCACGGGCGACTTCTCGCGCTGCATGAAGGCCGGGATCGTCGAAGCAGGCAACGACATAGGCATCGACCCCGAGCGTCTCGCCCTTGCGGATCTCGGCCAGCATTCCCGGCACGGCGGCAGCCTCGTCGGCGCCACCTTCGATGCTGACCGGAGTATCGGTCGGATTGACCGCGGAGACTTGCGTCCCGAGCTGCTTGACACGAACGGCGCTATCCAGCGCCTGCGCCGTCATGGATGCCGTCGAATTCGGATTGATGAGGCGAATATGCATGGTGTGAGACCTTTCATCCATCCTTAGTCGCGCTGCGGCTTGATGAAATCGGTGATTGACGGCGCCTTGAGGACGAACTGGCGGTCGGAGACGATGTAATTGTCGGCATGCAGGCGAGCGATCGGCTGATACTGCTCCGGATCGACGTAGTGGCCTTCGGCGTCGAGGCAGTTGCGCCGCACATGCATATGGACCACCTCGCCCAAAACCAGCGTGCGGCGCGGGTAATCGATCAGCCGCTCGACCCTGCATTCAAACACACAAGGGGATTCCTCGGCATAGGCTGCATCGATCTTGCGGCAGGGGGTCGCCGTCAGGCCCGCCATATCGAGCTCATCGACCTCATTATCAAAGCCCAGGCCGCAAACGAGCATCTGCTGTGCGATCGCCATGTCCACCATGTTGATCGAGAACTCCTGGGTCCGCCTGATATTGGCGACCGTATCCTTTTCCTCGCCGTTCACCCGCGGCTGTATGCCCAGAACCACGATCGGGGGATCGTGCGAGAAGACATTGAAGAAGCTCATCGGCGCCGCATTGTTGTGCCCGGCGGAAGAGCGCGTCGTCACCAGCGCGATCGGGCGCGGCCCGACGAAGTTTGTCAGAAGCCGGTATCGGCTTTGAGGCTCAAGCTCGGCAAAGTCGAATTCCATCGCGCCATCCTGCATGTCGATTATGATCTACAATATAATTATATATTGTAGACAATTTTGCAATCGAAAACCGATTGTTGTGATTGACTTTTTCCCGCGCATCACGCTTCTCTAGCCATAACGAGGAGTGAGATTCATGGCCGACCAAAACGGGGTCTCTGTTCAGCAGATTGTCGAGAAAGTTTGGCTGTCCATCGCTGAGCGACGGCTCAGGCCCGGCGTGCAGCTCAAGGAAGAGCAGCTGGCAACCATCTTCAACGTCAGCCGCGCCCGCATCCGGCAGGCTCTGGCCGTGCTGCAGCGTGATGGCCTCGTCAGCATCATTCCCAACCGTGGCGCCTTCGTCTCCAAACCTTCCGTAGATGAGGCCCGCGATGTCTTCTTCGTGCGACGCACCGTCGAGCGCTGCGTGGTGGAGCGGCTTTGCAAAGGAATCTCCAAAGCCGACATCAAACGCCTGCGCGACCATGTCGCCAAGGAGCGGATCGCCAATACGCAGGACATCACCACCGACATCATCAAGCTTTCCGGCGGCTTCCATCTGCTCCTGGCGGAGACCGCCGGCTCAGACTTCCTGTTCGCCACCATGCGCGACCTGATCGCTCGTTCCTCGCTGATCACGGCCATCTACCGCAACACCAACCGCTTCAATTGCGGGCCTGACGAGCACGCCGAAATCGTCGAAGCAATTGTCGGCAACAATGCCGACAAGGCGACACATCTGATGGCTCACCACCTCGAACATGTCGAATCCGAACTCGACCTCACCGAGATCCGCGACCTCTCCCACGACCTGCGCGCCGCGCTGGCTTGAACCGGTCGAAGCGCCCGCATCCGTCACGCGTCGGCCACGAGATGGCAAGCAACTCGTGTTCCGTTCGATAGCTCGCGGACAGCAGGCACCTCTGCGGAACACCTGACCGTGGCGAGTGGGCATCGCGGATGGAAGGTGCAGCCCGACGGCGGCTTCAGCGGGCTCGGAACCTCGCCGCTCGCCAGCTCCTGATCGCGCTTTGGCGCGGCGATGCTCGGAATGGTCTGCAGCAGAAGCTGGGTATAGGGGTGGCGCGGATGGGCGAAGAGTTCTTCCGTATCCCCCTCCTCAACGATCCGCCCCAGATACATCACCGCAATGCGGTCCGACATGTGACGCACCACGCTCATGTCGTGGCTGATGAAGAGATAGGTTAGCCCCAGCTCGTCCTGCAGCCGGCGCATGAGGTTCAAGACCTGTGCCTGCACCGAAACATCGAGTGCGGATGTCGGTTCATCGCAGACGAGGAATTCCGGTTCGCTCGCAAGTGCGCGGGCAATGGAAATACGCTGGCGCTGTCCGCCGGAAAACTCATGCGGGAATTTCTCGCCGTCGGAGACGGAGAGACCGACGGTCAGCAGCAGTTCCTCGACGCGCTCGGTCACCTCGGCTGATGTCTTGCGTAGCTTCAGCTCGCGCAATGGCTCGGCGATGATGTTCTTTACCCGCCAACGCGGATTAAGGGAGGCATAAGGATCCTGAAAGATCATCTGGGCAGATAGCGGCGCGCCGCTGCGCCCGGGCGCGAAACGGATTTCGCCGCCCGTTGGCGCGTAGAGTCCAGTCACCAACCGCGCCACCGTCGATTTGCCGCAGCCGCTTTCGCCGACAATGCTCAGACAGCCGCCGGCAGGCACAGTGAAGCTGATGTCATTGACCGCCTGAAGAAACTGACGCGGCTTGCGCTCCACCACACGATTGAGCCATGGGACAGAAACATCGAACGTCTTGACGAGACCGTCGACGGTCAGAGCTGCGACTGCGTTAGAGGATGTCGTCATGCGGTGCCTCCCGCGTTGAGCCAGCAGGCGCTTGCGCCATCGCCGGCCGGGATCAGTTCTGGCCGCTCGCGCAGACAGCGCGAGCCGGTAGATTTGCAGCGCGGATTGAAGGCGCAGCCTTGCGGAAGCGCATCAAGCCGGGGCATCGAGCCGTCGATCTGGTTCAGCTTCTTCACCCGCGCCCCGAGCGAGGGAATGGAAGCCATCAGCCCCTGCGTATAGGGATGGCGCGGCGCATGCAGCACCTGCTCCACCGGACCGATCTCAATCAGCCGGCCCGCATATAGGACGGCAACGCGGTCGGCCGCTTCGGCGATCACGCCCATATCGTGCGTCACCAGCATCACAGCCGCCTGCTTCTCCTTGCACAGCCGGCGAAGCAGCGAAATGATCTGCGCCTGGATCGAGACGTCGAGCGCCGTCGTCGGCTCGTCGGCGATGATCAGCTTCGGCGAGGCTGCCAGCGCCAGCGCAATCACCACACGCTGACGCATGCCGCCGGAAAACTGGTGGGGATAATGATTGACCCGCTCCTCCGGCGAGGGAATGCCCACATCACGCAACAGCTGCACGGCTCGCGCCCGCGCCTCCGCCCGGCCGAGCGACCGATGCTGCCTGATTGTTTCGATCAGCTGTGCACCGACGGTAAAGAGCGGGTTCAGCGAGGTCAACGGGTCCTGGAAGATCGCACCGATCTCGCGGCCGCGAATGCGCTCCATCGCCCGGTCGTCGAGCGTGTCGATCCTCTGCTTGCCGAGCCAGATTTCACCGCCGGCGATGCGGCCGGGACGCTCGAGCAGCCCCTGAATAGCAAGTCCGGTCATGGATTTGCCCGCGCCCGACTCTCCGACGACGCCAAGAACTTCGCCCGCACGGATGGACAGGCTGATATCGGAGAGTGCCGTGACCGTGCCACGGCGGTTCGGAAATTCCACTTTCAGGTTTCGGACGTCGATAACCGGCTGTTGTGCCTCAAGCATGGCTCTCCACCTCGATCGGATAGCTGGGCGGGAAGATCTCCGAAACCGTTGGATGGTTCCAGCTGCGCTCGGGGTATTTGGCGATCAGCCCGTCATACTGCGCCTGTGCCCGCACGCGTGCCTTTTCCATGTCGAAGCCGGCCAATTGCCGATCCAACATCGAGACACGGCCGTCGACGAAGACAGCGCGCGTCACCTTGCCGGAACCGCCGGTGACGATGGTCGTGATCGGATCGACGGATGGTGCCATGATAGCGTCATCCAGGCTGAAAACAGCGATATCGGCGCGTGCTCCCGGTGACAGATGGCCGAGATCGGAACGCCCAAGCGCCCGAGCGCCGCCCAGCGTCGCGGCATCGAACAGGTCGGCGGACCGCACCCGATCCGGTGCATGATCGCTGATACGGCAGGTAATGAGCCCGACCAGCAGGTTCATCAGCATGTCGGGCGGCGTCGTATCGGTGCCCATGGCGATATTGATGCCGCGCTTGCGACAGCTGGAAAAGGAATTGAGAATCGAGCCGCTGCGGGCCGAGACCAGCGGGCAATGCACAATGGAAACACCGTTTTCCGCATAGAGCCCGAGGTCTTCCTCAGTAGCATTCGTCGCATGGGGCGCGATCATCCGGTCACTCAGCAGATCATGCTTTGCAAGCCAGGCCGGCGCCGTCGCACCATGCAGCGCCCGCACTGTCTCGACCTCCATCGTGCCCTGAGCCATGTGCAGGCGGAATTTGCAGCCGAGATCACGCGCAGCAGCATCGGTGCGCTGCAGAAGCGCAAGCATCGATGTCTCGACCCGGTCCGGCGCCAGCATGCCACGCACGAGATCGCCATGCCGGCCATTCTGCCGCTCTATATAGGCGATGGCATCGCTCAGGCCCTTGAGCCCGCGCTCTTCATCGAAGACCGGCACCATCTTGCCCGGCGCTTCCAGAACCATGCCGCCCGAACGATAGGCGGGGCTGAGATAGACGCGCAGGCCGAGATCGCCGGCAGCATCGGCGGCGGCATCGAATTCGGCGACGGTCTCGCCCCATTCACGATAGAACAGCGATGCGATGGGAGCGGCTGTCGTAATGCCGTTCAGCAGGAGCTGACCGAAGGCAAAGCGCTTCTGGAAAGCCAGTTCCTCCTGAGAATACATCTCGTAAGGACCGGCTTCCACATAGCTGCGAGGCCAGACCCGCCCCTTGGCCCAGCCGGGATGGCTGTCGATGCCGAGGATGGTAGTGTCGAGATCAGACAGGGCATCGAGATCGATCAGTCCAGGGCTGATCAGCGCATTGCCGAAATCGATGCGACGCGCCACTTCGCCGGAGAAATTATGGCCGACGAAGAGAATGGCGCCATTTTCGAACACGACCTGGCCGTTGCGGAGCAGCCGGTGGCCACCGTCCCTGTGGCCGACCACCCAGCTTGCGGTGATCAGCGTGCGCCCTTCCGGCTGGCGACCGAGCGGAAGATTATCCGTTTCCTGCACCATCAGGGCATCTCCACCACGGCTTGGCCCTGGCGTGCCGTCACACGGCCACCCTTGACGACAAGCGGGCGCGGCGCGATGTCGACGACGGCGTGGGCGAGCGTTTCGCCGGCCAACAGGGTGAAATCGGCGTCACAACCGACCTTCAGGCCATAGTTCTCGATGCGCATGACATCAGCGCCGCCCTGCGACACGATATGCAGCACATGCTCCAGATCACGATCCGAGCGCAGTCCGTTTTTCATGCCGATCACCTGTGCGCGATCGAGCATATCCGGATGGCCCCACGGACCCCAGGTATCGCGGATGCCGTCACAGCCGCCGCCGACACGTACGCCTGCTTCCTTGAGACGCATGATGGACGGCACGGCTGCCGAAGGTGCGCCGGTCGTGAGGATTGCCACATCGAGCTTGGCGATCTCGTCGATCAGTTTCCCGACACGCAGATAATCGTTCATGCCCAATGCGAAAGCGTGGCTGATCGCCACCTTGCCCTGCATGCCGTTGACCCGAATGCGCTCGAACATCAGCTCCATCGTGAAGGCGCCGAGCTCGCCGGCCTCGTGCAGATGAATGTCGATCGGAACACCGTGCTTGGTGGCAAGGGCGAAGAGGATATCGAGCTGGCCCTTCGGATCGCGATCGATGCCGCAAGGGTCGATGCCGCCGAGCACCTCGCAGCCCTGGCGCAGCGCTTCGTCGAGCAGTTCCACCGTGCCCGGCATGACCATCACGCCGGACTGCGGGAAAGCGACGATCTCGATATCGATGATGCCCTTGAGCTTCTCACGGGTTTCCCACACGCCCTCGACCAGACGCAAACCATGGGTCGGATCGATATCGACATGGCTGCGGATATGCGTGCCGCCATGTGCCGCCAGACCGATGGCGTGGCGCATGGACTGGCGATGCGGATCGATGCCGATCTCCAGACGATGCTCGCGCTCGAAATGGATGCGTTCGCGCAGGATCGCGGCGCGGTTGTTGACATGCCACGGCATGCCCCAGGTGGTCTTGTCGAGATGGGTGTGAGCGTCGATCAAACCGGGTGCGGCGATTGCGTTGCCGCCATCCTCGACCGGCATGCCCGGCTCGGCTTCAAACTTTCCAAAGCCTGCAATCTTTCCGTCGCGGATCAGGATGTCGCAGGTTTCGCCGGCCATGGGCCTGACATTGCGGAGCAGAAGATTGGTCATGATCTACCTCAGTTTGGGATTAAGGGCGTCGCGCAGCCAGTCGCCGAGCAAATTGACGGCCACGACCAGCAGGCAAAGCTGGATGACGGGGAACAGCACGATCCACCAGGCACCGGAAAACAGGAACTGATTGCCAATGCGGATGAGCGTGCCGAGCGAAGGCTGGCTCGGCGGCATGCCGATGCCGAGGAAGGACAGCGTCGCCTCGGTGAGGATCGCCATGCCGAAATTGAGCGTCGCCGCCACCATGATCGGCGTCAGCGTATTGGGCAGAATGTGCTTGGCCATGATACGGCGTGCGGGCACGCCGATCAGCCTTGCGGCCTGCACATAGTCCTTGCCGGTTTCGACGATCGCCTGCGCTCGCACCGTGCGGGCATATTGCACCCAGCTCGAGAGCGCGATGGCAAAGACAAGCACGGCGGAGGCACCGATCTCCCGCAGGCTTTCCGGCAGCATTTGCCGCACGACCGTGGACACCAGAATTGCGACGAGAATGGTGGGTATGGACAGCATGACGTCGCCGATGCGCATCAGCAGATTGTCGATGAAGCCGCCGAAGAAGCCGGCAACCAGGCCGGCGATCAGGCCGATCACCAACGACAGCACGACAGAGGCAATGCCGATGACGATGGAGATGCGGGTGCCATAGAGGATGGCCGACAGCATGTCCCGGCCTTGGGTATCGGTGCCGAGCAGATAGGGCATCTCGCCCCCTTCGTGCCAGATCGGCGGCAATTCCGCCTTCCACATGTCGAGCTGCGCGCCGTCATAGGGATTCTGCGGCGCGATCACCGGCGCCAGCAGCGCTGTGAGGATCAGTATGGCGAGAATGGTCGCACCGATGATCGCCGCCTTGCTATGGATGAAGGACCACCAGAGGTCGCTATTGCGAAGGCGTTTGAATAGCGACGGACGCGAGGGCTTTTGCAGTTTGGGCGTTTCCGACAGTTCCATGGTCATCGAGCGGGCTCCTGGCTTCGATCAGCGTGCGGTGCGCAGGCGGGGATCGATCACCGCATAGGCGATGTCCACCAACGTGTTGAGGACGACAAAGATGAAGGAGATGATGCAGAGATAGGCCGCCATGACCGGAATATCGAGGAAGGTGACGGCCTGAATGAAGAGCATGCCCATACCCGGCCACTGGAACACCGTCTCGGTAATCAGCGCGAAGGCGATCAACGAGCCGACATTCATCGCCGTCATGGTGACCACGGGCATGAGACAGTTGCGCAGCGCGTGGCGGAAATAGATACGCCAGCGCGGAATGCCGCGGGCGCGGGCGAACTTGATATAGTCGGAGCGCAACACTTCGAGCATCTCGGCGCGCACCAGCCGCATGACCAGCGTGATCTGGTAAAGCGAAAGCGCGATCGACGGCAGGATGAGCGCGGCCCGGCCCGTTGGCGTCAGAAATCCGGTCGACCACCAGCCGATCTGCACCACGTCGCCGCGTCCGAAGGCTGGCAACAGTCCCATGCTGACGGAAAAGGCGAGGATGAGCAGAATGCCGACGACGAAGCTCGGCAGCGATACGCCGATGATGGACAGGAATTGCAGCCCCTCCGTATACCATTTGCCACGCTTGATCGCCGTCAGCACACCAAGGGGAATGCCGAGGAGCAGCGAGATCAGCGTCGCGACGAAGACGAGCTCCAGCGTCGCGGGGAAGCGCTCGGCGATCAACGGTAAGACTTTCTGGCCGTTGCGATAGGAAACGCCGAAATCACCCTCCACCGCATTGACGACAAAGCGGATGTACTGTGTCGGCAGGCTGTCATTGAGGCCCAGCCGCTCGCGAAGGGCAGCGCGGTCCGCCTGAGACGTCTGCTCGCCGACCATCAGTTCGACGGGATCGCCGGCAAGCCGGAAGATCAGGAACGCCAGGAGGGCAACAGCAAGCATGACGAGGATCGCATTGCCGAGACGCTTGATGATGAAAACCAGCATGGGAACCTCTAGGCTTCGCTTCGGTCTCCGGCACACCTGCCCGGTCAACCCTCACGGAATTCTCGTTCGGCAATGGGGAAAGATTTGCGGCAGCAAACGTATTCGAACGCATGCCACTTCTAGTGCCGTCATTACTGACAGCCATCGCAACACGAACATGCGCGCCGCGATCTCCTCCCTCACTCCCTTTGGCAGTCATTAACGCAGATATTCTGAAGTTGTCAACGTAATTGTAGACAATATTGACTACCAATGTTGGGGCCACTGCGCGTTCGGCGGGCTCGGCGCGCTCCCGGATAGCGAATAACCGAAGACAGCACCCGCAGAACAATCCCGAGCATCACAGCTCCGGCCGGCAGAAGATATCCATAAAAGAAGAGAGCGCCTCACGGGACCGCGAGACGCTCTCTCTTACCTCGATACTATGACCTGGCGGCCGTCACTCAGCCATCTGCGTCAGCCAAAGGCGCGGCTTGTTGTCGGCGCGGAAATCGATGCTCTTGACCTTCTTCAGCGTCGCCCAGGCGATCGGCTGCTGATGGAGCGGTATGAGCATGGCCTGATCCTTGGCAATCTTCAGTGCCTGCGCTTCGAGAGCCAGGCGCTTGTCATTGTCCGGCTCTTGCGCCGCCTGCGCCACCAGTTTGTCGAGATCGGGATTGGACCAGCCGCCATAGTTGGAGACGCCCATGGAGCCATTGCGGGTGGAGAGGACCTGCGACAGCAACGAATAGGCATCGAGCGTCGGCTCGTTCGCCCAGCTCAGATTGAAGACATCGGTCTTGCCGTTGCTGCGCTTGGATGTCTGCACCGCGCGCGGACCGATATCGATGCTTGGCTGAAAGCCGCTGCGCTTCAGCATATTGGCAATGCCGGAGCAAATATCCTCTTCATTGATGCTCTCGTCGTTCATGCAGGTATAGGTAAAGGCGAGGTTCTTCTGTCCGGCTTCGTCCAGGAGCTTTTGCGCAAGCTTGGGATCGGCCGGCTGGTAGGTATCGAGGTCCTTCACGTAACCGGAGATTTCCGGCGCGATCAGCGAGCCGGACGGGCGGGCGAGACCGCGCATCACCTTCTTGTTGATCAGGTCGCGGTCGATGGACGCTTCAAACGCCTGGCGTATGCGTAAGTCATTGAATGGATTGGGGCGCCCGTCTTCCAGCTTTTCCTTGCGATTGAAGGCGACAAAGACTGTGCGCAGTTCCGTGCGCTTCTGGACACTGATATCGGGCGTCGATTCCAGACGGGGCAAATCCTGAATGGGAGCGGAGTCGATGAAGTCGATTTCGCCGGAGAGTAGTGCAGCGACACGCGTGGCGGCCGAGGAGATCGGCACGAACTCGATGCGGTCGAGATTGTGCTTCTTCTGATCCCACCAACTGCCATTGGCAACCAGGACCGTCTTGCTGTCAGGCACGCGGCTTTCGAGCTTGAACGGCCCGGTGCCGTTGGTGTGCATGGTCGTGTAGCCTTCGACCTTCGACGCGAAATCGGTGGGCTTCTCGCTGTTATTGTCCTTCAGCCACTTGGCATTGAAGACGAAGATATTGGTGATGTCGTTCAGGAACAGCGAGGTGGGCGCGGAAACCTCGATATCGACGGTATGGTCGTCGACCTTCTGAATGCCGACATAAAGTGGAATATTGCCGCGTAGCGGCGATGCCGGGTCGGAAGCGCGCTTGAACGATGCGACGACGTCATCGGCGGTGAAATCCGCGCCATCGTGGAACTTCACGCCTTGGCGCAGGGTGAAGCGCCAGTGCTTGTTGTCGATCAGCTTCCAGTCCGTGGCAAGTGCCGGCTCGACCTTGAAGTTCGCGTCATAGCGGACCAGTCCCTCGTAAATATGGTTGAGAAAGGCAAGGTTCGAGGTGGACGGAACCGAATCCGGATCCAGCGAGTAGATATCTGCTCTGCTGCCCCAGCGCAGCGTGGCGGCATCGACCGGCGCGGTCAGTGCGGCCGTAGCCACTGCAGCGAGAATGAGCTTTTTCCAACGAAACATTGTTTCCTCCCTTTGTTATTTGCAGAGCCCTGATTTGAACGGCCCCTCCCCAATTTGGGGCGGAGTATCGGTGTGACTTTCGCTATTGTCAATTAAATTGTTGACAATTATCGTATCCAAAAATCATGCCGATCGGCGCCAAGACAAACGCTTGGGGATATGGGAGGAAGATATGAACGGCCTGCTTCTGCTGCATGGAGCCATCGTTACCGTCGACAAAGAGCGCCGGATCATCGAGGATGGCGGCCTGGCGATTTCCGGAGACCGGATTGTCGAGATCGGAACAGCCGCAGAGCTGATATCCAGGCACACCGAGAAGAGGGTGATCGATTGCAGCGGCAAGATGATCATCCCCGGCTTGATCGACGCCCATGGCCATGCCGGGCATGCGTTGATCCGCAGCATCGCCGCCGACACCAACGCCATGTGGATGCGGGTGGTGACGCCAACCTACTATCACTACGTCACCCGCGACTTCTGGTATGCGGACGGGCTCGTTTCGGGTCTGGAGCGGCTTCGCGCCGGCGTGACGACGGGAGCAAGTATCATCACCTCGATGCCGCGCAGCGACGACCCTGTTTTCGCCATCAACCACGCCCGCGCCTACACCGAAATCGGCCTGCGCGAGATCGTCTGCGTCGGCCCTTCTGGCCTGCCCTGGCCGCACCCCGTGACCCGCTGGGAAAATGGCAAACCGGAGCGGCACAACATTACCTTCGAGCAGATGATCGAAGGTTCGGAAGCGGTGATAGAAACGCTTGATGGCAGCGCGGACGGACGCATCAGCGTATTCCTGACGCCGTTCACCATCGTACCGTCGGTAGAGCCCTCGAACGCATCCACGCCGGATCAGGCCGTAAATCTCACGGACAGCGATCGTATGCAGGCGCGCAGGGTTCGCGAAACCGCCCGCAAATGGGGCGTGCGTATTCATTCCGATGCCTTTGCCGGACAGATCCGCATGGCGTTTCAGGATAAGGAAAACGCCATGCTCGGACCCGACGTTCACCTGCAGCATTGCTGGGGCATTTCGCATGAGGAGATGGACATTCTGGCCGAGACCGGCACCAACGTCACCCACGCACCGCCCGGCCGTGCAACGCCGGTTATGGAGATGATGGCACGGGGCATTCCTCTCGCCATCACCTCGGACGGCGCCGCTCCCAGCCGGCATTTCGATATGTTCCAGACCGCCCGGCTGGCCCAATCCACGCAGCATATCCTGCATAACCACGACCGATACCTGCTGCCACCCGGCAAGGTCTTCGAGATGATCACCATCGATGCCGCCAAGGTCATCGGCATGGATCACGAGATCGGATCGCTGGAGGTTGGCAAGAAGGCGGATATTGCCATCATCGACATGCGCAAGCCGCATCTAATGCCCAACTGGATGCCGGTTCACCGCCTCGTCCATCAGGTTCTCGGAAGCGACGTCGATACGGTGATCGTCAATGGCAAAGTGCTGATGGAAGCCGGCAAGGTGCTGACGACGGATGTCGAAGCTGCGCTTGATTTCGGCCAGCAGCAGGCGCTTACCCTTGTCGAGCGGGCCGGTCTGCGCGCTCATATGCACGATCCCGGCTGGGGAAAGCTGCAGCGAACTTTCTCGGAGCCAATACGGCCTCCGCAAGCCGCGGACTGCTGAAGCCAAGGCCATCACTGCCTATTCGACGAAGGATCGATCGCCGAGCCCTCGGGCTTCCGCGATCGGCGGATATCGATGTGGACGCTGGATTTGAGGAAACAAGCCAGCTTTCGATGACTTCAATAAGCAGTGTCGGGCACTCCTTATGCGGTGTGTGCCCGACGCCTGACAGGATGCGGCATTCTCCGCGCGTCCCCGCTATCCGGCGGGGATGCGCAGGCGATCCGAATTCATCATATTCGCCATGGATTGCAAGCTGCGGGCAACGAATTGCCTGAAGAGCTGCATCGAGGCTCCAATCGGCAAATTCCGGACGCTGCCATGTATCGATCCAGGCGTGAAGAACCCACTCGGCCTTGCCGCCATGATATTTCGCCAAGCGGCTCATGCTGTCGGGCGACTCGAAGTCTTTTTCCGCTGCTCTGATCCCCGCCAAGGTCCGATCTTCGACAAAGGCCTGAGCGGCTATGGTGATCACGCCCCTGCACTGCCGTAGCAACCGCGCTCCCGCCCAAACCGCCATGCCGCCGCCGACGCTATGCCCGCAGGCGATGAACTCATCGATCGAAAGGGCCTCGCAAAGGAGCGGCACATACTGCTCCGCTTCCGTCGCGACGAAATTGTTGCTCAGCACATCCGTCCGGCGGTCGGACCGACCAAAGCCCAGGCGGTCATAGGCGATGACCCGCCGATTAAGGGTTTGGGCCAGCAATTGTGGAAATTGCCGCCAGAGTGCAACGCATCCGAGCGAGTCATGAAAAAGGATCAGCGGCGTACCCGACACTGGATCACACGGCGTCCAGGCCTTGGCGAAAAGCCGGCCACCAGGGCTCTCGATCCAGTGCTCGCTCTCATTGATCTCAGTCACTTCAACTCTCCGGGCCTATGCGTCGTCTCCACCCTATATCCAGCAAGGCCGGCCGGAACCACCCCTATCGCTCTAGGAGAAGCCGGGTATAGGTGGAAAATTCGTAGCCATCATTGCCGAGCAAGCTTGTCCAACGCGAAACCTGACTGCATTAGGTAAAAGACTATTTTGAATAGGAAATCCGGACAAATGTTGCGAGCCGGTTTAACGCGTGAACGAGTCCATGAACGCTACCTCCACAGTAACATCAATCACTCCGGACTTCCTGTTCGGCGCACTCGAGTTGGAACGCACCGATGCCGGCCTCCTTCCGCATCGCCTGCCATTTCGCGCCCGCACCCAATGCGACGATCCTCAACTATTGATGGCTGAGGCGCAGCCGTCCGGTGTTCGGTTGGTGTTCCAGACATCGGCGACGGCAATTGAACTCGAGGTCCTCCCCACCAGGCGAGACTATGTCGGCATGCCCCCTCGCCCAGCCGGCGTGTATGACTTGCGCGTGGATGGCCGACTGGAGAGGCAGGAGAGTGCTTCAGGCGGCAAGGTTCTCAGGATCGATATGGCGAAGGGCTCATCTACGCTTGAGCCAGGCCAGCCGCAAACGCTGCGCTTCTCCGACCTTTCGGAAGGCGTGAAGACCGTGGAAATCTGGCTGCCACACAATGAGGCCACCGAGCTGATCGCTCTACGCTCGGATGCTCCCATCGACCCGATCAGAGCGTCCGGCAAACCGGTCTGGCTTCACCATGGCAGTTCGATCAGCCAGGGCTCGAATGCGGCATCGCCGACCGGCATCTGGCCGGTGGTCGCAGCCGATCAGGCGGGAGTGGAACTTGTCAATCTCGGCTTTGGCGGCAGCGCCTTGCTGGATCCTTTCGTGGCGCGCACGATCCGCGACACGCCGGCGGATGTCATCAGCCTCAAGATCGGCATCAATCTGGTCAATACCGACCTGATGCGGCTGCGCGCCTTTGGCCCGGCCATGCATGGATTTCTCGATACGATCAGAGAAGGGCATCCGACGACACCTCTCTTCGTCGTGTCGCCGATATTGTGCCCGATCCATGAAACGGTGCCGGGACCGAGCCAGGCCGACCTCGCCTCACTGAGGAGAGGACAATTGCTGTTTCAAGCCGGGGGCAATGCCGAGGAGGTGAGGCAGGGCAAGCTGACGCTCACCCTCATCCGCGACCAACTCCGAACCATCGTCGATCGCCGGTCGAAAGATGACGGCAATATCCACTACGTGGACGGCAGAGAACTGTATGGGGAGACGGACAACGAGCGTCTGCCACTGCCGGACGAACTCCATCCCGACGCCGAAACCCATCGGCTGATGGGTGAACGCTTCGCCGGTCTGGTCTTCAAGGCCGGTTCGATTTGAAAGAGTTCCGTCAGTTCGACCGCTTGAAATAGCGCGCCGGCGTCGTGCCGAAATGAGCTCGGAACAACTCGATGAAGGCACTGACCGTTTCATAGCCCAGATCGAAAGCAACCGTAGTGACGGAGTTTCCAGCCGCCAGCATTTCCAGGGATCGCAGCAGCAGGGCGCGCTGACGCCAGGCACTGAATGTAAGGCCCGTTTCCAGAACGAACCGCCGGCTCAACGTCCGGGGCGCTATACCGGCCCATGTCGCCCTCTCCGCCATGCTCCGCCGCTCGGATGAATCATCTGCAATCGCACGCGCGATCTTCTGCAGCCGTGGATCGGTCGGCATCAGCAGTCCGAGAGCTTCTTCCGGCAGCGCGGCGATCTCATCCAGCATCACGCCGGCAATGCGTGCCTGCGGCTCGGAAAGTGGTCCGTACTGCCAAGCCGCTGCGCGGGCGACTGTCTCATTCAGCAGGCCAGAAAGCCGTATGACGCGCGGCGCATCCGGCAAGGCAGCGCATGCCTGCTCCGCCACATACACACTCCAGCCATGAAAGGCGCCGTGCGATCTGAAATCGTGCTCGAGATGCGGTGGAAGCCATACGGCGTTAACGGGCGGGATGAGCCAACGGCCATGATCGGTCCCGACGGTGACCACGCCTTGCGTGGTGCCAAGCAATTGGCCTCGTGCGTGGGCGTGCCGGTCCGTTTGCCGCATCTCGGCTTGATGCCGGCTTGTCACCAGGATTACCGGCTCACGGGCGGAACTGAGTCGAAGAGGATCAACAAGAAAATCGCGCATGGCTTCAAAGCCGTATTGATTGGCCCCGATACGTTAGCAGCGCAAAAGCACGTGAGCTAGATGCAAGGTGTTCCCAACCCATACAATTTATGGAGACACCGATGACACCCAAAGACGTGATGACGCAGAATGAAGTTCATGACCTGCTCCAGCGCATGTTTGCCGCCTTCACAAACCCGACGACGAAGCCGGAGCAATATGCCGAACTGCTGACGCCGGATTACATTCAAAGGGTCGACGGCAAAGAGCTCGACTATGCCGGCTTTCTCCATCACAGCGCAGCGCTGCAGGCGAGCCTCTCTTCAAGCAACGTCACCTTCGAACACTTCGTGACCGATGGCGTTTCGGCGGCGACAGTTCACATCGCCAAGGCCGTGAAGATCAATGGCGAGCGTATCCGCCTCAAGGTGATTGCCTATTACCAGTTTCGCGACCATCGCATCTGCCTGGTGGATGAACTCACCCACCTGCTTGAAGGGACAACCCAGGACCGGGATCTCGGTTCGCGAATGCCGGATTGAACTGGCCGGCATCCGCCCTGCCTGGATTTTTACGTCTCGCCCGGAGCGGCCGAGACGTTCAGCTAAGAAGAGAGAACCTCATTCCGCCGGTTGGGTGATGCAGGCTGCATCCGGCGATGCGCGCTTGCCCGAGAGGGTGTTCTGGCCGAGTGCCACGATCACGACGGTCACCAGGCTCGCCAGGACGGATACCCAGAACCCATTTGCCGGGCCAAAATTATCAACCACCAGACCGGAGAGGAAAGCGCCGAGCGCCATGCCGATGCCGATGCCGGTCATCACCCAGGTCACGCCTTCGGTCAGCATCGATTCCGGCACGCGGCGCTCGATCAGGCCGAAGGCGGTGATGAAGGTCGGCGAGATCGCCACGCCGCTGAGGAAGACGGCGAAGGCGAGCAGGGCAACCGAGCTGCCGGCGACAAGAAGCGGCAAGGACGTCAGGGCAAGCACACCGACGGCAACGAGCAGCTGCCGGTGCAGCGGCACCTTGAGATTGAGCGCGCCGATGATCAGCCCGACAACAAACGAACCGAGGGCGTAGACACCGATCACTAGGCTTGCAGCACCTGGTTGACCAAGCTCCTTGGTGATCGCGACTGCGCTCACCTCTGCGGTAGCGAATGTCGCACCCACGAAGATCAGAGCCAAGGTGATGACCTGAACCGGGCGAAGCCGGATTGCAGAACGCTGAGGACTATCGGAATCGAGCCCGCGCACCTTCGGCTCCGTCGAGCGTTGCAGGAGAAAGACGGTCGTCCCGAGTGCAAGGAAGGCCGTGCTGATGACCATTCCCGCTTCCGGAAACAGCGAGACGGCAAGGCCGACCGAAAGGGAAGCGCCGGCAATATAGACAAGTTCGTCGGCAGCGGATTCAAATGCGAAGGCTGTATTCAGCTCTGGTCGGTCGCGGAAGATTTCCGTCCAGCGGGCACGCACCATAGCCGGAATGCTGGGCATGGCCGCGGAGAGGAAAGCCGAGGCAAACAGCGTCCATACCGGCCAATTCTGATTTGAAGCGATGATGAGAACAACGAATGCGAGCACGGAGACAATGGTTGCCGGTGCGACGACGGCGCGTTGGCCGCGCCGATCGACGAGCCGCGATATCTGCGGGGAGATGAGAGCATTGGTGAGCGCGAAAGTCGCCGAGACGGCACCGGCGAGCCAATATTCACCACGCGTCTGCGAAAGCATCGCGACGATGCCGATGGGGGCCATGGCGATGGGTAGACGAGCGAAAAAGCCGGCTGCCGAAAAGCCCTTGGCGCCGGGAGCCCGGAAGATTTCACTGTACGGATTGGACATGGGAACGATCCTTGACTGAATGAAGTCGCCATACACATACGCGGCGTATGAGAATGAAGTAATTGCGTGCCGTGCGAATGTCAACTAATATACGCGACGTATGTGAGTTGACGGAGAAAAAATGCGTAAGCCCCGTAGTGAGATGATTGCAGAAACGCGGGCAAAGCTGCTGGCGGCGGGCCGAAAGGCATTTGGAAGCGTCGGTTATGCCGAAGCCTCGATGGACGATTTCACGGCCGCAGCCGGGCTGACGCGAGGCGCGCTCTATCATCATTTCGGCGATAAGAAGGGCCTGCTGCAGGCTGTTGTCGGCGAGATCGATGCGGAAATGACCGCAAGACTCCGTGCCATCTCGTCCCAGGCGCCGTCCCGCTGGCAGGGATTTATCGATGAGAATGTCGGATATGTCCAGATGGCGCTCGAGCCGGAACTCCAGCGCATCATGTTCCGCGACGGACCGGCCGTGCTCGGTGATCCCTCCGGCTGGCCGAGCGCCAATGGCTGCATCACCGCCGTTGCCGAAAGCCTTCGCAGTCTTGGCGAAGAGGGCATCATCGTCGACATGGATCCCGAAGCCGGCGCCCGCCTCATCAATGCGGCCAGCAGCAGTGCCGCGCAATGGATCGCCAATTCGGACGATCCGGAGGCGACCTCGAAACGGGCGGTCAAGGCGTTCCGGACCTTCCTCGAGGGATTGCGGATCAAGAACGGTTGAGCGTTTCGCCACTGATCGCCACTAGCGATAAAACTCGGATGGCGGCTTTCCGAAATGCCGCCGAAACATCGCCGTAAACGCGCTCTGGCTGGCATAGCCGCAATCGAAAGCGATATCGATCACGCGCTCGCCATTGGCCAGCCGGCGCAGCGCGAACAAGAGCCTTGCCTGTTCGCGCCACCGCCCGAAGCTCATGCCCGTTTCCTTGCTGAACAGCCGATGGATGGTCTTGGCAGTCACATTTAGCCGCTCGGACCATTCGCCAACAGTCGAAGTGTCGGAAGGATCTTCGCTCACCGCTTCGCAGATCAGCTTGATGCGCGCGTCTTCCGGCATGGGAAGGTGCACGGGCAGTATGTCGGAAACACGCACCTCGTCTGCGACCAGCCGCATGAGCCGATCGTCGCGGCTGCCTTCCTCATAATCGAGCGGAACATGAACGGCGGCAACGATGAGCTCGCGCAATAGCGGCGAGACCTCGATGACGCAGCTTTTTTCCGGTAAGTGCCGGATCGCCGTTGCATCGATGAAGACCGTGCGGATCTTGACCTCGCCCGACATCCTGACGTCATGCTCCAAACCGGCGGCCAACCACAGCGCCCGGCTCGGCGGCACGACCCAGGAACCCTCCGCCGAACGCACGATCATTACACCCTCGATCGCATAGAGAAGCTGGCCGCGCGGGTGGGAATGCCATCCGGTCGAGGATCCGTCCGGATAATTGATGTCCATCGCAGCCATGGCGCGATGCGTATCGTGAAAATCCAGATGTTTCTGGGTCGGGTCGCTTTGCATGTCCTAATCTCTACAATTGTGTTCAGTATAGAGCGATACGGACGAAAGCTGAACCGATAAGCGTCGATATCAACGACAGTTCACGGTTATCGATCATGAAAAACAAACTCGCATTTCTCTATCCCCTCATCGCCATCATCCTCTGGTCCGGCAACGTCATCGTTTCCAGAATGTCCGCACATACGATCGGACCGGAGGCCATCACATTCTATCGGTTGCTGTTTGCGGTGCTTCTGATGAGCACCTTCGTCGCCGCACCCGCATGGCGAAACCGCGCCGTCATCTGGCCGCATCTCGGCCAGTTCGCCATTCTCGGCTTCCTGGCGATGTGCCTGTTCCAGAGCCTGTCCTATCTGGCGGCCGAGTCCACCACGGCGACCAACATGGCCGTGTTCACGGCGCTGACGCCATTGCTGACGGTTGCCCTGAGCGCCGTCGTCCTGAAAGACACCCCGACTGTCGGCATGGTCGGCGGCGGCATCCTGTCGCTTGTCGGGCTCGTCTATCTGGTCAGCGCCGGCGATCCCGGCGCACTCATTCAGAATGGCATCCATCTCGGCGATCCGCTGATGCTGACGGCCGCGGTGGTTTATGCGCTTTATGGTGTGTTGCTGAAACGCTGGAGCCTTCCTGTCGCCGGCTGGCAATCGACCTATATGCAGGCGATTTGCGCCTTGGCGATCATGTTTCCGGCATTCCTTGCAACACCCGCACCCATGCGCTCGCTCAATGCCGAGACGCTGCCGCTGATCGCCTATGCCGGCGGGCTGGCTTCGGTCGTGCTTCCATTTCTGTGGATCCGCGGCGTCCAAATCCTCGGGCCAAGCCGCTGCGCCGCCTTCATGAACCTGCTGCCGGTCTTCACGGCGCTCGGCGCCATAACCATGCTCGGCGAGCCGATCCATCTCTACCACGTTATCGGCGGCGGCCTTGCGCTAACCGGGGTGGCTTGCGTCGAAATCTTCCGTCGGCCATTGCGCGGTGCGCCTCCAGTCGTTCCCGAAATCGTCGATTAGAAGTGGCAGCACTCGGTCGAGATCTATGTGAGCCGCGTGGTGCCGCAAGCATGTCCGAGCCAATCCGAAAATGCCTTTACCTTCTGGCGCGCTTCCGCGCGGGCGGGCCAGAGGGCGTAGTAGCCATAGCCGCTGTCGATGATGCGCTCGAAAGGGGCGACGAGTTCGCCGTTCTCGAGATCCTGCTGCGAAAAGGCGAGGTCCCCCATCGTCACGCCATAGCCGCTTGCCGCCGCTGTCATGGCGAAATCCTGGGTATCGAACACCTGATGACGAATTGCCTGGAAGGAATAGGCGCCCTCGGCCTGCAACCAAAGCGTCCAGTCGCTGTGACGGGGGTTGGAATGCAGCAGCACGCAGCTTTGCAGCTTCTCCACAACAGGCGGATCGCCGAGCGCGGGAAGCAGCTGAGGGGAGCACATCGGTGTCAACCGCTCCTCAAGCAGCGGCAAGACATCCATGCCCGGCCAATGGCCGTTGCCATAGGTGATCAGCATGTCGATATCGCCGACGGAGAAGGTGGGACGCAGGAACCAGGCCGTATCGATATTGATGTTCAGATCCGGGTGGTGACTGTGCAGATCCGGCAGGCGCGGCAGGAACCACTTGCGCGCAAAGGTTGGCGGCATCCGAATGGTCAAAGAGCGCACTGTCGTCCGCGTCGCCTCGAACGAGGTCTTCAGCGAAGCGAGCAGGCTGTCGACGATCGGGATCAGCGCCATGCCGCGCTCTGTCAGTGCGACCTTACGCGTGTGACGCTCGAACAGGCTGCAACCGAAATAATGCTCGAGCTGCTGAACCTGCCGGCTGATGGCGCTTTGGCTGAGATTGAGTTCGGCGGCCGCCGCCGTGAAGCTTCCCGTTTCCGCAACCACGGAAAAGGTCTGCAACGTCTGCAATGGCGGCAGCCTGTTATGATCGAATCTCGGCTCCATTCCCTATCCGGCTTTCTCGCTGCTGTCGCAAACAACAAGCTTTAAAGCATGCGGATCGAATGGCAACCGGATGCAGCTCAGGCAATCGAGCGGCGCACGGCCTCGACAGCCAGTCTCACCTGCCTTGGAGCCGTCCCGCCCCGATGGTCGCGGCTGGCGACCGATCCCTCGACCGTTAGCACTTCGAAGACATCTTCGCGAACCAAGGGCGCAAAGGACTGCATCTCGGCCAGAGAAAGTTCTGAAAGTGTCGGCAAGGCCTTGTCGCGTGCTGCGCCCACGATCGCGGCGACGGCGTGGTGCGCATCGCGGAAAGGCAGTCCGGCGCGGACGAGATAGTCGGCAAGATCGGTCGCCGTCGAATAACCCTGGTTTGCGGCGAGCAGCATCCGGCTGTGCTTTACCGTGATGCTCGGGATCATCTGGGCGGTGACGCTGACGGCGCCACGCACGGTTTCGAGCGTATCCGTCAGCGGTGGCTTGGATTCCTGCTGGTCCTTGTTGAAGGCAAGCGGTTGGCTTTTCATGAGAGCCGCGGAAAACGCCAGATTGCCGATGACGCGTGCTGCCTTGCCGCGCACAAGCTCGGCCAGATCAGGGTTGCGCTTTTGCGGCATGATCGAGGATCCCGTGCAGAACTGATCGCCGACCTCGATGAAATCAAACATCGGCGTGCACCAGAGGATCACCTCTTCGCTGAAACGCGAGAGATGACCCATTATTAGCGCACCGGCACTGCAGACATCCACGACATAGTCGCGGTCCGAAACGGCATCGAGGGAATTGGCAAACGAGCCGGAAAAGCCGAGCTGTGCCGCGCTATATTCGGGATCGATCGGATAGCCGGTACCCGCCAAGGCGGCCGCACCCAGCGGCGAGACATTGAGACGCTCACGCGCCGCCTTGACGCGATCGAGATCGCGCAGGAACATTTCCGCATAGGCCATCAGATGATGTCCGAAGGTGACGGGCTGGGCCACCTGCAGATGGGTGAAACCGGGCATGATCGTCTCGGCATTCTGCTCGGCAAGATCAACGAAGGCACCGATCAGCACCTTCAGATCATCGGCGAGCAGATCCAGCTGCTCGCGCGCATAAAGGCGTATATCGGTTGCCACCTGATCATTACGCGATCTGGCCGTATGCAGCTTCTTGCCGGCATCGCCGATCAGCGCGACAAGGCGGTTCTCCACGTTCGTATGAACGTCTTCGAGTTCGGTCTTCCACTCGAAGGCGCCGGAGCGCATTTCCTCGGCAATCCGGTCAAGCCCCCTCTGGATCTGGGCATTGTCTTCGGCCGTAATGATGCCTGCACGGGCCAGCATCTCGGCATGGACTTTCGAGCCGGCGACATCATGCAGCGCAATGCGCTTGTCCTGATCCAGGCATTCATGGAAATCCTGAAAATCCCTGGAGACGTCCTGCTTGAACAGCGGGGACCATGTGGTGCTCGTCTGGTTTCTCATTTCGATCTTCCCTTTCGAAAGGTAGCAGCCCGTGCCGGGCGCGTCGTTTATTGAAGCAGCTCGAGCAGACCGCGGGCGTCGCTCTGATGTTCCAGACCGAGAACGAAATCCCTTATGGCGTCGACCTTTGGGGCAGGCAGAGCCATGCCGGCAAGGTCGGCATATTTGCCGATGAGCCGCTCGTCACTCAGCGGGTTCTGCGGTCCTCCGAGAGGGAATTCGACGATCAGGCGATGACGTGCGCCATCGGCGGTCACGATGGTAATCGCCGGCTCGTCCTCATCCTTCATTTCCGGATCAATCCGAACGGCGATGCGATCGAGCAAAGGTCCGATCTCTGGCGCCGACCACGCTGCCTCTTTCAATTCGGCAAGGAAGACCTTGCCGTAGCGCAGCCGGGCAGCAAGCGCATAGGGCAGGCTCATCTGTGCCTGCGCGCGGGACTCGACGACCTTGCCACCGCACATGCCATATTGGAAGCGGCTGATATCGACCTCGATCGCAGCAATCTCGCCGGCCGTGAGCCCGTGGCGTTGCAGCAGGAGGTCGAGCGCATCGATCGCCGCATGGGTGCCGCGGCAGGTCGCGTGCGGCTTGATCGAGCAGCGATTGAGCCGCCAGTTCACTCCGAAATCCTGAACCAGTGCTGCCGGGTCACCCCGTCCGGCACCGAAGGTCGCAAAGAAGCTTCCCCAGCGATCCGCCTCGAAGACGCTATCCGGCCCCTCGAAACCTCTCTTTGCCAGATATGCGGCCATCAAGCCGCCTTCGGCGGCGCGACCGGCATGGAGCTTCTTGGCCGAGCTGCCATTGTGAATGAAAGCCCATGTACCACCGGCAAAGGAGCAGGCGTTACCCATCGCCGACGCCAGCGCCTCGCTATCGAGGTTCAGCATGGCACCGACGGCGGCGGCGGCGCCAAACGCGCCGCAGGTTCCGGTGGAATGCCATCCGAGACCATTATGCTCTTCATATCCGCCGACTGCTTCCAGCACGCGACGGCCGACCTCGTAACCAAGGAGGACACTGCGCAGCAGATCTGCTCCGCTGAAGGAATGGTCGAGATCACCGAGTGCCGCGAGCACTGCGGGCAAAACGACGGCACCGGAATGATCGCAGCCGCCGCTATCATCCAGCTCATAGGCATGGGCCGAGACGCCATTGACGAGAGCGGCAGTTCTTGCGTCCGCTGACAATGGTAATCCCCAGAGTGGCGAACGCCCTGCCGTGCCGCGAAGGCTGAGCATTTCCAGCATCGCTCCGGTTTCTCCCGACGCCGATCCAGCGATAGCGGCGCCGAGCGTATCGAGGATATGAAGCTTCGCCTTATGGATCGTCTGGCTCGGGAAAGCATCGAAGCGCGTTGCGCAGACGTGCCCGGCAAGGGTGCGGGTCAGATTATCGCTCACCGGCCTGCTCCTCGCTGACATAGGCGTCATAGACGTTGATCGGATGCTCGGCTGGCGCGACGATGCTCTTGCCACCATGCCAACGGGCAACCTCGGCAGCCGTCGCCAGCCAGACATCATCGAAGCTGCTTATGTGGCGCAGCAATTCCTCGACCAGGGCGATCCGGCCGGGTGTTCCCGTCCATTCGGGCCGAAGCTGCAGCACGTAACAGAGCCCGTATTTCCGATAGGCGTCGAATTCGGAAATCCAATTGGCAAGCACCGCCTCATAGGAGGGGATACGGCCCTGCCCCTTGGGAAAAGAAGGGGTGAAATTGAACTGGAAATAGGGCCGGTCCTCGAGCTCGATATGGACAGGGATTTCCACCAGCGACGACGAATGACTGTAGGGCATGTCGTCACCGTTTAGCGATGCCGACCAGGAATAGCCTGCTTCCAGCAACAACCGGTCGAAATGGCGCGGCCAATTGCCTGCCGGCAGCCGGAAGCCGGAGACGTCTTTCGATGCAATCGAGTTCAGTCTATCGCGGCTGCGCTTGAGGAGCTCGATAGCAGCGGATGCCTCAAGGGCATCGTAGCGTTCGAAGGCCCAGCCGTGGCTTTCGATCTCGTGATGTTCGGCGACGACATCGCGAAGAAGTTGCTCGTGTTTCTCCGCGACGATGCCGGGTACGAACCAGCTCGTCGATATGCCGGCGGCGGCAAACGCATTGCAAAGGCGTTCGACGCCACGCGTGGCACCATATTGCCAAACGGAAAAGCTCTTGCTGCGCGCTGCCAGATCAGGCGCCTGCGCAATCGCATCAAGCCCGTCATCGAAGATCACAGAGACGACGGCGGCGCATCTCTTGCCCTGCGGCCAGAAGGTTTCGGAAGCCGTGTTGCTCATGCCACGATCTCCGGATTTTGCGCGATCCACCATTTTGCGATCTCAGCGCAATGCGTCGCCCAGACGCTATCGCCATGCGCGGTGATGGCTTGGAAAAGGCCTTCCAGAATTGCCAGCCGGCCAGGCTTGGCGCAGACTTTCGGGTGCAGGATCGTCGTCCAGCATAGCCCTTCGCGGTGATAGCCTTCGAATTCGGCGCACCAGTTTCTTTGAACGTCGGCATAGGCCGAGATGCGGTCGAGGCCGATGGGGAAGTCCGGCTCCTCGCTGTAGGCAAGGGCCGTATAGTCGTCGATATCCCAACGCCCGGGGATTTCGACAAGGCCACGCCCTTGAGGCGTCTTGTGGAAATAGGGCCGGTCGTCGCCACGCATCGAACTCGAATAGATCACGCCGAATTCGTGCAGCAGTTCAGCCGTTTCCTCGCTCCAGTCGCCCGAAGGCGTGCGGAAGCCGACCGGCGTCACGCCCAGCCGCGTGCGGAAGATGTCGCGGGAGCGCGCCATGATATCGAGCTGCTGCTGCCGGCTGCAATCGATGAAGACCTCATGATAATGGCCGTGATAGGCAATCTCGTGCCCGTCTTTAAGGATGCGTTCGCACGGCAATGGCCAGTGCTCGACCACCCAGGTCGGCACGAAGAACGTCGCCTTGAGCCCGTATTCGCCAAGCAGATCCAGCAGCCGCGGCAGGGCACGCCATGGTCCATAGGCACCTTGCGTGAAGTAGCGCGGATTGGACAATAGCGAACCGTCGAGCATCGCGTCGCCGGTGGGTCCATCGACATCGAAGGCAAGCGCCACCGCCGACTGCCGGCCTTGCGGCCAGAGGCGAGGCATCGACGACGTCATGGGTACGGTCTTGGCAGTCATGGGACTTTGCATGCGCTTTCAGCTGTATTTGGGACGCAAGCATCCATCCCGGAACGCGGTAACGTCCCGGCCGGTAGGTGCGTTGATGGTAAAGGGAAGCGCCGCTATCGCTGCGGCGCTTCTTCTGTGTCTTACTTGACGCCGTTCACCACAGCCTTCGGCACGGCATTGTGGACAAGGCCCCACTTCTTGAGGATCTCGTCATAGGTCCCGTCCTTGATGACGGCGTCGAAGGCTCCGGCGACGGCATCGCGGAGTGCGGTATTGTCCTTCTTGAAGGCAATGCCGAAGGTGTCGTTGCTGAGCAGCGGCTCGCCGACCAGCTTGTAGGTGTCGGGCTCAAGGCGCATCTGGTAGGCGATCGTCTCGATACCCTGGACGACCGCGTCATAGCGACCCTGCTTCATGCCGAGGCGGGCAGCGTTCGAATCCGCAGTGCCCTCGAACTTGATGGCCGGCTTGCCCTTGCCTTCGCAATTGGCAGCACTCCAGGCTTTGACGTTATCACCGAAGGAGGTGCTGCGGCTTCCCGCAACCGTCTTGCCGCACAGATCGACGGGCTGCTTGTAGGTCTCAGCATTGGCGTTGACGGTAAAGAGGATCGGACCGCTGGTGATGTAATCGACGAAGTCCATGCTCGCCTGACGCTTCACGTTGTCGCTCATGCCGGAAATGATCGTGTCGGCGCGGCCGGTCTGAAGGCCGCTCTGCAGTTCCTGGAAGGCCGAGGTCACGAAGACGGTCGTCAGATTGAGCTTCCTTGCGATGGCATTCGCCAGATCGACGTCGAAACCGTCGATCGTGCCGGTATCCGGGTTAACGAACTCCATCGGCGGATAGATCGGGTTGGTCATGATGCGCAGCTCGCCATCCTTGAGCAGATTCAGGCTCGAATCCGCGGAGGCGGCGGTTGCAGCGAGGGATAGCAAGGCGACTGAGGCGGCAAGACGAATGAGTTTCATAAAATGTTCCTCTGATGATTTTGCTTCAGGGTTCTTGTTGTTAAAGCACCGCAGAGATGAAGTTCTTCACTCTGGGATTCCGGGGGTTTTCAAGGATCTCGCTTGGCGTTCCGGTCTCGACGATCATGCCGGCATCCATGAAGACGACACGATCGGCCACCTCGCGGCAGAAGCCGATCTCATGCGTGACGACGATCATCGTCGTCCCCGAGGCCGCGAGTTCCTTCATGACGCCAAGGACTTCACCGACCAGTTCGGGGTCCAGAGCGGACGTCGGCTCGTCGAACAGCATCGCCTTCGGCTTCATCGCCAGCGCCCTTGCAATGGCGATGCGCTGCTGCTGGCCGCCGGAAAGCTCGCCAGGATAGGAGCCTGCCTTGTCCGCCAGGCCGACGCGTTCGAGAAGAACGCGCGCTTCGGCAATGCAGTCCCGCTTCGGCCGTCCCTGAACACCGACAGGGCCCTCGATGATATTCTGCAGCACCGTGCGATGCGGAAAGAGATGAAATTTCTGGAAGACCATGCCGACCGCCTGCCGTTGGCGGGCAATTTCGCGGTCGGCGAGCGGAAACAGCCGGTTGCCGTCGCGGCGATAACCGGCGATCTCGCCGTCGACCAGGACGTAACCGGCATCGATCTGTTCGAGCTGATTGATGCAGCGCAGGAAGGTGCTCTTGCCCGAACCCGATGGCCCGATGACGCAGACCACTTCACCCTTCTTGATCTCGAACTCGATGTCTTTCAGGACATGAAACGTGCCGAAATATTTCTGCAGGCCGTGTGCCGTGATGATCGCGTCCATCAGCCTGCCTCCCCGACCAAGGTCTGGTTCGTGGCCTGCTGGGCGGACGCATCACGCCTGCCCCAGCCCTTCGAGAAGTGCCGTTCAATATAGATCTGTCCAATACTCAGGACGGTAACGACAACCATGTACCAGATGGCCGCGACGATCAGCAGCTCGATGACGCGCGAGTTGACATAGTAGATGTCCTCGACGTTTTTCAGCACCTCGGAATATTGGATGACGCTTGCAAGCGAGGTCAACTTGACCATGCCGATGGTCTCGTTGCCGATGGGCGGCACGATGACGCGCATGGCCTGCGGCAGGACGATCTTGAGCGTTGCGCGCAGTTTCGTCATGCCGATCGATTGCGCCGCCTCCATCTGCCCCTTGTCGATCGACAGAAGGCCGGCACGGACGACTTCCGCAGTATAGGCACCCTGCTGGATGCCAAGGCCGAGAAGTGCGGCGACGAACGGGGTCATGACCTCGACAGTGCGGATCGACCAGAGCCCGGGAATACCGATCGTTGGGAAAATCAAGGCGAGATTGAACCAGAGCAAGAGCTGGAGCAGCGCCGGCGTGCCGCGAAACAGCCAGACGTAACCGACCGAAATACTGCGCAGAACCGGATTGTCGGACATGCGCATGATGGCCGCCACAACACCGAGGACGATGCCGACCAGCATGGCGCAGATCGTCATGATGATGGTGTTAGCAACGCCTTGCAGGACGGCTCTGGTAAAGAGATTGTCCGAGACATAGCTCCAGGCAATATCTCCCTTCCAGAAGGCTCTCGCCAACAGAAGCAGCAGGATGATGCAGACCGCCGCCATGATCTTTGTGCCGATTTTTCGTTGCGGCACGATCACAAGCGCATTCACGTCGAGTGGCGCTGAGTTGCTCAAATTCCGGTTCCCTGAGCTCGTTTGTGAGCTTCAATCTTGTAGTGGAAGAAGCTTACGTTGGTTTCGAAATCATCCACAAACGAGATTTGAACATGCGATTTATGCTCTTTACGCATAAATGAGGCAGGGAAGCTGTGGTTTTTGGCGGTGGCTGAGCAAGCTGGATCGCGGCCCATATGCGCGTTGCCGCTGAGCAGTCCGAAGAGAGCGTCGCCGGGAGGCGGCTTGTGGTATCCGCTGACCGTTAGATCTTCCGGACCTTGCGACTACCGGTCTTTGCGCCCGCCGGGGCGGCAACGGATGCGCGCTTTACAAGCGAGCATTCGAGCTTGGTAACCGGATATCGCCGCTCCCGCGGCAGCACTGCGGTTTCCAGATGCTCGATCGCCCATTGCCCCATGGCCATATGCGGGAGAACCGAAGTCGTCAAAGGCGGCACGAGATGACGGCATATGTCCTCGTCGTCATAGCCCATGACCGACATGTCCTGCGGAATATGAAGCCCGGCTTCCTTGAGCGCCTCGTAGCAACCGATGGCAGTGCGGTCATTCTGACAGAAGATGGCTGTCGGACGTTCGGCAAGAGCAAGCAATTTCATCGTCGCGGAATAGCCGGCGCTGGCCGACCAGTCGCCCTCTATGACCAGTTCCGGATCGAAGGGGATATCTGCGGTCGCCAAGGCCCGGCGATAGCCGGTCAGTCGATCCTGCGCCGCCTGCATCCACGGCTCGCCGGTAATGGTCGCAATCCGGTGGTGGCCATGAGAGATCAAATGCCGGGTCGCTGTCTGACCTCCGGCTATCTCGCTCGGAACAACGGCGGGAAAGGCGTAGTCGGAAGTGTAGCAATTGAGGAGAACGATCGGAATATTGAGATCGTAGAGATAATCCGGCACCTCCACTTCGCGGGTGAAGATCGTCATGTAGATGAGAGCCGAGATCCCGCTATTGCTGAGCGCCTTTATGGTCCTCGGCTCCATGATCGGATCACTCATGGTCTGCGCAACTAGGAGAACATTTCCGGCGTTCCAGGAGGCTTGTCGCGCACCTTCGATGGCAACGACAGCTTCAGGGCTGGTCGCCAACTGGTCGACGGCAAAGCCGATAACGCCATCCAGCTTGGCGGGTGACAGAAGCGCCGGCGGCATTGACAGCACCGGTGCAGCATAGCCGAGTTGTCGAGCCGCCTCGATAACCCTCTCGCGTGTTTGCTGCGACAGGCGCATGCCAGGGGTGTTGTTCAACACAAAGGATACGGCGCTCTGCGAGCACCCGGCTGCCTTGGCAATATCGGTCATCGTCACCCTATTGCCCGGACGGCGGCCGTTTCGCTTCGATGCCCTGTTGTCTTCGGCCGTCATATTGCCGTTTGCGGCCGGTATTTTGCTCATAATAAAGTCTCGTCTCCCTGAAGCGAAGCCTGCCAGATCCCCACGGCCACCTTCACGCGCTAATATTTATTATCATCATTGGGCCGATCTCGGCAACAGGCTCAGATGGAAATGCGACCGCACACACAATTCTTTTCGGCATAAGGCTCGATAACTGCTGCAGATATCGATCTCGCCGCTGTCGTGTCGCCGTAGGAGTACTAATTTGTATTACTAATTCTATTTACTAATCGAAATTAGTCGTATACCGTCGCGCTTGTGGTTGGACGCACCTTATCTCGCTTGGCGAGAGGCCCTAGGAGGGGGTGAAGGACGGTCTGCCGCGAATTGAAACTGGATCCCGACAGCGGGTCTATGGGAGGATTGTCATGAAGTACCTTACACGGGGCGCTGCCACCATCGCGGCAGGGCTATTGCTGAGCTATGCAACGGCGTCCTACGCCGCCGACAAGCCGACACTGGCATTTGTGGTCAACGGCGCATCCGACTTCTGGAAGGCAGCAGAAGCCGGCGTCAAGAAGGCCCAGGCTGAACTGCCGGACTTCAATCTGGAACTGAAATATCCCGAGCAGTCTTCGGTCGCGATCCAGCAACGCCTGATGGAAGACCTTGTGTCAGCCGGCGTCAAAGGGATCATGGTTTCGGCCGTCGATCCCAAGACCTCGACGGACGGCTTGAACAAGATCGGCTCCCAGACAGCGCTGTTTACCACCGATAGCGATGCACCGGATACGAACCGCGTCGCCTATATCGGCTCCTCGAACGTCGACGCCGGCAAGCAGGCCGCCGAGATCGCCAAGAAAGCCATGCCAAACGGGGGCAAATGCATCGGCTTTGTGGGTCTTCTCGGCGCCGACAATGCCAAGGAGCGCATCCAGGGCATGAAGGATGGCATCGCCGGCACGAAGATCGACCTTGTCGACGTTCGTGGCGACGATATCGACCAGACCCGCGCCAAGAAGAATGTCGAGGACGCACTCGTTGCCAGCCCTGACGTCACCTGCATGGTCGGCTTCTATTCCTACAACACGCCGCGCATCTACGAAGCGCTTCGCGAAGCAGGCAAGCTTGGCCAGATCACCGTCGTCGGCTTCGATGACGATCCGATCACGCTCGGCGGCGTCAAGGAAGGCACGATTGCCGGCACCGTGGTGCAGCAGCCCTATCTCTGGGCCTATCAGGGCATGAAGCTGATGGCTGCCTATCTCAAGGGCGACAAATCGGGCATTCCCGACAAAAAGCTGATCATCATCCCCACGAAGATCATCGGCAAGGATGACGTGGATGCCTATGCCGCGAACCTGAAGTCGATGGCCGGCAACTAAAAGTCATTCTGCGGCAGCGCCGGCTTCGAGGGCCGGCGCTGCTGTACCGTGATTGCGCACGACGCATCGGCTTTTCGAGCCTCATCGTATGGGTCCCATATTCGTCATGAACCAGCAATCGGATGCATTGGTATCGATGGAAGCCACCACGCCGTTTCTCAGCCTTTCAGGAATTGGCAAGACCTATCCCGGTGTCGTGGCGCTCGATAATTTCTCGATGGATGTCAATCCCGGCGAGGTGATCGGCCTTGTCGGCGAGAATGGCGCCGGCAAATCGACACTCATGAAAATCCTCGGAGGCGTGGTCAAACCCGACCGCGGCGCCATTCGGCTTGATGGAACCGAGCACGAGGCATTCACCGTCGAGAGCAGCATTGCTTCCGGTATCGCCTTCGTCCATCAGGAGCTCAATCTCTTCGACAACCTCGACGTTGCGGCCAACATCTTCCTCGGGCGCGAGCCCCTGCGCGGCGGCCTTATGAAGCTTGTCGACCGCGATCGCCTGCGAACGATGGTCGCGCTCCTTTTGAAACGCGTCGGCGCGAATTTTTCGCCGGATACGCCTGTATCGTCGCTATCCCTGGCCCAACAGCAGATGGTCGAGATCGCCAAAGCATTGTCGATCAACGCCCGCCTCGTCATTCTCGATGAGCCGACATCCAGCCTGCCGCTCGCCGAGACCGAAAAGCTCCTGACCGTCATTTCCTCGCTCAGGGCGGATGGCATCAGCGTCATCTTCATTTCGCATCGCCTGCATGAGGTCGAGCGCGTTGCCGATCGCGTTCTCGTCCTGCGCGATGGAACGCTCGCAGGCACTTTGCCGAAAGACTCGATCGACCACGACCGCATGGTAAAATTAATGATCGGCCGCGCTCTGACAGCACGCGATGCGGAGCCGGCCCGCCCGCCGGGCGATGTAGCACTGAAAGTCTCCGCCATCCGCACCGCCGCCCATCCGACCCGCCCGGTCGATCTCGATATCAGATATGGCGAAATCCTCGGGCTCGCCGGCCTTGTCGGCGCGGGACGCACCGAGCTAGCCCGCGTTCTTTTCGGCATCGACAGGAGTTATGGGGGTGGCACCACCACGCTCGATGGCCGAGATATAAGGATTACCTCCGCCAGGGAAGCGGTCGCCAACGGCATCTTCCTGGTCCCCGAAGATCGCAAGCTCAGCGGCATCCTGCTGGACCTGCCGATCTCGCAGAATATTTCCCTGCCCAATCTGCCTGCCTTTGCGCGTCGCTTCATGGTGTCGACAGGTCAGGAGAACACCGTCGCCGAAACCCAGCGCAGACAGCTCAGCATCAAGGCACCCTCGATTTCGACACGCACGGGAACGCTTTCAGGCGGAAACCAGCAGAAGGTCGTTCTGGCCAAATGGCTGTCGATGCGCCCGAAGGTCCTGATCTTCGACGAGCCGACCCGAGGCATCGATATCGGTGCCAAGAATGAAATCTACAGCCTGATGCGTAAACTTGCGGATGCGGGCGTCGCGATCCTGATGATCTCGAGCGACATGGAGGAGGTCATCGGCGTCTCCGACCGTATCGCCGTCATGCATGAGGGCCAGATCGCCGGCATTCTCGACAAGGATCAGTTCAGTCAGGAAAACGTGCTTTTGCTGGCCGTTGGTAAAACAGTACACTAACGGCTGCGGCCAATAGGAATTGAAATCGATGAGTAAGAAAGACGTAGGCCTGCTCCTCTTGATCATCGTCGTCGGCATCGTCGTGACGATCATCAATCCGCGCTTCCTGCTGCCGATCAACCTGGCGAATACCTCCAATCTGATCGGCCTTTTCGGGATACTGTCGATCGGGCAGGCCTTCGTCATCATAACGGGCGGCATCGAGCTTTCGGTCGGGTCGCTGGTCGCCCTGCTCGGCGTATTGTTCATCGATTTCATTGCCGTGCAGAACGTGCCCTGGGCCGTCGCATTGCCGCTCATCCTGATCCTCGGCGGCCTGTTGGGCGGCATCCATGGCTGGCTCATTACGCGGCTTAATCTTCAGCCCTTCGTCGTCACGCTTTGCGGCCTGCTGATCTATCGCGGCGCGGCGCGTTTCTACACGGCCGATGGTACGGCAGGCTTCGCTTTCGGCCAGAATTTCCCTTCCCTCGAATTCCTGACCGCCGGCCGCTTTTACGGCGTACCCACAACCTTCATAGCGCTCCTGATCATCGCCGCTATCATGTGGGTCGTCCTGCATCGCTCGGTCTATGGGCGTTATCTCTACGCCATCGGCAAGAATGAGGAAGCCGCAAAGTATTCCGGCATCCGCACCTCCAAGATGGTGATGATTTCCTACGTCATATGCGGCGTTCTGACGGCTCTGTCAGCGATCTATTTCGCGATGTATACGCGCTCGATCTCGCCGGCGAGCCATGGGCAGTTCTATGAACTCTATGCCATCGCGGCAGCGGTGCTCGGCGGCTTCTCTCTGCGCGGCGGCGAAGGCTCCCTGATCGGCGTGGTACTCGGCACGATCCTGCTGCAGGAACTGCAGAACCTCGTCAATCTGCTCGGCATCCCCTCTTCACTCAACTTCGCCGTCATGGGCGGGGTGATCCTGATCGGCGTGCTGATCGATCAGCAGTGGAGCGCAATCCGCGCGCAGCGGAGCCTGGTATCCGCGGCCCGTCAGGCAGATGTGCGGCAGCCCGCTGAATAGGCCTCGTTTGACGGCTATGCCTTGACGTCCTGACCACAGGCACGAGGCAGAAGCCGACCGCATGATCAGATGACTGCCAGCTTCTTGATCCACGCCTCGACCTCGTCGCCGCTGCTCATATCGGCTTGCACCAGCCCATCGATCATGAAGGTGGGGGAAACGTGAATGCCGTTCTGCCGGGCATATTTGCAATGCCACTTTATCTCGCGGTCGAGATCGGGGATCGAGAACGCTTCCTTCAGCTGAATACCGCTATAATTTTCCAGGCGCTCGATCAGCTGGTTCGGCGTCACATCCATGTTGGGTCCACCGGCATGGCGTGCAAACTCGAATTCCTCGCGATGCGCGGCAATCGCAGCCATCACCTTTTTCGCCGTCTCCTTACCGCCCGCAAGCGTCGAAGCGGCAAGGATGCAGCGCACCAAGACACCGGAATACATATGCCATGGCTGCGACTGCAGGCGGACCTTGATGGTGACCCTATCTTCACCAGCCTGTTCCAGTAGGGCGTCGAGCTTGTTGAACGCCTTGACCGAATATGGGCAAGTCGGCTCCAGGAAAACTTCGAAAACGCGGGAGCCATGGCCCCAGCTTAGTGGATCTGCGCGCCAGGTCACATCGGTCATGCTGTTTCCTTGCCTCTCTGTCGGGGGAATCATCCATAGCATCGCATAATCGCTTGGGAATTATCCAGCGGCCAGGGAGTGCAATATTCTCCCAATTCAGCGTGCTGTTGCGGCTCGGCTCGTGCGGGATACTACCGGTCCAATTGGTGCCAGCAGCGTTAGCCCGTCAACCGGCGGCCGCACCCGGTCTATCTAAATTGGAACATTGCCCATAGCCCGGCGTTAGCTCCATGAGGCCGCAGGTTGTGCCAAGCGGACGCGATGGCGCCGAAGAATATGGAGATTTTTCCGCTTTCTCTCCATAGCCAACGAAACGGCAGACGAGCTTCTTACCCATCCGACCTGTGGCCTCTTCGATACTCACGCACAAGGGAGATGAAGATGGATGACCCCATGAAACTATATCGTCTGGTTCCGACGGCCGCCGACAATGACCCCAATTGGCTTGGCGGAAAATCGCACGGCGAAGTTCTGGTGGCAGCTCGAACCGCAGGCGATGCCCGTGTGGTCGCGGCCGAAAGAGAACTGGATTTCATGGAAATCGATGCCGTGCCCGCGGAGGACAAGACGACCAAAATGGCAAGCGTCTTTCGCAACGAGAAACTCTACACCGTCATCGAGGTGAATAATGGCAAGCAATATCACCACCGCGGCGTCATCGCCGGCACGATTAGCGTCGACACGATCATTTCGACACAGGTTTGATGAGCCACATCAAAGGGGACGATGGAGCCTGCCCAAATGCCGCGGTGTCCTGCTGACTGCCGTCATCGTCGCCGCCGTTTCATCGACCGTAGCATTTGCGCAGCCGGCGGCGGACAATGATCGCTGCAAGGCTGGCAATTCTGGCCGGCAGGCCAAAACCGAACAGGCTGTGCCGGCACCCGATAGCAACTCCAGCGACAAGCTGAAGGATTGCGACGGCGTGCTGAAGCCGCCGGTTGTCGGCGATAGCGCGTTGGAAAAACCGGCGCCAAAGGTCGGTAGAACCCCGGTCATCAAACCAGGCGACAATCAGAACGGACAGCAAAACGATCAGCAGCCCGGCAACTAATATTCGGACATCGCCGCTATCCGGGCGGAGTACAAAGACGCCGGCGGGCCGACGCCGCTAGATTGTCAATGCACCGGTGCCGACTCCGGCTCCCCGTCGGGCACATCTTGCTTGCGATGGTCGGCAGCCAGCACCATGTAGACCGCAGGCACTACGAAAAGCGTGAAAAGCGTACCGATGGCCAGCCCGGTGGCGATCACCAGACCCATGTTGAAGCGGGAAGCAGCACCGGCACCGGTCGCCAAGATCAGCGGTATCACGCCCAGAACCATGGCGCCGGTCGTCATCAAGATCGGACGCAGTCGAATGCCGCAAGCGCCCTCGATCGCCTCGCGCTTGGATTTCCCCTGAGCCTGCAGCGTATTCGCCACCTCGACGATGAGGATGCCGTGCTTGCTGATCAGCCCCATGAGCGTCACCAAACCGACCTGCGTGTAGATGTTCATCGTCGCGCCGCCGATGCCAAGGCTGATGAAGGCGAGCGCACCTGCGATCGACATCGGCACCGAGACGAGAATGATGAACGGGTCTCGGAAACTGTTGAACTGGGCCGACAGCGCCAGAAAAACGATGATCAGCGCGAGAGCGAATGTGGTGGCCATGCCGCTCGATTCCTGCACGAACTGGCGCGACTGGCCGCCATAATCCACCGAGTAGCCTTGCGGCAATGTACGCGCCGCGATCGACTTGAGGGTTTCAAGCGCATCGCCGACGGCGACGCCCGGCGCCGGCACGCCGGAGATGGTGGCGGAGTTCAATTGCTGGAAGTGCGCGACTGAGCGCGGAGTCGCCTGCAGTTTCGCGGTCGCGATGGCCGAAAGCGGGATCTTAGAACCGTTCACGTTCGCGATCGGATAATTCATGATCTGATCGATCGTCTGACGCGAGCGTTGCTCCACCTGCGGAATGACCTGGTAGGAGCGGTTGTCGATACTGAAATAATTGACGTAGCCACCGCCGAGCATGGAGGAGAGCGCCGCACCGACGGTGTTCATATTTAGCCCAAGTGCCGATGCCTTGCTGCGATCAATCTGGATCGAATATTGCGGATTGTCGACGTAGAGATCCTTTGTCAGGAAGATGAACTGACCGGATTTCTGCGCTTCCTGCAGGAAGCCGCTGGACACTTCGTTGAGTTGCTCGAAGCCGCTGGTGCTGCCGATGGCGAATTGCACCGGTAGGCCGCTGGCGCCGGGTAGCGGCGGTATCTGGAAGACCACCGCCTGACCGCCGGCGATCTTTGCCAAGTCGGCCTGTACCAGTGGCTGCAGTTGGTCGGCTGTTCTGGTACGCTGGTCCCAAGGCTTCAGCACCATGCCTTCAAACGAGGTGCCTGGCACCTCAACCTGAAGGGTCTTGTCGGTTTCAGGAAAACTGTGGAAGATCTTAGTGACCTGGTCGGAACTGAGCAGCTTTTGTTGAAGCGTTGCGTTCGGAGCGTTGGTCACCTGTGCCGCCAGAAATCCCTGGTCCTCATTGGGAGCCAGTTCGTTCTTGGCGCTTGTGTAGAGGAAATAGATACTGCCGAGCACGATCGCGGCGAATACCAGCGCCACCGGTATGGTGTTCAAACTGCCGTGCAGCATTCGCACATAGGGCCGATGGATTTCCGAGAAGCGCCGATCGATGAAATCCGAGACGCGCTCTTCCCAACCGCTACGGTCGGTCAGGTGCGGCTTCAGGATGCGTGAGCACATCATCGGCGTCAGCGTCAGCGCGATGATCATCGAGACGGTTACGGCGCCAACCAGCGTAAAGGCGAATTCCGAAAAAAGCGCACCCGTCAGGCCGCCCTGGAAGCCGATCGGCACGTAGACGGCGATCAGCACGACGGTCATGGCCAGGATTGGCCCGACCAATTCATGCGCGGCATCCAGCGCCGCCCGCATCGGCGTCGCACCTTCCTCGATATGGCGGTTGACGTTCTCGACCACGATAATGGCGTCGTCGACCACAAGGCCGATTGCCAACACCAGGGCAAGCAAGGTCAAAAGGTTTATCGAGAAGCCGAAGATCAGCATCATCGCGAAGGTACCGACCAGCGATAGCGGTATGGCGACGATGGGAATGGCGACCGAACGTGGGGAACCGAGAAATGCGAACACCACGAAAATGACGATGACCAGAGCTTCGAGCAGGCTCTTCACGACCTCGTTGATCGACGTGGTGACGAAGACGCTGGAATCATAAACGATATAGCCCTGGAGCCCCTGCGGAAGCTGTTCCTGGATGCTCGGAAATACAGCGCGGACACCCGTGATCACGTCGAGCAGATTGGCCGTCGGCGCGATCTGGATGCCCATGAACACACCGTCCTGGCCATCAAATCCAATCTGGACGTCGGGGTTCTGAGATCCGAGCGCGACAGTGGCGACATCCTTCAAGCGAACGATCGAGGTGCCGATCTGCCTGACCACCATCTCGTTGAATTCGTCGACCGAATGCAGGTCGGTCCGTGCGGTTAGCACGGTCTGCGTCATCTGGCCGCGCGTCGTGCCGATACCGGAGATATAGTTGTTGGCTGCAAGTGCAGTCCCGACATCGCCGGCCGTCAACCCGTAAGCGGCGAGCTTGTCCGGCTGCAGCCACGCTCTCAACGCGAAGGTTCGCGCGCCGAGGATTTCGGCCGTCTGAACGCCATTGACCGCCTGCAATTTGGGCTGAACGACGCGCGTCAGATAGTCGGTGATCTGGTTGCTGGCGAGAACATCGCTGCGGAAGCCAATATACATCGCATCGATCGACTGGCCGATGGAGACCGACAAGATCGGCTGCTGCGTGCCCGTTGGCAGCTGATTGAGAACAGACGATATCTTGGCGCTGATTTCTGTCAACGCCGAGTCGGCGCTATAATTGAGGCGCAGGTTGACGGTGATGGTCGACGTACCGCTGGTGCTCGTCGAGGTCATGTAATCGATGCCATTCGACTGAGCGATGGCGTTTTCGAGCGGCGTCGTGATGAAGCCGGCGATGACGTCGGGTGCGGCACCGGGATAGGTTGTTGTCACCGTAACAACGGCATTCTGTGTCTGTGGATATTGGCGCACCGTCAGTGAGCGGAACGACTGGTAGCCGATCACGATAATCAACGCGCTCACCACCAGGGCAAGAACGGGGCGCCGGATGAAGATGTCGGTGATATTCATCGTCACGCCTCAGTTTGGATTTGCGGGATTAGCATTCGGGTCGTTCGACGGTTGTACGTCGTTGTTGATAATGACGGGCGAACCGTTGTTCAGTTTGAGCTGGCCGGAGGTCACAACGACATCACCCGCATTCACCCCCTTGGTCACCGCGATCTGATCGCCGCGCGCCTGCCCAGTGCTGACGAACTTCTGATTGGCGACGAGCTGCGGCTTCCCATCCGGTCCTTTACCCTTGTCGGTCACGATATAGACGACATTGCCGTAGGGATTGATGGCAACGGCGGTCTGCGGCAAGGAGATGTAGTTTTGCGGATCGCCGACCACGACGGACACATTGCCGAACATGCCGGGCAAAAGCTTGCGATCGTGATTGTCGAAAGTGGCACGAATGGTGATATTGCGGCTCTGGCTATCGACCAACGGACTGATTGCCGTGATCTTGCCATCAAAGGTCTGGGTGCCATAGGCGTCGACCGTTGCCGTTACCGCCTGCCCGACTTTCAGCTGCGACAGAGCCTGCTGTGGCATTGAGAAGTCAAACTGGATCGGGTCGAGCGATTGCAAGGTCACGACTGCCGTTCCGGCCGCCAGATATTGGCCGAGGCTGACAAGCTTGATGCCGAGATGCCCGTCAAAGGGTGCCCGGATCGAATATTGATCGATCAACGCCTGTTGCGACGCGGCCTGCGCCTGCGCAGATTTCAAGTTGGCGAGATCGCTGTCGACCTGGCTTTGCGCAATAGTGTTGGCCTTGATCAGTTTCGAGTCACGGTCATAGGCAATCTGCGCGTTCGCGGCCGACGCCTGGTATTGCTGCAAGGTCGCGATCTGCTGATCGGCGAGCAGTTGCACGATCAGATCGCCCTTCTTGACATCCTGGCCATCCTCAAAGCCGATCTTCTGAACAATGCCCTGGACCTGCGCCGAAAGGTTGGCGCCCTCGACAGCGTTAAAGCTGCCGATGGATTGCAACGTCGTCTGCCATGGGCTCGTTGCCGCCGTAATTGTCGAAACGGTCTGCGGCGGTGCCTTGAGGTTAGCCAGATAAGCCGCAATCATGCGGTTCTTGAATGCCTGAAAGCCGAAGATCCCGCCCAGGATCAGGCCTATGACGATCAGCATGATGACCATGCGTTTTATCATGTTAGCAGACTCTATTTTTCAGGGATGGGTCGGTACGAGATTTGATGGCATCGGCTCCGGCTAGGCTCACGGAAAACGCCTTTCCGTCGACATGCTCAGCACCGCGTCATTGCCGGCACTCAGGCTCGGCGTGACAGTCGATAACGATGCGGATTTATTGTGCCCATGTCGGCTGTCCTCAAACAAAGCGGACCAGTCAAACGTCATTGGCAGGCCTTTGTTTTGATTGAGCACAGGCTCTCCCGAGCACATTCACGATAACTGATTTATCATACCCAGACCACATCAAAGATGTCCTAAATTACGGCAATATGGTGTCCAAAAGATTACCTGCCCGCTTTGCATCCCTTGCTGGCAAGGCGCATCGCCTTGCCGCAATCTGCCTTGAGTGGAATGCTCAGATCACAACATCGCCACATGCTTATCGTCGCGGATACGCCGCACGGCAGACCGACATCACAGTATCGCGCAGCCAGCGATGGGCTGGATCGGCGTCCATGCGCGGATGCCATATTGCCGAAACCTTGAACTCCGGCATGGGCAGAGGAAGCTCGAAAGTCTGAAGCCCAGCCGTGGCGGCATGACCATCGGCCACGCCATTGCCAAAACAAGAGCGCGGTACGCGCGCGACCAGATCCGATTGCCGGGCGATCCGCATGGCGTCCGGATATCCCGGTACGACGACCATTATCGCGCGGCGAAGACCGAGCTGTTCCAGGGCGTCATCGATCGGTTTGACGAAATTGCCTTCCTGCGACGCGGCGACATGCTTGCAGGCCGCATATCTCTCGGGCGTGATTGCTGCTCCCGTCAGAAGTGGATGACCGATCCGGGCGACGCCGACAAGCTTGTCGTAGAACAGAAGCTGGGTGCGGATCTCGGGTGCGGAAGTTCCAAGCACCCCGATCTCCAGATCGATCAGGCCTTCGCGAAGCGGAAGCGCATCCTTGTCGGGTTTATAGGCGAACCGGAGGCAGACATTTGGTGCCGCGCGTGAAACCGCGGCGACCACCGGACCGGAGAGGAATTCCAGGAACGCCTCGTTGACCCGGATAGTAAAAGTCCGTTCCAGGGCGACCAGGTCTACCTCGGCAATTTGCGGCCGCAGAACCGCCCGCACATCCCGTGCAAGCTCGTGAACGTGATCGCGCAGCTCCGAGGCACGCGGTGTCGGCACAAGCCCGCGTCCGGCCCGGACGAGCAACGGATCACCTGTCGCTGCGCGAAGCCGCGTGAGTGTCCGGCTCATCGCCGAAGTGCTCAAGCCAAGCCGGCGGGCGGCGCCCGTCACACTGCCTTCGGCAAGCAGCACGTCCAGCGTAACAAGAAGATTCAGGTCAACATCCATATCGTTCATGAAAGGAGCCTATCGCACCTCGTCCGCCTGACATAGCGTTCGATGCAACTATATTTTGATTTTGATGCGTCTGGCGCCAATTGGCCGATTGCCCATATCTAGCGTGAACGAGCCAACGAAAGAGACTGACCCATGTCTACAAGCATTTCGAATACCCCTTCTGGCACAATCCTTCTGATTGGCGCATCTCGGGGTCTCGGCCTTGCGATGGCGAGCGAATTCCTGAAAAGAGGATGGAATGTCGTCGGTACTGTGCGGGCCGGCGGAGGCCGCACCAAGCTGCATGATCTCGCTGACGAATTCCAAGGGAGCGTCGAAATCGAGACCCTGGACATTTGCGAGCCGGATCAGGTCAAGGCCCTGCACGAGCGGCTGTCGGGACGAGTATTCGACATGCTGTTCGTCAATGCCGGCGTCACGAACAATCCGACCGAAACGATAGGCGAAGTGACGACGGACGAGTTCATCCGGGTGATGGTCACGAATGCGCTGAGCCCGATGCGGGTTCTCGAAAGCCTGGAGCAATACGTGCCTGCGACGGGCTTGATCGGCGTGATGTCATCCGGGCAAGGCAGCATCGCCAATAACAATGCCGGCCAACGCGAGGTCTATCGTGGCAGCAAGGCGGCGCTGAACATGTTCATGCGCAGCTTCGCGGCCCGTCACGCGGAGACATCGCGTGCCATGGCAATCATGGCCCCCGGCTGGGTCCGCACCGAGATGGGAGGGCCGGATGCAAAGCTCACCATCGAAGAAAGCATTCCGAGTCTGGTAGATGTGCTTCTTGCCAAGCAGGGAAGACCGGGTCTGGAATATCTCGATTATCTTGGCCGCACGGTGCCCTGGTGAAATTGTCTCGGCAAATCAACCTGCGGCGAGCGCGGCTTTGATCTCTCTAGTTCGGGCGGCCGATATGCTGAGCCATATCGAGCATCCGGTTCGAGAAGCCCCATTCGTTATCGTACCAGCCGAACACCCTCAGAAGACCGCCGGCGCCAAGCGACGTCTCGGGTCCGCTCAAAACAAGAGACTCCTGGCGGCCGCGCAGATCCGACGAGACCAGCGGCTTCTCGATCCAGCCCAATATCGGCGACGCCTCCGCAGCTTGCTTCAACGTCGCACGCATGGTGGCGAGGTCCGATACATGCCGAACTGCGACCGTGAGGTCGATTGCCGAGACACTGGCCGTCGGCACCCGGAGAGCCCGCGCCTCGATCAAGCCTGCGAGATGCGGAAGGACTTCGCCGACGATCGCATGGGCACTCGTGGTCGTCGGTACCATGGAAAGTGCGGCGGCACGGCTGCGGGCTAGATCGGAACGCGGTTGATCTATGGTCGGCTGGCTCGCCGTGTAGCAATGAATGGTGGTCATCTGGCCACCGATGATGCCGAATTCCTGGTCGACAATGCGCAAAAGCGGCGCCAGCGCATTTGTCGTGCAGGATGCGTTTGAAATCACGCTCTGATCGCTGAAGGCTTCCTCATTGGCGCCCAGCACCAGCGTGACATCGGCAGCAGCCGACGGGCCGGAAATCAGCACTCTCTTTGCCCCGGCTTCAATGCCGCGCAAAGCCACCGCACGGGAATTGGCGTGGCCGGTGCACTCCAAAAGGACGTCGACCCCTTGAAGGTCGAGCTTGCTGATGTCGGCCGCATGGTGAAACGGTATCGACACCCCACCGACCACGAGGGTCTGCTCGCGAAAGGAGACAGGCTCAGGCCATGGGCCGTAGACGCTGTCATATTCGAAGAGATAGGCGCATGTCTCCAGGGCTGCGATGTCGTTGATCAGGACCACTTCCATGTCACGACGATCGCGCAGGAGAATACGCAGGACCGAACGCCCGATCCTGCCAAACCCGTTAATTGCAATCCTCAACGGCCGGTTCGACATTCGACTTACACCCTTGCTCGACAATGCCGGAGGCCTGCAGTGTCGCGGTTGATTTGGCTATCGATGCTCGTGGCACGGCGGATGCCGATGCCACTCTCCTCCCTATCCCCTCCCTTTAGATCCGCCTGCGTTAGAAGTCGACCTCGATTGCCACGCCTTTCGCCAGAGCAAGCTCGACCGCAGCCGAAGCAACGGCAAGATCCTGCAGGCCGACCCCCGTGCCGTCGAAGAGGGTGATCTGGTCCGCGGAGGTTCGTCCGGGATGCGTGCCGTTGATGACGGCGCCGATCTCGATGATTGACTCCTCGCGGATCAGCCCTCTTTCGATCGCATGTTGGGACTCGCCGATGGTGATGGCCTGTGCCACTTCGTCGGTGAAGACGGTTGCCTTGGCCAGGATTTCTGCCTCGATTTCCTGCTTGCCTTTCGTATCGGTCCCCATGCAGGCGAGATGCGTCCCGGCGCGAACCTGCGACGCCTTGAGCATGGGCGCAAAAGAGGAGGTGATCGAGATGATCACATCCGCTTCTGCTCCCAGCCGACCAAGATCGACTGCCTCGAAGGGAAGGCCCTCCTCCTTGGCAACCTCCTCCAGACGGCTCAGCATGTCGGGATGCAGGTTCCAGCCGACGATCTTTTCGAATGGGCGCTGCGCAAGGGCTGCGCGTAATTGAAACGTCGCCTGGTGACCGGCACCGATCATGCCAAGGACCTTCGCGTCTTTACGGGCGAGATATTTGATCGAAATGGCGGAGGCCGCTGCCGTCCGCAGCGCCGTCAGCAGATTGCCGCCGACGACGGCCCGGCATTTGCCGGTATCGGGATCGAACAGGAACACGGTGGACTGATGGTTGGTGAGACCTCTCTGGACATTGTTCGGCCAGAACCCGCCGGCCTTGAGACCGAGTGCCAGACCTTTACGATCGAACCCTGACTTGAAGCCGTATAGGGCATCGGCATGCCCGATCGCCTCACGGACGACAGGGAAATTGTAGGCCGATCTATCCGCCATCGAGGCAAAGACGCCCTCGACCGCCCTGAAGCAATCGGCAGGGGTTACCAATCCGGCAATTTCACTCTCAGGAACGATGATCATTCTGGCTTCCGCTTGAATTTTAGGAAGGGGGTCGGAGCCCCCGTGTCATCAGTAGGCCTTGCCGCGGGCGGATACGGGCCAGAGCGTTTCGACCTTGCCGTTGCGCACGCCCACATACCAATCGTGAACATTGCAAGTGGGATCGCAATGACCAGGGACCAGACGCAGCTTCTCGTTGATCTTGAGGACGCCGTTCGGGTCTTCGATAACGCCATGCTCGTCCGAGCATTTGATGTATTTCACATCGTCGCGACCGTAGATAAAGGGCAGTCCGGAGTCGACCGATTGTGCCTTGAGGCCGGCATCGCAGATCGCCTTGTCCGCCTTTGCGTGGCTCATGATGCTGGTCAGGATGAACAGCGCGTTTTCCCATTCGCCCTGGTCGATCCGCTTGCCGTCCTGGTCGTGGATACGGCCATAGTCGGCGTCCATGAAGGCGTAGCTGCCGCATTGCAGCTCATTGTAGACGCCCGAATTGCTCTCGAAATAGTAGCTGCCCGTGCCGCCGCCGCTGACCAATTCGGGGTCGAGACCTTCGGCTTTCAGCGCTTCGACGGCATCCTTGACCTGGGCGATAGCCGCATCGAGCTTGACCTTGCGGTCTTCATACCTATCGATGTGCTGCATGGCGCCCTGATAGGCCTGGATGCCGGTGAACTTGAGGCCGGGTGCCGCATGGATGGCATTGGCAAGCGCGACGACGGCCGCAGTCGTCGTGACGCCGCACCGTCCGGCGCCGCAATCGATCTCGATGAAGCACTCCAGCGTCGTGCCGTATTTCTGCGCCGCTCTGGAAAGCTCTTCGACATTGGCCAGATCGTCGACGCAGACGATGATCCGCGCGCCATGCTGCGGCAAAAGCGCCAGGCGATCGATCTTTGCCGGATCGCGAACCTGGTTGGAGACCAGCACATCCTTGATACCGCCGCGAACGAAAACTTCCGCTTCGGACACCTTCTGACAGCAGACGCCGATTGCACCGCCCAGCTCCTGCTGGAGCCTCAGGACGTCCACGGACTTGTGCATCTTGCCATGCGCGCGGTGGCGCATGTTGTGAGCCTTTGCATAGTCGCCCATCTTGCGAATATTGCGCTCGAGCGCGTCGAGATCCAGGATCAGGCAGGGCGTCTGGATATCATCGACGCTCATTCCGGGAAGAGCCGGTACGTCGTAGCCGACTTCCATGCCGGCAAATTTCGGTTCCATGTTCATTGCTTCTTCTCCCTATTGCCAAGGCAATTTATCGAGGTCGACATTGCCGCCGGTGATGATGATGCCGACACGTTTTCCGGCAAAGACGTGCTTGTTCTTCAGGATCGTCGCCAGAGGCACGGCGCTGGATGGCTCCATGACGATCTTCATCCGCTTCCAGATGAGCTTCATCGCATCGACGATCTCTTCCTCCGAGGCCGTCAGAATGTCGGTGACGTGGTTTCTAACGAAATGCCAGGTCAGGTCCTTGAGCGGCACCTTGAGGCCATCGGCCACCGTGTTCGGCGCGTCGTCCGCGATGATATGGCCGGCCTTGAAGCTGCGATATGCATCGTCAGCCTGCTTAGGTTCGGCCGCATAAACCCGGATATGGGGCGCCAGATTGGACAAAGTGAGGCAGGTTCCCGAAACCATGCCGCCGCCGCCGATCGGGGCGATGACGGCATCGAGCCCGTCCACCTGTTCGATCAACTCTTTCGAACAGGTTGCCTGTCCGGCGATAACACGCGGATCATTGTAGGGATGCACGAACTCCGCACCGGTCTCGGCGACGACTTCGGCGAAAACGGCCTCGCGCGACGAGGTCGAGGGCTCGCACTCGACAACCTTGCCGCCATAGCCCCGCACTGCATCCTTCTTCGCCTGCGGCGCAGTGCGCGGCATGACAACGGTGCAGGGAATTCCGCGACGGCCGGCAGCATAGGAAAGGCAGGTCCCATGATTGCCGGAGGAATGCGTCGCGACACCCTTGGCCGCCTGCTCATCGCTAAGACCAAAGACGGCATTCGATGCGCCGCGTGCCTTGAAGGCTCCTGCCTTCTGGAAGTTCTCGCATTTGAAGAACAGCTCTGCTCCCACGAGCGAATTGATGAAGCTGGAGGTCAGAACCGGAGTGCGATGAATATGGCGCCTGATCCGCTCTTCTGCGGCGGTCATGTCGGCGAGTGTTGGAATGTACATGGGTCTGCCTCCTCAGGCTGCGGCCTGGATTTTCGAAGCGCGGCCGTTGCGATAATGCTCTTGCGCTGCCGCGACACCCGAGCCGAGCTTGATGTTAAGGCCGAGGTCGACCATGACCATCTCCGCCGTCGCAATGCCCGACAGTGCCATGACATCCGTCAGACTGCCGAGATGCCCGATGCGGAAGACCTTGCCGGCGACTTCGCCGAGGCCGACCCCGAAGGCGACATCATATGTCTTGGCTGCGTGGGCGACGATCGACGTGGCATCGAAACCATCCGGCGTGCGGATTGCGCTGACCGTGTCAGAGTAGAGGTCTTCACTTTTGGCGCAAAGTTCCAGTCCCCATGCCCGGACGGCCGCCCGAATGCCCGAAGCGATGCGGTGATGGCGCGCGAAGACATTCTCCAGGCCTTCGGCCAGCAGCAGCTCCGTCGACAGCTTGAGCCCGTTCAAGAGGCCGACGGCCGGCGTGTAGGGATAGGCGTTGTTTGAATAGCTCCGCGCCATGTCTCGGATGTCGAAGAATGTTCGCGGAAGCTTGGCGGTTTCGACCGCCGCCAACGCCTTCGGCGAAAAGGCGGTAATCGCGAGGCCTGCAGGCAGCATGAAGCCCTTCTGCGAGCCTGTGATGGCAATATCGACGGACCACTCGTCCATGCGGAAATCCATCGACGCGATGGAGCTGACGCCATCAACGAACAACAGAGCGGGATGCTTGGCGGCATCGATCGCACGCCGAACGGCGGCGATATCGGATTTGACGCCGGTTGCCGTCTCGTTATGGGTGACGAGAACCGCCTTGATCTCATGCGCAGTATCGGCCGCGAGGATTTCCTCATAGCGATCAGCGGGAGCGCCGGCGCCCCAGGCGGCTTCGACGATGTCAACCTTCAGCCCGTGCCGCTGGCACATGTCGATCCAGCGCTGGCTGAACATGCCATGGCGGGCGGCAAGAACGCGGTCGCCGGGGCTGAGCGTATTGGTGATCGCCGTCTCCCAACCACCGGTTCCCGTGGACGGAAATACGTAGACGGCGGCCGCTTCGGTTTTCAGGATCTTCTTCACGCCAGCAAGTGCCGGGCGAAGAATCTCTCCGAACAAGGGCGAGCGGTGATCGAGCGTCGGCATGTCCGTAGCCTTGCGAAGGATCTCAGGCATGTTCGTCGGGCCCGGAATGAAGACTGGGTTCTGCATATACATTTGGGCGACCTCCTGTTGTTGAAGAATGGATAGCACGCCGGAAATTGGAGATAAATTTTTTTGAAATCATTTTTCAAAATGGCAACAAACACGGTAATATTTATTTAAATCAATAATTTGCTATTTTTTCATTGTACAAATCTATTTTTCAAGCCAGAATTTTTCATCGACTGAATCCCATTGGAGACGATGGCTGATGCCCGCTGAACCACGCCGAAGAGGCCGCCCCAAGGCCTTCAACGGCCCGCAAACACAAAACACCATCCAGGCGCTGGACAGGGCACTGGATGTCCTTGACGCTCTTGCCACACCGGAGGGCAAGACGCTGTCCGAGCTGGCAAGCCAGCTCGATCAATCGACGGCGACCATGCATCGCGTGCTGGCGACATTGGAGCGCCGCGAATTCGTCGAGATCAGTCCCGATCGGCAGGTCTGGCATATCGGCCCCGAGGCCTATCGGCTAGGTGCAGCATTTCTCCGCCGCTCCAACGTCGTCGAGCGTAGCCGCCCGATCATGCGCGAACTCATGCTCGAAACCGGCGAAACATCCAATCTCGGCATCGAGAAGGACGGCAACGTCCTGTTTGTCAGCCAGGTGGAAACCCATGAGTCGATCCGCGCCTTCTTCCCGCCGGGCACACTGTCGCCGCTGCACGCCTCCGGCATCGGCAAGGCGCTTCTCAGCACCTATGACGAAGAGCGGCTTTCAACCCTCTTCAAAAAGAAGGAATTCGAGCGTTTCACGGACAATACCGTGCATTCTTTCGAGCAGCTGCGCGAGGAGCTGCTGAAGACGCGGGAGAGAGGTTACTCCTTCGACGATGAGGAGCGAACCAAAGGGATGCGATGCGTCGCGGCGCCGATCCTGAATGTGCACGGCGAAGCCGTGGCCGGCATTTCCGTTTCCGGCCCCATCCATCGGCTTCCGGATGGCGATATCGACAAGATCGGCGAGCGCGTGAGGAGTGCTGCGAGAATGGTGTCGCGGCGCCTTGGAGCGCCTTAGGATCGGGGTTCAGGACGGAGCAGCGGGCGCGACGCAAGGCCCGGGACCGCAGAGGCGGCTCGCAGAACGCCGTGAAATCCGACCCAGAGCGCGATCGATCCGAATGCAAAACTGCCGAGGATCATGAACATGGCGCTATAGCCGATCTCCTGCGCCAGCCAGCCACCAATGGCCGGGCTTAGGGATGCGCCGACACCCTGCACGGTCATGACGACACCCTGGCCGACATTGATCCGGCCCGTTCCGTTCAGGATACGCGCGACGAGTGCGGGCACGGCGACACTCTGCAGGCCGGCGCCGATCCCATCGAGAATCTGCACGGGATAGACGCCCCATGACGTGATGAGATGGGCCGCGACAAAACCGCGAACGGGCAGCGCAATGAAGGATATCAACAGCACCAGCCATTGCCCTCTCCTCTCCGCAACCTGCATCGCGATCAGCGATGTGATGATCATGGTGGCCTGCGCGACGACGATGGTCAGGGCGACAAAGCCGGCAGGATCGCCCTGCTTGGCCGCGACGACCGCGAGTCCGAACAACGGTAGCATCGCGCCATTGCCGAGATGGAACAATGCCAGCGCACCGGCCAAGAGAAGCAGCGGCTTGGAATCGGCGAGCACGCCGAAGCCGCTTGCCTTGCGCTGTTCAGTAGAACCGGTTTTCCCTTGAGGATCCGCGACGACATGAACCGCGCCACGCGCTTCATCGTCATCGATCGCCTCACGCGGGATCATCAGCACGGAAATAATCGAGAACACGCCGAAGACGGCCGCAAGCCAGAAGACGGCCGTCAAGCCATACGCCCAGCCAAGCCAGCCGGACAGGCCGGCGCCGACCAGATTGCCAGCATGATTGAGCGCCTGATTATAGCCATTCTGGCGATTGAAACCGGCCTGTCGGACGATGCCGAGCGTTATGCCGTTCAGCGCCGGCCCGATCGCCGCACCCGCCACGGCGGTTGCGACCTGCGACAACGCCACGACCCAGAAAGTTTGCGATGTGAGAATGATCATCGAGGCGAGCACGGTGCAGATGCCGAGGACGATCACGCAGGTTCGCTTGCGTTTGGTCTCGTCGATAAAAGCGCCGGCCGGCGCCGTCATGATCATGCCGGCAATGCCGCCGATCGTCATCACGGAACCGATCGGCCCGCTTTGCCAGCCATGCGCGATCAGGAAGACACCGAGAAAGGGACCGATGCCCGCCTGAACGTCGGCCATGAAAAAATTCAGAAACCCAAGCGGAATGAGAGCCCGGCGCAGCCGGTCAATCGGGAATAAGCGCGACAATCGGCAACCATCCGATTCTGGAAATCGTCAAACGGAAAGCTCCAGACCGGAAAAGGTTCCCTCGCGTTACGAGGGAACTGAATGGCATGCCCAACAACGGTCACTCCACTCCTCTTCAAGGAGGGCTCCACCGTTTCCTCATGCGATGACAGTGAGGCCCTCAGTCCGAGATGATCGCTACCGCGCGGGTCCATCCGGCCGATGCATTCTCGATCTTCACGGGGAAGCAGCTGAGGATGAAACCGGTCGAGGGGAGCGCCTCGAGATTGTGCAGCTTCTCGATGTGGCAATAGCCGGTGTGGCGGCCCGCCTTGTGCCCTTCCCAGATGAGGGAGGCATCGCCGGTTTCCGTATATTTTTTTGCCGTGTGCACGAAGGGCGCATCCCAGCTCCAGCCATCCGTGCCGGTGACGCGCACGCCCTGGTCGGTCAGGTACATGGTTGCCTCATAGCCCATGCCGCATCCGCTCGCGACATAGTCCGCCTGGCCAAACTTGGCACCGGCCGAGGTGTTGACCACGACGATTTCAAGCGGGCTCAGCTTATGGCCGATGCGCTTCAGCTCGGCTTCGACATCGGCAGCCGTCGCGACATAACCATCAGGGAAATGACGGAAGTCGAGCTTGACGCCGGGCTGATAGCACCATTCCAGCGGAACCTGATCGATGCGCCATGCCGGCTCGCCATGGTTCATCGTCGGGTGATAGTGCCACGGCGCATCCAGATGCGTTCCATTGTGGGTGGAGAGCGCAATATGCTCCACCGCCCAACCGGCGCCATCCGGCAGGTCTTCCGCCGTCAGGCCAGGAAAGAAGGAAAGGATCTGTTTGAGGCTTTGGGTATGGTCGATATAAGTGATCGCCGGAATCTGGATCGGCGGATCGGCCGGAATATCGTTGGCAATCGGCACCGACAGATCGATAATACGCTGGGTCATGGGTTATCTCCTCCGCTTGATATGGCCAGCCGCTAGGAAGCTCGGCGCGAAACCTTGTTCCTGAGAATGCCGATCTTTTCGAATTCGAGCTCGACGACATCGCCGTCTCGCAGAAAGATGCCGGTTTCAAGGCCGCAGCCATTGCCTATCGTACCGGAGCCGATGAATTCGCCGGCGTGAACGGTCTCGCCCTGCGACATGTGCGAGAGGATCGCTTCGAAGCTGAACAGCATGCCTGATGTCGTGCTCTCGCAGCGCAGCTCGCCATTCACACGCACGGAAGCCTTGAGCGAATAGGGATCTGTGAGTTCGTCCTTGGTGACGATCCAGGGGCCGAGCACATTGGCACCATCGAAGCTTTTCCCCTTGGCCGGGCCAAGCCAACCGGGCATCTCCTTGGCCTGCTGGTCGCGAGCGGAGAAATCGTTGAAGATCGTGTAGCCGAAGATATGGTCGCGGGCATTCTCGACGCTGATATCCTTGCCGCTCTTGCCGACAACGACGCCATATTCCAGCTCGTAATCCATGACCTTGGAATAGCCGGGCCAGACGATCGTGTCTTCCGGGCCTGAAACAATCATCCGATTGGTGATGTAGTAGATCGGCAGCTGCTTGTAGACATCGGCAAGCGGCGGCAGCGGTTCCGCATCCAGCGCGGCGATCGCCTGTTTGTCGTCGCCCAAAGCCAGACGGCGCATGCCGCGCGACGATTGGCGAATATGGGTTTCATAGCTCATGCCATCGCGCATCTGCGTGGGCTGCGGCAGCGGAGCCAGCAAGCGGACATCGGCAATCGCGACAGAGAGCGTGACGTCGCCGGCATGCTTCTCAAACAGCGCGGCTGCCTCGACCAGCGCGGCATCGCCGCCGTCGATCAATGCGAGCATGGATGTGAAGCGATGCAATCCGCCGGCGCCGGCTTTAGTTGCGGCGGCATGCAGGTCGAACAAACGACCATCACCGGCATACACAATTCCAATCCTGATATCGCCAGCGGCGGCTCGATAGGTCGCAAGCTTCATCGGCTCTTTCTCCTCCAAATTCTATACACGACTTGAGATCATATATATTTTGTGCTTTTATCGATATCTGAAACCGACCCAATTGGGAAGCGGATTTCTTTGGGAGGAGAAACCATGAACTCGATTTCGAAGGCCGCGCTCGCCGCGGGCCTTGCCATTGTCGCTTGGTCAGGAACTGCGGCCGCCGATCAGAAAATCAATATCGGCTGCACTGCGACCACCGACTGTGCATCTGCCGCGGTCGCGCTCGAACAAGGCATCTTCAAGAAGCACGGCCTCGATGTCTCGATGACCCTGATCGGCCTCAATTCCAATATTCCGGCAGCCCTGCTTTCTGACTCCGTACAGATCGGCGGCCCAACGCCGACCGTGTTCCTGCAGGCCGTCGATGGCGGGCTTGACCTTGTCGGCGTGTCGGGCGCCAGCTCGACGGCGCAATCGACCTACGATACCGTCGGCGTCTTGGTCGGCCCCAATAGCGGCATCGCCAAGCCGGCAGATTTTGTCGGCAAGAAGGTGGGAGCACCGGGCATCGGCGCATTTCTGCAGGTGCTGTTCTCGAAATGGCTGATCGACAATGGCGTCGATCCGAAGCAGGTCAATTTCGTCGAGGTTACCTTTCCGACCATGGGTGACACGCTGAAATCCGGCGCTGTCGATGCCGTCGTGACAGCCGAGCCTATGATGTCGCGCATCATCGAATCGAAGGTCGGCACCAATGCGGGATACTTCCTGAAAACCGTGCCCGATGGCCGCCCGGCCATCCTTTATGCCGCAACGCGCGAATGGGCCGATGCCAATCCGCAGTCGGTCGCGGCATTCCGAGCTGCTATCGGCGAAGCGGCCAAGATCGTCAACGACGATCCGGATGCGGGGCGCAAGGCGATCGCCGATTTCACCAAGATCCCACCGACTGTGCTGTCGAAGATGAAGCTGTCCTTCTCCGATCCAACGCTCGATCAGGAACAGCTCGACTGGTGGGCCGCCACCATGGCACAGCAACATATGCTGCAGGGAAAGCCGGATACGGCTACACTTATCGAGAAATAATCAGGGAGTGATGGGTGACCAAGTTGTTCGGAACCGTGGCGGAGCTGGCGAGCTCCGAGACCCTCAGCGAAAGAGCTGCGGCGGTCTTGGAGCATGATATTCTCGCCGGCGTTTGGCAGCCGGGAGACCGGCTTGGCATTCAAGCCCTGTCCGAGCGTTATGAGATCGGCGCGACCCCCTTGAGGGAAGGACTTTCCCGCCTGGTGTCGCGCGGTCTCGTTTCGGCCGTCGGGCAGAGAGGGTTTCGCGTGGCAAGCGTTTCCGAAGCCGACCTCGCCGACATCACCCAGGTGCGCATCCTCGTCGAAACCGAAGCGCTTCGCCGCTCGATCCGTGACGGCCTTGACGAATGGGAAGCCGGCATCCTCTCCGCCCTGCACCGCCTCGTCCGCTCGGTCGAGCGCGACCCGGAAACCATGCGGGAGGGATCGTCGGAATTCGACCATCTGCACAAGGCGTTTCATCGCTCGCTGCTGGAAGCCTGCGGTTCCGAGCGCCTGCTGCGCCTTCACGACGATCTCTACTATCAGGCCTACCGCTACCGGCGCACGATGATGAGCCGCATCGATCATCATCAAGGCTTCATCCAGCAGCATAGGCTTCTGGCCGACATCGTCCTTTCGAGAGACGCCGACCGGGCAGAAGCCGAGCTGGCAGCCCACCTCCATCAGACCCTGGACATTGTCTACCACGGCCCCACCCCCTTGGCCGGGAAATGAAGAACATGGACGCCGTGATATCAAGCAGCGCAGTAATCGACTTCGATAGAATTGGTCTTGCCTATGGCGACCGCGCGATCATCTCGGACCTGTCCCTGACGATCCGACGCGGCGAGATCGTCTGCGTCATCGGCCCCTCCGGCTGTGGCAAGACCACGGCCCTGCGCATGGCGGGCGGGCTGGTGCGCCCGAATGGCGGAACAGTGCGCTTCATGGGCCAGCCGCTGACAGCACCCAGGCGCGACGTGGCGATCGTCTTCCAGGATTATGGAAAGGCGTTGCTGCCCTGGCGCACCGCCGCGTCCAACGTGTCGCTTGCGCTCGAAGCGGCAGGCACACCTCGCGCCGAGCGCGCCGACCGTTCCCACGCCCTGCTTGCCAAGGTGGGCCTGGCCGGACACGAGCATAAATATCCGACCGAAATGTCCGGCGGCATGCAGCAGCGCATCCAGATCGCGCGCTGTCTGGCACAGGAACCCTCGGTCCTGCTGATGGACGAGCCCTTCGGCGCGCTCGACGCGATGACGCGCCAGGGCCTTCAGGACGAGATGCTGGCGCTTGCTGCCGAAACCGGCACGACGGTCCTGTTCGTCACGCATGATCTGGAAGAAGCCGTCTACCTTGGAGACAGGGTCATCGGATTGCTGCCGAGGCCCGGCCGTATCGGCATCGAATTGAACGTCGATCTGCCCCGCCCGCGCAACCAGCTCGAAACACGCGAAATGCCGGAATTCCTGCAGCTACGCCGCGCGCTGTTCGCCTTCATCGAGAGAGCTGAACAATGAAAGCCGGATGGTGGAGAGGGCTCGTCGTCCCGGTGATATTGATCCTGCTTGCCGAAGTCGCCATGCGTGTCGAGGGATCGACTTCGTTGTCGCTGGCTGCACCAAGCGATATTGCCCTCGCTCTCTTCCGCAGCATTGCCGACACATCCCTGTTGACGGCGACGCGCGACACCTTGATCTCGGCCGGTGCCGGGCTCGTGCTCGGCGGGTTGATCGGCCTGATGCTCGGCATCCTTTTTGGCCTCGCCAGTGTGGTCGACCGGCTCATGGAAGTCAGCGTCGAACTGATCAGGCCGATCCCATCCGTCGCCATATTGCCGATTGCGATGCTGGTATTCGGTTTCGGATTCCGCATGGAAATTGCGATCGTCGCCTTTTCCTGCATCTGGCCGATGATGATCCTCGTGCGCTCCGCCATGGCGGGTATCGAGCCGCGCCTGCTGGAAGTGGCCCGGGCGCTTCGCCTTTCGACATGGCAGCGCCTGTGCACGATCGTACTGCCGGCCGCCCTGCCGCGCATTATCGTTGCATTCCGGCTTGCCGCAGCTATGGCGCTGGTCGTGGCGGTGACCGTCGAGATTGCGGTCAATCCTCTCGGGCTTGGCTATGGCATTCTGGTTGCCCAGCAGGGCCTGCAGCCGGCAACCATGCTCGCCTATTTGGTCTGGACCGGATTGCTCGGCTGGGCTGTCAATGCCTTGCTGTCCGTTGCGCAGCACCGCTTTTTGGGACGCGCGGCCACGATCGGAGTGACGACATGAGATGGGGATCGCGCCTGCTCTTTCTCGCCGGCAGCCTGGCCGTGGCGATTTTCCTCGTCTGGCTCTGGCAGATCGCCGCAGATCATCGGTTGGTCAATCCCGTCTTCCTTCCCGGCCCTGATCGCGCCTGGAAAGCCCTGATGACCGGATTTAGCCAGGGAGACCTCGGCACCAAACTCCTCGCCACCATCGAACGCATGTTCTGGGGCTGGCTGATCGCCTCGCTTGCGGGCGTCGCGCTCGGCGCAGTTATCGGCAGTTCGCCCGCGCTGCGGGCCTATCTCGCGCCGATGCTTGAGTTCCTGCGTCCTCTTCCGGCTTCGGCCACGATCCCTGTCGCCATTGCGATCTTCGGCCTCTCGGACGGAATGGTGCTTGTGGTCATTGCCTTCGGGGCGATGTGGCCCGTTTTGCTGGCGACGATTCACGGGTTTTCGGCGGTGGAACCACGCCTTTACGAGGTGATGCGGGCTCTCGGCTTTTCGCGCGCAAAGGTCATCTGGAAGGTCGCACTGCCTTCGGCGTCACCAGATATCCTGGCCGGCATGCGGCTTGGTCTTACCGTCGCGCTGATCCTGTCGATCGTCTGCGAAATGATTGCCGGGCGCAATGGATTGGGCAACTGGATCCTTCTTTCCGCACGTTCGTTCAGAGCACCCGACCTCTATGCGGGCGTGATCCTTCTCGGCGCACTCGGCTATGCAACCTCTGCCGTGATCGCGGCCTTCGAACGGCGGCTTCTAGTCTGGCGATCAAAGACACGCTGACCTCTAGCGTGAAATTGCCGAACGAAACACTGAATGTCCGGTCGCTCGTGGAAAAGCACGTCCGAAGCCCTTTGCCGGCTAACTTGATCAATAACAATTGAGTGGCCTTGACCACAGCCATCGCGTCATATCAGCATCATCGCAAGCAGCACTTGCCGAAGCAGCTTTGTCGGAGCAGATTGCAGCGACAATGGAGATGGACGCATGACACAGGACGATACTTCGGGCTCTAACGCGGGGGGTATCGCCCCTCGCTGGACATCCAGCGCGAAGAGCGGCGTCGGCACGGCACTCTCGCCGGCCTGCCGCATATGGTTTACGCTCAGCCACGGCATTCTCAACGAAGTCTATTTCCCGCGTGTCGACTGTGCCTGCACGCGCGACCTCGGCCTGATCGTCACCGGTCCGGACGGCTATTTTTCCGAGGAAAAACGCGATACCGAAAGTGTGGTCACGACAGTCGAAGACGGCGTTCCGGCCTATCGTCTCGTCAACACGGCACTCGACGGGCGCTACCGCATCATCAAGCGCATCATCGTCGATCCCGTGCGCAACAGCCTGCTTCAGCAAATATCGTTCGAAGCCTTGCAAGGGTCTGTTCACGACTATCGGCTCTTTGTGCTTGCCGCCCCGCATCTCGTCAATGCCGGCGCCGGCAATACCGGCTGGGTCGGCGACTACAAGGGCACACCGATGCTCTTTGCGACTGGCAAGGGCGGCATCTCGCTGGCGCTCGCTGTCAGCGGCGGCTGGCGGACGGCATCGGCCGGCTATGTCGGCATTTCCGACGGATGGCGGCAGTTGCAGGACGCCGGAGAATTGGATCCGCGCGTCACCCATGCCGCCGACGGCAATGTCGCGCTGACGGGCGAAATCGATCTTGCAGCCGGCAGCGACACTGTTCTCATCTCGCTCGGCTTCGGAAACCGTGCCGAGGAAGCCGGCTACAACGCACTTGCCAGCCTGCAGGCCGGCTACAAGGATGCAGAGCGCACCTATGTCGCCGACTGGCGGAAATGGCAGAGTACGCTGCTGGCGCTGGATGAGCCGAGAGCGCCGCCGCCCGAAGTCAATCGCTACCGGATCTCGACAGCCGTTCTCGCCACGCATCGTCCACTCTCCTTCGAAGGGCCCGCCGTTGCCTCGCTCTCCATCCCCTGGGGTTTTGCCAAGGGCGATGAGGATCTCGGGGGCTACCACCTGGTCTGGCCGCGCGATCTCGTCGAGACGGCCGGCGGTTTCCTTGCGGCTGGCGCTCCGCTGGATGCGCTCCGCATCCTTGCCTATCTCCGGGTGATCCAGGAGGCCGACGGCCACTGGCCGCAGAACGCCTGGCTCGATGGCGAACCCTACTGGACCGGCATTCAGATGGATGAATGCGCCTTTCCGATCCTGCTTGCCGACGCCCTGCGCCGCGAGGGGGCGCTCACCGGCGATGCGCTGCTTTCCTATGTTTCGATGGTCGAGAGAGCCGCGCGCTACGTGGTCGTCAACGGCCCGGTGACGGGGGAGGACCGCTGGGAGGAGGATGGCGGCTTTTCGCCCTTCACGCTAGCGGTCGAGATCGCCGCTTTGCTGGCGGCTGCCGATATTCTGGAGATTGCCGGCCAGGATCACAATGCCGATTATCTGCGCCAGACCGCGGACGCCTGGAACGACCAGATCGAGCGCTGGACCTATGTCCCTGCCGATGCCACAGGCAACGAACTTGGCGTCAAGGGCTACTATGTTCGCATCGCCCCGCCGGAGATCGCCGACGGCGCCTCGCCAGCTGATGGCTTCGTGCCGATCAAGAACCGCCCGCCTGGGGAATCCTATCTGCCGACCGCCCGTGTCGTCAGTCCGGATGCCCTGGCGCTCGTTCGTTTCGGACTGCGTTCCGCCAATGATCCGCGCATTGTCGACACCGTTAAGGTGATCGATGCGCAACTCAAATGCGAGTTGCCGCAGGGGCCGCTCTGGTATCGCTATACCGGAGACGGCTATGGCGAGCATGCCGATGGCCGCGCATTCAACGGCACCGGCATTGGCCGCCCATGGCCGTTGCTTGCCGGCGAACGCGCCCATTACGAGCTTGCGGCCGGCAGGCCAAAGGCGGCCATCGCGTTACTCAGCGCCCTTGAAGGGTCGGCCGGACCGGGCGGATTGTTGCCCGAACAGGTCTGGGACCAGCCCGATATCCCGGAGCGCGGCCTCATTTTCGGCGAACCCTCCGGCAGCGCGATGCCGCTTGTCTGGGCGCATGCGGAGCATATCAAACTCCTGCGCTCGCTCAGAGATAATGCTGTTTTCGACATGCCGCCGCAGGGCGTCGAGCGCTACGTGAAAAACAAGACCACCGCACCCTTTGTGCTCTGGCGCTTCAACAACAAGACTGCGCAGGTTTCCGTCGGCAAGCGCCTCAGGATCGAGGTGATGGCCAAGGCTGTGGTGCGCTGGAGTTCCGATGGCTGGGCAAACGAAAGCGATGTCACAACGCACCAAAACGGCTTCGGCATCGACGTCGCTGAGCTTGCAACCGAACGGCTGCCGGCAGGCACCGTGATCGTCTTTACCTTCTATTGGCCTGACACTGACCATTGGGAGGGAGAAGACTTCTCCGTCGTCGTGGCGGATGGCGACAAGTAAACGTCAGTCGACAGCAAACACACCGAAAGAGAGGCGCATCATGGTTGCAAAACCAAAATCCATCAAACCAAAAACGTCTGCCGCCCCGAAGGATCTCGTCGTGCTGGCGATCGATCTTGGCGGTTCGCATGTCAAAATGCTTCTAAGCACGGGCAGCGAACGGCGCGCAGCCGTTTCCGGCGCGGCGATGTCGGCGAAGAAGATGGTCGAAACGGTCGAGGAGCTTACCGCCGACTGGCACTATGACGTGATCGGCATGGGATATCCCGGCCCGGTCGTGGACAACAAGCCAGCGGCAGAGCCGCATAATCTTGGTCCCGGCTGGAAGGACTTCGATTTTTCAGCCGCTTTCGGCAAACCTGTCAGGCTCGTCAACGACGCGGTCATGCAGGCAATTGGCGGCTATAAGGGCGGCAATATGCTGTTTATCGGGCTCGGCACCGGGCTCGGTTCGGCAATGGTCGTCAACAATGTCTGCCTGCCCATGGAGCTCGCGCACCTGCCCTACAAGAAGGATGACACGTTCGAGGATTTCGTCGGCGAGCGCGGTCTCGAGAAATATGGCAAGAAGAAATGGCGCAAGTCTGTCGAGAAGGTCGTAACCCGGCTGCAGGCGGCATTGCTGCCGCATGAAACCGTCATTGGCGGCGGCAATGTCGAAAAGCTTGAAACATTGCCTGAAGGCTGCCGCGCCGGCGACAACGAGAATGCTTTTCTCGGCGGCTTTCGCCTCTGGAAAGACGAAAGCCTGAAGTTCTAGATCCCGTCGTCTACTACAAGCGGCGTGACATCACCATGTCACGCCCCCTTCCAGACCAGCTTCGCATTCGTCAACTCGCGGGCACCAAGGCCGCCGAGTTCGCGACCGAAGCCTGACCCCTTGACGCCGCCGAAAGGTGCGCGCGGGTCAGAGCGGACAAAATCGTTGATGAAGACGGCACCGGCCTCGATGCTTGCTGCAACACGTTCGGCACGCTCGGGATTGCTGCTCCAGACGGTGGCGCCGAGGCCATATTCCGTGTCATTGGCAAGAGCGATGGCTTCCTCTTCGTTCTTGAAGGTGAAGAGCATCGCGACCGGCCCGAAGAATTCCTCGCGGGCAACGGCAGCATCGTGCGGCAGGCCTGCAAGCACGGTCGCCTCATAGAAATTGCCCGGTCCCTCGATCGGCTTGCCGCCGGCAAGCACCCTGGCACCGGCGCCGACCGCATCCGTCACCTGACGATGTACGGTGTCGCGAATATCCTTGCGCGCCAGCGGTCCGAGCTTGGTTTCCGATTTCATCGGATCGCCGATCGGGATTTTCTTCACGGCCTCAACGAAGGCGGCGGTGAAACGCTCGGCAATCGATTCCTCGACGAAAAGGCGCTTGGCGGCAATGCAACTCTGGGCGTTGTTGGAGTAGCGCGAGACGACTGCCATCTGCACGGCTTTGTCGAAATCGGCATCGGCGAAGACGATGAACGGATCGGAGCCACCAAGCTCCAACACGGCCTTCTTGCCAAGCGCGCCGGCCTGCTCCGCCACCGAACGGCCGGCCTGGGTGCTGCCGGTAACCGTGACGGCCGCGATGCGCGGATCGCTGATGACCTTCGGCGCACGGCGGCGGTCGATGACAAGGTTCGTGTAGAGACCAGCGGGCGCACCGGCATCGAGGATCAGCTTCTCGATCGCCGCAGCCGAACCCTGCACGCTTTCGGCATGCTTGACGATGACGGTATTGCCGACCAGAGCGGCCGGAATGAAAAAGCGCAGCACCTGCCAGAATGGCAGGTTCCACGGCATGACGCCGAAGATCGGGCCGATCGACTGATAGATGATCTTGCCCGGCGTACCCGGGATGGCTTCATCGGCGATATAGGCCGGGCCGTCGCTGGCAAAATGCCGCGCGCCGAAGGCCGATTTCTTCACCTCACCGATCGCTTCAGCGAGTGGCTTGCCCATCTCCGAGACGATCAGGGCGCCGTATTCCTCGGCCCGGCTTTCCAGCAGGTCGGCAAGGCGGATCAAGAAGGCGCTGCGCTCGGTGATCGGCGTCTTCGACCAGCTCTTCCACGTATCGTGGGATTGCTGCAGCAACCGTTCGACCTCGGAATCGCTATGCTCCTCATAGGTGCCGATGAGTTCGCCCGTCGTTGGATTGTAGGATTGAAAGCTCATTCTCGTTCTCCTCCGGACATTGTCTAATCGCTGATTTCAATAGATGGGGCGGAAACGACGCGATATCAGGGGCCTCGCCCCAAACCGGTCGCTTCCGGATAGATTTCCATTCCCCGCAAGCCAAATCTTTATCGCGCATTGAGTTCCGGCACATCGACCCAGCGTCGTTCTTGCCAGCTCTGTTGGGCAAGTTCTGCAAGCTGCACGCCCTTGGCGCCCTCACGCAGGCTGAACTTCCACGGCGCATCCTCGGCGACATGGCGCAGGAAGCCCTCCCACTGCACCTTGAAGCCATTGTCGAACACCTGCGTGTCCGGAACCTCGTCCCACGTCTCGAAGAAGTTGATCGGCTGCGGCTGGTCAGGGTTCCACACCGGCTTCGGCGTGTTCACCCGATGCTGCGTCCAGCAGCGCATCAGCCCGCAGACCGCAGACCCATGCGTGCCGTCGACCTGGAAGGTGACGAGATCGTCGCGACGGACGCGAACCGCCCAGGAGGAATTGATATGGGCGATGATCCCGCCCTCGAGCTCGAACGTGGCATAGGCCGCATCATCGGCATCGGCGGCATAGGTCTTGCCGTTCTCATCGACACGGCTTGGAATATGAGTGGCTCCAAGGCAGCTCACCGACCTGACCTCGCCGAACAGATTGTCGAGCACATAGCGCCAGTGCGGTAGCATATCGAGGATCATGCCGCCGCCGTCGGCCTTGCGGTAATTCCACGACGGACGCTGCGCCTGTACGCCCCAGTCGCCCTCGAACACCCAGTAGCCGAACTCGCCGCGCACCGACAGGATCTTGCCGAAGAAGCCGCTGTCGCGCAGCATGGCGATCTTGCGCAGGCCCGGCAGGAACAGCTTGTCCTGCACCACGCCGTTCTTGACGCCGCGCCGCTCGGCGGAGGCTGCCACCGACAGCGCTTCTTCCAGCGTCTCGGAGATCGGCTTTTCGCAATAGACATGCTTGCCGGCGGCAATCGCCTTCTCCAGCAACTCCACACGCATCTGCGTCGAGCCGGCATCAAAGAAGATCGCATTGGCAGGATCGGCCAGAGCGGCATCGAGATCGGTCGTCGTCTTCGACAGGCCGTGCTTGCGGGCAATCGCCTCGATCTTCTCGGCATTGCGGCCGACAAGCACCGGCTCTGGCATCAGCCTGTCGCCACTCGACAGCAACACCCCGCCCTGCTCGCGGATCGCCAGGATGGAGCGCAGCAGGTGCTGATTGTAGCCCATGCGTCCGGTGATGCCGTGCATGATGATCCCGATTGGCCTTGTCGCCATAAGCCATTCCTTCCGTAAATAACCATATAGTTACATAACTGACATGCCAATGCACACCTGTCAACGCCAAGAAGCCGCAAGGGAACACCTCCATCATCTCTGATTGCTGAGCAGTTGCGAAAAAACGTCAGGCTGCATAACCACTAGGTTCAAAAGGCCCGATCTATCCCATGGCTGCACGCTCCTCGCGACTACTTGACAGCTTCTCGGGGCTTATGCATTCTAGTAACCGATCGGTTACAACATTTTCAAATTTTGTGTTTGTGGTTTTGGGAGAGACTGCAAGGCTGATCAGGTGCCTGGAGGAAGCATGGGATGGAGACGGCCGCCGGTATAAGTGCCAATGAAGGCACGAGCCTTCCGCTACGCCTCGATATGCGTAATATTTCAAAGCATTTCGGCGCGGTTACCGTGCTGGACGACATTTCGTTGACATGTCGGGCCGGCGAAGTGCTGGCCATTTGCGGTGAGAACGGCGCGGGCAAATCCACCCTCATGAAGGTTCTGGCTGGCTTCTACCGCCCGGATGCCGGCGACGTGCATATCGACGGAAATCTCGTTCATTTCAGGCACCCGCTCGACAGCCAGCGCGAAGGCGTTGCCATCATCCACCAGGAACTCAGCCTCCTGCCGCACCGCACGGTTGCGCAGAACATATTCCTCGGGCGCGAGCCGACGCGGTTCGGCATCGTCGACCACAAGCGCATGCGTGCGGCGGCCTTGCGCGTGCTGGCACGCCTGCAATCGACCATCGATCCCGACACCTTGGCAGGCATTCTACCTATCGCCGATCAGCAGGTCGTGGAGATCGCCAAGGCACTGACGCTCGACGCCCGCATTCTGGTCTTCGACGAGCCGACGGCGGCTCTCGACAATGCCGAGGCCGCGAAGCTTTTCCGCCTGATCGAGGAGTTGCGGCGGGACGGCGCCGCCATCCTCTATATCTCGCACAGGATGGGCGAGGTCTTCACGCTTGCCGACCGCATCTGCGTCATCAAGGATGGACGGCTCGTCGGCGACCTCGAAAGAAGCGATACCAATTCCGACGCCATCGTCCGACTCATGGTCGGTCGCGAGATCGGAGCACTCTTCCCGCCACGATCTCGCGTCGCGTCTGGCGAAGCGGTTCTCTCCATCGCCGACGGAGGAAACCGCCATCTTCACGATATCGCGCTGACCTTGCGAGCGGGCGAAATCACTGGCGTCGCTGGGTTGGAGGGATCCGGCAAGACGGCACTTGCGCGTGCCATCACCGGCGACGAGCCCTTCAAGGCCGGCAATATCCGCTTCTGGGATGGCAAAGGCGCGGCGTCCAGTCCACGCGAGGGCGTTCGAAGAAAGATTGCCTACGTTCCCGACGATCGGAAAAGCGAAGGTCTCGGCCTTCGCCAGTCGTTGCGCGAAAACGCAGCCCTGACCCGACGCGCCTTGTCGCCTTCGCTATCGCTTGTGTCGCGCGGCGGCTGTTCAGCGCCGGCGCTCGATGCGCTGCTGCGCCAGCTCGATGTCCGGGCGGCAAGCCACACGATGCCTGTGGGCGCTCTGTCGGGCGGCAATCAGCAAAAGGTGGTCGTCGCCCGATGGCTGGCCGTCAATCCGCGCCTCTGGGTGCTGTGCGAACCCACGCGCGGCGTCGATGTCGGCGCCAAATCCAGCATCTATTCGATCCTGCGATCCTTTGCCGATGCGGGCGGCAGCGTGCTGGTCGTCAGCTCCGATCTCGCCGAGGTCATCGGCCTCAGCGACCGCATCTTGGTGATGAGCGAAGGGCGGATCGCCGCCGAATGCCCGGCCGGCGCCAGCGAGGAAGACATCATGAAACATGCGGTCCTGTCGCACCGGCCACTATCAGGCGCGTCGAGGGCGACAACATGACCGATATGCCAATCGAAAGCAGCCGGGCCGGAAGAAACAGGATGCGGAGCTCGGCGCTCCCGCTCGTTCTCGTCGCCGGTTCGGCCATTGCCTATACCGTCGTCGCGTTCATAACCGGTCAGATCGCGCAATTGAGCTGGGACGGGGTCATGGGGCTGCTGCAGCGCATGGTCGCGCTCGGGGTCGTGGCGGTCGGCCAGACCTTCGTCATCCTCGCCGGCTCGATCGACCTCTCGGTGGCGCACCTGATCAGCCTCGGGGCAATCATCTCGACCTTCGTCATGCAGGGCGATCCCACGTTGATCTGGCTCGGCATCCTTGCGGCAATCCTCCTGGGCATTGTCGTCGGGGGCGTGAACGGGTTGCTCGTAACGCTTCTGAAGGTCAATCCGCTGATCGCGACACTCGGAACCGGCCTTATTTTGCAGGGTATCCTGACGACAAGCTACGGAACGATGCAGGCGACAGCGCCTGCCGGCTACCGGACGCTTGCCTATGACTCGATCGCCGAAGTCCCCTATGCGCTGCTGCTGTTGGCCGCCATCGGCATCGTCGCCGCCTTCGTTCTTCGCCGCACCATCGCCGGCGCCCGCATCTACAGCGTCGGCGGCAATCCGATCAGCGCCCGTCTCGCCGGCATCCACACCGACAGGGTGGTGCTCGCGGCTCATATCGTATCGGGTGCATGCGCCACCGTCGCCGGTCTCTATCTGGCGAGCCGGCTTGGAACGGCGACACCCTGGGTCGGCCGCAATGGCGGCTACGATCTCGATTCCATCGCCGTCGTCGTCATCGGTGGCACATTGCTTGCCGGCGGCAAGGGCGGTGTCGGCGGCACGCTTGCCGGCGTCTTTCTTTTCTGCACCATCGACGCCGTCTTCAACATGCTGCAGATCGACCCGTTCCTCGGACAGGTGCTGCGCGGCGCCGTCGTCGTGCTCGCCGTCGCCTATCACAGCGTCAGGCAGAAAGGGCACATCGCATGATGCCGTCCCTCGCGGCCAAGCTCAACATTCCACAGGGGCGGTTTCCCATGCTGGCGTCAATAAGGCGGGTCAACCCCGCCCTGATCATGCTTCTCGTTCTGCTTGTGGGCATCGCGATCCTGAGCCCGCTCTATCGTACGCCTGCCGGCATGATGAGCCTGCTGCAGCGCGCGGCCCCTCTGGTCATTCTCACCTGCGGTCAGGCTTTCGTGCTGATCTCCGGCGGCTTCGATCTCGCCCAGGGTTCGCTCGTCACCCTCGTCGTCATTGCCTGCGCGCTGCTCACCGGCGGCGATGCGGCGCTCACCCCTGAAGCGATCGGCATCGCCCTCGTGCTTGGGCTTGTTGTCGGCTCGGTCAACGGCTTCGTCGTATCCTATCTGAAAGTGCCCTCCATCATCGCAACGCTCGGCGCGCTCCTGTCGGTAAAGGGCGCGGCGATGGTGTGGTCAGGCGGGGCACCGCAGGGCTACCTTCCGGACAATCTGCGCATGTTCGGCCGCATGGTCATCCGCCCCGTGCCGGTCATCGGCAGCCTGCCTGTCGCCGTCATCGTCCTTATCGTCGTCGTCGCCCTGCTCGCCTTCCTGCTGCATTCAACCCAATACGGCAAGCTGCTGACCATGATCGGCGACAATCCACGCGCCGCGGAACTCGCCGGCGCGCCGGTCCGCAGGATCCGCTTCGCGGCCTTCGTGATCTCATCCCTTTCGGCCGTCATTGCCGGCATCCTGCTGGGCGGCTTTTCGGGCGTGTCAGTCGATGTCGGCACCGGCCTCGAATTGCAGGGGACATCGGCGGCTGTCATCGGCGGCATCGTGCTGCTCGGTGGTCGCGGCAGCATTTTCGGCGCCGCCTGCGGCGCTCTTTCGCTCTACGCTTTGTTCACATTGCTCAACCTCATCGGCTTTCCCGAGCCGATGCGCGTGGCGGTGCAAGGCATCATTCTGATCGTCGCAGCCGCGATCACATCGCGGCGGCAGATGATGAGTTGACGATCGCGCTCCTTGGGAGAGGGCGCCTTACCGGGCAATACCGGTTCAACATTGGGAGGGTAACATGACAGCATTCAACGCAACGAAGCCTCTATCCATAGCCGTCAGCCTCTGCCTGCTTTCGGCGTCAGTGGCGCTTTTCGCTCCACCGGCCATGGCGGATGACGCCTTCACCGCCGAACAGGCGCTGTTGAAGGTGACGCCGACCGGCCCCGTAGACAAGCCGTGGGAGCAATATGTCGGCGGCGGCCTGGTCGATACCTCGAAATACAAGAAGGCCGGCCCGCACAAGCTGTGCTTCTCCAACGCCAGCGTCAGCAACCCGTGGCGCGTCGTCGGCTGGAAGGTCATGCAGGCGGAAGCCGACGCCGAAAAGAGCTCCGTCGCCTCGCTGCAATATGCCGATGCCAAGGATAGCGACGACAAGCAAATCTCCGACATCCGCGCCTTCATCAATGGCGGCCAGTGCGATGCGCTGATCGTCTCACCGACGACGTCGAACGCACTGACGCCCGTTGTCGAGGAAGCCTGCAAGACGATGCCGGTCATCGTCTTCGACCGCAGTGTCAATACGAGCTGCCCGGTCACCTCGATCAGCAGCATCGGCGGCAATGCCTGGGGCATCGCCGGTGCCCGCTATATTGCCGAGAACCTGCCGAAGGGCGGTAAGGTGCTGATGCTGCGCACGGCACCCGGCATCGACCTGTTCGAAACCCGCTCCGATGCCGCCATGCGCATCTTCAAGGAGGCCGGCATCACACCTGTCGGCAGCGAATTTACCGGTGGTGACAATGCCAAGACCAAGGCGGTCGTATCAGACTATCTGAGCCGACTCGGTCAACTCGATGCTGTATGGGTCGACCTCGGCGCCATGTCCGTTGCCGTCGCCGAAGCCTTCGAAGATGCCGGCCAGCCCTACCCGATCATCACCGGCGAGGATCAGGAAGACTATCTGCAGAAGTGGAAGAATACCGGCTTCAAGGGCGTTGCCCCGACATACCCGGCCTATCAGTGGCGCACCGCACTGCAGGCGGCCGTAAAGATCCTTGATGGCAAGCAGGTTCCAGGCCCGAAATGGGTGCTGCCGCAACCCGTCATCACCAACGAAAATCTCGACCACTATGTGAACCTGAAAATGCCGCCGCTGCACTACGCGCTCTGCGGCTGCGAAGACCTGCCGGGCTACCCCGAGCGTTTCGGCGGCAAACGCTGATCCGTTTCGCGCAATGACCACACAACGACCACTCTGCCGATAATAACAGGACGTATTCCATGATCGACTATCTTATTCTTGGTGGTGGCAGCGCAGGCTGCGTTCTGGCCGCCCGTCTTTCCGAAAATCCCGGCGTTGAGGTCGTTCTCGTCGAAGCCGGTCGCAACATTGCGGCCGGCAGCCTTCCCGACAATATCCGCAGCCGCTATCCTGGCCGCGCCTATATCGACGAAGGCAATATCTGGGCTGATCTCAAGGCCTATATCGGTGCGCCGAAGGGCGAAACTTCAGGCCGAAGCCCGCGCCGCTATGAACAGGGCCGCGTGCTCGGCGGCGGCTCGGCCGTCAACGCCATGGTCGCCAATCGCGGCGCACCGGGCGATTATGACGAATGGGGCGCCGAGGGTGCGAAGGGATGGTCCTGGGAAACGGCCCTGCCCTATTTCCGCAAGCTGGAACATGATTTCGATTTCAACGACGACTATCACGGACAGGATGGCCCGATCCCGATCCGCCGCATCAAGCAGGCCAACATGTCGCCCTTCGTCAAGAGCGTCATCGACACCATGGTTGCGCGCGGCCATCAGCGCCGGCCAGACCAGAATGGTGAATGGAAGGACGGCATCTATGTCGGCGCGATCGCCGTCAGCGACAAGGGCGAACGCGTGCCGACCTCCGTCGCCTATCTGTCTCCTGAAGTCAGGGCGCGGCCCAATCTGCGCATCCTGACGGATCGGTTCGCCGACAAGCTCGTGCTCGAAGCAGGCCGCGTTACCGGCGCAGTCATTTCCGATGCACGGGACCGCTCAAGGACTGAAACGCTGCTCGGCCACGAGACCATCGTCAGCTGCGGCGCCATTCATACACCGGCATTGCTGATGCGCAGCGGCATTGGCCCCGGCGAGCAGTTGAACAAGCTCGGCATCGCGGTTGCCCTTGACAAGGCCGGCATAGGCCGCAATCTGATGGAACATCCGTCGACCGCCGTTTCCACATATCTGCCGCCGCAATCGCGGCTGCGGGATCTCGACGAACATCACGATCACGCCATCCTGCGCTTTTCGTCGGGCCTGCCGGGAACGCCGGAAGGCGACATGCACGCGGCAATGATCGCCCGCTCCGGCTGGCACAGCGTCGGCCAGCGGGTGGGTACGCTGTTCATCTGGGTCAACAAGGCCTATTCGCGCGGGCATGTGCAGCTGCAAAGCATCGATGCGCGCGAGGAGCCGCTGGTCGATTTCCGCATGCTGTCGGACGAACGCGATCTCGAACGGTTGAAATCCGCCTTCCGTCTCGGTGCCCAGACATTGCTCGACAAGCATATGGACGGTCATCGCGGCCCGGTATTTCCAACCAGCTATTCGCCGCGGGTCGCGAAGCTTGGCGGTCCGGGCATGCTCAACCAGATCCAGCGCGGCCTGTTCGGCGCGATGCTCGATCATTCCTATGCCCTGCGCCCCTGGCTCATCAATTCCGTGGTAACGCTCGGCGTGAAGATCGAGAACCTGCTTGCCGACGACAAGGCGTTGACCGCATTCGTCAGCGGTGCCGTCGGCGGCGTCTGGCATGCTTCGGGAACCTGCAAGATGGGCGCGGAGAGCGACCCGCTTGCCGTGACGAGTGGCAGCGGCGAGGTCTACGGCATCGCCGGTTTGCGCATCTGCGACGCCTCGCTGATGCCGACCATCCCGCGCGCCAACACGAACACGCCCGTGATCATGATGGCGGAGAAGATCGCCGACGACATCAAGGCCGCACGGCAGAGCGCTTCATCACCGGCGCGCGCCGCCTCGCCATCGGCATAGGCACGGCATTCAATCCCGCATCACGCCGGTTGGCGGGATGCGGTCGCCTGTTGCAGGCCGAAAAGGATGAGAAGCAGAAGACCCAGCGCGCCGCCCGCCAAGGCCGAGGCGGTCCATCCACCCCAATGATAGGTGACGGTGCCAAGCAGCGAACCGAGTGCACCGCCGATGAAGGTTACGGTCATGTAAAGCGCATTGATGCGACCGCGATTTTCCTGCCCGGCTGCGGAGAAGATGATCCGCTGGCTGACCACCTGATTGCCCTGCACGCCGGCATCGATGAGGAATGCAAGGATCGCCAGGCCAACCACGGTCGGGATTGCCGCCGCCCAGCCGGTGGCCAGGAACCCGACGCCGACCAGCAGCATCGAAGCGAGGGTGACCATGGTGGAGTGACCATGATCGGCAAGGCGTCCGGCCAGAGGTGCGGCAAGAGCGCCGCCCGCACCGGCAAGCGCGAAAAATCCGATCGCGCGCTGGCTGAGGCCGAGTTGCTCCGCAAGCATCAGCGGTGCGGCCGTCCAGAACATGTTGAAGGCGGCAAACATCAGAAATTGGAAGGCTGCGCGCCAGCGCAGAGCCGGCATGGCCAGCCAAAGCCCCGCCATCGAAGTGAGGATCTGGCCGTAGTGCAGACTGCCCTTGACTGCATGCTTCGGCATCATGCGCACCAGCGCCACGAGGATCAGCACCATCAGCACTGCCGAGCACCAGAAAACGGCGCGCCAGCCGAAGCTCGCGGCGATGAACAGCGAAGCCGGACGCGCCAGCATGATGCCGGTCAACAATCCGCCCATGATGTTGCCGACGGTGCGGCCACGCCGCTCGGGCGGCACCATATGGGAGATGAAGGGGATCAGCACCTGCGCGCCGGTGGAACAGACCCCAACGACGAATGAAGCGATGAAGAACGGAACTGCAACCGTCGAGACAGCAGCCGCGATCAGCGCAATGATGGTGAGCGAAAGCGTCACCAGCACCAGCCGCCTGTTCTCGACGATATCGGCTAGCGAGACCAGCAGAAACAGACCGGCGCCATAGCCGATCTGGGTGATGCTGGTGATCGAACCTGCCAGGCGATCGCTGATACCAAGCTCGGCGCCGATGGAGGCAACCAGCGGCTGAGCATAATAGAGATTGGCGACGAGCGCACCCGTCGCAACCGCCACGACGGTCACAAAGGCGCGCGAGGGCTCCTGCTCGACCCTATCGGTCGCCAATGTTTCATCCTCTTGCATGGAGATCTCCGGATTCGGCTGCAACTTGAGCATGATCTCAAGGAAATGCGAAGTGGTTTTTAGGCCGGCCCATGACTAATCAGAAGATGGAAAATGGGCAGATCGCTCAAATGTGATCTGGCTCAGGACGTCATTGCGAGGCACAGAGCGCCGTTCACAAGCAAGGCTACTCCTGCCAGAACGGCGACATGCCTTTTCCAGGGCAAGATCGCATCCGCCAGCATCCACGCGGTCAATAGCGCCATCCAGCCGACATTCATCACGCCACCGGCAAACTGCAGGCAGATCATGCCGGCGCAGCTGCCAAAACATGCTCTGCCGTGTCGCAGCCCCGCTTTCACTCCTGTACCCCCGCCGCAAGTCCCCGTTACGCAAAACGGCTTCGGCGACCGCCTGAACGGCAGGACCTGATAAAGGCCTGCAGCAATGAAAAGAAGGCCGCTCCATTTCGGATTACCCATGGTCGCGCCGCCGATCAGGACGCCGTGGGATTCCAGAGCCCATTGTGCCAATGCGGCGACAACGCTTCCGAGCAGGATCATGAGGAGATAGCCGCTCGCGACCGACATGGCTGCAGTATAGACATCGAGGCGGCCGCGATGATCCCAGGACGCCTGCATGATAGCAGGAGCCGCGCCCGGCAGCATCATAGCCGGTGTCATGACAATCCACATTGCCAGCAGGCTGAATGCCCGGCCTGAATTCCAGGTCGGTATGTTCGACCCGATCCCCTCGACGCCGCACACCATGATGCCTGCCATCGGCATGGTCGAAACGAGAAGCCACCAGCAAAGCGCACTGACAAAGGCGATCCCCAGAAGGATCGCCTGCATCTGTGTGTCGCGAAGCATGATGGTCGAACTCATCGCAAGTACCGACTGGAGTGTTGATGGAGAGCACATGGCGGCCCCGGCCAGCGAAGCCGCCATGTGAGCTGCTGCCTAATTTGAGGAGATCAGCAGCAGCATCCCTTCGAGCCGTCGCCCGCAAGGACGCTCGCTTTGTTGACCGTATCCGGCAGGTTGTTCGACGGATTCATCTCGAAGAAGCCGGCAGGCGCCAGCGAGAAGCCGCAGGATATGCAGGGCTGCACCGGAAAGTCCTCCGGACGGACGACATGATGCAGGCCGAAGGAGTGCCAGAGCACGATGTCGGTGTTCTCGACCGGACGATCTTGCTTGACGATCTCCGCAAGCCCGTCCGAGCCATCGGAGTTGGCGACGAACTCACCGGCTGGATAGCGCTCGTTCTCATTATACGGCGTGACCCAGATATGATTGCGGATGAAGTTTGACCGCGTGCCGGAAGCGCCATCATCCTGGATCATCGGGGTGACGCAGTTGGGTGCATGCAGTTTGTAGCCTACGGGCTTGCCGACGTGATTGAGCTTGTTTGGATTGACGACCTTCCAGCTGCGATGCGTGGAAAGATCGGCCCTGCGGGCCGCCGCAAGCTCCGTCTTCAGCACGGTATCCTCGGCATAGAAGGCATTGCCGAAGGGGTTCGTGGCGCTCGTCGGCTCCATGTATGAGTTGGTCTCGACAACGCTATTGCCCGAACCGTCCACAGCCATGTCGAGACGGGCGCAGAACACATGTTGATGGATCGGCGCGCCGAGACCCGGCTGGATTTCGACCGAGTATTTGTCCGGCTGGCCGGGATGGCAGGCATTGGTGTTGACGATGCCGGTCGCCTTCATTTCGAATTCGATCTCGCCCGCGAGATCCAGATACCAGTATTGCGCATATTCGTAATTGCCGACCGTGCAGATCGAGGAGATCACCAGCTTGCGGCCGCGCTTCAGCACGGTCCGGCCGGTACGGAAATCCCAATGCTTCCAGAGGATGCCGGTATCCTCTTCATGGATGCAAACCGCCTTTTCGATGGTAACGGCTTCGCCCTTGATGCCGTTCACATGCGCATCGAGATAGTGGATGGTGCCCAGGCAATCGCAGCCGAGCTTGAGCGAATTGGTGAGCTTGCCAAAGCCGTATTCGCCAACGTCGAAAATATTCTGCCGGGCATGGCCGAAAAGGGGCGAACCATAGGGCACCACGAGCTCAGCGATTGCGGCCCGGCGAACGACCGAACGTCCGTCATAGCGGATATCGTGAAGTACCAGGCCCTCGCGAGGGGTGAAACCGATCGCCAGCGTCCACTTGTCCCAGGAAATCGCATGGCCGTCGATGGTGAAACTGACACCCTCAGGCTGCACGACATCGAGCGTCTTGAGCGGCGCCGACGGAGCGGGCAGAAATTCGGGATCGTAGTCATAGCGCACCATCGGGATCGGCGGATGATCGGGGTGATCGTCGACGCGCAGAACCTCGCCGGTCTTGACGTCGATGACGGCATTCAGACCTTCGATCGGATGGGCGTAATAATTTCCAAACTCGTGAACGCGCAGCCACGAGAAAGTATGGGAGATCAGTCGGCCCTCTTCATCCTTGTGGCCGAAATTGCCGCCGGACCAGGAGTCGACGATGACGCCGGTCATATCCTCGATGCCACGCTTGCGGCAGGCTTCGATGAAGCGCGGATCGTTCTTGACGTTGACCTCGACGCTCAGCATCTGTTCGACCATGAAGCCGGCGCGCGCCGTCGGGAAATGCTTGCGGCCGACGATCGACTTGTCGGCCAGCGAGATGATCAACTGCCAGACGCCCGGCTTGTCGATATGGTTGACGTTGACGCGTGCCTCGCGAGGCAAGGTCTTGCCGTCCAGATGGGCGCGATATTCCGCCGGCGTCGGCTCGCGGAGATCGATATTCTCGAAGAGCGCAGCCGGCCCCAGCTCTGGATCAGCCTTGACCACATCGGCAACGATGCGGATTTCATCCGCGGTCAGCGGCGAAAGAGCTCTCAGGTAGGTTGGCGGCGGCGGTGCAGCAACGCCGGCTTGCGCCGTAGCGGGGTGAACGGTCTGATTCATGGCACTCTGTTCCCTATTCTATTGCGGTGGAGGCCGGCTGAACGGCCATCCCACGCGGTTCGTCGTCGTCGACAGGCCGCCACGCGCGGCCTGTCTGATGGTCGGTATTATTGGCGCAGGTCCGTCCAGATCCGGTCATAGGCGCGCGTCGCCTTCTCTGGGCAGGAGGGAGCGAAGACGATCTTCAGATCGACCGGCGGGTTGAACTCCGGCGAATTGCCGACTTCCGGCGGCAGATACTTGTTCGATCCGGCGACCGCGCTCTGATAGCCGGTCGACTTCTGCTGCAGGGCGATGTTCTCGGGATCCATCAGGAAGTTCAGAAACTTCTTGGCGTTCTCCAGATCGGGAGCGCCCTTTGGAACGGCAACATTGTCCATCCAACCAATCACGCCTTCCTTTGGAATGACGTATTTGATGGTCGACTTCTGCTGACGCGCAGCTAGCGCCTTGCCCGACCATTGCTCGTGCATCACGGTTTCGCCGGACACCTGGCGCTCCGTCGTTCCGTCGGAATTATAGACCTTCACGAAGGATTTTTGTGCCTGGAGCAAGGCGTCGAGTTGCTTCAGGTCGGCCGGGTTGACGTTGCATTGGTCCTTGCCGAGATAAAGCAATGCCAGCGACATAACCTCGCTTGGCGAGCCGAACATGCCGATCTTGCCCTTGAGGTCGGCGGATGGCTCGAACAGCGCCTTTAAGCTATCGGTCGGGCCCTTGTAGATGGCGGTATCCACCGAGTATGACGTCGTTCCCCATACCCACGGAACCGAGTATTTGGCATCGACGTCCCACGGACGCTTCTGCCATTTCGGCTCCAGGTTCTTGAAGTTCGGCATCGAGGCGACGCCGACATCCTGCAGCAGGCCCTGGCTGGCGAAGATCGGCACGAAGTCGTTGCTGATGATCATCACGTCATAGCCGGATGCGCCGGAGCTAATCTTGGCAAGAGCGGTTTCGTTGGAATCATAGGTGTCGATCGTCACCTTGATGCCGGTTTCCGCCTCGAATTTCTTGACCATCTCGTCGGAGGTATAGTCGGTCCAATTATAGATATGCAGGACGCCGGCATCGGCAAAAGCCGCATGCGGCATGGCGCAGGCAACGCCTGCAAGCAGGCTGGTACTCAGGAGCAGTTTCTTCATTTTGGTCATGGTTCCCTCTCTGTTATTTTTGCCTAGAGATTATTGTTCCGCCTTCTGGCTTCGTCGTCCGAGCAAAAGCGACGCCGTGACGAAGACCAGCGAGACCGCAAGCAGAATGGTGGAGATGGCATTGACCTCCGGCGTCACGCCGAGCCGCATCATGCCGTAGACATAAACGGGCAGCGTCGTGGACCCGGCTCCGGACACCATCAGGCTGATCAGGAAATCGTCGAGCGAGACGACGAAGGCCATCAAGGCGCCGGCCGAAATTGCCGGCATCAAGAGCGGCAGTGTCACGCGCCGGAACAGCTGCCACTCGCTGGCGTAGAGATCGCGCGCCGCCTCTTCCAGCGCGCCGCCCATGTCGCGCAAGCGGGCCTGCACCGGCAGCAGCGCAAACGGGATGCAGAAGACGGTATGGGCGATGATGAGATTGACGAGACCATTATGCATGCCGACCATCGAGAAGAAGATCAGCGTCATGATCGCCACGATGATCTCAGGCACGATCAGCGGCAGCGCGATCATCGCCGTCACCGTCGCCCGGCCAAACCGCAGCTTGCCGCGCTCTAGCGCGAGAGCTCCGGCCGTCGCGATCAGGGTCGAAGCGACTGTCGCGGCGATAGCAATGATAATGCTGTTGAAGGCAGCGCGGCGGATATCGGTGTTGGCGGCGACATCGACGAACCAATGGAAACTGAAGCCGCTCCACACCGTCACCAGCTGGTTGGCATTGAAGGAGTAGATCACCAGGATCGCCAGCGGCGCGTAGAAGAACAGCATGATCACAGCCGTGAAGGCCGAAAGGCCGGGTGTGTGACGCCAATCGAAGGGTCTCACGGTCTTCATGAGCGGCCCTCCTCAGGCACCTTGCGGGCACGGGCAAGGAAGATCAGCAATACGCCTACCGTCACGACGATCGACAGTGCCGCCCCGAAGGGCCAATTGCGCGATGTGGTGAACTGCATCTGCACGAGACTGCCGATCAACAGCTTCTTGCCGCCACCCAAAAGGTCCGGTGCCAGGAAAGAGCCGAGGGCAGGAGCGAAGACGAGGCTTGCGCCAACCAGCGCGCCGGGCTTGGCCAGAGGCCAGATCACGCGGCGGAAGACGGCATAGCGATTGGCATAGAGATCATAGGCCACTTCGATCAGCCGGGGATCGATACGCTCCAGCGTCGAATAGACAGGCAGGATCATGAAGGGCAGGAACGTATAGACCAGGCCCAACAGGATCGAGCCATCATTGTAGAGTAGCGGCAGCGGACCGTTGATCACACCCAACGACTTCAAAAGACCGTTCGCCAGCCCTTCGTCGCGCAGGATCAGCACCCAGCAATAGGTGCGGATCAGCGTGTTGATCCAGAACGGCAGGGTGACAAAGAACAGCAGGATTCGACGGCGCTCCGGCGCCTGGCAAACGATATACCAGGCGACAGGCAGGCCAAGCGCGAGACAAATGATCGTCGTTGCCGCCGCCAGATAGATGGAGCGCAGGATGATGATCACATAGCTCCACGAGAACATCAGGCTGTCGTCGAAATCGCGCCGGAACAGGAACTGCACATAGGCATCGAAGGTCAGCGGCATGGTCACGCCGCCATAGGGATTGGCGGTCATGAAGGAATAGACGACGGCGATACAAAGCGGCAGCACCATGAAGATGCCGATGACCAGGAAGGCCGGGGCGATAAGAGCCAGAGTGCGATTTTCGTTCACGAGACCGCCTCCACTCAATTCGACAGGTGGCGTTCGACGCCACTCGGCCAATCGACGACGACGGATTGTCCGGCGGTCAGGGAAAGTTCGGCATCGCGGCAGCGGCTGCGCACCTTGCTGCCGCCGTCGAGCGTGACCTCATAGAGTGTATCGAGACCAAGGAAGGTGACTGACGCGATCGTGCCTCTGGCCCGCCCCTGCCCCGAATTCATGGCGGGAGAAACGGCAACCCGCTCCGGGCGCACCGCAACCATGATGGCGGGGTCGCGTCCGAGAACAGTGCCGGGAATAACATTGGACTCGCCAATGAAATCCGCCACGAAATGGCTTTGCGGATTATCGTAGATCTCCCTGGGCTCGCCCACCTGGAGGATGTTGCCTGCCGACATGACGGCGATGCGATCCGACATTGCCAGCGCCTCTTCCTGATCATGCGTGACCAGAATGAAGGTGATGCCGGTCTCGCGCTGCAGGCGCTTCAACTCCGATTGCATTTCCTTGCGGAGTTTCAGATCCAGCGCCGACAGCGGCTCGTCGAGCAGCAGCACCTTCGGGCGCGGAGCAAGCGCCCTTGCGAGCGCGACGCGTTGTTGCTGACCGCCGGAGAGCTGACGAGGGCTGCGAGAGGCATAATTGTCGAGCCGCACCATGCTCAACGCGGCGCGCACCCGCTGATCGATATCGGCCTTCGGCACTTTGAGCATTTGCAGACCGAAGGCGACGTTCTCGGCAATCGTCATATGCGGGAAGAGCGCATAGCTCTGGAACACCGTGTTGACGGGCCGCTTCTGCGGCGGCAGCGAGGCTGCGTCGATATCGCCGATGCGGATCTTGCCCGTCGTCGGCGCCTCAAACCCGCCGATCAGACGCAGCAGCGTCGTCTTTCCGCAACCCGAGGGGCCGAGCAGGGTGAAGAACTCATTGTCCTGGATTGTGAGATTAACCGTGTTCAAGGCGGTGACGAGACCGGCGCCCTTCGTGGAGAAGGACTTCGAGACACCCTCTATACCGATCATAGCCTGCACGTTTTAGCCCCTCAGGTTTTTTATAAATAACCATTTGGTGAATAGCTAACAGCGGCAAAATTCTCCTGTCAAGCGGCGCTGACCTAGCCAAACTTAAAAATCGCCAGCATCGGCGCCAGGAAATTGTGAACCGGTGGCGCATGATTTCTCATCATCCACCCTAAGGGCATGAAACGGCTCAATAATCTCAATAATACGTTGATTTTATTTGTATTTATGAAATGAGATAATAAAAACTTCCCCTCCAGCAACGCTCTATTCAAGAACGTGGGGAGTGCCCATCTCAGCAATTTTTCAACAGCGACAAGAGCCGGCCTCGGGAGCGAGGCAAAGGTCAAGCTCAGTCACTACATAACTATCTGGTTACTAAATACTCGAAAGAAGTTGAGCCTTTGGAGAGCTCCGTCTCTTCGAATATTCAGCTGATGCATGCTCTTCGTGTTTGCAGCCGACATGACCGGAGCTTGCCGGACAGGAACTCCCGGCGCCGCCATTCCGGTCAACCGAAAGCCCTTGCATGCCGACCAAGGCTGTGCCGGCACGTTTGCCCGCAACGAGGTGTCACATGACTAATAACGCAACACTTTTTAATTAAACGGTTTTTGAATATCTTGCAACCGGAGCTTTGATGAGAGAACAGGCATGGCCACTTCAGCAGATCGCGACGGCGCAATGCCGGGCACCAATCTGGCGCAGACCCGCACGCTCAATCGCCGCGCGGTCTTCGATGCCGTGCGTCGTGGCGGACCAATCACGCGCACGGAACTGGCAAAGACCATTGGCCTTACCGTTCAGGCGATCTCCAACATTGCGTCGGAACTGGAAGTTGCCGGCTTGATTCGCCAGCAGGGCAAGCGCTTGGGACAGCGCGGGCAACCCGCCGTCGAGCTGTCACTCGATCCGGCGGGCGGCTATACGATTGGACTGTCTCTCGCCTATCGCCGGGTTTCCGGCGTCCTCGTCGACCTCACCGGCACGGTCGTCGCCAGCGAGGCGCAGGATCTGATCGAGCGCGAGCCCGCCTTGATCGCCCAGACACTCGGCACTCTGGTGAACCGGCTTGTCGAGACGTCGGGGATACAGCGGCAGAAGATCTGGGGCATCGGCTGCAGCGTTCCGGGGACAGTTGAGAACGGCACGTTCTGGTATGACAAGGTTCAGGAAGCCGACGAATGGACCAAATTTCCGCTGGCGGCAAAGCTTGAAGAACTGACCGGCGTGCGAACCTTCGTCGAAAACGACGCGACCGTGGCGGCCATCGGCGAACGCCTCTACGGCATTGGCCGCGTCGCCCGCAGCTTCTTCTACCTGCATTTCAATCTGGGCGTCGGTGGCGGCCTTGTCATGGACGGCCATCATTATCGTGGCGCTTTCGGGGGCGCCGGGGAAATCGGCCATATGATCGTCAAGCCCGGCGGCCGGCTTTGCCCTTGCGGCAGCCGCGGTTGCCTGGAGCAATATGTCTCGTTCTATTCGGCGGCTGAAACCATCTGCGGCCCGACGCGCACGCCGGACGAGGTGCCCGCCGAAGAGCTGGCCGCCTGTTTTCGCGCCGGCGACGCTCGATTGCTCGCCTGGCAACAGGAGGCCGGCCAATATTTGAAGATCGCCATCCGCAACGTCGAAGCCATGCTCGACCCCGATACCGTCGTCATCGGCGGCGGCCTGCCCTTGGAATTGCTGGACGGAATCATCGCTGCCGCAGCGCCGCTGCTACCCACGATGACGCACCGGCACTCCAACAGCCATCCGCGCCTGATGCGGGCGGAGCATGCCGCCGAACTGCCGGCGCTCGGCGCCGCCGCCCTGCCGATCGCCATCGTCATGCAGCCCGGCACGTCAGGCGCCTCCTGGCGCGCGACCATCAGCAAGACGCCCATGGCCGCCAATCCGGCGCTCGCCGCCCTGGGAATCGATTCTGCCCTGGAGTAAGGAAAGCCGCTTTCAAGGCATTAATTATCAAACAGCGTTTGAATAATCTTGTGTCAGAGGTCGCGAGTCACGTACGGCCATGAAGATTATCTCCGTAGCCGGGCAATCCGATGAAGACGGGCTTACCTCCCTGGCGGCTTGTCGTTGCTCCTGACCTTTTGAGCATCCAGCTGCCCATGTTCGAAAGTCTTGGCGGCATCGCTGCCGTCCGGATAGGGGTTGGCCTGTTGCGAGTCCGTCTTTCTGCCCGCATCTGCACCGCGTTCATAGGCAGTTTTGTCGCCTTTGTTGGAGCGAATTCTATTGCTTTTTGGTGTCTTTGAAGCACTCGAAACATGTGCTGTCGCCGACACCGGCTGATGCTTTGTCATGGTATGCTCCTTCAATTGTATGTTTTCAGGTGATCAGCCGTCCGCTTGATGGGAGCCTGATTGCGCCGGCTCTTCCGGCGCATGACCGCAAGAAGCAGATGCTGCCTCGTGGTATTTGCACCGAAGCTATTTGTTCTCTGAGGCAAGCTCGCCGGGCTTGAAGCCTCTTTGCCCATTCCCTCGCGCAGGAATGGCTTCGGAACTCGTCTCGCCAGCATCTGCGGAAGGCGAGGATATTGAATCGTCTGCATGATCCCTGGAGGGTGCCGAGGTGTGCTCATCGCTGTCCGAGGTCAACTCTTCCTCGGCTTCGTGCCAATGGCGTTCGTGCTGACCTTCCGGCTCACCTTCCGCTTGCCAGCGGGCATAGGCAGCCTTCCTGATATCGTCCTCATTCATGTCTTTCTCCATCAATGCCACTGCTATCTCGAACTCTGGCAGCGAGCTTTTGTTCCCCGCGGGAGGTGCATGGCTTAGGAAAAGGTCCGCGATCTTCGCCTGTCCGGCGTAGCGGCTATGTCGGGAATGCATTGGGCTAGTAATGGGCCAAGCGGATGAGATCGGGCGACTAGCCGCTCAGCCGGCAACCGATGCAATCATGCGCTGAACTTGAGGAGCGCATCCGAGACATTGCGGGGATCGTACGGCTTTGAAAAGAAAACGCTGCGCTCCGGCATCTGCGTCGCCTCGGGCTGTGTCATGCCGGAGGCGACGATGATCTCGATCGGCGGCCATCGCTCGCGCACCGCGGCCGCCAGTTTCAGGCCATCCATAGAGCCCGGCATGTGGATGTCGGTAAACAATATCCGTATGTCCGGAACACTCTCGAGGAGGCGGATGGCTTCGTCGGCATTGCGAGCGGAAACGGCTTCAAAACCGGCACCCTCGACGATATCGATCGCCGTCATCAGTAGCAAAGGTTCGTCTTCGACGACGAGTACCTTCGGGTTCACCTGTGTCATGCAATCCCCCTGGGTCGCTACCAACCCCGAAAACATCATTTGGTTCCATCTAGATATAAAGAAGCCACCATTATTTCGAAACGTGAAATGTGGCGTCGATTCACTATTGCGTGAAATCGAACGCAGCATTGACCCTCATCGCTTGTATGTGGAGTCGATTCTTGAGACCAGACAAATAGGCTCGACGGATACTCCTATGACGAGCTTTTTCAAAACAGGCCTCGCTGAGGATTAGACTCTGATATGCCGGCACAAGGAAGCGGATACCGAGAAGGCAGCGGAACTTCATTGCGAATACAGCGATGTAATCGGTGGCGGCTATTGCGCGGCGAAGACGCTCAAAATGAATTGCATCGGCCTGAAGGAAATGGGTTTTGAATCCGGGTTCAACGCCAGCCTGATGCTGTAAATTGCAAATGCGGGCACTTCTCTCCAGCTCGAATAGAGATCGCGAATCTGAAACGCGTGTGGAAACGTCCCATATACCTCGGAGGCACCCACCCGCTCGAATGCGAGTTGCGCCCTCGGGAGATGATAGTACTGGCTTACCAGCATGACGCGGGAGATCTGATGCTCCCGCATATAGTCGATCGCATTGCGAGCCGTTGCCAGCGTGTTGTCGCCCTTGTTGTCGACGATGATGCGATCGGCCGGAATGCCGCGTGCCAATAGATAGGTCTGCATCGCGGCTGCTTCATCGAGGCCCGGGCCGTCGATGCTTCCACTGACAAAAAGTTTTGCGCAATATCCCGTCTGATAGCAATTCACGGCGACATCCAGTCGAGACGCCAAGATCGGCTTCGGGGTCCCATCGCCGTAAAGCGCGTTGCCGAAGACCACGGCAATATCGGCCTTGTCATAGCGCATGGTAATGCCGCGCACACAGATGATGGCAGCCGCCGCAATCCACACGATGGCTACCGTCAAGACCGCGAACTTGAGGTAGCGAAATATAAGACGCACTCTTGCGGCAATCCTTCTGCAAATCCGACTTGGCAAGTCGGATTATCTCTCTGAATTCAACACCTATATCTCGCTATCGTAAACGCCAAGCTTACGATAGCCCGGGATTATTCCGACCGGGGCTGCGGCGGCTGCCGGCACCGATCTCGCCATTCAGGCAGTTGATGGTCCGCATGCTGTGGCAACGCTCGACCGTGTCGAGGCATTGCCGCAATAGTGGGTGCTTTTACCCTATGAGAGGTTCTTCAGATACAGCGATAGCAGCTGTGTCTGCGAGGAGATGCCGAGCTTGCGGTAGACGTTGCGCCGGTGAACCTTCACCGTACCCGTCGAGATATTGAGCTTGAGCCCGATCGATTCCGATGAATGCCCCTGCAATACCAGCTCGACGATGGCAGTCTCGCGGCTCGTCAGGTTGAGGTCACGCCAGACGGCATCCGCAGGCGGGGTGTTTCCGGTTTGGCCCTGCTTGCGCCTGCTCCTGCCGCCGGCCGCCAATTGCGCATCGAAGCGCGGCGCAAGGCCGGACCAGTAATGCCTCACCATATCAGTCACGAGTGGCTCGACTTTCCTAAGCGTCATGAATTCGGCCGGCGGAAACACACCGGTCGTCTCGCGCCGCATCAGCGACAGCACGATCGTGACATCTTCACCGGCATTCACAAAGAAGCCGATCTCCTCGGCAAGACCGGTCTGGACATAGTAGGTGCGGTAATATTCGCTGGAAAAGAAGCGGTCCGGCGCCAGTTCCCGCATCCGGAGAACGCCTTCACGGCGCTCGCGCGCCGTATGATAGAAGGGGTCGAGCAGATAGGGGCCGGCCTGATAGAGCGTCACAAAGACGATATGCTCTTCAGGGTCGAAGGTGCTGTAAAGATCGATCGGCCGCTCCTTGCCGCGATAGGCGAAGACGACGACATAGTCGAAGCGCACCAGCGCCGCCATCATTTGACGAAAGGTCTCTCCGAACTCGGCATCCGCCATCGCCGGTCTGCCGATCGTGGCGCTGAAGGCAGCAAAAAGGCCCTCCAGGTCGGTGCTCATCTGACGGATCCCCTCTGCCGCCCTGCGCAATACAGCGCAGTTTCCATATACACCTCCCACGAAGCATTTTGCACGGAAATACCTCTTTCGGGGTATATACCTTGCAGGAAGCTCAGGCTTACTCTTTCCTTAACGACGGTGGCATTAGAGCAGTAAAGACTGCCAATTCCAGACCAACCGCAGGGAACAGACGTGGCATCCGCTTCGACGAACGATATCGAATTCCGTTCGGTCACCAAGGCCTATGGCGCCGTGACCGCCGTGACGGACATCAACCTCAATGTGCCCAAGGGCGCCTTCCTGGCGCTGCTCGGTCCATCAGGCTGCGGCAAGACGACATGCCTGCGCATGATCGGCGGCTTCGAGCAGCCGAGCGAAGGCACGGTGCTGATCGATGGGCGCGAGATGAACGGCGTTCCGGCGTTCCGCCGTCCCGTCAACATGGTGTTCCAGCATTACGCGCTGTTTCCGCATTTCAACGTCGAGCAGAACGTCGCCTACGGGCTGAAGCAGATGCGCCCGAAGATAAGGTCCGCGGAGATCGACCGCCGCGTTGCCGAGGCGCTGGAGATGGTCCGGCTCGGCGGCTTTGCCAAACGGCGGATTCACGAGATGTCAGGCGGGCAGCAGCAGCGCGTGGCGCTGGCACGCGCCATCGTCAATCGCCCCTCCGTTCTTCTGCTCGATGAGCCGCTGGCCGCGCTCGACAAGAAACTGCGCTCGGCCATGCAGATCGAGCTGCAGACGCTGCAGCGCGAGCTCGGCATCACCTTCGTGCTCGTCACACATGACCAGGAAGAGGCGCTCTCGATGGCCGATATCGTCTGCGTCATGAGCGCCGGCCGCATCCGCCAGCTTGGGACGCCGCAGGAAGTCTATGATCGGCCGGCCGATCTCTTCGTTGCTGATTTCGTCGGCAAGACCAACCGGATTGCCGCGACGATGGAAGCGGACGGCACGACGCTTCGCCTCGCGGATGGCTCCGCGATTGCGGCCGGCAAACCCCTCTCTCCCGGCGCAGCAATTGCGGCCCTTCGGCCGGAAGCAATTCACCTAGCCCGCACCCGGGCGACGACGGGCACATCCTTCAAGGGGACGGTTACGCATCGCATCTTCCTCGGCTCGTCGGCGGAATATGCCGTCACCGTTCCGGGGCTGGGCGATTTCCTGATCACGGCCGATCGCCGCAGCATGAGCGACAGCGATCTCGTGGCGCCGGGCGAGGAGGTTTTCCTCGGCTTCGACCCCAAAGCCATACATGTCTTTCCAGCATCGAATGCATAAGCCAAAACAAGGGAACAGCATCATGAGCAAGGATTACAAGGACAATCTCCCCATCTCCGCCGAAGGCTTCATGGATGAATTCATGCGCCTGAAACGCGGCTCCGTCAGCCGCCGCCACTTCCTGAACATCACTGGCCTCGGCCTTGCGGCGGCGGTGCTCTCGCGCTTCCCGGGTGCGCTTTCGACACCGGCCTATGCCGCCGGTGAGCTCGGCACGCAGATGTCGATCGCGACCTGGCCGAACTATCACGACCCCGCCACTTTCGAGAACTTCAAGGCGGCAACCGGCGTCGCCGTCGAGGTCAACGTCTTCGGCTCGAACGAGGAAATGCTCGCGAAATTGCAGGCAGGCGCGTCCGGCTGGTCGCTCTTCGTGCCGACGAATTACACGATTTCGACCCATCACAAGCTTGGCCTCATCGACGAACTCGATCTTTCGAAGATCCCCAACTTCAGCCAGGCGACCGAAAGCCCGCGCTTTACCAAGGAAGGGCAGATCGACGGCAAGACCTATGCCGTGCCGAAGAACTGGGGCACAACCGGCTTCTCCGTGAACACCAACAAGCTCAAAACGAAGCTTTCAAGCTGGAAGGATTTCTTCGAGATTGCCCAGACCGAAGCCGATGGCCGCGCCATGGTGCATGACTATCAGTTGACCACTATCGGCAGCGCGCTCGTTTCCCTCGGCTACGACTTCAATTCGATCAAGCCGGAAGAACTCGCCAAGGCCGAAGAGCTGCTCATCAAGGTCAAGCCGCATCTCTTCGCGATCAACTCCGACTATCAGCCGTCGATGCGTTCGACCGACGCGTGGCTGACCATGTGTTGGACCAATGACGGCGCGCAGCTCAACCGTGACATGCCGGAGCTTGCCTATGTGCTCGGCAAGGATGGCGGCGAGATCTGGACCGACTATTACGCGATCCCGAAGGATGCCCCGAACAAGGCGGCGGGCTACGCTCTGCTCAACTACCTGATGGACCCGAAGAATGCCGTAAAGGAGCACATCGCCAACGGTGCGCCGACGACCGACAGCCGTGTCATCGCGCTGCTGCCGAAGGAGATCACCTCGAACAAGATCGTTTATCCTGACGAGGCCGCGCTGACACCGCTGGAATTCGGCGCGGCGGCAACGTTGACCGATCCGAACCGCGCCGAACTGATGGCTCGTTTCAAGTCAGCCTGATCGCCTTCGCCCAACTCCGGTCCCTGCCCGCCTTGGTGGCAAGGGACCGGCCTCGCCTTCCGAACCGGCGGATAAAGAACCTCTCGATGCCCCTCACCTCTGCCACAAAACGGCGCCTCGTCACTGCTGCCCTTGTCGGCCCGGCAAGTATCTGGTTGTTCGTTTTCCTGGTGCTGCCCTTCATCGCCATCATCGTCTTTGCCTTCGGCGAGCGTGCCCCGGAAGGCGGATATCAGGCGGCATTTACCTTTGAACAATTCGCCAATCTCGGCGCGCGGGCAACGGCCTTCGTCAATACGCTGATCCTGGCGCCGATCGGTGCTGCTGCCTGTTTGCTGGTTGCGTATCCGGTTGCCTATTATCTCGCCGTCAAGGCAAGCCCGCAGCGCCGGTTGCTGTTGGTTTCCCTCGTCGTCGTTCCCTTCTGGACCAGCTTGCTCGTTCGCACTTACGCCTGGATGTATCTGCTCGGCGCACGCGGCATTCCCCATCTGCTCGAATTCTTCGGGATAGAGAATGTCAGGCTCATCAACACACCTGGCGCCGTGCTGCTCGGCATTGTCTATGGCTACCTGCCGCTGATGATCATGCCGATCTATGTCAGCCTCGAAAAGCTCGACCGTCGGCTGCTGGAGGCATCCGCCGATCTCGGCGCCAAACCCATATCCACCTTCTCCGGCATTACGCTGCCGCTATCCCTGCCCGGCGTCATGACCGGTGTTGCCCTGGTCACCATCCTGCTGCTCGGCGAATACCTCATTCCGCAGCTTCTCGGCGGCGGCAAGGTGTTCTTCATCGGCAATGCGCTGGTCGATCTCTTCCTGCAATCGCGCAACTGGCCGTTCGGATCGGCGATCGCCGTCACCCTCGTTGCCGTCGTCGTCATCGTCTTGCTTGTCGCCATGCGCATCGCGTGGCGCGTTGCCGGCACCCGCCAGGTGGATCTCGTCTGATGCGCGCGCTCGTTACTTTCGTCTATCTGTTTCTCTATACGCCGATCGCGCTCGTCGTGCTGTTTTCCTTCAATGCGGGCCGCAATGCGAGCGAGTTCACCGGCTTCTCGACGCAATGGTATGGGCGGGCGCTCTCCAACACCTTCCTGATGGAAGCCCTGCGCAACAGCCTGATCATCGCCTTCACCAGCGCGGCGCTGGCGGCGATCTTCGGCACGATGGCGGCAATCGGCATGGAACGGCTCGGCGCCCGCACCCGAGCCATTTTCGACGGGCTCTTTGCCGCCGCGATCGTCGTGCCGGGCGTCGTCATCGGCATTGCGACACTGGTGGCGCTGGTCGAGGTTTTCGGTGTCGTCAATCCGCTGATCGCGGCCGTGTGGCCCGGCGATCAACCACCCAAATTCGCACTCGGCTACGGCTCCATCATCGCGGCACACGGCCTCTTCACCATGGCGTTGGTGACGATGATCGTGAAGGCGCGCATTGCCGGCCTCGGACGCGACATCGTCGAGGCATCCAGCGATCTCTATGCCACGCCGCTGACCACGTTCCGGCAGATCGTCCTGCCACAGATCATGCCGTCTATCCTCGCCGGCTTCCTGCTCGCCTTCACCTTTTCCTTCGACGATTTCATCATCGCCTTCTTCGTCGCCGGATCGAACACGACGCTGCCGATCTATGTGTTCGCCTCCATTCGCCGTGGCGTGACACCGGAAATCAATGCGATCGCGACGATGGTGCTGATCGCCTCACTCATCCTCATTTTCATCGCGCGCTTCCTGATGCGCGAAAAGACAACGACAAACTGACCGGGGAAACATCATGATACTCAAGGACCGGGTCGCAATCGTCACCGGAGCCGGCTCCGGCATCGGTCGCGCCGGCGCGCTCATCATGGCGCGCGAAGGCGCTCATGTGGTTGTCGCCGACATTGATCTGGCCAATGCCGAGGAAACGGTGAGCCAGATTGCGGCTGCCGGCGCAAGTAGCGAAGCCCTCGCGGTCGACGTGACCGACGACACCGCGCTCGAAGCGGGAATTGCCGCGATTGCCGCCCGTCACGGACGCATCGATATCCTGCACAATCACGCGGGATCGCAGGTGGCGGGTAGTCTCGAAGATGTTGCAGTCGCGGGCTTCGACATGTCCTGGAGCCTGAATGTCCGTGCCCATTTCATGGCATCTCGCTTCGTCATGCCGGTCATGAAGAAGGCGGGCAAAGGGGTCATTCTCAACACCTCGTCTTCCTCAGGCGTGCTCTATGACCGCGAAATGATCGCCTATACGACGAGCAAACATGCTGTCATCGCCATGACCAGGCAGATGGCAGGCGATTACGCCCGGTTCGGTGTTCGCGTCAACGCGCTCTGCCCCGGCTGGGTCGACACGCCGTTCAACGCCCCGTTCATCGCGCAGATGGGCGGCCGTGGCGCCATCGAAAGCTATATCGCCGAGAAAGTGCCGCTCGGACGATGGGCCGACGTCTCGGAAATTGCCGAGCCGATCCTCTTCCTCGTCTCGGACCGATCCTCCTACATGACGGGCCAGATTCTAGTCGTCGATGGCGGCGAAACGGTCGTCTAGGCGATGCCGCAACCGATCCGCTGAAATAAAGCCAAGGCGCTTTCCATGGCGGGTGAACGGCTGCGATAGCACAAACCATCCAATCTGACAGACGCATAGGTAGGACTACCCATACCGCAGCCCATCTCACGACAATCAAAGCCATCACGAGCGATTTTCGGCTCGATCGGAACCTTGTCGCTGTGCAAGCCGATCTTAAGGCAGCACGACCTATTGAATGCCATTGCCCCGGCCAGAAGCTGACTTTGCTGATCGGCGGCTGCCTCTGCGAAAGACGCGCAAGTCCGCCCTATATGGTTCATCATCGCGCTGATGCTCGCAGGCATATTGGAATGGAGCCGCCACGCCCTACCTTCCTATTAATTGTTGGAGGAAATGGGATGACGGTTACCTATCATGTGGGCAAGCATGACGGCGGATACGCATATCGGCTTGGCGATGTTTGGTCGGAGACATTTCCGAACCACGACAGTGCACTCGCTGCAGCAAAGTCTGCCGCGCAGCGGCAGCATGTCGAAGGGCGCGATGCCGAGATATCGTACCAGCTTCCCGATGGGCATTGGCAGACGGAACATGTCGGCGGAGGAGATCGTCCCGATACCGAAGTGATCGACGACGAAAAGGACCGGCATCACAGATAGTCTGACAGCGCTGCGCCGCGGAGATGAACGGGAACATGAGAACGATTAACTACTCGATCCTACAGAGGGTCTAGCCGACACGCAAAACCGTGAGGCTCCGGCCCTCGACCCGCAAGCCTTGTTCGCTAGTCGCTCCGTCTGTCGTGGCTGCCGAATCTGATGTCGTGAGTTCCACGATCCAGCGTCTGTCCTCCGGGAGATTGAAGATGGTCTCTTCTTCCCGCGGATTGAACAGAAGCAATACGTCATCCCATCCCTCCTCGAAGGGCTGCTCGCGCGACAAACGCAGGGCTATGGTCGTGCTCTCATCCTCTTTCCAGCGTTCTTCCGTCTGCTCGCCGCCATCGGGATTGAGCCAGACGACGCTCAGGCCATCGCGCCAGCTCTCCCGTCTGAAAATGGAATGGTCCTGGCGCAGTGCGATCAGGCGCCTGGTGAATGCCTGCAAGGCCTCCGTGCTCTCATAAGGATGCTGCCAATTAAGCCAGCTTAGTTCCGTATCCTGGCAATAGCCGTTATTGTTGCCCATCTGGCTGCGGCCAAATTCATCGCCGGCAAGCAGCATCGGCGTCCCATGCGACAGGAACAGGGTCGCCAGCAGGTTCCTCCGCTGCCGGTCCCGCGTCCGGATGATGCCCTCATCCTCGGTCGGACCCTCGGCCCCGTAGTTGAAACTGCGGTTGTCGTTGTGGCCGTCCTCGCCGCCTTCACCGTTCGCCTCATTGTGCTTATCGTTGTAGGAGACGAGGTCGTTCAGCGTAAACCCGTCATGGGCTGTGATGAAGTTGACGCTCGCCCATGGCCTGCGCCCGCGCAGGTCATAGACATCTCCCGAGCCCAGAACCCGTGCCGCGAAATCTCCCGTCGTGCCAGGCGTGCCTTTCCAATAGTCGCGCACCGTATCGCGATACTTGTCATTCCATTCCGCCCAGCCCGGCGGAAAGCCGCCGACTTGATAGCCACCGGGGCCGATGTCCCAGGGTTCACCGATGAGCTTGACCTTGGAAAGCACCGGATCCTGGCCCACTGCATCGAAAAAGCCGCTGCGCTGATCAAAGCCGTTCGGCTCGCGGCCGAGAATGGTGCCGAGATCGAAGCGGAAGCCGTCGACATGCATTTCCTCAGCCCAGTAGCGAAGCGAATCCGTCACCAGTTGCAACACGCGCGGATGCGACGTGTTGATGGTGTTACCCGTGCCGGTATCGTTGATGTAGTAGCGAGGCTCTTCCGGCATGGTTCGATAGTATGAGAAATTGTCGATGCCCTTGAACGACAAGGTCGGACCGAGCTCGTTGCCCTCCGCCGTATGATTATAGACGACGTCGAGGATCACCTCGATGCCGGCGTCGTGGAAGGCGCGCACCATCTCACGGAAGCCTGCAAGACCTCTCGGCCCGTAATAGCGCGAGGCCGGTGCGAAAAAGGCAAGCGAATTGTAGCCCCAATAATTGCGCAGGCCCTTGTCCAGCAAATGGCTGTCATCGGGAAAGAAGTGGATCGGCAACAGCTCGATCGAGGTGATACCAAGGCTTTTGACGTAATCGACGATCGCTCTCTGGCCGAGTCCGTCGAACGTCCCACGCAATTCTTCAGGAATTGTCGGATGAAGCATCGTCATTCCTTTGACGTGGGCTTCATAGAAGATCGTCTGCGACCACGGCACGGATGGCTTTTGGGTCGGCGACTGCTCTCCCCCACCAAGATCGATGACACGGCACTTCGGCATCTCGGCAGCGCTATCGGTCTCATCGAAGGAAAGATCCTTCTGTTCGTCATCCAGCCTGTAGCCGAACTGCGCCTGCGACCACGCGATATCGCCGACCAGCTCGCAAGCGTAGGGATCGATGAGCAGCTTGTTCGGATTGAAGCGGTGCCCTTTCTCCGGGTCGAACGGCCCGTGGACACGATAGCCGTACAAGGCACCAGGTTTTAATCCTGGGATATAACCGTGCCAGATCTCGTTGGTATATTCGGGTAACTCGATCCGCTCGATTTCCCGGCTACCGGTCTCATCAAAGAGGCAGAGTTCGACTCTCTCGGCAAAGGCACTGAAGAGCCCGAAATTGACGCCATGTCCATCATAATTGGCCCCGAGTTGCGTGAAATCACCTGGCTCGATCGAATGCCGCTTTGCCTCGTCTGTCATGGAATCCTCATCGTTGATGCGCACCAGAAACACGATATGGCGAGCTTTGTTCCCTCAGATCGGGAGACTTCTGCCGACTGCGCGCCTGCCTCTCAGTTGCGGCCGATGAGGAGCACGACAGGGCCAGCGCGTCTGTCTGCACGTAGCCGGTCAGATCCGCCTATGGGAGGCCGACGAGCTGCGAACTCGCACCGTCCGGTCACTTTTTCGATACTTTCATATTGGCCCGGAACCGCGCCCGTCCGTCGACGTTAGAGGCGATAACGGAGGAATATGATGACGGATGAAAGAATGGCTTGGATCAACGCGCGCGCCTATGACCTGTGGCAGCACGCGGGGCGACCTCAGGGCAAGGACCATGAGCATTGGCTGCAGGCTGTCGCGGAACGCGACCTGATGGAGCAGACGCGGGCATCCCATGACGGCGCCGAAATCTTGGCGCGCAACCAGGCCGATGCGAAAGAAACGAACCGCCGACATCGAGTGCTGATCGTCGAGGACGAACCAATCCTGCGCCTTGACGCTATCGAGATCCTCAGGGGTGCGGGCTTCGATACGCTTGAAGCGGCCAATGCCGATGAGGCCCTGGTGCTCTTTAAAAAGAATCGGATCGATACCCTCTACACGGATATCAACATGACGGGATCGATGGATGGTCTCGGCCTTGCCAGGAGAGTTTTGTCTCTGTGGCCGAAGACGAGGATCATCATCGTATCGGGGTTTGTCCGGATGGCTCGTTCGGACCTTGCCCGGGGGATGGCCTTCGTCGCAAAACCCGTTTCGGCGGCCACGCTCGTGAGGTTGGTATCAGCACGCGGAACGGCGGATGCCTCTCCATAATGGGAGGTGCGACCAGCCAAACTATTCGAATTTCGAACCCAAAGCGATATCGACCGCAATTATCGGGCTTGGATTGAGGTCGCCGCTCGGCAACGGCTTGCCGTGCAAACCGGCTTCGATCCGAAGCCGAAACGCAAAAACGCCCGCATCATGAGCGGGCGTTGAGCAATCAGGAAGATTAAATGCTATGCAATTAACGCGCAAGCGATGCGCGGGCGACGGTGCGAATATCAGCCCGGTCGATGCCAAGGTCTTCCAGCTCGCGGCTGGACATGCGACCAAGTTCGTTAACGGTCTGACGGAACCGGCGCCAGTTGTTGAAAGAGCGTGCTACGTTCATGATAATCCCCTTTCTGAGGGCTATGACGTCAGCAACCTTGCTTGGTTCCGGCGTCGTTTCGATGATTGAGATATAGCCATTTCAATCGATTTAAAACAGAGACAATCCATCATTCCACCCATGCATTGAGTGCATGGGTTCTCGTGGATCAGAAAGAGGTGATCGTTTTTTAGGCTCTGGGTGACCGACGCTACCGATCCACCTTGAGACTGGTGTTCGAGGCGGTTGCTCGCCAAAGTCCGGCTCAATGCCCAGATTTCCGATGAATGCCGAAACTACAGAAACATGGCGTATTGTTGATCATGAAGCTTACGAGCTATAAGGTCGTCGGGCGAGCTAGATGGCCGTCGAAGATTAAGAGGAAGTGTTATGCCTACAGGGACCGTAAAGTTTTTCAATGAAGACAAGGGTTTTGGCTTCATTACCCCCGAGAACGGGGGAGCGGATGTGTTCGTTCATGTGTCTGCCTTGCAGCGGGGCGGTTCGCTCAGAGAAGGTGAAAAGGTCAGCTACGAATTGGGCCAGGATCGCAAGACCGGCAAGTCGAAGGCCGAAAACGTCAGCGTACTCTGATCGTATCGGTTAGACGAATGTCTACGGATTAGCCTGATTCAATATAAGAAATTGGGCCGGGCTAAACCAATCCCATGTCTCATGGGATTGGGACCGTGGGCGTCGGCGCAGCCGACGATTGACTTATTTGCGCTGGCGGAGCTCCAGCGAGCCTCAATCCGAGAGCACATAGTGGTCGTCTGAAACCTTTTGGTAGATTGCTTCGGGGGCTACATGTCCGACCGGCTTCAGCGGAGATCCTGACGGATCGGCAACAACTGCATTGACCCGCCTTCTCGCCGGATCCGGATTCGGCACAGCCGACAACAGCGCACGTGTATAGGCGTGACTGGGATTGCCGAAGACATCGGCGCGCGTGCCGATCTCGACGATCCGGCCCATGCACATGACCGCCACCCGATGGCTCATTCGTTCCACCACCGCCATATCATGCGAGATGAACAGATAGGAGAGGCCGAACTCCTGTTGAAGCTCGATCATCAGGTTGACCACCTGCGCCTGGATGGAGACGTCAAGCGCCGAGACGGGCTCGTCGGCAACGATGATCTTCGGCGAGAGCGTCAAGGCTCGCGCGATACATAGGCGCTGGCGCTGGCCGCCGGAGAATTCATGTGGGTAGCGGTCGAGATGGTCGGCTGACAGACCGACTCTTTCCAACAGATTCACCACCCTGTCACGCAACGCCGTGCCCATTTCGACGCGGTGGACGATCAGCGGCTCGGCCACCTGGTCGAATGTCGTCAATCGTGGATCGAGAGCCGCATAGGGATCCTGAAAGACGATCTGCATGTCGCGCCGGCGCGCCTGCAGCCTCGGCCCTGAAAGAGAAAGAAGATCTTCCCCGGCAAGCTCGACATTCCCCGATGTCGGCTCGATCAGACGCAGGATGGAGCGGCCGGTCGTCGATTTACCGCAGCCGGACTCGCCGACCAGAGCCAGCGTTTCACCTTCATGCAGATCAAAGGATACATTCTCGACCGCATGAATATTGGCGACATGCCGCTGAAGTACGCCCTCTCGGACCGGAAAACGGGTCACCAGATCGCGTACGCGCAGAAGCGGCTGTTTCTCCGCTTTGGTTCTTTCCTCGCCCACCGGTAAATCCGGCGTCTCGTCGCCAAAGGCACGGGGTCCGGAAAAGGCGGCCATCGAGCCAAGTTTTGGAACAGCATTCAGCAGTTGGCGTGTGTAGGCTTCTGTCGGTGCTGCAAACAAATCAGCCGTGAGGTTCTCCTCGACCTTGCGCCCCTGGCGCATGACGACGACCCGATCGGCAATTTCGGCGACGGCGCCCATGTCATGGGTAATGAACAGCAGCGACATTCCGTCCTGCCGGGCGAGCTCCTTCAACAGATCGAGGATCTGCGCCTGGATGGTCACGTCCAGCGCCGTCGTCGGTTCATCGGCAATCAGAAGCCGCGGCGAACAGGCAAGCGCCATGGCAATGACGACGCGCTGACGCATGCCACCCGATAGCTCATGCGGAAATTGCCGGAAGCGGGTCTCGGCCTCAGGGATGCGGACGCGTTTCAACAGTTCGAGCGCGCGCGCTGTGGCGTCCTTGCCATTGACCTTCCTGTGATGCCTGGCGACTTCGGCGATCTGTTCGCCGATGGTGAAAACGGGGTTCAGGCTGGTCATCGGCTCCTGGAAGATCATGGCGATCTCGTCGCCGCGTATCCCCTCAAGCTCTGCCTCGGGCAGGGTCGCAAGATTGCTGATGCTCCCGTCACGCCTTGAGAATTTGAGAGCGCCGTGCTCGATACGGCCACTGTTGAAGGTGGTGAGGCCGAGGATCGCCATCGCGGTCACTGACTTCCCTGATCCGGACTCCCCCACGACGGCAACACACTCGCCCGCTTCGATACCAAACGAAAGATCGTCGACCGCAATGAGCTTGCCATTGTCAGTCTGAAAGCTGACGCGGAGATTTTCGACGGAAAGAAGCGGTGCCGTAGCCATCGTGGGCCTCAAATGGACGAATGGGAGGAGGCCACCGGGTTGCGGAACAACCCGGTGGCCTAATGCGATCAATTGGTGGCGATTGAGACGGCGCCGGCGCGGAAATCGAGGACATAGGGAATATGTCCGGGCAGCGGCTTCCAGTCGATCTTCCGGCTCATGCCGTAAGACTCGTAGGGCCGATAGAGCGGGATGAACGGCGCTTCGTCCTTCACATGCTCCATCATTTCGGCATAGGCCTTCTTGCGCTCGTTGACGTCAGTGGAATAGCGGAACCGCTCCCACATGGCATCATAGGCTGGCGTGGACGACCACGAGGCTTCCGTACCTGCGCCCTTCGGAGCCCACATCGTGCCGAAGGAGCCAGCTGGATCCGCAAAATACATCGGGTTCGACCAGTTACGCGCGTCCATGTCGGGATTGGCGGCAGTCCACTTTGGCGTGACGTTGATGTTCATCGGAACACCGACGGCTGCCCACATTTCCTTGATCGCCTGCGCCGCCAGTAGCCCGTTGGTATAGTAGGTAGCGTCGGTATCGTAGCGCACGGGCGAGCCGTCATAGCCGGCTTCCTTCAAGAGCTGCTTTGCCTTTTCCGGATTGTATTCGAAGGTCTTCAGCTCCGGCATGTAAAGCGCACCATACTGCGGATAGGTATGGGTGCTGGGAACGATCGCCTTGCCGAGCCACAGCGACTCGTTGAGCAGGTCGCGGTCGATCGCCAGGCTCAGCGCCTCGCGGACCCGCTTGTCCTTCAGCACGCCGTTCTTCGTGTTGAAGATGACGACGTGGAAGAGCGGCGTGACAGCGCCTTCGACCTTGAGTTGCGGATTGGAGGCGATTGCGTCGAGCTGGTCCGGCGGTACGTTGGTGATGAGATCGACTTCACCATTGGCAAGCGCCGTGGTGCGCGCGGCCATTTCCGGGATACGACGGATGGAGACCGTTTCAAACGGCGCCTTCTCACCGAAGAAGCCGTCGAAGCGCGTGTAGGTCAGGCTTTCATTCGGCGTGTATTGGGTAATCTTGTAGGGGCCGGTGCCGATCGGCTTCAGCGCGAAAGCGTCGAAGTCGGATTTCTCAAGCGCATTCGGATCGCCCGAAAGGCCCATAATGTACTTCTTCGGAACGATCGATCCTTCCGAGGTGTTGAGGAGCGTCTCGAAGAGCGGTTCCGGCTTCTCCGTCGTGAAACGGACGGTGCTCTCGTCAATGGCTTCGACCTTGACGAAATTGGCGAAAAACTGGCGATGGATGCCGGCAAACTCCGGCGTCATGTCCTTGAGCAGGCGCTCGAAGGTGAAGACGACATCGTCGACCGTCAGCGGGTCACCGTTCTGAAACTTGACATCGTTGCGGATCTTGACTTCGAATACGGTCGGAGAGACCTGCTTCCACGAAGTTGCAATCCCCGGCTTGAAGGCTGCTTCCGGCTTGGAATAATCCTTCTCGATCAGCGGATCGAAGGCGTTGTAGTACATTTGCGAGCCCGTATTGCTGAAGTCCTTGCCGGGATCCAGGAATGGCGGAAGGTTCTGAACGCCGACCCGCAGATCGGCGGCCATGGCCGAGGTGGAGAGCAGCAGCGCCGCGGTCAGCGCGAGCGTTGTTTTCGATGTCATGACGTGTCCCTCTTGAGAGCAAGGTTTCCCCTTCCGTCCGGCGCGCGGCGCGGCAGGGCATGAGATAAAGGGGCTTGAATGCGAGGTCGCCAGCGGCCCGGCCGCCGGCGACCTATTTCAGTTTTACGTCCAGCGCGTCGCGCAACCAGTCGCCGATCAAGAGCACGAGCAGCGACACGACCATGATCATCAGCGAGGGCGCCAGCGCGACCCAGGGGGCTGTGGCAAGGTAGTCGCGACCGGCTCCCACCATCGAACCCAGCGTCGCGGTCGGCGGCTGTACGCCGAGACCGAGGAACGACAGTGACGATTCCAGGAGGATCAATGCCGAGAAGGTCATGGTCCAGATAACGATGATCGGCGACGTTACATTCGGGAGAATGTGGCGGAAGAGGATGCGCGCATGCGAGGCACCGGCCGCCCTCGACGCTTCGATGAAAGGCTGCCGCGAGACAGACAGCACCTGAGCGCGCACGACACGGGCATAGACTTCCCAGCCGGAAAGCCCGATGACGGAAATCAGCACCGCCAGCGAGTTCCCAAGCATGGCAATCGTCAGAAGCGCGATCAGCGTGAAGGGAACGGCCATCTGCACATCGACGATGGCGATCAGGAAGGCACCGAGCCGGCCGCGGAAATATCCGGCGACCACCCCGAGAGCGACACCGACGAGGAGGCTGATGAAGCTGCCGGCAAGCGCAATGAGCATCGTCAATTGCAGGCCGGACAGGGTTCGCGAGAGGACGTCGCGTCCGAGTTCATCCGTGCCGAGCAGGTGTGTCGCCATCGCCCGGTCGAAACCAACAGGGGGACGAAGGCGGGCAAGCAGCGTCTGCGCATTGGGATCGAATGGTGCAATCGCGGGGGCGGCGAGCGCCAAAGCAAGAACAACGGCAAAGGCGGCGAGATAAACGCGCGGCATCAGCCCGGCTTTCGCCAAGAGACGCCCGACACCGCTCTTGGCCGTGCGTCGCGGCGCCTTGGCGGCTGGTTTCAACGCTATCGTTTTCGGGGATGTGGCGATGTCGCTCATGATGCGGCTACCTTCACACGAGGATCAATCAGGGCATAAATGACGTCGATGACGACGGAGGTGACGACCACCAGGCTGGCAATGAAGATGACGCCGAACTGCAGCACCGGATAATCACGGCCGATGGCCGCATAGACGACGAGATCGCCAATGCCCTTGGTGGCAAAGACTGCCTCGACCAGCACGCAGCGCCCGACCATGCCGGCCACCTGCAGGCCGATGATGGTGACGACAGGGATCGCGGCATTGCGCAGGGCATGCTTGCCGATGACCAGCAATTTCGGCAGGCCTTTGGCACGGGCAGTGCGGATATAGTCCTGGCTCATCACGTCGAGCATGGCGTTGCGGGTAAAGCGCAGGATTTCGGCCACCATGAGCGCCGACAGGACGAGCGCCGGCATGACGAAATGCAGCGGCGTGGCCGAGCCCGAGCTTGGAAACCAATGCAGCCTCAGCGAAAAGACCAGGATCATCAGGATGGCGAGGACGAAATTCGGCGTCGCATAACCGATAAAGGCCACCCCCATGATGATCGACCCTATCGCCTTTCCCCGTTTCAGCGCAGCGACGATGCCAAGCGGCACGCCGACGGCGATCGAGAAGAACAGCGCATAGGCAAACAGGATCAGCGTATTGGGCAGGCGTTCGGCATAGATGTCGGCGACCGGCCGTCTCTCATAGAGACTGAGGCCGAAATCGCCCGACAGCAGCCCGCGCACGAACTGGAAGAACTGCACCCAGATCGGCTGGTCGAGACCCAGCTGCTGAACCATCGCCGCGCGTGTTGCCGCATCGGTTCCGGGCGGGAGCAGATAGTCCATCGCATCACCGGAAAGCCGGGTTGCCGCGAAAACGGCAGCGATCACGACGCACAGCGTGATGATCGCACCGATCGTGCGCCGGGTCAGGAAATCAAGCACCAGCCTGCTTCCTTCTCTCAGCCCAATCGATCTCCGAGAAAGGCCGCATCGGCGCAACCCACGGGCGCTCGCCAGATTTACGGAAGGGGACGCGAACGTGGAACGGATCGTTGCCATGGACGTCGATGGTCAGCTCGCCATCCTTGATTTCGAGATCGGCGTAAGCTGACGCGGTGAGCGGCATGGTGGTGAAGCGCTCGCTCAGCGACTGGATCGTCACATGCTGAATGTTGCCGACATTGGTGATGGTATTCCAGTGAACATGGCCGGAGAGCCAGAGGGCGGCATTGCCAGTTTCTTCCACCGCTTTGCGGACCGCCGCATGGTCGGGGTAGGTCGAATATCCGGCATTGCGCTCGAAATAATAATTGCCGATCTGCGAATGACCAGAGAGCGGGACATGCGTCGCGATGACGGCCGGGCGCTCATCCGCCTTGAGAGCTTCCACCAGCCATTCCAGATGAGCACCGGTGCTGTTGAAACCTGTCTCCATGTCGATCTTCACGTCCGGCTGCCAGGCGATCAGGCGGAGTTCGCCGAGATCGTGGACGCCGCTCTGCATCGATTGGCCGAAGATCGCTTCATTATCGGCGACGCTCAGATTGTTGACGTCGTGATTGCCGAGCACATGGATGCGCTTGCCGGGAAAAGTGGAGAAGATCGCGGCAAGTTCCGAGGCGAAACGGTAGTCGTTTTCATGCGTCGTATCAGAAATATGGTCGCCGAGATCGAGGACCAGATCGACATTCCGCTCGATGGCACGATCGATGAACTGCCTCACCGCAGGCAGGCCATCCCAACCGGCTTCCTTTGTGTGGGATTGAGGGCCGTGATGGATATCGGTGATGATTGCGATCTTCATGGAGATGCTCCTGCGCTGGTCCTTGGGGGCTCTCAACCCCATCTTCGGCAGCAGAAGTACGCTGCGTCGATGACAGTTTCATGAACTAATCTCAATATTATTTGTTATTGACATTGAGCTTTTCTCAATCCATGTATCGATGACAACAGAGGAGCGGACGTGCCTGATCTCGACATCGATGCAAGAGGTTATCTTATTGATCTCGATGGAACTTTGATAAGCGGCCAAACGGTCTTGGAAGACGCGCGATGGCTGCTGAATGCCGTCGCCGGCCGCTTCGTTCTTGTTTCCAACAATGCGGAACACACGCCGACTCAGCTTTCCAGAGTACTGCAGACCATCGGCCTTACTGTCGATGCCGGCAGCATCATTCTCGCCGGAACATGCGCGATCGACAAGATCGCTGCCGAGCAACCTGGCGCACGTGTGCTTTTGCTCGCAAGTCCTGCCCTTCGCTCCTATGCGAGGCGCAGAGGCTTGCACCTGGACGCCCCTCGCCCGGACGTCGTACTCATCGCCCGCGACCGGCAATTCTCCTATGCGAAACTCGCGGCGGCGGTCTCGGCACTTACCGATGGGGCTCGGCTTGTGGTCGCCGCGCCGGATCTCAGCCACCCAGGCACCGACGGCCGGCCTATTCCGGAAACCGGAGCATTGGCCGCCGCCATCATTGCCTGCGCCGGCACGCGCGACTACACCGTCATCGGCAAGCCGGAACGGGCGCTGTTCGAGATGGGATGCCGCCGCCTCGGCATCGACTTTTCCGATACCATCATGATCGGCGATAATCCACAGACCGACGGCCTCGGCGCGCGACGCCTCGGCATGCGTTTCTGGCAAGTGCATAATGGCAGCATAAGACATACGCCGCAGCTTGCGGTGGTCTAGAGCAATTCCAGCAAAGGTACGCAGCGATTTTGCTTAGGGAATTGCATGAAAGCAAAGAGATAGAGCATTTCCGTCTCTCCGTTTAAAAACGGACATGCTCTAAGACAATGTGAGGGTAGTTTTCGCATGGCGGTGGAACGAGACAAGGCACCCAGCGCGCAGGAGTTTTCCGGCGTCATCGATCGTATCCGCGCGGTGCGCAAGGATCTGGCGCCGACCGCCGGCCGGATTGCCGACTTTATCACGCAGCACGCTTCGGACGTGATCCACATGTCTGTCACGGAAGTCGCGGAAAAGGCCGGCGCCAGCGAGGGGAGCGTCATCGGCTTCTGTCAGGCAATCGGCGCAAGAGGCTTCCAACAGATCAAGATCTCGCTCGCCCGCGATCTCGTTCAGCCGGTTCAATTCATCCATGAGGACCTGACCCCGAGCGACAACATCGCCTCGGTCGTCGAGAAGGTATTTCAATCCGACCTACAGGCGCTTCAAGACACGCAAAAGGCCCTCGACATCGCCGCCCTATCGCGCGCGGTCGACGCCATCCGCAAGGCAAGCCGCGTCGAGGTGTTCGGGATCGGCAGTGCCGCTCCGATCGCCGAGGACATGAATTATCGTCTGCTGCGCATCGGCATTCTCTCCCGCGCAAGCGTCGACAGCCATGTGCAGGCCATTGTCGGATCCCTGGCGGACGCCTCGACCGCCGTCATCACCATTTCCCATTCCGGCAGCACGGTCGAAACTCTGACGGCAACGCGCCTTGCCAAGGAGGCCGGCGCAACCACCATCGCCATCACCAATTTCGGCAAATCCCCCCTTTTGGCTCATACCGATATCGTCCTGAACACACTCGCCCGCGAGACCCAGTTCCGCACAGAGGCCATGACCAGCCGCATCGCCCAGCTCGCCATCGTCGACGCCCTCATCGCCTGTCTTGCCCTTGCCGACTATGAGCGGGCCACCCAGACCATCGCAAAGACATTCGACGTGCTCTCGACAAAACGCGTTTGAGCGAAGGGCCAAGACCGACCTCCGTCGAGCCTCATGCAGCTTGCTGCAGGACAGATTCTGCGTTTTCCAGCAGGTCGTCTCAAAGCTGCTTCAGCGCGGGCGACGGAGCGCCCGTATCTTGCCGCTGCCGCCACCGCCAGCGAAGAAGCGATCTTTACCGTCGGACTCGAGGCCTGAAACGCCGGCGCCCTCGGGCATTTCCAATCGTTCCAGTACTTCGCCGGTGACAGGATCGATGCGGCGAACATCGCTTTCATCACCCTCCCAAGTGCCGTGCCACAATTCGCCGTCGACCCAAGTGACGCCGGTGACAATGCGGTTGGATTCGATCGTGCGCCTAATAGCGCCGGTCTCGGGGTCGATCTCGATGATCTTGCGGCCGCGATGCTGGCCGACCCACAGGCTGCCCTCGCACCAGGCTAGGCCCGAATCGCCGCCATTGCCGGGCGCAGGAATGGTGGAGACTATCTTTCCGGTTTCCGGGTCAAGCTTGTGGATCCGGTCTTCGGCGATCTGATAGAGATAGTGCCCATCGAAAGCAGTGCCTGCATGCGAGGCGACGTCGATCGAGCGCTGTTGCGCACCGGTTTCCGGGTCAAGGGCATGCAGCTTTTCGCCGGAGGCGAACCAGACGTGCTGGCCGTCGAAGGTGACGCCATTGACGCGGGGAGCGTTGTCGAAGGGGCCATATTCGCGAATGACCTCGGCTTGAGACTTTTTCATTGTATCCATCCTCCACTCAGAAGCTGTTGAATTCGATGGCCCAATCCTAGTCGCTCGGCAGAGGTCCCGGGAGTAACAATGTCGTCGGGAAGCCGACGACCGGCGGCATCATCCAGCGGCGGGCACGACCATTGCCAACACCTTGCACCTTGCCGCCGGCTGCCAAGGCATCAAGCGCACGCTGTATCGTGCGCGGGCTTATCGCTAGCGCGATCGCCAGCGCCGAACTGGACCAGGCTTCGCCGTCCGCCAGCAAAGCCAGCACGGACGCATGCTCCGCCTCTATGGGTGGCGCCAGTACGACGATATCGCGTTTCCCATGCGCCGTCAGCGCAAAGCCGCGCGCCGTCGCGTCGATATCGGCGAACGGCTCCACCGCCGCTCGCAGCCTCCCGATCTCCACCCTCAACCGCGCCCTGTGGGATTCGTCGGCATGACGAGCACGGAAAGCACGGGAGAGCAGTGCCTCGCGCGGCGCGTCCGCCGGCGCTGCTTCGGCAAGGACTCGCGCCAGCGCAAATAGAACCGGCCGGGTTGCCAACGGCACCGTGTCATTCCCACGACGCACGACATTGCGGCAGGCGTCGATGACCAGTGCGCCGGAGGATAACAGCACCTCCACCTCGGCGAGCGACAGCAAACTTTCCGTGCCCTGTGTGATCAAGCGCGCCGCCGGCGTGTGAAGCGCGTCAACAGCATCGCGTACTTCGACGCTAAGGGCTGGAATACCCGCCTTCTGTGCTGCGTCGGCTGCACGCACCAGAGCAGCACGGGCCGACGCCGTGCGAATACGGCGGATGGCAATGCCGGCAACCGCGAGCTCATGGCTTGCCCTTGCGGCTGGCGGCAGTGGCGAGGAGTCAAATTTGGCAACCAGCCGCTCTGCTTCGTCGAGATGGCCGACAAGCAGCAGGCGGCGGATCTGCAGATTGCGGGCATGGGCGGCATTGATGCGGTCGCCATGCTTGTCGAGAACGGCTCGCGCGGTCTCCAGCACTTTTTCGGGCCAGCCGAGATCGCGCGAAACGAGGGCAATTTCCGCCTCGGCGACGATGCAACGGGCTCGGGCGACAATCTCGCGGGGGCCGAAAGCGTGCGCGGCACTCTTCAGCAGCGCCTTGGCACGGTCAAAATCACCGAGCTGGGCCATGGCAATGCCGCGAAGCGCCAGCGCCGGAGCGTCGTCGCGCAATGCCACACGCTTCATGGCTCCCAGCGCATCGCCAGATGCGAGCGCCTGTGCGGCCGCGACGATCAGCGAGTCCATCGAAATCCCGTCACACTTGTAACTCCCACCCGTCCGAACCCTAGCGGTAAGTTATTCCTCATCGGGCGGCAAGATGTTGCCCCCGCCGCAACCTAACCCGCAGACGAAGGAGAAGATCCATGACAATGCACAGAACAGGAACGCGCAAGGAATGGCTTTCCGCCAGGCTTTCCCTACTGGATCAGGAAAAGGAGCTGACGCGGCGCGGCGATGAAATCGCCGAGCACCGTCGGGAATTGCCTTGGGTCAGGGTAGAGAAGGACTACCGGCTCGAGACCGAACAGGGGACGGTTCCGCTCTCGGCGCTCTTCAAGGGACGTTCGCAGCTTCTCGTCTATCACTTCATGTTCGGCCCGGACTATACGGCCGGCTGCCCATCCTGTTCGTCGATTGCAGACGGATTCAATGGCATTGCCGTACACCTCGAAAACCATGACGTCGCCTTTTCCGCCGTTTCCCGGGCACCGCTCGAAAAACTGCAGGAATTCAAAAGGCGCATGGGCTGGACCTTCGACTGGGCTTCGTCAGCAAACAGCGATTTCAACCACGATTTCAATGTCTGGTTCACCCCGGAAGAGCAACGCGACGGCAGCATCGAATACAACTACCGCCGCGAGCCGCCGATGCCCGAGCCCCTGGCCGGCAAGACGGTGCAGCAATGGGAGCTGCGCGGCAGCGAAGGCCCGGTCGCTCAGATCGCCTCGATGACGGGAACGGACGTCGCAACCTATACGCGCGACCGGCCGGGTGTAAGCGCGTTCACAATCCAGGACGGTGAGATCTATCACACCTATTCGTCCTATGCCCGCGGGCTCGACGGCCTTTGGGGCATGTATCAATGGCTCGATCGGGCGCCGCTCGGTCGCAACGAAACGGGTGTATGGTGGCGCCATCACGATCGTTACGGAGTGGCCTGATGCCCAGATTGTCCGAAACACGTGCAAGGGCCGGCGCGCATGCCGCCGGCCTGCTTCAATCAGTAAGCGTCGCTCGCTGGCTTCAACTCGCCGCAGCGCCCGTCTTTGCCGGCATGGCGTTGCTCATCGCACACGATCCCGCGGCCGACATGATGTGTTCGGCGCAAGGCAGCTCGATGCTAAGCGGCATGGTGCCGATGTATCTGTTGATGAGCCTGTTTCACCTGGGTCCGTGGCTGCGATTGTTTTCAAGGGATTGAGAGGCGAGCGAGCGTTGACCCGGCGCGTCCAATAGAACGGGCTCCATCAACACTCGCTCCTCAATACCGAAATGCTCTTTGAAATTCCGCCATCCCTTCGGCGTCACCTCGACACTGCGCGACACTTTTTGCCGCCGTATCCATCCCTCGGTGCAGAGCAGATTGGTGAATTGCACGCCAAGCGGACCGGCGAGATGATGTTGCCGCTCCGTCCAATCGAGGCACTGCCGGGCGAGTCCTGCGCGAGCGGGTTTGATTTTCGCCGGATCGAGACCGATGTCTGCGAACCATCCGGCACCGACCGAGGTAACTTCGAACCGCTTGTTGTCAGTGGCCACGAGACATCCCTTTTCGAGCAGCCCCTTTGTAACCGCGACGCCGAGGCGGCCCGCCAAATGATCGTAGCAGCAGCGGGCGAATTGCAGCTTCTGCGCTTCACGCGTCAATGCCTTCCTGCGCACGATTTCGACCGGACCTATCGACGCGAGGTTTTCGAGCGCCAGCGCGACATGCGGGCCCGCAAGGCGGTAATAACGATGCCGTCCCTCGGTTTCGACCGCCAGCAAGCCGCCCGCCAACAGCTTGCCGAGATGGGAGCTGGCCGTCTGCGCGGTCACACCGGCACAATAAGCTAGTTCACCAGCCGGCCTTGCGCGACCATCGAGCAAGGCAATGAGTATGGTGGCGCGGGCAGGATCGGCAATCAGAGCGGCGGCGGAGGCGATATTCGGCTGCGAACCCATGTGTCTGGCTCCCTGTTTCGAACGCCAGAGTAGCACGAAAGTTGCTCGCATGTTTCGACACGCATCGAAACATTCCATCCGATCGGTACGCTAAGGTAGTCTGGCAGATGCATGCCATGGAGCCCGCGAATGACGAAGACTAAGATTGCCCATTTCACCGACACCCATCTCGGCCAGAAGCTGGTCACGAACAGTGAAATAGCCGGCGACAAAATGCGCTACGACAATGCGCCCAAAGAACACGAGGATCGCCTGCGGCTGGTCCTCGATGACATTGCGGCCAAGGGTATCTCGAGCGTGGTCTTCGGCGGCGACATCGGTACCGCCGAATCGGTTCAAGGCTTCTTCGCGCTTCTGACGGATTATGATTTCACAGTTAGCGTCATCCTCGGCAACCATGATGACTACACTAACGTCACGCAATATTGGAACGCCAGCGACAATGTCGTGAATGGAAAGCTATGTTTCTCGCGCACCGATGGAGCTCTGAAGCATATCTTTCTCGACTCGTCCGATAACATATTGGGCGAGAGCCAGCGCGCGTGGCTGGCCAGTGAGCTTAATGGCGTGAGCAAGGCCTTACTCTTCGTGCATCATCCGATCCTGGCGATCGACACGCCCGTGGATCGCGCCGGCGCTGCCTTGCGCGATCGGGATGAAACCAGGTCGCTGCTGCTTGGCATCGGTTGCGAGGTATCGGTATTCTGCGGCCATTATCACATGATCGACGATGCCAGCGACGCCAATATCCGCCAATTCGCTACGCCGGCGACCTCTTACCAGATCGTCAAACAGTCAGATGATCTTCAAGCAGATGTCGGAACTTTCGGCTACCGCATACTGCACATAGACGGAAGCGAGATTGGAACAGAGGCTGTGCTGTTGCCCCGATCCTAAGGTCGCTCCGCGGCCTATCGCATGCTTGGCTATAAGCGAGCGAATAGGCCCCCAGGGCTATGTCAGGCGCAAATCGAGGCGCGGATGAAGCTTCTTCAGATTTGGCAGCGACTTTATCTGCCATGGAATTTGCGAGGAACCACATACGGTGAGTTGGAGATCGGGGTGCTTGCGCGCCTCGATCGTCAGTTTGGCGAGCAGGTTGATGCCGGAAGAATTCAGGAAATGCAGGCCTGTCAAATCGAACGTAGCCTTGCCTCCGCCGTCGAAAAGCACTTGTCTGGCCAGATCGTAGACCGGTGCATAGGCATCGGGGCCTGCCAGGCGCATGGTTCCGTCAAAAAACAGGGTGCTGCCCTCTGACCAGACGCGGAACGCTTCTTCCTTGATTTCCATAAATGGCCTCTCGTGGACTCACGACGATCAAATTGCCATCATGGCATAAGTTTGCAGTTTTGTCCGCTTGTGCAGATTGTCCCCATCAAAGCGCCAGGCCAAATGAGCCTGATAGTCGCTCATCAACGTCAGCAATCCCAATCCGGATACATTCCCGCCTTCGAGCACACTCGCCTCGATCTGTTCTATGAGAAGTTCACCCGGATCACCAGCGGTGACTTTCGACAAAAGCTGCTGAAATCGGGTGGCGGCATCGTCATCCACGAAGTTCACGATCCGCATTCTGAAATCATTCGCATCCACCAAGGCTTCAATCATGATCTCCCCGGACGCACGAAACTTGATGGAATTCTCGATCAGCTCGTTCGTCAGATAGCCAATATCGTGCCTGATCGTCTTGTACTGGCGTTCCGAAGACCGGAACCCGAGCGCCATCGTCTCCGCAATAAAATCCGACGTCATCGCCGAGTGGCGCCACGCAAGGTGAAGCGGTCCATCAAGCAGGCGAAGCCGGAGCGCGCGGCTCGTATCGAACGAGACGAGATCTTCCTTGCCGTATACTACAGTCGTCATGGGCTCACCTGTGTCGCATCACCACAAGGGTAATATCATCGTGGATCTTTTGCGTGCCGATGTAGGTCATCAGATCATCGAGGATCCCATCGACCACTTCTTCGGCAGTGCCGCCGTGCAGGCGGCGGGCATCTTCAAGAAGCCGCTCGAAACCGAAGAGCTCACCCTTCGAGTTCTCCGCCTCGGTGACACCGTCGGTGTGCAGGACGACCATATCGCCCTTCGCGAAGGGTATTTCCCGCGTGTCGATGAATGGGGAGATATCCGCTTCAAGACCGACCGGAAGACCAAGGTCGCCGGTATCGATGCGCTCGACATTGCCGTTCTGCCGAATGACGATCATGTCCTCATGCTGACCGGATATCGTCAATCGCTCGCCATCGTAATCGAGGAATGACAGGGTGATATGCTTGTCTGTTTCCGTCCGCTCGATGTTCTTGAAGATCGTGCGATTGAGGTCGGTCAGGAATTTCGCCGGATCCATTTCACCGGCCTCTTGCAGCGCACGCGCGATCGATTGCACCATCAGCATGAGCACGCCGCTTTCCAGCCCGTGGCCGGTCACGTCGCCGATGCCGATCTTGAGATTCTTGCCGTTCTGCAGGACGTCGTAATAGTCGCCGCCGACCTCGTCGGCCGGACGCATATAGGCAGCAATTTCCAGATTCTTGACCTCAGTGAGCTCCTTGGCGCGCGGCAGGACCATCAACTGAATCTGGCGCGCGACATCGAGCTCGGCGCCTAGCCGAAGGTTCTCGCTCTTCAACTGATTGTTGAGGGTAGAAATCTCTTCCTTGGCCGCCTCGATCTCCTTCGTCCGGTCTGCAACAAGCTTTTCGAGGTTTTCGGTATGAAAACTGATGTCCTCGGCCATACGGTTGAAGGCGACACCTGCTTCGGCCACCTCATCCTTGCTCGCAATGTCGACCCTGACTGAGTAATCTTTGGCCTGTATGCGCTTGGCGGCGCCTGCCAGCGCGCTGATACCACCGGTGATGCGCTTCGATGCAGCGAAGACGGCAATCGTGACGATCATCAACGACACCAGGACGGCAAGGATCTGATAGAGCAGGATCCGGTCGGTTGCCCGCGATATTTCCGCTTTCGCCGCAATGAGCGACGCGTAGATCTCACGTTCGGGCACGACGATTCCAAGCGACATGACCTCACGCTGCACGGGACCGCTTACCCACAGATTGGTCGGATGCAGCTGCTTGACGACGACAAGATAAGGCACGTCCTCGCCTTGCTCGTTGAGCGAAATATGCTGGATCGCGCCGTCGGCATCGAGCGGCAGGTTTGCGATCGCCTTCTGCGTGCTGTTGCGCAGCGATCGATCAAGGCCGGTGACACCCTTGTTGGCCGCATCGTTCGATGCGCGCAGACCGATGATCTTCTCCCCGACCGGATTGATCGCGACGACATTTCCATTCGACATGGTCAGGAAGCCGAAGCCGCTCTGGGCAACCTTCACGTTCTCGACGATCTCGGCGAGCTGGGTAAGTGTGATGTCGGCGCCGGCCGCACCGGCCACGCCGTGCCTGTCCGGGGTCCAAAGCGGATGAAAGAAGCTGACGATCAGCTTTCCGGTGATCGCATCCGTATAGGGGGCCGTCTGGGTGATGTAGTCGGCAACCGGTCGGGACGATGGAAGAGACGCCCATTGCTGCCAGGATTCATAAAGCCCTGGAAAGAAGAAGGTCCAGAAATCGGAGCTGTTATGCCCGGGATAGAGCCGATCGAAAGTCTGTGCCTGCTCCGTATAGGGCGCGGTACGAAAGATCGGACGTTCCCTCGGGCCGATATAATACATCTGCAGCTTCGATGCGCCGTTGTGCAGCAACGAGGGGGCGACGAGATCAAGGACGGCGCTCCATTCTATGTCGGCCTGTACCTGCGGCAACGGATGATGATCCTTGTCCAGCAGATAGCCCCAGACACTGACGACCGAGGGCGCTCCGGGAGGGTTTTGCGCCCATTGGCCGACCTGGTCATACGTCACGGTTACGGCGTCCGGAGATGCCTTGGCTATGGCCACACCCACATCGCCGTTTCTCGCCGGATTGTCGATCTGCCCCTGGAGCACGCCCGACAGCGCCTTCACGTCGGAGTGGACCTGATCGATCAGGAGACCAACTTGCGTGGCCGTGGAATCGGTATAGGAGCGAATATAATCCTGGCTCGCCTTTTCAAGGCCCAGCCCCACCTCGGTCGTGGCGTTGCGCGAGAGGCGCTGCACATTCCAAAGCGCCAGGCCGCCGCTGACCAGCAGGTCGAAAAGCACGGCGCCGCCGACGACGACCAGAAACTTGGCGCGGAAGGAGCGCAGCCCGAGCCAGGGCTTGGCGGCCGAGGTGCCCGTCATAGCGGCTTCTGCCCCGATGAAGCCCAGATGGGCCAGCCGGCATAACCTCTGGGATGGAGGGCTGCAAAAATGTGATCCTGGAAACCCTGTTTGAACCGTTCGATGAAGTCGGGCGGATCGCCTCTCCTGACAGCCATCTCATCAGCATAGACATTCTGCCATGCCGTGATGACATCGGCGAAATCCTGCGGGTCGCCATCGAGATTGGTTACCATGAAACTTTCCATCTTCACGTCCATGAAACCGGCATCCAGCAACATGCGGCGGCCCTTCGGGCCCATCTCAACATCCATATCAAAATATGCAAACAGCTTCGCTACTTCGTTGTAGGTCCACTGGATCGTTTCGGCCCGCGGCTCGCCAAGGCAATGGGAGTTCTTCTCGTTGGTGATGTAGACCCTGCCACCCGGCTTGCATATGCGATAGAGTTCCCGCAACAGGACACTCGGGCGGTCGAAGATCTGCAGCGAGTGGCGGCAGGTCACAAAATCGAACTGATTGCTCTCGAACAACATTTCCGACGCGTCGCCATAGGTATATTCGATATCCTCGACATTGAAATCCCTGGCCACCGCGCGGGCGTAATCGAGGCTGGCCATCGAATGATCGAGGGCGACGATCCGGGCCGGTTTGAAATCCTTTCGCACAAGCATGGCGAAATCGCCGATACCGCAGCAGATATCCGCAATGTGCATGCCTTCGCGTAGGCCATGACGCGGCAATATCTCGCGCTCATGTCGCCAGGTCATCTTCGTCTGCGTTCTGAGGATCGGGATGAAACTCTGGTCCTCGACGAATGTCTGGCCCGGATAAAAGGCGGAATCGTAGATGTCGACGGTGATATTGGGCGAGATATCGCTCAGGTGGTGAAACAATCGTGACGCCCAGGCAACGACGCTCGACGCAATGACAACAATTTTGAGATCCGGTCTCGACCGGGCCGCATCGACGAGAACATGCGTTAGGGCGCGGAACGCCGTGTTGTTCATGTGGATGACGCGCTTCAGGTTGATGTAGCAGACGCCATTCACCGTTTCGATGCCGCCCCGTAGCAATGCCAAATCATCGGCAAGCTCCGCGACCGAGTGCGGTCTCAGCACGCCGGATAAGGAGAATTCCTGGTTGTTGGCGTCGAATTGCGCGGTGAACCGATGGGACGAATAGGTGCTCAATTGAGGAGCCTTTCGAACTTGAGATCCACCACGAACGTCAAGAGCCCGGTGTCTGCCTCCCACAGCTCGATTTTGGCCTCGTAGTTGACGGCCAGGCCAAGAAGGATCGCATGCTCGGCGCGCGCCGCGTCGTTGGTGATGACGTCCAGATAATTTGTAAGCGCGTGGCCACCTTTTATGCGGTCGATAATTGCGCCGTAGAAGCCGCGTTTTTCGAGCGGACAAGGAAAAGTCAGCTCTATCCGTTCGACATCACCGCTGCGGCAGAAGCGGCAGGTCAGAGCGCCATTGTGCTCTCGGGCATGAAACGACATCTCGAAGAGTTCATTCAGCGCCGCCGAAAGCAGATTGGCATGGCGGATCGGATCGTGCCGGTCGTGGCTGACCATACGAGCAATGTAAGTCGAGCATTGGTCGCAGTAGAGCCAGTCGGCCGCAAAGCTCGCCATCTCCATTTCCAGTTCAAGCAGCGGCTCAAACGCCGCGTCAGCCTGGGTCTCCATGCTATCCACTTAAGAAACTCCCGGATCAAATGCGTTTCAAAAATTAAAGTCCGGCGCGAAGCTCATCCGAAGCTGTCGCCGTTTGGATACGCGCCCCTTGCCTTATAAAATCTTCAAGCCTGTCTGCGGCAAGCGGCGGACTGATGCAATATCCCTGCAATCGATCACAACCTTCGTTGCGCAACCAAGCGGCCTGCTGCGCCGTCTCGACACCCTCTGCCGTTACCCGCATATCCAGGCCATGCGCAAGGCTGATCACAGAGCGCACAATCGCCTGGCTTTTCGCATCCTGCAAAAGGTCCCTGATGAAATACCTGTCGATCTTGATCGTATCGAAGGGGAAGTTCTTGAGATAGCTGAGAGATGAATATTCGGTGCCGAAATCGTCGAGCGAGATCTGAATACCGAGCACGTTGAGCGTGTTCAGCGTATCGAGATTGTTGGTGGTGCGTTCGAGCAGAACCCCTTCGGTGATCTCCAGCTCCAGGCGCTCGGCGGGAAACCCGACAATGTCGAGTGTTTGCGAGACACGATCGGTGAAACCCGGCGTCAAAAATTCGGCCGGAGAGAGATTGACCGCGAGCGTGTAGTGCACCGGCCAGGTCAAGGCTTCCCGGCAGGCTTCCTCAAGCATCCACTGGCCGATTTCGCTCATCAGACCATCGGCTTCCGCCATGGGAATAAAGGCAGCCGGCGGAATGATGCCCAAAGTCGGGTGCCGCCAGCGCAGCAGCGCCTCAAAGCCCGCGACGTTGGAGGGCAGTTCGACCAGCGGCTGATACTCGATGAAGAACTCGTCGCGCTGGAGCGCTACACGCAGGCTGCGCCGCAGCAATTCCCTCTGCTCGACCACAATCAACATGCTCGGATCGAAAGTTCGAGCCCGACGGCGCCCTTCCTTCTTGGCCGCATAGAGGGCAACGTCGGCCGCCTTCATCAGCTGCTCACCCTCATTGCCGTCTCGCGGCGCGATGGCAATCCCGACACTGACGCCGACGAACAGCGATATGCCGTTGACGGTGAAAGGCTTCTTGAATTCCGCAACCAGCTCTTCGGCCAATCTCTCCGCTTCGAAGGCTTGTTGGGATCCAACCTGAATGATCGCGAATTCATCTCCGGCGAGGCGGTAGACCGTCCCGTTTCGACCGAGCGCTGCCTTTATCCTCTCCGCCGCCAACTGAAGCAGGATATCGCCGGCACCATGCCCCAGCGTGTCATTGACGGGTTTGAAATCGTCGAGATCGAGCTGCATCAGTGCGGGCGCCATTTTTCCATTGGCCGGAAGCAGCTGCGCCAATTCGGCGCTGAATTGACGGCGATTGGGCAATCCGGTCAGAACATCGTGCGTTGCCTGATGGATAAGCCGCTCTCTCTCGTTGTTCTGCGACCATAGGCTCTGCTCGGCATTTGTCCCGCTGGTATCGACCGCGAAAAGACCCGCCCGGATATGGGAGAGCAACAGACTCCGCTTCTCATGGCTCGAAACGCCAAGCTCGATAGTCTGGGGCTCGCCTGTATCAATCACTTGCTGCACAATCGCGGCAAGGGCAGGTTTTACCAGCAGCGGATAGGCTTCCCACAAAGTGATGCCGTTGCGAGATGCAAGTCCGATACGCTCTTCAAATTCGCGGGAGGAATCGATCAGTTTGAGATCTGCGTCCCAAAGCGAAATCGCCGGCTCGAGACGACTGTCAGGTTCGAACCCCTGTGGAACTCGCTGCGACCGATCCACTCGGTTTTCTGGCATATGGCCTAGTCCCTCCAAACCAGCCACGCGAGTGTCTGGCGGTTGTCCAGCTTGAACTGGGCCTATCCGCATCGGGAGTTGCATCTCACTCGTTGCAATCTCATCAAGCGTGCAGGCGCAAGGCATAACTTACCAGAACGTGGCAGCTGCTTTAAGCGAATATATTATCGGATGTTTTTTAGCCAATGATTGCCGGGACATATGCTGACCAAAGACTGGAGCACGGCAGCAGTTTGTTTCATTATCGGTCGAAGGCTGTCTCGGCCTGACGTATGAAGCAGCGCCGTAATCCACCGGACGCCATCCATATTCTTCGCGCCGGCGCAGCGATGTTGCTGCGCCGGCGAACGAATTGTCACTGCGCGATATCGGGGGTCGCAGCAACAATCTCCGACAGTTGGTTTGCAGCTTCTGTCGTCTTCTTTCCCTTGAAGATGCGGCGCACGGAGACGAAGAGCAGCGGGATGAAGAAGACACCGAGGACGGTGGCGGAGATCATGCCGCCCATGACGCCGATGCCGATCGAGTTCTGGCTGCCCGATCCCGCCCCATTGGCGATCGCCAGCGGCAGAACGCCGAGGATGAAGGCGAGCGACGTCATCAGGATCGGCCGCAGGCGCTGTCTTGCCGCTTCAAGCGTCGCATCGATCAGCCCCTTGCCCTGGTTCTGCTGCTCGATGGCGAATTCGACGATCAGGATGGCGTTCTTGGCCGCAAGCCCGATGGTCGTCAGCAGGCCCACCTTGAAGTAGACGTCGTTCGACTGCCCGAAGATGGTCGCGGCCAGCAGCGCGCCGAAGATGCCGATCGGCACCGACAGCATGACGGCGAGCGGGATCGACCAGCTTTCGTAGAGGGCTGCGAGCGCCAGGAACACCACGAGGATGGAGATGGCATAGAGCTGGGTCGCCTGGTTGCCGGAGAGTTTTTCCTGGGCGGACAGGCTGGTCCATTCATGGCTGAAGCCGGGTGGCAGGGTCGCCATGATCTTGTCGATCTCGTTCATAGCATCGCCTGACGAGACACCCGGTGCTGCCGAGCCCAGCACTTCCACGGCCGACGAACCGTTATAGCGTTCCAGACGCGGCGAGCCGCTGGTCCAGATACCTGTCGCAAAAGCCGAGAAAGGCACCATATCGCCGCCGGAATTGCGCACATACCAGCGATCGAAATCCTCCGGCTGCATGCGGTACTTGCGATCACCCTGGACATAGACTCTCTTGACGCGGCCGCGATCGATGAAGTCGTTGACGTAGGTGCCGCCCCAGGCGGTCGACAGCGTCGAGTTGATATCGCCGAGATCGACATTCAGGGCCCGCGCTTTTTCCTGATCGATATGGACGGAATATTGCGGCGTATCATCCAGTCCGTTCGGACGTGTTCCACTCAGTCGCTGGTTTGTCGAAGCGGCACCGAGCAGCTGGTTGCGGGCCTGCATCAGCGCAGCATGGCCGGCACCATCGATATCCTTGATGAAGAAGTCGAAGCCGCTCGAGCTGCCGAAGCCGGGGATGGCCGGCGGCGCCAGTGCGAAGACGTTACCGTCCTTGATCTTGGAAAACGCCGCCATGGCCCGCTTGGCGATGGCCGAAGCCGTCGACTGTGGGGTCGTGCGCTTGTCGAAATCCTTCAGGTCGACGAAGGCGATGGCCACGTTCTGCCCCTGTCCGCTGAAGTTGAAGCCGACGCTTCCGAAGACACCGTCGACATAGTCCTTCTCGTTGGTGAGATAGTAATTCATCACCTGATCGAGCACCTTTCTGGTGCGATCGGCCGTGGCGCCTGGAGGAAGCTGTATGCTGGTCAGCAAACGACCCTGATCTTCCTCGGGCAGGAAGGAGCTCGGGAGGCGATTGAACAGATAGGCGACAGCGCCGCCGATCAGTACGAAGATCACCAGGAAGACCGCCGTGCGGCGGATCATGCCGTGGATGGTTCGCTGATAGCCTCGCGTACCCCGCTCGAAATTGCGGTTGAACCAGCCGAACAGACCACGCTCCCTGGCCCCATGCTTAGGCTTTTTGAGGATGGTGGCGCAAAGAGCCGGTGTCAGGATCAGGGCGACGATGACCGAGAGCACCATCGCCGAGACGATCGTCACCGAGAACTGGCGGTAGATGATACCGACCGAACCCGAGAAGAACGCCATCGGGATGAACACGGCCGAGAGAACCGTCGCGATGCCGATCAAGGCACCGGTGATTTCCTGCATCGATTTGATCGTCGCCTCTCGCGGCGACAATCCTTCTTCCTCCATCACACGCTCGACGTTTTCGACCACGACGATGGCGTCGTCGACCAATAGGCCGATGGCCAGCACCATGCCGAACATCGTCAATGTATTGATCGAGTATCCGAACAGAGACAGCACCCCGAAGGTGCCGAGCAGGACGACCGGGACGGCGAGCGTCGGGATCAGCGTTGCGCGGAGGTTCTGCAGGAAGACGAACATGACGATGAAAACGAGCACGATCGCTTCGAGCAGCGTCTTGACCACGTCCTCGATCGACAGTTTGACGAACGGCGTCGTGTCATAGGGGTAATTGATCTCGACATTAGCCGGCAACGTGCTGCGCAAGCTGTCGATCGTCGCTTCAACCGCCGCAGCCGTATCAATCGCATTCGCACCGGTCGCCAGGCTGAGGCCAATACCGGCTGCAGGCAGACCGTTATAGACGCCTGACGTCACGTAGCTGTCGGCGCCGAGCTGCACCGTGCCGACATCGTTGATGCGCACCAGCGAGCCGTCGGGCAGGCTCTTCAAAATGATATTCTCGAATTCCTGCGTCGTCTGGAAACGGCTGCCGGCGGTGACCGTCGCATTGAGCTGCTGGCCGCCGAGTTGCGGCAACGCACCAAGCTGGCCGGCCGAGACCTGAACGTTTTGCGCCGTGATCGCCGCAATGACATCCGATGTCATCAGCTGATATTTGGCGAGCTTGTCCGGATCCACCCAGATGCGCATGGCATAGCGCGCGCCGAAGAGCGTGGTATCGCCAACACCCGGCACGCGCTTCAGGGTGTCGTTGAACGTGCTGTCGATATAGTCGGCAAGATCGGTCGGTGCGAGCTTTCCGTCGGTCGAGACAAAGGCCGCGACCAGGAAAAAGCTGGTCGTCGATTTGGAGACGGTGATGCCGGTATTCTGCACGGTTTGCGGCAATTGCGCGGTGACCAGCTGCAGCTTGTTCTGCACCTGCATCTGCGCGACGTCAGGATCGGCCTTGTTGGTGAAGGTCAGCGAGATCGATGCCTGACCCGTCGCGGTAGAGGTCGACGTCATATAGTCGAGATTGTCGATGCCGGTCATGCCCTGCTCGATGACCTTGGTCACCGAGTTTTCGACAGTGGCTGCATCGGCGCCGGAATAGGTGGCGGTGATGCGAACCGTCGTCGGCGCGATCTGCGGATATTGCGAGACCGAGAGCGTCAGGATGGACAGCGCACCCGCCAGCATGATGACGATGGAAATAACCCAGGCAAAGATCGGCCGGTCGATGAAGAAACGAGACATCGGCTTCCCTCAGTTCGTCGAGCCGGTAACGGCGGTTCTATCCGCGACGTCGGCCTTGTTCTGTTGTCCGGAGGCGGGAGTGTTGGCTGCAGCCAGCTGCTCGAGATTCCCCGTTGCATCGTCAACGGTGACCGATGCGACATTGACCTCCTGGCCATCGCGCACGCGTTGGCTGCCTTCGACGACGACGCGATCCCCCTCCGCTATCCCCTCGGCCACAAGCCAGCTATTACCAATGCTGCGCTGGATGGTCAGCGCACGTTGCTGGATCTTTCCGTCCGTGTTGACGAAGAAGGCGGTAGGCTCGCCCTTGCTGTTACGAAAAACGGCGCGCTGCGGCACGAGGAAGCTGTTTTCGGCAACTCCTTCCTGGATGGTCGCCCGCACATACATGCCGGGCAGAAGCACCCGCCCGGGGTTCGGGAAGATAGCCCGCACATTGATCGTCCCGACAGTCTCGGCAACCGCTGCTTCGGAGAATTCGAGCCGGCCGGTCTGCTGGTATTGGCTGCCGTCTTCGAGTGTGAGGTGAACCGAGACATTGTCGCCGCTGGTCTTCAGACGGCCCTCTTCGACCGCGCGGCGGAATTTCAGCAGATTTGTGCTCGATTGGGTGACATCGACATTGATCGGGTCTAGCTGGCGGATGGTGGTCAGCGCGGTGGTTTGCTCGGCCGTGACGAGCGCGCCCACGGTAACGGTGGATGCATCGACGCGCCCGGAAATCGGTGCGCGAATTTTGGTATAGTCGAGATTGATCCGCGCCGTTTCCAGAGCCGCCTTGGCGGAGGCCACATCCGCCTGGGCCTGAACGAGCGTTGCCTGCGCATCGTCGGTGTTCTGTTGGCTAACGGCACTCTGAGCGCTCAGGCCCTTGTAGCGATCAAGCCGGGCCTGGGCACTCGGTATTGCGCCTTGCGCCCTTTGCAGCGCGGCGGCAGCGCTGTCATAGGAGGCCTGGTAGGAGGCCGGATCGATCTCATAGAGCACGTCACCGGCCTTGACCTCGCTGCCTTCCTTGAAGTTGCGGTTGCGGATGATGCCACCGACCTGCGGACGGACTTCGGCAACGAGATTGGCGCTGATGCGGCCGGGCAGTTCTGCCGTAATCGCGACCGACTGCGGGCGCAATGTCACCGCGCTGATCTCGGGCTTTGCGGCCGCACGATTGGCCTGCTGTGCCGGTTGCTCGTTGCAGCCGGCCAATACTATCGCCAGAGTGCCGGAAGCAATTGCTCGCAGTAGATATTCTCTCATGTAGTCCTCATTGGGTTCAGACCTAAATCCGATTGAAGGATGGAGCGGCCGTTGTTTCGGCGCCGTGCCGCGCGAATTTGCGCGGTTGAAATCGCAGGCGGTTTTGCCTGGGCGGCCGCTCGGCAACTTATCGAGCGCGATTGTATGACCGCGCAGCGCTGCGCGGATTGCGCGGAAAATTCCGTTGGCAACCGACTTGAGACGAGGGAGGGGTCAAGCCAAGCTTGGCGCTATGACGCACCAGCAAGCTTCGGCCGGATCTGTAGGAGCCGGACACTGGATTGGCGATCATGGCCTCTGTTCCTCTTCAAGCTGTTTGCTCACGAGGGGAGGCTACGTCGGCTTTGTCGCATAGCTTTGCCGGCAAATGAGGAAAATGTATCAGATTGTATTCAGGTGCCTTGGCAGATCAGAGGCATCCAGCGGTTTCCGCTATAATTTGATACATTTGACAATGTCTGATTTCATCGACGCATCGAAGCACAGCCGGCGAGCGCTGGCCTTCAATCGAGATGAAGGGGCTGCTGGCCGGGTTCAGGCAACACGGCGACCTGGGGAATGATGTCTTCGGCGGTCTTGCGGATGGTGATTTCGACGCCACCGATGCGGACGCCCTCATCCGTAATATCCGACACGCTGATGTAGAGAACTTCGGAATATTCCCGAAATGTGCGGGCGATCAGCTCATAGACCGCCAGAGCCGTATTCTCAGGCAATTCGTCGATGGATACGCTTTTGCTCGGCTGCATGGGAACTTCCTCGCACAAATCGAACGCCTTCAAGTGGTTCAACCAAGATCCACATTATAGACTGGATATGTCGCAAAGATATCCCAGAAAGCCGCTAAGTTGTCGCAGACAATCACACCCATCCACAGGCCAGCAACCCGCTCTATGCGGCGCCTGATCGAACCTGGGCGCGATGCTTGGCGATGAAGGCCTTTACGGCAGGCGCACCCTCGCCCTTTCGATAGGCAATGGCAACGTCCGACGTCGCCGCCACCCCTTCTACGGGTTGATAACTGATGTTGGGAAGATCGGCGCAACGCATGGATTGCGGCACCAGCGCTATGCCGGCGCCTATCCCGACCAGAGCCGCTATCTCGGTAAAATCATGGGCGCTAGCCTTGACTATGGGCTCGAAGCCCGCTTCCCGACATGCCTGCAGCGTGCTTCGGTGAAATCCGATTTCCGGCGGTTGGCGCGGCGTGATGAATGTCTCGGCGCGAAACTCCGAAAGGTCGTCAATGGCATGCCCGGCGAACTCATGGTCGCGGGGAAGCATTGCGATCAACGGCTCGCGAAGAATGACCTGAACGGCAACTCCGCTCGGTATTGGCGCCGGAGATCGGATATAGCCGAAATCGAGGAGCCCATCCGCGATCCTCTGCAACTGCTGGCGCAGTTCCATCTCCTGCAGCTCGATCTCGACATGGGGATGATCGCGCTTGAAGTTGCGAATGGCATGGACGACCGCGCCGGAATAGGCGGCCGATGCCACATAGCCGATCGAAATACGCCCGCTCTCCCCACGCCCGGCCCTATGAATGGCGGCAACGGTTGCCTCGGTTTGCGCAAGAACCTTCTTGGCCTCCTGAAAGAGGATCTCGCCTGAATGGGTGAGCTTGACGGCCCTGCGGCTCCTGTCGAGAAGCGGCATTCCGACGATCTTTTCGAGGCTGATGATCTGCTGGCTGAGGCCCGGCTGGGCAATGCCGAGGCGCACCGCGGCCCGGTCGAAATTCCGTTCCTCGACCAGGGTCACGAAATATCTGAGATGTCTGAGTTCGAAACCTGCTTCCGGGCGTGCCAATACCATCTCCCGTGGAGAAATTGAGGGCTGTGAGGGCTCGTCATTTTCATAATTGGTAGTTATGAAAAATTCGAGTGCCATTTATTGGAATTCTGAAAATAACATGATTAAAAAGGTCCAGTTTTTAATGTATATGGACCTCCGATGATCGGTTCTCTTCGTTTCTGCAACCTTATTTCGACCACGGCGCTGGCTACGGTCCTGAGCGCACCCTTTTTGACGGCAGCCGCTCAGGATGCGGACACGACAGCACTTGCCCCGATCGTCATTCAGTCCAATCAGAACGAAGACCCGACCGCGCCGGTCAAGGGTTTCGTCGCCAAGACGAGCGCCACCGCCACCAAGACCGGAACGCCGCTGATCGAGACGCAGCAATCCATTTCCGTCATCACCACGGATCAGCTGAAATCGCAGGATGCCGAAACGCTCGGCCAGGCCCTTGATTACATTCCCGGTGTCAGCGGCGAACCCTTTGGCTCCGATCCGAGATTCGATTCACCGCGCATCCGCGGCTTTGACGGTCGCCAGGCTCAATTCCTGAACGGGCTGCGACTGATGCGCACCGCCGGCGCGCCTCCGATCGATCCCTATATGCTGGAACGCATCGAAGTGCTGCGCGGGCCAGCTTCCGTCATGTATGGTCAAGGCAATCCCGGCGGCATCATCAATCTGGTGAGCAAGCGGCCGGTCTTCGAAAGCTTCGGCGAATTCGGCGTGCAGGCCGGCAGCTACGATACATACGGAACCTTTTTCGATGTTGGCGGACCGCTCGGAAAGGACTCCGACGTCGCCTATCGATTGACCGGATTGGTCAGAACCGCCGGTGCGCAGACGGATAACCTCAATAACGACCGCTATTTCATCGCCCCGGCAGTGACCTGGAAGCCCGATGAAGACACGAAGCTGACGATACTGACGAGCGTTCAGCACGACAATCCGAGTACGCCGTCAAGCCTGCCGGCCGCCCTTACCCTTTACGGAACGGGCGCCAAGCGCCTGTCACGGGATTTCTTCGTCGGCGACGACAGTTTCGACAGGTCCAACCGGACGCTGACAAATCTGGGTTACGAGCTGGAGCACCGTCTCAACGACACCTGGACTTTCCAGCAGAACCTTCGCTACCAGAACCTGGACTGGCGCTACCAGGCGCTCGGCATGTCGACGGCGGGGCTTGCCGCAAATGGGCGTACCATCAACCGCAACGCCACCATCCAGGACGAGTCGCTGAACACATTCAACGTCGACAACAACCTCATCGCCGAGTTCAATACCGGCGAGGTCGAACACAAAGCGCTCTTCGGTCTGGATTATCGATATTACGATAACAAAGTCGGCACGCAGTTCTGGCGCGCGACGCCGCTAGATGCCTTCAATCCCGTCTACGGGTCCGTCCGTCTGATCTCGCCGACCCTGAGCACCTATGTCGATTCCACCATGACGCAGGTCGGGATCTACGCCCAGGACGAGCTTGCCTACGATAATTGGCGCGCAACGGCAGCACTCCGGCAGGACTGGGCGGATACGTCGGGAACATCCACCAATCGTTTGAGCGGCGTGGCCCGCTCGCTCGACAAGGACGACCAGAAGCTGACGGGACGCGCCGGCCTCAGTTATCTCTTCGACAACGGCATCGCCCCCTACATCAGCTATGCGACATCCTTCGAACCGGTGCCGGTGCCTTCGACCGGCCAGCTTCTCGACCCGACGACCGGCAAGCAGGTGGAAATCGGCGTCAAGTACCAGCCCACCGGCTGGGACGGCTTCTTCTCGATCGCGGCCTATGATCTGCGCCAGAGAAATGTCCCGACCACGGTTGCGCTGCCGAGCGGCGGCACGACGACCGAGCAGATCGGCGAAGTGCGGGTGAAGGGTATCGAACTGGAAGGCGTGACCAGCCTTGCTGAAGGGCTCAACCTGCGCGCCGCCTACACCTACATGAAGGCCGAAATCGTTGGTGGCAACGACGATGGCAATCGCCCCGACAATGTTCCCAAACAGTCCACCAGTCTCTGGCTCGACTATAGCTTTGCCCAGGATACCGCACTGGAAGGTTTTGGCATCGGCGGCGGCGTGCGCTACGTCGGGCAGCGCTACGGAGATACAAAGAACACGTTTGATCTTGATGGCGTCACGCTTCTCGATGCGGCGATCCACTACAAGAAGAACAACATGACGGCCTCGCTCAACGTCAAGAACATCGCCGACAAGAGTTATGTTGCAAGCTGCAGCTCTTTCGGCTGCACCTATGGCGATGGCAGGACGGTCATGGGTAAGCTGACTTTTCAATGGTAATTGACGATCCGGCACGAGGCGGCCCTTTTGCTTCGCATATCAGCCGCCGGCAGGCACTTGCCCTGCTGGCGGCCTTTTCCGTTCCGGGTATCGTGTGGGCCTCGACGCCGCGGCGTGTTGTGGCGATCGACTGGGCCATGCTGGAGACGTTGGTCGCACTCGGCGTCATGCCGATCGCTGCTACCGAACTCGTGCAGTTTCGCAAGGATGCCATCGAGCCCGCGCTGGATGACAAGGTCGCCGACCTCGGCCTGCGGGGATCGCCGAATTTCGAGCTGCTTCGCCTGCTGCGGCCCGAACTCATTCTCATTTCGCCGTTCTATACCCGCTACGAGGCGATCTATCGCTCGATCGCGCCGGTTCTGTCGCTCCCCTTCTATGTGCGGGGAGAACCGCCCTATCAGAAGGCCCTCGACGCCGTGACCACGCTTGCGGCCGAGCTCGGCCTTGGCGACAGGGGGCGCGATGTCCTTCAGACACAGGCAATGCTCGTCGAGGACACCGCCCGCAGTCTGCAGGCCTTTACCGCACGCCCGACCTATCTCGTGAATGTCGGCGATAGCAGGCATGTCAGGGTCTTCGGCGCCGACAGCATGTTCGGTGACATCCTTGTGCGGCTCGGATTGCGCAATGCCTGGAAGGATCGGTCCCGCTACACCTTCGCGGCGCCCGTGCCGATCGAAAACCTGGCCGCCGAGCCGGAGGCGCGGATCGTCGTCATCTCGGAAATACCTGTGGAAGCGCGGAACAGCCTGAAGGACAGCATCATCTGGCAGTCGCTGCCGCCGGTCAGGGCGGGCCGTGTGCTCATGCTCGATAATATCAATCCCTATGGCGGCATCGTCGCCGCGGCGCGGTTCATGCGGCTTCTCAAACAGGCGATGCTGGCGTCCAGCGGAGAGACGCTGTGATCAGGCCGACTACCCTCTCCATTCCACTTCTGGCGCTCGCAATCTCGACCTGGCTCTTTCTGGCGGTAGCGCTCGGCCACCTGCCGCTTGCCGATTGGCCCTCCCTGCCCTTCGACTCCACGCGGATGACGATGGAGCAGGTCATCCTCGCCTACGCGATCCTGCCGCGCGCGGTCGTCGCCATTCTGGCCGGCGCTGCCCTCGGGCTGGCCGGTGCGCTCCTCCAGCGCCTGCTCAGAAACCCGATCGCGGACCCATCGACGCTCGGCGTTTCCTCCGGCGCACAGCTTGCCATCGTCACCGCGACCCTGTTCTTGCCCTCGGTGCTCGACGGCTATAGGGCGCTGGTTGCACTTCTGGGAGCCGCGGTCGCGACGGCGATCGTCTTCCTTCTCGGCTGGCGACGGGGCTTCGAACCGGTGACGATGGTGGTTTCCGGCATGCTCGTCGGCATCACCTGCAGCGCACTGGCAGCAGCCATGACCCTGTCCCAGGGCGAATATCTAATGTCGCTGGTCACCTGGAACGGCGGTTCGCTCAGCCAACAGGACTGGTCGACATCCCTCACCCTCGGCATCGAGCTGCTGCTTGGCCTGGTGATCACAGCCCTGCTCCTGCGCCCCCTCATATTGCTCGGCCTCGGCGATACCAGCGCGCGATCGCTGGGTATCACCCTGACGAGCATGCGCATTGCCATCGCTAGCCTCGCAGTCGCGCTCAGCGCCGGCGTTGCCGCCGCCGTCGGCCTCGTCAGCTTCATCGGCCTTGCCGCCCCGGCGCTCGTACGATTGCTCGGCGTCAGGACCGCTCGCAATATTCTCCTCTTGTCCCCCGTGGCCGGCGGCCTCCTGCTCTGGCTGTGCGACGGCATCGTTCAATTGCTGGCCTCGTCTGCCGGCGAGACCTTCCCGACGGGATCGGTGACAGCGTTGATCGGCGGCCCGCTACTGCTGTGGCTGCTTCCCCAGGTGCGCACCACCGAACTACACCAGCAGTCAGACAACATCGTCATGCGCAACGCGTCCTTGCCGCGCCTGATCGTGCTTGCAAGCCTTCTGCCCCTGCTTGCCGCAATCGCCCTGGTCGTTGCCAGGCTGCCTGATGGATGGATGCTGCTGCATGGCGGCCTCTTCTGGGAGCTGCTGCCGGCCCGATGGCCGCGTCTGGTCGCCTCCGCTTCGGCCGGTGGCCTGCTTGCCATGGCAGGTGCGATCCTCCAGCGCCTGACTGCAAATCCGATGGCGAGCCCGGAGGTTCTGGGCGTCAGCGGCGGCGCCGGTGTCGGTTTTGCCGCGGCCGTCAGCGTTTTTGCAAACCCCGACACGCCGGAACTCTTCCTCGGTGCCGGCTGCGGCACAACTCTCGTCCTCTTCGTTGTCTCGCTCTTTGCCAACCGCAGGGATCTCCCGCCGGAGCGGCTGCTCCTCGCCGGCATATCGATCAGCGCTTTCAGCTCGGCCATCTTGAGCGCGCTGCTCGCCGTCGGCGATCAGCGGTCATGGCAGATCCTCGCCTGGCTCGGCGGCTCGGCCGCCGCCGTAACGCCCGCAACCGCTCTGTTCCTGGCCGGCCTCACGGTTGCGGTATTGATAGCTGGGTTGTTCTTCACGCGATGGCTGACGATCCTGCCGCTCGGATCAGCAACCTCGCTTGCGCTCGGCATGCCGCTTTCCAATGCGCGCACGCTGATGGTGATCACGGCCGGTGTCGCAACGGCGGCCGCTTCGCTCCTTGTCGGGCCTCTGAGCTTCGTCGGATTGATGGCACCGCATATTGCCCAGCGAGCCGGGTTCGAGCGGGCCGATAGCAGGCTTATCGCTTCCGTTCTGATCGGCGCCACGCTGATGGTGGTCGCCGACCTCGGCGCACGCGCCCTGACATTCCCCTATGAGCTACCGCTGGGGCTCTTTGCCGCTTTCGCCGGCGCACCCTATCTCGTCTGGATGCTCGGGAAGCGACAATGATGGCGTGTACTAACCGACCGACGACCTCGGATCAGGCGATCAACGCCTTGATATAGTCGACGGACCGCTTTGCAAGCACCTTCCAGTCGGTCGGATTGTCGTGCTCGACGACGAGAACATCCGCGCGCGTCTTGGCAAACAGCGGATAGAGCGCCTTCCAGTCGATGATGCCGTCACCCGTCGGCACCCAACCTTCGTCGACGGCGGTTCCGGGAGGTGCGGTATCCTTGAGCTGAATGGTGGTGATCCGATCGGCATATTTCTGCAGCTCCTGCGCAGGGTCCGCCCAGCCGCGCGTGACCCATCCGATATCGATCTCGAAATCGACATCAGGTCCAGCCGCCTCCAGCAGAATATCGATCGGCCGGCTGCGATCTTCCAGACGATGGTACTCGAAGTCATGATTGTGCCAGGCGACCTTGAGGCCTTCCTTCTTGGCCGCCTCCGCTCCGACGCGCAGGCTTTCGCCCACCCGCCGCCATCCATCGGCCGTCGCGCTTCTGTCGGCCGCCGGGATGTAGGGCGGGATCAATGTCTTGGTCCCAAGCGCGTGCGCATAGTCGAAGAATTTCTTCGGTTCGTTGATCAGCCCGACCAGCGGCATGTGGATGCCGGAGCACGCCAGGCCGGCACCGTCCATCCGCCTGCGGAAATCGGCCGTGTTGGTTTCGTAGGCAGGCAGCCAGAGCTCGAGCGCATCGTAGCCAACCTCGGCAAGGTATTCGAGATGAGACTCGATCGGCGGAAAGAGCCGGGAGGAATAGAGCTGGAAGGAGATTGAATAGCGGGACATGAGCGGGCCTCGTTTACGCTGCAAATGTGGATGGAGCGTCTGCCGCCTTCAACAGGGCGGCATCGTCTTCGCCAAGTGGCTCCGGCCGCGCGACCGTGCTTTCGATTACCACGAAATCATTGATCTCCGCCGACTTGATGATGGCAAGCAGGATCTCCAGAACATGGCGTGAAAGCTGGCCGGAGGCTCTTGCCGTGCGGCCATTTTCGGCCGCAGCAAGAAGGTCGGCAAGCCCCAGACCTCGATAGTTGCTGATCGTCGCGCCCGCCGGCTCCTGCCAGTTGAGATTTCCGAAGACCGTGGTTGCGGTGTCGATCCGCTGGCGCCCGCCGGCGTCGATGAGCGTAAGCGCTCCGCCGAAATAGTTGGGGTCGGGAACCATGAGAGAGGCCTTGGTACCATGCAGCTCGATCGGATTACTGTGTCCATGCCCCCAATTGTCGTAGCTCACCGAGAAGTGGATCTGCGCGCCAGAGCGAAACTCGATCAGCGCCTGGCTCGTGGTCGGCGTGGTGACGGGGACCACCGTATTCTTTGCCGGCCCGTCCGCCGTGACATAGCGTTCTTCGTAGAATTTCGTCGCCATGGCGATTACGCGCCGCACGGGACCGAGAAGAGCGACGAGGGCGGTGACGTAATAAGGTCCCATATCGAGGACCGGACCAGCTCCGACCTGGAAATAGGGAAAAGGATTTGGATGCCAGTGCTCCATGCCATGGTTCATGAAGTGCGCGCTTCCGCTCTTCACCTCACCCAGCCGCCCCTCGTCGACCAGGCGTCGTGCCGCCTGATGGGCACCGCCAAGGAAGGTATCGGGCGCGGAACCGATGAGACGCCCGTGTTTTTCGGCAACCTCGAGCAGCCTGTTCGCATCCACCATTGTGAGAGCCAGAGGCTTCTCGGTATAGGCGTGCTTGCCGGCCTTCAGGATCGCCTCGGTAATGGCGGCGTGACTGGCGGGATTGGTCAGGTTGATGACCACCTCGATGTCCTGACGCGCAAGAAGGTCGTCAACGGCGAGAGCCGAGAGGCCATATTGCTGCGCCCTCCTCTGCGCGATCGCCATGTCGACATCGGAGCATGCGACGAGATTGATCGGCTCGAAGACGCTTGAGAGACGCGCATACGCGTCGAATATGTGGCCGCATCCGATGATGCCGACATTCCATTTTTTTCCTGCCATGCCTCGTCCCGCCTGATGTTCATTGGCGCTGCATCCGGATGGATATCGCAGCGAACTGCCGACAAGACCTAGTAGCGGATGCCGATTGCGGCCATGCCGTTTCCGCTTTCCGAGTCCGGCATTTGGGAAATCCACGTCATCCGTAACAACACCGTCGACCGCATGGTTTCGGGGTGATTCAGCCGTCCCGATCGAGGTCGGGACCAAAGCTTCGCCGCGAGTCCGCAGTTTGCGACAATCGGCCTCGCGGGGTCCTCTGGTGCTTTGACAGCCATCCGCTTTTCTGGTGCGTCTTGGGCGTCGAGGCCATGCTGCCGGTCGCGGAGGCACAGCAATCCTGTTCATCACGCCATGCCATGAAGCCCGACGTCTGAGGAGGAACAAAAATGACAAAGATTGGAAAAGGACTTCTGGGAGGCGCGTTGGGACGGCGCGATTTCCTTCAAGCGACGGGCCTTGGGCTTGCCGCTCCGATGCTGATGGGACTGCCGGACTTTGCAAATGCGCAGGAGAAGGTCGAGCTCACCATGTGGGCATGGACACCGGACACCCAAGTCCAGGCCGACATGTTCACCAAGAAATTTCCAAACATAACGGTCAAGGTCGAAAATGTCGGCCAGGGCGCGCCGCATTATGTGAAACTGCGCAATGCTCTGCAGGCGGGAAGCGGCCTGCCTGATCTCGCACAGATGGAATTCAACTCGGTCCTGAGCTTCAGGCAGCTTGGTGCGCTTGCTGATATCGGCGCCGGCGTGAATTCCTCGAAAGACAAATTCATCGATTGGACATGGAAAGCCGTCAGCGACGGCGACAAGGTCTATGGTGTTCCGTGGGACAGCGGCCCCATGGGCGTCCTCTACCGCGGCGACATCTTCGACACGCACAAGATCACCCCGCCCGACACGTGGGATGCCTTCGCGGAATCCGCAATGAAACTGGCAAAGGATGCGCCGGGGACATATCTCACCGATTTCGGCGCCGCCGATCCCGGCTGGGTCGTCGCGCTGCTATGGCAGGCGGGCTGGCGCCCGTTCCATACCGAAGGGACGAATATCCGGATCAAGCTCAACGACGACATCGCCAAGAAATGGGGAGCCTACTGGCAGAAGCTGCTCGATGCGAAGGCCATCGATACCAAGCCGGTCTGGACGACGGAGTGGTTCGCGGGACTGGACAACGGCACCTATGCGACCTGGGTCACCGCCGCCTGGGCGCCGATCCTCATGCAGCAATCGATGAAGAAGAGCTTTGGCAAATGGAAAGCCGCGTCGCTGCCGCAATGGAAGGCCGGCGATAAGATTACGGCAAACCTCGGTGGCTCGACCATCGCGGTGATGACCTCATGCAAGCATCCCAAGGAAGCGGCCATGTTTGCCGCGTTTATGGGAAGCGATCCAGAGGCGGCCCGCCTGTGGAATACCAAGCAGTTCCTGTTCCCTGTTCTCAAGGAACTCATCGATGACAAGGAACTCATGGGCCACAAGTACGATTTCTACGGCGGCCAGGCCGTGAACGAGATCTTTGCGGTGTCCGAAAACCAGGTCGATCCCAGCTTCGAATTCGCTCCGTTCCAGGACTATGTCAACCAGGTGATCCTGGATGAATTCTCGGCGGCGATTGCGGGCAAGGGCACATTGCCGGATGCCTTCGACAGGCTGCAGGACAAGGTCGTGAGCTACGCTCAGGATCAGGGCTTCACGGTTTCCTGATCCCGATGGGGGAGGTGGCCGTCCTCCCGGCCCCTCCCCGCCTTACGACACGATATTTTCAGGAAGTACCCATGCCCGATGCTCATGGAGCGAAGCGGCGCGGCCGGATCTATGTCAGCAAATCCGTCGCCCCCTATCTCTTTGTCTTTCCCTTCATGCTGCTCTTTGCGGCATTCCTTATCGCGCCTCTCGCCTATGCATTCTGGCTCAGCCTCTTCCGGCAAACGCTGGCCGCGGGGAACCGTTTCGTCGGGGCGGAAAACTATTTGCGCGCGCTGGCCGACAAGTCCTTCTGGGAGGGCGTACTTGTGCTCTTCAAGTTTGGAGCGATGCAGATCCCCGTCATGCTGGGGCTGGCGCTTGTCTATGCGCTGATCCTCGATAGCGGCCGCGTCTTTGGCCGTAGCTTCTTTCGCATAAGCTTCTTTATCCCCTATGCGGTGCCTGCGGTGATCGCGGCGCTGCTCTGGGGGTATCTCTATGGCCCATCCTTCGGTCCCTTTGCGCAATTGGCCACGCTTCTAGGGCTTCCCGTTCCGAACTTTCTGTCCGAATCCACGATCCTGCCGTCGATCGCCAACATCGCCGTCTGGGAATACATGGGCTATAACATGATCATCTACTATTCCGCGCTTCAGGCGGTTCCGCAGGATCTCGAAGAGGCCTCGGCCGTGGATGGCGCCAGCGGCCTCAGGCATGCGCTCAGCATCAAGCTGCCGCTGATCATGCCGACGGTCATCGTCACGATCATGTTCTCGATCATCGGCACGCTTCAGCTCTTCACCGAGCCCTATCTGATCCGCACGCTCGCGCCCGGGCTCATCAACAGCCACTACACGCCGAACTACTACGCCTACACCCTCGCCTTCACCAATCAGCAATATAATTATTCGGCTGCGATCTCCTTCGTGCTCGGCGGCATTGTCGCAATCGCCTCCTACAGCTTCATGCTCGTCGCGAACCGGAGAACGGCACGATGACCATTGTTTCAAAGACCGCAAACTCACCTTCGTTCCGGCGCAGCCGGCGGCTGCTGACCGGCTTCCTGGTCCTCTATTTCATCTACACATTCATACCCCTGCTTTACGTGATCGTCTCCTCAACCAAGTCGAATGCCGATCTTTTTGGTACCTTCGGGTTGTGGTTCTCGAGCGACTTCCAGCTGCTTCAGAACCTTCGCGACCTCTTCACCTTTCAGGACGGCATCTTTTCTCGTTGGCTTCTCAACACAGTGGTCTATGCGGGTATTTCCGGAATTGGAGCTGCGTTCTTCGCCACCTTCGCCGGCTATGCCTTTGCGAAATACGAATTCGCCGGCAAGCGCCTGATGTTCGCGCTCGTGCTTGGCGCCGTGATGATCCCGCAAACAGCTTTGGTTATTCCGATCTTCCTGCTGCTGTCGAAGGTGGGCCTGGTCAATACGCCGCTGGCGATGATCCTGCCCTCGCTCGTCTTCCCGCCAGGCGTCTTCCTGATGCGTGTCTATGCGCAGGATGCTCTGTCCAATGAGCTCATCGAGGCAGGCCGCGTCGATGGCGCCGGCGAATTCCATATCTTCTCCAGCATCGCCTTTCGCCTTTTGACACCCGGCTTTGCGACGGTGCTGATCCTGGCGTTCGTCTCGACTTGGAACAACTATTTCCTTCCGCTCGTCATGCTCAGCTCCTCCGAAAACTTCCCGGTCACGGTGGGCCTGTCGCAATGGTACCAGCTCGCAACGGCCGGCAGCGGCGGGTCCGTGCTCTTCTCCGTCGTCATGACGGGAGCCTTGGTGAGCATCCTGCCGGTCATTGCAGCCTTTCTGCTCATGCAGCGCTACTGGCAGGGTGGCCTCGGTTCGGGCGGCGTCAAGGCCTAGCGGCCTTTCAACAATTCGGAGCAGATCCCATGGCAGTCATCGAACTCAAGTCCGTCCGGAAATCATTCGGCGCGGTCAACATCATTCCCGGCGTCGATCTCAAGGTCGAGCATGGAGAATTCGTCGTCTTTGTCGGGCCGTCCGGCAGCGGCAAGTCGACCCTGCTGCGCCTCGTGGCCGGGCTGGAAGAAGCCACAGGCGGGGCCATCCTGATCGATGGCCGCGAGGTGACGGCGCTTGGGCCGGCGGAGCGCGAGCTGGCGATGGTCTTTCAGTCCTACGCGCTCTATCCGCACAAGACCGTTCGCGCCAACATGTCCTTCGGGCTGGAAGTGGCCAAAGTGCCGCGTGAGGAAATCAAGGAGCAGGTCGACAAGGTCGCGGCCCTTCTGCAGCTGACGAACCTGCTGGAAAGGAAACCGCGCGAACTGTCGGGCGGCCAACGCCAGCGGGTGGCGATCGGGCGCGCGATCGTCCGCGAACCCGTAGCCTTCATGTTCGACGAGCCGCTTTCCAACCTCGATGCGGCCCTGCGCATCGAGATGCGACTTGAGATCGCCAAGCTGCATCAGCGCCTTGGCGCGACGATGATCTACGTCACGCACGACCAGACGGAGGCGATGACGCTCGCCGACCGCATCGTCGTGCTCGACAAGGGTATCATTCAGCAGACGGGAAGCCCGCTCGAACTCTACGAACGCCCTGCTAACCTCTTCGTCGCCCAGTTCATAGGCTCTCCGAAAATGAACGTGCTTCCCGCGCAGGTCGCGGGCACATCTCTGCCTGCCATACCGGCCACCGCTGCGCATATCGGCATCCGGCCTGAGGACATATCCCTCTCCGCACCAGGAGAAGGTCATCTCGATGGGCGGATCGATGTTGTCGAGCGGTTGGGATCGGACACTTTTGCCTATGTCGCCCTGGCAGACGGCAGTCTGGTCACTGTCCGCGCACCCCGGGATTCCTCCGCCGCCATGGGTGATCGGATCGGCATGCAGTTCCAGCTGGACCGCATTCACGCCTTCGATCAAAGCGGAATGTCTCTCACCATATGACAGCGTCGAGATGATCTCGGATACCAGTCCAGCATTTGAGACATTCCTGTTGACTCCCATCGTTTTCCGGCGCGTCTTCTTCCTGGCAGTGTCGTAGGAGGAGACGATATGGCTGGTAGGCAACGCAACGGCGTCGACGCCGCAATCGATATCGTCACGGCGCTCGCCCGCCGGGGCGGCAACGGCCCAAGCACGGCCTTGGCGATGGAGCTTGGAATACCTCGCGCCAGCTTTCACCGTATGACCAGGGTGCTCGCCCAGCATGGCATCGTCGTCTGTTCCAGGGGCAAGATCAGTGTCGGGCCGATTGCCCGCAAACTCATTTCCACCCTGTGTGCCGCCGCGCAAGCAGACGACAGAAAACGGGACCACCTTCTGGGTGAGGCCGTTCGTCCCGTCGCCCTCCTCCCTGAAATGCCATCATCGACCCCGCCTGCCCTGTCGAGGCCGGCGATCATGCCAAGGCGCAAGCGTTTCCGCATTGGCTTCTCCAACGGCGCCACCGACAATCCATGGCAGGTCGCCCTGGTCCACAGCATTGAATTTGCTGCATCAAGACTGCAGGACGTGCTGGAATACGTGACGGTCGTCCATGCAAATGGCGATGCGGAAAAGCAGACCGAGGACATCCTCTCTCTGGCCAGGAGCGGTATCGACGGTCTTCTGGTCAGCGCCGTTTCGCCGCGAAAGCTGGCTCCGGTTTCGGCGCATTTGATGCGGCAGGGTGTTCCGGTCGTGTTCGTCGAACGCGGGGGAACGCCGAACCTTTCCTGCGCGAGTTTCGTGACCTCGGACAACACCGCAATAGGAAAACTGACAGCACAGTGGCTGGCCCATACGCTCGATGGCAGCGGCCTGGTGATGATGCTCTTCGGCCATGCCGACCCCGAATTGACCCAGAGCCGGCAGATGGCGGCCATGCAAATCCTGGCGCAATATCCGAACATTCAGACTGTCGTCGCCAACTCCACGAATTTCAACAGGCAGAAGGCCTATAGCACGGCAATGGAGGTGATTGCGCATCACGGAGACCGCATTGCCGGCGTCTGGTGCGACAGCGGCCTGAACTCCGCCGGCTCCATCCAGGCATTTCTCGATGCCGGCTACAGACCAGGCCATATCCCGCCGCATACGGGCGGAGACCTCAATCTTTCCTACAAGCTGGCCGTCGGGGCGAACGTGCCGCTCGCATCGTTCGACTACCCGCCGGCGATGGGGATCCGCGCGTTCGAGATTCTGCTTTCTGCACTGCAGGGCTCATGGATTCCGCAATATCTCGATGTCGCCTCGCCCTTCGTCACCTCGCGGGGGAGCAAGACGAACCCGGCCAAGCCGCATCTCTGGGCAGAACAACGGGTGCGTTGGGACATGCCCGACGATCTCATTCTCGGCTCGGGGCTGGGTGCGGCCTATAATCCGACCGCCTTCCGCGTCAATTATCCGGGAAACCGGCACAACCGTTCTTCGGCTGAGCGTGGGTTGGGCGCATGAGCAAGGAAACCGCCGGGATCGCGGCATTCTCCCGCATTTTCTCATCCGTCGCAGAGGGAGACGTCCAGAACGTCGCCAGCCTGATCGAGAGCCAGGGCATCGTCCGCTCGACGGCCTTCGATGTGGTCAAGCGCATGGAAGCCGCCGGGCTGATTGCAAGGCAGACGGATGGTCGCCTCATCCCGGGTGCGGCGGCAGGCGTGTTCGCCTTTGCAGGCGTGCATCTCGGGCCGCTGTTCGGCCCGGCACAAACCCTTCTCCCCTGGTTGCGCGAAAAGACGAATGCGTCGATCGCGCTGCTCGCATCCGATGGCGCAAGCCTGACAACGCTGTTGAACTACCCGGCCAAATGGGACCGGGGCAAGTCGGTCGGTGCGCCCCTGATCATGCCGATCAAGGCGCACAATGCCGAAGTCGCCCGTCTACGCGTTGCCCTGCCTCCCGGCGCAAGCACCGAAGAGACTGATAAATGCGAGGAACTCGCCGTGGCCACAGCCAGAGAGCTCCAGGCCTATTTACGCGGCTGATCGATGGGCTTGGCGGCGATCAATGAGACCGCCAAGCCTGCGAGCCACGCGGATCGCGATGCATGCCGCCATCCTTCATGATCATGTCGAACTTTGACGGCCCGACCAGCACCGACTGATCGAGCAACGGGTTTCCATCGACAAGCAGGATATCCGCAAGCGCGCCTGCGGTGATGACGCCCAGTTCGCCCTTATGCCCCATCAGATCGCCGCCGACGGCGGTGGCGCATTTCAGCGCTTCCGCCGGCGTATAGCCGAAGAATTTGACGAAATGGCCGATATCCCTGGCGTTCTGCCCCATCGGCGTAATGGTGAAGCCATAGTCGCCTCCGACCACCACACGCATGCCCCGCTTGCGCATCTCATGATAAGTGGCGACGGTGTGCTCGAGCTTCCTCGGCAAGCCCATCCTCTCCACCACATCCTTGGTTAGTCCGACGACATCTCCCTCGAAAACGGAGTTATGCACCAGACCAAAGGCCGGGCCGACGATGACGCGATGTTTGACGCTTTCGAGCATGTCGAGCGCCTCTTCATCGGCAAAATCGCAATGATAGATGCAGTCGACGCCAGCACGCACCGCCCGCTTCACCGACTCCGCCGCGCGGCTATGGCAGGCGACGCGCTTGCCCCAATCATGGGCCGTCTCCACGCCCACCCGCAGCTCTTCTTCCGACAGCGAGACGATCTCTGCTCTCGCGTGCCCGACGAACTCATCGCCCGATACGTTGAACTTGACGTTATCGACATTTTCCCTGCAGCAGAGGCGCACCGCTTTTCTGATCTCATCTGGGCCATCGGCGAGCATACCGAAGCTTTCGGCGTGCATATGGGCCTTGCGCTCGTCGCCGAGACCGCCGGTAACGGTGATCTCCGGTCCGGCGGCGCGGTAGCGCGGACCGGCGAGATATCCGTCCTCGATCTCCTGGCGCACCACCACGTCGATACGCAGCTTCGCCGAAGCCGCTGAATAGCAGGATGTGAAGCCATGATTGAGGATCATGGTGGCGTTTCGGCATGTCTTCAGAAGATGCTCTTCCGGCGGTATCTCGCCGAGGTCCTGGTTGCGCGTCGGGCCGACGAAGGAGAGATGGCAGTGGCCCTCCACCAGACCCGGCATCAGAAACCTTCCATGACCATCAATAACTTCTGCGGCATTCTCGCTGCTGATCTGGTTCGCGCCGCGGGCAACAGTCTTGATCCGGTTGCCTTCGACAAGCACCTCGCCGTCATAGGCCTCATCATTGATGCCATCCCAGACAGTGACGTTTCGAAACAGATACGAGCCCATTTTATCCTCCAAATATGGCCGTCAGCCCTGTGGGCGATCGTTGCCGGAAGGATAGGTGCGGGGTTTCGAACAGGCCACCGCGATTAGGTTCCCCGAGTCGCCCATTTGAGACAGAGGAATTGACCGGAGGCGGTCGCTGCTATGCGATGAACAAACACAAGCTCATCTCAAATGGATGCCAATGTCTGAAATCGACCCTTTCCGCATCCGGGCACATGTTCCGGAGTTCGACCTCATTTCCCAGGGATATCGAGAAACCAGCGACATGGCGCGGGTGCGTTGGTCTGCGATGACTGACGTTGCCTATGGACCTGGCCCACAAGAGCGGCTCGACCTCTTCTTTCCAGATGGGGACAGTAAGAACCGCCCGATCCATATCTTCATCCATGGCGGCTACTGGCGCGCCAACGTGAAGGAGGACTATGCCTTCGTGGCGAACACGATCTGCGCCGCAGGGTCGATCGCCGCCATAATGGAATATGGACGCCTTCCGGCACTCAGGATGGAATCTCTCGTCGACCAGGTTCGCCGTGGCGCTCTCTGGCTCAAGCAGAATGCCGCAAGTTTTGGCGGGGACGCAGACGCCATATCGGCAAGCGGCCACTCGGCCGGCGCGCATCTCGCATTCTATCTCGCCGCGCGCGGACCGTCCGAGACATTGCTGCCGCCGGCGACCGCCACGTCGCTTTTCCTTGTCAGCGGCGTCTACAACCTCCAGCCAATCCCCTTCAGCTTCCTCCAGGCAGAGATTGATCTTCGCGATGATGAGGTATTGGCATGGTCGCCCCTCACCTCCGCACCCGAACCGGGAACGCCGATGACGATTGTCGTTGGAGAGCGGGAGACACCGCCCTTTCGCGAGCAGGCCGCATTGCTTGCTGAGATGGTTTCACCCAAATCGCCGCCACTCTCAATTGCCGGTTCAGACCATATGTCGATCGTCCGCGATATGGGGGATATCGACAGTTCGCTCGGGCAGCTTTTTCTGAGATTTCTTAAAACCGAAACGTCAGCCGCATAAGATTAGCGCCGGAAACGCTCGCGATACTCACTCGGGCCGGTGCCGATGCGCCGAAGAAACGCTTTTCGCATCGTATCGGGATTGGCAAAGCCGCAGCTGGACGCCACCCTTTGCAGCGGCATTTCCGTGTCTTCCAGCAATCTGCGCGCCGAATCGACGCGGGCCATTTCGACGAAATCGGCCGGCGTGGCGCCGGTCTCCTGCAAGAAGACGCGCGAGAAATTGCGGACGCTCATCGCGGTGCGTGACGCAAGCACATCCAGCGTGAGATCAAGCGACAGATGATCGAGGATCCAATGCTGGATCGACTGTATCCGGCCCTCGGTCGCAATCTGCGCGGCAAGATGGACGCTGAATTGCGACTGCCCGCCCGGCCGCTTCAGGAACACGACGAGACGTTTCGCCACCCTCAACGCAAGCTCTCGGCCATAATCGTCCTCGATCAATTTCAGCGCCAAGTCGATCCCCGCCGTCACGCCCGCCGAGGTCCATAGCGGGCCGTCCTCGACGTAGATCTGATCGGGAACAACGTTTACGTCTGGGAAACGCTCGGCAAGGTCGGCGGCATGCTGCCAATGCGTCGTCGCCGTATGTCCGTCCAGCAGCCCAGCCGCCGCGAGGAAGAACGCGCCAGTGCAGACAGAGCCGTGACGGCGCGTCGATGGGATGCGCCGCCTCAGCCATTGGTGCAGGTCGTTGCCTTGATAGGCCTGCTGGTAGTCGGGCGTGCCGGCAATGAGGAGTGTGTCGATCCCGCTATCGTCATCATGGATCGATCCGTCCGTGACCAGGGATATGCCGCCGGCGCGAACTGTCCGCTCGCGTTGCGCAGACAAGGTCCTGATGTGATAATTCGCTTTCTCGGGCGCCTGCCGATTAGCCTCGAGAAACACGTCGAACGGCCCCGAAACGTCGAGGGACTGCGCATTGTCAGGCACCACGATGACAATCGTCCTTGCCTCGACAACCATTCTTTATCCTCCTTGCAGCCCGCATCAGACGTCGGCTCCTCGCCCATACTGGGTTAATCGCAGCCGATGTCCAGACGCAAGCCGAGCTCAGCCGCGCCTCTTTGCGCGCTCGTGGAAGATCGAGCCGATGAAATCGAGGCTGGTGCGGGCCGCCAGAAGCGAGGTGATGCCCGAAGGGTCATAAGGCGGTGAGACTTCGACGAAATCGACGCCGACGACCTCGAAGCGCCGGGCAACCTCGCGCAGCAGATCCTTCGCCTCATAATAGGTGAAACCGCCATGGCTGATGGTTGCCGTGCCGGGCGCGATCGATGGGTCGAAGCTATCGATATCGATCGAGACATAGACGCGTTCGCCATCGGCAATATGGGCAAGCGCCGCAGCGGCGCCGATGTTCCTGAACTTGCGGAGCGACACGACATTCGTGCCATAGGCCTTGGCCGCCTCGTAATCCTTCTTGCTGACCGCAGCCATATTGTGCGGGCCGAGCGTGGTGATGCCCTTCACATGCGCCATCTCCGAGGCCCGGCGCATCGGGCTGCCGTGGCCCCAGGTGATGCCGTTGCGGCCATCGATAAAGTCGAAATGGGCGTCGAGATGGACGATATGGATCGGCTTCTCATTCGAATAGGCGGCAATAGTCGCCATGGTGATCGCGTGATCGCCGCCGAGAATATAGGGCATTGTCTTGGCGTCGAGCAGCGCACGCACCGCCTGTTCCGCATTGGCAAGGCTGCGCCGGGTGTCAGCATAGATGACATCGCTGTCGCCGGCATCGACGACCTTGACCTCGTCGGCCGTCACATAGGTGACCTCATCCTCGAAGTCGAAGACACCGTCCGGTCCGAAGCCGTGGAACATCGACATCTCACGAATGGCGCGCGGCCCGAAGCGCGTGCCGACACGGTAACTGGAGGCGGTGTCGATCGGCACGCCGAGGATGGCAACATCGGCGCCGTCGAGCTTGTCCCAATCGGTACAGGCCGGCTGGCCCGCAAATGTCGCAAGTCCGACAAAGGGAAGATCCATGCGCTCAGGCATGTTGCGGCTATGAAACTGGTCGGTCATGTCAAATCCTTTCCCGAGCAGGCGACGGACGCCCGCACTCGGCAGGTTGGTGCTGTGGGTCTTCAGCAGATTTCGTCGGTAATGCCTTCACGCTCATAGGCGCGGCGGACGGAAGCGAGAGCCGTGAGCTTGTCAAGCAACCTGGCAATCGACGGCCGGCTGCGCGGCGGCTTGGCCATCGGGCGCGCCCAGCGCGAGAGCATGACGAGATAGAAGTCGGCCGCGCTCAATGTGTCACAAAGGAAGAACGGCCCGTTCGTCTTCAGATGCTGTTCGATGACGTCGAGATAGGTGCTTGCGCGCGCTTCCGCTCCCCGCGTCACGATTTCGACAGCGGCCACATCCGTCCCGGCCAGACGATCCGGATACTGCCAGATCATCAGTTCTTCCTGCAGCGAGTTCGTCAGGAAAGTGAGCCACTGATAGAATTTGGCCCGCTCCGCAGTTCCAATCGCCGGGGCCAGACCAGCTTCCGGATGCTGATCGGCAAGATAGAGCACAATCGCAGCGGATTCGAACAAGACAAGATCACCATCCACCAGCGCGGGAATGCGCCCATTCGGATTTATCTTCAGGTATTCCTTGGATTTCTGGGCATCAACTGCTCTGTCGACCAGGAGAAGTTGATACTCTTTCCCGATCTCTTCGAGAATCATATGCGGAGCTGCATTGGCATTCGCAGGGAAATAGTGAAGTTGATACATTGTCTTCTTCCATGATTGGCTTCCTGTTGTCTCAGAATAGGTTCCCATGGAATTGTCTACAACGACGCAGTTCCGTCGATTTCGGCCAAAGGCCCGCCGATCCAGGCCGTTTGCGCTCATCGTTGATGGGCATCACTAAAAAAGGGAGCGGAGCAGAGCCGGATAACTGGGCAGCTCAACATTCGAGCGATTTGCCCAACGTGCGAGGTGCACCGCCGAGTCATTGCTCCGATCAAATCACCTGGAGGAGACGAAAGCTCTCAAGAACCCCGAACAAGCTCAATGCCGTTTGCGCTGGCCCATTGGCCAATAGGTGGCGTCGCCTTAACGGTTTGGAGCGGGTGGTGAGGATTTGTATCGTGTTTCAGGCGGCGATCGAGCCAGCGATTTCACGCCAGATCGAGATGGCGTGAGTGAGAAGCTGGCGATGATCTGCGGCGGACAAGAATTTCCGGTGAAGAAGGAAAAGATTGGCGATCTGGCCATGAGTTGAGACAAAACGCTGACATTGTCGCGCGGACTTGAAGCGCAACATGCGTCGCTCGCGTCGTCGCACGGCAAGATGAGAATTCTCAGCTCGGTTGTTCAATCCTTTGTGCGAGCGATGTTCGACCCCAGGCATCAACTGGGACTTTGCGGCCGAATAGGAACGCAGCTTGTCGGTCACCGTCACGCACGGGGCGGTACCCTGGTCCTTGAGCAGCTTGCGCATCAAACGCAGGGCGGCTGTCTTGTTCCTTCGGCTTTGCAGCAGGGCGTCGAGGACCTAACCATTTGCATCGACGGCGCGCCACAGCCAGTATTTCTTCCTCTTGATCATCACACCATCTCATCGAGATGCCACTTGTCGGAAAAGTGGCCTTGTGAGCGGCGCCGGAGCTGATGAGCAAATTTCAAGCCGAATTTCACCGCCCATTCCGAGACGGTCTGGAATGAGACGTTGATGCCGCGCTCCGCCAACAGATCCTCGATGTCACGGAAGCTGAGCGGGAACCGATAATAGAGCCATACGGCATGGGCGATGATCTCAGCGGGAAACCGGTGGCGTCTGAAGTGGGCAAGTGGGGTTTCGGTCATGAAAGCCCGATACCAAGTCAATTCAAACAGGCGGTTAAGGCGACGCCACCGTCCAATCTGCGATGACGCTGGTTTCCCCGCCAGAGGCGGAGATCAGCTGCGAGGTTGCACCAGCGCCAGCGCGAGGGTCGCTGCGGCGAGCACGGCGGTCAGAGCCAAGGGTCCGGTTGGGCCATAGGTGTCCACGACATAGCCGCCGACAACCGCGCCGATGGTGATGGCGACCTGGAAGGAAACGACCATCAGACTGCCTGCTGCTTCCAGCGCATCTGTCGCCGCGCGGGACAAGTTGGTCGGCAGCACCACAGGTGCCATGCCGAAGGCAAAGCCCCAAAGCGTAGCGAAGCCGAACGCAACGCCGATATGGGCGCCCCAAAGCACCAGAGCGAGCGCCGCAAGTGCCATCAATGCTGACGTGACTGCGAGGGCCATGTGGATATTGGTATCGGCCATGCGACCACCGGCGATGTTGCCGATGACGGCAGCGATGCCGAATCCGAGCAATGCCAGAGCAATCGGGCCAGTCGTCAGGAGCGTCACGTGCTCGAGGAAGGGGCGGACATAGACCGAGCCGGCGAAATGCCCCGTCATCAGCACAAGGATGGCAAGCATACCGAGCTGAATCCCACGACGCCGCGTTAGTCTGAAGACATCGGCAAGACTGTTGCTTGTCGTTGCAGGCAAGGTCGGCAGGCTGAGGAGTTGCAGCAGCATGGCGATCGCAGCCAGTCCCGCAGTAATCGCCATGGCGCTGCGCCAGCCCAACCAGTCACTGATCAACGCACCCATCGACGGCGCAGCGATGGTGGCGAGCGAGACGCCGAGGGTGACGATTGCCATGCCCCGGCCCGTTGCATTGGCGCCCACCAGTCTCGCGACGACTGCAACTGAAAGTGCCCAGAAGGAGCTGATGGCGATACCGAGCCCTGCCCGGGCCAACAATAGCAACCAGAAATCGGTCGCCACCGTTGCCAGGATATTGGAACCGATTGCCAGGGCGCTGAGGGCGACCAGCACCGTCTTGCGATTCAATTTGCCGATAAGAACATTGCTCAACAAGGCGGTCACGGCGCCGACGGAAGCCGTCGCGGTGACGACCTGCCCGGCGGTTCCCTCGCTGATGCCGAGATCGCGCGCCATCGGTGTCAGCAGGCCTGCCGGCAAGAATTCCGCAGACACCAGCGCAAAACTGGTGGCCGCCAGTGAAAGGACGGCGAACCATGTCTTCGCGCTCCACGCGACCGGCGCGATGGCATCAAGGTCTTCCGCCGCGCCATCAAGCTGTATTGTTGTATCCGTCATCGAAGATCTCCAAGATTTGGATATCTTCATAGACCAATCTTACCGGATGAAATGTATCTTAAAATCCGAAATTCATGTCTGTTCGTCCGGAAATTGTGCGACGCACAACACCTGGCGAGACGTTGGTGATGCGTTTGAACGCGCGAGCGAAGGATGCTTCGGATTCATAGCCCAAACGAGCCGCGACCTCGGCGACCGACATGCCGTTTTGGCCCAACAGCTCCCCGGCAAGCTGCATGCGAAGACGCGCGAGATAACGGGCCGGTCCTTCGCCCAGGACAGCGCTGAAGCGCTCGGCGAAAATCGAACGTGATTGACCTGCCAAGCCGGCGAGGCTTTCGAGGGTCCAGTTGTGGCCCGGATCTCGGTGCATGGCTGCAAGGACGCGGCCGATATGGGGATCGCGGATGGCGGCAAGCCAGCCTGTGGTCGAGGCTCCCGTGCAATGGACCCAGCAGCGGATGAGCCGGGCTGTCAGCAGGTCGGCCATTCGCGACAGGATCGTGGCGCTGCCCATCTGCGGCTGCGCGGCTTCCTCGGTCATGGCCGCGAGCAACGGACCTACGATCGGGTCATGGCCGGCCACGTCGCAGCCCTTGATGATGGGAGGCATCAGCGTGATCAGGGGGTTCAGCGCACAGGCTCCCAAAGCCATGGAGCCGCAGAAAAGGGTGCTTGCCGCGCCAGTTCCTTCCCGCACCACTTCGCACACGTTGCTCCCAAGGTTCGTTACCTGGCAACCATCGAGCGAATCCCCCACAACATCAGGCGCGCTCGCCAGCCGATGAGCGGTGCCTTGCGGAAGCAGCACCAGATCGCCCTTGCGCAATTCCTGCCAACCCTCTGCTTCGGTATGGATCCAGCACGGGCCCTGGCTGACAAAGTGAAAGCGAAGAAACGCCTGTTGCGGAAAAGCGATGCTCCAAGGATCCCGGAGTTCGCAGCGACCATAGTTCACGCCGCTCAGCCGAAAGTCTTGCAAGACTTCGCTTAGTGCATCCATCGGAATGTTTTGGTGTGCAGATGCTTCGGATGAACTGATAGGCATTTTGCCAATATATATGCCGAACGTCCGACCAGCAAGGGGAGACAATCGCTTGGCACTGCTCCTGATCCGTTTATTGAGGTCAAGCATTCCACATCAGCCCAACAGAGTATGGCGGGCTGATGTGTTCAAATTCGAATGGAGTAGGGGCCGGACTTGAGCGGTCGAGCACCAAGGTTCCGCTCCGGCTCAATAGCAGATGCCGGAGATGGTCGGTAAAAACCGGCACCTCACAAGGGCCCAGCCCATCAATTTCCGTTTCTACTTGGCCAGAACAATATGTGTGGCCCGCTCAGTCGGAACATGCTCGACTGTCCGATATCCCAGGGCGTGAAGATCAATGCCGCTAAAGAGCGGTTCTCCTTGACCGAGCGCGACGGGAGAAAAGGCAAGGTGAATTTCATCGACGTGGCCGGCCTGAACATATTGCCTCACGGTGTTGGCGCCGCCACCAATCTTGATGTCCTTCGCGCCTGCCGCCTCCCGGGCTTTTTGCAACGCTTCCTCAATGCCACCGGTGACAAAGTGAAATGTCGTCCCACCGAGCATCTCGATTGATGGTCTTGGATAGTGTGTCAGTATGAAAGTCGGTGCGTGATAAGGCGGATTGTCACCCCACCAGCCCTTCCATTGATCATCCGGCCATTCGCCGCGAATGGGCCCGAACATGTTGCGGCCGAGGATGAAGGCACCGAAACCCTCCATTGCGCGATGGCCGAACCGGTCATCAAGGCCGGTTTCTCCGTCGCCTTTTCCGAGCATCTGACGAAACGCCCGCGTCGGGAAAAACCACTGAAAAAGCTCCTCGCCTCGCAGACCAAGCGGGCGCTCCAGACCCTGGTCAATACCCGCAGCGAAACCATCAAGCGAGACACTGAACCCAGAAACCTTTACTTTAGTCATTCGTACCTCCATCCGCACCGACTCCATAAGGGCAGAGATCCGCACCGGCGCATTGCGGTCAACTCTATCCTGCAGGACGATTGGGATTGTCGGGAGCCGACAATTTCCAAAAAATTTTTCGATAGTGCCGAATGAGGCTTGGGAATACCTGCGGCGACGGTACAGAACCCTGATGGCAGGAGAGCTATCAAGGCACTTCGCCGGTTCTTGGCCAGCATGTTATCGTCCCGTACGATCGGTGCCCCGATCAAATTTCGCGGGCGAGCCAACGAACCATATTGGCCATCAGTATGTCATAGCTATCCCAGCGCATGAATTCATCCGACAGCCAGTGAGGACCGATATCTGTCATCCAGGCAAGCGATCGTCCGGCGCCATAGTCGCGTACGGTGAGAAGCGGCAGCTCTCGCCCGCGATTGATGCAATGGATCAGCATCGCCGTTTCGACATTCATCCTTGCAACAACACGGTTCATGCCGAGGACGAAAGGGATTGAAGACTTCAGTCCTGCGAGCACCGGATGGATGGCGTCAACAATCAAAGGGTCAAGTCCCTCAGGCGCCTCCAGCCCGTCCGGATGGGGGCTGATCTCGACAGGCATGCAGTCTTCAACGGCCGTGCCATGGAACATTGCGGAACCATCCATGCCCTGGAAACCTGTGTAGCCCCCGGCCATCATCAAGCCCCCTCCCTGCTCCACCCAGTGGCGGAGCAATTCCAGACGATTGATCGAGCGCTGCCCCGTTCTGGTTTCTGGCGTATAAAGCAGCGACAGCGCACCCACATCCGAGATGACGACAGCGGAGTATTGACCGAGTGCCTCGAGTGACCTTGGGAATTCTGCCTCGCATCGTTCGCCACCGATCTGAACGACATCTATGCCCTGGGCTGCGAGCGCCTCGATATAGCGCGTTGCGCCGTTTAAGTATCGGGACGAGGCGCCAACCTCCATGCCCTTAGAGGCAAACGACGTGACGTGAAAGGTCTCGCCCGCGAGCAATACCGGCTTCATGATAAATCCTTCTATGGAAGAGAGGGCAACGCCTGAGTGGCGTTGCCCGAAGCGTATCAGAATTTGAATTCTTCGATATTCGCCGGCGTCACGATCTTGGCTGGCCCGAGCAGGACTTCGCCCTTTGCTCCGACGTTATACGATCCAAGGCGACCTGCGGTGAATGTTTCGCCTTCCTTGCCGGTGACCTTGCATTGCGCGACGGCCTGAGCCGCATAATAGGTCAGATATCCGAGATCCTTGACGTTCCACCAGATATCCTGGACGGAGCCATCCTGGATGTACTTTTTGATCAACGTCGCAGGTGCAAGGCCGGTGAGCTTGATCTTGCCCAGAAGACCGGCCTGATCCATGGCGCGCGCCGCCGCCGGCAGACCGATGCCGGCCGGGATGATGATACCCTTGAGGTTGGGGAATGCTTGCGCAAGACCAAGTGCCTGCTGCTGGTTGACCTGCTCGCTCTCCTGGCCGTAGGCGACCTGGACGAGCTTCATCTTGGCGTATTTCTTGTCACCTTCCATCTTCTTCTTCATGAAGGCAATCCAGGCGTTCTGGTTTGCAGCGGTCGGCGTGGAGGACAGGATAGCGAAATCGCCCTCATAGTTGATGAGCTGACCCATAGACTCCAGCATCATCTCGGCGAGGCTGTCGCCGGCGGCCTGATTGAGGAACACCGTACGTGCGTTCGTCGCCACATCAGAATCGTAGGAGACGATCTTGACGCCCTGCTTTTCGGCGCGGCGAAGAGCAGGGGCAACGGCATTTGCATCATTGGCTGAGATGGCGATAACGCCGACCTTCTGTGACACCAGATTGTTGATGAAGTCGATCTGCGCTTCGGCGGTTGCCTGCGAAGGCGCCTGCTTGATCGCCTTGCCGCCGATCTCGCCTGCAGCCTCTTCGGCACCGGTCTGCGCGACCTGGAAGTACGGATCCGTGTCGAGCTTGGGCAGGAAGCCGACGGTCACGGGAGCCTTCGCGCAATCCTCCGCGCTTGCCGTTGCAACGCTCGCAATCAGGGTGCTGGCAAGAAGTATCGATGTCAAAATCTTGGATTTCATGTGGTTTCCTCCTCTTAAAATCCGGCTTGAATGAACAGACGAGCCGCCGGAGGCTACTCGTTTGCCTTTGGCTTGAAGTAATAGGTTCTGACGCTGGCAAAGATCCGCTCAGCCGCATTGCTGGCGAGTAGCGAGACAATCAGAAGAAGGCCGATGACGGTCCCCTGCGCATCGCCACCGATCTGCAGCAGGCCTAGCACATTGCGGATGGTGGCAAACAGCAGGAGCGCCCAGAGCACACCCGTCAGCTTGCCCTTGCCTCCGAAAACGCTGATGCCGCCAAGAAGAGCTATGGTGATGACATCAAGCTCGATGCCCAGCGCATTGTTGGCGCGGGCATTGGCAAGACGCGCGGCATAGACCATGCCCGCTGCTGCACAGACGACACCGGAGGTGATGAACAGGCCGAGCACCGTGCGGGCTAGGCGGATGCCTGAATAGCGCGCCGCTTCCGGGCTGCCGCCGATGGCGTAGATCCGGCGTCCGAGCGGCATCTTCTGAAGAGCAATCGCAAACAGCGGCGCCAGCAAGATGAAGGGCACGATCGTCCACGGAACAGGCGTATCGCCCACCGTGTTGATACCGAAATCGAGAAAGCTGTCCGGGAAATCGTTGATCGAGTCCGAGCCGAGCAGGATGTAGCCGATGCCTCGAAAGAGCGCCATCGTACCCAAGGTTACGACAAGCGACGGCAGACCGAGCTTCGTGACCAGAATTCCGTTGAACGCTCCGCAAGCGGCACCCGCAAGCAAGGTCAGCGGAATAGCCAGGTAAAGGGGAAACTCCGCCTGCGTCAGCAAGCCGAAGACGACACTCGTGAGCGCAAGCGTGCTGCCGACCGAAAGGTCAATCTCACGGGCAATGATCAGAAAGACCATCGGCAGGACGATCAGTGCCCGTTCGGAAATCCCGGCCACGGCCTGCGAGATGTTGAATGTCGAAGCGAAGTTCGGCACGGCAAAAATCGCGTAAAGGATGACAAGGATGGTGATGGCGGCAAGGAAATTGTCCCAGTTGCCGATGCGGGCAACGAAGTCCGTCTTGTGCTTCGATGTGTCTGTCATGAATGCGCACCTCCACGGGACGCGCGGCGGGCGACATAGGCGTCGATGCCGATGGCGACAAGAATGACGAGGCCGTAGACGCCCTGCAGCCAAAGCGGATCGACGCGCACCAGTGTCAGGCCGTTATTGATAACCAGCAGCAGCAGAGCACCGGCGGCAACGCCAAGCACCGTCCCCGAACCGCCGCGCACCGCGACACCGCCGACGACGACGGCTGCGATAACGGTGAGTTCGAAGCCATAGGCGACGCGGGCATCGACGGTGGCGTAACGCGACGCCCACAACGCGCCGTCGAAGCCCGCCAGCAGACCTGCCGCCGCAAAGGCCAGCAGGATTCGCGGCCTGGCGGGTATGCCGATCAGCCGGGCACCATCCGGGTTGGAGCCGATCGCAAAAAGTTCGCGGCCAAGCGAGGTGTAGCGGAGGATGTAACCGGCAACCAGCAGCGTGGCGATGGCTATCAGGAGGATCGCCGGGACACCGAGGATATTGGCGCTGGTCATGTCCAGCCAGGATTGCGGAACCTGATCGGCGCTCACTTGCGTGCCGCCAGCCCAAATGCTGTTCAAGCCGCGGAAGACCGACATCGTCCCCAGCGTCACGACGATTGCCGGCACCTTTCCGTAGGTAATGATCAATCCGTTTACCGTGCCTGCGACCAGGCCGATGCCGCAGGCGAGCAGGACGCCGCCGGCCACCCCGATCTCGGGATGGGCATGCAGGGTCGAGGCGGCGCCATAGGCGGCAAGGCCGATGATGGCAGCCACCGACAGATCGATGCTTCGGGTAATCAGCACCAGCATCTGGGCGATGGCAACGATCACCAGCAAACCGGCATCCATGGCCAAGGCGGAAAGGTTCGCGCCGCTCAGCATGCGAATATTCAGGATCGATATGGGTATGATCACCGCAAGCATCGCAGCGACGAGCCCGAATTCTCGGCGCGAGAATATTTGCCTCAGAAGGCTTTGCTGCGACTGAAGCTCGACATGCTCGATGCCCGAATGGACCGGCTTGGCGACGAGGTCGCCATCGACCTTCTGAACGACGGAGTCGGTCGCAGCGCCAATGACCTTTTCCTGCGTTGCCTCGTCGCGCTCGAACCTTCCCGAGATGTGCCCCTCACGCAGGACGATCATCCTGTCGGACATTCCGAGCAATTCGGGCAACTCCGACGAGATGAGGATGATCGCCATGCCTTGGCTGGCAAGATCGGCCATCATTGCATGGACGTCCGCCTTGGCCTGGACATCGATGCCCTGTGTCGGCTCGTCGAGGATGAGGATCCGCGGCTTGGTCGCCAGCCATTTTGACAGGACGACCTTCTGCTGATTGCCGCCCGACAGGGAGCTGACCGGCTGTCCGTAGGAGCTGAAACGAAGACGCAGCCGATCGAGGAACGGCTCGGCAAGCTTGAGCTCTTTCGAGCGCGACATCATCCCGCCGCTGGTTGCCTCGTCGAGAACTGTCAGCGAGGCATTGTTGAGGATCGAGAAATCCATGACCAGGCTTTGGCCGATACGATCCTCCGAGACATAGGCGATACCTTGCTCCATGGCGGCGCTTGCCGACCCGAAGCGGACAGCATTGCCATCGATCGCGATCGTGCCTGACGTGGGTTGATCAATGCCGAAGAGCACCCGCGCGATCTCGGTGCGACCGCTTCCGACGAGGCCGCCAAAGCCGAGGATTTCTCCTGCCCGCAGCTGGAACGAGATATCTTCGAAGGTGCCCTTTCGCGTGAGGTTGTTGACCTCGAGCACGACATTGCCTGGTGTCGCGGTGTGGCGCGGATACAGTCCGTCAAGCGACCGCCCGACCATCATCTGGATGGCACGCTCGCGGGATAGATCCGCCGTCAGTTCCGTGCCGACGAGGCGCCCATCGCGCAGAACGGCAATCCGGTCGGCGACGCGGTAGATTTCATCCATCCGGTGCCCGACGAACATCATGGCGACGCCGCGTTTGCGCAACCCGTCCACCACGCCGAATAGACGCTCGACCTCGCGCTGCGACAGGGCGGCTGTGGGTTCATCCATGATCAGCACGCGGGCATCGAGCGACAGGGCGCGGGCGACTTCCACCAGCTGCTGTTCCGATGTCCGCAACTTGCCAAGAGGCTGGGAAACGTCGGCATCGAGGCCAATAGTCCTCAGAAGCCGCGCGGCCTCTGCCTGCATGGCACTGTAGTCGAGCTTCCACTTCGTGCCGGTCTGTCCGATGAAGAGGTTTTCGGCAATGCTCAGATCGGGAAAGAGCCCCGGATGCTGGTGCATGACGGCAACGCCGGAATGCTGCGCTTCAAGCGGCGACGAAAACCGCTTTTGCTGGCCACCAATGAGGACGGCGCCCGTGTCAGGCCTGTGGACGCCCGCAAGCAGCTTCACACAGGTGCTCTTGCCCGCGCCATTCTCTCCAAGCAGAGCAAGGACTTCCCCCGCCCGAAGCTCGATGGTGACGTCGGACACGGCGACCGTGCCGCCGAATATCTTCGTGACGCCGGCAAGCGATGCAACGACACCATCGCTGTTCGGCAACGAGCTCACAGACGAGAGGGGTGCCGCCTCAAGCATGGTCAACACCGCTGGTATCGCTGCGGGAATGCGGGGCCTGGCTCTTGCAGGAAATCATTTGTGGGTCCTCACCAAGTCTCTTTCGACACGCCAGCTCCCTTTGGCGTATTTATTAAAGCAGTTTACTATAATTGTTGTTGAAGTCCGTCAAGAGCAGTCGTAAAGGTCTTTTTGACAATCGACAGGCGGCGCGTAAAAGAACGCATCAGGGCAAGTTTTCGAGATGTGGGAGCAGGCAAATGGCGGGCAAAGGCAGTAACTCTGTTCAGTTACGCCACTACAATGAGCGCGTCGTTCTCGACGCCGTTCGCCGGTTTGGCGAAACCTCGAAAGCAGAAATCGCCAGGTTCGCGCACCTCACCCCGCCCGCCGTCGCGACGATCGTCGATGCCCTCGTGGCCGGCGGCTATCTTGTTGAAAATGGAAAGCGTTTTGGCGGCAAGGGCCAACCGTCTGCGATGTATGGGCTTGCGAAAGACGGAGCCTATTCCATTGGCCTTCACGTCGGGCGTCGGGCGATGGATGCGATTCTGACGGATTTTTCCGGCGAGACGGTTGCCTTCGAGACACACGAATATGATCACCCCAATCCGGTCGGCATCAAGGAACTTGGTGACGCAGCAATCGCCCGCTTCAGAACCCAACTTGGCAGGGAAGGTCAGAAGCGCCTCATCGGGATCGGCATCTCGGCGCCCTATTTCATCGGCGGATGGGATGAGGAACTGGGCTTTCCATCCGACGTGCAGATGGAGTGGCGTACCTTCGATCTGAGGTCGCATTTCGCCGAAAGCCAGGATCTTCCCGTGATGATCGAGAACGATGCGTCTGCGGCAGCGGTTGCCGAACTGGTCTATGGCCTGGGCAAGCAATATTCCGATTTCCTGCACATATCGCTCAGCACCTTTGTCGGCGGCGGCCTTGTTCTCGACGGCACCTTGCAGACCGGCCCGAACGGCAACACGGCGGCATTCGGCCCATTTCCGGTGACGTACTCGACACTGAATTCCGTCCCGAAACCTCCAGGGAAATTCGACGTCCTGCTCCACCGCGCTTCTATTTTTACCCTCGTTCATCATCTGAGATTCAACGGTTTCGATATTACCCGGGTCCGTGATCTCGATCCCATGCCGGCAGCGGCGCAAAAGCTTGTTTCCGAATGGCAAGAGGATTGTGCTGATGCATTGGCGCAGGCGCTTATCGGAAGCATCTCGGTTGTCGACGTCGAAGCCGTGGTTATTGACGGATTGCTGCCGCAAGCCCTGCTTGCGGATACCGTCGAACGGATCAAGCGCTGTTTCGCGGAGATGATACCACCAGGCCTTATTGCCCCGGTTATCAGCGCAGGGGTCCTCGGCGCGCGCGGCTCGGCCCTGGGAGCAAGCCTGATGCCGATTTACGCGATGTTCGGCCCGGATACCGGAGTCCTGATGAAAAAGGGGCTCGACAAGAAGCCGCTCATGATCGGCTCCGAATTCAACCGGCGAGGTGGATAAACTGTACAGACGTCGATGTTGCTCGTTCGCGTACAGCACGCAAGGCAACATGGTGAGGTCACCTCTAGATTACGCCTGTCCGGCAATGCATTTGACCAATAGCAACGCCTTGCGCACCCCTCAGCCTAGCGCCCTTAAGATATCGCCGCGTTTCGATAAGAAAGCCCGTTGCGAGTGTCGACCTCGCAACGGATAATCATTGGTCTGCGCCGTTATGGCAGCCGGCTCCGTTCTACTTGGCGAAGTGTTTCCGTCGCAGACTTCAGCTGGGCGCGCGTGTACATGAGCGCGTGGGACGCCAGATCGTAGCCGTCTTCCCAGAGATTGCGCCAGATGCCGAGAATGCCTTCCAGCGGCTGGCCCACGACGCGGGACGAGAAGCTTTCGAAGGTAATCGGACCGGTATAGCCGGAGGCGACGAGCGCGCGGAATACGCCGGCCAAGTCGATCGTGCCGGAGCCGAGATAGCCACGGTGGGAGTCACCAGTGTGGAAATATCCGAGATAGCTGCCGGTATCCTTGATCGCGGAGGGAACATCGGATTCCTCGATGTTCATATGGTAGACGTCGAGGTGCACCTTCACATTATCGGCGCCGATGCGCTTGCAGAGCTCAACACCCTGCGAGGCGGTGTTGAGAACGTTGGATTCGTAGCGGTTCACCACTTCGAGACCGAGCGTGATGCCGCTCTTTGCGGCGATTTCCGCGACCTGTCCCAGAATGTCGACAGACATGGCAACGCCGGCCGCCGTCGTCGGAACGCTGCTCTTCTGGAATGCGGAGTGCAGAATTCCGCAGACATGCGTTGCGCCGGCATCGCGCGCAAGCGTCAGCGCTTCCACAAGCTTTGCCTTGCCGCGCTTGCCCTTCTCGATATCGCCGCTCGAAATATCCGTATCGGCATCAAGGCCGAGCGAGAAGTTGATGCCGATGCCATGCTTTTCCAGCGCCCGGCGCGTGAAGTCGATATCGATGGAGCTTGGATCGAGCGCCGGTGCTTCGATGAAGTCGTATCCGACCTCGGCCGATTTGGCGATCGCCCGTTCGCATTCGTCGTGGCTCCAGCCCTTTTCCCAGACCAAGGCGTGTACACCCAATTTGTTCATGGTAATGCTCCTAGTTTTTGCACAAAAGATCTTGCTTCCCGGAAACCTTCGTTTTCCGGGTTGCGGTGTTGATGTGTCGGTGGATCGCCTCAGCTGCGATCAGCCGGATGGCTCAATTGTTGTCGATACGGAGGTCGGGATCAGCGCTTCCCTGCATGATCGCGCGTCCGTTCGGCAAATCGTTCTCCTCGACCTTGCGGTCGATCTCGCTCGGATCGAGGCCATAGCTGCGCCATCGAGCCTGCAATCTTTCGCGCAGCTCCGCCTCGCCAACATCGACGAAGACGGTGAAGTCGAAGATGTCCTTCAGCCTGTCCCAGGGAGCCTGCCGAGCCAGCAAGTAGTTTCCTTCACAGACGATGATATCCGTTGACTTCGGAATGAGCCTGCCGCCGGCCCGGGAAATCTCGATCGATCGATCGAACACAGGCACCGCGACGAGATCGTCTTCATTCGCCTTCAGGCGATTGAGCATGTGGCGCAGGCCATGCGCATCGAACGTGTCGATGGCGCCCTTATAGGCAAGGCGGCCCATCTGCTTGAGAACGGCGTCGTCATAGTGATAGCCATCCATCGGGAACAAAGCCGCGCTGATGTCGTGATTGCCGGCGATCAGCTCAACGATGCGCTCGGCAACCGCAGACTTACCGGAACCCGGCGCACCGGCGATGGCGACGAGCACTCTCCGGCCGCCGCCGGCTGTAAACCGTTGCGTGGCGATCTCGGCGATCTCGCGGGCATTTTCTTCTAATGTGGTCAAAGCAACTCCGATCCTGCCGCTGTCAGCTCAAGCCAAATTGCGCAGCCTTGCCGCGCAAGAACCCAAGACCATGATCCAAAACCTCTTCCGCATCGCGGGCTACCGGACGCCAGGTCGAGATGTCGCCCGCCATTTCAGCCGGCATGCTCACGAAGCTTTCGAGCGTCAGCGCGCCCTTGAAGCCGATGGCCGAAAGTGCCGTGAAGATCGAATCCCAAGGGACGTTGCCGGCACCCGGCGTTCCTCGATCGCTCTCGGACATATGCATGTATTTGAGGTGGTCGCGTGCAACGATAATGCCGTTGGCGGCGCCCTTCTCCTCAATGTTCATGTGGAACGTGTCCAGATGAACGAAGACATTGTCCATGCCGATACGCTCGACCAGCGCAACGGCCTGCTCGGCCGAATTGATCAGATGGCTTTCATAGCGGTTGACGGCCTCGACACCCAACTGGATACCGAGCTTCTTCGCATGTCTGGCGGCGGTTTCCAGCGCACGCGTAAGATTATCGTACTCGCCCTGCGTCGGCGGAAAACCCGTGCGCTCGTTCGTGCCGCCATAGGTGACGCCCGTTAGGGCCTCGCCGCCCATTTCAGCTGCCTTGTCCATCGCGGCCGTGAGATGCGCAATCGCCGCATCCGGGCGAATAGATGCCCAGGCCGGCTGTGGTAACACAAGCGAGCAGGCCGCGCGGATGCCATGCCGATCCAGCAGTGCGCGCGTATGCCGTGCGTCGACGGAAGGCGTGTCAAGCAGGGGAATCTCGATCAGATCCACCTTGTGTTTTGCCGCACCGACAATCGCCCGCTCCGCGCCGGCGCGGTCCCAGGTCATTGTCCACATGGCGGCGTGAATGCCAAACCCCTGTACAGTCATATCTTCTTTTCCTGTATTGCGTCATGGAGCGAAACGATCGCTCGCGATGTCGTATCTGCCGGCAGCGTCATGCGAGCACGTCCACCCATGCACCGTTCGCCGACGACGACCGAACGCAGGCGTCAACAAACTCCAACCCCTGCACGCCTTCTCTTATGCCGGGGAGCGAGAGCTTCCTGTCGGTCGCCTTGCCACGAAGCACCAGCGCCGCGTCACGATAGAGATTGGCGAAGGCCTCAAGGAAACCTTCGGGATGGCCGGCAGGTATCCGGATCGAGTCCGTATTGCCGGAGGTCGCCTGCGCGCCGCCTCGGGTGAGGAGCTGCTTCGGCTTGCCATATTGCGTAAACCAGAGCCGGTTCGGATCTTCCTGCTCCCATTCGAGGCCGCCCTTGGAGCCGTAAACCCGGAACGTGAAGTGGTTCTCGTTGCCGACCGCAACCTGGCTCACCCACATCGTGCCCTTGGCGCCATTCTCGTAGCGCAGAAGGATCGATGCGTTATCGTCAAGCCGACGTCCGGGAACGAAGGACGAGAGATCAGCCAGAAGATGCGAGGGGCGGCGACCCAGCACAAAACTGGATAGATTGTAGGCGTGGGTGCCGATATCGCCGATCGATCCGCCTGCGCCGGATTTCGAAGGGTCAGTGCGCCACTCTGCGCCCTTTGCCCCGCGATGCTCCATCGGCTCCGTCAGCCAATCCTGAACATATTCGGCATGAAGGGTTCTGATCTCTCCCAACTCACCGGCGGCGACCATGTCACGCATCTGACGGACCATCGGGTAGCCGGTATAATTATGCGTCAGGAAGAAGTGCTTGCCTGTCCGGCCAACAATCTTTTCAAGTTCGATCGCGTCTTCGAGCGTCGCGGTGACCGGCTTGTCGCAGATGACGTGCAGGCCCGCCTCGAGGCACGCCTTGGCGGCTTCGAAATGGAGATGGTTCGGCGTCGCGATGACGACCGCCTCTATGCCATCAACCCTTGCCTGCTCGCCGCGGATCATGTCCTCGATGCTGCCGTAGGCACGCGAGGCTTCAACGCCGATATCTTCGGCCGAACCCTTGTTGCGTTCGGCATCCGAGGAAAAGACGCCGGCAACGACGTCGTATAATCCATCCATCCGTGCGGCGATGCGATGAACACCACCGATAAATGAACCCCTGCCACCACCGACCATGCCCAGTCGAATTCTTGTCATCTCATATCCTTTTGAAGGCGATCGCCAAGGGCCGTCGCTGCGCACGGTCATCGGCGTGTACAGCTAGTTTTCGGGTGGAGGTTGAACAGGCTTGCGAACAACCCTGCGGGTGGATTCACGCGCTCTCAAGGCGCAGGTGACACGCTTGTGCGCCATCGGACTGTCGCGCTTCTTCATGCGCCGTTGCAGCATCTCCCAGCAAGCCTCGCTGAGTTCCTCCAAGGGCTGCTCGATCGTGCTGACATAGGGTCGCAAAACGGTCATCCAATCGGAGTCGTCAAAGCCGAGCAAGGATACGTCGTTCGGAAACGCCAGATCGACCGCCCTGATCGCCTTGGCTGCTCCGAGCGTCGCCACATAGGCGGAGGCGAAGATCGCGGTCGGCCGATCCGCGCGCCTCAGCTCCTGCTCCAGCGCACTCCGGCAGCTCTCGATCGTCAGCCCTCCATAGACGACATTGGCGTCCGGTAAACCTGCCGCAGCCATCGCCTTGCGGTAGCCCGATACACGCTCCTCCATGTTGCCGAGGCCAAGTGCCGTCGCCAGAAAGGTTATGCGTTTGTGGCCGAGATCGATGAGATGCTGTGTTCCCGTCAATGCAGCCTGTTCATTGTCCGCGGACACAGTATCGAACCCCTCGACCGTAAAAGCGCGGTCGACGAGGACCGTCGGCACGCCGTTGATGCTGGAATTCGGGGACGGATCGATTGAATCGCCGCTCGACGAGATGATCAAACCATCGACCTGGCGAGACACGAGCGCCTTTATCCTCTCCTTCTCTTCCGCGACCTCTTCGTGGCTGCTCATCAACAGGGTTTGAAATCCCGATTTCAGGGCCCGAAGTTCAAGCTCCTTGACCAGCCCGGAAAAGAACGGGTTGGTCAGGTCCGGGACGACGATCCCGATGGTTTTCGTTTTCCCGAATCGAAGGCTGGAGGCGAGGTGATTGGGCCGGTAGTCGAGAGTTGCGATGGCATCGAACACAGCTTTGCGCAAAGGCTCCGCCACCAGCTTCTTTCCGGTGAGGACGTTCGAAACCGTGCCAGGAGCGACGCCGGCAAGAGCCGCCACGTCCTTGATCGTCGGAGCCTTCTTCGCGCCGCTATTTGCCATGTTCACTCTCGCCATTCTCGTTGATTCCTCCGATCATAACGATCCCTATCCCGGCATCAAAGACGGCGTCAGCGGCGCGTACCGATCAGCCGGTCCAGCGAGACCGCAAGGATGATCAGGCCACCCATGACCACGAGCTGGTAGAAAGTCGGAACACGCAGAAGATTGAGGCCGTTGCTGATCGTGCCGATGATGAGGCCGCCGATGACGACGGAGGGAATTTTCCCTTTGCCACCAAAGAAGCTCGTTCCGCCGATGATGGCCGAGGCGATGGCGAAGGTCTCGAAACCGGTTCCCGCAGCAGGCTCCGCCGCGCCGAGGCGTGCGGTGCTGAGAACGCCGGCAAGCCCAGCACAAAGCCCCGAGATCATGAAAACCATCAGCGTATGGAACTTGACGTCTATCCCCGAAAAGAACGCCGCCTCCTTGTTTCCACCGACCGCGTATATGTTCCTTCCAAGACGGGTCTGCCGGGTCATCCACCAGAGGATCAGCGCCATTGCGAGCGCAACGATGATCGGCACCGGAACGTAGAATAGCGAGCCTGTCAGCGCGTCCGTGAAGGCATAGGGGAAGCCGAAGACCGGCGTTGCACCTGAGATGATCAAGGTGACGCCACGGAAGATGGCATTGGTGCCGAGCGTGATGATGAAAGGATGCAATCCGGTAAAATTGACCAGAAGGCCGTTGATGGCTCCAAGCAGAATGCCGACGCCAGCGCCGCCGATCAGCACGGCAAGCCAGGGATCGAAACCCATCAGCAGCAGCTTGCCTGTCACGATACCCGCAAGTGCCAGGATGGAGCCGACGGAAAGATCGATGCCGGCGATCAGGATCGGGAAAAACTCACCCAGGGCAAGAAGGATCGTGATCGAGCTCTGGAGAACGATCTGCACCAGATTATCCTTGCGCAGGAAGTACGCCGGCGACAGGATGCTGAAAAGCACAAGGATGACGATGAGTATGCAGAGAGTACCGTAGGTCTCCCAGAATTTTTCAAGGCGGCCCATCAGGCAACTCCTCCGATTGCATATTGTAGAAGCATTTCCTCATTGGCGGTGGCGCCCTCGACGAGGCCGCCGATCGAGCCGGCGCGAAACACCGCGATCCGGTCGCAGACGGCAAGAATCTCAGGCAGCTCGGAGGAAACGACGATGACGGCCTTGCCCTCGTCAGCCAGCTTTCGAATGATCGCGTAGATTTCTGCCTTGGCACCGACATCGATCCCGCGTGTCGGTTCATCGAAGATGAAGACCTCGGGGTTCGTCGCCATCCACTTGCCAACCAGCACCTTTTGCTGGTTGCCTCCCGACAGTTCCGTTACGAGCTGGTCGACGGACCGGGCCTTGACGGCCAGTCGCTTGCTTTCGCGCTCGGCAAGCGCCCTGTCGGCCCGCGACGAGACAAGCCCCAGAGCGCCGCGCAGCGGAGATGCCTTGACGCGCGCGGACACGACGGTGTTTTCCATGATCGTGAAGTTGGGCATGAAGCCGGTCTGCCTGCGGCTTTCGGTGATATAGGCCATGCCGCTCTTCAGCGCCCTCAAAGGGTTACGCGGAGTGATATCCCGCCCATTGAGAACGATGGATCCGGACGCTCGCTTTTCGGCGCCGAACAGGCAATTCATCAATTCCGTCCGACCGGACCCGATCAGCCCGGCAAAACCGAAGACCTCACCATGATGGACGTCGAAACTGACATCCCTGACGCGTTTGCGATCGGCGGAAGTGACATTGCGCACCTCAAGCACCGGCGACCCGGTTCGATCGATTGGATGGGACGAAAGGAATTTCTGCTGTACGACGCGACCCACCATCATGCGGATCAGGTCGTCATTCGTGTGCTCGGCGATCAGGCCGGTGCCGTTGGAACTGCCATCTTTCAAGACCGAGAAGCGATCGCCGATGGCACGTACTTCATCGAATTTATGCGAAATGAACAGGATCGCCATGCCCTGCTCCCGAAGCTTGCGAACGAGATCGAGCAAGCGGTCGACCTCGATTTTGGTCAACGACGAGGTCGGCTCGTCCATGACCAAAACCCGGACCTTGCCCATCAGCGACTTGGCGATCTCGAGTATTTGCCGATGAGCGATCGGAAGCTCGGCGACGGGTCGCCGAAGATTTATGTCGAGACCAAGCTGCGAGAGAATGGCCCGGGCTTCCGTCTCCATTCTCTTCCAGTCGATCATCGGAAAACCGAAACGCCGCTTGGTGCGAAGGCGCCCGACGAACAGGTTCTCGAGAGCCGAGAGCTCGTTGATGACGCTTAGTTCCTGATAGATGATGGAGATGCCGGCTTCCGAGGCATCCGCCGGTGTCAACTGCGAGAACGGGTTACCGTCAATCTCGATCGTCCCGGCGGTCGGCTGATAGATGCCGGACAGCACTTTCATCAGGGTGGATTTGCCCGCGCCGTTCTCACCGAGCACGACATGAACTTCTCCTGCATGGATATCGAGATCGACACCCTTCAGCGCGCGAATGCCGCCGAAGGACTTCTCAATCCCTCTCATCCTGACGATCGAAGTTTTCAAGGTCTTTTCGCCATTCTCCATGGCCATACTCCTTACGGGAGAGATGCCGCCGCGGTTGGTTTAGTCCGCGGCGGCCTGGCGTTATTTGGTGACGAGCACGGAGTCGACGGCGACCTGCTTTGCCTGCGTATCGACCGGCGTCAGCGAACCCTTCTTGGCGGCTGCGACGACAAGTTCGAGACCGTCTGCGCCGAGCTTCTGCGGATCCTGGGCAACCGTCGCCGTCAGACGACCGGCATTGACGGAATCTCTTGCTTCCGGCGCACCGTCAGTTCCAACAACAATGACCTGGCCCGCCTTGCCGGCATTCTGCACGGCCTGAACGACGCCGAGCGCCATCGTATCGTTGGCGCAATAGAATGCCTTCAGATCCGGCGAAGACTGCAGGATGTTGCTGGCCACATCGAGGGCCTTGAGGCGGTCCCAATCGGCCGGCTGGCTCGCGACCAGCTTGACACCCTTTGCGCTCTGGAAGGCCTGAGTGGCCCCGCTCTTGCGGGCTTCACCCGAGGCGACACCCGCCTTGCCTTCGATAATGGCAACTTCACCACCGGCAGAGCCGAGCTTGCCGATGATGAAGTCGGCGCCCTTCTTGCCAACGGCAACATTGTCGGTGGTGATGAAGGCTTCGACATTGCCGCCCGCCTGCTTGAGAGCCGCCATGTCGATCTGCTCATCGATATTGACGAGCGCGATTCCGGCCTTGTAGGCCTTCGCTGCCGGCTGCACGAGGTTCACCGACGAGATCGGCGCGAACGCGACGCCCTTGTAGTTGCGGTTCAGGACATCTTCGAACAGCTGCAGCTGTGCCTGCGTATCGTCTTCCGACGGCGACGCGAAGATGTCGACCTCAACGCCGAGCTCCTTGGCCTTCGCCTGCACGCCCTTCTGGACGTCCTGCCAATAGGGATTGGCGAGCGTCTTCAAGATGACGGCATAGTCGGCGGCCTGGGCCTGAACGCTGCTAAAAAGTGCGGTCGCCGCGATTGCGGCCGCGGCAAAAAGCTTCATCCTGTTCATGATCATTCTCCTCCGATAAATCACGGCTTCGCCGCGCCCGGTATCCAACACCGGGTTTGGGGACCATTCCCCGATCTAGAAAATCGATTTTCTAAAATATAAATTCCCTTACTCAGGTCACCGACACCGGCTTCGACTTCAGTCGAGCTGCCGTGGCGGGATCGGCTCGCCGGCAAAGCTGCGGCGGCAGGCCCTTCATGATCAGCTCGGCATCCGCGACCGCCATGGAGCCAAGCGCATATAGCGCATCCTGCGTGCCGCCCGTCCTGTGCGCGGACAAGAGAAGTCCCGGCGTAGAGCGAACCGGATCATCAGCCGCAACGGGCTCCTCGGGAAACACGTCTGTCGCGACGCGAATATGCCCGGAAGCAGCGGCGGCCAACATCGCCGGAAAGTCGACGACAGCGGCGCGGCTCATCAACAGGAAGGCAGCCCCCGGCTTCATCATGGCAAATTCGCGCGCACCGATGAAACCTTCATTCTCGCTCGTCACGCTTGCAAAGACGAAAACCACCTGGCTCTGCGAAAGAACCTCGTCCAGTCCGACCGGAACGCAGTCGGCCCGCTCGATGATCTCATTCGGCAGCCAGGGATCGAAAACCCGGACATGATTGCGGAACGGCCGGATCAGTTCTCGCAGCTGGCGCCCAAGATCTCCGAAACCGACGATGCCGACGGACGCACCGGCAAAGCGGAAGGTATCTGTGTTGCCCGCAAGACCATACTGCTCGATGCCCTGGCGAAAATCCCGATCAGCCTGCGTAATGCCGCGAGCCAGATCCAAGGCCATGGCCAGAGAGGATTCCGCAACGGGTGACGCAAAGGCAGACGCCGGCGTAATGACCCAGATGCCCCGCTCAACACAGGCCTGATAGTCGATATTGGGCATGAAGTTGGATTCGACATTGATGATCGCCTTCAGTCTCGGCGCGCGATCAAGACGTTCCTTCGGCATGTCGGTCTGGCCGAAAATCAACACGGTATCAGGAAGAAGTTCATCGACCTGATCGGCAGGCATCTGCCGATCCTCGGAGATAACGACATCACCGAGTTGATGCAGCCTCGCCTTGACGCTCGGCTCCATAATGAGATCGACAGTCCGCGGCAGCGGATCGACGAGAATGATATTGCGGCTCATGATGCCTCCCTCTGATGTCGGGGAGTCGTATCAGAAAAACGATTTTCTTCAAGAGGCTTTTATGCCGGACCTTTGGAAAAACGACATCATGGCAAGCTTCACGATGCGTGGATCTGCCGCTTTACCGCACCAAGTCCGCTGGATGCGATCACATGCAACGGGAAACTTCCTCCATCGCTTCGGCCAGCGACTGCACCCGTTAGTTCAACGTGCGGACGAAGCCGCGAAAGCCGAACGAAACGTGGCCCGTGAATCTCTTGAATGGGAACTTAGCCGGCATATGCAGAAAAGCATCGCCTCATCCAAATTTCGCGCGCGGAACCGGTCCCGGTCTCAGGCCGCTTGACAGCCTGCCTCACGGGAATAAAGCGGAAACGACCACTGTGAGGATACCATGAAAGCACTTGCATCTTTTTCCACCTTCGTAGGCAGGACCTTCGCGCTCTGGGTCATCGTGTTTGCCGTTCTCGGCTTCTTCCTGCCTGATGTGTTCAAGCATGTTGCACCTTACATCGTCTGGCTGCTCGGGATCATCATGTTCGGCATGGGCCTGACATTGTCGATCGACGATTTTCGGGAGCTGCTGAAACGCCCGTTCGAAGTGGCCATCGGCGTCTTCGCGCATTTTCTGATCATGCCGACGATCGCGGTTATCCTCACAAGAATTATCCCGATGCCGCCGGAAGTCGCCGCCGGCGTCATTCTCGTCGGATGTTGCCCGGGCGGGACTTCGAGTAACGTCATGACTTACCTTGCCAAGGGCGACGTGGCATTGAGCGTCGCCTGCACCAGCGTCACCACGCTCGCTGCGCCGATTGTCACGCCGTTCCTGGTCTGGATGTTTGCAAGCCAATACCTGCCGGTCGATCCGCTATCCATGTTCATCAGCATCGTGCAGGTCATCCTGCTGCCTCTGGCCCTGGGGTTCATCTTCCAGAAGCTCATTCCCGGCGTTGTCAAAGGTGCGATGCCGTTGCTGCCGATCGTCAGCGTCGTTGGTATCGTTCTCATCGTCGCGGCAGTGGTCGGCGCCAGCAAGGGCGCGATTGCCCAATCTGGCCTCCTGATCTTCGTGATCGTCGTCCTGCACAATGGCTTTGGCTACTTGTTCGGCTATTTTGCCGCCAAGCTTTTCGGCCTTTCATTGCCGAAGCGCAAGGCGCTGGCGATCGAGGTGGGCATGCAGAACAGCGGTCTCGGCGCCGCCCTTGCGACGGCCTACTTCTCGCCCATTGCCGCCGTACCCAGCGCGATATTCAGCGTTTGGCACAATATCTCGGGCGCGCTGATCGCCAATTATTTCTCAAGGCGGACGGAGGATGTGGCTACGACCGTGGAAGCTCGCTCATGACCGCCAGCCGCCGTTTTTAGACCCCGCCGACTGCAACCAGATATCGCAGCCTTTGCATTCTATTTGCCCTAACCGGTCCGTAAATCCACAGGCTGCGGGTAGCTACCGGCGAGACGACTTGCCACGAGCAACGGATCTCGCTGCTGACCCAGATCACCGGGCTGTCAATCGCTACCGCGACATCCCGTCCATTTCATAAACCCGATACTTCTGCCGGACAGATTTATAACGCTGATCCCTATTGAGAGAGCTTGTGGGCGTGCCAGATATCCGGACTGCCAAAACACGCGTCCGACATTAAAATAATCGATGGACCATCGACGATGACGGCAACCTTATGTCCCGCACTCGACGCCAATGCCGTCGAGCTGGGTCAGCACATCTGCCTTGGTATCGCTATATCATTGAAGCAGCTTGGGTTGCGCTCACTGCCAAATCCCACTTGGCATGATCGTTCCGCCGGTCTTGTTCAGAAGAGCTTAAGCGCTATCAGTATCACTCACGTGGCGCGAGATCGGGATTTCGGGATCACTCGCTAAGCCCAAGAGCTCGCGGTCAAGCATCCAACGGCCAGTTGCTGATTTCGCCAGGAACTGGCCCAGCGCGAAGTGATCGCTGGGGCTGGGCCACGCGAAACAAAAAAATCACGATACAATCACGGCCAGGTGTTTCCATCCGATCGCACATTGTTCAGGACGATCGGACCGACGGCGATTTACCAGTAAAATCAATTGGTAATCATTCGACCTGACGTCAGAACCACTGACGATTGGCGCGGCCCCTCCGCATTGGAGCCGCTGAGCTGATGGGGACACGGGATGGCAGCCGCTTATCACAAAGCCTGCCGCACCGCGAAGCCCATCAAACGCCTTGAGGTCTTGTCGTGAAGGCAATGGCCTTTCCATCGTTCCACAACTCAATAGGGAGTGCTCAATATGACCACCAAAGATTGTTGCTGGATTCTTGTGGCCACCACAGGATGCTCTACTGCCGATTTCGCCGCAGCCAAATCGCCTGCGCCGAACGGCTGCTGCTGGATTATCCTGGCGACCACCGGTTGCTCGACGGACGCGGCGACCGCCGAATCCTCGTCGGCGCTCCGGCAGAGCGTCGCCGATGATTGCTGCTGGATCGTTCTGGCGACCACCGGCTGCTCCACGGATGCGGCGACCGCCAAACTGCATAGCGCGGCACCTCAGGCGAACAAGGCCAATGATTGCTGCTGGATCATTCTTGCAACGACTGGCTGCTCAACCTGATCGACCAAACTGCGGTGGAGAAAGCCGCGGGGCTTTCTCCACCAGCCCAACGCTTGCTGCCACCAGCTCTTTGCCCGCTACTCGGCACCTGCGCTCGCGATCGGGTCCTTACTTCGCGAACGCCTCGTAAGCGGCCTGAACTCTCCTGGAGGTCCTAACCAAATGTATTCGATTGATACCATCGACAAACTGCTGGATTCACTCGGCCTGATATCCAAAGCATCCATTTTGTACGGGGATTTTGAGGCGACCACCCTCACCAGGCGCAACCGCAACATCCAGGTGACCACGAACAGGGCCGAGAACTACCTGATCAAGCAGCCTTCAGATCCAGATTCTGAAAGCGCCGAAACTTTAAGGGCCGAAATACGATTCTATGAGTTCCTTGAGAGAGAAAGCCCGGCCTTTCGCGTCGATTGTGCGACGGTGCGCCATACCAACCTTGAGCAAGGGCTTCTGGTCCTGGACTTCTACCGGGAGGCAATCCCTCTCTGGCGCTACTATAAGCAGCGCGGCGCAGACAGGCTTCCGCTGCGTACGATTTCAGAGGTCGGGAGGCTGTTGGCCGAGCTGCACCGGGAATTTGAACAGCCTGTTACAAGCGGCAACGGCAAGATCGCCTTTCTCTCAACCGACCTGCCGTTCGGTTTCAAACTGAACAAGCCTAGTCCGAATGTCCTTGGCTACATACGCCCAGGTGGCCTCGCCTATCTGCGCGAGTTGCAGGCGATGAGCGATGTCATGCTTCGCTGGGAAGCGGCGGCCAAAACCTGGGAAATCAACAGCGTTATTCATGGCGATGTGAAGCTGGACAATTTTCTCGTTCAACCGGATCCCAATCTGGAGGACATCGGCTCGGACAAGATCCGCATCGTCGATTGGGAACTGGTGCAGCAGGGCGACAAGGCCTGGGATATTGCCGGGGTTTTCCAGGACTTTATCTTCTGGTGGACCATTTCCATGCCGGATATGGCGACGCCCGAAGACATGGTCCGAAACGCTGGTTTCCCAATCACGAGGCTCAAGCCCTGCCTGCAGACCTTTTGGCATCGCTATATAGCTCATGGCGGCCAGAACGCTGACGAAGAAGCCCGGTTGCTAGGCAAGGTCGTGATCTTCTCGGCGATCAGGATCTTTCAGACGAGCTACGAAATTGCAGCGAAATTCGATGAGATCCCGCCGATCGCCCGAATTCTACTCGGCATTGCAAAGAGCATTCTCGAAAAGCCGACGGAAGCCGCTTCCGGCCTGTTCGGCATTGAACTTGGGAGGATCCATTGATGACGTCCCAGTTGGTACATCCCGATATTTTGAGGGTTTTGACCGCGGTTCGAGTTCTGTCCGACACCGAATATGAGCTTAACGGCATCGTTCGAGACATCAGCAAGCTTCGCGTATTCGATCCGACCCGTGGAGTGGAGCTGACGGCCGGGCCGGATGCGGCTGATGCCGGTATCGAGCGCTTCCGCACCATCCTGATGACGGATATTTATAACAATCTTTATTCCGCGACATCCCCCTCGCCCGTCAGTCCCAACCTAGACCCCAACGACTTCATTCCCTCACTTTCAAAGGCGAATAACGGAACCGGCACATTCCAGGAGGGCTGGTTTCTGCTCGGGCAGGAACAGGGAAGCAGCAAGCTGATCGTTCGAAAGGATGGCATCCTGTATTGGGTTCGGCCAGAAGATGTGGTTCCGAGGCTTCCCGCAGGCTCGGAGGATCAATCCTGCTACGTTCGGATCCCCAAGGAAGCGCGCCAAATGATGCCGGCTTTCTACATGGCTTTTGGCAACGCCTCGCGCCTGGATATTCCCGCTGACTGCGGTCCGCTCCTTCGCTTCTACTTCAATTTGACGCCGACAGCGGCTGAGCCGTATCTCTCAGAAATCACGCGCCGCCTGAACCAAAGACGCATTCACTTCAGAACCAAGGTCATAGCCGACCCGGCAGGCTACAACAGGTCAGACGCGGGCGTGCTCTATTTGCGTGCCTGTCAAATGGCCGAGGCCCTACCGGAGATCATGGCAACGCATGGGGTCATAGACCCCCTCCTCAAGGATGGCGTGCCTCTGTTTGCACGGCGTCTCGCCAAGGGGCTGGCTTTTGCCGAGGATCCCGATGATGGCTCCAGCTTTGGCATTTCACGCGCGACGCTGCTGGCCGGCGCTCTTCTGGATAACCCGTCTCCGGTCGAAACGCACCAGGTGGCTCAATCGGTTTACGCGAGCTTCGAACGCTCCGGGCTCGATAGTCTGCGGCCCTATGCACGCCAGAACAACCTGGCCCAGTACGAAGCAGCATTGGCCTCCGCAACATCCGTCTGGGAGAAACTGACATGAATCAATTTGCCAAGGTCATGGCAGAGCCGCTTGCGCGTGACCAGTTGCTGGATGCGGCGATCCGCATTGGCGACCAGCTGGTTCGCACCGCCTACTGGAGCGATGATGAACTCGCCTGCAACTGGCTGGGACGCAGAGACATCGAGGATAGGGAAATCGCGGGTTACTCGCGCAGAACTGCAGCCTTGAGCCCGGAGCTCTATTCCGGCTCAGCGGGAACCGCACTTTATCTCGATGCGCTTTACGCCGAGACGGGTGATGCGCGATATGAGAGAACGGCCGTCGCCGCCTGGCTGCGTTCGGTCAACTACATGCGGCAGAACCATTTTCCCGCATCGCCGATTTCCTTCTATGCCGGCTGTTTGGGCCTGCTTTATGCAGGCGTACAGATCCTGTCCCATACACAGCAGTTTCGTACCATCGTCATGGACGAATTCCTCTTCCTGACAAACAGGATCATGGGCGGATTGTCCGTTCATCACTCCCTCGATGTCATCGGCGGCAATGCAGGTGCGATCCCCGCACTCGTTTATCTGGCCGACGTGCTGAAGCAACGCGCATTCCTGGGACTTGCATCCGATTGTGCTCAAGAGATCGTCGACAAAGCGCAGTGGAAAGATGATGAAATCTGCCTCTGGGCGCCCGAGAAGGTTCATGGCGTCGAGCTTGAATTGCCACCGCTCAGCGGCTTCTCGCACGGAGCTTCCGGGCTCGCGCTGGGTCTATTGAGAGCTTATCGCGCAACCGGCAACGAGACATTTCTCAAGCATGCCCGCGGGGCCTTTTCTTTTGAGGATGCGCTGTTCAACCCGGATGAAGGAAACTGGATCGACACGCGATATGAGCACTCGAAGCGCGATGGGAAGATCGTTGGCACGTTCAGAGGTGCGTGGTGCCACGGAGCACCAGGGATTGGATTGGCCCATCTCTATGCCCGGGAACTTGATCCGGAACGCGCAGCGTATCACGAGCGCATGGCTCGCATCGCGATGAAGACGACGCAAGCCTTCATTGTTCAACGCCGAGCCACGCAGGGCTCGGATATCACTCTGTGCCACGGTGTCCTGGGATTGTCTGATATCCTCCTGGATCTGGCGACGGCCTTTGACGATGACGAAGCAAGATCGTGCGTCAACGCCACCGTTCGGTCCGTTCTCGACGAGCATGGCCATCCCGAACAAATGCCGTCTGGCCTGCAGCGTGGCGGATACAGCCCTTGTCTCATGGTTGGTATTGCCGGCATCGGACTGCATCTTCTTCGTTTGCGAAACCCTGGCATTCCCTCCGTTCTCTGCCTGAATCAACCACTGCGGATGGTTCCAGCAAAGCCCGAGGAAAGCATGGACACCTTAATCAGGTGATTGCCGTAACTTTCGGCGTTCTGGTCAAAGAGATATCCGCGCAGCATTGGTCGACCGCGTTCGCGATTTGGGTCTCAAAATGCGCGACACATCGAAAGATACTTGTTTCGGATCATCTCACCTGTTGGAGCCTGCCTCGTTCCAGCAGCACATCTGGGTTCGGTCGATGGCAATATACAATTATAAGCTGCATATCGACTGAACTTTAAGATTGAGGCTCGAACATAGACGCCTCCAAGAATAGAAAATCAGAAGTTTCTGCAAAGCTGCATTTTTTTCTTGCTCTTAATGATTGTATATCATAGCTTTCTAATTTTCTCAACAGTTGAACGGTCGATGAGGAATTTTCAATGAGACTCCTTGGATTGATCTGCCTTTTTGTGACCGTGATGTTTGCCACTGCGGCATCCGCGGAATGTTTGCTGCCGACGACAAAAGACTTTGCGACGCAAGCGACCGCCATGTTCAACTGTCCAAGCGCCTTGCCGCTCAAGGGAGGGCAGGGCAAACGCAAATTTCAGGTCCATTATGATTTTCCAAAGACGCTTCCGGATGCCAGCCGATTGCCATGGTTGGCGGTCGATCCCCTCACCGACCCCGCTGGTTACATGCACGCAATCCTTGAATATGCGACGAAGTATAACGGACGTTCGGACATAGACTGGCGCATCGAAGACAACAAGGAACAGCATTGGTGTAACGCGCCCTGGCTTCAGGATTCTCGTGAGCCATTGCGCGGCATGACGACAGAACGCTGGTCGCGGCCGAAGGAACTCCACGAGAAGCAGGTCGGTTGGGCAAAAAACTGGGCCGTCGGGATATATAACGACCTGGCCTGTTATGGTCTGGGTCAGATCTGGAGTGATCCGACCTTCCCGAAGACGAAAGGATTCAGCCTTCCCGACGGGGCTTTGGGCATCAAGCTGCTGTTCACGAACGCCACTCCCGCCCAGGTCCCTTTTCTGAGCAATTCGAAGGAATGGGAAGTTGCTGCGGGCAATGACGGCAGCATCATAACGATGCGAATGTTACAGGTGGACGTCTCGGTGAAGGACAAGCGCTCGCCGAATGGCTGGTTCTTTGGCACATTCATGTATGACGGGACAAAGGCGGGCAAGACACCCTATGATCGCCTGGTTCCGGTTGGCCTGATGTGGGGCAGCGACCCCGATTTGCTGGCCAGCGCATATTACGACAAGGCGGCAACGCCCAAGGAAAGCTGGGTCAACCCGGAGGAGGCCCAGCGCTTCTACGCTTTGCCGCGTCAACATCTCGGGCTTTTCGGTCGCGCAAATGGGCCCGTCGACAATCCGAAGTCGGGCTGCATCACCTGCCATCAGCGCGCAATGGATTGGGGCCGTGCAGTTCTGGCCAATTCTCCAGAGGCCAAACAGGCGGCCATGCTGCTGCCCGACGTACCTTTCGATCCCTTCATCGACAACGATGCAAAGGCCTATTTCCGCAACATCGGCGCTCAGTCTCCGGTGCCGAATACGCAGACGCTGGATTATTCGCTTCAAGTCGCTAAGGGCATATCGATCTTTCGAGCCTGGGTGCTCCTGAATTATCCGGACCACGCGGGATCAACGACCGACATACCACCCTATCCATTCGCCGGCCTTCTGATGGGCAGCCAGCAAGTGCCGACCGCCGGCGCAGCTTTTGATGAGTTCAACCGCTAACGAATATTTCCGGAGTTAGAGGCAGAGCAAGCATGCATGCATTCCTGAGGATATCGTATGATTTTCCTGCGAATATATGGCCGTTTTCGTCTGACGGGGCCTGAGGGGGAGGATCTCCTGCCTCGGGCCATGAAGGCACGCGGACTCATCGCGCTCCTTGCCCTTGCGCCTGATTATTCGAGAAGTCGCCGCTGGCTCCAGGACAAATTGTGGAGCGACAGAGATACCCAGCAGGGGTCGGACAGTTTACGTCAAACGTTGACGATCATTCGCCGCTCACTTGGGAAGCATGCTCATGTGCTCAGAGCGGATCGAGAACAGGTTTCGTTTGATCCAGCGCATTTTACGGTCGATCGAGAATATGGACCAACCACCCGCTCGTGCGAAGCGGATCGCGGGCTTTTCTGCGGTCTGGATGTAGCTGACCCGGAATTCGAAAGTTGGGTTCGCGACCAGCGCAGCCAGGCCGAAGCAGTGGTAGAGCCGAGCTGCTTTGCAACCCGCCGGCTGATGCCGGAAGCGGCGCCTGCCATTTTTTTCCAATGCAGGACCAATGTTTCAAGCGGCGACCGTCTCGTGCGCACCATCATATCTTTAACGACTTCGGCACTTCTGGATTTTACCGACTTCAGCATTTACCATGAACTTGGGTCGGATCCCGCCAATGCCGGCAGAAGCGCGAAGAAGGGCCTGATCGTCGCTTTGGCTGCCTTTGGCTCTCGCGACAGGCTGGAGCTGCACGTCGCCCTGAAGAATTTTCAGGGCTCGGAAATCCTGCTGATGCAAAACTTCTCCATATGTCGCAAGGAAGAGGTGCTGGAACAGGGCGACATTGAACTGGCGTCATCAAGCATTGTTGACGCCATACTCAACACAATGAAGAAGCGCCTAGAAAAGCTTGATATTTCCGATTGTGCGACGACCTTTGCAAACCGCGCGCGCAATCTGGTCTTCCGGTTCGACAAGGCAGCGTTGCTATCCGCAGACAGGTATTTTCAGGCCGCCTATGAGCTGGCACCCAAACCGCAATACCTCGCATGGAGAGCTTTCGGTCGCACCATCGCCCAGTTTCAGCATCGGACGCCAGAATTGCCGGGAGACAACGTTAGCGTTGATGCGCTGTTTCATGAGGCCATAAGTGAAGCGCCTGACAGCGCAACCGTTTTGGGCATCGGCGCCCATATCGAATATCTGAGAGGCGGCTCTCCCCGAAATTCGTTGTCGCTGGCGAAGAGAGCCATCAAATATGACCCGCTCAACAGCGTCAATCTCGCTATTTTGTCGAACACGGAACTCATTCTGGGCGATCTGAGAAGCTCTCGAGCCTCTTCGCTGGCAGCACTGCAATTAACCGGAGGCAGTGAAGCACGCGCTTTCACGGAGTTCTTCTGCTGCATGTCTGCAGCAGCACTCGGCGAATACGAGGACGCAACCAATCATGCGGAAGCTGCCTTGCTGCTACGCCCGTCATTTGTCGCACCGTTGCGCTATCTGATTACGCTCCATAAGCAAGCGGGCCGGACCGCGAGTTACGATCGTTCAGTTTCAAGAATGAGGGTATTGGAAACCGGTTTCACTCCGGCGCGAATGCTCGACAGCGATTACCCGGTTACGACGCTAAGGCGGCTCCGGTTATTTGACACGTTGGTCAGTTGATCGAGAAGCGATGTTGATTTCCCCACCGGTTTTGCTTCGACACTACGCAAACAGTGAAGGGAAATCACATTCGCATGGCTTTCGAGCCAAAAGCCAACATGCCCCCCACCGTTCAAAGTGTGAGCGCCAGACAGTTGCTGACCGGCTTACCCCTCTCAGTCGCCAACAGTGAATCTCCGCACTCAACCTGCCGCTTAAGATTTAGAGAAAACGCCTGCCGAACACGTCCTTCTCTTATCAGCTATCTGGACACAGTGAAGAGCGAATGCAAATCAAATGTTGCTAATATACAACATTTGATTGAATACTGATGTCAAATTAAACAATCCTAGCGGATTTCAAAAATGGTAAATTGCCTTTCAAGTCGCTTCCGATAGTAGTGTTATCGCAGTGGGGAGCGATGGCTACAATGTGCGTAGGCAATTGCAAAAGTAAATATCTGCCATTCAGCAATGAATTTCAGTCAGTACTTGGGTTGGGAAAATGAAAATTGGCGAGTTGTCGGCCGCGGAACTTGCCATAACAAAGCTCTCGATTCGAGAGAAATATTGTATTTCTACAAACAGTATATTGATTGTCTTGGCGAGTTACGCAAGATGCGTGGCGCAGCAGATTATTAAAGTAACAACAAACTCAGTATCAGCGGCGTCGCGGGGTCATGTACTACTTCTCAAGACGATTCTGATTGTTTCTTTATTATTTGCCGGCTTATCTTTAGCCGCTCCAAGCATGGCCTATGCTGCCTGCACCAGCTTTAACGTGCCCGACGTGAACACAACGCCGTCAACAAACCCGATGGCCTCCGGCGGATCGATTCTGATTACCGTCGGCACCCTTTGTAATGCCGCCGGCCTCAACCCGTACCCCGGACCGAACACAACTTCTCCGGCTCATGGCTCGGTAAGCGTCGATGCCGCGGCAGGCAAGGTTACCTACGTCAACAATGGCGATGGAGCGACAAGCGATAGCTTCGTCGTGGTCGATGCTGGTGGAAGCCCATTTACGATCAACGTCGCCGTTGCGTCGACCACAAACCCTATTACCGTCTCCCCCGGCTCACTGCCCAACCCGCAGGTCGGCACGGCCTTCAGCCAAACTCTCAGCGCGAGCGGCGCCACGGCCCCCTACACTTTCGCATTGACCTCTGGTTCGTTGCCGCCGGGTCTATCGTTCAGCGGATCGACCATCTCCGGTACCCCCACGCAGGCAGGCAATTATACCGTTACATTTACGGTGACGGCCACTGGCGGTCTGTCGACGACCAAGTCCTATTCGGCCACCGTCCCGAACCCGTCCAACAATATTGCGGTTAGCGCGCCGCCAACTGCCACTCTGAATGCGGCCTATAGCGCAACGCTCTCCGGGTCAGGCGCTTTGGCCCCATACAGTTTCGCACTCTACACCGGATCAACCATGCCTCCAGGACTTTCGTTGGCAGGCAACGGTGCGATCAGCGGAACGCCGACGTCGCTTGGAAATTTCAGTTTCCAGGTTGTCGTGACCGACAGCAGTCCAAATCTGCACGGTACATCGCCGGGGCCTTATGCCAATGTCGTTACCGTCAACCTCCAGGTTGTCAATTTACCGCCGCCCGTTGCCGGCGCCGCCAGCGCGACGGTGAGCTACGGCAGCAGTGCGAACCCGATTACGCTGAACCTGTCAGGGGGAGCTGCGGCCTCTGTCGCCGTCGCGACCCAGGCCTCTCACGGAACGGCCACGGCAAGCGGTACATCGATCACCTATACGCCGACCGCCGGCTACGCCGGTAGCGATAGTTTCACCTACACCGCAACCAATACCGGCGGCACGTCCTCACCGGCGACCGTCAGCATAACTGTTTCTCCGCCGACGATCTCCTTCACTACAGCCTCACCTTTGACGGGCGGCACGGTCGGAGCCGGCTACAGCCAGACGCTCCTCGCTTCAGGCGGCGCCGCCCCCTATAGCTATAGCATCACCTCAGGGGCCTTGCCGGCCGGTCTGACATTGTCATCCTCAGGCACTCTCTCCGGCACGCCAACCGCAGGCGGCACCTTCAACTTCACTGTCAAGGCGGCGGATAGTTCAACTGGGACCGGTGCGCCGTTTAATGCATCGAAAGCCTTTAGCCTGACCATCGCATCACCGACGATCGCGATTACGCCGACAACGCTGCCTGCTGCGACCGTGGCTTCAGCCTACAGTCAGACCGTCACGGGATCGGGCGGCACCAGTTCCTATGCTTACGCGATCACCGCAGGCGCTCTTCCAGCGGGTTTGACACTATCGGCAACGACCGGTGTGCTTTCCGGTACCCCGACCGCAGGCGGCACTTTCAACTTTACCGTGACCGCGACCGATAGCTCGACCGGCTCGGGACCTTACACCGGCTCCAGAGCCTATAGCCTTAACGTCAACGCGCCGACGATTGCGATTACCCCGACGACGCTTACGGCTGCCACCGTGGCCACGGCCTATAGTCAGACCGTCACGGCCTCGGGCGGCACCAGCACCTACACCTATGCCGTGACCGCCGGTGCCCTGCCCGCCGGTCTGACATTGTCGGCGGCCGGCGCCCTTTCCGGCACCCCAACCGCCGGCGGCACGTTCAACTTCACCGTCACCGCCACCGATAGCTCCACCGGCTCGGGACCATTCACCGGGTCGCGGGCCTATAGCCTGGTTGTCGGCGCTCCGACGATTGCAGTCGCTCCGACGACGCTTACGGCTGCCACGCTCAATGCCAGCTACAGTGAGACGATCACGGCGTCTGGCGGCACGGCTCCGTATACTTATGCCAGCACCGGTGCTCTGCCGACCGGGCTGACGCTGTCGTCGACCGGCGTCCTTTCCGGCACGCCGACTGTGCCCGGCACCTTCAACTTCACCGTCACCGCAACCGATAGCTCGACCGGCTCGGGACCGTTCTCAGGTACCAGAGCCTATACCCTGGTGCTGGTTGCCCATCCGCCGATCGCCAATGCCGTCTCGGCGACGGTTGCCCAGAACTCCTCGGCTAATCCGATTACCCTCAACATCACCGGCGGTACCCCGCTCTCGGTTGCGATCGCAACTGCGCCAGGCCACGGGACGGCGACAGCCTCAGGCACGACCATCAGCTATACGCCGACGGCAGGCTATAGCGGTGCCGACAGCTTCACCTACACCGCCACCAATCTCGACGGCACGTCTGCACCCGCAACCGCCAGCATCACCGTGTCAGTTCCGACGCTGTCATTAGACCCGGCGACGCTACCTGCAGGCGCCATCGGAGTCGCCTATAACGAGACCACGACGGCTTCGGGCGGGACAAGTCCCTATAGTTACGCGATTACGGCCGGTTCCCTCCCAGCCGGACTGACATTGTCGTCCGCCGGTGTCATATCCGGCACGCCAACGGGAGGCGGCACGTTCAACTTTACCCTGACCGCAACCGACAGCTCGACCGGTACCGGCGCTCCATTTGCCGTCGCCAAAGCCTATAGCATCACCATTGCAGCTCCGACGATTACAGTCGCTCCGACAACGCTTGCGGCCGCCACGCTCAACGCCAGCTACAGTGAGACGATTACGGCGTCTGGCGGGACGGCGCCCTATAGTTATGCCAGCACCGGCGCTCTGCCGACCGGGCTGACGCTGTCGTCGACCGGTGTCCTCACAGGCACCCCGACAGTGCCCGGTACCTTTAACTTCACCGTCACTGCAACGGACAGCTCGACCGGCTCGGGACCGTTCTCCGGCACCAGAGCATATACGCTGGTGCTGGTTGCCCATCCGCCGATCGCCAATGGAGTGACCGCGACGGTTGCGCAGAACTCCTCGGCCAATCCGATTACCCTCAACATCACCGGCGGCGCCCCGCTCTCGGTTGCCGTTGCGACTGCGGCCGCTCACGGGACGGCGACGGCAACGGGCACAACCATCACCTATACGCCGACAGCCGGCTATGCGGGTGCCGACAGCTTCACCTACACTGCCACCAATCTCGACGGCACGTCTGCACCCGCGACCGTCAGCATCACGGTGCCCGTTCCAACAATCTCGCTCGGCCCAACTTCCTTGCCGGGCGGTAGTATCGGGACAGTCTATAGCCAGATTGTCACGGCTTCGGGCGGCACGAGCCCCTATAGTTATGCGGTTACCGCAGGCGCGCTGCCCGCCGGCCTCACCTTGTCTTCAGGCGGCACCCTCTCCGGCACGCCGACCGCAGCGGGGACCTTTAACGTCACGATCACCGCGACGGACAGCTCGACCGGTACCGGCGCTCCGTTTACCGCGTCGAGAGCCTATAGCCTCACGATCTCGGCCCCGACGATAGGGCTTTTGCCTGTAACGCTTGGTGCAGCGACACTGAATGCGGTTTACAGCGAGACGATTACGGCGTCTGGCGGCA